>NZ_CP033043.1:125000-1325000 GCF_003667825.1 Metabacillus litoralis | reverse complement strand
TTATGAAACTAGCTTGAGAGACTGTAATTCCTTTTTCGATAATCATCCATCCGGTCCAGTATGGAAGAAAAATGCCCCAAGTCATATAAAAAATAAAAAAACGTTTACTCATCCAGCGGTATGTATTCATTTTGTTTCCCTCCATTGTTTACATGTTATCATGGAGATAGGTACAATAATATGAGAAATCTCACATTTTGAGGTGTAGGATGAAAATTTATAATAAAGAGGAAAAACAACACTATTTAGATTCATACCCGATTACTCACTTATTTTCTTTTCCTATAGAAGAGTTTATAGAAGTTCATGAATATAAACGCGGGGAGTGGATCATCCAGGAAGGAAATCGACCAGATTTTTTATTTTATGTGATTGAAGGAAAAGCAAAAATATATGTTACACATCAAAACGGAAAAGTTTCATTACTCAATTTTATTCATGAGAATGATTATATCGGGGAAATGGAATTATTACATGAAGTCTACTATACAAAAGGAATTCAAACCTCATCAAAGACGATCTGCTTTGCCATTCCTTTTCAGCACTGCCGATCACTGATGATGGAAGATGCGACATTTCTTCGTGAATTAAGCAAATTTCTTAGTTCAAAAGCAACAAAGATGGCTGCAAAATCCTCGCAAAGCTTTGCCTTCCCGCTCGAAAATAGACTGGCAGATTTTATTTTACAAACAGCAGATGAAGAAATTTATAAAGAAAAGCACGTTACCGTTTGTGACTTTTTAGGCGTATCCTATCGACATCTCTTACATGTTCTTTCACAATTTTGCGAGAAGGGCTACCTGCAAAAGGACGGACGCCACTATCGGATCGTGCAGCCAAACCTGTTAGAAGAACTTGCTGAGAAACTAAGAAATTAGTAGGGAAGTGGCAGTAGAATAAACGAAAATAAAACACCCCATGTTTAATGGGGTGTTAAGCTTAGTTAACTAGTTTAATTGGTTTAATACAATCGTTGTGTATAGCTTTCCTTTAAATCCTTTGCCACTTGATCTGATGTAGCATTTGGTAATTTGGCGTGAGCAACCAGCATTTGTGGAGCTGAGGGAAGGGCTTCTTTTGCTAACCATGATTCAGCATCCCATAACTGTGATCGTATAAAAGCTTTCGCACAGTGTACATAGCATTCTTTCACTTCTACTAATAAACCAAATAAAGGACTTTTTCCATTTACCGCACTTTTTTCAAGAAGTTCAGGATCACGACAAATATAAGCTTTCCCGTTTATTCTTAATGTTTCTCCTAAACCAGGAATCAAAAAAAGGAGTCCAATATTAGGATTGGAAATTATGTTATGAACGGAATCCATTCGTTTATTTCCTGGTCTTTCTGGAATAAATAAATGTTGTTCATCTAATACCATCACAAACCCTGGAGCATCTCCTCTTGGAGTTACATCACATTCTCCTTCTGCATTAGAAGTAGCGAGAGATAGAAATGGAGATTTTGAGATAAAATCAACACAATGTTCGTCAATAAAGGAAATCACTTTATTTGCAGCTCTTTGGCTAGGAGTGCCAATAAAGGAGCGAAACTCTTCAAATTCCTCTTTTGTAGAGATAATGTTTTTATATGTAGTTGTCATGTAATCACCTTTCCAAATTGGAATAATACATCATATCATGAGAAAGTTAAGGTCTGTACCCATAAGAAAAATCAAATAAAAATGCAAAAAAGATAAAGATAGCTGCTGCAGGAATCATGCTTGTGAATACTAAGACCTTAGCAATCCGAGTATTAGCCTTAGTAAACCATTTAAAGTAAAGGAAGATCAAAATAAACGCTAATGGCCAGAATAGAAAACCCGCAATCGTACTAACCCATTCTGAATTTTTATCCCAGTATTCATCAGGAACAGGGAGGATGTTTTCGAATTGTTTATCAATTTTATTTTTGGTTGAAATAAAGATATAGGACAGTACGAAATAATAGGTGATCATTGTCGTTTTTATCCACCATCTTAATGACCTGCTGGAAATGACAATGATCAAAATAAGGCCTAATAAAATGAAAAACCCCGTGTATTGTTGCAAAAAACCACCTCTTTAAGAAAGGTATCTAATTTTCAGAAAAGTTTCAATAAAAAATAAGAGGAATTCATGGGTTCCTCTTATTTTTTATTTTTATTACTTGAGTTAATTTCATAATTATGACTCTTAAATCAAAAAACGAATTTTTTTTCACCTTGAGTGACAAATATATTGGTCATTATTAAAAGTAAGGTTGTCAAACTCAAATGTAAGTGTGAACCAATACATCTTTAAAGGGTAATGTGATCTATTATTATATTTAAAAATCAATAAAGAAAGCCCTTCTATCAGAACGTTTCAATGGATCGTAAATTTGCCATAAATAATCCTCATAATTCCACAAAAAAATAACTTTTTTAAAAAATAAATGATTTAGAGGTTTTTAATTAGCGTGAATAGGGTATAGGACAGGGGTTAAAAGTACTAAGAGGAGGTATTGACATGTGTTCCCATAAATAAAATGAAAATAGATTTGTTGTTTTAACTTTTTAACCACCTAAGAATGGAGATAAGAAAGATGGACTTCAAGAAAAATACAAAAAGTAAAATCACCGATAAAATGGATGTTAAAGTAAGTATAAGACTTAAAATGATCGTAGTGGTAATCGTAAGTTTAGTAATTAGTTCGCCAATTTCTCAATATATAAACCTTTTATTAAAAGAATATGTGGACGGTAGTTTTGGAGTTTTCGTCAACACCTCTATTACTCTTTTAGTTGCAACTGTCATCATATCATTAGCTACGAGATTTTTAATTATTAATCGAATTAAAAAAGTACTAGAGGCAACAAAATTAGCTGCAAATGGGGATTTGACAATTATTATAGAAGAAAACTCAAAAGATGAAATCGGTCAATTAGCATCATCATTTAATTTAATGATCAGTAATTTACATAAAGTAGTGACAAAAACTAATGATACATCTGCTAAAGTTGCTTCGTATTCAGAAGATTTTAAAGTTAGTACCGAACAAAGCAGTGCTTCAGTTGAGCAAATATCAAATGCCATTCAAGCTATTGTATCTGGTTCAGAACTACAAACAGCGAAAACATCCGAACTCTTTAAATCTTCTAAATTAGTTAGTGACGAATTAAACAATGTTGCAGCTTCTATTCAAACGATTTCCGATTTAGCTAATGTAACAAACGATAAGGCAGATTCTGGATTAAAGTTAATAGATGAAACGATTAATAAAATGGATACAATACAACATTCAGTTCTGTCCTCTTCGCAAAAAATGAATACTTTGGGAGAAAAATCTAAGGAAATCAGTCAAATTGTTTCCTTAATAACTAACATTGCGGATCAAACAAACTTACTAGCTTTAAATGCTTCAATCGAAGCCGCACGAGCTGGGGATGCAGGTAAAGGATTTGCTGTAGTGGCCGAAGAGGTTAGAAAGCTAGCAGAGGGTTCCTCTAAAGCCGGTGAAGAAATTAGAAAATTGGTAAATGAGATACAACTTCAAACCACTGAGGCTGTTGATTCTATAAATAGTGGGACGATCATTGTCGAAGATGGAAGAGGCATGGTTTATAAGAGTGGTGAAGCGTTTAAAGACATTGTTCAATATGTTCACAACATAGGAAATAAGTCAGACTCAGCAATTAAAGCTATGGTCATGGTTGATGAGAGAACAAAGACAACGACCGAAAGCATCAGAGAAATAGATGACATTGCAGTGCAAGCCTCATCTAGTGTCCAAAATGTTGCAGCTACTGTAGAAGAGCAATCTGCTTCAAATGAAGAAATCACTTCTTCTGCCCAGTTGTTAAGTGAAATGGCAAATGACCTAAGAGTAGAAATAAGTAAATTTAAAATTTGATTTTTCCGAAAAAACAATCATTACTCTAATAGAGTTGATTGTTTTTTTATTTTCCATTCATTACAGCAATAGATTATTATGTCTGCTAAATATTTGCTGTATCGAAGAAGGCTTATTTTCTCCTCATTCATAACCTAAGAGTGAATTCACCGATCTTTGTTACAAATGCTCAAACAGTCAAAACGCTATCCCTATTCATATCAAATGATTGCCTAATCCTATCACAAGCACTTACGTAATACGAGAAGCCTGTATTATAATAAGTATAAGGTCAAAAACTATGACGTGAAACTTATGGATGAACTATCACACAATCAAAAGCAAGAGCTCGTCAACCTGATAAAACGTCATTCCGAACTGAATGGTTTGCATGAAACTGAGTAAGACGAATTCTAATGAACCATATCTATCTCTAACAATAGAGAGCAGGCGCATTCAGAAGGTAGTGACTGCCTTTGAGCTTTAACTTATCAAGATAAAAATGAAAACTTATTTAAAGAGGGATAGCATGGTAAAAAGCAAACTAGCACTCATTGGTTCAGCTGTGATTTTATGTATATGTATGAGCTTCTATTTTCCATATCCTACTAATAAAACAATTGACGCACGGGCTTCATTCATGATGTTACCAATTCGAGACCAAGATGGGTACGTTGTACTCGGAATCATTGGATCTTTCTTGTTTATTCTGGCAATGATTTTACTTGGTATTGGTTTAAAGAAATATCGTGTAAGAACGATGATCATCGTTATATTGGTCTATTCAATTCTACCAACACTTTTGATTACCATGTATCAAGAAACCTTAGCTAAGGGGATAGCAGCCATTTCGTATGATGGAAGTGGTACCTGTCAATTTGATCATGTGAGCGAAGATCTATTAAATGGGGAATGCTCAATCGTTTTGCATAATCGCAGCAGTGAATCTGTTTCATTTGAAATAGAATTTTTAGATTCTTTTTTCCCTGAAGATGAAGTACGAATGGAGTCGCTCATGAATTTGAATGGCCCTCACATATTTACAATAGAAGGAAATAGTGAAGAAACGATTGAAGTAAAAGCGTTACTTGACCTAACAGATGTGCCGAATCCTATTGGTGGGGGAACCTCAACGGGTATTCATATTAAGTTAATAGAGGGAGAGGACATTCGCATTTTATAGTTAATCCATATGATTCTTCTGTGTTTCTAGATAAAGTATCCAGCTCTTAGATAACCAATAATGAAAGGGTGAATGATAGATGATCGTTCATTTTAAAGATAGTCAATTATTTTATGAAACGTATGGAGAGGGACATCCTATTCTTATTTTACATGCTATGGGAACAGATCATCGCTCCATGACAGCCTGGATCGAGCCTATTTTTCACAATATGAAAGGCTTTCAGCGAATTTATATAGACATTCCAGCTCACGGGAAAAGTAAGATTGGGAAAAGTCTAAAGTCTACTCAAGATTTCTTAGATATAATTCTTTCTTTTATAGAGACTGAGTTAAAAGTTCACACATTTTCGTTAGTAGGTCATTCTTATGGAGGGTATTTAGCTCAAGGAATTTTTAGTAGAAAAAGAGATTCCGTAAAGAGCTTGTGTTTACTTGCACCTGCCATCCATAAAAAAGAAAGAACCTTACCAATAAAAGTGGTAAGAGAAGTAGATGAGGATGTATTGAAAACAATAGATCCCGAGGTTAGAGGTGCTATTAACACTTTACTTGTTTATCAAACAAAGGAAAATATTGAATCCTTTCTCCGTACAATTCAGCCAGGTCGTTTATTAGCAGATCGCGAGTTTCTTTTGTCTAATTGGAGGGAAGAGGGGTATTACTTGAAGAATGACCCGTTTAGCGACATGAACAATTTACATACTCCTACACTTTTTATTTTAGGGAAACAGGATTCTATTTGCGGTTATCGTGATTATCTTCCTTTTCTGGATATGTTTTCTAATCTTTCCTTTTCAGTCCTTGATCAGGCGGGTCACTTGATGACGATTGAAAAAAGAGCGGTCGTTCAGAGTTTATTTAAAGACTGGTTACTATCTAGTAAACTAAAAAAAGAGATATCCGAATGAGGATTTCTCTTTTTTGCTTAGAACCTATTCTATTATTCTAGAATCAAGCTCAATAACATGTGCAAATAAACCGCCAAATTGACCTTCATTCCAATAGATATTCACCAAATACTCATAGCCACCATGCTCAAAGCCAATAACACTGTTTTTCCCAACCTCGTATGGTATCTCGATTTCATAGTATTCCTCTTCTACAGGATCTGCCTCTCCGCCTTTGAATAGAACACGAATCGTATTAGCTGCGTCTTCAACCACCTCAACAGAAATGACTCTTGGTCCATCAAAGGTATTCATGTCAGCCAATTCCATTTCTAGGATGTGAAGATTACTCGCAATGTTTAAGTAAATAGATTCCTGTTCGATTTTTTCTAGAAAGCGATCAATCAAAATAAATCGATCTAGAACATAATCAACATTCACTTCATTTTTAGCCAATTCTTGTTTTGCCCGTTCCAGTTCAATAAAGGCAGATACAGGATAAATAATTCTGTTTTGCTCTAATCTTGCTGGATTTACAAACTTTTCACGAAAGGCATCACGATTTGGCTTTCCATACACTCGTGAAACAACTCGGTCTAGCTTTTTGATTTCTGCAGAGAGATTGTTATAAAGAATAACTGTCTCATGATTCATGACAAGAGAATCATTGCGTTTTTTAAGCTCTAATCTTTTTGCCTCTACAGATTGTCCAACTTTTAAAGCATCAATATAAGTGGCTGATTTATCAATTTGTTGTTTCACATTACTAGATAATCTAGCTTCTAATTGAGTTTTAGCTGTGCTTTTCTTTAAGGAAGAAACAATAGTGACTGCTTTTTGATAATAAGTTTTCGTATCATTATAAAGCTTCATATCTATGTCTCTAATTCCATTGTTTCTTTCCACAGACATTTGCCATTTTAATGATCCTCCATAGCTTTCTGCTTTCTTCACAGCAAGTTGGGCTTCATTTAACGTTGCTGCACTTGCATTAATAGGGTAAAACGCTACAAATAGGAGAAACATGAAACCAATTGCGCTTCTAAATACCTTCACTCTGTGTTCACCTCGAAATAATAGTTGTAAAAGAAGTATAGTCATTTTTGAAAGCCCTGTCTTTATGAAATTGGAACCATTTCCATGCATGTTCGACATAACGTTCCACAAAACGATTCTCATAGTTAAAAAGGACTATTTTTTACAAGGTAAACATGATAAAATAAATGAAATAATTAAAAAAAATTCACTGAAAAGGCAAAATCATTGAAAAATGATGACGCAAAGCTACAGACCTACGGGGAAACCTATGGTGGCTGAGTTTCCAAAGGAATAACGATTTAAGGTTATTTCCATTTGGAAGTAGCCTTTTATTTTTATAAAGCTTTTATTTTTAATTAAGTGGGGGATTGCTATGCTAAAGATTGGTCGACTACCTACAACCACACTTTTTGTATCCGCTTTCATTTATTTCACTTGGAAGATCTTTATACATGATCCTTTACTAGAATCTTTAGGACTTACTTTCGTTCAAATCATTGTTGGAATTCTTAGCTTGATTTGGCTCATAAAAGCTTATAAAAGTATGAGTAAGAAAAGTAAATACTTTTGGCTTTTATTAGGAATCGGTGTCATTCTGACAATACTATCAAATACTTTATGGTTTAAGCACCAATTGTTTGAAAGTACAACCCTGTTTCCTGATAACTCTTATTTCATTTGGCTTTTAGCTTATATGTTCTATTTATCGGCCTTGATTTATAAAGTAAGAGAATTTAGTCTTATTGCATCAACTAGCTCCTACATATTTAATATCGTTGTTTTTATGATATCAGCTACAGCCGTTAGTGCACATTATTTAATAAGACCGAATATCTTAAAATCGGAATCTTTTATCATGATTATCACAAATATTGCCTATCCTATTATAAGTTTAAGTATATTATTTGTTATAACGATTCTTTACTATTTAATTCAACAAGTTAAACAAGAAGAGAATATGTTTTTATATCTTATTATTGGGTTCTTTTTGCAAGTAATAGCTGATTCTTATTACGCATATCAAGCGACGATGGAAACGTATCAGCCTGGAGGTTTGTCGGATTTTCTATGGATGGTGTCAATCTTATTGATAGGAATTGGAGGCTATTACGCTAAGAATAATAGGGCCGAAACAAGATTGCACATTATGAATCCATTCGATACTAGAGAAAGAATTTTTCCATACTTTAGTGTAATCGTTCTGATTGTTTTAGTTACACATAGTTATGAATGGAAACTAAATCTTCTTAGTTTAGGTTTGGTCATTGTTATGAACTTGATTATAGCTCGCCAACTTAGAGTTTTAACTAAAAATAAAAAGCTTGTGGAAGAGTATAAATTTTTGGCTTATCATGATCCATTGACTGGTTTAAATAATCGAGCTAGCTTTCAAGAGGATTTAAGTGAAAGATTGAATCATGCTACTAATAAAAGCATGGCTGTCTTATTATTAGACCTTGATCGATTTAAAGTAATAAATGATACACTAGGACATTATCGCGGAGATCACGTTTTGATAAAAACAGCAGAACGACTTAGCGACGCTTTAGATGATTCTGCTCAAATTTATAGACTAGGCGGAGACGAGTTTGTCATCATCGTTTCTGAAGGTTTAGAAGAACAATGTTCAATGATAGCCCATAGGATATTAAATGAATTTACGCAGCCATTTCGAATAGATGAACATGAAATTATCGTCACACCAAGTATAGGGATTAGTAGATATCCTGATCATGGAGATAATGGTGAGGACCTTCTTAAAAATGCTGATGCTGCCATGTATCTAGCGAAGGAAAATGGGAAAAACAACTTTAAATTTTATAACACGGAACTAGAAAAAATAAATACTAGAAAAATGAAAATAGAAAATGAACTGCGATGTGCTATCGAAAAAAATCACTTTTCTCTTTCTTATCAGCCAAAGGTAGATTTAGAGACTAATAAGATCAATGGCATGGAAGCGTTGCTGCGTTGGAATCACCCTGAATTAGGTATAATTTCGCCTGTTGAATTTATTCCCATTGCGGAAGAAACAGGACAAATTATCTCTATTGGAGAATGGGTGCTAAAGACAGCATGTAAGCAGAGTAAAGCATGGCAGGAAAAAGGCTATCCATCTTTATGTGTTTCAATCAATGTTTCTGTAAGGCAACTTAAAAATAAAGATTTTGTTGAAATTGTCAGTCAAGCTCTACAAGAGTCAAGGCTAGAGCCACAATTTTTAGAATTAGAAATTACAGAAAGCATTATGCAAGAGATAAATGTTAGTATTCATATTTTAAATCGTCTAAGAAAGTTAGGAATTAAAATTTCTATAGATGATTTTGGAACTGGATACTCCTCCTTACATGTGCTTCAGCAGCTACCGATCGATACGATAAAAATTGATAAGTCTTTTATTAAAAATCCAGACGATCATAACCAACAGATGATGATCAAAACCATTATTGATTTGGGAAACAACATGAATTTAAATGTTGTAGCTGAGGGAATAGAGAAGGAAAATCAAGTAAGAATTCTACTTGAAAATGGTTGTAAAATTGGACAAGGCTATCTCTTTTCACAAGCAGTGAATTCAATCGAGTTTGAAAAGAAATTTTTAGAGAAAATATCATAACGATTTCCAAAGCCACATTCATCGCGAATGTGGCTTTGGTTGTAGGTAGTGTCTTAATCCGCAATAACTAATCCTAAGATTGCCGCAAATTGAACGGCCTGATAGGAAGAAACTTTACAGCCCTGAAGATCAGATAATGACACAGTGAGTGAATCAAAGGAAGACGTACTAATATCTATTCCTTTGAGAGATGTGCTTTCAAAGCTTGCACTGTTTATGTTACACGTTGTAAAATCGACCTTTTTAAATTTGCATTCATAAAAATCGGCGCTTTCTAATGATGTATCTTGAAAGATGACTTTTTCTAGTTTTGAATTCCCAAAACCTGATAAGTTAAGTAAATTATTTTGAAAGTGAACATTTCCAAAGCTAGATTCAGTTAGATCTACACCAAGTAGCTTACAATTTTTAAATTCAACTCTGTGTATAGAAGAAGAATTCATTTTTGCATTGGAAAAATCACAGTTTTCAAAAATAACATCTGTGATATCAATTTTAGAAAAGTCTGTAGAGTTAAACTTGCAATTTTTAAAGAGCATCTTATAAAATCGAGCTCTAGGAAGTACTTCATTATCAAATAAAGCATCATTAATTTGACACATTTCTAGTTCTAAGTCTTCTTCATAGAAAATATCAGTAAAATTTTTCAATGGTAAGCTATCTTGATTTTGTATTTTAGGTGATTCAATTTTCATTATTAAAATTCCCTCTCTGAACTATGGTTTTTATCTTTTTCCCTTATTTATAACTTTAAAATAAAGAAGATAAGTTTTTAAGTCTTTATTTTTTTGTAAAAATGTGGACAAAGGCGATTTTTAAGAGATAGAAAGAGGAAACCTCCCATGTAAAGTATGGGAGGTTTCTACTAAGAACTCTATTTTTTTACAGCATGAATATAATGAATTGTCTCAAACGCAGACAAATAATCTGAACGATTACTAAAAAATTGCTGTTGTATCGTTTCAGGTGATAAATGCTCATAAATGAGTAAACCAGACTGTTCTAACATTTTCTCCATTTCTTCATAAGTAAAAGATGATTTCATCTGTTCACCACTAGCAGATGCCATTTTCACCATATTTTGAACTCTATTAAACTTTCCTTTTTCTTCGAAAAGATGTTCATCTCCATAATCAAAAACGATGGAACTTCCTTGAGGGACTTTACTAAATAATGTAGAAATCAAATTAGCATTTTCTTGTTTTGTTAAATAATAAGAAACACCTAACAGACTAAAAAATGTTTTATGTTCAGGATGAAACCCTTCTTTCACAAGACTTTGTATCGTAAAGTCCTTTGTAAAATCACCCGGAACAAAATGAAGAGTATCTGGAATTTCATCATTTGCTAACCGACTCTTTTTATTTTCCTGTGTTGCAGGATGATCAACCTCAAATACTTCTAAATGTAATTCCTGGTTTCGCAGACAGAAGGAATCAAATCCAGCTCCTAAAATAACATATTGTTGAACACCTAGAGCGATTTCATTTTTTAATACTTGTTCACAATAAGCCGCACGTGATAGAGGCGTAGGAGAAAGTTGGATTTGCGTGATCCATTTTAAAATTTCATCCGGTTTATTTTTTAACTTTTCAGCAATGTCTTGATTGAAAAGCTCAATACTATTTATCAGGTTTTCGCGAATATCTATAAATTCTTCTTGGGTAAGTAAGTTTTTGGCAATATAGTCATTAAAAATATGGGGTGTATCATACATACTATGGTAGGCTCGACTAAAGGCTGTAATCAAGGAAGTTACACTGGATTCATTTTTCTTCATCACTTTTCCTCCGATATAACAAAAATAAGATTCCCCTGGCCAGGAGAACCTTATTATACACACAAATAGTTATTTGGTAAATTATAGCATAAATAAATTTTTTTGTCAATTTTCCCGCTTAAACCCTTACCATTTACTACCATTTGTTTTATGATAGGGGAAAGACAATTTATTAAAGGGGGATGAAATGAAAAAGTTAGCGGTTATCCTTTTTATTCTAATCATAAGTGGTTGTGATATAAAAGAGCCATCATCATCTAGTGACACACAGGTGCTCACACATGATGTTGAACAGAATGGCATTGCCTTACAAGCTACTATAGAGATGGAAAAAGAGATAAACATAAATGCATCAATCACCAATACGAGTAAAGAGGCAATTGTTTATAACGATCGATGTGGTATTCCTTTTAGTATTTCTATAAAAAAAGATGATGCACATATATATCTTAACAGTAATGGAGAAGAAATGAATTGTGAAAGTGTTCTTGATCCGAAAGATTTAAAGAAAATGGAGCCTAATGAAACATTTGAGAAGCAAGTTACCTTTAAACGTGAAATAAACTTAACAGATCAAAGTACTGTTCAAGCACTAGGTGGCATGTATGAGGTATCTTTTTCTTTCCAAAAGCATGATAACGATTCTTTCATATCATTATTCCCTATAGAGTTGGACACTGATAAAGATCCTGAAATATTAACTGTTGAGCAAGCAAGAGACAGGGCAAAGGAAAAGGATGAAGTGAAAAAATGGTTTGAGGAACATGAAGGTGAAGGGATGATTATTGAATCAGAAGAAAGCATTTTAAACGATGGAATATGGACAGTTATTTTTCGTGCAATTCACAAAGATGGTGCAGATCGAATAATCATTAACATGGATGCAAAGTCTGGTGAATTTGGAGAAGTTCACTATGATAAGGTAGGGTTAGAGACATTAAAATTGCTAAATGAATAAGTCCCTTACAGTCAGGCATGAACTAGTAACAGCAAATGCCTGACTTTTTGTCATTTATTCTTTTTCATTTTCTTTAGAATCTAATTGGTAATGCTCGTTAAGATATGGATTTTCAGTTGTTGCAAAGTTTACAGATAGAAGACTCATTTCTGGATCCATTCCATAATAGCCTTTTAACTGATCAGGTTGGAGTTCACCGCTGCAAAATTGTGGTTCTTTTTTTTCATTCATGAACATTCTCCTTTCTGCGTTATTTTTTTATATAAAAAAGGTAATTATTCGGTTGAATCATGATAAAGTCAACTTTTATTTATTAATGAAGGATCAAGTAATAAATTGTTCAGTCAAACTAAAAAAGACAGACTACTTAAATAGTCTGCCTTACTTAATATCCTATTTATTAGTAACCACCGTAGCCTCCACCTACGTAAGAAGCACCAATGATGATTAAAAGGATAAATAGGACAACGATTAGTGCAAAACCTGCACCAGAACCGTAACCATATCCGCCACTCATATCTTACACCTCCTTTTCATGAGGTTAATATATAGTATGATTTGACTAAGGCTTTGATTGGACGGCTGTATGAATTCTTCCTGATAAAATCAGAAATGTACACCATGACCAGAGATGCAAAGAACTCAGCATTCACCTTGTAGGAAGGTACTGGGCAGGAAAAAAAGTGAAACTTACATTTTTTACTACCGTATTATTATCATAGGAAAAGGACGAAAACTATTTGGGGGGAAGCAGATGGATCCCATGAATATGATCACAATAGGTTTTCCAATTGTTATTGTTTTGTTAGTTATAATCAGTTTTTATAAGGTTTTCATTAAGAAAAAAAGTGCAAGTCCTTTTTATACACCCTTTGACGAAATCACAGGACAAACAGAAGTGTCATTTCATGAAGAACAAGAAATTCTAACCGAAGATGAGAAACAAGATGATGGTAATAAAAAGTGATGATCTTATAGCGTTAATGGTTTGAAGGAAAATGTTCTTTTATGGAGGTGTTAAAATGGGAAGAGAACTTCAATTTGGTGAAGATGAACTAATTTTACATTTAACCGGTTTAACAGGGTATTTTGCTTTAAAACGAAAAGTACACATTCCTTACAAGACAATCGAAAGTGTCTTAGTTGATTATTTTGATGCGCCTCGGTGGATGCTCAGAATGCCTGGCACTTCTTTGTCTCCATTACATATTTATGAAGGCAGTTTTAAGTTTGCTAATGAATGGTATTTTTTATCTTATGAACGTTTAGAACCGCTGGTTATTATTGAGTTAGAGGGTCATGTAAAATATAAATATGTGATTTTTCAAGTACCTAACCCCACTGAAATAGCCTCGAAAATAAGAAAATATCTAAATGAGAATATTAAATGAACCTTTTCATCTATTCAATTGTATAAGGTAGTAAAAGAATGAAAGGGAGTGTAGCACATGGCATTAGGTTGGCTTATTAGTACGATTGTTGCTGGTTTACTTGGTACGACATTTGCTTTGTTAATCGCAACAATGAATAAAAAAGTGGTAAAAAACCATAAAGGTGATATAGATTTTAGTAAGTCAGATATCTATTTTCACTGGACGAGATGGGATTATACAATAATTTTAGCAGCTGCTTACACATTTTTATGTATTACAGGGCTTTTTGTTTTTTTACTACGTGGCGACAACATTGATAGTCCGTGGATTCAATTTTTTGTACACCAAACATTCGTTTTTTCCTTAATTACATTTATTTGGTTTATCACAAGAATTGCTTTTGTTTTTAAAGGGATAAAAGAACGGTGGTCTCATGAGTTTAAATAAAGATTTCTCATATGCTGATGACGGAAAGCATGATGAACAATCGATCGAGGAATTATTTGTTATCTATAAACCTTCAATCTATCAATTCGTTTATCGATATTGTCAAGATGAACAACTTAGCATTGATATTGTGCAGGATACGTTTATAAGGTTTCATAAATATCATGAAACGTTTGACGAGAGTAAATCTAGTGTAAAAACCTTTTTATTTCGTATGGCGTATCAAATTATGATTAATCGTCTGAAACGTCGAAGTCGCTTTAAAAAGCTTTTGCCATTTTTATATCATCAAAACGACCAGCATGAATTACCACTAGAAGATAAACTAACGATTCAATCAGCCATTCAACAGCTCCCCGATGATCAACGTGCCGTTATTCTCTTAACCTATTACCACGATCAAACACAAAAGGAGATCTCTAAAATTCTTGAGATTCCAATAGGTACTGTAAAATCAAGACTGCATACATCTTTGAAAAAATTAAAGGTTATATTGGAGGTAAAAGAATGAGTAGAAACGAGATTCCAAAGGAGCTTCAAAAACGTTTGGAAGAATTTCATGTGAAAGTACCTGACATCCCCTTTAAAAAAAGTAAGGTAGATCGTATAGCAAACTGGATTTATGCACCTGCAAAAAGTCCAATAGATCTACTTAATATTAAAGGATATTCCATCACACGACTTGTGTTATATCCGTTTATTTTGCTACTCGTTGTGTTTATAACACCTATATTCTTTATTTGAGAGAATGATCAAACAGACAGTAAGGATAACCCCCTTGCTGTTTTTTCTTATACGAATTCTCAAACTTGATTAGGACAACCTACTAAAAAGGAGGGAGTCGTCATGGGATTTCGAATTTTGTTTTTACTTATTTTCAACTGTATTCTTTTTTCAACGATTGCCAGTGCTGAAATACCACTAAAAGCAGCATTTATTAGAGACCATCAACTGTGGATCAAAAACGGTGACCAAGAAATACAGCTTACAAATGAGGGCTATGTAAATTCACCTCAATGGTCACATGATGGTCAATTTTTAGCTTATCTGAAAAGTGAAAAGCTTGGCGAGGCATCAAATTTATTTATCTATGATATGAAAAAGAAAGAGAATTACAAGCCTTACGTCGTCGTCGAAACATCAGATTTTAAATGGTCACCAATTAACAATCAATTAGCCTATACTTCTGGCGGCGTGTTAAAT
Organism: Metabacillus litoralis; assembly: GCF_003667825.1. Classification (NCBI taxonomy): domain Bacteria; kingdom Bacillati; phylum Bacillota; class Bacilli; order Caryophanales; family Bacillaceae; genus Metabacillus; species Metabacillus litoralis. The sequence continues at coordinate 1,309,660 of NZ_CP033043.1, read as the reverse complement.
GTAACGAAAATGAAGAATAGTCGCCCGCACGGTTTTGAAAATGTCGCATTAGGTGTAAACGGCTTTGAATGGTTTCCAAATGGAACAGAATTTATTGTTTCTTCGCAAGCCAACTTACTTCCTACAGGATGGGGTCCAGTACAGCTATTTAGAATTCCTATTGATGCAAAGCTAAACTCAAATAAAATCAAAGCATTTTATACGATTAAAACAAAAGTTCCTGATTTATTTTTCATTTATGCTGATTATTTTAAGTGGAGTTATGATGGGAAATGGGTAAGCTTTATAGGCGTACCAACTGCGTCCTGGTCGATGGACAGTAACACTTTATGTGTACTTTCCGAGCAAGGAGAACAATTTCAACAGGTTGGGAAAATGCTAGGATATCCGGATTGGGTGAAGTGGGCTCCAGCTTCTGAACAGTTAGCTTATATTTCTGGAGAAGGGAGATTCTTCGTAGAAAACAAGAATCTCAAAATAAAAGAGATGCCTACCTCTACAAACCAAAGAGAATACACACCTAAAGGTTTTGTCGATCTTGACTTAGAATGGTACTCTTCTGAAAAAATGATCGTTGCTCGTGCTAAAGAAAATAAAGAGTGGGAGGAAGGACCAGTTCCTACAATGAAAACAGCTCTTTATCTGATTTCGTTAAAAACAAACGAGCAATATCAATTAACTAATCCGAGAAGTAATGAGCTTGATATAGATCCTCAAGCGGTTTCTTCTTATATCACTTGGGTTCGTAAAGCATCAACAGAGGAATCACATGGTGATGTTTGGATGAAAAAGGGGTTAGATAGTAAAGAAGAAATATGGCTGAAAAATGTTGATTCTGCACCTGTTTTCTTTATAGAGTAAGTTTCAGCTACAGGGTAGGATTGCTATGAAAAAGTTTTTTTCCACTCTTGCATTTATTTCTTGTTTTTAACAAAAAATAGAAACAATGACGATGAGTGGAGTGTTATGATTGAAAATTAATATGGATCAACAACAAATGGAAGCTTATGAAAAAATAAACTCTTTGATGAAGGATGTTACAGATTTAAGGGTTGAATATTGGCACCAATATTCAAATTTTCAATCTTGGCAATTTTGGGTGATATTTTTGTTGATGTTTTTGACTCCATTATTAGTATTATATTTTGTTATTGATCGAAAAAAAATGTTTCTCTTAGGGTTTTATGGTTTTAATATAAATGTATGGTTTGGAATAGTAGATACGTGGGGAAATAAACAGGGATTATGGGGATATCCTTATGAACTCACTCCTTATGTGCCAGGTAATCTATCCTTAGACACTGCACTAGTACCAGTGCTGTTTATTCTAGTTTACCAATGGACATTAAATCATAATAAAAACTTCTATTTGTACACTATTGTCTTAGCACTCTTTTTGTCATTTATTTGTAAGCCGATACTAGTCATGCACAATTTTTTTCTCCTTCATAAATGGGCGAATTATTTTTATCTTTTCATAGGCTATTGCTTGATTTTTCTTTTCTCCAAACTAATAACAAATATTTTTCTGAAAATGTCTAAAAATACATCTTCTTATTATTAAAATTGTGAATCTTTTAAGAAACATCTGATAAGGTGTGATGTTTTTCATTACATATCCAAGACAATTAGTTAAAATGGATTGTATGATGAAAAATATCAAGGAGAGAGAGTCATCTTGAAAAAGCTATTTATACTATTTGTTTTTCTATCCTGTTTAGCTGGGTGTAGCTCATCAGCACAAGATACAAAAGGAGATTCACAGGAAGTTGTGGAGATAACCGTTTCTGCTGCCGCTAGCTTAACAGATGCACTGAATGAAATCAAAAGTCAGTTCGAGAAAGAGCATCCAAACATCAAAGTTACGTTTAATTTTGGAAGCTCCGGAACATTACAACAACAAATCTTGCAAGGTGCACCAGCGGACTTATTTTTTTCAGCAGCAGAGGATAAGTTTGATGAACTGGTGAAAAAAGGGCTCATTGATGAAGAAAATGCGGTTGATTTGGTTAGTAATAAACTTGTTTTAGTAACACCTATAGAAAGTCAGAAAAAGATCGGATCGTTTAGTGATTTAAAAGAAAAAGCAAATAAGATTTCAATCGGTATTCCAGAAACAGTCCCTGCAGGAAAATATGCTAAAGAAATGCTTGAAGCAATAGGGGAATGGGGAAACATTGAGAATAAAATTGTGTATTCCAAAGATGTAAGACAAGTACTAACCTATGTAGAAACAGGAAATGTTGATGCTGGGATCGTCTACAATACGGATGCACTTGTTTCTTCCAAAGTCAACGTTATTGCAACAGCAGAAGAAGGGACACATACACCAATCATTTATCCAATTGGTGTGATAAATGAGAGTAAAAATTTAGAAGAAGCAAAGACTTTCTTTAGTTATATGAAATCAGAAAAGGCTTTGATGATTCTAGAGGAATATGGATTTTCGAATTTATAACTTATCAGAAAAGAAGAGAACAAAGTCTCTTCTTTTTCTTATTCCTTGATCCCAATAACTCGAATTCTTTTATAATCTGCGATCCAACAACCATCTTGATAGAGAGATTCCCTTAGATTATTTTCTACATGTTTAATTAATCGCTCTTTTTCATATTCGTTTTGATTCTTAAACATTTCCCCCGCAAACATCGTGATCCAATCCCTTAAGCCGCTTTCTTCATCTAAAGGAGTTGGGCGATCAAAATGACAAGCAAATGTTACATGAAATCCAACTCTTTCCATTAATGAGGTGTATTCTCCTACACTCGGAAAATACCAGGGGAATTGCTTCATGTTAAAGTCAATATCAGCAAGTTGAAATGCATTGATGATTTCATCCGTAATTTTTTGAACATTGCCTTTTCCTCCAAACTCTGCAACAAATCTACCTCCAGGCTTTAAACTAGTATATATCCGAGAAAGTGCTTGTTGCTGCTCTTTTATCCAATGTAGAGTTGCGTTAGAAAAAATGGCATCAAATGAATTGTTATATTCCATTTCTAAAACATCTTTGGCCATAAAACGTATATGTGGGTATTTCATACATGCTTGATTGATCATATTCTCGGACTTATCAATACCCGTCACATCTACCTCATATTGAAATAGCTTATCTGCCAAATCACCTGTTCCGCAGCCAATATCCAGAATTCTTTCTCCTTTTTTAGGAGATAACATGTTAATTAAGTCATGACCAAACTCTGATACAAACGAATGTTTTCCATCATATAAATGTGCGTCCCACATATCCTTTACAACTTGCTTCATGATAAATCCTCCTTTTTATAACAACCTATAAGTCTAGAAATCTGTAATACGTAATTGAATTATAGGGGATAAAAGTTATAATTAAAATTAACAAAAATGGAAAATTTTAATAACGGTTCGTTATAAGGGGATTATGATGGAGATAAGATGGTTAAAAACGTTCATTGTGTGTGCGAAGTTTGAGAATTTTAGACAAGCATCAGAAGAACTATTTCTCACTCAACCAGCCATTACAAAGCATATAAAACGTCTTGAAGAGCATTTAAACGTACACCTATTTGAAAGAAGAGGGAAAGCTGTTTTTTTAACTTCTGCAGGTCAAAAATTTCTTTCTTATGCGAAAGATTTTTTAGCAACTTATGAACAAGGAATAGACCATTTTGAGTCATGGAAGCAGGGCTATCATCGCAAATTAACCATTGCAACAGCGCCGCAAATTGCCTCATCTTTTTTACCTAGGTTATTAAGAGAGTTTATTAATAGTTATCCTGATATTGAAGTAATAGTAGACGTTGTAAACTCTTATGAGGTGGGAGAAGCAATAAGTGGTAGCAAAGCGGACTTGGGATTATCAAGAATGACTCCTGTCCAAACAAATGTAAAAAGTGAAGCCATCCACGAGGAGCCGGTTATTTTGGTTGGTCCAAATGAATGGGCAGGAAGCTTGAGAAATGAGCAGCATGCTTTATCACATTATCGACTCATCACACATAATCATCCTGATTATTGGGATTCCTTGTTGAACGAAGTGAAAAAGCATTATCCAAGAATTCGTACAATGACTGTGAATCAAGTTGAAGTAACAAAAAAATTCATAGAAAATAACTTAGGCGTTTCGTATTTACCATTTTCAATGGTGAAGGATGATCTAAAAAAGAACATTCTATCAGAAATCGTATCTGATCAAATTTCACCACCAGTTTCAGTAACCTATTTGGTAACAAAAGTAGAAACAAACGAAGTGAGAAGCTTTACTGAGTTTATAAAAAATTATCAAGGTTTTATTTAAATACATTGGCAGCTATGACGATGAATGGCCAAAGCTGCCAATTCTAAGTATGAGGGATACGAGCAACTACGTTAATCGACGAGTTTTCTGCTTAAAGCCCTTTATTACGTTTTTCTAGTTTATGTTGAAGAAGTTTTAAGTTCTTCATTAATTGTTCATATTCTGACAGCTCAATATTGCACAACACCATTTCTTTTGTCATTTTTTCGGAAATGGCTTCTTTTTCTTCTTTTGCTTTAGCTTGAAGATAGATACTAACTTTTCTCTCGTCTATTGAAGAGCGCTCTTTTTTAACCCAGCCATTTGCTTCGAGTCTTTTCACCATTGGTGTTAAAGTACCGGTACCTAGGTTCAACTTTTCTCCAAGCTCTTTTACTGTAAGTCCGTCTTTTTCCCATAAAGCCAATAACACTAAATATTGAGGGTATGTGACCCCAAATTCCTTTAGTGCTTTTGTATATAATTTTGTAAACTGGCTGCCTGTTTCATAAATAGCAAAACAAAGCTGGTTTTCTAAAGTTAAAAAATCATTCAACTAACTCATCCTTCACAACACTTATAATAGGCTAGCAATATCCTTTTCTATTTTAGCTGGATCTGTTGTTGGTGCATAGCGTTTCACGACATTTCCGTTCTTATCAACAAGAAATTTTGTGAAATTCCATTTGATTTCTTTGGATAGCACGCCTTTCTTTTGTTCTTTTAGAAATGAAAAGAGAGGATCAGCAGCATCACCGTTTACATCGATCTTTGCAAACATAGGAAAAGATACACCGTAATTTAGCTGACAAAACTGAGTTGTTTCTTCAATATTTTCATACTCCTGATCATTAAATTGACCACATGGAAATCCTAAAATCTCCAAGCCCTTACTGTTATATTTCTCATAAAGCTCTTGCAATCCACTAAATTGATTCGTTAAACCGCATTTACTTGCAGTATTCACAATAAGTAAAGGTTTTCCTTCATAATCACTTAAAGATTTTGTGTCACCGTTTGGTTTTTTAACTGTGAAATCAAATACTGTGTTCATCTTGATTTCCTCCTCGTATATATAAATCGTGTGCGATTAAATCGTACCAGATTTAGTTTGTTCTTTCAATGATATTGTTTTGTTTGGATAAGAAAAGAGGGGGCTTATGTTTGTATTTTTGGGAGGAATGATTTTCGAAAAAGATGTTTATTTAATGGGAGGCTTGTTATATATTTACTTGTGGTATGTACATAGAAGATCATTTAACTTAGAGGGAGAACACAATGAGAAAAATAACTCTATCCAACGGAAACACCGTAGAAGTTGAATGCTTAAGTTGTGCCTTAACAAGTGGATTAATTGAGCCTGAGGGCGGTATTGTGATTGAAACAGAATTCTTTCATGCACATCAAGATGTTGCCTACCCGATAAAAGGATTAGTCATTTTGGCATCTAAGCGACATATTAAGTGCTTAGATGAATTAACCGAGGAAGAAAGAATCGATTATATCACTGTTTTATCCAAAATCAGAAAGGCTCAAAGAGAAACATTAGGAATAGAGCATGTTTATTATTTTTATAACGAAGATACAACTCACCATTTTCACACATGGATGGTTCCACGCTATGAGTTCTGTCGAGTCGGTTAGACCGGTTCTTCTTCATGCTAGGAACAATATGAATAGTAAGCGAAATATGGAAGAAGTAATAAATGCGATAGGTGTTTTGAAGGAAGCTTTGAGGGATTAGTTGTAACCGGCACGGACCAGGAGTTAGGGGGTTGATTGGCTTAGTTTGCTGAAATGGGGTACAGAGCAGAACTTTTGTCTCGATTTTGAGTTAATGGGGGACACAAGTTTGCGTTTGCAGCTGATTTTTGTCTCAATTCTCGCTTTATCGGGACGCAAAATTGCTTTTACAGCTGATTTTTGTCTCGATACCCGCGTTATCTGGACACATCTTTGCTCTTTCTGCTGATTTTTGTCTCGATTACCGCGTTATCTGGACACATCTTTGCTCTTTCTGCTGATTTTTGTCTCGATTCTCGCTTTATCGGGACACAACTTAGCCCTTGCAGCTGATTTTTGTCTCGATACCCGCGTTATCTGGACACATCTTTGCTCTTTCTGCTGATTTCTGTCTCGATTCTCGCTTTATCGGGACACATATTAACTCCTACAGCTGATTTCTGTCTCGATACACGCTTTATCGAGACACATCTTTGCTCTTTCTGCTGATTTCTGTCTCGATACACGCTTTATTGGGACACATCTTTGCTCTTACAGCTGATTTATGTCTCGATACACGCTTTATCGGGACACATCTTTGCTCTTTCTGCTGATTTCTGTCTCGATTCTGGCCTAATCGGGACACATCTTTGCTCTTTCTGCTGATTTATGTCTCGATACACGCTTTATCGGGACACATCTTTGCTCTTATAGCTGATTTATGTCTCGATTCTGGCCTAATCGGGACACATCTTTGCTCTTACTGCTGATTTCTGTCTCGATTCTTGCTTTATCGGGACACATATTAACTCTTACAGCTGATTTCTGTCTCGATTCTGGCCTAATCGGGACACATCTTTGCTCTTACTGCTGATTTATGTCTCGATACACGCTTTATCGGGACACAAGTTTGGCTCTTGCAGCTGATTTATGTCTCGATTCTCGCTTTACCGGGACACATATTAACTCTTACAGCTGATTTATGTCTCGATACACGCTTAATCGAGACACATCTTTGCTCTTACACCAGATTTCTGTCTCGATACTCGCTTTATCGGGACACAACTTAGCCCTTGCAACTGATTTCTGTCTCAATACCCGCTCAATCGGGACACAAATTAACTCTCCCACCAACAAACTGTCTCGATACAAAGCATATCGAGACATGTAACGATCCCACCAGCCAACTAAGAGGATATAGGTGCCAGTTCCTTCGCCAAGAAACCCACAAGAAAGGCACCCTTAAAATAACCGCTTCCTTATTGTTTAAATTGATCAGAATTTTCTCGTGCGAAGGCACCGCCTTCTTTGATTGTTTGATCAAGAGCTTGTTTTGCTAAGATCTCCATGCTAATTTCCTCGTTGTAGTTTTGTGCCTGAGATTTGTCTGCAGCATATCCTGCAGACAATGAGCCTTTATTTGGATTGTTTGTCATTTTTATCACTCCTTTTGTTGTTAGTATGTTCTATTGTGAGGAAAATACAGCCTATTTTAGCTTCATTCTTTCCCAATCTATAAGTTACCCTTATTGCATTTCATAAAACAATCAACATTTTCTTATCTACCTTTTTTATTATAATAAAAGTAGAGATATAAACTTACTGACAAATGAATGGGGGAGACGGAATGGATATTAAAAAAGATGTTCAAAAGCAATTTGGGCGAAGTGCTGATGAGTATGTAAAAAGTAGTGGTCATCGCAAGGGAGCAGATTTACAAAAATTAGTGGAAATAGCTCGTGTGACAGGGGTTGAACATGTCCTTGATGTCGCAACTGGAGGAGGACATACAGCAAACGCTTTTGCGCCTCTTGTCCACAAAGTAACAGCTGTGGATTTAACACCTGAAATGCTAACGGCTGCTGAAACGTTTATCAAGGGAAATGGTTATTCAAATGTTGTCTTTGTTGAAGGTGATGCAGAAAAGCTTCCTTTTCAAGATCATTCATTCGATCTGGTTACTTGCCGTATTGCTCCACACCACTTCCCAAACGTCCAACAGTTTGTTAGTGAAGTTCACCGGGTTTTAAAAGCTAACGGTAAGTTCCTTCTTGATGACAATGTTGCACCTGAAGGGAATGAATATGATCACTTTTATAATAAGATTGAAAAAATAAGAGATTATAGTCATTTTCGTGCGTGGAAGAAAACAGAGTGGATAAATATGTTAGAACAAGAAGGTTTTGAAATACAAGAATTATTCCGATTTGAGAAAAAATTTGAATTTGACAGTTGGTGTGATCGAATGAAAATGTCACAGGACAATAAAGAAGCACTAAATGAATATATTATAAATTGTAAGCAAAAGGTGAAAAATAAATTTCGTATAACCATTCAACATAATAAAGTTGAATCATTTCTCGGAGAAGCCCTATTGTTAAAAGCAACAAAAAATTCATAGAATCAAAGGGAGAATCGTTGTGAAAAAAATTGGCTGTATACACGCGCATTATTCAAATATAAATTATCTTGAAAAAGTATTTTCACCTTCTGATCTAGAGTTTCTTCATTTTGTTGACCCCGGATTAATGCACTGTATACAAGCTGGTCATTCCTTATCAAGAGCAGATGCTCAAGCTAAGGTGAGGGAGCAAATTGAATGGGTTGCGAACTGTCAGGTGGATGCGATCTTAATAACATGTACAAACTACATAGCTCTTCTTGAGGAAGCGGTATTAACAACAACAGTTCCAGTTATTAAGATTGATGAACCATTTTTTGAATCTCTTTGTCAGATGAAAGAACCACAAACGATTGTTTTCTCAAATCCAGCAACTGTTGAAGGAACAATGTCAAGACTTTATCAATATGCTACAGCTCATCAAAAATCAATTGATATAGAAGTTGCAGTGATTGAAAACTCATTTAACTTGATTATGAATGGTTTAAAAGAAGAATATCATCAAAAAATAGTTGAGGGTTTAGAGCAACTAAGTGAAAACAATAGAGTACTATCTGTTGCTCAATTATCCATGGTTGAGGCCGCAGAGCAGGTTGAGAATAAGACCTCGACAAAGATTATGAATCCTTTGGAGACATTAAAAACATCGATTCACAATCTAAATCTATAAAAGTAAAAGGTAGGCACAAACTACTTTTACTAGTTTGTGCCTACCTTTTTTATACAATTCAATTAAATTCTGATTCTAAACGTTTCATAAATTCTTCAGCTGCACTGTACCCTTGTTGCTTTAAGAGCCAATTGTTTGCAGCAGCCTCAATTAATCCTGCTACATCCCGACCTGGCTGAAGCTGGATTTCAACGTGTGGAACTTTAACACCCATATAATCAGTAAAAGTCTGTTCATGCTCTAATTCATTATTAAGTGAATTTTTTTCCCATTTTTTCAATTCAATATCAAGTGCGATTCGAGTTTCATCTTGAAATGCCTTTCTACCGTATAAGCGAACAACATTTAAGAGCCCGATGCTACGTAATGAGAGAAATTCCTTTGTCTTTTCATCATGAGTTCCTAGAATGGTTCGGGGACTAAGCTTTTTTAAGACAACAATATCATCAGCTACAAGTCGATGACCTTTACCGATCAACGTGTGTGCTGTTTCACTTTTCCCAACACCTGATTTACCACGGATTAAAATGCCCATTCCATATACATTCACGCATACGCCGTGTACGGCAATTTCCTCGGCAAGTGCTTTTACCATGTATGAATCAAGCTTCATCATAAATTCTGAAGTCGTTTCTGGCTCGTTTGTGCATAACAAGGGGATGTTTTCTTCAATGCAATATTGAGTCAAATATGTTAAGCCTTCTGGTCGAGCTGTTACAATAAAACAGGGTGGATGGTATTTAACAATATTACCAATTCGCATTTGACGTTCCTCTATGCTTAGCTTATGCAAATAGTTAATCTCTTTTCTTCCAAGAATTTGAACACGTTCAGTTGGAAAAAAGTCAAAATGACCAACAAACTCCAAGCCTGGGCGGTGTGATCTTGGTTGGGAAATAGGTTGCTGTAAGTTGTGAACTCCAGTTAAGACTTTTAATGAAAATTGTTTGACTAAATTTTCAACTGTTAATGTTTTCAATTCTATTTCACTCTCCGTAACCTTATCTGTACTAATTCTCGTAACGTTTGATATGTTTATCCTACTTTATATTTCTTGAATTTTCTAGTGAATTTCATGTTAAATAAAATAAATGCCAAAAATATCAAATTTATCTTTATACCTTATAGAATTAAGAAAGAAAATCTAGAGGTGAAAACAATGAATAGAAAAAGATCATGTGCAGCTATTATAAAGGATGACCACATTTTAATGGTTAAAGAGGTTTATCCCGATAAAACGTTTTGGACATTACCTGGAGGTGGAGTAGAAGAAGGGGAAACGTTTGAGGAAGCGGTCATTCGTGAGGTAAAAGAAGAAGTGAATTTGGATGTAGAAATAGAGAGATGTTTATTTGTCGGCACCTATAGTCACGGAGAGGAAAGATGTTACTTAGTTCGTACAGTAAATGATCGTATACCTTCTCTTGGTTTTGATCCCGAAGCTGGTAAGAAACAAACACTCTCAGAAGTTAAATGGCACTCCCTAGATGATATGAAGGATGACTTACAAGTTTCCAAAGTTATAAAGACATTAAATGTGACATTCGAAATAAAATAGGAGGGTAAGCTTTGAAAGTTTCTTTAATCGTCGCGATGGATCAGAATAGAGTGATCGGCTATAAAAATGACATTCCTTGGAGAATTCCACGAGACTGGGAATATGTGAAAAATGTAACAAAAGGGCATTCGATTATATTAGGCAGAAAAAACTTTGAGTCAATCGGTAGAGCTTTACCTCATAGAAGAAATATTATTTTAACTAGAGACAAAGACTTTTCTTTTGAAGGCTGTGAGATTGTTCATTCCATAGAAGAAGTTTTTGAATTATGTAAACAAGAAAAAGAACTATTTATTTTTGGGGGAGAACAGATTTATAAACTGTTTTTACCTTATGTGGAGAAAATGTATATCACTAAAATCCATCATTCCTTTGAAGGTGATACATTTTTTCCGGAAGTAAATGAAAAGGAATGGAAGGAAGTATCTGTTGAAAAAGGGATAAAGGATGACCAAAACCCGTATACTTATTATTATCATGTGTATGAGAGAATATAGAAAATGCCCATCCAAAAGGAAGGGCATTTTTTATAACAGAGATATAAAATCTCGAAAGGTAACACTAATGTCTTAACCTTATTATAGTCTAAAACATTTTGTCGAACAATGTCGAAAATATGGTAATTGTTTAGCTGGTTGTCTTATAGTTTTGATTATTTCGCCTATTGATCCCTTGATTTAATATAAAAATAAGCAGTAATCCATGATGTGATTGGAATAATTAAGGCAATTCCAATTCCTGCACAAAGAATGGTAATCATCTCTGCGCTAAATACCTTTGAATTAACAATTTCCCCGAAAGAATAATTTAAATCTTTAAACCATATAAGTAACCCTAAATATCCTCCAAAAAAAGCAAAAAATAATGTGTTTGTGTTTGTTCCTAGAATGTCTCTCCCAATGCTTAGTCCAAATTTATACAATGAGCTTCTACTAATGTTTGGATTATGAAGTAAAATTTCACGCATGGGAGACGAAATCGAAATTGCAACATCAGTTATAGCACCAATTGTACTCATGATGATCATGGATGCACCGATTTTCACAAAGTCTACTCCAATATACATAGAAAAGATACTAAGCTCCTCGATTTCTTCTTCACCAAAGCCTTGTGTCATAGTATGTTCTGTCACGATGATAATAAAAAACAGAAGAGTAGCTAACGTAATGATTGTTGAAAGAAAAGCTGTTTTCGTTTTCTTGTTAACTTCATTGATAAAAAACAGGGTAATGCAACTAATGATTGTACTAGCGATTAATGTTAATAATATAGGATCTGCATTTGGATCTGTCATAAAAAGAGTAGCTAAAAAGAGCACACTAAAATTTAAAAATAAAGCTATAAAAGAACGGGCCCCTTTTTTTCCACCTATAAGAATCATTAATAAAAATAATATAGCGGCTAAACAAACTAATACATTCATGATCTTATCCTCTTCTTTCGGTTAATGAACAATATAGAAGTATAGAGACCGATCGGAATCGTTAAAACAATACCAATTCCACCAGCTAGAGCTCGAGCTAATTCCAAAGAAAGATTAATAGATAAGGTATACGACAATGGTGATGAGTTTTTAAAAAATAAAATTAACATAGGAATCGCACCGCTTACATAGGCGAAAAACAAAATATTTGTCATTGTCCCCATAATATCTTTTCCGATATCCATTCCTGACTTTTTTAGTGCTCCTATCGAGATGTGATTATTTTCTTCATACAAACCATATACAGATGAAGACATGGTAATGGCAACATCCATAACCGCTCCTAATGATCCAATTAATACTCCTGCTATAAAAACGGTTTGAGGAGGTCGAGTTAAAAATTGCATTTCTTCATATCGAAGACCTTCTTCAGCTGTTAGCCACATGACAATAATCGCAATCAAAAGAGAAATAAACGTTCCAAGTATGGTTGAAATAATAGCTGCATATGTTTTACCGTTAAAGCCATTCACGAGTAGTAAAGAAATGATTGTAAACAGAATCGCACTTATGCCGCAAACGACTAGCAAACTAATTCCTGATGTATGCATATACACATCCAATGCATACGATAACAAAACGGCGTTGACCGCCAAACTAATGATCGAAAAAAGCCCTTGTTTTTTCCCGACAATAAGCAGAGTAAAGATGAAAACCCAGGCTATGATCACAACATATTTATCACGCTTTACATCTTTTATCGTTCCGGTTAAAGTTGCGCTTTCCTCTGTATCAATCGAAACAAACAATTCATCCCCAGCTTCGTATTGTGAATCAAACGCTCCTGATAATGAATACTCATTTGTTAAGGAAATTCCTTCTCCTTTATGTTCTCCGTTTTTAATCACTGCTTCTATATCCTGAGTAAAAAGCTTATCCACATTTTCGTGAAGATCGACTGTCTCTGTTGCTTCGACTAAACGGGTTTCCGTAATTTTAGCAATAGGTCGATCATAAAAAGAGTAGTTATTGTGGACAAAAAATACTGACACAATAAAGAAAAATAGTAAAAGAGTATAAAAGCTGATTTGTCTAGAAGACAAGCTATTAAATAGATCTTTCAAAAGAAAACCTCCGCTATAAACTTGTAATATGTAGTTGTCAAGCAATGGACCTAGAATAACAGGATTGTTTTTTGACCGTCAAGATCTATTCTAGACCTAATTTTAACTAGCAAAAAATTAAAAATAAGTTATTGCATTTCTTTCCATTTTATTGTAGTATCAAAATCAATCAAATACGAATTTTACTTTTGAACGCAATGATAAGGACATGAGTTACTTTAAACGGTTTCCAGAGAGGGAAGATATGCTGAGAGCTTCCTAACGCAGTAAAGTAGTTTACCACCTTTGAGCTGTATTGGGGAAAATAGTATCCAATGCCGTATATGCTACGTTACAGCACCAAAGCCATAAGTTTATTGCTTGTGGGAAATTGGGTGGAACCACGGGTTATAACACACTCGTCCCTTGTATAGGGATGGGTGTGTTTTTTATTTTTCACAAATATACAATGCTATGAAAAGGACATGAATGATATTTACGGTTTTCAGAGAGGGGAGATATGCTGCGACTCCCTAACTTAGGAAGATCATTTACCACCTTTGAGCTATATCAGGGAACATAAGTATCTGATATCGTCTAGGCTACGTTACAGCTCCAAAGCCATAAGTGTTTTTTGCTTATGGGAAATTGGGTGGAACCACGAGCAAAACGCACTCGTCCCTTGTTAGTAGGGATGAGTGCGTTTTTTTTTTAAAATAGAAAAAAGCAGTGACGAGGACATGAATGATTTTTACGGTTTCCAGAGAGGGAAGGAAATGCTGTGACCTTCCTAACTTAGGAAAATCATTTACCACCTCTGAGCTATATCAGGGAAAAGCAGTATCTGATATCGTCCATGCTACGTTACAGCACCAAAGCCATAAGTTTAATTGCTTATGGGAAATTGGGTGGAACCACGGGTTATTAAGCACACTCGTCCCTTATCTAGGGATGAGTGTGCTTTTTATTATAGTAAAGGAGTGTTTTGTCAAATGAATGTAGTAAAAATTGAATTACCAGATGGGAACATAAAAGAATATCAAAAAGGGATCTCAGTTAGTATGCTGGCTGAATCAATTAGCCCTAGTTTGAAAAAGAATGCGGTAGCAGGGAAAGTGAATGGTCATTTGGTTGATCACAGCTACAAGCTTGAACAAGATGCAAAGGTTTCTATTGTAACTCTTGATTCTGAAGAAGGTTTGCAAATTCTAAGGCACTCAACAGCCCATGTATTAGCTCAAGCGGTGAAAAGAATATATGGAGCTGTGAAATTAGGGATTGGTCCAGTGATTGAAGATGGTTTTTATTATGATATGAATCTGGAGGAGCTTAGCTTAACATCAAATGATTTAGAAAAGATTGAAAAAGAGATGGAAAACATCATCAAAGAAAACCTAGAGATTAAACGAATCGAAGTTTCTTATGATGAAGCGGAAAAGCTTTTTTCAGAAAAAGGTGAGAGCTACAAATTAGAGATTTTAAAAGATATTCCGAAAAATGAAAAGCTGTCACTATACCAACAAGGTGAATTCATTGATCTTTGTCGAGGTCCACATCTTCCATCAACTGGTTTTATAAAAGCATTTCATTTAACTCGTGTATCCGGTGCTTACTGGAGAGGAGATAGCGAAAATGATGTGCTTCAGCGAGTTTATGGTGTGGCATTTAAAAAGAAAAATGACTTAAAAGATTATCTCTATTACTTAGAAGAAGCAGCAAAACGAGATCATCGAAAGCTAGGAAAACAACTAGAGCTGTTTATGTTCTCAGAGGAAGCTCCTGGAATGCCGTTTTATTTACGAAATGGCCAGATCATTCGAAATGAACTAGAAAGGTTTTCGCGAGAACTTCAGAATGAAGCCTACTATGACGAGGTTCGTACTCCTTTTATGATGAATCAACAACTATGGGAAAAATCAGGTCACTGGGATCATTATCATGAAAATATGTATTTTTCGGAGGTTGATTCAACTAAATTTGCCTTAAAACCAATGAATTGCCCTGGTCATATGCTTATTTTCAAAAATAATCTTTACTCATATCGAGATTTACCGATTCGAATGGCTGAATTCGGTCAAGTTCATCGCCATGAGTTCAGCGGTGCATTAAATGGACTTCTTCGGGTTCGTACATTTTGTCAAGATGATGCTCATCTTTTTGTTCGTGATGATCAGATTCAGGATGAGATAAAGCAGGTGTTTCAATTAATTGATAGGGTTTATCGTACTTTTGGATTTGAGTATTCTGTTGAGCTCTCCACTAGACCAGAAGATTCTTTAGGAGATGATAAGCTATGGGAGGTTTCCGAGGCAGCTTTAAAAAATGTTCTTCAAGATTTGGAGGTCGATTATCATCTTAACGAGGGTGATGGCGCATTTTACGGACCTAAAATTGATTTTCATATTAAGGATGCTTTAAAAAGAAGTCATCAATGTGCAACAATTCAACTAGATTTTCAAATGCCGGAAAAGTTTGATCTTTCTTATATTAATCAAAACAACGAAAAAGTGCGTCCTGTTGTGATTCATCGCGCTATATTCGGATCAATCGATCGCTTCTTAGGGATATTAATTGAGCATTTTGCAGGTGCATTCCCTGTATGGCTCTCACCAATACAAGTAGAAATCATTCCTGTCTCACATGTACACATGGATTATTGCTTACAAATTCAATCGGAGCTGAAGAAAGCGGGGGTCCGAGTAAAACTTGATTCTAGCAATGAAAAACTTGGGTACAAAATCAGGGAGGCTCAGATGAAGAAAACTCCATATATGCTTGTCTTAGGAGATCAAGAAATGGCAAATGGAACAGTGAATGTCCGAAAATATGGAGATCATCAGTCGGAAGGTATATCTATTAACGATTTTAAAGAGGAAATTGTAAGGAAAATTAGTGGGCGTTGCTTATAAGGTGCACAGGCACAACATTTCGTTGTGCCTTGTCATATATATTGGGAGTTATTACATATATATTCGCCAATTTTGTGATTTTATTTGAAGATTTGATAAATATATTTGCTAGTTTTGTTCTTTTATTTGATGTTTTCAACAAAATATTAGTTTTTCGACAAAACTTCCAAAAGAAGGAATCCGCTATTTTTCATCGAATATGAACTAAATACAGATGAAAGGATGAGATGATATGATCAAAAAACCAACTGTAGATGAATATAACACGTACTTTGCAAAATACGTAGACTTAGTGCCTGAAGATGACATTTTCGCATCATTACAACAACAAAATAACGAAACAATCAACTTACTTAAGGACCTTTCCGAAGCACAAGGGTTATATAAATACGCGCCTAACAAATGGAGTATAAAGGAAGTGATTGGGCATCTCTCAGATACTGAGCGTGTTTTAAGTTTTGCGCTTCTTTGTATCGCGAGAGGGGAAGCTATGTCTCTTCATATCTATGATAAAGATGCCTACATTAAAAACGCTGACTTTAATAGACGATCTGTAAAAGAGTTACTAGAGGATTTTGCTGCTGTTCGGCAAAGCACTTTACAATTTATCAAAACACTAACCTTAGAGGATTTAGAAAGAAAAGGTACCGCACTAGATTCTGAGGTAACAGCACGTGCACTTGTTTTTATTTTAGCAGGACATGAGCTACATCATTTTAAAATTATAAAAGAAGCTTATATTGCAGCGGAAGATTTTCCATCATAATAGATACAGGATATTTTTTTAAGAAGACATATTTTTCAAAAAGAATGTGTCTTTTTTACTCTCTTTAAAATAGGAATGTCTCTTCATTGTTGCAAATACCAAGCTAAGGTAAAGTGGGGTATTATTAGTCCAGATGTTTATGGGTACACCTGATTCAATTACAGGAGAAGAATGGTTATATAAGTACTCAAAGATAAGGTTTAAAGAAGCTAAAGTAGCGGAATGGAATGATGTTAGCGGTGTTCTAAAAATAGAGTAATTGGTTCACTTCAATAGAACATGATGAAAAGCAAAGATTTTCTAATTAAATTCTCTGCTTTTTTTAATAAATAATTATTAATGTTAGGTAAATTTAGTGTAAAATAGTAAATTGGAAACTAACTTAAAATTAAGAATGGCTATTGGAGGTTTACTCATTAACATGTTTAATCACTATGAAGATCCTAATTTGAAAATCTTTTCACTAAACTCTGATCCTTCTCTATCAAAAAGAATTAGTGATATCCTTGGAGTCGAATTAGGAAAGTGTTCTGTTACTCGCTTTAGTGACGGAGAAATCCAGATAAATATTGAAGAAAGTATCCGTGGTTGTGATGTTTATATCATTCAATCAATCAGTGATCCAGTTAACGAACATTTAATGGAGCTGCTTATTATGGTAGATGCCCTTAAGCGTGCTTCAGCAAATACAATCAACTTAGTTATTCCATACTATGGATATGCAAGACAAGATCGTAAAGCAAGAGCAAGGGAACCAATTACAGCTAAACTTGTTGCAAACCTACTTCAAACAGCAGGTTCAACACGTGTGATTGCTCTAGACTTACATGCACCACAAATTCAAGGGTTCTTTGACATTCCGATTGACCACCTTTTAGGAGTTCCAATTCTTTCTCAGTATTTCCAAGATAAGAATTTAGAGGATCTTGTGATCGTTTCACCAGATCATGGTGGTGTAACACGTGCTCGTAAATTGGCCGATCGTCTAAAAGCTCCTATTGCCATTATTGATAAAAGACGTCCAAGACCTAATGTTGTAGAAG
Source organism: Metabacillus litoralis (assembly GCF_003667825.1). Taxonomy (NCBI): domain Bacteria; kingdom Bacillati; phylum Bacillota; class Bacilli; order Caryophanales; family Bacillaceae; genus Metabacillus; species Metabacillus litoralis. The sequence goes on along the minus strand of NZ_CP033043.1, from coordinate 1,291,810 downwards.
TGATGAATATTGTTGGAAACATCGAAGGAAAAACTGCGATTCTTATCGACGATATTATTGACACAGCTGGGACCATTACGTTAGCTGCAAACGCCCTGACAGAAAATGGCGCAAAAGAAGTGTATGCATGTTGTACACATCCAGTTTTATCAGGACCGGCAATTGAACGTATTCAAAATTCAAACATCAAAGAACTCATTATTACAGATTCAATTACACTTCCAGAATCCAAAAGAATAGACAAAATCGTTGAACTCTCTGTTGCTCCACTAATCGGTGAAGCAATTAAACGAATTCACGAGAAACAATCAGTAGACGAGTTAGTGCAGTAGACTTTGTTGGGGGGTGCCTGTCACTCCCCGAATTTTCTTGTTTCACAAAAAAGTTACACAATAAAAAAAACGATGCAGAATTTGTACATCGCGTTAGTTACAATAGGTATGGTAATTTAAAGATAAGTTACATATGCTAGCTATTACTGCTTTGAACTTAAAAACTCACGAATCTCTTCTGTACTAAGGCCCATTTCTCTAGCTTTGGAAATGAGTTCAACCCACTCTTGATCTAACTCTTCCATTTTCGTTTCTTCATAAACCTTCATTATGATCAACTCCAATTAATTATGATCAGAAAGGTAAGTACAGAACCTTTCAAATAGCAATGAATTTTACACCTTAAGTCCATTTAAATATAGATGAACAATTTCCTTAGCAAGCTGAACAGGTTCTTTCTGATCAGTAAATAAATAGGTAAGAGTAAGACGTTCAATAGATCCTACCAAACTTTCACTTACTGTTTTCATATCAATATCCTCTCGAAAATAACCATCTCTTTGTTCGGATAATAGATTTTCTGTTATTTGTTCAACGAGTTGCTTTTTTATTCGTTCTGCCTCTGATGAATAATAAAACCCAATTTTTGTTAAGTGTGGATTATCATAAAAAAATTGCAAGATAGCAGACAAACCGATTGCAATTCTATCAGGCAATAAAGCGGGGTCTAAACCTGTTTCAAGCCTGCTTTCCTTTGTTAGTTCTGAAAGCTTATGACGAAAAGTTTGAATTAACTCTGAAAAAATAGCCTCCTTACTATCAAAATATAAATAAAAGGTAGGTTGAGTGACTCCTGCTTTTTTCACAATCGTACTCACTTTTGTATCATAGTAGCCATATGTAGCAAATTCCTCTGCAGCTATTAAAACCAAGTTTGCTCTGCTTTCCGCACCATTTGATCCTTCCTTACGACCTTTTTTACCCATGATGTAAAAGACCTCTAATTCTATTTAAAATTATATTACTCATTAGTATTATCCAATGGAACGATTTACCTAGTCAAGAAATTTTTGGAGATTAAGTTATTTTATATTGTAATAAAAAGGAAAAAAAGAAAATAAGGAGAATATAATACAGGAACTTGGTGAGATGCATGTAATTATGATAGGAGGGGGTGCTCAGAACTTTTCAAGCAAGCACTGAAGTACTCTTTTCAACTATATAGGGGAGTGATTTTTTTGAGTATTATCTTAAATAAAGTTGGGGCCATTTTCATACCAGTAAGTGATATAAAAAAAGCTCGAGAGTGGTATTGCTCACTATTAAACTTAGAGCCTACATATGAGATTTTATTAGATCACCTTTGCTGCATACCAATGGACAATAATGGATTAAACATTGTCCTAGATAGTAAGATTTATACGAAGGATTCTTATGCAAGAACACCTATGTTTCATTTTAATACAGATGATATTCATCAAGCCTATCAGTTTATGCAAGAAAAGGGAGTGGAAATTGTGACAAACATTGAGCATGGACATTCTTTTAATATTAAAGATCCTGATGGGAATATGCTGATGATTTGTAAAATTTCATAAAAGTGGCTGAGAGGAATGAGGGGAAATGGTTGTTAACTATTTAGGAGCCGTATTTATAAGAGTAAGTAATTTAGATCAATCAATTACATTCTATTCAGATGTATTAGGCTTAAAACTGCGAGATGTTGAACAGTGGGAGAATGGAAGGGGAGCAAATTACCTGATCAGTGAACATTCTCCCTTGTTAACGTTAATTGAAACGACTGAGACGATTACTCCTCATAAGCATCCAACCTTTAATTTGAACTGTGATCATATTGAAGATCTCTATTCAAAATTAAAAGAAAAAGAAATCAAGGTAGGGGAATTGAATCATTGGTCCTCTGGTACAAATGTACATATCGATTTCGATGTTTATGATCCAGATGGTCATGCCATCAATCTTATAGAATGGCATGTCATTGAAAATGAATAGTTCTCAAGACTTGTAAAAGGGAGGGGAGATGTAGTGAAGATCGGTATGATTCGTCATGGCACAATAGATTGGAATAAAGAAGTGGAAATAAGGCTGGAGGTACTTTAATTTAGACATTGAAGAGCATAATAGTGTAATCCTTAGGGGCAATGCATTTTTGATGAAATAGTAAAAAAAACACCGAAATGTGCTTTTATTAAAAAGATGTTGAAGGAACTTGTACCAGATCTAAATACGAAACAATCTGTACAAAATACATCATTAACTTCTCTAAAAATGTTAGAAAATACGTGGAAATGTGATTTGTATCATTGTATAGAACACTTAAAACTAACTGATGCTTACTCAAATTAATTAGTTAATCAATTTTTTCTGTCTCACTTACTTAAGTAATCTTAGGTTTTGAGACAAAATTTTTCATTTTATTCAACTTCTCATAATACATATTATGTAAACTAGAATAAAAACAGATAATTAATTTTAACGGCTAGCACCTTCTTTTATCATATAGTCTTTTCTTGTCATCCTTTTTGATTTAACCAAAACCTTATGCTACCATTATCACTTATCAGATTATCTTCACTCAACTAGATATTTTTGTATATAAATTCATACATTTCGACCTATTTTCAAGAAAAAATGATGAAATCTTTACTTCTACGTTGAAAAATTGAAATATCCTTTCCTTTTTATGAGATAATACTAATAGCATCCAAAGAAAGTTGGGAAACAATGAAAAATAATAACAAATTTAAGATCGACGAAAAAGTATTTCTTAAAGCTAAAAAGGAAGTTGTTACAATCACTAACTGTAGTTATGTTGCTAACATGAAAAGATACTCTTATACATTAAAAGAGTATCCGAATACGTTTTATTTTGAAGAAGAAATGGAATCTCTATAAAGCTTACTGTTCTTTCGGCATATCCATACGATCTACAGCACTTTTTAAATCATCATTTCTTATATGTGTGTAGATCATTGTTGTTTGAATAGAGGAATGGCCTAATTGTCTTCTAAGTTTAGGTACATCATTAATCTCAGAATGATACCTCGTAGCAAATGAATGTCTTAACTTATGAACCGATAGGGACGGCTTTCCAAACGCTGCAGCATATTTTTCAATAAGCTTTTCTATTGAACGTGCTGTCAGGCGTCTGGATTTGCCTTTTGGTCCCATTGCTGCTGCTACAAATAAAGCCTTATTGCTTTTTTCCACAAGATATCGAGCTTCTCTTATTTTTAGATACTCCTGAAGATCATCCATCGCAATTTTACTGAAGTAGACATATTGTTCTTTATTTCCTTTACGAATAACACGTGCGGAAAACTTAGTAAAATCAATGTCTTCTAAATCAAGATTTACGACCTCTGAAAGACGTAAGCCTGAACCTAATATAAGTGATACAATCGCAGTATCACGCTCTTGGTTTAATCGATAAAAGTTAAAAAGCTTCTTGTTTTCTTTACAAACCTCACCATAGTCATGAGCAATAAAACGACGAAACTTTTCATACTCATCACCAATGAGGATTTTGCCCTCCATTTTGTTTGCAATCGTTTCCATACTATCCTTAAGCTCATTAAATTCAATTTTTGCCATCACATTACGCTGGATATAAGGTTTTAAGTCACGCGTTTCAGCAATGTTTTGTAAATAATTAAAAAGGGACTTTAATGCTGATAATTTTCGGTTTACTGTAATTTCTTTGTTATGTAGTTCGTATTGCAAAGCATATAAAAAGCCTTCAACTTGTTGTACTGTTAATGTTTCCAGTAAATCCAAAGGAATTTCCTTAAGATTACCGTTATAAAGTTGCTCTGAGATGATCCAATTGAAGAAAATTTTATAATCATGACAGTAATTCAGTAATGATGCTGCTGAAAGCTTTCTCCGTTTATGATCAATATATTCTTCAACATACCACGGTAATTCTTTTAGCAATAGTTGAAGCTTACGATAATGTTGTTGCTGTGATTCTGTAGCCATAAAATTCACCTCAAGACCCAAAGTTCTATAATAGTAGTTTAAATTATATCCATTATTACGTCAAATTTATATTTTACGTAATAATGTAATTTGTATAAATATGGTCTAATTAAAAGTTTTTTTAAATATGTATCTATACTACACACATTAGTTCCTTCCTTCTTCTATCTTATTTCGAAATTCGAAAGGAGAAATTATTTATGCCAGTTGTACAGTTTGTAGAAAATAATACCGTTGTGTTAACTCAGCTCTTAGAAAAACCTCCATCTGAAAACGAAAATATAAAAATTAAAGGCCGTAAAGGTAGAGTTTCTACTATTAAAATTACTGACGATAACGTTGTGTATGTTTATGTCATTTTTGATAAAGTAGTCAAAAATAACCCAGCAAATGATCCTAAGAAGAAAAAACGATAATGATTACTCTTATATGATTCATTAAAAAAAGGCGGAAACAACCTTTGTTGTTCTCCGCCTTTTTCATAAAGGTTTCTATCCCCTTATCATTAAGTATTAATTAGTTTTTCACAAGTCCGTGTGGATCAATGACATATTTTCTTGCAGCACCTTTGTCAAATTCCTGATAACCTCTTGGAGCTTCATCAAGTGAAATAACAGTGGCATTAACGGCTTTTGCAATTTGTGCTCTACCACTTAATATCGCTGTCATTAATTCCCTATGATATTGCATGACTGGTGTTTGACCTGTAACAAACGTGTGTGCTTTCGCCCATCCTAATCCAAGTCGTACCTTTAATGTTCCAATTTTTGCATCCTCATCAATTCCGCCTGGGTCACCTGTTACATATAATCCCGGAATACCAAGTCTCCCTCCTGCACGTGTAACTGTCATAATTGAGTTTAATACAGTTGCAGGTGCTTCACCAGCATTTGCTCCATGAGCTGATGCTTCAAAGCCAACACAATCCACAGCACAATCTACTTCTGGTGTACCTAAGATTTGCTCGATTTGTTCTCCTAAGTCTGGATGTTCACGTAGGTTTACTGTTTCACATCCGAAGCTTCTTGCTTGAGCAAGTCTCTCACCATTTAAATCTCCAACAATAACAACTGCTGCACCTAGTAATTGTGCAGAATGTGCTGCTGCAAGACCAACTGGACCAGCACCAGCGATATAAACAGTTGAGCCTGGCTTCACTCCTGCACTTACTGCCCCGTGATAGCCTGTTGGAAAGATATCTGATAGCATGGTTAAATCTTTAATTTTTTCCATAGCTTGGTCTTTATCTGGGAACTTTAAAAGTTGGAAATCAGCGTATGGTACCATTACATATTCGGATTGACCTCCGACCCATCCCCCCATATCAACATATCCATATGCTGAGCCTGGACGATCAGGGTTTACATTTTCACATATATGAGTGTCGCGTTCCTTACAGCTACGACAACGACCACAAGCGATGTTAAATGGAACGGATACAAGGTCTCCTTTTTTAATAAATTCAACATCGCTTCCTACTTCAATGACTTCCCCGGTGATTTCATGTCCAAGAATTAACCCCGAAGGTGCAGTTGTTCTTCCCCTCACCATATGCTGATCACTACCACAAATGTTTGTTGTAACAACCTTTAAAATAACGCCATGGTTACACTTTCGACCAACATTCAATGGATTTACACCAGGGCCATCTCTTAATACTAAGTCAGGATATCCTATGTCCTGGACCTCTACTTTTCCAGGTCCCATATATGCTACCGCTCTGTTTTTCATCTTTCACTCATCCCCTTTTTTCTTTCATTTCTTACAATTATCTATAAGCAATTTCTGTGCCAACCCGAAAGGCTAGTATTTATTTCTTTAAAAATGACATGTTTGAAAGCGTGTTCAAAAAGTGCACAAATTGTGTCCTAATTTAAGACAATCTAAAACTAAGATTTTCCTGATTATTGAAAAAATAGTATAATAGAATCAAAGAATAAATTGCCTTAACGTGTAGAGGAGGTAATAATCATAAAATGTTTACAGAGATTTTTTATGAACAGAATGATGTGATTAATCAATCTTGGAAACGTTGTCAAGAGATTGGTCTTTCTCAAACAGATCCTATTGAAAACTCAATTTTAACCGGTAAGGCCCTGCGTCAACTTATAAAAGAAAATGAGTTATTGATTAAACATGCAACTACTGTTATTAACTCACTTCCCTCTAGCTATTGTTCAAAATTAGTTGTGGTCATTGTTGACCGAAACGGGACCATCATTCATAAAGTGGGACAGCTGGATGCTTCAGGATCCACAGACTATTTATCAATAGGATCAAATTGGTCCGAAGAAAACAAAGGAACAAATGCTATGGGGCTCGCTATCTCTGCAAAAGTACCCATTATTACCCATGCTGATCATCACTTCTATGTAAAAAATCAATTTCTCACATGTGCAGCAAGCCCTATTTACTCACCAGACGGAGAACTAATTGGAGCCGTTAATATTAGTGCTAGAAAGGAATTATTCCACCCGTTTATCATATCCTTAACAACAATCATGGCTACTTCCATTCAGAATGGGTTACTTTTTGATCAAGCTTCACATGAAAAAGTGATAACCATAAAAGAGCTTGAAGCGATCACTAGCTTTTCAACAGTCCCTCTTCTCTCTCTTGATGATGATAAAAGAATTATCCGAGCAAATCAGTCAGCACGACAGCTTCTAGGCGAAGATTGTATTGGTAAGGAGTTTCACCATACATCAGGATATAAGACAAAAGTAATCTCAGATTCATTCCAAAAGCAATCAAGACTTGTTATGGCTTTTAATAAAGCCCCTAAGCAAACAACTAAGGATAAAAAATTATACACAATAACAGATATTATAGGGTCATGCCCTAAAATGAATGAAGTGAGAAAAAAGGTAAAAAAAGCGGCGTTAACAGATTTTCCTATTATCATTTATGGTGAAAGCGGGACAGGAAAAGAACTTATTGCACAATCCTTACATACCTCAGGGCTTCGAGAGGATCAGCCATTTATTGCTGTTAATTGCAGCGCAATCCCCGAAACTCTAATCGAGAGTGAATTATTTGGATATGAAAAAGGAGCCTTTACTGGAGCAAATCGTGAAGGTGTTGTTGGTAAATTTGAGGCGGCAAATGATGGGACAATTTTTCTAGATGAAATTGGTGATATGCCACTAAAGGCACAAGCAGTTTTGTTAAGAGTTCTTCAAGAAAAGGCGGTAACACGTGTAGGCGGTGTAAAACCAATCCCGATTAATACGAGAGTTATCGCTGCCACACATAAAAATCTTCGGAAAGAAATTGAAGCTGGTCGGTTTAGAGAAGACTTATATTATAGGCTTAAAGGAATCGTTATGACAATCCCTCCTTTAAGGGAACGTTCAGACCTTATTGAGCTTTCAAATTACTTAATAAAAAAGTTAGATTCTCCTTCTCTTCATCTTTCAAGTGAAGCAAAAGAAAAGCTGCTTTCTTATCATTGGCCGGGGAATGTTAGAGAGCTTAATAGTATTCTTATGCAAGCTTCCTTTTTAGTTGAGGGGAATGAAATACTTGCAAAGGACCTTGATTTTGAAACGGAGTATGAACGAACGACTGAATTGTCTGCTGAAGATGAAGCAACCCTGACCTCTTTAGTTCATTCAGAAAAAGAAGTCATCAAAAGAACGTTAGATTATGTGAGCTGGAACATTAGTCGTGCTGCTTCAATTTTAAAAATAAGTCGAAATACACTTTATCTTAAAATTAAAAAATATCATTTACAGCAATAAAAAGACTAAACCATCACTAATCTTAATAGGTAGTGATGGTTTATTTTCAGAAAGAGTAAAACCATACTCACGTCACAAAGTTTCAGACGGTAGTATGGTCTTCTTTTTATCTTTATCTATTATTTATATGCCATTGTTGCATTCACAGCTTTTTTCCAGCCGTTGTATAAGCGATCTCTTTCTTCATTTGTCATATTAGCTTCATAGGTACGGTTGATGTTCCATTGCTTTGAAATTTCTTCGCGGTCCTTCCAATAACCTACAGCAAGCCCTGCTAAATAGGCAGCACCTAATGCAGTTGTTTCCTCAATAACAGGTCTTTCCACTGAAACGCCAAGAATATCACTTTGAAATTGCATTAAGAAATTATTTTTTACAGCCCCACCATCAACACGAAGTCCTTTTAAGGTAATTCCCGAATCCGCTTCCATTGCAGTAAGAACATCCTTTGTTTGGTACGCTAATGATTCTAATGTTGCCCGAACAAAATGCTCCTTTTGTGTTCCGCGTGTTAACCCAAACACCGCTCCTCTAACGTCACTATCCCAATAAGGCGTTCCTAGACCTACGAATGCAGGGACAACGTACACACCGTCTGTTGAGTCTACCTTTTCAGCATATCCTTCACTATCGGATGCATCTTTGAACATTCTAAGACCATCCCGTAACCATTGAATCGCTGAGCCTGCAACGAATATACTTCCTTCTAAAGCGTATTCGACCTTTCCATCCAATCCCCATGCAATGGTCGTTAAAAGACCATGCTCAGATTTTACAGCTTTTTCACCTGTGTTCATAAGCATGAAGCATCCTGTGCCATATGTGTTTTTAGCCATGCCCTCTTGATAGCATGCCTGCCCAAACAACGCAGCTTGTTGGTCACCGGCCACCCCTGCGATTGGTACATTTTGACCAAAGAAGTGATAATCAACCGTATGTCCGTATATTTCCGAAGAAGGACGTACTTCAGGAAGCATTGATTTTGGAACAGTTAAGATATCTAATAACTCATCGTCCCATTTTAATTCATGGATATTATACATTAGCGTTCTTGACGCATTTGTGTAGTCAGTTACAAATGCTGCTCCACCAGTTAGCTTCCAGATGAGCCATGTATCAATTGTACCGAACATTAAATCTCCTTTTTCTGCTTTTTCTCTTGCGCCGTCTACATGATCTAGTATCCATTTTACTTTCGTGCCTGAAAAGTAAGCATCGATTAAAAGACCGGTTTTTTCTCTGAATAAGTCATTATATCCTTGTGATTTTAATTCCTCACAAATTCCAGAAGTTTGTCGTGATTGCCAAACAATTGCATTGTATATAGGAAGTCCTGTTGTTTTATCCCATACAACTGCAGTTTCACGTTGGTTTGTAATCCCTATACCCGCAATCTGCTCCGGCTTCACATTCGTTTCAGATAAAACTTGCGCAATAACGGATAAGATAGATCCCCATATCTCATTAGCGTCATGCTCAACCCATCCTGGCTTTGGAAAGTGCTGAGTGAATTCCTTTTGTGATATATGAATGATTTCTCCTTGTTTGTTAAAAAGTATAGCTCGTGAGCTTGTTGTACCTTGGTCAAGTGATAAGATATATTTTTCCATTAGAATTTCTCTCCCTTTTTAAATGATCTTTATTTTATATTAAACAGATGCTTTTGTATGAGAAGAAACAGTCGCATCGTGTCCTTTGCTTTTTGCGAATGCTGTAAGAGCAATAATGACCACTATAGCAGTACATACCCAAAATGCTGCACTGCCTTCACCTAAGAAAACTTGCTTATAAAAAAGTGCCCCATAAATCCCCCCAATTATTGGACCAACAACTGGGATCCATGCGTAACTCCAGTTTGAACTTCCCTTGCCTGCAATCGGTAACAAGAAGTGGGCAATTCTAGGTCCCAAATCACGAGCTGGGTTGATTGCATAGCCTGTTGTACCACCAAGTGAAAGACCGATTGCTAAAATTAAGAAACCAACAATTAACGGATTAAGACCTTCAGTAAATGAATTAGAGCCAATTGTAAGTAAACCAAGTACTAAAACAAATGTTCCGATTATTTCACTCAAGAGATTAGCTGGAGTAGACTTAATCGCTGGGTCTGTTGAAAATACGGCCAACTTAGCACCCTTGTCTTCTGTTGCTTTCCAATGTGGGAGATAGTGAAAAAAGACAATAACTCCACCAATAAATGCACCAATCATCTGGGCGAAAATGTAAGAAGGTACATCACTCCAAGGAAAATCTCCAATCGATGCTAAGCCTAATGTAACCGCTGGATTAAGATGTGCTCCACTTATCTGACCAACAGCATAAACACCAAATGTTACCGCCATAGCCCAACCGAATGTAATCACTATCCATCCGGAGTTCTCTGCTTTTGAATTTTTTAGTACAACTCCTCCAACTACTCCTCCCCCGAAAATAATTAAAATCATCGTACCAACGAGTTCCCCTAAAAAAGCTGTCATGATATTTCCCCCTTATTCCGTAAGTAGTTTACCTTTTGTGATAGAGCTACTTGGTAAAAGAACATAGAAAAATCCACAGCAAACACCCTTAAAAATAAAGGGATTGCTGTGGATCTCCGATTCTCCGTCACAAGATATAAACTTAATTATAAGTTAATCGATATTGAAAGCGCTGTCAATAACTATTTGTATGATTCTTCATTTTCATCCATGTATTGGTGTGTAGTGTTTCCATAACTCCTTGTTTGAAGTAGTAACAGCTTTTACACCTGCATGGATCGCGCTTTCTACATCTTGTGTTGTTCGGATAAATCCTCCAGCAAAAATAGGTATTTTCACTTTTAAATGAACTTCCTGTATAATTTCAGGGATAATCCCAGGTAATAGTTCGATATAATCTGGCTTTGTTTTTTCAATTAAAGCACAGCCTTTACTCAGTGCACTACTATCTAACAAAAATAAACGTTGAATAGCAAGTAAACCTTTTTCTTTAGCTTTTGAAATCACATTTGCTCTTGTTGAGATAATCCCTTCTGGTTGAATTTGATGACATAGGTAGTCAAGGCCATAATCGTCCGCTTTTAGGCCATGTATTAAGTCAGCATGCAAGAGTACTTTTTTCTTATGTTGTTTAGCCTTTGTTGTGATGTTCTTCAAATTTCCAATGTGTAGATCAAGCAAGACAATATATTCATAGGGACTATCTAATAATTTCTCAAAATCCTTCATGTTTCGTAAGGCAGGCAAAATGATTTGATTGTCTAATGTCATATCCAACATCCTTATTTTTATTTTCAAAGAAAAATGTTTGTCAGATATTTCTTATCAACATAACAGCTACAATTCTAGCGTGTTTCATCAGTTAAAAATGCTTCAAGAGCAAGTAATGCTTCCTCTTCATCATCGCCATCTATCATCACACGAATTGATTGATTTTTTTGGATAGAGACTCCCATAAGATTCAAAATGCTCTTGGCATTTACCTTCTTTGTCTCTATGTTGAAATAAACAGTGCTTTTAAAAGTATTCATTAATTTTATTAATTCTGCCGAGGGCCTTGCATGAAGACCGTTTTCAATTTTAATTTTTATTTCTTTTTCAATCATATCTTGCGCTCACTCCTGACCCTTTCTTATCGTGTGATTTTTTGCAGTTGTTTTGCCCCCTCTGCTGCCTCAATCACCTCCTGAAGAGAGCCTCCAATACCGGCCTCTACAACCGCTGCAAATCCTCCTTCAACAAGCGGTGCGTCAGCTAGCCGAATCTTAGATTGATTTTTATCTAGCAACTCTAATGCTAGTTCTGCGTTTATTAAAGCACTTCCTAAATCAAAGAGAATCACAATTCCTTCTTCAGTATAGATAGACTCTATTGCTTCCTTAATATCAAACGCATTTGTTCCAATTCCTCCATCTGTTCCTCCGGAGATAGCAATCGAAACGTCTGGCTGAACTTGCTGCAGCAATTCTCTTAATCCAGTTACAAGGTGATAACTATGTGAGATTAATAATAATCCTACTTTACTCATCAAAATCTTCTCCTTCTAATACGTTCGCTAATGCTTCAAATAGATAGCAGGAGGATGCCGCACCTGGATCAATATGTCCAATAGATCTTTTACCAAGATAAGCAGCACGACCTTTTTTCGCTTCTAAGTTTTTGGTTGCTTCCTTCGTTTTTTCTGCGAGTTGAGCTAGATCATTTGGGTGTAAGCTATCTCCTTGTTCCATCATAAATGTAACAACAGGCTCCCAGACGTCAATCATTGTTTTATCTCCTATTTGAGCATTACCTCTGAGTTTCAGCCCTTCCAAGGAAGCATTAAATGCTTGGGCTAATTCAGATATAGTAATAGACTCCTTATCTTGAAAAATAGGAGAGGCTTTTATAAAAGCTGTTCCATAAAGAGGACCAGAAGCACCACCAACTTTCGAGATAATTGTCATCCCAATCTCTTTAAATAAAGTAGAGAGGTCCGGGTATTCCTTATTTTCGATTTTATTCATAACCTCTTGAAAACCTCTTGCCATATTTAACCCATGATCACCGTCACCAATCGCTAAATCTAAATCAGTTAAATCGTGTTTATGATCTTGTATTTTTGAATTTAAAATCATCATCCAGTGCTTTGCTTTTGGTACATCGAATTCCATGATATTACGTCCTTTCTCAGTTATTTATTACCTTTCTTAGCGCTTAAAAGCCAATGTATTTGCATGAGAATCAAGTAACTCCATTAGTTCTTGATCGAGTTTAAGAACAGATATGGAACAACCTGCCATTTCTAATGCTGTCATAAACTCACCAACAAAAGTGTCATAAATCTCCACATGTTGTTCATCTAAGATACTCGCGACCTTTTTGTTAAGAATATAAAGCTCCATCAAAGGTGTTGCGCCAAGACCATTAATGAGAACAGCTACTTTATCATTTTGTTTTATGTTTAAATCATCCAGAACTTTTGTTAAGAGAGTTTCAGCAATAGTATTTGCTGTTTGAATAGAGGTTTTTTCAATACCTGGTTCACCATGGATTCCCATCCCAATTTCAATTTCATTTTCTCCAAGAGAGAAGCCTGGCTTACCAACAGCCGGGATGGTGCAGGGCGTTAAGGCCATACCCATTGATCGAACGTTATCAATCACTTTATTTGCAATAGCCTCTACCTCTTCTAGCGTTGCCCCTCTCTCTGCGGCAGCACCTGCGATCTTATGAACAAGAACAGTACCAGCAATACCACGTCTCCCTGTTGTATATGTACTGTTTTCAACAGCTACATCATCATTCACTACTACTTTGGCAACATTTATTCCCTCTGCCTCTGCTAATTCAGCAGCCATTTCAAAGTTCATTACATCACCTGTATAGTTTTTAATAATCAATAACACTCCAGAACCGCTATCAACAGCTTTAATCGCTTCAAAAACTTGATCAGGTGTTGGAGAGGTGAATACTTCTCCAGAAACCGCACCATCAAGCATTCCAACTCCTACGTAACCAGCATGTGAAGGCTCATGTCCACTTCCACCTCCGCTTACTAAACCTACTTTTCCTTTAACAGGAGCATCTGCTCTGACAAGGACTGTTGTATCTGGTAATAACTTAAGTTTATTAGGATGTGCAGCAACCATTCCCTCCAGCATTTCTTGAACAACTGTATTGGCATCATTAATTAATTTCTTCACTTGTATTCCTCCTTTATTGATTTTCAGTTAACCTAATTGCAAGTTCCATGCCAACAAATAAAACGCTTATTTGTAAGCGTTTTAAAATGTTTATAGGGGGAAATTGGTAAAAAGTATCAAGTATTTTGATATTTTTTACCAAGTAAGTGCTCTAAACCATATTTCCTTATTTTTTTTGCTGCTGTTTTATGTGTAATTCCTAATGCATGAGAAAGCTGATTATAGCTAGGGTAATATTGACATGCATGAGTGAATATTTGCCTTTCATATTCATCGAGCGTAAGAATGTTACTTGCTTGTAAAAGGTCTAGTTTTTGAGAAGCAGAAGATCTCTCTTCTTTATATATATAATGGGGCAAATCTCTAATTTTCAAGAAATCATCCTCTGTTAGATTAAAAAGCCTTTCAATGATGTTTTCGAGTTCGCGAATGTTTCCTGGCCAATGGTAGTTCGATAATATCTCAATTAAACCATGTTCAAATCCGTTGATATTTTTTCCCAAGTGTTGATTAAAATGTTCACGAAAATGCTCAATTAAGAGAGGAATGTCCTCTTTTCTTGATCGTAGCGGTGGTAAATGAATGGGAATTACATTTAATCGATAATACAAATCCTCACGAAATTTTCCTTCTTCTATCATTTTCGCTAGGTCTCTGTTTGTGGCTGCAATAACCCTGACATTGATTTTAACCGGCTCGAAGCCACCGACACGGTCGACTTCCTTTTCCTGCAGAACTCTTAACAGCTTTACTTGTAAATCCAAGTTTAAGTCACCAATTTCATCGAGAAAAATAGTTCCGTTATCAGCTAGTTCAAATTTTCCTCGATGTACCTTGTAAGCACCTGTAAACGCACCTTTTTCATGGCCAAAAAGCTCACTTTCGATTAAATTTGGTGAAATGGCAGAGCAATTGACCCGGATATATGATCGTTCACTACGATCACTTGTCTCATGGATGGCTCTTGCAACAAGTTCTTTTCCTGTACCGCTTTCACCTGTTATCAGTACAGTTGAATCTGTTTTTGAAACCTTATTAGCCATAGATAGGGATTCTAATAGAACTTCACTATTTCCAATGATTTTATTAAAAGCAGAATTCAGTTTTTGATGTTTTGATAATTCTCTCTCTAAATACTTCGTTCTTTCCTCCATTAGCTCTAGTTTTTGTAAAAGAATCTTTATTTCATCCAATGGACTTAATGTTACGACAGTACCGCGAAAGATTTCATCAAATATAATTGGGTTAATTTTTGTAATATATGTTAATTGATGATTCACTTGGATAATTTTCATAAAAGGTTCAGGGCATTTTTGATGTGACTTCCAAAGGTTGTCACCGATAATCGATTGAATTTTTTTCTTTTTTTTATTCTTGATCAGCATTCCATCCATTTCATCGTTAATAAAGATAAATTCTCCTTTTTCATTTGTTAGGGCAATTAAATCTGAAACGGATTGTAAGACAAGATCTAGTCTTTGTTGTAACTCCTGAACTTCTTTGAGCTCTTTTGTTATTTTTTCTAAGTTCGATATATCCTGAAAAACGGCCACTGCACCAATGACTTTATCCTGAAAAATTAGAGGAGATCGATTGGTTAGTATCGTATAATGATTTATTTTTTGCTTTTGAGCGAATTCCGGTTGACCCGTTTTCATGATGGTATGTAGTCTTGATTGAGGAATAACAGCATTAGCTTTATGGTTATAGAGTTCATTTGGAGGTTTTTCGAGTAGTTTTACAGCAGCATCATTAACATATGTAATCACATTGTCACGATCAACTACAACCACTCCATTTGGAAGTTTTGTAAAGGCCTCTTGAAGAATATAGGAGTTTTCCATCATCATGAGGTCAGCTTCCATTTCTTTTACATTCTCAACATCCTTTTCCTCAAACAGCTCAACGATTTGATTTGCTACATGTGGCGGTATTTCATCGGCACATGTTAGCAAAAACTCTTCACCTTGTTCAATTTTTAAAGAAACCAAGGAAAGTAGATTGTTCGCTTGAACTTTTTTATCCTTATAAATCACATGGCTGTTTTTAATTGCTTCTTTATCCTTTAAAAGCGATTGTAGAGTAATAATAAATGTAGCAGCAAGGCGAATATGTAAACCATTCTTTTTTTGAACTTTAAGTGATAGCGTATACATCGCATCACCCTCCAGTCTTTCGCTTTTACTAGTTTAAAATATTACTACATATTCATTTCTATGTACTTCCAATTAATCCTTTATAAATAGAATGAAAAGTTCTTTCTTCTTCTCATGTATTTTGTTTGTCCCTATCTTTCAAATTGTGCAATAATATACTCGTACGAAAATAAGAATAGTTCTTGGAGGAATTTTCATGGTAGAGCATATCGTTATCTTCAAATTTAATGATTCAACAACAGTCGAACAACAAAACGAAGCGATTCAAAAATTAACATCTCTTAAGAATGAAATTAGCGGGATTGTTGATATTCAAGCAGGGGTAAATTTTTCTGACAGAAGTCAGGGATTTGAATTAGGTTTAACGGTACGTTTTGAGGATAAGCAAGCTCTTGAACAATATGGACCACATGAAAAGCATCAGGAAGCTGTTGCGTTTCTAAAGGAGATTGGTTTAACGGATCTAATTGTCGTTGATTTTGAAATCTAATAAAAATGACACACTTTTAACGGTGTGTCATTTTTTCTTACCAGGAAGAAAGCTTGGAAATAGCCTGTTTTCCGAGTAAATATCCTCCGATTGCATAGGCCTCTCCTCTGTCCTGTAAGCTTTCTAATGCTGGTTGATTGTCATAGATATCTAGCTGATAGGCTTGATACTTCGGTTGCTGTTGAAACGATTCCGTTAAATAAGCTGATGCTTCATCAAGCGCATCTTTCCCGCGATTCATAACCTCGTAAAATGAAACAAATCCATGCATCACACCATTATACCTAACCGCATTGACTGGTGTTCCATTTGCTGCTAACACTTTCCCGTATGCTTCTCCTTCATCTCTAAGCGGATCAAATTCTGCTGTAATAATGAATGCAGGAGGAAGATCATGAAGATTTTGAGCTTCAAGAGGTGATGTATAAGGATTTGACCACATATTTTCCTCTGGTGTATAGTTTTTCCGCGCCTTTTCCATTACACTCCTTGAAATTAAATAGTAGCCGCTATCATATAAACTTCTTGATGAAAAAGCAACATCTTGAAATGTGGTTAACGGGTAAAAAAGCGCTTGTGAGGTAATGGATGGACCGTTTCGGTCACGTGCCATCATCGTCACAACTGTTGCTAGATTTCCTCCGGCACTGTCACCTGCAACTGCAATTTTACTAGGATCTCCATTAAAAGAACTTGCGTGTTGAACAGCCCAAAGCAATGCTTCATAGCTATCCTCCGTAGCGGTTGGGAAAGGATGAGTGGGGGCTAATCTGTATCCGACTGAGATTACAACGTTTTGTGTGTTCGCAGCGAGCGCACGGACAATATTATCGTGTGTGTTAATGTTTCCGTACCCTTCTAAAAAAGCACCGCCATGGTAGTAAATAATAATGGGATGTGGTCCGCCCTTTTTAGGTTGATAAATTCTGATTGGGATCTTCTCCCCGTCTGACATAGGGATGGATGTTGTTGTACGAGTATAGCTTGGACTACCAGAGCTTGAGAATATTTTAGGTGCTTTCATATCTGATGTGACTAGTCTTTGATCAACAGCATGAAGAAGGACAGCTGTTTTTGCAGGTACCTTCCCTGCTTCTGTATGACTCCAATATTCAACAGCTCCTATAACACCTATACAGCATAATAGAAGGAACACTACAAATGATAGAAAGATTTTTCTAAGACGTTTTTTCATGTTGATGCTTTTGTAGCGTACCCTCCTTTTTATTAAATAGACTTATATATTAGTATAATTGATAGAAGGATGTAAGGAACAAACCAATTTAAGGAATATTCAGCAAGTGAAAAAGGGCTGTTGAGATGGACAGCCCTTTTTTCGTAACGACGAATCTCGACAAATATCGGGTAGTGACAGGCACCAAAAAAACCCCTTCACCTCACAACATCAATATCTCCCTAATATCCTCCTCCGTCAGCATCGTTCCCTTCTGACCGTCAGATTTAATGATTTCTTCAATGAGGTCACGCTTTTTGTCTTGGAGTTCATTGATTTTTTCTTCGATTGTTCCTTTTGCTACGAGCTTAATGACTTGGACGGAGTTTTTTTGGCCGATTCGGTGGGCACGGTCAGCAGCTTGTTCCTCAACAGCTGGATTCCACCATGTGTCATACAAAATAACGGTGTCGGCACTCATTAAATTCAGGCCTGTTCCTCCGGCTTTTAATGAAATAAGAAAATAATCTCGTTCCCCGTCATTATAACGGTTGCAGATCTCTACTCTATCTTCAGAGGGAGTTTGTCCATCAAGATAAAAGTACGGTAGTCCTCTTATCGTTAGCTCTCTACCAATCAGCTCAAGCATTCTAGTGAATTGAGAGAAAATTAATACCCTTCTGCCGGAAAGTCTGGATTCCTCTATGATTTGCATAAGCTGCTCAAACTTAGCTGAACTCCCCTTATAGCTATCAACGAATAAGCGAGGATGACAGCAAATTTGGCGTAAACGAGTTAAACCGGCTAGTATTCTAATTCGGTTTTTCCTAATTGTTTCTTTATCAAGATGTTTCAGTGTATCATGTCTTAGTTTTGCTAAATAGGCTGCGTAAAGCTTTTTCTGTTCAGGAAGTAATTCAACTGAATCCGTTAATTCTACTTTTTCAGGAAACTCAGGTAACACGTCTTCCTTCATTCTTCTAAGCAAAAATGGCTGAATTCGCCGAGAAATTGTTGCTTTTGTAAGCTGACTGTATTCTTTTAACCCGAGAAATAATTCAGGAAAAACAACGTGAAAAATCGACCATAGCTCTTCTAGTGAATTTTCGACTGGGGTTCCTGTTAATGCAAACCGGTGATTCGCCTGCAACTTTTTAACGGCCCGGGCAGTTTGTGTTAATGGATTTTTAAAGGCTTGAGCTTCATCGAAAAAGATCGAATGAAATGTTTGTTTTTCATACCATTTAATATCCTTACGTAAAAGTGGATAAGATGTAATAATCACATCAGTATCACATGCTTCATTTTGTCGTTTAGCACGTTCTGATTTCGCCCCATCCATAATAAGCGTCTTAATACCTGGTGTGAATTTCATAAATTCGCTCAACCAATTATAGGTTAGTGAGGAAGGACATACGATTAGCACTGGACGTTTTTCCTGACGAATGGTTTGAAGCTCTGAAGAAATAAACGTGATGCTTTGCAATGTTTTACCTAGCCCCATATCGTCTGCTAATATGCCGCCAAATCCGAAAGTAGCAAGAGTTTTCATCCATTTAAAACCGATTTTTTGATAATCTTTTAAAATAGAATCTAAGTGATCTGGAATTGGAAAGTCTAGGCTGCCGGGATGATGGATTGTATTAAGAAACTGTCTAAATGACTCTTCTACATAAAAAGACTCACTGCCCTCGACAACATCAAGAAGCTGAAGACTTTTTTCAATAGGAAGATCTAATCCATTATACAAATCTTTATCCTGTACGAGAGAAGTATGAAGAAACCGCTGAATTTCCTCAAACTCTTTTGTTTCTAATGAAAGTAATGAGCCATCTCGCAATCGATAGTACTTTCGTTTTTCCTCTAGAGCTACTAAAACCTCTTTTATTTCTTTTTCAGCGATGCCGTCCATTTCGAACTTAAATTCAAGCCAGTTTGTTCGTTCCTTTTTTACTTTAATTCGAATCTGCGGCTTCACATTTTCTCTGAAAATTCGCATCCTAACAGCTGTTGTTGCATAAGTTTGACAAAGCTTTTGCAGCTTAGGCATTTGATAATAGAGAAAATCATATTCTAGCTCTTCGTTATGCAGATAATAGCCTCCATCTGTTTTGGAGAAAGAGCTTTCTTCCATTAAACTTAGGATTTCCTCTTCTATTTCTATATCTCTCAAAAGAATGTATCCTTTCGGAAGATCCCGGCCTTCTAAAGGATTGATCATCATATTTTCATAGTGAAACTCAAGCCCTGCAAGTAAACGGTTTTTAATTCGATCCAAATAAAGCTTAGCTACTAATGGGGTTTTGACTAGTTGGCGACTAATGGCTTCAGCTATATTCACTTTCCCCAGTCTTTTCAAACCAGGTACCACCTTTTCTAGAAAAAAACCAACCTGTTCGTGTTGAATCGGTATGGAAGACGTTCGTGTTTTCTTCAACATTTGATTTAGCTCGAATAAACGCTTAAAATCGTCATTGTCTAATTGAATGAACTTACCATTATATAAAACGGTTTGATAGGAATGAAAAATCACAATCTTATCAAGACCTTTCATTTCTAACTCATAACCGGTGGTTTTATCAAAGTTGAATTGTAAAGGAAGCGATTCTTTCGTTACATGTATCCCATTAAACCTCGTCTCTTTATACACTAACTTGACTTGAGGTGCTGCTAGTAAGGATGTTAGCATTTTTTTCCATGAAGTGGGTGGAATAAGCAACATACTTGTATGTGTATGTGATCCGATTGTTTTATCAGCTTTTTTATCTAACATAATTCCAATCATTTGTTGAAATACTTCATCATCTTCTCGTTGAAAACAATGATAGGTTGCATCAAATAGAAAGGAACTAGATAGTTGAATTGATTTTCCTGCTTGTAAATGCTCTAAAAATCCAAATAAATCTTCTATTAAAAATGAGTTTAATTTCACTTCAATACCGAGCAAGTTTACTCCATTTTCGTCTGTAACAGGCTTACATATAAATTCCGCTTCGATAACCTGTCTATTTTCAAAATGTCGCTGATGACTGCTGGAACGGATCGGCTGATGGCTAAAAAGAGAAAACAAATCTTTTGTCATCGTATCATCAGGTTTTTGTAATGAATTTCCGTTTCTCTGTTGATCGTAAAGGTATAATAAAACCGCAGCGATATGCTGACAGTCTTTATCGAAAGAAGCTAGCTTTGGGCAAGAGCATGTTGATTGAATGCCTCCCTTGTCCATTTCTGAGATTGTAACATTGAAATTTTCTGTTCCTTCGACAATAGCCTGACATGTATGCTCGTCATAATCCTCAATTTTTACTTTATTTGCAAGAAAAAATGCATTACCTCTCTTGAAGGACGTAACGCCACACATATCCTTAATTAATTGATGAGTTATTTTTGCCTTCATATGTCCGGCTCCTTCCTAGAGAGTAAAATAAATTCGACTTACAGTTTACCATGTTTTTCGTAGAGTTGGGTAATTCTAAAAACATCAACAACAGCTGAGGCATTTTATTTTTTATTTAAAGATTGAATTAGTATACTAAAAACGAATACAACTGGAGGGATTTCACATGTTGATTGAAATGTGGACAGATTATGCTTGTCCGTTTTGTTATATTGGAAAAAGACGACTTGAAGAAGCAATAAAACAGGTAGATCTTAAGGTTGAAGTAGTTTATCGCTGTTTTGAATTAGATCCTACTGCAGAACGAGACATTTCTGATAGTATTTATGAAAAGCTAGCAAAGAAATATGGGATGAGTCTTGAGCAAGCAAAGCTTAATTGCAACAATATGGAAGAGATGGCAAGAGAGTCTGGTTTAGATTATCAGTTCGATACGATGAAACTAACAAATACATTTGATGCACATCGTTTAACGATGTTCGCAAAAACACAAGGCCTTATGAATGAAATGGCTGAGAGAATACTACATGCTTTCTTTACAGAATCTAAGCATATCGGTGATCATTCTACTTTGATCGATTTAGCAGTTGAAATTGGATTAAATCGTGAAAAAGTAACAAACTTACTAAATAGCGACGAAATGACTGATGCTGTGCGTAGTGATGAACAAGAGGCACAACAGCTAGGGATTCAAGGTGTTCCCTTTTTCTTAATTAACCGAAAATATGCCATAAGCGGTGCACAACCAGTAGAAACATTTATTGAAGCAATCAACCAAATTAACGAGCAAGATGGGCCTTTTATTAGTTTAAATAATAATAGAGATGCTACATGCACAGATGATTCTTGTGAGATTTAGAAAGATGAAGAGCGTGTTCTAATTTACAGAACGCGCTTTCATTATTTCCTAGGCAAGCGCAGGAATTGACAAATTCCGAATATTTTTTTGTGTTATAACAGTTTAAATATTTTCATAATATTGTATAATAGGTGATAACCTATCTAAAGATTGGAAGAATAGAAAAATTTTGTTATGATAGTTGAAAGGAATCATTAACACCCTGTTTCATTTCTGAATCTTTTTGATAGTCATAATTGTAATCGCTTACAAGATTCGACTTTTATGTCGAGCTCCTCACCTTTGTTTTCACATCTATGTTTTTATGTTTTCGCCCTAACTATCTTACTCGTAAAGGAGAAATGTACATGAAGACAACAAAAAATAGATGGTTAATCGCCCTCTCTGCTATCGCTATTCATATTTCTATTGGGGCAGCTTATGCTTATAGTGTCTATAAAAATCCGTTAAGTGAAACGTTAGGCTGGTCCGCAACAGAAGCAGCTATTGCCTTTACCATTATGATGGCGCTTGCAGGCTCCTCTGCTGCTTTATTTGGTAGCTTTGTAGAAAAAAATGGTCCACGTAAATCCGCGATTGTGGCAGCAGTGTTATTTGGTTTAGGACAAATTGGTTCAGGATTTGCCGTAAGCATTGAATCTCTCCCCCTTTTCTTATTAACTTATGGAGTTGCTAGTGGCTTAGGCTTAGGTATTGGCTATATCTCTCCTGTTTCTACCTTAGTAAAATGGTTTCCAGATCGAAGAGGTTTAGCTACAGGAATGGCTGTACTTGGGTTTGGTTCTGGTGCTTTAATAACAGCCCCTGTAGCTGCAGATCTCATTGTATCAATAGGGATCCCTTCTACATTTTATGTACTCGGTGTTTGTTATTTTGTGTTAATGGTAATTGGTGCTTCTTACATCGCTCCACCTCCTGAAGGCTGGATGCCTGAAGGAATGAAAAAAGATGTTGCTTCAGGTAAAAAAGAAATAAAAGAAGATCTTCAACAATTAACCGCGAAAGAAGCGGTTAAAACAAAACGTTTTTGGATGCTTTGGATTATGATGTTAATTAACACAAGTGCAGGCATTATGATGATTTCTGTCGCATCACCAATGGCGCAGGAAGTAGTTGGCCTTTCAGCAGGAGCAGCAGCTGCGATGGTTGGCATTATGGGGATCTTTAACGGTGGAGGCAGACTTGGTTGGGCTGCTGCTTCAGACTTCTTAGGGCGACCTATTGTTTTCGTCATTTTCTTTGTCATTCAAATTGTGGCGTTTACCCTTCTTCCTACAATAACAAATGCGTTAATATTTCAAGCTTTAATTTTATTAGTTGTGAGTTGTTATGGAGGCGGCTTCTCTAACCTTCCTGCCTTTATCGGTGACTTATTTGGGACAAAACAACTTGGTGCGATTCATGGATACTTATTAACAACATGGTCATTAGGTGGAGTATTCGGACCTATGCTTGTTTCAGGTATAAGAGAAACAACAAATAGCTATATTCCTGTGTTCTATGTTTTTTCCGCTCTCATTCTTCTTGCCTTTATCGTTTCCCTTCTTCTTCGCTTAGATATAAAGAAGGTGAAAGAAGCCCAGAAGAAACAAGTCGCATAAAATTCGAAAGGAGCTAGGTTTTAAATGAACCTGCTCCTTTTTTGTCTTGTTAAAAAAGGAAGTACATCATCCTATGTAGAATATTTCAAGAAGACTCTAATATTAGATAAGGATGGTTACAGTGTCAGTCAACTATTGTATGAAATGTGGGTCACCTCTAGAGATGCGTTCGATCGATGGAGTTGAAAGAAAAGCATGTATAAGCTGTGATTATGTGTTTTGGGGGAATTACAGCATTGGCGTTGGTGGATTAGTTATGAAAGATGGAAAGTTTCTGCTTGTCAAACGAGCCCATGATCCTGGGAAAGGATATTGGACAAATCCTGGTGGGTATATTGAGCAGTTAGAATCAATTGAAGAAACCGTTGAGCGGGAAGTTGAAGAAGAAGCTGGAATAAAAGCAAAGGTAAACAGAATCGTTGCAATTCGGGATCTTCCCCGTCAAGTTCATAATATATACGTAGCATTTGCGATGGACTATATAGATGGAACCCCTACGCCTGATGGAATTGAATCCGATGAAGCCGGATTTTACAGCTTAGATGAAATTGAAACAATGAATGTTGCACCTTTTACAAAATGGTTAATTAACATAGCTTATGAAGAAGAAAAAACAGGTCTCTTTAAGGATTTACACACACAGATGAACGATCATATTTTGTATAAAATTAATAGTTCTAATTAAATTAGCATTTATTTAAGAATAGATGTGCTTTTCTATTGCAATTTTTTTAAAATATATTGCTAAATGCAGGTTGTTTTTTGTTTAAACTTAATGTTATAAAAAATTTCACGGTATCGTTTTTTTGTTATCAAGTGAAATTAGCATTCGAAAATGGAATGCGTATGCCTTGGTAAAGGTAAGCAGGGTAAAATCATTCGCTAGATCCAGAATTAGGTAAAAATTATAGTAATAGCGTCTTAATTTTGTAATAGTTTCCATTTGTGCATTCTTTTTTAGTTACAAAGTAAAAAATGCATACGCAAATAAGAGATGCGTATGCTTTGGCATTGATAAGTAGGATAAAACCATTCGTTAGATCCAGAATTAGGTAAAAACTCATCGTATTAGCGCTAAATATTGTAATTTCCCCCATTTATGTATCATTTTTTAGTCAAAACGTAAAAATAGCATACGCAAATAAGAGATGCGTATGCTTTGGCATTGATAAGTAGGATAAAATCATTCGCTAGATCCAGAATTAGGTAAAAATTATAGTAATAGCGTCTTAATTTTGTAATAGTTTCCATTTATGCATTCTTTTTTAGTTACAAAGTAAAAAATGCATACGCAAATAAGAGATGCGTATGCTTTGGCATGAAAAGCAGGATAAAATCATTCGTTAGATCCAGAATTAGGTAAAAACTCATCGTATTAGCGCTAAATATTGTAATTTCTCCAATTTATGTATCATTTTTTAGTTAAAACGTAAAAATAGCATACGCAAATAAGAAATGCGTATGCTTTGGCATGAAAAGCAGGCTAAAACCATTCGTTAGATCCAATATAAGGTATAAACCGATAATATAGCAGCTGAAACCAAAAAATAATGACCATTTACGAAGCCCGCTAATTCTACTGAACCCAACTATATTTGTTTTCTTACCTCATCTCTCAATGATTCAATCAAATTGTCTGATAAGTTTGCCGGCAATGATGTTTCGTTTTCAAATACCCATGCATTGATTAGTTCAAGGTCAGATTTTTTAAACGTAATGCTGTATTCTTTATTGCTATGTGTAAAATCTGCTGTTACACATTCTTCTCCGTCAAATCCATCATCAATAATCATATGCTCTATTTCAAATTCCTTCATAATTATAGACTCCTTTTTTATGATCATATTTATAGATTTGACTAGATCTTAAGTATTATTCAAAAAAAATCCCCTATAAAATCTTTTTCATACCGGGAATTTTAATAATGAGGCTACTAATAAAAAAGCAAAGAATGATGGCTATACAGCTCACAATGATCCATTCAATCATTGGATAAAAGGTTCCATGAAATAATAAACTCAGTCCAACAATGATTGCCGGATGAATAATATAAACGGTATATGCTGCTTGTGCTAAGTTATTTTTAAAAGAACTTGGTTTGTTAACATGTTCTTTAAAATAAGCTAGAAATCCTAAAATAAAACCAATTGCAACAAAAGGTTCCCATAATGCATAAATAAGCGCTTGAACATTAATACCACCTTCAAATTGTAGACCACCATCCAAAGCACCATTTGCAATTAAAGCAATTGGTAAAACGGGAATCGTTATAATAGAGATCAATTGCCATCTTTTCACAACTTTCTTATTTATTAACTCCAACCAATTATGGCGCTTAGCGATAATCCCCACAATAAACAACAAAATATAGGAAGGAAAATAACCAAATTGTAATCCTAAGAAACTCTCACCAACAGGATAAACAAGTCTAACAATAAATGCTGTTATTCCTAGCGGGATAGCTGTAAGGAACAAACGTAGTGACGTTGGTGGATTTATTTTCAGCAAAATGTATCGTGTGGAAGGTAAATACTTCTTTCATATAGTAGGTTGATAGAGACATCGTTTCATGGAAATGAGCATAATAGGTAATAACAGGACCTAATATAAACACATAAAAAAGCAATGGAATGCCAAGACGGATAAAGCGTTCCTTTAAAAAAGAGGAAGCTCCTTTTCGGTCATATGAACTAGGTGTAAAATAACCCGAAATGAAGAAGAAAAAGCCCATAAAATAAGCTTGATTCACAGCTGTAAAAAGAGTTAATACAATCATAGAAATTGTTAACTCATCATCATCAACAACTTTATAAATCCAATCCCCGCCTGCTCCATATGCAATCGCAGTATGATGAATAATAACAACGACTGTTAAAATAACTCTTAAATAATCTAAATAGTATAATCTTTTCCCCATATAGTACCTGCTTTCTTTTTTAACGTTACCAGTCATTTCTATTTTATATAAAATATTCCTCAAAGATAAGACTGTATTTAGTTAAAAAAAGTTTCTACCAAAATAAAAAAAGTGCGCTAATTGAAACGCACTTTTCTAAAAAAATAAAATTAAATATTAGCAAGTAGGCGGTATGATTGAAGACGATCTTCTGGGGAATGAGTGATCGTTACAATCATGATTTCATCCACGTGATAATTCTTTTTTAATTCATCTAGTTTTTGTTTAACGGTTATAGGATCACCGATAATTGATTTTTGCTTTCTCTTTTCAAGAGACTGTTTTTCATCTTCAGTAAGTTCATAATTTTTTGCGTCTTCAATAGAAGGTATTCCCTGTTGTCCTTCACCTTTTGCTTGCTGTATCCCCCATATGAATGAACTTAGGGCGATTTCTTCAGCTCGCTCAGTTGTTTCTGCACAAATCACTGATACGGTTAAGATGACATAGGGGTGCTTTTCTGACTTCTTTGATTCAAACGCATCTAAATATTGTGTAATGATTTCTTTCCCGTTATTTTCACTCATGAAGTGCCCAAATGCGTAACTCATTCCATTTTCTGCAGCTAATTGGGCGCTTTTCTTACTTGTACCAAGAAGCCAAACTTCAGGAGCAATGGCTGGGACTGGAGCAGCAGAGATTTTAGAATAAGGATGATCTTGAGGAAAATCTCGTTCAATAAAATGAAGAAGTTCTTCAACAGCTTTCGGCATGTCCCACACTTGCTTTAAAAAGGTATCCGATAATGCATTTGTTGCTTCGGCGGAACCACCTGGCGCTCGTCCTATACCGATATCTATTCGATTTGGAAACAATGTTGATAGCATGTTGTACGTTTCAGCCACTTTATATGGTCTGTAATAAGGTAATAATACAGCTCCTGAGCCAATTCTTATTTTACTTGTGCCTGCCCCAATGTAGCTTAACATCACTTCTGGTACTGAACAAGCAAGCCCTGGTAAATCATGATGCTCTGCAATCCAATAACGTGTATACCCTAATTCTTCCGCTACCTGGGCAAGCCTTAATGATTCGTTTAACGCCTCTTGAGCGGTTTGATTTGATGAAATAGGAGATTGATCTAATATGCTTAACTTCATCATTACCCCTTTACCTCAAGTAAACGTAATGAAAAAGTTGCTACTTGACCTTTTTCATAAAGATTCGTTAATGAAGTTGAATAGTTCGTAATCATTGCCTGAAAAGAATGCTCTTTCTCAGGAACTTCCACAAGAAAATTGTTTTCATAAAGTAATGTTGTGATTTCATGATATTCTTCACTAGTTACGAAAAATTCGATTGAAATGCTAATTAAATTTTGTAGTATTTCTTCTTTGTAACTATTTAGTTTAAGTAACTTGTTATTAAGATAAATTTCTTTAACCATTCGTCTTGCCTCCTATCTCTATTCCCATCATATAATGATAAGCAAAAGATGGAAAATATAATGCCTAAATAATCTTTAAGAACGCTTAGAAACTAATTCAACAGAGAAAACCTTGTAAAGAATACCTTTACAAGGTTTCTCCCTTATTCATTTTCTTCTTTATGCTTCCAACTTGGATTGCCAACCTCATAAAGCTTTCCGCTGATCCGATAAAGAACAAAAGGGATAAAAAACGCTAAAAACATGCAAAACAATTCACTGACAGTTGGTATTAAAAGCTGAAAAAAATCTTTCATTTTCCCCTCCATCATTGTAATGTTGATCGATTTATTGCTCCGCTTTTACTAATTACTGAGTTAACAGTCACTTCAATTTTGGCATCTTTAAAACAATTTTCTCCATAATCCCATTTTTCCTTGATTTTCTCCCATTCATCAGGATATTTCACACTCAATTTTTCCCCAAATTTAAAAATATCCGTTTGTAGTTCTTGTTGAATTTCATTAATGGCTATTTCAGTAAATTCATATATTCTTTTTTCAATTGCTTGCTCAGTATGTTCTAATTCCTCATCATTTAATAAGTCGAACGATTTATAAGTTTCGGGAATTGAACCTGATGTTTTAATATTTACCTTAAAGCTAATATCATCAGGGCTATTAAATGTAGGCGTTATATCAGCTTGAACCTCTTCCAATTCATAAACAACAATATCATCATCAACCTTTGCTTCTAAAAGTCCACCTTCTATCTCGCCTGTTATAAAATTCACACCTTCCGTAGCTTCTTCCCCAATAAAGCCAACCAGTTTATCTGAACTTCCGTTGAATACAGCATGACCTGCTATTTTTACTTCTTCCTCATTTATTTTTTTGATCATCTGTACCATGAAGCTTTCATGATCAAGCAATTTTTCATGTAAATCACCAATTCTTGTTGGTGGGATCATTCTTGCATTTTTATAGTTATTTTTAGAAATGGATTGAATATACATGGTTGGTAATTTTTCATTTGCAGGTCTCACTTCTAGAATATCTAGCGCATTCTCTGGTGTTATCATCACTTGAGTTCCTCTTCGCATTTCTGGGTACCGGAGAAAATAGTCCAGTACATCAGGAAAGTAATCTGATTTTGCTACCTGCTCTGAAAAAACAATGAGCTTAATGTGCTCATAGTAAGGAGATCGACTTGTTCTAGCAGCCACTCGTCTAACTGTTTCAAACATGGTATTCCCTGACGAAACAATATTTTGAAAAGCTGGATCACTATCTGCGTTCATACCTATTGCAGAAGGGATGACAAATTGTTGAGTTAATTTGAGAGGCATTTCGTTATTTTCTTCATTTAAATCGATTCCTGCACCAATTACAAAACCACGCTGCTCTATTTCAATTGCATCCCAACACCCACTACAAAGTAGTAAAATAAGGAAAACGACAAGGACCTTACAATTATGCATGTTGAATAACCTTCCTTATTTTTGTTAGGCAAAAAAATAAAACTGGAAAAATAACTCCATAGAAAAAACCAATACCAGCAAGTATTTTTCCTAGCAGCTGAATTTGATATGCATTCTCCGGTGTTATGGCAACATAATAAATAAGCGGTGATAAGATAAGTATAATCGTTTTCCTTTTTAATTTTGTAATAGAGTGCAGCAAATGGATGCTAATATCAAAAGCCATTGAACAAGTATTAAATACAGTCATAATCCAAACGGTAAAAAAAATGGACTCAAATCTTTCAATAAACCCTCCAGGTGCTTCAATCTCTTTAGCAATTTCTATTGTCGGATAAATGATTTCAGAGGTAGCTAAATTTCCAAAAACCCCAATTGTAATCACATAGATCACCAGATACAGTAGAATCGGAATACCTATTCCAACCATCGTCATTCTGGGTGCGTCTTTAGGTGACTTTAAAAGGGATATATAAACAAGGATAATGGTGTAACCAACAAAAGAAAAAATCGTTTCTTGTGCACCTTGCCAATACCCATTTAGTGACGTTGTAAAAAATGGTTGAATATTACTAAGCTGAAACAATGAAATATTCGAAAACTGAACAACTAATGTGACCGTAAGTACGATTGGTAAAAACATTAAATTTAGCCTTAATAAAGCAACTCTTGAGCCAGAAACACAATAAATGACAACTAACAGAAAAGTTAGTGCAATGGCCTCAATTGGTGTTTGATCAAACATATAAAGCTTAGAAATATTGGCAATCACTCTTGTTTCTAATGAACAAGTAAATAGAAATGCGAGGGCCAGTATAGAGGTTAATCCCAACGCAATCGGTTTCGTCATCATATCCGTTGTATACTCAAAAAACGATTTTTTCGGAAACTTTGAAATACTTTTAGCTAACAGCCACCCAAAAAACAGGAAAAAACCTCCACTAGATAGGATAGAAACCAAACCATCTAATCCTTTTGTGTGTGTTGCTACGAGGCGTGGCAAGGTCAGGACTCCAATTCCTATAATCATTGAGGAAATGATGAAAGCCAATTCCTTCCCGTCTATTTCTTGGTCAGCATATTCTACAGTTTTCATTGGCCTTCCTCCTTTTTCATACGACTCTCGTCTTCTGGTTCCAAATAATGTGGTCGTTTCTTGAAGAAAGTAAGAGGTGCACGAAACACGAGATCTTTCCAATCACTGTAAAATGTTGGTGCAAAAGGTGTTGTATATGGGACACCCACAGATTTTAAGTTCGCCATATGGATGTTGATCATAATATAAGCCAAAATAATCCCATAGAACCCAAAAAAGCCAGCTACAATTAAGAAGAAAAAGCGAAGCATCCTAATTGTAATAGCAAACGAATAAAATGGGATGGCAAAGGTAGAGATAGCTGTAACTGCTACCACAATCACCATGATCGGACTTACAATACCAGCACTAACGGCAGCTTCACCAATAACCAACCCACCAACAATACCTACTGTTTGTCCAATTGGCTTTGGAAGTCGAATACCAGCCTCACGTAAGATTTCCATTGTTATTTCCATAAAAAGCGCCTCTATCAACGAGGGAAATGGAACTCCATCTCTAGTCGAAGAAATGGAAAAGGCAAGCTTAGATGGAATCATTCCAGGGTGAAAAGAAACTAAAGCAACGTATAAGCTTGGTAAAAATAAAGCAATAAACGCACATAAATATCTTAATCCTCTTATTAATGAGCCAATATACCAGCGTTCATAATAATCCTCTGGTGATTGAAGGGTTTCTGCAAACGTAATTGGCGCCAACAGGACAAATGGTGTTCCATCTAAAAAAATAGCGACCTTTCCCTGTAGAATTGCAGCGGCAACTTTATCAGGCCTTTCCGTATTTTGAATTTGAGGAAAAGGAGATAAAAAATCATCCTCAATCCATTGTTCAACATAACCTGATTCAAGAACATCATCAATATCAATAGATTGAATGCGCCTTCGTATTTCTTTCACAATGTTAGGATGAACAATTCCTGCTACATATGATATAATAAGGTCCTTTTTTGAACGTCTTCCTACTTTAAATGATTCAAAATGTAAGTTAGGATCTTTTATCCTTCTTCTTAGATGAACAATATTCGTTTGTATATTTTCTGTAAACCCATCTCTTGGTCCACGTACTAATGCTTCTGTAACAGGCTCTGAAATGCTACGGCTTTCCCATCCTTTTGTTCCAATCAGCAAGACTTTTTCTTCTGAATCAATCATTAGAGCAGTATCTCCTGAAAGAATCGCTAAGCTTACATCATCTAGCGTGTTTGTCACCTTTACTTCAGGAATAGCTACTATCTCGTTCTCAAACTTTTCTAGAAGCTTCTCAGTTGAATGTTGATCAATCTCAGCATCTTTAAGCTCGGATTGTATGGTACGAATAATATAATGATTGATCGTTTCCTTGTCAGCAAGACCATCAAAGTATATAAGACAAAGCCCTTTATTCCCGAATGATAACCTTCTAACGATTAAATCGTTTGGAGAATCCATCAATTCTTGAATTTGTTTTATGTTTGTCTCCAAATCAGAAACCAGTTCCGGCTTAGGACCATCAGTCTCCTTCTTTTCTTTGAAGTATTGCTGCTGTTGGAACTGAGCTTTTCTCCTTAAAAAACCAAACAAGTAAAACACCTCTTTTTAAGTCAGAAAGTGGTTTCTATCTGATTATTTATAACCAACTGGAAAGAGACTATTCATATGGGGATTAGTTACAAAATATTTTAACAACTATGATGAAGTGCTTCGAAAAAATAAAAAGAGCTGTCACCCAGCTCTTTTTTAAAACTTATTTATACTGTGTTAAAAGCTCAACAAATTTTGTGTATCCCAAGTCAGTAGCATGATCGATTGCTGTAAGTCCATCAACATCTTCGAGTGCTGGATCAGCACCAGCTTCTAGTAATAATCTTCCTGATTCTACATCTTCCATCATGACAGCTTGTATTAATGGAGTCCAGCCATAATCATCCTGAAGATTTGGATCAGCACCGGCTTCTACAAGGAATGGTATATAGTCATGTCTTTCGTATGAAATAGCAACAATTAAAGGATTTTCTCCATACTCATTCACCTCATTTGGATCAGCACCATCTTCTAAAAGTGATTGTACTTCTTCCATATCATCATCGATAATTGCTTGCATAAGTGGACTATATTCAGACGGATACACATCACTAAGGAAATTGAATTTAGCTGCCAACAATGTTGCACCAACAGCTCCACCTGCAATTGCAATTGGGATTAATAGAAAAACAATGATCATAATGATGATAGCCATTTTCGTGCGGCTAAGTAAGGTGATGCTTGGCTCTCTTTCAGAAAAAGTTTCAATTTCGTAAATCCGTTTCGAAAGAGGTGGATGTGTTGAAAGCAATTCAGTTAACGTTGTGAAAAAACCCCTTTTTTCATTATATTGCTTTAAATAATCCTCTACATTCACCTTATTATATAAACGCCTGCCAGCAGCTAATACCAATAAGCCATTTATCGCACTTTCAGGTTTTTCTGTATAATAAGCAGCCATTCGGTCACATATATATTCTGCCGATCTTAAATAACCTGTTCCGATAAAAGGAATCCACATGCTTAGTGAAAGAAATGCACTTTTCACCACATGATTTCGTTTTAGATGGGCAAGTTCGTGTGCAATCACATAATCAATATCAAAATCCTCTGCTTCTTCTGCAATATCAACAAAATCAGAATATAACACAATCATGTTTTTCCCTGAAATCGCTAGCACTTTTGTGGCAAAAGCATTCAAAAGACCACCTGATTCAACGATATATACCTCTGGTACAGTTTCCATTTCCATTTTGTTAACTAAGTGACTAACCTTTTGATACAATTCAGGAAATTGAGATTCTCTTAGCCTTACACCATTAAGTTGGATATGTGACATAGATATGATGTGCGAAAAAATGGATAGTACCGCGATGGCCAAAAAGATAATAATCCCCACAATAGATAGTAATAAATAAATGGCTAAAAAAAACGTTGAAAGTACACAAAGAATAAACATCGTGTCTTCATGTTTGTGTACTAAAGAATAGTTGGATTCCATTTTTAAAACTCCTTTATATTGTCTACTGTTATCATTATCATTCCCAAATAAATGGCTTAATGAATAGAATGAACAAAAGACAAAATTGTATAATCACTAATTTTTCTTTATGGCTTCACCCCTAAATATTTATGAACAATCTGTAAGATTAAAAATATGATATAGAAAAGGATAAATTATATCTTTTTACAATGAGTAAATTCACCATAATTGCTTTTCAATCAAAAAACGAATTTTGCTAATTATTGAATTTGATAAGAATAATTGCACTATTAAGATGAATGTTTTCCGTTTTTTGGTAACCAATTTCTTATAAATTTACAAAAAGGAGTGCTTTAGGTGTTTGATCGACATCCTTTTTTATTTTTAGCTTGTATGATTGCAGGTTTTGCTTTAATTAATGTACCTTTAAGTGAGCCTTTAGCTGCGCTTAGTCAATTGGTTATATTTTTAGGCGAACTTACAGTTTTGTTTTTCTCATTTGTTTTAATTTTTCATGGCATTTTATTTGTTTTCGGAAAGAAATAAATAAACCCCCTCTTATTTGGAGGGGGGGTTGTTACCTAACAATTTATTCATCATTTCAAAGAATTCTGCTTTTGTTGAAGGATAAGTAGTTGAGGCTACGCCTGTCGTTTCAAGTAGTTTTTCATAAACCTCCATCACCCACGGCTTTTCTAAGTGACTTTTCTGAAGAACGTTTATTTGTTGAAACACATCATATGGTGCTCCTTGACACAGAATCTCTCCATCATGTAACACAATGACCTCATCTGCCCATTCATAAGCAAGATCTACATTATGTGTAGACAGGATAATTGTTCGATCTGGGCTATGAAGAGTTCCAAGTAATTCCATTATTTTTCTGGAGTAATATGGATCCAGTCCAGCTGTTGGTTCATCTAAGATCATAAGCTCTGGCTCCATTGCCATCACACCAGCAATTGAGACTCGCTTTTTTTGACCAATGCTGAGAAAATGTGGTGGTTTGTCTTTAAGTGATTCTGTTTCTGTTAGTCTCATCACTTCTTGCACCTTTTGCTTCACAAGGTCTAGTGGTAATCCTAAATTTTTCGGACCGAACATAATGTCATCATATACACTTGATGAAAAAAGCTGGGAATCGGGATTTTGAAAGACTATGCCAACACGTTGACGAAGTTGTTTGATTTCTTTTCGATTATAGGTGATTTTTTTCCCTTTAAACGTGATGGTACCTTTTGAAGGCTTAATAATACCATTGAGGAGTAGAAATAGGGTTGATTTACCTGCCCCGTTATTTCCTATTAAAGCTATTTTTTTACCTTGCTCAATTGACAAGTTGATATCGTTTAAAGCCATTGTTCCGTCCCCATATTGATATGAAACATGTTCTAATGTAACGAGTGGTGATTTCATAGGGCACCTCATTTCTGCGAACTAAGATTTATCTTGTTAAAATTGAAATAGTGAAAAGCCCCACCACAACCACCAAAATCCTGGCACATCGAGACCGGTTAATAGCTATTCCTATTTCAATATCATATAATCCCTCTTCACCACCACGACTTTCAATCGCTGTTTGCAACTCTTTTGCAGATTGAGAGGATTTTATAAAAAGACTAACAATTAATTGTGCTACTGATGTGATCCAGTCCTTATGATTTTGATAGCCTAGCCTACTTGACTGCGCAAGAAAAATTTCATGCATTTTATCTAAAAGCACGAAGATAAATCTGTACGTCATTCCAACTAGTTCAATGAATAAGATTGGAAGCTTTAATTGTTTTAATACCCACAGAATCTGGTTAATCGAGGTAGTTAGAATAAGAAAGTATAAACAACTAATACTAGCTATCACGGTTGTACCTAGATCAAAGGCTTGTTTCAAATTCGCTAAGCTAGTATAGATCGACCAAGATCCTATTTCTATTTGCCAAAGTGGATTTACATTACTGTTTATTGAAGTAACTGAAATCACAATCGTCATCATACTTGTTAGCAAAAACATAGATGGTAAAAGTAAAAGCTTTATATATTGAGATAACGGTATTTTAGCTGCAAAAACAACACTAATGCTCATGATAAAAAATGTGAGACAAGCAATGCTTTTATTTTTCGTGATGATCGTAAAAAGCAAAAAAACAAACGCAAACGCTACTTTCTCAGCTGGGTGAACGTGTTTCAGACCATTTATATAGGCGTACTGATCAATTTTTAACATTCAAGCTCCTTTAATCTTTTGACGAGTATTTTTTTCTAGCTCGTCCAAAGCCGATCACATAACCGATAAAAATAGCACCTGCTGCAGCTTGTAAAGAGAAAAGCAAGCTTTCAATTTCACCACTTGGAGGTTCCCAAATCGATGAAAACCAAGGCTCATACGATGGTGCCAATTCCCCAATCATTTCTTCTGCTTGACCATCTGCTCCGCCAAACTCCGCATCCTTTTGAAGGAACAAAGGGAAAATAGCTAATAAAATAACAAGTAAAAATAGCAATAAATTTTTCATCGTTAGCTCGCCTCCTTAATAGTAGGTAAGTTTGTTAGTTCAGTCATATTGTATTTTATTAATAAATTCATCACGATAACTGTTAATAATCCTTCACTTATGGCTAGTGGGATTTGTGTGATACCAAAAATACCAGCAAACTTAATAAAAGAAGCGAAAAATCCACCAACCTCAGCTGGAAACGCTAATGACAATTGAACCGACGTGACAATATATGTACCTAAATCACCTAGCATCGCAGCAAGAAAAACAGATACAGCAAAGGATAGCTTCATTTTTCTTCCTAATTTATAGATACCATATGCGATAAATGGGCCAACAACCGCCATCGAAAAAGCGTTTGCCCCTAATGTTGTTAACCCACCATGTGCCAATAACAATGATTGGAATAGTAACACAATCGTACCGATCACACTCATTGCTGTTGGTCCAAATAAGATACTACCTAATCCAACTCCAGTTGGATGAGAGCAACTGCCCGTTACGGACGGAATCTTTAGGGCTGATAACACAAAGGCAAATGCCCCGGAAACACCTAGCATTGTTTTCAATTCAGGATGTTCACTCACATTTTTTTTGATACTTTTTAAGCCAAAAATGATAAACGGGAGTGTTAGCGCCCACCAAAAAACCGCCCATCCTATTGGTAAAAATCCTTCCATGATATGCATTGCATAGGCTTCCTCGTATGAATTAGACCAAAAGTAACCTGTTAAAGCTACTACAGCTATTAAAAGAGCCCAATTATTGTTTCTTTTCATTCCTACTTCCTCCTACAGAAAAAATGAATGGTTGTCCATCATTTGCTTCTATTAAAACAAAACAGGCTGGCTCAACCAAAGATCTCGATTTTACCATTTAAGCTTTACTTTTCAAGTTACGAGTAAAGCACCTGTTATGAATGTATTACGAACTACCCCATGTTTCTTTATATATTAATTTTTCTAACGATCGTCTTTTTTCCCATTTTGCGGATTCTAAAATCGGTGCCTTCGGATAATCATCTGTATAGCCAATTGAAATCAATGCAACCGGATCAATATGAGGTGGAATGGCTAATATATCGCGAACATCTGCTTTTTTATAAAAGCTAACCCAGCCCATTGCCAATCCTTCCACACAAGAAGCCAGCCACATATTCTGAATCGCACATGCTGTTGACATCATATCTGTTTCCGGAATTGAGTTACGGCCTAAAACATGTGAGCCACCTCTAGTAGGATCACATGTTACACAAATTGTTAAAGGAGCTTCTTTTAATCCTTCAATTTTAAGAGAGAGAAATTTAGATGCCCGCTCATCTTCTTCATAATGAATAGCAAGCGCTCGTCTTTCCTTATCTGCTGCCCAAGCTAGTTTCTGTTTGATTTCATCTGATTCCACTAAGATAAAATTCCATGGCTGCATAAAACCAACAGAAGGTGCATGGTGGGCTGCTTCTAATATTCGGGCAACAGCATCCATTGGAACAGCATCTTTATTAAAGCTTCGAACATCTCTTCTAGTTTCAATTACCTTATAAATAGCCTCTTTTTCTTCTTTAGAAAACATAATAGAATCACCTCACATTAAAATGGAGATTTTTGTCCCTTACAGCAAGCTTTTTATGACTGTAATAGAACGGAACTGCTTTAGTATGGTCAACGAGCTTTTTAAATCGAAGCAAACAATCGTTTCTGTTTGGATGATCGTGATCTAACAGGATACCAATCATTGTCCCGCTGTGTGCAACAACGACACCACCTTGGCAGGAAGCTGCTAGTTTTTCCATTTCATCAAAGTACTTTTTAGGGAGAATTTTTTCATTTATCTTTGCGCTTATTGTTGATGCCTGACAAATGGAGCTTAAATTCTGAGATTGAATTCCTGTTCTTATTAAATGGAAGGCATGATGAAAAGCTTTCAGATCATGTCGTGAGTAGGTTTTACGCTGTTGGTTGAATTGAATCGTGTCGATATACCCACCAATATCAATTCCTATTAAATCAAATGGAGGTAAGTTACCGAACGATTCCATTAGGCTACCGTTTTTGTAGTTATAAGCCACAACATTCTCATACATCACTCCGTCAGTTGGTTCAATTTCTGTTGCGATCGTAGAGAGAATTTCATTATTTACATCAAGAAAACACCCTTCTGCGACTGCTTTCATCGCAGCAACAAGATCTGCTGAACTACTTGCCATCCCTTTTCCTCTAGGAATGTTTGAAGCAAGATATATCGTTCCTCCGACATTTCTATTAAACAAGGAAATTAACTTATTACAGGCCAAAACAGCTTTTGAATAGGAGGAATGACCAATAATGGTTTTTGTTTCATTTGGAATAAATACGGCTTTGCTCGTTAGTACCGGAATCGGCATTGTAATTAAAAAGGGCTGCTTGTTGTATACTCCCTGTACTAGCTCTCCAAATGTACCATTACCTATGCCATAACCAATTCGCATGTTGATAACCCCTGTTTCCTCTTAATCTAGTATACGTACGCAGTCATAAAAATCGACAAAATGAAGAAAATAATTAAGCCTATCATCGAAGAGATATGCATAATCTTTATCGTGTGAAGAATATCATTTGCTTCAATATTTCTTTTGGGTACACCCATTTTGGCTCGATGAGAGACCATTCCATTGTAATAATTCGTCCCTCCCAGTTGAATACCCAATGCTCCGGCGACTGCTGCTTCTGGTATTCCACTATTCGGACTAGGATGTAGTTTTGCATCATTTTTGATGCTACTCCATGCCGCGCGAATATCAAGACGTACAATCCAGCAAGCAGCTAGAATAAGGACAGCTGTTATTCGAGCCGGAATATAGTTGCAAATATCATCTAATCGAGCTGAGGCCCATCCTAAATTTTGATATTTCTCATTTTTATAGCCTACCATTGAATCTAGTGTATTAACGGCTCGATATGCCATAGCTAAAGGAGCACCGCCGATTAATGCAAAAAAAAGCGGTGAGATAATTGCATCTACAATATTTTCAGCAACCGTTTCAATTGTTCCCCTGCTAATCTCGTTTTCATCAAGGAAATCGGTGTCCCTTCCAACAATCATGCCTAGGCTTTTTCTTGCTTTAGGAAGATCTTTTTCTTGTAAAGGCTTGTAAACTTCTCTTCCAGCGTCTGCTAAACCTTTTGTCGCAATTGTTGTGGAAATAAGCCAAATCTCTATACATATTGCAAGCCAATTATTGATTTGATGAGCAATGATAAGAATGATCACAGTCAGTAAGTAGGTTAATCCAACAATAACAATCGGAAAAAGTAACCCAACAACCTTTAGTTTCCTTTCATCATGAAAGAATTTTCTAATGAGTTTTTCTAGTAAGCTAATACCTTTTCCTATATAAATAACAGGATGAGGTAAGCTTCTTGGATCTCCAACGAATCGATCAATAAGATAAGAGAAAACAAGCATAATTGAATGAGTTAACATCGAAGCTTTTCTTCCTCTCTCCAATTTGTTACAACTTCAGTTAATGCATCGTAAACTAAACAT
Organism: Metabacillus litoralis; assembly: GCF_003667825.1. Taxonomy (NCBI): domain Bacteria; kingdom Bacillati; phylum Bacillota; class Bacilli; order Caryophanales; family Bacillaceae; genus Metabacillus; species Metabacillus litoralis. Next base: position 1,252,560 of record NZ_CP033043.1, on the reverse strand, counting down.
CCAATTGAATTGCCGATGGTTGTTGCTGTTCCAGCAAACTGATGGGTAGGATAGGCAGGGTCTTGTGTAGCAGCAATTACGACCGAATCAGTTGTGGTACCTGTAGCATCCTCTCCAGCTTCATCAACAATATGTAAATCCTGTAAAGCTGCAGCCTTTGCTTCAGTTGCCGTAATAATGCAATTGATCATAGCAGAATGAGTTAAGCTTCCATCTATAAATATAAATGTATTGATTGTCCCATATTGATAGGCAGAGTATGTTTTTCGCTTTTTACCAGCTCTCGCCTTGTTTCCTACACCCGCTGTGACACAAACAACCATTTTGAATTCATCTCCGTGTATTTCTTGAACAGATCCTAATTCAATTTTTGCTGCAGTTTGAAGACCAATTGTTTGTTGTTTGGGATATCCCCAAATATTAACTTTTTCCTCAATTTGTTTCACTGGATTCTTTGAATCATATCGGAGAGGTACTTGCCAGTTGAAATAATGAGTAGCCATTTGAAATCCACCACCATAGACGGCACTGCTAAAAGATTCTAATGGAAGAGTTGATTCAAAAATTAAATGATCATCTCTACGTTTTAATGAGAGTTCAGGCCACACTTTTGAGTGGTAATGTAGTTGATTTTTAAAAGGTTGTACCATGTTTTTCACTTCATCCTATTTTTTGTACTGATCGTATTTTTTCTGTTTGTTGATCAAATTCCAGTAAAACCCCGCTACCATGCTTTATTCCTTCTACATCCCAAAACTTTGTTGAATTCCCTAAATAATAATGGCTTAAAAGCCAGCGGATAGGACCTTGATGACTAACGATTAAAATGGTGTCGTTAGGGGTGTGCTGACAAAGTACTTGTTTGAACCAAACATGAACACGATACCCAAGCTCATTAAGCGTTTCTCCATTAGGAGGAGCGAGTTTAAAAGGATCATTGATCCAATTTGTCACAAGCCTAGGTGCTTCAGACATGATTTCGTCATAGGTTTTACATTCCCACTTACCAAATGAAAGCTCTCTTAGTGCAGCATCTGTAGCTGGTTTCATTTGAAGCATTTCACCGATTATTTGCGCACTCTCCTTTGCACGCAAAAGGTCACTTGTGTAGAGTGCTGAGATGCTTTCTTTTTTAAGCGTATTGAGGAGATTATTTGCTAAGCTTTGAATTTGTTGCTGACCTAAATTGTTTAAAGGTGCATCATAGTGACCTAAATAGCGTCCAGCTGCATTTTCGTTTGTTTCACCATGTCTAATAAGGATCATTTCCACCTTAAAACAACCTCCAAATCGCAATCGCCAAGAATAATGATACACATTCACTCCATTCGATGATGGCCCCGTAGCAATCTCCCGTTAACATCCCAAGCTTTTTAAAAACATACAGAACAAAAATAGTACTAACGATAATAGATAAGATAAATAAAATTAGACCATGAAAGCTAAGTAAAAAGAATGTTATAGCTAAAACCAATGCAAGATTTAAGACGATAACAGGAATTGATAAGTAACGGTGAAGACCTTCACCTAATCCACCTTCCTTTTTATAAGGAAAAGCCTTTATAGAACAAATGAGCACCAAACGAGCCAATAAAGGTGAAAAAATGAAGAGGAAGGTAAGATTCATAGAAAGCAATTCGTAGATCGCCATTCCTTTTCCTAGCATTAATAAAATAGCAGCAATCACACCCATTGCACCGACCCGGCTGTCTTTCATAATCTCAAGCATTTGCTCACGAGAACGATTGCTCCCCAGTCCATCAGCCAAATCCATCCAACCATCTAGATGGAGACCACCTGTTATCCAGATCCATAACACTAAGAGGAAAAAAGCTGTTATTGTGAATGGAAAAACCTCAACTAGTAAGACGGAACCCGCAGCGATAATCAGACCGATCAGAAGCCCAACCAACGGATAAAAAATCACACTTTTTTGCCAATCTTTACTCGATAATTGGGAAGATGGAGCTGGTATTCTTGTTAAAAATGATAGAGCAGATAAAAAGGCCTTGATCATTTCAAGCGCAATGGCAACCCTGACATGACGGCAAATGCTTCATCAGCTGCTTCGGCGGTTAATTGATTCATTTTACCGAGCACATCTTGGTAAAATCTTCCTAAGCGATACAAGGCCACTCCTCCTAATCCTACTTCACTTGAAACAATAATAACGTGTTCTGTAAGCTGCTTGATTTGCTCTAGCCAATTTTGTAACTCTAATAGAATCGTTTCTTGATGGTCTTTTGATTTTAATTCTTCTTCAGGGATGCTCATACAGCGGTTTGCTAACCATGTTGACAAGCAATCAACTAAAATGGCTTTGTTAGTTTCATTAGTAGATCCAATGATCGGTAATTCAGTAGGGTTTGACAGTAATCCCCAGTGATTAGGGCGACGCTTTTGATGAGCTTCAATTCGCTCTTGCATTTCATCATCTGTTATCACACCAAATCCTACGTATAAGACATTTGTCTTTTCATTAGCCAAACGTTCTGCATACTCACTTTTACCGGAACGAATTCCGCCGGTTATATAGGTGATGGTCATACCCTTTCACATCCTTTAGACTTCACATCCATTAATGCATGTAGTAGCACATTGTTTTCTTCTTGAGATCTTATAGCGATGCGAAAATCATGTTCTGTTAATCCTTTATACATGGAGCAGGATCTTATTAATATCCCTTTTTGTCCGAGTTTCCATTGAAGATCCTGAGCTTGCATGTTTTTTTGTGATCGAACTAATAAATAATTAACCTGTCCGTCAAAAACGTACCATCCTAGTTCACGTTCAATTTTTGATTTTACATACTGTCGTTGTTCCGTAATAAGGGTGATTGTTTCGTCAGCATATGCTTTTTCGTTTAAGCAATATTCTCCAGCCATTAGGGCTAGCTGATTCACGCTCCAAGTCACCTGTTTTACGATCATTTTTCCAATAAGCTCAGGATTCGCAATTGCGTAACCTAGCCGGAGGCCTGGTATGGCGTAAAACTTTGTCATCGACCGAATAATGATCATATGTTGATAGTTTTCTAGATAAGGAAGTAAGGTAAGGTCCGATCCGTTAGCTAAAAAGTCAATAAATGCTTCATCTATAACGACATACGTATTTGCTTTTTCCGCTGAATCTGCTATTTGTTTTAACTCATCCAATGTATAGGCTGTACCTGTGGGATTATTAGGATGCCCGATAAACAGCAGATTCACTTTGCTTATTAACCTCAAAAGTTCTACCATATCAGGCTTTAAGTCGTCCTCATCTCTTCCGTAGCAACCCTCCACTTTTGCACCAAATGCTTTTGAAAGCTGTTCATATTCGGAAAAACAAGGATAAACAACACCAACAGTTTTCGGTTTTAAGGCAAGCAGGACAAGAGCCATACATTCGGCAGCCCCATTTCCAATGACGAGCTGAGAAGAAGGAACGGATAGAACTTCTGCAAGTTTATTTTTAAGTTTTCGTTGTCCGGGATCAGGATAATGGATAATGCTTTCAAGCTGATTTTTTAAACCCTCCATTACTGACTGTGGTGGGCCCAGAGGATTAATGTTTGCACTGAAATCCAGTACCTTCTTTCCTTCAAGCCCAAATACATTTGTTGCAGTAAGCAGATCTCCTCCATGACCAAATTGCTCCAATAAAGTCATTAAAATTCAATTCCTTTCACTGCAGGTATGCCCTCGTGATAATAATGTTTAACTTCCTTCATTTCTGTAACAAGATCTGCTTCAGCCATGATTTCCTCTTTAGCAGAGCGTCCTGTCAGAATCAAATGCATATGCTCCGGACGAGATTTTATCAAATCTATGACCTCATGTAGTGGAAGAACATCATCAATTGGAAATTTTTCAATGGCTAGAGCATTATTTATCTCATCTAAAATCACAACATCATAAGAATGAGATGCAATTTTTTCTTTGGTAAAAGCCCATGCTTTTTTTAATGCTTCCCGGTGCTCTTCTGGTGTTTTTGTCCAAGTAAATCCAATCCCAGTTTGATGCATTTCAATGCCAATTTTGTCAAACTGAAGCTTTTCTCCATATGTACGAGTTGGAGATTTAATAAATTGAATGATGAGCACTTTTTTTCCACGTCCTGTTGCCCGGATAGCAAGACCAAGTGCTGCGGTTGTTTTCCCTTTCCCATTACCAGTATAAACGAGCATAAGGCCACGTTGCTTTGATTGACTCATAAGCTCCCCCCTCGTTTAGTTATTTTACCTCTACAACCAAATTGTTTTTTCTTCATATGACGTTCTTTTTGGTTCTTTCATTTTTTGAAGAGAGTCTTCATTCGGATATCCGATAAAAATGTTCCCAATCACCTTTTTGTTTTCGGGTGCACCGATAAATTGATGAAGGCGTTCATCATGAACAAGTCCTACACCTCTTGTACGCCAAACAAAACCAAGTCCAAGCTCTTTGGCTGCAAGCCACATAGAATGAATCGCACAACAAACGGCATATTCGTTATCTTTTGTAGCGTCTGCATCTCCTGGTACAACATCAGAAGTAACAACGATATGAACAGGTGTTGAGGTTAACACTTTAATGGAGCTTTCAACTAAATGTGGCTTCGTTGGAAATCGTTCCTCTAAATATTCCTTAGCGAGGGCTTCGTATCTGTCTTTTGCCTCACCCTTTATCACATAAAAACTCCAAGGCTCTCTCATACGGTCGTTTGGAGCCCATGTTGCCGCTTCTAGCAGCACTTTGATTTTTTCATCTTCTACATCTTGATCACGGTAATCACGTATTGCTCGACGTGTTTTTAACTCACGAATGATTGACATACTTCTCCTCCTCGTTATTACTTGAAGCCTCCATCTCGTTAAACCATTTAATCCTTTCTCGAAGGTTAACAACCTCACCAACAATGATGATGGATGGATGTTCAATTCCTGCTTCTTTGACGATTTCTTCAATTGTATTTAATGTGCCAGTAACCGTTCGCTGCTTCTCTGTTGTTCCCCACTGAATGACCGCAACCGGTGTGTGACTGTTTTTGCCATTTTCTATTAATTTTTCGCAGATATAGTGTAAATTTCCGACACCCATGTAAAAAGCAATTGTATCAATTCCTTGTGCAAGAGCTGACCAGTTGATACTGTCCTGTTTCTTTTCTGCCCGACCATGGCCTGTTACAATAGCGAATGATGAAGCATAATCCCGGTGTGTGACGGTAATTCCCGCGTATGTTGGTGCAGCAATTCCTGATGTGATTCCAGGAACAATTTCAAACTTAATATTTTGGTCGGCTAGTACCTCTGCCTCTTCCCCAACACGCCCAAATACAGAAGGATCGCCTCCTTTTAAACGAGTAACAACTTTCCCTTGTAATGATTTTTCTACAAGCAGTTCATTGATTTGCTCTTGAATAAGTTCATGCTTTCCAGGAAGCTTTCCACAAAAAATGAGTTCTGCTTCAGGCTTTGCGTGGTCTAACAATTTTTTATTTACTAAGCGATCATATAAAATCACATCTGATTTTTGGATACATTCTAATCCGTAGACGGTAATTAATTTCGGATCCCCAGGTCCTGCTCCTACCAGATACACGGTTCCTTTGGTCAAAATTCTCCCTCTCTTCTTTTTTCATTCTTGTTGGATATTCCCGCTGATTGAAATGTAGCCATCTCATTTAACATGTTTGTTGCTGATTGTAAAATGGGAAAAGCAACAGCAGCGCCCGATCCTTCTCCTAAACGTAAGCCTAATTGAAGCAGTGGTTCTTTTTCTAAAAAGCGAATGATCCTACTGTGGCCTTTTTCAACAGAACGGTGACCAATCATCATATAATCACCTGCAGTAGGATGAATGCATTTTGCAATAACAGCAGCCGTTGAACAAATAAATCCATCAACAAGAATTGGAATGCGATTTTCTGCCGCAGCCAGCATAGCACCTGCCATTGCTGCTATCTCTAACCCTCCAACCTTTGACAGAACATCAAGTGGATCATTTGGATTAGGCTGACGAGCTTTGATACTTCGTTCAATGACCTGCTGTTTTACTTTGCGTCCTTCTTCTGAAATACCTGTTCCGATTCCAACAAGTTCATCTAAATTTTGATTAAGGATGACGGAAAGAATGGCACTGCTTGCTGTGGTGTTCCCAATTCCCATTTCACCAACAATTAAGCATTTTATCCCTTTTGCTATTATTGCTTGTGCTCGTTCATAGCCAACTTCAATGGCTGATTCAGCTTCTTGTCTTGTCATAGCATCTTGCTTACTAAAATTAGCTGTTCCGTACCTTATCTTTTTTTGAACAAGTTCACTTGATTCAATATCTTCTGCAACACCTACATCCACAATTTCAAACATCGCTTGTATTTGTCGTGAAAACACATTTATTGCTGCTCCGCCGTTTAAGAAGTTTTGAACCATCTGAGCTGTAACATTCTGAGGAAATGCAGATACCCCATCTTCTGTTACACCATGATCAGCGGCAAATATGATAACCCCTGGTGGTGTGACAGTTGGAAAAGGCTTACCAGTCATTTCAGCTAGCTCAATAGCTAGTGCTTCTAATCGTCCAAGACTTCCCGGGGGTTTTGTTAATGTGTCGATATAGGCACGAACCCTTTTTCCTACTCGTTTATCAAGAGGTGGAATGTCATTATATATGTGAATCAATTTTTACACTCCTTTGATGAAATCTTTCCATTTCATGTTGAATGAAGGTAAGATCAACATGGTTTCGCACGTGATCAGCTAATAGATCAAAAGCTTCCTCTCTAAGCTGGTTAAATGAAATTCTTTCTTCTATAGGTGTTAATCCCTTACTAATGCGAACCGCGTTTAAATACCCTTTTCGAAAATCATCGTTATGAAAAACACCATGAAAGTACGTGCCAATAACCTGCTCATCACTTGTTTTACATCCATCAACTGAATCTGACAGCTGAATAAGTGGTGAACAGTCGCCACTCACATTTGTTGCCCCCATATGAATTTCATAACCTTTTACATGATAGGATTGATCGTTAAAATGTAAGTGTCCTTCTGACAGCACGGTTGTTTTATCCTTTTTCATAGTGGTTCGTAGCGGAAGAAGGCTTAGTCCCTCCATCTCATTGTATGAGGATTCAATTCCATCAGGATCCGTAATCTTTAACCCAAGCATTTGATATCCACCGCAAATACCGATAATATGTGCTTGCTTCTTTTCATGGAGCTCTACTATTTTTTGAGCAATTCCACTTTCTTTAAGAAACTTAAGATCTTCTATTGTGTTTTTGCTACCAGGTAAGATCAAAATATCCGGATTTTTCACCTGATTACTTCTCGTAATAAATCGCACATGACAATCCTGCTCATGAAAAAATGGATCAATATCAGTGAAGTTAGAAATTTTTGGATACTGAATAACAGCAATATCTATTTCTTTTTCTTCATTTACCGCTGAAGTATATTGATTTAAAACAACTGAGTCTTCGGCATCGATGTTAAGATGAGGGATATACGGGATCACTCCTAATACCTTTTTACCTGAATATTCTTCAAACCATTTAAGCCCCGGCTCTAAAAGGCGAACATCTCCTCGAAATTTGTTAATGATCACTCCGATGACTCGATCATGATCTTCACGATCAAGCAGTTGGAGTGTTCCTACTAAACTAGCAAAAACACCGCCTTTTTCAATATCACCAATTAATACAACTGGAGCGTTTGCCATTCGGGCTACCCGCATATTGACAAGCTCACGATCATTTAAATTGATTTCGGCAGGACTTCCGGCACCTTCTATCACAATTCGGTCGTATGTATTCGTAAGATTTGTGAGTGATTCCTGAATTAATGCTAAGCCTGTTTGAAAAAACGCTTTTCGATACTCCCCAGCTTGCATGTTTTTATAGGGCTTTCCATGAACAACAATTTGTGATTCATAATCACGGTTTGGCTTAATTAAAATCGGATTCATATCAGTTGTTGCTTGAATAAAAGCGGCTTCAGCCTGCACACCTTGTGCCCGTCCGATTTCCTTCCCATCGATCGTAATATATGAATTTAATGCCATGTTTTGCGATTTAAAAGGTGCTGTTTTATATCCATCTTGTGCAAAAATTCGGCAAAATGCTGTGACAATCACACTTTTTCCTGCATCAGAATGCGTTCCCTGAAACATGATCGGCAAACCCTTACCCATATGCTTTGATTTCCTTACAAAAGGTGATCCAGTTTTCGACCATTTCAGGACAAGAAGCAAAGTGAAAGTGCGTGTATCCTGCTACAAGATTATGAGTTAAACAGCCTTCAAGCTTAGTCCCTCTCATGCCTTTTGTTTCATAAGCATGCGTAACGTCTGAGTGTGGTTCAAAAGTTGAATAATGAAATTCATGACCTCGTGCTTTTTGATTTTCATTGATAAGGAAATTTCCTTTTCGACCAGTAATATCTCGGTAGCCTAATGCCACTCTTTTAGTGTGCATTTTGACTTCACCTGAGATGACACCAACCATTTCATAACGGTTTTCTTCACTTGTTTCAATGGAATCTGTTAAATACATGAATCCGCCACATTCAGCAAGTGTTGGTAAACCTTGCTCAATCGCCTTCTTTATAGATGTCTTTGCTGCGTCGTTCTTTGAAAGCTCACTAGCAAATTCCTCAGGAAAACCACCACCTATGTAGAGACCATCCGCGCCTTCAGGTAATACTTCATTTGCAAGTGGTGAAAAATATAGGAGCTCAGCACCTTGAGTTTCCAAGATTTCGAGATTTTCAGGATAATAGAAATTAAAGGCAGCATCCTTTGCTACAGCAATCTTTACTGAAGTTGCTTTCTTTTTATCGAAAAGAGAAGAGATTGATTTATGTTGAATTGGTTCTGCTTCAGATAAAGTGAGTAATCTGTCAATGTCGACGGTTTCGAGTACCAATTCACCTAATTTGTCAAAGAAAGAATCTAATTCTCCTCTTTCAATGGAAGGAATAAGGCCGAGATGTCGTTCAGGTATTTCAATATCATTTTCTCTTTTTAAATATCCGATAACAGGAACATCACATTCCTGCTCAATGGCTGTTTTGACAAGCTTGAAGTGACCTTCACTTCCAACTCTGTTTGCAATAACACCCACGATATTAGGACCTTCAGAAAGCATTTGAAATCCTTTAACAATTGCCGCAGCACTTCGAGCCATGCTTGCACAATTAACGACCAACAAAACAGGACTCTCTGTAATCATACTAATTTCGGCTGTACTTCCTACGTTTGTGCGTGGGTCTTTTCCATCATAAAACCCCATCACACCCTCCATAATGGAGATATCTGCCCCTTTACTTCCATGAGAAAAGATGTCTAGCACCTTTTCTTCTGACAGCATCCAGCTATCAAGATTTCGAGAAACACGGTTTGTAACAGCTGTATGATAAGAGGGATCAATATAATCTGGTCCACATTTAAAGCCTTGCACGGTTAAGCCTTTTTTTCTTAATGCTGACATTAAACCAATTGTTAGCGTTGTTTTTCCAACACCACTACCGGTTCCAGCAATGACGATTCTGCGTTCAGTCACCTAAACCTCCACCTCTCTAATAAGGAATTACGGCAACAGAAATCGTTACATTTCCTGATTTTTTCTTTGTTAGTGAAAGTGATGATGCCCCACTATATAAGCGGGCAGCCGGTTCACTAACCCCGTATGCACCTGTAAATTTATATACAGTTTCTGAAGGAAGCTCGATCGGTACACGATTCAATTCTTCAGCCGAATAACAGGTGAATTCCCATTGATGTTTCTGTGCAACCTCAATAATGCCTTGTTCATCTTTTTTCAAATCAATTGAACAAATTGCTTTCACACTTTTCGGCGAAAACTGTAACTCCTGCAATGTTTCCTCGATCACCTGTTCAATTTCTTCCTTCGATGTGCCCCGATTACACCCAATACCAAGAACGAGAACCTTAGGTCGGTAAAGAACGCCGTTTTGTAAAATGACACTTTCAGCTTCTGTTAGGTTTCGATGTGTAACAACAAGTGCTGCTTGAGGCTTTGCCGAGATTGCGTCTTGAATATTCTGATAAATTTTCAATGTTTCCGGTAAAGGAGTATCATATGTCCACCATTCTTTTTCACCTGATTCTTGAACAATGGCAACATGCTCTTCATTTACAACTGAAGCACTAACAGGTGTTAATTTTTCAGCGCTCTCCCATACCCAGCCGAATCGGCTTCCAAATAAATCCACAGGAATGGTTTTTTGAACATCGGAGGCTGTGGTAATAACCGGTGTTGCTTTTAATAATTCGGCCACTTCTCTTGTTAGCTCATTAGCTCCACCTAAGTGACCTGAAAGCACACTGATCACATGGTTGCCTTTATCATCTATGACCACAACAGCAGGATCTGTTTTTTTATCTTTTAAAATAGGAGCAATCATTCGAACAACAGCGCCTAAAGAAATGATCATAATGATACCTTTATATGTTTGAAAAAGAGTTGGAAGCAGCATGCGGACATTTCCCTCAAAAAGAGTAATATTCCGGGCATCTTCGTCTCCTTTTTCAAATTTGCTCATATAAAACAAGTCTGTTTGATGAAAATTAGCAGTAAGATGACGAGCTAACTCCACTCCATGCTTTGTGATGGCAATAACAGCATATTGACCTGTTTGTTTTAGATCCAAAATTTTTCCTTCTTCTAAAACGAGCGTCATTCTTTCACTCCTTTACGATAGCCATGAGTGAATGCTTTATCATAAAGCTTTGATTTAAAATCTTTATGATGAATATCAGGATCAAGTGCCCAGCCTGCTAGAATCATTGCTTGTTTACGTATGCCGTTTGTGCGCATATCATCATCAAGATGCTCAAGTGTGGAACGAACAATTTTTTGATCAGGCCATGTTGCTTTGTATACAACCCCAACTGGTGTATCCTTGCTCCAGCCTGCATCTAAAAATTCTTTTACAATTTTTTTCGTAAGTGTTGCACTTAAAAATAGTGCAATTGTACAGTTGTGTTTCGCTAAATCCTTTAATTTCTCGGCATCAGGAACAGGCGTTCTCCCTTCTGCACGGGTAAGAATAACGGTTTGTGTTAACTCAGGAATGGTTAGCTCAGCACCTAAAGCTGCAGCTGAAGCAAAAACAGAGCTAACTCCAGGAATGATTTCAACGTGAACATCTTGTTTATTTAGAATCGCAATCTGCTCCATAATCGCACCATATACTGCCGGGTCACCTGTATGAACACGCACGACCTTTTTACCCTCTTGTACGCGATCAACCATCACCTCAACCATTTCCTCTAAATGCATGCCTGCTGTTTTTATTACTTCCGCCTCGGGCTTTGCCTTCTCGATTAGCTCACTGCTAACTAATGAATCTGCATAGAGGACAACATCAGCTTCCTGAAGCAGCTTTAATCCTTTAACAGTAATTAAATCAGGATCTCCTGGACCGGCTCCTATAATTGTAATTTTCATTATTTTCTCACCACCATTAATGTTAAATATTCCAGCTCTGCACGATCTAATTCACGAATGTCCCAGATGATTTCTTCATCCGAGGTTACCTTTGTCACAACAGATGCTTTTTCGAGTAAATCTAGTTCGCGTAGAATGTTTAGCATTAAATCGATCACCTTAGCTACTTTAATGAAAATAACACAATCATTTTCAACGATTGCTTTTTTCATTGCTTCATAGTCATCTCTTGCAGGAATAATCGCCACATGATCATCGCCCTCTGCTAGTGCGATACCTAGTCGTGAAGCTGCACCATTTATGGAAGAAATACCGGGAACGGTTTGAATATTTACTTCTGGATAGCGTTCTTTCATAAGATTCATCATATGAATAAACGTACTATATAAAAGGGGATCACCTTCTGTAACAAATGCAACATCCTTGCCTGTTTTCAGCTTATCCCACACAAGATCAACAGTATGTGACCATTCGCGCTCTAAAATCTCCGGATCCTTTGTCATCGGAAACACAAGGCCTAACATTTCCTTTTCCCCAGGTGTTATGTATACATCAATGATGCGATGGGCGTAGCTTTTGCTGCCCTTTCGTTTTTTCGGATAGGCGATAACTGGTGCTTCTTTTAACGTTCGAAAAGCTTTTACCGTTAAAAGCTCTGGATCTCCAGGTCCAACGCCTAAGCCATAAAGAGTTCCTACCATTTTTTATTCCCCTTCCTTATGTTGTGCAGTAATAATATAGATCGGGTTCAACGCGTCAAAACGCGTAAGATTTAATATTGGTTTACTTCTTGAAATTTGTGAAAGCGTAATAGTAACCTGGAAACCGTTTTGCTTAAAGCATTCAACAGCTTGATATAAATTTTCGATGGTCACTGCATTTAGCACAATTCTTCCACCCTTGTTAAGACGCGAACAGCAAACCTTCAGAATTTCTTCCATGCCACCAGCAGTTCCCCCAATGAAAATAGCATCTGGATTAGGGAATGCTTCTAAGTGTTCGGGAGCTTTTCCTTGAACAACCGTAAAATCTGTTCTGAATTTCTGCATATTTAACCGACAATTCTCTAGGTCGTGATCATTTTTTTCAATGGCAAATACTTGTCCTTCATTAGCAATTAAACAGGCCTCAATGGCAACAGAACCTGTACAAGTACCGATATCCCACATAACACTGTTTTTTGAAAGCTTTAATTCACTTAAGCTAAGTGTTCTTATTTCTTTTTTTGTTAAAAGACCTTTTTCAGGCTTTCTTTGATGAAATTCTTCATCATCAATGCCTATAGTCCAAGATTTCACTTCAGATGTTTTTTTCAAAATAACAACATTAAGTGGAGAGAACTCCATATTCTCAAGTTCTTCTAAACTGTAAAAAGCACAGCGCTCTTGCTCACCACCAAGGTTTTCAGCAACAAATGCCTTATATTCTGAAACTCCAAAGGAACGTAGATAGCGAGCGATTTGAGAGGGGCTATTCTCCTCATCTGTTAGAAGAGCAATTTTTTCTTTTCCGTTTATTTTTTGCACAAGACCTTTTATACTTCTGCCATGTAGACTAGTGATGTAGGCATCCTGCCAGCTTTCATTCATTCTAGCAAAGGCTTGTTGTAAAGAGCTTAAATAAGGATAAACCTCAACATCCAGTTTTTTTGCAAGATAGCTCCCTATTCCATAAAAAAGAGGATCACCTGATGCAAGGACAACAATTTTACGGTTTTCCTTCTCTAAGTCACTTACGAGTGAAGAAAGACCACCTTTTATGACTTTCTTTTCACCAGTAAAATCTTTGAAAAATGATAGCTGTCGTTCTCCTCCTACGAGAAGATCACTCTCATAAATCCATTTTTCATAAACTGGAAGCAGGCTTTGTTTGCCATCGTCACCGATTCCAATTACTTTCATTTTCTTCGTCATGTTTACCTGCCTTTCCAAGCAATGCACCTTTCATCGTGTACAAACTTGTTTCTATTGAGATTCCGCCGCCAATTTCTTTTAAACCTGAAAGACAGCAATTTTCACAAAGTATGGTGAAAAAATCATTGACACCATTCGCTGCCATCAAATCTCCAACTTGTGATGCGGTATTGGCTTGCTTTATTTCATCAATTAATTTTTCATCTTTTACACCAGCAGCAACAGCAACATTTGCGAGAAAATTAAAATCAACTGGTGCACTTTTTGAGTGGACCATCATCACACCTTGAGCTACCTTTGAAAATTTCCCCATCATTCCAACAAGAGAAACCTTTTTGATTCCTTGTTTCTTACATTGCTTTAGAGTGAACCCAACAAAGTCACCCATTTCAATAAAGGCTTCTTCAGGAAGCTCCGGATATTGCTGCATCGCATACTTCTCACTGCGACCACCCGTTGTAATCACAACATGCTCACATTCACTTGCTCGTGCAACACTAACCGCTTGAACAATACTCGCCATATAAGCGGAGCTTGAAAATGGAATAACAGTGCCTCTTGTTCCTAATATGGAAATTCCACCAATAATACCAAGTCGTTTGTTTAATGTTTTTTCGGCCATTTTCTCTCCATCAGGAACAGAAATAATGATCGTGATTCCTCTTGTAATGTTATGGTTTTGAAGGACCTCCGCTGCTGTTTCAAGAATCATTTTTCTTGGTACAGGGTTAATCGCTGCTTCACCAACTGGGACAGGAAGACCTTCTTTTGTGACACGACCAACGCCAATTCCGCCATCAAGTGTGATGCCTGGTGTTTCACTCCATGAAACAGTTGATCTAATCAGAGCTCCATGAGTAGCATCTGGATCATCTCCGGCATCTTTAATTGTTCCAGCTTCAGCAACGTTTGCTTCTACAGTGCAGCTTTCCATGACAAATGTCGCAAATTTTCCAACAGGTAAATAAATCGTGCTCTCCATTTGAGGCTCACCTGTAATTAATGCAAGTAATGCGGCTTTGGTCGTCGCCGTTGCACATGCACCTGTTGTATAACCGGAGCGCATTTCACTTTTGTCTTTTTTTTTGGTTTTTCCGTTCATCGTTTATTCCTTATCTGCAAGAAGAGAGATTGCGTTTAACGCTGCAACCGTAACGGTACTACCACCTTTTCTACCTACATTCGTAATGAATGGTACGTCTAATTTTGCTAATTCTTCTTTTGATTCCGGCGCTGATACGAAACCAACAGGTAAACCGATGACTAGGCTCGGTTTAGCTTCACCTTCCTTAATTAACCGAATCAATTCAAGTAAAGCTGTTGGTGCATTACCAATCGCAAAAATTCCTCCGTCAAACTGTTTAATCGCTTTTCTAACAGAAATAATCGCACGAGTTGTGTTTAAACGCTTTGCTTCCTCCATGACGTCTGGGTCTGAAATGTAAACATGTACACCACCGCCATGTTTTTCAATTCTTGGCTTACTGACGCCGCCTAAAATCATTTGAACATCCGCATATACTTGTTCACCATTACGAATTGCATCAATACCAGCTTGAACAGCTTTATCGTGAAAAAGCATGCTATGACCTAATTCAAAATCAGCGGAGGCATGTACAACACGTTGGACAACCTTATATTGCTCTTCGGTAAAGTTATGATCACCAAACTCTGAATCGATCATTTGAAAACTAATTCCCTCAATTTCTTGAGGCTGAACTGTAAGTGGTTTGAATTCTGTTTTAAAATCCATCATCTATTCCTCCAATTTTTTATCAAATATTCTGTTAATATGGCTGAGTACTCCTTCAAAGTCAGAGTAAGCATGACCATATTGAATCTTTGGTCTTTTAATCATAATTGTCTCGATACCAAGCTCCAAAGCTGCTTCTAATTTCTCATCAACAGAACCTGCTTTGCCGCTTTCCTTTGTGATCATCGTTGTTACTCCGTACTGTTTATAAAGAGCTGCATTAAATTCTTTTGAAAACGGACCTTGAATCGCGACGATGTCTTTTTGAGGAAAACCAAGCTTTTCGCATTTTTCCATATTATCTTTCCTTGGAAGCATCCTAGCAATAACACGAGTATTCGGTTGATCTAGTAATCTACGAGTGAAAATTTCTAGAGTTTTACTCCCAGTTGTTAGCATAATCACACCTTTTTTTTCAGCAGCAACCTCTGCTGCCTCCTCGTAGCCTTCAACCATTACAATCCCTTTATGTTCATAGACTTGAGACTCCCGCTCATAACGGATATATGGAACACCAGCTGCTTTTGCCCCCAAAAGTGCATTTTTGCTAGCCTCCTCTGCAAACGGATGACTAGCATCTACAATCACTTGAAAGCCTTGTTCTTTAATCATCGTTGTAAAATCTTCATCCGTAAGCCTTCCTACATATACATCTAAGCCGACCTTTTGCATTTCTTTTCCTGCATTCTCTGTGACGACTGTTGTAAGAATGTTGTAACCTGCTTCTTTCACAGTTAGTGCTAGTGCTCTAGCATCACTTGTACCGGCTAAAAAAAGAATCATAGTTTTTGAACCTCTGGCTCATGGTGATGCTCGTGATCATGGTCATGATGGTGATGATGGTGGTGCCCGTGGTCATGATCGTGATCATGGTGGTGATGATGATCAATATGTTCCATTGCCTCAATTCGGTATACACATGTATCACAGTTCATTTTCACTTCACCTTGCAACGCTTCTTGAATTCGATCTTTTATAATTGTTTTAAGTCTTGAGTGAAAGCCAAAATAGCCGGCAAGCTTGAATTCAACCTCTGGAAACTCTTGTTGAAACTCTTCAATCATGTTCTCTAAACGTTTGATTAAAATACCAGTAAATAGGAAATAAGGTAAAATAACAATTCTCTTTGCGCCTAATTTCACACAGCGTTCAACGCCTTCTTTAATTAACGGATCTGTTACACCCATAAAAGCAGGCTCAACAAATTTATAATGTAGCTTTTCCCATAAAAGTCTTGTAATTTTATATAAATCACTGTTTGCATCAGGATCACTGCCACCGCGACCTAACAAAATAACAGCTGTTTCAGGATCTTCTTCGTTGATTTTCTCGCCAACTTCTTCTAAGCGGCTTTTACAAATTTCCATTGTTTCTTCATGTATGCCAAAAGGTCTTCCATACGTAAATGATACATGAGGATACTTTTCCTTCGCTTCATCAATCGCTGCTGGAATATGGATTTTAGAATGTCCTGCTGCAAGTAGCATTAGTGGAATGACAAAAACACTAGTTGCCCCTTTTTCTACACATGTTTGAATACCTTGGTTAATAGTTGGTCGTTCGAACTCTAAAAAACAGGTTTCCACTAAAAGCTCCGAATCTAGTTGTGGCTTTAGCTCTTCAATTGTTTGTCTTACTTGGTCGTTTCCTTCATGATCTCGACTTCCATGTCCAACGAGTAAAATTGCTTTCATAGTATTCTCCCCTATCCTTATTAATCTCCGCACGGAGCTGGTTCAATTTCAATTTTTGGACTCATGTCCCTATATGAATAGCCTTGAACATTACCTACACGTTTAAAATACTTGAAAAATCTTTCGTTTGGATGTCCTTTTTCCTTGTATTCATGAACAATATTTTCAATCACTTCGACGATTTTTTCAGGCTCTATTCCTTCAGCAACCGGCTGACCTGGATGGGCTGTTCTGCCGACTGTTTTAGCTCCTAAAAATAAATCAAATTTTCCTTTTCGAAAAATAATTCCAATGTCTTCATTCACAGCACCAAAACATGCCATACCACAGCCGTTAAATCCTACCTTTAATTCTTTTGGTAAATCTAGCCCACTTAACTTTTCATGAAGCTCCTCTGCATATGGAATGGAATCTTTCTTTTCTCCTTCACAAAAATCACAAGCCTTGATTTGAAAAACATCACCAATTGGTTCTAATAGAAATCCAACATCTTTAAGTTTTTCGGTGATCACTTCCGGTTCACTAGTAGGTATTCGTAACAGAATTTGATGATGTGGTGTATACTCCATTGAACCATCGTCCCCTGTCACTTCTGCAAGAGTCATCATCTGTTTTGGAGTGAATTTTTTATTTGCAATACCAGGGCTGACGGCTAATTCAAAAATCGATGTAATCGGGTTGTTTACAGAAATTTGAGCCTTTTCTTCGTTAATGGAAGAAGCTGTATTACCCTTAACTTTTTGCAACGCTTCTAACGCAAGTTGCAAAGAACTATCTTTTTCTTTCGTTGCTTTTGCTTTTTTAGTTGGTGGCATATCGTTAATACCTTTATGTAATGCCCATGGTTCGTTTTCATGTCGAAGACGCTCATGTGGCTTTAATCTCTGCTCAGTTGTATTTAACGTATACTTACGTTGATAACCTCTTGGCGTAATCATTTTATTGTCATATAAAAATGTTGATGAATTTCCAATCACAACCGTTGTAAGCATTCCGATATCATAATCAAGCATATGCTCAAGATCTGTAATAACGATATGCTGTCTGTCACGATACGCACTTTTTACAAGTCCAACTGGTGTTAATGGTGAACGATAACTTAATAAAATCCGTTGCGCCTCTTGTATTTGTCTTGTTCGGCGACCACTTTTAGGATTATAAAGAGTAATAACAAAATCAGCCTGAGCAGCTGCATCAATACGCTTTTCAATCAATTCCCAAGGAGTTAAATGGTCACTGAGGCTGATTGTGCATGCATCATGCATAATCGGAGCACCTAAAAGCGATGCACATGAATTAATAGCCGAAACACCCGGAATGACTTCAACACTCACACCTGTTTCTTCTGACCAACCTTTTTCAATTAAAACTTCATAAACTAGTCCGGCCATTCCATACACTCCGGCATCACCACTTGATATGACCGCGACTGTTTTGCCCTCTTCTGCAAGTTTTACAGCTGCTTGGGCACGGCTTACTTCCTCTGACATTCCTGTACTAATAATCTCTTGATCTGTTAAAAGGTCCTGAATCAATTCAACATATGTTTTGTATCCAATGATACAGTCACTTTCTTGAATCGCATCTTGAGCCCTTTTTGTCATATGTTCAAAGCTTCCTGGGCCAAATCCGATCACAAGTAATTTTCCTAGCAAGTAAATTCCTCCTTCCAAAATGAATAACGATTAAACGTTACTCTTCTGCGGTTTAGCTATTCCTGTAATCGATTCTGAATTTTCAGGTGCGGAAAAATGGTCTTTATCATATGTGTAGATCACACTGTCTTCTACCACATTTCCACCAACTAAGTGATCATGAACAATCTTCTTAGCTATTTCTGGAGTTGCAGCTTTATACCAAACTCCCTCCGGATAAACCACCATTACACAAGCATCTTTGCATCTACCATTACAACGAGTTCTTGTTGTATGAATGCTTGCATCCAAATCTAAGTTTGTGATTTCTTCTCTTATTGCCTGGGTTGCTTCTTCTCCACCTTTTCTCATACAGCTGCTTCCGTTACAAATGAGTACATGGTGCTTTGTTTCTGTAAGATTCCAAGTCGTCATCTTAACACTTCCAGTCTATTAAAATTTTTTCAAATAAAAAATGCACCTCTATATAGGCAGAGGTGCATTAAAAAATGGCAAATGACTAGCATTTTCTACTACACGTCTACCTATATGCCCGTAGGTATCAGTATTAAAAGTTAGGCAGGTCTCCTGACTTAGGTTCATAGCTTTATAACGTCTTCCCGGTTGCATTCAGTGACATCATGTTATAAGGCTTCCCATAACAGTGGCGGGTACCGTGTCGGATTTTCACCGACTTCCCTTTTAAGCACTACATATATCTGAAGTGCACCTAATCTTAAACTCTATTTAGTTTACTCATCTAAACGTATTAGGTTGTCTCTTAAAATATGTCTTTTTAAAAAACAATCTCCAAGTTAAATGCAAAAGATTTTACTCAAGAATAAGATCTTATACTTTTTGATAGTACAAAAAAATCCGCTCAGATCTTTACTGAGCGGATGAAAAGGGAATACGAAAGCAATCCAATAAATTTCATATGGTTGCATTCGTCTCACCTTCTCACCTCCCGAAGAAACTGAAACTTGATAAATTAAGACAGGTCTCCTGACTTGTGATTCACTCTACTTTAAGCCCCTTCCCATATATCACTTTTAACAAAGCTTCAATACAGTGGATTGCTTATTTCGTCGACACTTACAGTTGCGGGGACAGTTCCGGATTTTCACCGAATTCCCTATTAAGCCTTTAGCGGCATCTTAATTTACAGCGTATACTATTTTAAGTTGGTATCAATTGATAGGTATTATATTAAAGCAAGCAAAATGATATTTCAACATATTGTTGGATAAAGTGACAAAAGTTACAATAAAAATGGTGACTTATTCCATTCCTTCATCTTTTTCATCATATGCTATTAACACAATATTTTCGTTTGTTTCATTTCTTAATTCTTTTTCTAAACTCATGATTTTGTTTAATTGGTCACTATCTAAGTTTGCGACTGGAAAGTTTTCATAAACGCTCATGCTTCTAACCTCCTTTTGTTTTATAATAAGATTTTCACCTAAAATATTTTGATTATGCATCTGATATCATCATTCTGTTCGTGGCTTTTTTCTAAAAAACACTTCTGGTTCCCATCTGTTTACAGGATGTGTTCGATGTTGTCCAGGTTCACTTGGAAGTCTGGGTGCATCCTTAGGCTTGTTTTCTTTTGAAGAAGCCTGTTGTAACGATTGTCTAAGTGGCTTCCATTTTTTAAGAAAAGTAACAACTACTATTAGTACAAGTCCTAAGGTGGTGTATATGAAAACAGGTGTTAAAGTATTTTCTCCTACTCCAAGAATTCTTCCACCAGCTGATTTTCCACCAGCTTCTCCTAAACCGTAAACAACATTTGATAAAGCAAAAAACAACCCGATTAATTCTCCTTTTGACAATTGTGAGATGGTGCTGTCTATTGTAGGAAGAATCATCATTTCACCAATAACAAAGACTCCTCCACTAAGGATCAAATGGAAAAAGGATTGTGCAAAAAATAACGAGGCAATTCCAATCGTTATGAAGAGAATCCCTAAACCTAATGCAGTTAGAGGCTCTACTTTCCTAATAATTCGCTTTGTAATCAACCCTTGTAATGAGATAACAATTAAGCTATTAATTGTCCAAATCAACGCAACATTTTTAGGCTCCGGTAAAATAACTGTTGCTCTAAGTGGTAATGCAAGTGATAGCTGTGCATATAAAGCCCATATAAAAATCGTTACAAAGCTAAATACCATAAAGGGTTTGTTTTGAAATGCCTGTTTGTAAGCTCCCTTAGGAATTCCCTCACATGGCACATCACCGCAACCCTTTGGGAGAAAAATCCAGCTTTGTAGTGCTAAAAGGATATAAATTCCACCAGCAATCCAAAAGATCATTTTAGATGCTCCTGTTAAAAGGAAAAAAACAATTAATCCAGCCGAGCCTGTCCCAATATTTGCAGCTATGCCTCTTATCGAAAAAGCTGTTGTCAGGTTCTCAGAAGAAGCAAAAGCTGCGATGGCTGCTTTTGTTGAAGGAGCATTTAATCCAGTACCAAATCCCATCGTAATAGCAGTCACTATCAAAAGAGAAAACTGCGTGAATAAACCAAACCCAATAAGTCCACAAGCAGCAATCAAAGCTCCAAGTCCTATCGTAAATCCGCGACCAATACGATCAGCTAAAACTCCTCCGGCCACACTCCCGACCTGAAAAGCAATGGCAATACTAGCTAACACAATTCCAATTTGGCCAATGGATAAACCTGCATCTGTTTTTAAAATAATGGGAA
This sequence comes from Metabacillus litoralis, assembly GCF_003667825.1. Taxonomy (NCBI): domain Bacteria; kingdom Bacillati; phylum Bacillota; class Bacilli; order Caryophanales; family Bacillaceae; genus Metabacillus; species Metabacillus litoralis. The sequence goes on along the minus strand of NZ_CP033043.1, from coordinate 1,231,414 downwards.
GCATCGGTGTAACCAAATATGTTCCTAAATGTGAAAGTAAAACACCAAAAAGAAGGATAAGTAGCGGCTTTTCTAGTTGTAATATGTCTTTTATTCCCATTTGATTATCCCCCATTTCTTTTCATTTTACTTTTCCCTAGATGGAATAGGTTATGTAAAGAGCCCGAAAGATCGTTAGCTCTATTACGCGTATACACAGAAAATAGCGTTGACACTAAGAAAAACTATGACATAATAAGAAGAGTTGAATTTGAAGACATCTTGATAGCCAACATCAATATCATGGATAAGGATGGATGGAAATCATATCATTTTATAAAGTTATTTAAGTAATAGGCTGTTTTCGATACAGCTACAAAATCATAATATTTGGTTGCTTTTGTAAACACTATAAGTGAGTGCACAAGAGACCAGCGTTGATAATCTATTGTCACCGTTGGTCTCTTTTTTATTTGTTAATAACATAGGAGGAAATAAATTGAACAGATGGTTAGTTGTATTAGGAGCAATTCTTATTCAAATTAATTTAGGTGCAGTATATGCATGGAGCTTATTTAATCAACCTTTAATGGATAAGTTTGGTTGGGCAAAGGAAGATATTGTTGTTACCTTCTCCATCACAATTGCAGTATTTGCCTTAACAACAATTTTCGCAGGAAGGCTTCAAGACCGCATCGGACCAAGATGGGTAGCAACAATAGGTGGGATTTTACTCGGAGTTGGCTTAATTCTATCCAGCCAAGCGACTACATTATTTCAGTTATACTTTTTCTACGGTGTTGTAGGTGGAATTGGAATCGGGATGACTTATGTTTGTCCATTATCAGCATGTGTAAAATGGTTTCCTGATAAAAGAGGCTTTATTAGTGGAGTTGCAGTTGCCGGATTCGGTTTAGGTGGTTTAATTTATAAGCCTGTTATCGGATATTTAATTGATACTTTTGGTGTATCGTCTTCTTTCTTTTATTTAGGAATACTCTATTTTGTATTAGTTGTGACAGGTGCACAGTTATTAAAAAATCCACCTAATGATGATCTCACATCCACAACTTCTTCTAAAAAAACAAATGATTTTTCACCAGCTCAAATGTTAAAAACGTATCAGTTTTATCTATTATGGACAATGTTTTTATTTGGAAGTGTTTCAGGGCTTCTTGTTATTAGCTTCGCAGTAGATATTGGGGTTGATTTAGTAAAACTTAATGTTGAGCAAGCTGCAAATGCCGTAATGGTGATTGCATTATTCAATGCTGCTGGGCGAATTCTTTTAGGAAAAATCTCAGATCGAATTGGACGAAAAAATACACTTGTGATCATTTACGCATTAACTGCACTCATTATGTTTTATATGAGCACAGGTTTCATGAACTATCCAATTTATTTAATCGCAGTTTCTTTCATTGGCTTTGGCTTTGGTGGTTTTCTCGCTCTCTTTCCTTCTGTAACGGCAGATTACTATGGGACAAAAAACATTGGCACAAATTATGGTTTTATGTATCAAGCATACGGGCTATCTGCCTTCGCTGGACCTTTTATCATTAAAGCCATTTCTTTTACTCAAGCATTTATTTTGGCAGGTTTTATATGCGTATTGGCAATCATTATGGCTAAATTTATTAAGGTACCTTCTCATTCTTCATCAGATGAATTACTAAGTAAGGAACCTTTAAGAAACTAAATCTGTGGTAATAAGGATTGGGCCAAATTCCCACCTCAAAACATCATGCATTTGCACAAACTATTAGTGAATCAAAGGAGGGGTAAAGATGAATAAAAACCAATCAATGCAACCACCAGATACAGGTAAATTAACAAATTTCCATTACGGCTCTGAAAAGGATGACCGTACACAAGAAATGAAGCAAAAAGTAAAGAATCGCCAGCAATCTAAATAAAGAGATCCTCAATATTTTTTGAGTTAGCGGGTACAATAATTCATGAGCAACTGATTGTAGTGCTCGGGAGTTCCTAATCATTCAAAAGGGGTGTTGTACAATGGCAAGAAACAACAAATTAGTTGTGCCTGGTGCAGAAAATGCTCTTAATTCCATGAAAGAGGAAATTGCGAATGAATTTGGGGTACAACTTGGAGCCGATACGACAGCTCGTGCAAACGGTTCTGTTGGTGGGGAAATGACAAAGCGTTTAGTTGCAATGGCAGAAAACCAACTTCAGAATCATCAGCAATTTTAAAGGTAAGGGACCTCAGAGATGAGGTCCCTTTTTTATACTGAACGTCTAAAAGCTTTTACAATGACACCATCATTTGCAGGTTCAAAATCATACTGCGGAATTCGTTCAAATCCAAAACCTTCATATAATTTCATTGCACTTTTCATAAAATCAGCTGTATGAAGTCCAATAGAATCAATGCCCTTTTCTTTTGTTCGTTTCATACATTCCTTAATTAATGCTGAAGCAACTCCTTTTCCTCTAGCTTCCGTAGAAACAGCAAGTAAACGTATTTCGGAATAATCAAGCTTATCAACGATTCCTTCATATGCATCAGATTGTGGTGGAAATAACGCAACACTTCCTAAAATTTCCCCATCTATTTCAGCCACAATTAACTCTACTCCATCTTGAACATCTGCTTCAGAGGAGATGGCTTGTTTTAGTGCCTGCCAATGCTCTGATGAAACTGATGTTGCATGCTCGCTATATGCTAAAACTCTTTGTGTCCTAATGAACGGTAGCTCTCCCTTAAACGCATCTCGAATAATCATTTTTTGATCTCCATTTTTAATTTTTTATGATAAACTTCTCTTCCCTATTACTTACTAACTCCCGGTTATGCTCTGATTTCCAAAAGGATAGGTCTGGTCCCTTTGGTAAAATTTTCACATCTTCTTTTTCTGTAAAAATTGTGATGGAAAGGTGGTAATGGTTTTTAATAGCATTAAAATCAGTTGTATCTCCAAAACCTGGTGTTTGAAATAAATCACGAACATAACCAGAGAGATTCGGGAATTCTCTAATTAAACTTCGATTTGTGTTAAATGCGGTGTAATAAGCAGCATCAAATCGAACTAAAGTTGTGTAAAAGCGAACATCTGAATCTGTAATAAAATCACCATGCAAGAAACGCTGGTTAGAAAGTCGCTCATCTAGCTCATCTAACCGGGCAAAAAGCTGGTCATACGCTTGCTCATAAGCATCCTGAGAAAGCGCAAATCCACATTTATAAACTCCATTATTAATATCTTGAAATATAAGATCATTTAGTTCATCAATTTCTTCACGCAAGCTTTCAGGATATAAATCTGGTGCATTTTCCTTATGAAACGGTGACCATACCGTTTCAAAATAATTGGTTAACTTAAAATAATCATTATTTACTACTTTTTTTGTTTGTAAATCCACCATAACAGGTACTGTAGGCCTTCCTGTATATTCAGGATCGGTTCGATGATAAATTTCACTCATATACCTAATATCAAGGATTGGATCCTTACTCTTTTCATCCAATGAAAATTCCCAGTCAACACGATTGAGTTTTGGACGAAAAGGACTTGCAGTTCCTAAGCTGATAACATCCTCTAAGCCTAAAAGTTTACGAACGATAACAGTGCGGTGCGCCCATGGACATGCTGCTGTCCATAGTAAACGATAGCGTCCTGATTCAACTGGAAGCTCTTCTGGCTCGCTACCAAACGGAGTAGTAAACTTATTCAATTGACGTTTAAAAGCGCCATTTTCATTGATTTCGTCAGTTATTGTAGATTTATCTAAAGATTCAAGATCCAGTTCACAGCTCTGATCTTTTCGTGACACCTCATCACTCCCCATCTAAAGTTGCAGTACTATGTTTAGTTTAGTATCTACCTGAATAATCAGTCAATTTTTGGGCTCAGCAAAAAACCTGATACGAGAAGTATCAGGTCTCTTAAAACTTATTTAATTAGACATTTTTAACGTATTTCCTTTATCACGTTTCCAAATAAATTGTAGAGCCAGTAAAGCTGTAAATGAAATGATTCCTGTAATATCAGAAATACCTTCAGGATAGATGAGCAGAAGCCCTGTAACAAGTGCGACAATTCGCTCAATCCAATGAAGTTTACGCATCCAATAACCGATAATACCAGCACCGATAGCAAGCATTCCAGATACGGCTGTAATCAGCACCCACACTAATTCAAGCCACGTTGTGTCAATCATGAGCAACTCTGGTGAAAGAACAAATATATATGGGATGATAAAGGCAGCAATGGCCAGTTTGGCCGAGTTGACCCCTGTTTTCAAAGGCTCTCCTCCTGCAACACCTGCTGCGGCAAATGCAGCTAAGGCAACTGGTGGTGTAATATCCGCAATAATTCCAAAATAGAAAACAAACAGATGAGCTGATAAATCAGGTACACCTAATAAAATAATCGCAGGTGCAGCAATTGTCGATGTAATAACATAGTTAGCTGTCGTTGGTGAACCCATTCCAAGAACAATTGCAGCTAACATGGTTAGCATTAATGTTGGAATTAAGTATCCTCCAGCTAAATCAATCAAACCATTTGCAAGCTTAAGTCCTAAACCTGTTTTTGTTACAATCCCAACAATAATACCCGCTGCAGCAGTTGCAGCTGCAACACCTAATGCAGAACGAGCACCGTCTACAAGTGCTAGCACAAATTGCTTTGGTCCCATTCTCGTTGCTTTATTAAATAACCCTACGATTATCGCTACTAAAATCGCATATAATGCAGCATGTGTAACAATAATTCCTGACATTAATAATACGATGACCGCAATAATTGGAAGTAGCAAGTAAATATTTTTTAACACTTCTTTTCGATCCGGCATTTCTTCTTTTGTTAACCCGCGAAGACCAATTCGTTTCGCTTCAAAATGAGTCATAATCCAAATTCCTGCAAAATATAGAACGGCAGGGATTGCAGCAGCTTTCGCTATTTCCCAGTACGTGATACCGCCGATAAATTCAACCATTAGAAAGGCAGCGGCACCCATTATAGGAGGCATAAGCTGACCACCTGTTGATGCAGCAGCTTCTACAGCTCCAGCAAACTCTTTTTTATATCCAAGCTTTTTCATCATTGGGATCGTAAACGAACCAGAGGTAACAACGTTCGCAACGGAGCTCCCACTTATCGTTCCTTGTAGGGCACTTGAGAAAATCGCAACTTTAGCTGGTCCACCAGTTCTGCGCCCCGCAATGGAAACAGCCAAATCATTAAAATATTGTCCTACCCCAGTTCTCACTAAAAATGCTCCGAACAAGAGAAATAGGAAAATAAATGTTGAGGATACGGCAAGTGGTGTTCCTAATATCCCCTCAGTAGTAAAGAACATTGTTTGTACTAATCGCTCAAGTGTTAATCCTCTGTGTGCAAGGAAACCTGGCATATACTGCCCATAAAGTCCATACACCAAGAAGATAAGGGCAATAATAGTAATCGGAAGACCAACTGCTCTTCGTGTTGCTTCCAACACTAATAATATCGCGATGATACCGACGATAAAATCCATTTGTGATAGACGCCCAACGCTCATAACCAAATCATTAAAATTAATTGGCCAATAAGCTCCTATACCAACACTAAGGAGAGCTAATATGCCATCATACCATGCAATTTGAAGCTTACCTTTTTGACGTTTTTTCCTATTAGCAGGAAAAAGTAAAAAAATTAAGGATAAGGCAAACCCTAAGTGAATGGTACGCTGAATTTGTGCTGTAAAAACACCGAAAATGGCTGTATATAATTGAAATAGTGAGAATGATAGCAGTCCAATAAAGGCAATCCAGCCAATGATACCAGTTAATTTACGTGTACCGGCTTCAGGATCATATTTTTCCAATAATGCCTGTTGTTCTTCTTCATTTAACGTTTTATTTTCATCAACCACTTATGTTCACTCCTTTCAATAGTTCCCATAATGACATTTTTTTAGATGACATTCGCACCCATGTTCCAGGTTTAATAAAATTTGATAATGTATATGTGTGGTCCTTATAAATAATTCGATGATCCGCTCTTACCTGCCCGAGACGAAGATCAATAAATGGGAAAGCACGGTTCATATTCTTTATGTAGTATGTACCATTTTTTTCTTCAAATACCTCATCTCCTTCTGCATTAGAAGGCATGCCTATTGCAAAATCTTTGTAAGAAAGTTCAGTTAAGATAATTTGCTTTTTAGTAAGTGTGTAGGTTTCAATAACATCTGAAAGATGAATGGAATGTGTATATTTTATTTGAAAGGAATGATCTTTCTCAAAAGGTAGATATGCAAGTAGTTTTTCTTCGTTTTCATAAGTAAAAACAAGAGTTTGTTTAAAAGGAATGAAAACGAGCAAAGTGATAAGCAAGAGTAGAGGTACAATTACTAGAGTTATCTTAAGCCTCATAGAACCACCCTTTAAAGCATTGCAAATGAAATCGATAGACCGCATCATACGATCTACCGATTCTTAGACATGTTATTTCGAAACGCCTTTTTCTTCAAAGTACTTAGCAGCTCCAGGATGAAGTTCCATATCTCCAATTCCTTCTAGTGCTGATTCAGGTGTAATGAACTCACCTTTTGCATGAGTGATTTTGTCAGTGTTATCAAATAAAGCTTTTGTCATCTCATACACTAAGTTTTCATCAAGGTCTTTTGATGCAACTAGCATTGCCTTAACAGCAACTGTACTAACATCAGCTTCGATGTTATACGTTCCACTAGGAACAGTGTCTGCCGCATAGTAAGGATATTTTTCTACTAGCTCTTGAACCTTCTCTTCTGCGATTGGAACGATTACAACATCATCTTGTGCTGATAATGCTTCAACAGCACCAGTTGGAGTCCCAGCTGTAATAAATGCAGCATCAATGTTTCCTGCTTGAATTCCGTCTGTTGATTCATCAAATGATAGGTTTTGTGCTTTAATGTCATCAACCGTTAAGCCGTGAATTTCAAGAACTTGGATGGCATTGATGTAAGCTCCAGAACCTGGTGCACCTACAGAAACAGTTTTCCCTTTTAAATCTTCAACAGATGTGATTCCGCTATCAGCAGTTGTCACAAGCTGAACTGTTTCTGGGTAAAGTGAACCAATTGCTTGAACGTTATCAATCGGTGCATCTTTAAACATTTCTTTTCCTTCAAGAGCATATGAAGCAATGTCTGTTTGCGTGAAAGCAAGCTCTGCTTCGCCATTTCTTAATGTCTCCATATTCTCCGCAGATGCTCCTGATGTTTGTGGTGTTATGTTTGCATCTGTGTTTTCAGAAATGATGTTTCCGAGTTGTCCACCAAGTGGATAATATGTACCACCAGTACCACCAGTTAAAAGACTAAGGTTTTGAGTTTCGCCACCTGTGTCATTACCTTCTTCTCCACCTGTAGCTCCCTCATCACCGCCTCCAGTCCCGCCGCCACATGCAGCAATGACCATCATAAGTGATAAGATCATGATGAACAGAAAACTACTACGAAATTTCTTCATCATATTTGTAAAGCCCCCTTTTATTGGTAATTTTGTGTAAACACATAATTATACTACCATAGGTAATGGTAGATTTGTCAAATGATATGTGAGATAGAGTGACATAGGTTAAGTAGGTAAAGTAGTTTGATATGTAAGGGTTTTCCATAAATAACCTTAATATCTTGAAGAAAAAGATATATTTTCTCTATCTTTTGAAACTCGCTAAAATTATCTTAATATCGAACTTTGTCGAATAGCAGGTGTGTTGGTTCTAGTAAAATCGTTTCATAAAAATTTACTAATTTAGTAGTTTTGGGTAAATATTACCCGATATAATAAAAATGAAACCTTTTTACTTTAAATAAAAGAAAAAGATAATAGGAGGAACGATCAATGTTTGAATATAAATTTGAAAAAGTTGAAATTGGAAAGTGGAGTGGTAAACCTAAGGCTGAATATCAGGAAATCATTGAACAACATGCAAAAGACGGTTGGAGACTGGTTCAAATTTTTGCACCCGGCACCGCTGCATATGGTTCAGCGGCATATTATGAGATCATTTTTGAGAGACTTGTTAGCTCTTAATATTTCATGACTGACTGTAGACAAACTCGAGATGATCAAGTTTGTTTACAGTCTTTTTTCGCAAGAAACACGAGCTTATCAAGAACGCCTTCAAGAAGCAATTAACCAAGACCGTGTTATTGAGAAAGCTGGAAAACCTAATAATCAGGCAGTTCCTTTTTGTCTTCACTCTTTAATTGATTCTGCTAGTAGCTCTGCCAAGTGAACCGCTCTTACTGAATCTTGTAATCCTTCTCTAATAATACCTAACCTCATTTGTAACAAGCACCCAGGGTTTGAAGTTACAATCGTCTGTGCTTTCGTTTCTTTTACCTTGATCATTTTATCATCTAATATCTGCATCGACATCTTTTGTTCCGTTAAATTATATACACCTGCAGAACCACAGCATTGATCAGCCCCTTTCATTTCTTTATAGAATGTACCATCAATGGCTCTAAGTAATTTTCTTGGTGCACTCGATGTTTTCATTACATTTCTTAAATGACAAGAATCTTGGTATGTAACCGTTTGATCAGGTAGTGATAAATAATGATCTTCATTAAATTTAAGTTCAATTAAAATTTCAGAAAAATCCTTTACTTTTTCGGCGAATTTTTCGGCTCTTTTCTGCCATTCAGGTTCATCTCTTAAAAGATGATCATATTCGATTAAAAGAGCACCGCAACCACCTGCATTAAGAACAATATCGTCTATATCTAAAGTTTCAAACGCTTCAATGTTTATTTTTGCAAGTTGTTTAGCGGTCTTTTTCTCACCACTGTGTGCATGTAGAGCTCCACAACAGCCCTGTTGTTCTGGAATAAAGATGTCACATCCCGCTTGTTGTAAAAGTTTTAACGTAGCATCATTTATTTTCATAAACATAGTGTCCATTAAACAACCGGAAAAAAAAGCTACTCTTCGCTTCGTTTGGTTCTTGGCTTTTAGATAAGTTGGCCTATTGTTCATTTCATTCTTAGAAGGAACTATAGGTAAAGCCTTTTCAAATTGTTCTAGGTTCCCAGGGAGTAATGACAGTAGCTTTGTTTTGTGAAAAAAGGTTTGAATACCACTTTGCTGATAAATTGAAAGAAGATGATGAACTTTTTTAATTCTTTCTTTTTTGGGAAATAGTTCATCAAATATAAAATGTCTTAAAACTCGGACTGGCCATGTATGTTTCTTTTTTTGTTGAATCACATCGCGTGCTTCTTCAAGTAAATGACCATATTTTACACCAGAGGGACAAACAGGTTCACAAGCGCGACAGCCTAAGCATTGATTTAACTGTCTTTCAATGGTTGCATCAGGCTCTATCAAACCGTCAACTACGCCTTTCATAAGGGCAATTCTTCCTCTGGGTGAGGAAGCTTCATATTGATTTGTCTGTCCATACGTTGGGCATGAAGGCAGGCAAAATCCACATCGCATACAATTCATGAGTTCATCATAATTTAATCGTTCTTGAAAACCTTTCTGAATGTCTTCCTTCACAGATTGTTTCATGTATTTACCACCACTCTTTTACGAGTATCTTTTGCAAACATTTTTCCAGGATTCATGATGCCGTTTGGGTCAAAAGCCTGTTTAATTGCTTTCATAACTGATACCCCACTATCTCCAATTTTCCATGCTAAATATGGTGATTTCATCTCTCCTACTCCATGCTCCCCCGTAATCGTGCCACCTAATTCTATTGCTTTTGAAAATATCTCTTCAAAAGCTAATTCTACTTTGTGAATTTCTTCAGTATCTCGAGCATCTGTTAAACAAGTTGGGTGCAAATTTCCATCTCCTGCATGACCAAAAGTACAGATTTTTAAAGAATATTTTTCTGCAATTTCATTAATCGCTGCAACCATTTCGCTTATTTTCGAGCGAGGAACAGTCGCATCCTCTAGAATGGTTGTTGGTTTTAAACGTGCGAGGGCAGATAATGCTGCTCTCCGTGCTGTACTTAAACCCTCAGCCTCTTCTTTTGTTTTCGCTAATTTTACTGAAACAGCATTTCCTTCATGACAAATTTTCAAAATATGTTGAACATCTCTGTCTACAATTTCGGAAGGACCATCTTGTTCAATTAACAGAACAGCCTTAACATCTGTTGGAAGACCGACTTTTGCAAATTCTTCCACTACCTCACATGTTGATTGATCTAGAAATTCTAATGTAGCTGGAATGATTTTATTCGCAATGATGGCGGATACCGTTTTAGCTGCAGCATCCATATCTTGAAATAAGGCTAACAGTGTTTTTTTCGTTTCGGGGATTGGTATCAACTTTAATGTAGCCTCGGTGACAATTCCGAGTGTACCTTCAGATCCAACGAATAAATTTGTTAAATCGTAACCAGCAACATCCTTTGCAAGCTTTCCACCTGTATGAACGACCTCTCCATTCGGAAGTACAACCTTAAGTCCTAATACATAATCCTTTGTTACTCCATATTTTAATCCTCGAAGACCACCAGAGCATTCATTTATGTTGCCGCCTACTGTTGAGATTTTCATTGAGCTTGGATCTGGTGGGTAAAATAATCCCTTTTCCTCTACGGCATGAATCATATCTAATGTAATAACCCCAGGTTGGACAGTAACTGTTAGATTGTCTTCATCAATTTCTAAAATTTGATTCATTCGGTTAAATGTTAAAACAATCCCTCCGTGCGTTGGACATGTACCAGCACTTAAATTTGTACCTGAACCTCTCGGGACAATTGGAATTTTGGCATCATTGCATAGTTTCATAATTTGCTGAATTTGCAGAGTGTTTTCGGGCATGATTACAGCGTCTGGCAATGATTGAAAATTCGGTGTAGCGTCGTAAGAGTATACGAGTCTAGCCTCAGCTGTATCTTGAAAATATTTGTCTCCAACAATTTTTATAAATTGTTTTTTTATGGAAGTATCAAGCATTGAAATTCCCCCTACTTTATCTCTTTGACCTAATTATAATGGTAGAAAACGATGAGAACGATGGAGAAAAATACGAAAATAGCTAGAAAACATGTTGAGTTTTTGGTTGTTTATCTAATTGATAATAGGAAAGGGCAATATAAAATAAAGTTGTTCCTTCAGCACTTTTTGGATCGATGTTTGTTATATCTCTAATTTGTTTCAGTCGATAATGTAAAGTATTAATATGAATATGTAATGCATCAGCTGTATTCTTTAAAGATTGATTATAATAAAAATAAGTTTTTAAAGTTTCAATTAAATCATCGTCCTCTTTGATACTAGACAAAACTCGATGAATGAATTCATTTTTAGTCTTTTCGTTTATCTCCTCTAGAATAATCTCTAACAATAAAGAGTCGTAAAAGACAACAGAATTATTTTTTTCTGCGACTTTTAGAGCCTTTTTCGCTTCTTGATATGACGAATAAATATATTTGGATTCAACTGTTTTTCCTACACCGATTGATAAGTTTGTTTGGTGATGATTAGCAAAATATTGCTTACAAGTTTCTAGCATAAATTGTAATCCAGTCATTGAAATTACCCTTTTTGCGCTTTTTAATAATACAAATCGGTCTTGTCCCCATTGGACTAAATAGTCATCTTGATCTCTGAGTAACTCAGTTGTAAACCAACTATTTAATAAAAATTGGATGTTCTTTAATTTTTCTTGAGATAATTGAGAATCGAGTTGGATAAGGATACATAGATATGCATTGTTAAATGAGATTCCAAGAATCTCCCCTCGGTGAATAAATTCCTCATCAACGTCTTGATTGTATAACCATTCATAGAAAAAGGATTCTAGCCCTCTTGTTTTCCATTCTTTTTTTTCAATATAATTTGCCTCTCTGATGATGAGTTCTGTCATTCTTCTAATAAGTTCTGCAAAAGGTTCTATGTCTTTTGGAATCCCAGTTATTCCAATCACACCAATGACATCATTTTCATAGATAATCGGTAAATTAATTCCAGGTTTTACCCCCTGTAAATGAGTAGCGAATTCTTCATTAATATAAAGTTTTTTCTTTGTTTTCATCACGATATTTGCCCCTTCGTGAAAGGTTCCTACTCTATTTGAATCTGTCGAAGCGATAATGTAGCCATTCTGATCTACAACAATGGTATCTTCTGTCATTACAAGCTGTACTTCATTAACAATTTTTTTTGCTAATTCAGGGACAAGCCGCATATTAAAATCATATCCTTTGCATATTAGATTGAGAATAATCTCGATATAAAAATCTCTCACCTGCACAAGTCTGGAAACTAATTGTAAGCAATAGCAATATAAATAAACCCTTTTTAAAAAAGACTGTAGAGGAAACCTCCACAGTCTCTTGGATTATTCATTTATACGCTTGCTTCTTCCTTCACATTAAGAATATTGAAAAATTCTTTCATAAATCTTGGCAGGTCTGGCCAAGCATGACCTGTTACTAAATTGCCATCTACATGTAACATTTCTTCGATATATGTAGCTCCAGCAGCTTCAATTTCAGGACGACAAGCTGTATAGGCAGTCATTTCACGTCCTTTAATATGCTCACGAACAGTTGTAAGTACTTGTTGACCATGACATATAACTCCCATTGGTTTATCTTCTTTTAGAAAATGTGCAGTGATCTCTTGTACTTTTGGATTCATACGAATGTATTCCGGCGCACGTCCACCAGGGATAATAAGACCATCATAATCTGCAGGGTTAATGTCATCAACAGATGCATGAGATTCAATTTTATAGCCTAGTTTTTCAGTGAAAGTCTCCATTTCAGGAAGAAAATCATGACAGACGGTTTGAAGCTTCTTCTTCGTTGGAGAAGCGATTGTCACTGATATATTTTCTTCAATGCAGCGATAGTAAGGATAGTAAATTTCTAAGCAATCCACAGCATCACCAGTTACAATTAGTACATTTTTACTCATGTTTACAGTTCCCCTTTACAAATTAATTTTATATTAAGAATGCATTAACATTCTAAATATTCAGTTATTAATTGTGCTTTCTTGCTCTTTTATAGACGGCAGTTTGTATCTTGCTTCTAGTAAACCTCTACAATAGTGACCATTGAATTCCATGCTTAATCTTGTTCTTTTAGCACCAAGTAAATAATCTGAAAATGATTCAATAGTAAGGGATTCCCCTTCTGGTGTTGTGAAGGCAAGTGGACTAGAGTGATTGAAAAGGTTTTTCTTTTCAAAATACTTTGTCCTAATCAATTGACCTTCTTTTGATAGATTAAGAGATATTAAATCCGAATGTAATATACTGACGATCTTCTCCTTAGTCATGTCTAATTGATAAAGGAGGTGTTTGATCATTTTTTCTTGCCTTGCATAAAACGCCTTTATTTGAAATGTTTTACGTAGTTCATCCAAATCACCGTCAGACCCGCTAAAAGCGGTAAGTGATTCACTGAATGCTTTTCCTTTTGTAACACCTTGGTTAATTTCATTGGATGCACAGTGATCAATTAGGTTCACTTTTACTTCTTCCACCCAATTAAGTGATGATACATACTTATGAATATCCTCCGCCATGATGTAAGCAAAGTTTGGTGAGCACCAATAAGTCGGTAAACGAAAGATAACTTCCACAATTGAACCTTCAATGACGATATGATCGATAAATCCTAATTCTGTTAAGGGCTGATCAAGTTCCGGGTCGTATACTTGATCAAGCATTTGATATACTTGCTTCTCCTTTTCCATACGATCCCCTCTCCTTTTTCGGTTCAAGGTTTAAGCAAAATGATTAGCTAGCGAACAGTCTTTAAGTAACTTCTTATGGGCTTCAATGTCAATATTATATAAAGCTGCAACATTTTCACCTAAGATTTTCTTTTTTACATTCAAGTCCAGGTTTGCACCTGTTTCTTTTTGAATATCATCAGGTAGCTCCATTTCAATGAATTTCTCGATAAGCCAGCCAGGTTCCCAAATAGCATAGTCACTACCGAATAAAATACGGTCTTCTCCAATCCAATAGAGTAATTCACTAATAATTTCTGCAAAATAACGGGGTCTCGAATGAATAAACGGCATGGCAACAGCTAAACCACCATATACATTCTTTTCTTGTGTAGCAATCCAACAAAAATCTTCTAATCTAGGTAAACCAACGTGTTCAACAATGAAGTTTAAATCTGGAAAGGTGGATGCTGCATCATCAATATCTGCTACGTCAAATGCATCGCGATTTAGTGGAGTAATAGTAGGTCCTTTATGCACGTGAATATTCTTAATCCCAAGTTCTAAACATTTTTCTAAGTATCGCTTAGCCCATGGATCTGATAGTTTATATCCTTTTGAATCACCATACCAATCGGCTGTATATAGTTTTACCCCTTGCCAATTGTACTTTTCTTTATTTTCTTCTAATTGTTCAAGTCCACGTTCTCCGTGTCTTGGATCAAATGTACCGTTACAAATAAATCGATTTTTATATTTCTTTGCCAATTCCTCATTTGCATCAAAATCTCCAAATCCATTTTTATAAAATTCTTTTAAATATACAGGTTGGAAAATGGCGATGTCTGAATATCCCTTGATAAAAACATCCTTCACGAGTGTTTCAGGGTCGTATTTTAAAAATTTTTCCTTTGGCCAAATATACTCATCTGGACTTAAGTTAGTATGATAATCATAGAAGCAACTTATAAATTGATCACCGTGAATGTTCAACTGATTTTCTTTACTGCCATCCCATAAAGCAATATGAGCATCAATGATAAAAATCTCTTCACCATTTGGCAATTTATACATTTCCAATCCCCCTCATATTTTATTTAGTATCAAAATATGTTACCGCTTACAATAGATCTTGTAATTTATTGTAGTCTACTATTTTTTAATAAGATATGTAGTTTCACTCAAAATTTCAGTTATTTTAAAGGGAGTTCTTTGTATAATCATCTAACTTACTAGGATTGAACTTATTATACTAAATAACAAGAATAATATAAATGAGAAATGGAGGAGTTACCTAAAAAAATAGTGTTTCTAACATTTATCTTCAATTAGACAAGAATGGTCATTCTCCAATCTAAAAAGGAACTGCCATATATCAGCAATTCCCTCTTATGAGGAACTTTCTTAAATTACATGTTCACAGCAATTTTTTCATCAGAAATAATCAACCCATACTGACCGTTTTTCCGTTTGTATACGATACTAAATTGATCTGTTTCCGCATCTTGATAGACAAAGAACTGATGATCTAGTAAATTCATTTGTAGTATCGCTTCTTCTGTACTCATCGGTTTGAATTGAAATTGTTTAATACGAACAATTTCCTCTTCCTCTTGCTCTGCTGTCGGGATTTCAAACACTGGAGCTTGTTCAATTATTTTTCCTTTTCGCAGCTTACGATTTCTTCTTGTTTTGTATTTACGAATTTGTCTTTTTAATTTTTCTTCTACTAGATCAATAGATTGATACATATCGTTTGTTTTTTCTTCTGCTCGAATGGTTATATCACCAAGATGAATAGTTACTTCAATACAGTGATTATTTTTGAAGGTAGATAAATTAATATGAATTTGGAAAGTTGTTGTGTCTTCAAAATAGTGCTCCATAACCAAACCAATTTTTTGATCAACATAGGTTTTTAAAGCTTCGGTTAATTCAAGATTTTTGCTGTGAATAATTAGATTCATTGCTACTCCTCCTAAAACTTTATTCTTCTTCTTTTTCTGTTCGAACGATCAATACATCGCAGTTTGCGTATCGTAAAATGTGTTCAGATACACTTCCGACAAATATTCTTTCAACGGCGTTCATTCCTGTTGCACCACAAACGATTAAGTCCACCTTCTTTTCAGGTGCAATTTCTTTTGCAATCTTTACTTTTGGAGAGCCATATTCGATAATTGCTTCTACATTTAATAACCCGTTTTCAATTGCGATATTTTTATATTTTGTTAATAGAGAATGTGAAAAATTTTCAGCATGTTCAATAAATGCTGGTTCGATTGGTAACCCATAGGATGTTAACACTACTTCTCTTGAATCAATAATTGTACACAATATTAAGTGTGCATGGTTTCTTTTTGCGATACTAACGGCCTTTCGAAAAGCCCACTCAGCTTCTTTTGATCCATCAATTGCAACAAGGATATTCTCATAGACCATATTCATGATCATCTCTCCCTACTTTTCTTTTAAGGAAGGTTCTTCCTATGAGTTAAGTTTACCTTGTTATAATGGATAGCTCGGTGATATTTCTCACACCCTGAATAAAAAAACAGCCCATCTTTAAAATGAGCTGTCCCCCCTATTCCTTATCTTGCAACACACACCCCGTTACATACTGAAGCCATGCATAACAGCCAATCTTCACTGTTTCTTGAACAGATGAATCCTTACTTGGATCTAAACAAACAAAATCTATATGTTTAACGGCTGGTTCCTTCCCAATTTCTATTAAGCTATCAAATAATTCTGATGTGCTCATACCTCCCGGTGTAGAGGCTGGTACTCCAGGAGCAAAGGAAATATCAAGAACATCCATATCAACGGTAACGTAAATTCGGTCAACACAGTTTGATAAATGCTGAAGAGATTCTTTCACTGTTTGGGAAACACCTTTTTTTCTCGCTGCTTGTAAGGTAATGATGTTGATGCTATGTTTCTTTGCGTAATCAATAAGTGATTTTGCATTAAAATAACCGTGTGGCCCGATATTCATTATATGCTTTCCCATAACAGTATTGTCGTCAATCAACTGACGTATGGGGGTTCCATTCGCCGGACCTAATATTCGTGGATCTCGAACATCAAGATGGGTATCAAGCTGTAAGATCCCGATCGTCTCAAATGGATACATTTCTTTGATTCCTCGAACAGCACAAGCAGTTGTTGAATGATCACCACCTATCATACATATTCGAGAAGTTGGATAACATTTGGTGAGGTATGCGGTTGTTTGCTGAATTCTTTGATGTGACAATGGAATATCTGTTGTATGCATGTCAATATCACCTGCATCGGCAACATTAAAAGAAGCAAGATCCACATCTTCATCAATGTTATAAGTGCTAAAACTTTTCCACATTCTTCGAAATTCAGAAGGATATAATGATGCGCCTGAAACACTAATGGATGAACGAGAAATTGGTGCACCGTATACGATTAAATCTGGTATGTCCTGAAAGCTTTGAAGTGACTTAATCCATTGAGAAACTGATGTTGGGTTTTCATCACTAAAAGAATTCCAAGACCATTCTGGTGGTTTCAGCCAATGCTTTTTCATCTGTCTACCACCTTCACACCCTTTTTCCACACCGTTTTCACATGATTAACACCGAATAGATATTGTAATTCTTGATAGTTTTTTACCTTCCAGCGTACAATATCAGCTTGCTTTCCAGCTTCTAAAGAACCAACTTTATGCTGTTGGTTAATAGCACAAGCTGCATTATAGGTTGCTGCGGTTAAGGCCTCGGCAGGTGTTAACCTCATATTAATACAGGCAAGGTTCATCACAAGTGGCATGGAAGTAGTTGGTGAAGAACCTGGGTTGCAATCGGTTGAGATAGCAACCGGCACACCATGATCAATCATTTTTCTCCCTTGTGCTGATTGTTCGCGAAGATAAAGAGCAGTAGCAGGTAGTAAGCAAGCAATCGTTCCTGCTTCAGCCATCTTTTCGATTCCTTGATTTGATGTTTTAAGTAAATGTTCAGCGGAGATCGCTCCTACCTCTGCAGCTAGTTCTGCACCTTTGGTATTAACAATTTCATCTGCATGTATCTTTGGTATCAAGCCATAGTGCTTTCCAGCCTCTATTATTCGTTTAGATTGCTCACATGTAAAAACTCCTTTTTCACAAAAAACATCGATAAATTGTGCAAGATTTTTCTGTGCAATAACTGGTAACATGTCATAAATAATAAAATCGACGTACTCTTCTTCACGACCTTTAAATTCTTTTGGCACTGCATGTGCTCCCATAAAGGTTGCTACCAAATCAATGCTGTGCATTTGTTGAAGCTCTTTCATGACTTTGAGTTGCTTTAGCTCTGTTTCAAGGTTTAAGCCATATCCGCTTTTTCCTTCAATTGTTGTTACACCATGCTCCAAGAAGGAATTTAGGCGGGTTATTGTTTGTTGAATTAATTCCTTTTCCGTTGCCTCTCTCGTCATGCTAGTTGTAGCATGAATTCCTCCTCCCTCATTCATGATGTCCATGTAGGTTGAGCCTTGCAGCCTCATTTCAAATTCCCGTTCCCTGCTGCCACCATAAACAACATGTGTATGAGGATCAACTAAGCCTGGTGTTACCAAGCTATTTGAGGCATCTATGATTTCAGCGGAGTCTATTACGTCTCTATAAGTATTCCTCAGTTCGTCTGTTGTACCAACTGCTTTGATAACCCCTGATTCAATCCATAAGCTACCATCTTCAATAATACCGAGCTCAGACATAGCTGTTTTTGAACGAGGTCCATCTATATTTGAAGCAAGTGTAGCCAATTGAGCAGCATGTTTGATCCAGATCGGCTTACTCACAAGAATCAACTCCCTTTTCAAGCATTGGCATTTGAATGTTATGATGGTGAGCTGTTTTCATTGCAAGCTTGTAGCCAGCATCAGCATGGCGAACAACACCCATACCTGGATCTGTTGTGAGTACACGTTGAATTCTTTGATCAGCTTCTTTCGTGCCGTCCGCTACAATAACAACACCTGCATGTAAGGAATATCCCATTCCAACTCCACCACCATGATGAACAGAAACCCATGTGGCACCACCAACCGCATTGATCATTGCGTTTAAAATTGGCCAATCTGCCACAGCATCTGAGCCATCCTTCATTGCCTCAGTTTCACGGTTTGGCGAAGCTACCGAGCCTGCATCTAAATGGTCCCGCCCAATCACAATTGGTGCTTTTAGTTCGCCACTTGCTACCATGTTGTTTAAAATTTTCCCGAATTTTGCCCGTTCGCCGTAGCCTAACCAGCATATCCGCGAAGGTAAGCCTTGAAATTTAATTTTTTCCTGAGCCATTTTAATCCAATTACATAAGTGCTTATTTTCACTGAACGTACGCATTATCGCTTCATCTGTTTTATAAATATCCTCAGGATCACCTGATAATGCTACCCAGCGAAAGGGACCTTTTCCTTCACAAAATTGCGGGCGAATATAAGCTGGTACGAAACCTGGGAATTTATAAGCATTTTCTACTCCTTCGTCTTTAGCGACCTGACGAATATTGTTTCCATAATCAAAGGTGACCGCTCCTTTATCCATTATTGTGAGCATGGCTTTTACATGACTGGCTATAGAAGCTTTCGAAAGCTTTACATATTCTTTTGGATTTGTAATTCGTAGCTGAGCTGCTTGCTTCAGGGACATTCCTGTGGGGATATATCCGTTCAATGGATCATGAGCAGAGGTTTGATCAGTCAAAATATCTGGAATAAAATTACGTTCAATCATGTTATATAACAGTTCAGATGCATTACCTAGTAAACCAATTGATAATGCTTTACCAGTTTTCTTCGCTTCTTCGGCTACATGTATCGCTTCCTCTGTTGAATAAGCTTTTACGTCCAAATAACCCGTTGTTATTCTCCGGTCAATTTTTCTTTCATCTACTTCGATTGCAAGACAAACCCCGCCATTCATCGTAACAGCAAGAGGTTGTGCCCCACCCATTCCTCCAAGTCCTGAGGTTAACGTAATCGTCCCTTTAAGAGAAGAGTGAAAATGTTGTTTTGCTAATTCAGCAAATGTTTCATATGTGCCTTGAACGATACCTTGGGAACCAATATAAATCCAGCTGCCCGCCGTCATTTGACCGTACATCATAAGTCCTTGTTGGTCGAGTTCATGAAACGTATCCCAGTTTGCATAAGCCGGAACAAGATTGGAATTGGCCATCAAAACACGCGGCGCATTTTCATGTGTTTTAAAAATAACAACAGGCTTACCAGATTGAATGAGCAGTGTTTCATCATTTTCTAATGATTTTAGAGATGTGACGATTGTATCGAAACTTTCCCAATTTCGTGCAGCTTTCCCAATTCCACCATATACAACAAGCTCCTCAGGATTTTCGGCAACATCTTGATCTAAATTATTCATTAACATCCGAAGAGCAGCCTCTTGTTGCCATCCTTTTGTATTGAGTTTTGTACCTCTATATCTTTTTATTTTCTCCACATAGTTTGAATTCATTTTGTTCCCTCCAGGCTAGTTGGTATTGATGTTGCTCCGAGCTTTAACCAATGTTGCATTGCTTCTATATCGATCGAAAAAACTCGATCATTTACGATGGATGGAACAACCTGTCTTGCTTCTTCATAAAATTTCCTTGTAACGGTTGACATCTTTTGAACACCACGAAATTCAGCCGCTTGAATACTGCAAATTGCTTCTACCGCTAGCACTCGCCGAGTATTTGTAATAATTTGATAAGCGTGTCGTGACGCGATTGTTCCCATACTAACGTGATCTTCTTGATTAGCTGATGAAGGAATACTATCAACACTAGCCGGATGTGCTAATGTTTTGTTTTCCGAGACTAGTGAGGCAGCGGCATATTGCATAATCATCGCACCTGATTGTAGACCAGGCTCAGGACTTAAAAAGGCTGGTAAATCATTTAGTTGAGGATTTACTAATCTTTCAATTCGTCGTTCAGAGATATTGGCTAATTCTGCAATGGCGATCTTTAAAAAGTCCATAGCAAAGGCAATCGGCTGGCCATGAAAGTTTCCACCGGACAATACCTTTTCATCACCAAGAAAAAGTAACGGATTATCTGTTGCTGCATTCATTTCAATTTCAAGTTTTTCTTTCACATAATTTAACGCTTGCCATGTAGCCCCATGAACTTGCGGAATGCACCTAATTGAATAGGCATCTTGTACGCGAATGTCTCCTTGTCTCGTCGTTAGTAGACTATCAGATAAATAGGATCTAATTCGGTTCGCTACGTCAATTTGCTCTTTATATCCACGAGCAAGATGAATATCCTCATCAAAAGCATCCAGAATTCCCCTTAAACCCTCTATGGTTACAGCCGAGATTAAGTCAGCTTGATAGGCTAACTTTTCTGCCTCTAGATAGGCAACTACGCCCATTGCGGTCATCGCTTGAGTGCCATTAATAAGGGCTAGCCCCTCCTTTGCTGTAAGGGTTATTGGGGAAAGCGATTCTTGCTCTAGTGCTTGAATTGCTGTTGTTTTTTGACCTTTATACAGCACATCACCTTCTCCTATTAACACGAGAGCAAGATGTGAAAGTGGAGCTAGATCACCACTTGCGCCCAAAGAGCCTTGTTGTGGAATAATAGGATGAATTTCGGCATTTACCAAATCAATTAATCTTTCAATGATAATAGGACGTACACCCGAAAAACCTTTGAGTAAGGCATTGGCACGTAAAACAAGCATTGCTCGTGAAACAACTTCTGGAAACGGATCACCAATTCCGCATGCATGTGAACGAATTAAATTGAGTTGAAGGAGCTCAACGTCTTCTTTTTCAATGAACACATCACTAAATTTCCCGAATCCTGTAGTAATACCATAAACAACTTTTTCCTCGGAAACGATTTTTTCAACCGCTTTTCTGCTTGCCACCACACGTTTTAAGCTTTCATCCGAGAATCCAACTTCTTCTCCTTCAAATAGGATTTTTAGTAAAGTAGAAAAGCTTAAGCTTTCTCCATCTAGCAAAATCATCTTTACGACTCCCCTCCTGCCCTTTAGTTGATTAAAGGGTCAATAAAAAAGGGAGCTATATCAATGAAATCAAAGATTTCATGATATAGCCCCCTGCTTATCTATTAACTATGGGCACTTTATATATGATTAATACCAAGGCCAATCGTTTCATGCTCGGAGCCTTTTACTGGAGCTCCGATCGTTCCGTATAACGAGACAGCAATCCAATCTCCTTCTTGCTCATGATCATATGGATTGCCACGTAAAACCGCGAAAGAAAGTCCAACGGTTCGTAACACTGAACCTAACTGTACTTGACCTCGCGTTACACCATGTAAGGCTTCCATAATCGCATGATATAATGCATGTGATTCACGATAAACATCAGACTGAATGATGCCATTTTTCTTTGCTGCTGTTTCAATAGATGCAACGACTTTATTCGCCTCCATCGAACCCACTTTCCCCAAACAGCCCCTCCATTTGTTTTGTTGAAGGAATTGAAGCTGTTCGTTAGGATTTTCAGATAACAACAGCATAATTGCATTTCGTCCAATTAATCGATTTTTACTTAATGCCATAATAACAACTCTTTCTTTTCATCTAATGTCTAGTATCTAAAATTATCCTATGCATGTGTTTGTTCTTTGAGTACTATATTTTAAAAAAATAATAGAGTAAGAGGATTCGATATACGAAAAAAGAAAGGCTTTCACAGCCTTCCTACATTTATTTTTATGCAGTTCCAAATGATAATCCTACTTCTTTTAACATTTTTCTGTAGGCAATACTAACTCTATCGCTCTTTAAATGTAGCTCTGCTTGAAGATCAAGTGGAAGTAACTCTGGTTTTTGATTTTCTACAATAATTTTGTCTTGTTCAATTAAAAGGTCTTGAAAATCCACAAATACCTTTTCATCTTCATCGAGCGCATAATTGCGTTCCATAATCATAAACGCTTTACTTTTTTCTTCATTTACTGGTGAAACGATAAGATAAAGATCAAAAAACTCTTCAGAATGATCAATTCTTTTTGTAAACCCTGCACAAAGTGGATGAAAGACTTTATACGTGTATTTTGCATGGACGCCATGCCCTCTTCCATCTGGATCTGGTTGATAAATGTCGATTTCATCAGAAACTAGAACTCCATCTTGCTCATGCACCTCATAATCACCAATTTCAGGAAACTGACTGTCTCCAAGAAGTCCTTCATGAACGAACATAAGATGTGAAACGTCTAGGAAATTTTCAACAACCCGTGGCCCTGCTGCATTGATTTCATAAGGCCCCATTTCAACACGAACCAATTCATTGCCCACATTTTCTTCACCAATAGCGGGGTGATGTTCTGGTTGACCCAGGCAGACCCATACTAACCCGGCTTCTTCAACACAATGATAAGTAATGGCTTTTGCCTTTCTTGGTATCGCCTTTCCTATTGGCATTGCTGGGATTTTTGTGCATGTTCCACACGTATTATAGGTCCATCCATGATATGGACAAACAATTGCATCATTCACAACCTTACCTAATGACAGTGGTACTCCGCGGTGAATACATAAATCTTTAAAAGCATGCACACCTTGAGACGTACGAAATATGACAATCTTTTCACCAAGAACTTCAGCAGCCTTTGGAAGATCAGCTAACTCTTTCGATAATAGGACCGGATGCCATTGATGAAACAAAACAGGATCTTTAACTTGCATGACATGTCATCCTTTCCGATTATTCTGGAATTGTTCCTTTTACACCTTTAACAAACCAGTTCATGCTAAGAATTTCTTCAAGAGGAATTGTTTCTCCCTCATCGAGCTTAATTTCTCCTGACTGATCATAAATAGGACCACTAAATACCTCGAAAGTTCCATCAATGATTTCTTGTTTTTTCGTATTAACAGCATCCTGAACATCCTGTGGTACATTTTTACCGAATGGAGCTAAGTCAACCATCCCTTCTTTTAAACCTCCATAATAGGAATTCGTTTCCCATGTCCCATCTATTACACTTTGCACAACATCAACATAATAAGGTCCCCAGTTAAGAGTTGGATTCGTTACATAAGTCTCAGGAGCGTATTTGTTCATGTCAGAGTCATTCCCCATTCCCCAAACGCCTCGTTCAGCAGCAGCTTGGATACCCGCTGGTGAATCTTGATAGTTTGCTAGAACGTCAACACCTTCATCTAATAATGTAATAGCTGCCTGTCTTTCGGTTGCAGGATCAAACCACGTATTACTCCAAACAACTGAAACTTCAATATCTGGATTTACACTTTGTGCACCTAATGTGAAAGCATTAATTGTGTAAATCACCTCTGGTATTGGGAAGGCACCAACATAACCAATTTTATTGTTTTCTGTTAACTTTCCAGCCGCAATCCCAGCTAAATATCCGGGCTGATACCCTTTCCCTTGGTATGTACCCAGGTTTTCAGCGGTTTTATAACCAGTTGCATGCATAAACACAACATCAGGATATTTTTTAGCTACATTCACAGTTGGATCCATATATCCAAAGCTTGTTGTAAAAATAATGTCATGATCTTGAGCAAGCTCTTCAATAACACGTTCAGCATCAGGACCCTCCGGAACATTTTCTACTGTTGTCGAGGTAATACCAAATGTTTCATCAACCATTTGTCTTCCTTTATCATGCTCGAACGTCCAACCTCCATCACCAGGTACACCAATATAAACAAATGCTACTTTTGGTAATTCCTCTGTTTCTGATTCTGTTTTTGTTGCTTCTGTTTCTTCTTCTGTTGTCTCAGGTTCAGCAGGCTGTGAAGACTCCTGAGAACAAGCAACAATAACCATGAACATCATGATCAATACAAATAAGCCCATTATTTTTTTCTTCAACTCAATATCCCCCTTATTTTAAAAAAATCTATTCAATTACCGGATACACCACCTCCTTAAGTGATCTGATCATTAAAATCGTTGCTCGCGGAAATACGGAACTCCTAATGACTTTGGTTCAATCGGAGGTTTGTTTCTGTTTTTCCAGCCAACAAACATTAAGACTACAATCGTTGCAAAATAGGGAATCATTTTCAGAAAATAAGATGGAACCGGTATTTCAAATAGTTGAATACGAAAACCAAGTGCATCAAGGCCACCGAAAAAATAGGCGCAAAATAATGCGTAGATAGGATTCCAGCGAGCAAAGATAATTAAAGCAATCGCAATCCAACCTCTTCCAGCTGTCATTCCTTCTATCCAGTTCGGTGAATAGGCCATGATGAGATAAAATCCTGATAGTCCCATAAGCATCGAGCCGACAATGACGTGAAAATAACGAAAACCTGTTACTGAAATACCCATCACATCTGTAGTTGAAGGACTATCACCAACCGCTTTTAAATGAAGGCCCCACGAAGTTTTGTACATATATAAATAAAGAACAATCGTTAACACAATACTCATCCAAATGAAAAGATCGAGGTTTGAAAACACCTTACCGATCACAGGGATGAACTCCAGCCAACTTAGCTCCACCTTCGGAACGGATACCGGTAACGCAATTCCTGCTACAGATTTACCTAAATACGCACTCAGTCCCGTACCGAATAAAGTGATCGCTAACCCACTCACAATTTGATTAGCACCTAAACTAATACTTAAAAATGCATGAATAAGTCCGAGGAATCCTGAGGCTAATAAGCAGGCAATAAATGTTACGAACAAGCTTTCGGTTTCAATAAAAACAATACATGACATGACTGCCCCAATTAGCATAATGCCTTCAGTACCAAGATGTATGACGCCTGCTTTTTCACTTAAAATTCCTCCTAGTACTGCAAACAGCAATGGTGTACCAGATGATATGGCTGCTGTTAAGAGCAAAATGAAAACATCCATTGTCGTGCCTCCCTTCCTTATTTTTTTAATAAACGAAAATCACGGTTATCTTGTTTCTTACTTTTTCACACGAAATTTGCTAAGCATTTCTCCACCAATTAAGCAAAATAAAATGGCACCTTGAAGCATTAGAGACATAGAAGATGGTAGGCCAATGGTTTGAACACTATAACCACCGACTATTAACCCACCAATAAAAATCGATGAAACAATCATTGCCCATGGATTTAATCTGGCAAGCCATGCAACGATAATAGCTGTGTATCCATAACCTGGTGAAATACCATACATGAGCCTTCCTGCAACACCAGATACCTCAATCATTCCAGCTAACCCTGCCATCCCTCCGCTAATCATCATAACTAGGAGAATGTGTTTATTAATTTTGATACCGGCGTATTTAGCCGCTGATGGATTAGCACCTAATACTCTTAATTCATAGCCCCAACGGGTTTTTAAAATGAGAAATGCAAATAAAACAACCGCGATTATTGCGAACAATACTCCAATATGAAGTCGAGTATCACCTATTGTGGCAAGTAATTGTGAAGGTAAAAACATTGGAGTTCCAGGAAAATTAAAGCCTTCAGGATCTCTCCATGGTCCAAAAACAAAATAATCTAACAGCAAGAGAGCGATATAGTTCAACATTAAGGAAGTAATCAGTTCATTTACTTGATAATAGGTACGAGGTAAGGCGGTAAGTAATCCCCATACAGCACCAGCTACTATTCCGACGATGACCATAAGTGGGATATAAACGATTCCAGGCAAGTTTGGAAAGTAAATGGTGATAGCTGTTGCTCCAATTGCTCCTAGTAAAAATTGCCCTTCTGCACCAATATTCCAGATCGATATTCGGTAAGCAATGGCCACACCGAGCCCACAAAGTAAAAGAGGGGTTGCTTTTACAAGTGTTTCACTAATACCAAAAGCAGAGCCAAATGCACCTTGCAGCATTTTCCCATAAACCGTAATGGGATTCATCCCGTCGATTGCAATAAACACAGCACAAATAAATAAAGCTATAAGTATTGATAAAAGTGGTACAAACCAGCTGCTCGACTTTTTATGTGGGTCATATTCTAATCGAAAAGGCAATTCTAGTTTCTTTTTAGAACCCTGTATTTCAACAGCAGCTTGTTCAGCAGATGTTTTTTGATTCATAAAACAGCTCCTTCCTTCCGCTCATCCAAACCAGCCATAAGTTGGCCAATATACTCTTTTTCAGCTTTTGCCCGAGAGATGACGCCGTTCACTTTTCCGTTATATAAAACTAAAATTTTATCGGACAATTTCATTACTTCATCTAAATCTTCCGATATGAGTAAAATGGCACCTCCTGAAAGCTTAAGATTTAGCAACATCTGATGAACAGCTTCTGTAGCTCCAACATCCAACCCCTGTGTTGGATGTACAGCAATCATCAGCTTCGGCTCTTGATCAATTTCTCGTGCGAATAATAGCTTTTGCTGATTACCACCTGAAAGCTGACGAACAGGGCTATGTAGGTCAGCTGTTTTAACATCAAATGTTTCAACTAATTTTCTTGACCATTCACTATTTTGTTTCTTTTGGAGAAGACCCCATTTTGTACGTTTAGTTGTTCGATATGTTTTTAATAGTAAGTTATCAACTATTCCTAAGCTTCCTGCTAAACCACTTTTCATACGATCCTCAGGAATATGGGCAATTCCTTTATCTATTAAACTCTGAACGGTAGGAGAAATTAGTTGTTCTTGATTAAACATGACCGATCCACTTTTCCACGGGATAAGCCCTGTTAACGTTTCGGCAAGTTCCTTCTGTCCATTTCCTGCAACACCAGCCACCCCCACAATTTCATGTTCATGAATCGTAAAGCTAACTTGATCAATCGAAAGCACCCCACGCTCTCCTTGAACGGAAAGATTTCGCACTTCTATAACTGGTTTTCCGATTGGCTCTGATGTAACTGTTACCCCTTTTGTACGTAAGGCTCCGACCATCAATTGCGCTAACTCTTCAACTGACGTATCAGCACGATTTCGGTGAGCAACCATTTTTCCTTTTCGCATAACAGAAATTCGATCTGAAACCTCCATCACTTCTTTTAGTTTGTGAGTTGTGATGATCATTGTTTTCCCATGTTTTTTTAGGTTCTTCATCGTTTGAAATAATTGCTCTGCTTCGAAAGGAGTCAGAACAGATGTAGGCTCATCGAAAATAATGATGTCAGCACCCCGATAAAGTGTTTTTACAATCTCTACACGCTGTTGCTCTCCAACGGATAATTGCCAGATTGGAACATTTGTAGGAAACTTTAGTCCATATTGCTCTGAGATTATTTCTATTTCTTCGCTCTTTTTCTTCAACCAAGAGGGGCCTCGCCATATTTGGCCCTTTTCACCAAGAATAATATTTTCAATGGCTGTTAGTGTATCGACCAAACGGAAGTTTTGATGAACCATACCAATCCCTAATTCCATTGATTCCTTTGGCGAACGAATCTGACATATTTTACCATGTATAGCAATAGTGCCACTATCAGCTTTATAAATACCGGAAAGCATGCTCATAATGGTACTTTTCCCTGCACCATTTTCACCTAATAAGGCATGAATCTCCCCTTTTTTGACAGAAAAGTTAACAGAATCACTGGCAACTACCGAACCAAACTTTTTCACAATATCTTGCATTTCGATCGCTAGATGTGTTTGTTTCAAGGATTATCCACCTCTTACTCCGCATAATATTTTTGGAATTTTCTAAATTATCCTTCACTAAAGAGGTTCAGTCTATGATTGTGTAGGATTATGTAACAAACTAAATAGAATTTTGTAAAAAACAGTTACAATGCAATTTTTTATTCATTCATGTTTAAGAAATTATGGAAAATCCAATAATGACTAGTAGATTTGCCAGTGTCAGGTGAATTTAAATACATTTAAATGAGGTGATTTTCATGCCCATGCAGAGAACTTTTATCATGGTCAAACCTGATGGTGTGAAAAGAAAATTAATTGGAGAAATTGTTAGACGTTTTGAACAAAAGGGGTTTACTCTTTTACAAGCAGAATTCATGACAATTGATCAAGAAAAAGCTGAATACCATTATGAAGAACATAAAGAAAAGCCATTTTTCGGTGAGTTGGTTGATTTTATTACATCAGCACCTGTTTTTGCGATGGTTTGGGAAGGTGAAAACATCATTGAGGTTTCTCGAACGATGATTGGAAAAACAAGTCCAACAGAAGCACTGCCAGGAACAATTCGTGGAGATTTTGCTTTTTGCAAAGAAGAAAATGTCATCCATGGATCTGATTCTCTAGAGAGTGCCGAACGGGAAATAGCAAATTTCTTTGATCCATTGAAGCTACGAGGCGGAAAAACAGATTTAAAAGATAATGTTAGAAAAAGTAGTTAATATATAAGAAATAAGCCATTCATTCGTTAGACGGTGGAGGGCTTATTTCTTTTTATCTTGCTCATTCCTTTCTTATGATGTTTTATACTAATTCACAAGGGGTACGACATTAAATAAAACTATTAATAGAAAAGGGTGAAAAAATGGGCAATTACAAGAAAAATAGTATTACTCTAGGAGGAGCTGTTGGATTGGGTACAGGTGTGATGATCAGTGCCGGCATCTTTGCCTTGCTTGGACAAGTTGCCGAGCTTTCTCGTCAATGGTTTCCTCTTATTTTTATAATTGGTAGTATTGTCACAGGTTTTAGCGCATATTCCTACATGAAAATGAGCCAGGAATTTCCCTCCGCTGGTGGAATTGGTATGTTTTTAGTAAAGGCTTATGGCAAAGGAACAATTGCAACTGCAGCTTCACTAATGATGGCGATTTCGATGATTATTAATCAAAGTTTAGTGGCACGGACATTTGGTACATATACGCTCCAGTTATTTGAGAGCAAACAACCAGGTTTTCTTATCCCATTACTAGGTGTTGGATTAATTGTTTTTTCATTCATTGTAAACATATCAGGAAATACATTTATCCAATCTTTTACTTCCATTGCATCATTTGTAAAAATCATAGGATTATCAGTGCTTGCTTTATCAGGTTTGTGGATTGTTGATTTTGCTTTACCATCACCTCAATCAGGAGCAGTGAACCAAGACGCAGGCACTCTAAATTTGATAGCAGCTGTGTCCTTAACGATCCTTGCCTTTAAGGGATTTACGACAATTACAAATAGTGGAGCTGAAATCACAAAACCTAGAAAAAATATTGGATTAGCAATTAGTATTTCTATTATAATCAGTCTAGTTATCTATTTACTTCTCGCCTGGGCCGTATTAAGCAACCTAACGATAGATGAAATAATAAAGGCAAAGGATTACGCACTTGCAGAAGCTGCCCGTCCGGCCTTTGGTGGTTATGGTGTATGGTTCACAGTCATATTGGCAATCATTGCTACAATTACGGGAATTATAGCAAGTGTTTTTGCCGTTTCTCGGATGTTAGCCATGTTATCGGAAATGAGCCTCATTCCTGAAGCTAATTTTGGGCTTAAAAAATCTGTTCAAAAGAACACTCTAGTGTTAACAGTTGTTTTAGCGATCATTTTAACTGTGACACTTGACTTAACCCGAATTGCATCAATGGGTGCCATTCTATATCTTATTATGGATATGATTGTTCATTTTGGTGTGTTAAAGCACTTACGTCACAAGGTAGGAGCCAATCCCATTATAGTAACAATAGCCTTGATTTTAGATGGGGTTATCCTTAGTGCGTTTATTTTGCTGAAAATAAAGTCAGACTTATTTGTTGTAATCGTCTCAGGAATTATTATTACGTTACTTTTCGTTGTGGAAAAACTTTATTTAAACAGAAAAAGCAAATGATGCTTTTTTAAAAGGTGAGTTAGTAGAAAGAAGGGGTCGAAATGGTCTCATCATGAATCCTTAATCCTAAGAATCAACGATATGCCATAATGGTCTGGGTGCATAAATAGTCTCACCATAGATTGAATACCAATGTTATATTAGATGATTAAGACGTTTATTCACCTCAAGCGGTATGTAATACAATTTTAAATAAGGTGTTGATACCGCTCCTCATAAAGTTTGAAAACTCTGTAGATTGTAGTGGAAGGCGCGCAGACTCCTGCGAGAGCAGCTGGACAGGTGAGACCCCGCAGGAGCTCAGCGACGAGGAGGCTCACCGCCAGCCTCGCGGAAAGCGAAGCGCCTGGAACGGAAATCAACAGCCACCTTTCACCTCAAGCCAAAATAAAAAGACTATAAGCATACCCGGTTACTACCCAAGTTTGTTATAGTCTGGCTTTTCAAGCTTAAACTTCCCTTATAGATTTTGATGAAACAATTGTTGTTGTTAATCCAACGATTACGATGGTAATACAAGACAAAATTAATGTTTCACTTGATATTAATAGACCTCCTAGCAAGATCACAACCATATCAATACAAAAGATCAAAATCCCGACGTTAATTCCAGATCTGTCAGATATAAATTGAGCAAGAAGATCTGTTCCACCTGTGCTAGTCCCGATACGAAGCATTAACCCAATCCCTGAGCCAACAAATATCCCGCCAATAATGGAGCTTACAATTGGTGAAGCATGAACAATTCCATCCAATGGTTTTAGCAAATCAATAAAAAAAGATGAAAGTAATAACCCATGTAAACTATTATAAAAATACTTTCTATAATAGATCCATGCAACGAGAAATATTGGTGCACTAAAAACAATGATCATGATACCTGCTTTTAAATCAAACAAATAGTGCAAGATTAAGCCAATTCCGATCATTCCACCATCTAACACTTTATAAGGAGTTAAAAAAACATTGATCCCAATTGATAATAGAAGACTGCCTAACACAATAACACTCACAATTTTTATCGTATTCATTCGATTCCCTCACAAACATTTGGACATGTATTAACTTTATGAGAGAATCCTTCATAATATCTGTTAAAAATGGTCGTCATTTAAAAAACGATTATTTCATTCTATCCTTTTGTAAGTAGTATTGATAAAAATCATTACGTTCCAGGGTCAAGTAAAATCAAACAAATATGAAAGGTAACAAGAATTTTTGTAAATATTTATTTCTACTAACCGATATGAATAAAGAGTAATTTTTATGTAAAAGGTGATGGTATGACTCTAAATAGACTTTTTATTATAAAATTTATAAAATACAGTTTTGTCGGGATTATATGTACGCTCATTTATTTTCTATCAATGTTTATATTTGTAGAATTTTTCCATCAACAACCTGTTATCGGTGCGTCGATTTCTTTTATCATCATGACTCTTTTTTCATACCTGTTAAATAAAAAATATACATTTGGTGGAAAGTACTCCCATCAACAATTACTGCGATTTCTTGTTGTGTCCATCATTGGCTTCACATTAAATTTTGTGATTATCTTTACAGTTGTTAATGTTCTATCGTTTCATTATGCTATTGGAGAAATTGTGACAATCCTAGTAATCCCACTCATAAATTTCACTTTAAATAATATTTGGACATTTAAATAGAGCATAAAAAAACCTGGATGGTAAGGTGATTTCCATCCAGGTTTTTTATTTTATTATTGCGCACCTAGATGCATATTTTACACACCAGTAATACCTAAAATATATAAAACTCCTAATAAAATACAAACTCCAGTACCTAGCCACGTGAATATATATTCTCTATTTTCCTTATCAAACTTCCATTCCTGTATACCATGAAGAAAGCTCGTGATTGCTAAATAAATAAAAACAAATACAATCATGTCCATAAACGATAGAACGATATTTATTAAAAGCAACAGTAAAAAAACTCTAAAAAGCCATTTATCTATATTTTTAAACATTACATCATGATGCTCAAACTTTTTAAAAGCTTTTTTTAATTTGATACCTAATATATACCTTAAAAGAAGGTCTAAAATGAACCAGAAGATAAAAATAGCAACAACAATTATGATAGCCACCTAATTTCTCAATAAATGCAGTATATAAAAAGGTTTCATAAGATTCGTAAAAATTATCTCCTAAGACAAACCTACTTTCAATAGTAACATTTGTATTGTAATTCTCAAATCAAAATAAAAACAGGCTGTTGTACACAGCCTTAAATAAAATCATATTTGAAATCACTTATAAGTTTTCATTCCAAATTGTCGTCCTATTTTTTCCTTTTGATTTTGACACATATAAAGCTTGGTCGGCTAAGCCGAATAATTCATCCTGCCGTTTTGTGTGTAATGGAAATTCTGCTATACCTAAAGATATTGTAATAGGTTTTCCGATAGGAGAAATATTATTTTCTAAGCATATACGAATTTTTTCCGCGATTGAGTAAGCAGTAGTTGATGTAACATTTGGAATTAATAGAACAAACTCTTCCCCGCCGTATCGAAATAACAAATCGTTTTTTCTAATCATCATTTGTGCATATTTTACTACAAACTGTAGTACTTGATCTCCAGTTTGATGTCCAAACGTATCGTTCACTTTTTTAAAATTATCAATATCAAAAGCGATAAGTGTAAAAGGTTTGTTTTTTGCTACCCATTCTTTCATAACCTCGTCAAGCAGGCGGCGATTTGAAGTATTTGTTAGAGAATCGGTTGTTGCTTCGTAAGAAAGCTGTTGATGTTTATCTTGCATTCCTTCAATCGCCATTGTCACACTTTTTGTTAATAAGTCAGCCTCTCTATTCCAATGTGATTTCATTTCAGGAATACTCACTAATTTACCAGAAGAAATTTGGTTTACAACGTTAGAAAGATCAAAAAAAGGCTTTGCTAATTTTCTGGCAATAAAAATTGAAAGAGCAAGCAAACTAACAAAAGGGATAAGAATATATATAAGTAACTTTTTTAGGTGATCATACAATGATTCATAGATAAAAGAAACAGGTGTTTGCTGAACAACTCCCCAGCCTGTTTCTGGAACAACACTATATGCCGCTAACATCGTGACGCCCATTGTATTTGTGACAATTTCCTTTCCACTTTTACCTTGCATTATTTTCCCGACAATAGGATTTTCTGATACATCTTCGCCAATTTGTTTTTTGTCAGGATGAAATAAAATCTTCCCTTCAGGTCCAACAACATAATAATAAGAACCGTTTTCATCAATGATATCGTTGCCAAGAATCTCGGTAAGCACGTTTTGTTCCTGAAGATAAATAGATCCTCCGATCATTCCTTTAAAGTGATTATTCTGATCATAAAAAGGATGTGCAAGCAGCACAATTAAACGTCCAGAAGGAGCAATATATGGCTGAGAAACCGTTTGTCTTTTTGAATCCACAATTTTTCTTGTCTCACCTGAACTAAGAATTTCTCCTCTTAGACCTACCGAAATAGGGGCTATACTCCTAACAACACCACTTCCATCAATCCAAGATAAAGAATTGAAGTATCTGCTATTATTACGTAAAAGCTCAAAGTAATCTTGAATTTCATCATCTTTAAAATCATCGTTTTCAGACAAAAAAGTTGCTGTTTCTTCTAAACTCATTCTCATTGACTTAAACAACGAATCAACCGATCTACTCATCTTACTCGACTTTGAGTAATTAAGATTAAGATAGGCGTTTGTCAGCGATTCTTTTTCAGATTGATAGGATGCTATCAATAATATAACTGTCGTTAAAATAACAGAACCAGCTACAAGTCCTGTTAATAAAGTTGAAAGTCTAACTTTTCTATTTTTAATTTTCATAATAACTCCAATACATTAAAGAAACATGTTGTAGGTATAGTTTATTACGTTAAAGAGAGTATATAAATAGGGTCTCATTCCTATTAGGAACTTGTTCCTACTCTAACTATAAAATATATCAGTTTACAACTTCTAAAAATGTGATTTTTATCACTGCAAAAACCAGCTTGAAAATGAAACTCAAGCTGGAGCCATAAAAATCTACTCTATAAATCTTTTTCGAATCATTCTTATTTGTCCACGATGATTTAATTCATCTTCAAAAACGTGGAACCATTTAAAATAATTATTTGCGGTCAAATTATTCCAAAACGGAGTTGTTTCATCGAGCCAATCATCGCTTCTTTGTTGTAGCTGTTTAAGTGTTTCATTCCTGCTTTTTTCTAGTCTATCAAGATAAAACTCTAAAGGATATCTCTTAATATTTTCTTGACCTTTCTCACCTAAATCCAAACCCAATTCTAGCTCTTTTTCTTCAAGCTCTGTCGGTTCCCTGTTTTCAAATGTTAAAATTTGATAAACCTTCTCAACATTAGCGAAATGATACAGCAACATACCGATTGAATTACTTTGAGAGTCTAGGTGAAAGTCAAGCTCCTTGATGGATAAACCATGAACAGCTCTTAATGTTGTATGTCGTGTATAATTCATCATAGAAACTAACCGACCAATTTGCGGTGAGAACCCCTCTAGCTCACCAATATGATATATCTTCTCGTTAAGTAGCATCTAAATTCCCCCATTATTCTGATTCTTTTACTTTATCTAAATAATAATCTACTAATTCAGGATACTCTTTTATTTCAAGTCTTCCTTTGTCAGTTATGGTATAGATGCCTCTTTTCACTCGTTGAAACCAACCATAAAAGTTCTTGGTTAAGATGGAGGATGTTTTTGAACCTGTTCCTAATTGCACTAATTTTTTTGGAGAGAGTTCACCAAATTCAAGTAAATAGCAAGCAATTTGAATGCAATTTTCTTTGTAGGCAGTCATAATTTTCGTTCGACTGCTTCCCCCAATATTATAATCAGCACTTCTTCCTTTTATTTCTTTAAGAACTGAATCTCGTTTCCACTTCTGTTGCTTACGTTGTTTACTATATGTAGTTGGATGGAAGATCATCTCCATTCTCTTTCTATTTCCCGTGAAAGATACAATAATCAGACCAAGCTCCAGTCTTTTTATGAGATGACATAGATCAGACCATCGCTTCGACCGCTTATTATAGCGAGGCTTCGGAATAGCAATATATACTTGATCCGTTAAACGCTGCCGCTTAGTTGCTTGCATTAATAACTCAATACTTAAGTTAAGCTTTAGTTCCACCACAATAAGCTCGTCATCTTTTACTGCCGCAATATCGCAATCCTTTACTTCACCATAAACGTCATATCCTTCTCGGGTAAAATAATGTTGGATTGGTTTATATAAGTCTGCTTCTTGTATTTTTTTCTTTTCAGTCATGTTGCCACCATCCAAGTGTGTTTCCAGAGTTATTTATTTAAGTTTTATGGCTACTTTACACTAAGTAACAATTCTGTTAGTGTTCTTTTGCATTTGAATGACATAATCCGCCGTTGTATTACAAATATAGTACCATAAGTTCTTCATCATAATAAGTTTCTTTAACTTTTAATGCCTTTTGATCAATACCAAATGTTTTGAAACCTAATAATTGATAAAGGTTTTTTGCTCCTATATTGCTCGATGAAACAGTTAAATAAAGTTGCTCGATTCCTTCAATAGACTTTGATTTGTTAATGGCTGCTTCTACTAACTTTTTACCTATTCCCGCTTTGCGGTAGCTAGTACTAACATAAACAGCGACGATATTAGCTCTATGTTTTAGTTTATTTTTTGTTTCCGGCAACAATGTAGCAACAGCAACTAATTTTTCATCAACAAATGCTCCAAATGTGAAGGAGTTTTCTACACTTAACCTCTTTTCTACAGTAGCTATAGAATGGGTGATTTCCTCCTCATAACTGGAGCTGAATGCTTCTGGATGCTCTTGTAACGCCTTTAATCTTAGACTTTTATAAACAGCTGCGTGTTTTTCACTTAATAATCTTATATCCATCTTTTTTCCTCTCTTTCAAGGAGATTCCAATCCATTGTACCAAATCAAGCGGGTATTTCGTTAGTTGAGTAAAAAAACAAATAATAACAAAAGATAAAGGTAAGAGAGATTTGAGAAATCAAAATATTATATTAGTCAAGAGCTGGTGATACCCTTGCGTAGAGGACGACTGAATAGAAACTCTATACCATTTCTTTTATTAACAATTATTCATCTTATTATTTTTTCACAATTACTAAAACGAAAAAGAGAATACACATGGACACTGCTTCTTTCAAATATTGGCTTTGCTTTCTTTTTTGAATACTTTGTACTAAATCTTTTTCAAGCATACACCTATAAGCCCTCCATCTTAAAAATAAAATATTTAGATAATATTCTTGGAGCAATTTTATCTCAAGCCTTTTATGTACCCATTACAGCAACGTTTTTAACGATTTATAAAAAGAATTGGCGGTGGAAAGTTTCCTTCATCACATATTTTTATGTTGTTGAGGAATTATTTCTTCGCTTGGGCATTTATAAAACTAACTGGTGGAATCCAAAATTCACTACAGTCTTAATGCTTATATATTTTTATATAAGCGATTACTTTTATAAAATGATTGAGAAGAGAAAATATTGGGCTCTTAAATTGGCTCAATATTTAACAATTGTTGTAATTGATGTTACCTTTATGTATACGTTGGCTGTAAGAGGAAAATTAAAATTTGGGGTTGGGTTGCTACATACCTGGAAGGAACATTTTATCATTGCACCTCTTTACAGTTTACTACTGAGTTTTTTCTCTACCTTTATCTCTTCCAAGCGTGGAATCATTTATCGCTTTTATCATCTTTTGTATTTTTTAGTGGTTGATTATTTACTTATAAAGGTTCGCTTTGTGAGAATAAATTATAGTGCCTTTCTTCAGTTTTTTCCCTGGCACCTATTTGTTATTTATGTTTCACGTTTGGTATATAAGGAGATATTTTCAAACTCAAAAGAAAGAACATAGTTAATTTAAAATAGAGGGTGACTCAAAAGGTTGTTAAATTACGACCTTTTGAGCACCCTTTCTTTATTTTTGGTGTAGAAACCAAATAAGTAGGATTTTTTATTTAAAAAGAGGTATTCCTACCCTTATTCGCATCCAATTTTCTCTTTTACTATATTTCTTTTTATTGCTTTCTGCATTTTTTTACAGTTATGTGCAACACAAAGAAGCCCCCATTCAATCGTATTTTTTTGGAGGCCACGCATCGAAAAGCGTCTGTACTGCTGATTATGTTTTATTTGTCCAAATACACTTTCCACATCACATTTTCGTTGGTTCTTGTATAAGGTGGTGTGGTAACTTCATTATACAAAATAGGGCGATTTTTTTGTTTAATCATGTCTTTAAAAGAGGCTGTTTTAGTAGGGTGTTGCAGATAAATATTATTTTTAATGGAACGAACTAATTTTACCTTATTTACTTTATTTTTTTAAAAAAGTACGCAAAAAAAGGCTAATCCAAAGGTCTAAAACCTAGACTTTTGGATCAGCCTCTATTTTTTATTTATAAGTTTGGTGGGGTTAGTTCTAGTATAGTCATTCAGTAGCCATTT
Organism: Metabacillus litoralis; assembly: GCF_003667825.1. NCBI lineage: Bacteria > Bacillati > Bacillota > Bacilli > Caryophanales > Bacillaceae > Metabacillus > Metabacillus litoralis. The sequence goes on along the minus strand of NZ_CP033043.1, from coordinate 1,193,544 downwards.
GGTGTCGTCTGTTCAGCTCTTCAGTTAGTTCAAGCACAACAGTTCTTAGATGTATGTCTTTAGTTACTTTTGTTGACTTTCCTAGAATGTTATATAAATGAGCAATTTCATGATCTTTTAAAACACTAAACATTAGAAAACCTAAAATGGCATCTTCATTCTTTAGTTGTCGTTATACATGATGTTTAATTCTAAAAGAATGATGCCTTATTCAAATTAACCTAGTTGTTGTTGCGCCATTGAAACAAGGCGTTTTGTAATTTCTCCACCAACAGATCCGTTTGCACGTGATGTTGTTTCACCGCCAAGATCTACACCAAATTCATTTGCGATTTCCACCTTCATTTGCTCAAGTGCATGTTCAGCTCCAGGTACGACTAAGTTATTTGAGTTATTTGCCATAATCAATTCCTCCTTTGTATAGTGTACTTGTAACATTTGTCGATAGTTTGTATATTATGCATCTTTTTCAAAATTTCCTTCTAAAAAATTTGAAAACCTCGTCCTGAAGGTATAGTCCAGGCATTAAATGCTTTTGTTTTTTTATAAAAAAATATGCTAAATAACATACATTTGGATGTACAAGCTAACACCTAGTTAATAACTGGAGTAGAAAAAATTGGTTTGGCAAATAATGATAGTAACAACCATTTTTTTCATGCGATAGGAGAGAATGCTCAATGTCACGTGAACACATATTAGAGGAAATAGATTCTTTAGATGCCAAATTAACTGACCTAATTCTCGAATACTGGAAACAGTTTGCTCATTTTGGAACTTGGCAATTTTGGTTTAACGTTGTTTTCTTTTTTGTTCCATTAATTTTCACCCTGTTTTTTATTGATCGTAAAAACATCTTTCGAATTTGTTTTTATGGGTATTCTTTTCATGTGATGTTTGTTTACTTAGATGTATTTCTTACTCGTTTCAACTATTGGGATCATCCTTATTTTATGTTTCCTTTTATACCCGTTAGCATTCCTGTTGATGGATCATTTGTTCCAGTTGCATTTATGTTTGCTTATCAAATTTCAACTAATCGCAATCGTAATTTTTATATTTTAACCTTTATCACTTCGGTACTAATCACAACAATTGCTTTTGTATGGCATAAGCTTGGATTGTTGCTTTTTTATAAAGGAATGAATATTTTTCATGTTTTTCTTCTTGATGTAGGTATGTCTATTCTTGCGTATTGGTTTACTAATCTATTTGTCAAATTGAATCAAAGCGTAAAGTCATAAACACATTTTATTCAATATCCAGTGTAAAGCGCACCATATCTCTGCATTGGATACCATTTTCATATATCGGTTCATCATAATGTTTGACGAAAAAATCAAAATCAACGCCTGTTAGTCTAAATCCACATTTTTGATAAAAGGCCATTTGATCGATGCTAGAATTTCCAGTGCCAACTTCCATTACTTTAAATAATTTTTCTCTAGCTACGGAAATCGCATGCTTGATTAATAACTTGCCAACACCTTTTCCTTGGTAATCCTCTGAAACAGAAATATTCACTAACTCCACAGAATGTGGTCTTGTAGGAAGTAGCACTAAAACTCCAATGACCATGTTCTCCTGATTTTCAGCAACAAAACACATTCCCCGGTTAAGGTAATCTTCAATTATAGATACTGAAGGATCCGCAAGTAATAATAATTGTATTGGTGGTGTTTCTTCCTTTTGAAGTGCTCTAATCTTCATTATTGAAAGCTCCTTGTTTTGAGAAAGATACTTTTACAATTCTATTTCTTTAATACTCCCAAATATTCCTTCCAAGGCCCAACGTCATCATAATACCTCTTTGCCATGACTCTAACGATTTGCGAAAGATGTGTAAGATCATGAACAACCCAGGTTGAAAGAAGCTCTCTTATTTTGACCACACCGAAAGCGGGATGTGTCCCCTCGATTTCTAGATGATGATGAGGATTAATTAGTTCTTTTAATTTTTCAATGTTTGTTTCTCTAAGTTGGTTAAAAATTAGTAGTTTTTCTTCAATCGTACTTTCAGGCTTAGTCAAATGTGAAAAACGATCAAATGCAGGAAAATGTTTGCTCTTTCCATCATGTAGAATAGATTCTAATCTAGGAATCCAATTATGTAGTTCAGCTTCAATTAAATGTTCAACAATTTCAGAAGCATTCCACGTTCCTTCTCCTTCATTACAATGCAGCCATTGATCAGAAAGTCCAGATAAAAAATGCTCCAATGCTTTTGGTGTTCTCGATAATACCTCGATTGCTTCATTCAAATGAAAATTCATCATATTGCTCCTTTCTATGGAACTAGTAGAATATATTTTTCACATGTAACAAAGAAAAGTAAGAAGTGCTAAAATAGTGTTAGAAATTACCATTTCATAAAGAGAGGTACTTATGAATTATTTAGGATGGATCATTATTGCATGCGAGGTTTCATTTTGGGTTGTTATATTACTAGGGTTAATGGGACGATATTTACTGCAGCTTCAAAAGCTTGGTTTTTTACTGTTAGCTTCTACCCCCATTATTGACCTTTTGTTAATTATCATTACAAGCATTGATCTGTATCGCGGAGCAACAGCAACTCTAGCACATGGAATTGCTGCAGTTTATATCGGGGTTTCTCTTGCATTTGGAAAAAGTATGATTAATTGGATGGACGAAAAATTCCAATTTTATATAATGAAAAAACCGTCGGCTAAGCCGGTGAAACGATACGGAATTCCTTTTGCAAAGCATTATGGAAAAGGATTTATCAAGCACGTTGTAGCATTTACAATTGGTGTAGCAATCTTAGAAATGATGATCATCTATATTCAGGACCCTCAAAGAACCGAAGCACTCAATACAATGGTAAGCGTATGGTTAATCGTTTTAGCGATTGACTTATACATTACAACAAGCTACTTTATCTGGCCCAAGAAAGAAAAAACAGCAAAGAAACCCCATTAAAAAACGGAGGTATTGCATGGAATCGACCTGTCAATGCCTCTTTTCTCCTTTACATTCCTGAAGTTAATATAATAAATCCCTAAGAAAACGGGAGGTCTACTTAGGGATTTATTATAAATAACAAACCTATTATACTACATCTTTTTTTAATATTAACTAAAATATTACATTTATTGGTGTTTTTTATAAAAAATTATTGTAAGTGCTTTGGAGGAGCTTCTTTATGTCTATTATGTTTAACTTCTGCAAAAATGTCCTCTTTATTTTCTGGCTTTGTATTATTGTTAATTAGGCTTAAAATTTCATTTATATGAGTAAGTTGAGCATTACTAGGTATTAAGTTTACAATTGTTTGTTTAAATTCGTCAAAATCCTTCTTTGTAACAGGCTGTGCTTCTTGTTTTAACTCATACCCTAATTGACCATTTGGTTCCAAGGTTGCCCATTTTACATCACTAATTTTCGAAATACTATTTTGGCGAAGCATCATTTCTAGTTGATCTACAGATAATCTAAGTTTTTTAAGATTTTGCTCATTTAAATTTCCGTTATCAATGATAATTTTCGCCTTACCTGTAATCGCTTTTTCAAATTTGTCTGATTTCATTTGAAGAATTTCCATAACTAAAAGAGTCCCAACTAATATTCCTCCGACTAAAAATGTCGTCCAAACATTTTTACCCGCAACAGGCTGAATAAGGAGAGTACCGATACCAACCATTAATACTGTCTCAGCTAACGTCATCTGAGAAATTGTTTTTCTTCCTGCAATTCTCAATAAAACGGTTCCAACCAGAACGATGAGAATGGCTTTCCAGATAAAATCCCATTCCATGTATCACTAACCACCAATCTTTATATAGTTGAGTTAATTTCATAATTATGACTCATAAATCAAAAAACGAACATTTTTCTTCACCTTGAACATGTTAATAAACAATACACGGATAAAAACATTATTTCATGTGAAATTTCATACGTTTTTTGGTAACAAATGATACATTATGAAATTGATTCAGTTAATGATAATTTTCCCAGATTCCTAACCATTATCCATTGTTGTTAGTAGTTATTGGAATAAAGAAACGTTAAGATCCTTTTTGAAGTGATATACGAGCAGTGAATGTAGCTGCCCTCTATGGTGATAAAGATGAGCTATTATTTCTAACAGCCATTCATATCTAGAATATGTAACACCCCAATATGAAGTTGTCATTTCTAAAAGCTCGTTCTCTGTATAATTTAAAAATGCTTTCTCAAGTATTTTATAATGTTTTTCTAAAGCTTGTTGCAAGCCTTCTAACGTTTTGTATGAATGAGCATTATAAAATGAAGACATTTCCCCTTCTGTTGCCCCGTTTAAAATAAGTAAATCAGCTTCACATAACACTGAAATATGCTCCAAAAGCTCACCAATTGAGCGTTTAGTTGCTAAAGCCTTTATATGTAAATCTTCTTCTTTCAACTGATTAATCATGGTAGATACAGAATCAAGAGCCAGCTTGATCTGTTTTAATGCACTCTTTGTATATAAATTCATTTTGAAACTCCCTTAATCTAGTTTTATACTATATTATAATAAAGATTTTAGGAGGCATACATGTGATAGATCATACTTTTTATATGAAAGAAGCTTTAAAAGAAGCTGAAGAAGCAGGAAAACGCGGAGATCGACCAATCGGGGCTGTGATCGTTCATGATGGGAAAATCATTTCACGAGGATCTAATCGGATAAGCACGTTAGAAAACGAAGTGGCACACGCAGAAATAAATGCAATTCATAGCTGTGCAGCCTATTTAAAAAAACATGCTGAAAATTGTAAAATCTACACAACTGTTGAACCTTGTATGATGTGTTTAACAACTATTGTTATGGCAAATATACGACATATTGTTTTTGGTGTTAAGGATAACTATTTACAAATGGAAAACTTTATCGAATCTGTTCCTTATGTCAAAAAGAGATTGTATACATATGAAAGTGGCATTTTATCAAGCGAATCTGAACAGATTATTAAAAAATACTCACCCTTTATGGCAGAAATTATTTTTAATGGGCGGAAACCGTCTTAAATTTCGCCTTAGGTTAACTGGAATAAGATTTTATCTGGGATAATGGAGATTTATCTTCGATTTTAGACGTTTTATCTTCGATTTTAGATGTTTTATCTTCGATTACGGAGATTTATCTTCGATTTTAGATGTTTTATCTTTGATTACAGAGTTTTATCTTCGATTCTGAACGTTTTATCTTCGATTATGGAGATTTATCTTCGATTCTAAACATTTTATCCTCGATTACGGAGATTTATCTTCGATTCTAAACATTTTATCCTCGATTACGGAGATTTATCTTCGATTACAGAGTTTTATCTTCGATTCTGAACGTTTTATCTTCGATTACGGAGTTTTATCTTCGATTACGGAGTTTTATCTTCGATTACGGAGTTTTATCTTCGATTCTGAACGTTTTATCTTCGATCAGACAAAAATCGACACTATTCCCGTTACCTAAAACCAACTTAAAAAGAGGTCATCAGAATGACGACCTCTTCCCTTCAGCAATTAATCCATATTTACCCAAACACTTTTTACTTCTGTGTAATTTTCTAATGCATAGCTTCCCATTTCACGGCCGATACCTGATTGCTTATATCCGCCAAATGGACTTGCTGCGTCAAATGCGTTGTAGCAGTTTACCCATACAGTTCCAGCTTTAATACGGTGTGCAATGTAGTGTGCTTTTTTAATATCTTGTGTCCAAACACCTGCTGCTAGACCATAGTGGGAGTCATTTGCTTTGTCAACAAGATCATCTAAGTCATCAAACGGCATCGCAGCAACAACCGGTCCGAAGATTTCTTCTTTTGCGATCGTCATTGAATTATTAACATCGGCGAAGATGGTAGGAGCTACGAAATAACCTTGTTCAAATGGAATAGTACCTCCAGCCAGAACTTCTGCTCCTTCTTCAATTCCTTTATCAATGTATCCTTTTACACGATTTTGCTGTTGTGCTGAAATGAGAGGTCCCATTGTTGTTGCTTCTAATAATCCATTACCTTGAGAGATATCTTTTGTTAGGGATACTAGATCTGCAACAACATTATCGTATTGTTTTTTCTGAACATAAAGACGACTACCCGCACAGCATACTTGACCTTGGTTAAACATAATTCCCATTAAAGAACCAGGTACAGCCTTTGAAAGATCAGCATCCGGTAAGATAATATTAGGTGATTTCCCACCAAGCTCAAGTGTTACACGCTTTAATGATTCACTTGCCTGTCTCATAATTGCTTTACCAACAGCTGTTGAACCTGTGAAAGCCACTTTGTCTACTAACGGGTGATTTACTAATGGTGAACCAGCTGTTTGACCGAAGCCTGGAACAATATTAACAACACCTTTAGGGAAGCCAGCTTCATTAATTAATTTCCCTAAATATAGTGCAGATAATGGCGTTTGTTCTGCCGGCTTAAGGACAATTGTACATCCTGTAGCAAGGGCAGCCCCAAGCTTCCAAGCAGCCATTAACAATGGGAAGTTCCAAGGAATGATCTGTCCAACTACACCAACTGCTTCATGACGTGTGTAATTGAAATAGTTCCCTTGTACAGGAATTGTTTGTCCTACAATTTTTGTAGACCATCCTGCAAAGTAACGGAAATGTTCAATCGCTAACGGAATGTCAGCGTTTGCAGTTTCACGAATCGGTTTACCATTATCTAATGTTTCTAACTGTGCAAGCTCTACCTTATGTTCTTCAATTAAATCAGCTAGTTTATAAATTAAACGACTTCTTTCAGCAGTTCCCATCTTCGACCAAGGACCATTGTCAAATGCTTCTCTAGCTGCTTTTACTGCAACATCTATATCCTCTTCTCCTGCTTCAGAAACAGATGCTAGTTTCTCACCAGTTGCCGGGTTTAATGTATCAAATGTTTTACCACTTACTGCCTCTACCCATTCTCCATTAATAAAAAGCTTTTTGTCCCCATTTAAAAATTCAACTAATCTAGGGCTCAATTCTAGTTCTTTTGTTCCTACGTTTTGTACCATTACATTCCCTCCTAAAATATAAAAAGATAAGTTGGATAGCTAAAAGAATTTATGTAAGACAAATTGATGTATCAATAATAATTGGTGACCGTACCACCGCTATCAAATATATTAATGTTTAGATCGTGTTAGAACACAGAATGGAAACTATTTCTATTATTTTATTTTCCTCATAAAACACTCCTCTCAATTTTAATTCGTTAATAACTAAGCAAGAATGATGCCAAATAGTAAACGCTTATAAATAAAGAGGATTACAAAAAATAATGAATAAAAAGCCGAAAAATTGGCTATATTATGCCGTTTTTTCGTCACTCTGCCAAATTTGCGTAGAAAATCCTAGATTGGTTACTCTTTTTTTAAAAAAACCTATCTTAATCACATCATCAATACCTTATTTTTTTCCATAATTTTAATCAACCTTTTCCTTGAGATTCATTGTAAAAAGCTTATAATATATATATTATTCTTAACAGGATTTTTCAATTAGTAAGAACAGGTGATCATATGATAATTAAGCAATTACTGTCAAATTTAGCTATATTAACTTCATTACTTTTTTTATACACTCAACTAACAAAATCTTCTCCTCTTCAAAGATCTTCAACTATCTCAAGGAAATTACTTATGGGAAGTACTGGTGGCCTTTTAAGTAATGTCTTAATGCAGTATAGTATGCAGTTTGAGAGCACGATTGTAGATTTAAGACATATTCCGGTTATATTACTCGCTTATTATGGTGGAGCAGTTCCCGCTTTAATTGCGATGCTGTTTGTTATTATCGGACGCTTAATGATTGGCATTAACTTATCTGCGTATGCAGGTGTGATTTTAATCGTACTAATAACTTTGATTTCTATCTATCTATCAAATAAAAATCTATCTAAAAAGGTTAAAATAATCTACATCTTAACTCTTTCTAATATTATATTTTCAGTTTTAGTATCCATTATATTAACAGATGCTCATATTTTAATGTTTTTAATTCCATCTTATTGGGGAATTTCATATCTGGGTGGATTTATTGGTTTTTATATGGTTGAGTATTTACGAAACAGCCAAGAGCTATTTGACCGATACAAATCAGAGTCTTCAACAGATGGGTTAACTGGACTAAACAATGTTAGAAAATTTGATGAACTATTCAATTCCTTTTTATCGACAATTGAACAAAAGCAGGAAAAACTATCTCTTCTATATATTGATATTGATCATTTTAAAAGAATTAATGATACATACGGTCATAAAGAAGGTGACGTTGTTTTAAGAGAATTAGGAAATATCTTAAAAAACTCAGTAAGGTCGTTTGATATCGTTAGTCGTAATGGTGGCGAGGAATTTACAATTATTTTATTAGATTGTTCACTTGAAAGAGCAAAGGAAATTAGTGAGAGTATTCGAGAGCGAGTGGAGAAATATAACTTTACTTTAAACTCTGGTGAAAACATATCGATCACTGTTTCCATAGGAGTAGCCTGTTATAATGACACAACAATGAATTCAGCTTCATTAATTGAAGATGCAGATAAAGCGTTGTACCAAGCGAAGAGAACTGGAAGAAATAAGGTATGTGTATCCAACAGTTAATTTTAAAAAGGGTGTTCACAAAGAATGATGAACATCCTTTTTAATAGTCTCTAATAAACCGCTCAAAAAAAGAAAATAAAAAGGACATCTTCTTTTATTAAGAAAATGTCCTTTTTAAACGTTCGTTTATGAACCCATTTTTCTTCGTGTATTACTTGTTTTTTTGTGTTGCTGACTTTTCATTTTTTGATTAGAAGCAGCACCGCTTAATGATTGTTTATTATTAGAAAGCTTTTCTTTCTTTTTTGCTAATTGTTGCTCCATTAATTCCTTAAGACTTACTTTCTTTTTTTCGTTTGTATTGTTTTCTGAATTCGACATGATCTTTTCTTTATCTCCTTTTATATAGGACAATTATTGTCATTCTTGCTTATTATAATAAATATTTTGGCATAATCAAAGTGTTATTATGTTTTTTCGTTTAACAAATATCTCAGCTTTCTCATCGTAATTTGCAGTCGTTTTGCAGCTTCCTTCCTGTTTCCATGCGTGTCTTTTAACGTTCGCATAATAAACGATTTACCAACCTGTGATTCTAATTCTTTGACTTGGGCCAGCACCTCATCTAGCTTAACTTCATCTTTTTGTTCAAATGTAGTCAATGTTTCTGTCAGCCATGTTTTTAAGTAACTTTCCAAATTACTTTCTTGTTTATCTGCCTTAGAGGTTATCACTTGACTTTTAGTTTGGCGATTTATTGGTAAATCATCTGCCTGAATAATGGTAGCATTAGGATCAGCTAACATAACTGCTCTTGTAACAAAGTTTGATAACTCTCTTATGTTTCCCGGCCAATCATATGATTGTAATAAGTCTATCGCAGAATTAGAAAATGAGAGTGACGTGCCAGTTCGTTGCAGTAAATGCTGAACAAGGAGTGGAATATCCTCCTTCCGCTCACGTAATGGCGGAATTATTAGATGAACAACATTTAAACGATAAAATAAATCTTCTCTGAATTTCTTTTGTTTAACAGCTTCTTTCAGATCTTCGTTCGTCGCCGCTATTAACCTAGTATTGGTTCGAAGCATGCTCTCACTACCAACGCGCATAAACTCCCTTGTTTCAAGAACTCGAAGTAATTTTACCTGTATCGCATAAGATGCTTCAGCAATTTCATCTAAAAATAAGGTTCCGTTACTGGCAATTTCAAATAATCCTTTTCGAGGCTGGGTGGCACCAGTAAAGGAACCCTTTTCATGACCAAATAATTCACTTTCTAGTAAATTTTCAGATAGTGCACCACAGTTTACACCAATAAAAGATTCTTGATGCCGATCACTTGCTTGATGTAAAAAGCGTGATAAGACTTCTTTTCCTGTACCAGTTTCACCCTCAATTAAAATATTTACCGGTTTTCCTGCAACCTTGGCAGCTGTTTGAATAAGTTGATTCATTGTCCTACTATTCCCTACGATAAGACCTGATTCACGGGCTATCTTTTCGATATGATGTTGATTCGTAAAACAGGTAGATTCTAGCAACTTTTCTACTTGCTTTTCTAATAAATCAATATCGTCAAAAGGTTTTTCGATATAATCACTTGCACCTAGTTTTATCGCATCAACAGCTGTCTTAATGGTACTGTATCCTGTCATAATCATTACTTTACATGCGGGTTGAACTTGCTTTAGATTTTGCAATAGTGTAAGACCATTTGCATCCGGTAATTTCAGGTCTATCATAGCAACATGAAATGGCTCTAACGAAAAGTCAATTTCAGAAAATTCCTTTCCACTATTAACGACTTTTACATGATATCCTTTAGACTGAAAAAGACGAGATAAAAAGTAACCAATTTCCACTTCATCATCAATAATTAAAATCGAAATCATACACTCGCCTCCGTTTTATTTGTTGGTTGAAGTGGCAACACGAGTTGAAAGGTACTGCCTTTGTTTACTTCACTTATTACATCAATACTTCCACCATGTGTTTTAGCGATTCCTATGCTTACTGATAAGCCTAAACCAGTTCCTTTTTCAGCTTCTTTTGTTGTATGAAAAGGATGAAAAATTTTTGACAAGCGTTCTTGTTCTATGCCAATACCATTGTCACAGACCGAGACCTTAACTGCTTGATTATCCAGTAATGTTATGATTTCAATTTCTTTATCATCTTTTACTATCGCTTCTACTGCATCTTTTGCATTTAGTAGCAGATTAATGATAATTTGTTCAATTTGCTGCTGACTTCCTTCGATCATTGGAAGATCTTTATGTAAGTTTGTGATGACGGTTATTTGATTTTTTTCCAACTGATATTCTAACAAATTTAACACCTGCTTCACCGCATCATTTATATGAAAAGATTGAAATGTATACTCCTCTTGTCTTGAGAAAGCTAGTAAACTTTTAATTATATCTTTACAACGAATTCCACAAGTTTTAATATCTCGTAAAAGAGTAAAAGAATCATCGTCGTCCTTTACATTTCTTAATAAAAGCTGTGAATTTCCTAAGATCGCAGTGAGTGGACTATTTAGTTCATGAGCTACTCCTGCTGCCATTTCCCCAATTGCAGCCAATTTTCCTGAATGAAGTAATTGTACTTCCATTTTTCGTTTTTCTGTTACATCTTTTACATACGCAATAACGCCATTTACGATGTTTTTATTGTTATAAACGGGATATGTGTAAAGTTCAAAGGTGGATTGGTCCTCAAAATGAATTTCTTTATATCTGGCTTTTTCTGTTTGAAATGTTTTATTAGCCAATCTTTTATAGTGTTGTTCTAGGAGAAGATTATCTTTATGATGATGGGTTTTCAAAAAATGCCTAACGGAGTCGTTCATTTGAATAACATTTACATGCTTATCAAAAATAATGATCATATCGTCAACTGCTTTAAATGTGTTCTCCCACTCTTGCTTTGACCTTAACACCTCATTATATAATTGGGTATTTTCTATACTAACTGCTAAATGATCGGCAAGCTGCTCAAGAAATGCTATGTCATCTGAATGCCAATGTTCACGAAAACAACGACCGATACAGATTACACCGATTTCTTTGTTTTTACTATAAATGGGCACAACGAGAATGCTGGTTAGCTTTAGGTTTCTTAAAAACTCTAGTTCATGAAAATTCCAGGTTGGAGTTTCTACCTGTTGAAACATAACTTGCCGTTTAGTTAAAGCCATCCAGTAAAGAGAGCGATCGCGAGGTAAGTCTATCCCACGTTCTATGGTAAAAGTGTTTTCTGGGAAAACGTTAATTAAAGTAAGGCTTACATTTTGGAGTAGAAAAAAGCTTAATCGATCAAATTTTATAATATTTTTTAGTTTATCAACCATATTATTTAAAATCTCTTCTAGTGTCATATCGATTTTAATACTCTTCATCACTTCGTTCATTATTTCAAGCTGCATATTTTTCTTTTGTAACATATCAACTGTTTTCTTAAGTTCTGTATAATAGCTTTTCTTGGAAGATTCAACACCTGTTAACAGGGCAATCATCTCGTTTTTATCTTCAAGCAAAAGAATTTCCTCCTTACAAAACCTGATGTAATAACTGCTTCATTTGTTCAAGATTCATATCACGAGGATTTGTTATCATACATGCATCTTCTAATGCAGTTTGACAGATTGATGTAATCATATCTTGAGAAATTCCAACCTCTCTTAATTGCTTTGGAATTCCGATATCAGCTGATAACTCTCTTACATATTGTATTGCAGCATTTCCAGCCTCTTTTTGGGTAAACGCTCTTGTATCAATTCCCATACAATCTGCCATATCGATAAATCTTTTTGGCGCTGCAATAAAATTAAAATCCATTACATATGGTAAAAGTATTGCATTTATTTCCCCATGAGGTAACGGAAACCTTCCACCAATCGCATGAGAAAGAGCGTGTGCTGCTCCTAAAATCGCATTAGAAAAAGCAAGTCCTGCCTGTAAGCTAGCCATCGCCATTGCTTCCTTTGCTTCTTCATTTGTTTTTGATGCAACAGATGGTCTTAGATAAGTCGCAACAAGGGATAGTGCATTTTTCGCTTGTACATCTGTTAATGGTGTGGCGGCGATACTCACATAAGCCTCGATAGCATGAGTTAAAACATCCATACCAGTTGCAGCCGTTAAACTGCTATCTTTTGTCATTAAAGTAAGAGGGTCAATGATGGCAATGTCTGGTACAAGTGATTTCGAAATAATTGTCATTTTCTTTTTTCTAGTTGAATCCACTATTACAGAAAACTGGGAAACTTCAGATCCGGATCCCGCTGTAGTCATAATCATGATCATAGGTGGTAGAGGATGGACGATTTTATCGATTCCTTCATAATCCTTAATTTCTCCTCCATTTGTTGCCACAATCGCAATAGCCTTCGCCACATCTAATGCGCTTCCGCCACCAACACCAATAATGGCATCACATTCGTTTTCTATATAAGATCGGCATCCGTTTATCACTTCGGTATCCTTTGGATCAATCGTAATATCTGTATATGTGGCAAATGGAAGACAAGATTCTTTGCAAAGATTAACAACTTTATCTAACCAGCCAGCTACTGCAACTCCTTGATCACTCACAATTAATACCTTTTTAGCACCAAGACGTAAACATGCCTCACCCGCTTGTTTAATCGAGTTTTTACCAAAGATAATTTCAGGTGTTACAAATTTTGATATATTCATCGATATCACCTTTATTCGATTTTTATACTATGTAATTTCTTATTAGTTTTGGAAAATCCTTCTTTTTTGTCGAGAAATGTGTTAAACGCTTACATTTTTACAATCAATTGGATAAAATCTCTAGTTATCCCATATTTTTAGAGGTATAATCAAACCTCCCAACACGTTATGATGAATTTATAGCTGCGCAGAAATAGAATTCTAACAACAAGGAGCGTGTTGTGCTTGAAAAAGCAAATTATCTTAACAATAGCCACTCTTGGAGTCATTTCGACTGGATTTACAAAACCAGCTTCAGCCCACGAAGTAACATATAAGGTTCAAAGCGGTGACTCATTATGGAAAATATCCTTTAATAATAACTTATCTGTTCAAGAAGTTATGCAATATAACAACTTAACGACCTCTACCATTTATGTTGGACAAGAATTATCATTAATTGCTCCACATTCACATGAAACACCAGTTGAAATAACAACTTACACCGTAAAATCCGGTGATTCCCTTTCTTTAATTGCAAAAAACTTCAATACAACTGTAACAAATTTAAAAACGTTAAATAACTTAACATCTGACCTTATATACATTGGACAAGTATTAAACGTAGAAGGTCAAGCTACAGTTACTCCACCACCTCCTACGGTAACGAATACTACAACGTATACCGTACAATCTGGTGATACACTATGGAAAATTTCTATAAATACTGGTTTAACCGTGACACAGCTAAAAACGTATAATAATTTAACGAGTGATTCAATTTATACGGGACAAGTGCTAAAATTAACGGGATCAACAGCTACTGCACCTGTTACATTAAATGCAGAAGCATTAATTACTGAGGCAAAAAAATATATCGGAGTTCCATATGTTTGGGGTGGAAGCACTCCTACAGGGTTTGATTGTTCTGGCTATTTAAGTTATGTTTATAACACACAAGGAATAAAAATACCACGTACGGTGGCAACAATCTGGGAAGCAACAACAACCGTTTCTTCTCCACAAAAAGGAGACCTTGTTTTCTTTACAACAACTGCACCAGGTCCAACACATGCGGGTATTTATCTTGGGGATAATAAATTTATCCATGCTGGTTCATCTACAGGTGTAACAATTTCTGATATGAATAACACCTATTGGAAGCCACGTTATTTAGGTGCTAAAAAAATAAGCTTATAGAATGCTAGATTTGTTGCATATATGAATAGAAAAAGGAGCCGCTTATTTCAGCAGCTCCTTTTTTCATTATTTATTTATAATTAAATGTTCAAATTTTTTCTTTTAGATAAACCAGTCATAATAAAACATGTAACAAAGGCAACAGAAGTAACAATTATGGCAAACATGAATCCGACTGCTCTCATAAACGTATCTTCACCAGGGTAAAGAGGCTCTAATCTAACTAAAAAATAGAAAAAGACTATCGTTAAAATCAGGTAGAAACTACTGCCAACTGCCCCCATTTTCAAACGGGTTAACTTTGTACCTTCCCAAGCATAATTGATCATGCTCATACAATTACACTCACAATCACCGCAACAGCATGAAAAGGATTGCCATAACACCCAGAATGAATAAAACCGACAAGTTTTATCTCCACCTTATTATGTATTTCAAATTCAGTTACCTTATTAATTATAGGTATGTTTTTATCGTTTATCAATAAAAAAATATCCTTATAAACAAAAGAACAAATAAGTATTTCTTTCTTTAAGTACAAAAAAGAAAAAGATACTGTTCGTAGAGGTATAGGAATTGATAGGCGGAGAAATTCCGTTTAAGGTATATGGTAGGTGCTTAAGAAGCCGTTATAAGCGGATATATTCCGGTTAACTTCTATATATATAACTAAATCTAAAGAATAGATTCATATAAGCGGAAAAACTCCCCTTATTTTGTCGAAAATGTTGGTATTTCCCTATTTAAACGGAACTTTTCCGTTTATTTTCAAATTTAGTATAAAAAATGCTTGGAGACACAATTACAATGTTCCAAGAATTTTTACTAATAAAATTATCTGTTAATGTAAGTGCAAATGGCCGTTCGAATAGTACGGTTATTTCTAATTTTGTACTTCAAAACCTCAAACCCCTTTTGAATACAGACATCGGTCTTATTTAATATGTTTATTACTAAATAATACCGAGTGTACTTAAAAATACAATAACAATGGTAAGTGGTACTACCCATTTCATTAGAAATCTCCATACTTTAAATAAGATAGGCGAAAGTGAATGACCTATACCAAACTCTGCTTCTACTAACTGTTTATTCATTTTAATGGAGATAAAAAGAGCAATAAGTAGGCAGCCTAACGGTAACATAATATTACTAACCAAGAAATCAGTAGCATCAAATATTGTTTTTCCGAAAACATGAAAGTTCTGTAGTTTGCTAAAAGATAATGCTGCAGGAATTCCCGCAAAAAACACAACAACTCCAGATAGCCATGCTGTTCTTTTACGTGTTGACCTTTTATTGTCAGTGAATGCTGAAACGATAATTTCTAATAAGCTAAACGATGATGTTAAGGTTGCAAATAAGAAAAGCAAAAGAAATATAGCTAGAAACAACTCACCCAAAGGCATTTGCGAAAAAACAGCAGGTAGCACCATAAATAGCAACCCCGGACCTTCAGCTGGTTCTAATCCAAACGCAAAAACAACTGGAAAAATAGCGAGACCTGCTAGTAACGATACTAGAATATTCATGACAACAACTGTACTTGCAGAGGATGGAATGCTCACTTTTTTTTCTAAGTAGGAACTATATGTAACCATGCATGAAAAACCAACTGCTAATGCAAAGAAGGATTGTCCAAGTGCATATAGAACAGATTCAGCAGTGATTTTTGTAAAGTCAGGCTGTAAGAAAAATCGTACTCCCTCCAATGCACCTTCTAATGTTAATGCTCTAACAACCAAAATTAAAAATAGAAGAAACAAAATCGGCATCATATACTTACTTGCTTTTTCAATCCCATTTTTAATTCCTACTGATATAACAATCATGTTTATAAGTAAAAATACAGCTAAACCTAGAAGTGTAATAAGTGGTGATCCTGTAATGCTACCAAATAATTCTGGATAACTTGCATTAGGTTCTATCACACGGCCACCGATTGCCATTATCGTATAAATTAGCACCCAGCCTCCAACTACTGCGTAAAAAGAAAGCAATAAAAAGCAGCCAATCACTCCTAATGGTCCAATAATTGTCCACAAACTGTTTGGTGCTAGTTTTTTATAAGCGGAAACAGCTTCACTTTGAGCCCCACGTCCAATAATAAATTCTGAGATTAGCATCGGTAAACCTATTAGAACAGTAAACAGAATAAAGAGTAATAAAAAAGCTCCACCACCACTCGTACCTGCTACATAGGGGAATTTCCATATTGCCCCAAGTCCTATTGCTGCCCCTGCTGAGGACATGATAAAACCAAATTTCGATGACCATGTTTCTCTATTTGTATTCATTAGTTCCCCCTTAAAATAATTATTATTTTATTATAGCTTATGGAAGGTGGTATAGCATAAAAAATAAACTTCATATATTATTTTCCCCTTGTACAAATCCATTATTTTCTATACAATAGAACATAAGTTCGATTTTATGGTTATTTTGTAGAGGAGTTAAATAAAGCATGAGACCAAAGTTATGTAAAGAAATGAACATAGAGGATTTTAAAAATTACTATTGGCTAAAAGAAGAGCTCGCTACTTTCTGTAAAGAAGTTGGTATACCATCATATGGATCAAAAATAGAATTAACGGAAAGAATTATCATGTTTCTAACAAGTGGTGTTATACCTAAAGCTCATAAGAAAAAAAGTTCAAAAACAAAGCAATATGATTCTCTCTCTTTGGATACTGTCATTATTTCAAATCACAGATGCAGCCAAGATATTAGAGAGTTTTTCACAAAAGAAATTGGTAAAAAATTTCATTTTTCAACTTACATACAGAACTTTTTTAAAAACAATGCTGGGAAAACATTCAAAGATGTCGTTAACGCCTGGTATGAAGAAGAAGAACGCAAAAAAGATCCTTCATTTACTAAAGAGCTCTCGCCACAATTTGAATATAATCAATTCATAAGAGATTTCTATCAAGATCCGACCAATAAGGGAAAACGTCGAAAAGATGCGATAGATGCATGGAACACCATAAAAACTCTACCGGGAGATAATAAATACAAATCCTCACACGTTAGTATACATAAAAAGGAGTAAACACTTTGTAGTATTTACTCCTCTTTCATTTTCTTAGTTCAGCTCCCGTTTATACTTTGCAATTCATTAACAGTTGTAAACGAATAGCCTTCTTCTGATAAAGCTTTTAAAATTCCTTCAAGCGTTTGTAGTTCATCTTCATCGTACATTGGATGAAGTAAGAGAATTGAGCCTGGTTTTATATTGTTTTTCACATACGAAATTTTTTCTGAACGAGATGAATTGTAGGTATCAGGTTCAAGGTCCCACATGATTGTCTCAATGTTTTCCTTATCTAAGTAATATGGCAATGCAATTAATTTCTTCCCATTTGGAGGTCGAAAATCAATTTCTCCCCTATATCCAGTTTGACGAATCAACTCATTTGTCTTTGTTATTTCGTCCTTAATAAATGACATTTTTTTGAATATCATCCGTTCATGGGAATAAGTATGATTACCAATATCATGTCCTGCTTTCACTATCTTTTGTCCGAGATCCATATTCTTTTCTAGTTCACTACCAATTAAGAAGAATGTAGCTTTCGCATTATATTCTTCTAATAGTGGTAAAATCTTCTCAATCTTATCAGTTGGTCCATCATCAAAAGTAAGGGCTACTACCTTTTCTTTCGTCTGAACACTATTTATTAAATCACCGAAAACTTGATAATTCCTTAAGTTCATTAGTTTATATGCACCTGTAAGTAAAAGTGCAATAGAAAGGATCAATGCACCGGTCACTATTAACTTTCTTCTCATGTAATACGTCCTTTTCCCAAAGATTTATTCATTTTCATGTAGATGTGGCCTTACTATTCGATATAAATCAAAAGTTTGCTTCCTGATTAATCAAGTACATCTTCCACCAACATTTTCCCTATCCCCATCATTTCTCGTAAATGTGTAAGAGGAACAATACTTAGTGGAATAGGGGCTCCCGCACGATATGGAGTAAGTCCGGCTTTATTTGCATAATAACTTGCACGAAATAAATGATAATCACTAGTTACAACCATTACTTCTTGTGATTTCCCTGACATTAGCTTTTGACTGAAATCAGCATTTTCCTTTGTACTTGTTGCTTTATCCTCCATCATTATTAATTGCTCCGGTATACCATTAATAATAAGGTATTCCTTCATAACAAAAGCTTCCGTATATTGCTCACCAGTATCAAGTCCCCCAGATACGATTATGCTTGATTCTGGATATTTACCATGCATGTCAATTGCTTTTTGCAAACGATTTTTTAACACTGGGGTTGGGGAACCATTTTTTACTCCAGCACCAAAAACGAGAATATAGTCAACGCTTTTAGGCTGCTTTTCAATCATCCCGCTTAATAGTAATGCTTCTAAACTTGCTGCTGTAAGTAGTCCTATGGATAAAACAATAAATATCGTTCTTTTAAGCTTTTTTCTTTTTTGTACATATTGTTTTAACTTCTTAAAATAAATACTAACTACTAAACAAATCATTCCCAAAAATAGAATAAATACAATTCCAATGTTTATTCTATTTGTCCACAATGATGCTAGTCCATAAATAATTAATAATGCAGAAAAAATCCAAAACACATTTCTCATATTACCCTCACCCAATTTTAATAGAATTATCATCTAAAATAACAATTATTACTAGTTTACCTGGAAATCTATCAAATTGTGTCATATTTTGGTATCAATTACAATGGGTTTAATTGCTTATAATAGTTACTAGGATAGATAGAGGAAAGAAAAAGTGGCTACACCTGTGAGTTTAATAACACTGAAGAATTAAACTTTTTAGATCAAAAAAAGTCCTTCAACTAGACTACTATGAAGGACAATACACATTATATTTACAAGTAAAATGCTCTCTAATTGAACATTCTACCTAAAGTTACTTCTCTCAATCTTCCTAACATACATCGATAAAAATACTGTTCGACCCAAAGTAAACACAGTAAATGACAACCATAGTTCGTGTGGAGTAATATCTCTACCATATATGAGGATTACGATAACAAACGCAAGCAACGCATAGAAGATTGAGTTTCGAACCGATTTAGCATCTGTCGCTCCTGCGAAGATCCCTTCCAATTGAAGTGCCCAAAAACCAGCGATTGGATAAATGACCATCCAAATTCCTAACTCTATAACAGCATTGTTTACTTCTTCAATAGATGTGAAAATTTTGAAGATACTCTCATCAAACAGCAGCATTATTAACGATAATAAACAAGCTGATAGAGTTCCCCAAAATAGAGATAGTGATAACGCTCGCTTGAAAAGAGGAAACTGCTTACTACCAATGGATCTTCCGACTACAATACTAGAAGCGTTTGCAAACCCTCCAAGTAAATAGGCCATCAAATAATGAATTTGCAATAATATCGCATTAGCCGCTAATGCTGTTTCTCCCAGTCTTGCACCTATTGTTGTAAAGGTAACTGTCATTGTTAACAAGCAAATTGAGCGTAGAAAAAAATCTCGATTTACTTTGAGCATTTTCACTAAAGGGGCTTTTTCAATTAAGATTCTCCATTGAATCATTGATAAGTCAATTAACTTTGTACGAATCATAAAGAATAAACCGATGAAAATAGCACTAATTTCCGCTATTACCGTTGCATAGGCTACCCCAGCCACTCCTAGACCAAACACGAGAACAAATAAGAGATCTAACACAATGTTTAGCACATTCATTGTAATTTGAGTGCTTAACGAAAGCTTTACCTTACCTAACCCCATCAGCCATCCAATCAAAACATAATTTAAAAGGGCAAAAGGAGCTCCCCAAATTCGAATCGAAAAATAAGTAGAAACAAGGTCTCCTACTGATTCTGAGGTACCAAATAAGTAGAGTGAGAGCTTTAAAATCGGAATCTGTAAAATGATAAATAACGATCCTATAAGTACAGCCAAAAACATAGGACGCAAACAAGCTAAAGCCATTTCCTTAGCATCATTTGCCCCATTTGCTTGTGAGGTAAGTCCTGTTGTACTTACGCGTAAAAAACCAAGCAACCAATACATCGTATTAAATATAACAGCTCCAAGTGCTACTGCACCAATTGCTGATGCATCGGGCAATCTTCCTACAACAGCTGTATCAACAGCACCTAAAATTGGTGTAGAGATCCCTGATATGATCAGGGGAATTGCTAATGTTAAGTATTCACGATGTGTAAAAATGCTCCCTTTATGTAAAGGAGCTGAAGTTAACACAGATTTCATTACTTTCTCCTTCTTAGCTAGCTTTATAAAGCAGTATACCTTACTAGTTGTTTTGTATAATCATGACGTTCTTCTTGTAATATATCGTCGGAAGAAAAGCGTTCCAATAGCTTTCCTTCTTTTAAAACTACTATCTCATCACATAAAAAACGTACAGCCTTTAGATCGTGTGAAACAAATAAAAATGAAGTTTGCAATTCTTTTTTAAGAGATTTTAACAGCATTAGAATTTGAGCTTGAATGGAAACATCAAGGCTTGAGGTGGGCTCATCTAATATAAGTAATCTTGGATGAAGACTAATCCCTCTAGCAATAGAAACCCGTTGCTTTTGACCACCGCTAAGCTCATGAGGATATTTAGTAAGGTGCTCCTCTTTTAATCCAACCATTTTGCCAAGTTTTTTGGCAATGTCAAATAAAGAAAGATTAGGGTATAAGGTATCTTTTCGATCACGGAAATTACTTATTGGTTCAACCATACTTCTCCATACTGGAAGCTTAGCATTCAATGAAGTAGAAGGATCCTGCATAATGATTTGAATATCTTTATACAACTCTCTTTTCTGCTTACCTTTTAACTTATGAATATCTTGATTTAAAAAAAGAATCCGACCGGAATGGATGCTTTCCATACTTAATATGCTCTTGATAAGAGTACTTTTGCCACTCCCACTCTCCCCTACAACTCCTAACGCTGTTCCTTCACTTATAGAAAAAGCAATATTGTCAAGAGCGGGTAGTTTACCGTAGTTTTTAGATATAGACTGGACTTTTAATAGAGTCACTTGTCGTTCCCTCGCCTTCTTTCGTATTCACAAGGTGACAAGCTACTTGATGAAGGGGTGTTCCCTTTAATGTAACTTGTGAATGAAGGCAAACGGGTTCACAATAAGGACATCTTGTTGCAAATGGACAGCCTTCACGATTCACTTCACCAGGTTCTCCAGGAATAAGTTGAAGATAATCAGCATCTGCCTCAAACGTTGGGATTGTATTCAAAAGTAGTTTTGTATACGGATGTGTAGGGTTCTTTTTAATCTCATTTGTTAGACCGTATTCCATCCATTCTCCACCATACATAACAGCAAGTTGATCACAATAGTTCATCACATGATGAAGCTGATGACTAATAAAAATAATTGCGGTATTGTATTGTGTTTGCAAATCATTTAAAAGCTGCATAATTTGGTCAGCATTTTTAGGGTCTAATGCGGTTGTAATCTCATCACATATGAGAAGCTTCGGATTAAGAATCATGGCAGAAGCAATAACTACTCGTTGTAACTGCCCGCCGCTAAGTTCAAAGTGATAAGATGAATAAACTTTTTCAGCCGGTAGTTGTACTCTTTCTAGCATGTCAAGAATTCTTTTCTTTCTCTGTTTTTTTGATAAAGAAGTATGTGTGGCCAATTGTTCATCCATTTGAGAGCCTATTTTAAAGAAAGGTGAAAAGCCGTTTGAATAGTCTTGAGGAATATAACAAATTTCAGTCCCAATCAACTTGTTTTTTTTCTGAAAAGAAATCGATTCTCCCTCAAATAATATGGAGCCATTCATATTAAACGACGTAGGAATGTAGCCTAAAATTGCCTGTGCGGTAACACTCTTACCACTCCCACTTTCCCCAACAATGCCTACCATATCTCCAGAATATATAGTAAACGAGAGAGATTGAATGATTGTTTGATTTGTATGTTTTACTTCGATACATAATTCTTTCATCTCTAAAAGAGGAACATTCATATAAAAGCTACTCCTTTCTGTTAGATTGAACATCTAGTTTATCTCTCAAGCCATCTCCTATTAGATTAAAGGCCATAACAACAAGCATGATCGCTAGACCGGGAAAAATAATTAAGCTTGGAGATGTTTGAAAATATAACCTTCCTTCATTTAACATTGCTCCCCACTCTGGCAGTGGTGGTTGTGCTCCTAACCCGATATACGATAGGGAAGAAATAAGAAGAATAATTTTCCCTATATCTAATGATGCTAAAACAATCACTTGTGGAAGGATATGTTTGAATAAATGCAGGGTCATGATTTTCCAAACGGAACTTCCACTAAAAGCTGACATCGTAATATAGTCCTTATGCTTTTCAGTAAGAACAATACTACGTGTTAAGCGAGCATAGCCTACCCACTTTACTGAAATTATGGCAATCATCACATTCCAAATTCCAGGACCAAGTAATCCTGTTATCGCGATTGCCAGTAAAAAATCTGGGAACGCAACAAACGTATCAATAACTCTCATGAATAATTGATCTATTTTTTTCCCGAAGTAGCCTGAAAGAACACCAACTGGTAAGCCAATCAATAAAGAAACAAAGATGGATAAAACCGATATCCCCAATGTGTAGAGGGCACCTTCTGTTAACCTCGCTAATATATCCCGACCTAGTTGATCTGTTCCAAGTAAATGCTCCATACTTGGCGACTGCAATCGTTCACCAGTGCTTACTTTTAATGGATCATGTGGATTAAATAGGTAAGATAAGAAAAAAAGGAGCATAATCAAGATGAGTAATAGTACACCCGTTTGAATAAATAGATTTCGCTTTTTCTTCTTAAGATGTAATACTTCCGTTATCACGCCCTTTGCTCCTTTCTTCTTAATTTTGGGTCTAAAAGATAATACGATAGGTCAACAATTAAATTAATACTCATGACAAAAATGCCTGAAAGTAAAATATAAGCTTGGATTAACGGATAATCTCGATTCATGATGGCTTCAACGACCATTTTTCCTAACCCAGGCCATGAAAATAAAATTTCTACAACAATTGCCCCAGCCAATAAGTTCCCAAGGCTCATACCAAACATCGTAACAACTGGTATCATGCTCTCACGTAAAGAGTATTTAAAAATTAGGCTTTTTTCACGAATGCCTTTCATTCTCAAAGCCTTAATATATGGCTTATTCATTGTTTCAAGCATCGCTGCTCTCAATAGCCTAGCGTAAACAGCAGACATTGCAAGTCCTAATGTAAGGGATGGGAGAATAAGGCTTTCGGCACCATTATTACCGATAAACGGAAGAACCTTCAACTTTACACTAAAGAAATAGATTAATAGAAGTCCCAGCCAAAAGCTTGGAATGGAAGCTCCGAAAAAAGAAAAAATTCGTCCAAGATGATCAATCCATTTTGATTGATAAACAGCTGAACAAACCCCTAATGGAATCGATATTAAGATAACAACAAGCATTCCCCCTCCCATCAGTTCAAGAGAAGCTTGTAAACGGTCCTGTATTTCACTCAAAACAGGTCGGTTTGTTAAATACGATTCCCCAAAATCTAGCTTAATCGCCTGTTTAAGCCACATTCCATATTGAACAAAGATGGGCTGATCAAAGCCCATCTCCGATCTTATATCCTCAATTTCTGCTTCTGTAATCAATACTTCATCAATATCCAACATTGCCTTTACAGGATCTCCGGGTGCTAATTTAATGAACACAAAGCTCAAAAACGAAAGACAAAGTAATACGACAATAATTTGTATAATTTTTGATAAAAGATATCGAATCACGTTATTCTACATCCAATTGATTTGTTATTAAATAATATTCTTGTTTTGAAACTGAATAGTTTTTTACATCTTTATTCATCGCAACAGTGATCATTGGGTGAACGATATAAGATTGATAAATTTTTTGCTGTGTCATGTTTTCAACCTGTTTCCCAACATCGTTACGTTTCTCAACATCTGTTGTTTTATTTAGCTCTGTTAAAATTTCATTAATTTCTGGATCATTAATTTCACCAATATTTAGAGCACCATCAAGTGAATAGGCAGAATTGAGGAAATATCCAACATCTCCACGTGGAGCTGTTAAATTACTGTATGTTGCAATATCCCATTCCTCATTTGTTGATAAGTACTCATCGATATTTTCAACAGATTTAATGTTGATCTCAACACCTATTTCCTTTGCATTCGATTGAAGCATCTGTGCAATAAGTGGAAGCTCTGGTCTTGATTGATAGGTAATCATCTCTAGTTGCAATGGTTCTCCATTTTTCTTCATTACACCATTATCTTCCTTATAGCCAGCTTCTTCAAGCAGCTTCTTTGCATGACTAGGATCATATTTAACGGGATCTGCTTTCATGCTAAACGGAAAGTCAGGATTAAACGGACCACCTGCTGGTACAGCCATTCCTCCCATTAAGTCATTGGCAACTGCTTCACGATCAAATAAAGAATCCAAGGCTTGACGGACATTTTCATCGGCAACTTCAGAGCTGTTCATGTTATAGGAAATAAAATGGGTACGTAAACTACTCACAGATTCGACTACAATATTTTTATCACTCTTTAAAGAGGTGGCTAATTCAGAAGGTAGATAATAAATGATATCTGCTTCCCCTGATTGAAGAGCCATAGCCCTTGCGTTCGCATCTGAATTAAAACCAAATGTTACTTTATCAAGTTTTGGTTCTCCATTCCAATATGAAGTATTTTTAGTAAGCTCTACCTTTACCTCTGAATCAAATGTATCAACAACAAAAGGGCCTGTACCAATTGGAGCTGTTCTCAATTTCTCATCATCTTCTACCTTAACAATTGACGTATGCGGATGTGTTAATTCAGATGGAAAAGCTGGTAGAGGTTGTGTTGTTTTGAAAATAACCGAATTTCCATCAGTTGAGATAGACTCTAGCTTTAAAGCTGCCTTCATTGATTCACTAACGTTGATTCCACGCTCAAACGATTGTTTCACAGCTTCTGCATCTAATGTTGTTCCGTCTTGAAACAATACTCCCTCCTGAACGGTAAATGACCATGTTAATTCATCAATTGCTTTCCACTCACTTGCAAGCCAAGGTTCAAGCTCCAAATCTTCATTTAACTTGACTAAAGTTTCAGTGATTCCAGCTCGTACCGTTGTACTATTATCGTCTTGGTGTGGATCAAGTGTGCTTGTAGGAAAATTAAACAAAAAAGTTAACGATTTTTCTTGGGCTTCGTTTGCTGCTTCCTTACTATTTGTGCTCGAGTTAGAGCATGCTGACAGCATTAATACGATTCCAATAAAGATAGACAAAAATGTAGCTTTCATAAGACATCTCCTCACGTTATGTGCTTTAAACGAAATTGTTACGATTTAATTAACAAAATTTATTTTTATGTAGATTTCTATAGTTATATCACACAAATCGAAATCGTTACGCTTTGTATAATAAATCAATTTCATACATACTGTCAACAAAATTTAGAAAATTTTACATAAATACTATTTTAGCAGTTTTTAGCTTTATAATATAGCTTTTTTTATTTCGGAATTAATTAAAGATAGATACAGGTAAATGTTATATCAGGTCAATTTATTTTAAAACACTTGTTACGGAAAAAACCTGTAATCGTATTCGATTACAGGCAACGTTCATCTACTTTACTGCTCCATAAATCACATTTCGCAACCTAGGCTGATGATAAGCTTCGAAGTTTGGTATCATTTGCTGCATATATACAGCTGATAGCTTTTCTTGTGGATCAATTAATACCCACGTACCAGCTAATCCTGACCATCCAAATTCCCCTTCCGAGCTATTGCTTCCACCTTTTGCCGAATCCATCATAGTCCGAACACCGAGTCCGTAGCCGTATCCAGCTAAATAGTCCCAATTATATGTTTTAGCTTGTTCATCATTCAGGTGATTTTTTGTCATTAAAGAAATTGTTTTTTCTCCAATCACTTTAACTCCCTCAAATTCTCCACCGTTTGCAAGCATATGAGCAAAACGGCTGTAATCTCCTAATGTTGACAGTAAACCACCACCACCAGATTCAAGCTCTGATAATGGTTCAAATTGAACATCCATTTTCTCATTTTTAATCAGAGTTCCATCTTCATTACGATTATAGAGAGCTGCAAATCGATGCATTTTGTTATCAGGGATTCTAAAAAATGTATCCTCCATTCCTAGTGGAGTGAAGATTTCATCTTGAAAAAACTGTCCTAGTGTTTTTTCTGAAAGAACTTCGATTAGTGCCCCTAACACATCATGGCTTAGACCGTAATGCCATTGGGCTCCAGGTTGAAAGGCAAGTGGAATGGCAGCAAGGACTTCTGATAAACGGCGATTTGTTAATTTTTCACCCTTTTCTTGTAATTGCTGAAACGTTTTAGCAACTTGTTTTTCGGTTTCATTTGCTTCTCCACCATACGTAAGTCCAGAAGTCATTGTAAATAAATCTTTTACTAAGATTGATCTTGATGCTGGTATTACAGTAACCTTGCCGGTATCATCTTTATGATATACCTTCATATTTTTAAATTCTGGTAAGTATTTTTCAAGTGGGTCATTTAATAAAAAAAGACCTCGCTCATATAGCATAAGTGCTGCTGTACACGTGACAACCTTAGTCATGGAATAAATGCGAAAAATTGTATCTTCATTTATCGCAATTTCATCTTCTTTATTAGCAAAACCAACATAATCTTTATAGATCGTATTTCCTTGATGCATAACCTGAAGGGAACAGCCTGATGGTCCTTTTTCCGTAAAGCTTTTTAATAAAGGGTGCAATCTGCTATGTAATTCGTTCAAGTGTTTATCTCCTCTCAACACGTTTCTCCCTCTATTTTTCTACAATTAACTAAATTTCGCAATCTATTTTATTGAATTTCTGTAAATGTTTTCATAAATAAAGGGCCTTAGTTGGCCCTGGACAATCTTATATGTTGGAGAATCGTTCTTTAATCATTTTCAATGCTTCTACCAATCCTGGAAGTTTATCGAAATACTCTGCTTCATTCTTTAGAAGGATTTCATTAATACGTGACTGCAAAAGCTCCTCAACCAACTCAACAGTTTGTCGATGATCCATTGTTCACACCCTTAAATGAAGTTCTTCTACTATATGCATGTGATGATGAAATGTTTCTACTTTTTATTCTTTGTCAATTTAGTCCTAAGTACTTTGATACGTTACAATTTTCCAAGTCTCCAATTAAATAACAAGATCAAATTTTTTTACAAATCTCGCTGTCCCAGTGATCTCAACTTCATGGGAATCTTGTTTTTTTGTTACTGTAACATGTACTCGTCCATCTTTATCCATTTCCTGTCCTTGTTCAACTAACAGATCAAGTTGATCACTTAACTTATCAATGTATCTGGCATAATAGGCTCCCATAACTCCTGATGCCGTCCCTGTTACAGGGTCTTCAATCGTTCCCGAATATGGAGATGAAAAATGACGAGCATGCATATTAGCAGTATGGTCATAGGTTTCAAGAGAAAAAGGATGGATGGATGCTTTTGGCATTTCTTTTAAAATAGTCGGGAACAATTTGTTAGTTGGTTTCATTTTATGAAAGGCCTCAAGATTTTTAATTGGTACTAGCAGTGTCCAAATACCTGTGTTACCGTACACCACTGGTAAATCATTCGCAATATCCTTAGCATCTATATTGATTGACTTAGCTAAATCATCGTGAGAACCTTTAAATTCGATAAATTGAGGTGTAGCTTGTTTCATTGAAATTTGTACATCTTCATTGTTTGAAAGAACTTTTATAGGTAAAACTCCTGCTTTTGTTTCAATCATTAAATGATCTTTTTGCGGAAGTAAATCCATTGTTTTTAATGCATAGATTGACGCCATTGTGGCATGGCCGCATAAATTCATTTCATGACCTGGTGTAAAATATCGTAATCTAAGATCTGCCACATTAGATGGGTATAGAAAGGTTGTTTCATTAAAACCAACTTTTGCAGCGATTTGCACCATTTCTTCTTCTGTAAAATCTTCACCATTTAAGACAAAGCCTGCCGGGTTCCCTTTGTTCGGTTGTGAACTGAATGCATCATAATGATAAACTTTTACTTTTTTCATATTTAGGCTCCATTTCTTTGTGTTTAAAATGACTTGCCTGCAAACTTTTATAAGCCTTACATGCTCTAATTGAACTACACTTTAAAGTTTGATGATTATATCATTCTATTACTAATCACTTTAAACCTCTAAATTTCCGATAAAAAAACTGCTCAATCCTATACGACTGAACAGTCTTTTATATTCTCATATTATTTTATTTCTACAACAAATGGAAAGATCTTCACCTCACCATTCATTTGAAACTCAGCCCATATTTTATATATTCCAGGATTAGTAAACTGTGTTTCAAACACCGGTGTGTCTCCTTCAAGTGGATGAACATGCAAGTATTGTTGTGCTTCTTCATCCAAGATAACAACATGCCCCAGTGCGCCGAGGTAGGTTTCTAAATTTGCACCATGAACATCAAATGTTAATGTAACTGGCTCATTTATCACTAATGGTGTTGTTGACAGTGACACTTTGTTGTCTTCAACTGTCTTTTCAAGTAGTGGATCAACTGTTAATGAACCATGATGATGTTCATCTTCAACAGGATTTCCTACTTTAATGGAAATTGGTTGAACTTGATAATCTAAATTTTTCGGTTTTATATCGACAAATGCCTTGTATGTTCCTTCTTCCAGTTCATTTTTCACTTCAAATTGACCTGGTGCAGTTTCCTCAGGGTGGAGATGGTAATACTGATCTAAATGCTCATCAACAACGATTAAATGTAGAAGCTTTTCATGATTTACTTCTAAGTTTGTTACAGGCTTACCTGTAAGATCTTTTAAGTTTAAAACCATTTTATCCTCAACTTCTTTAATGGTTACTTTAACTTCACTTTCTGTTTCTGTGTTAGCTCCATGTTCATGCTCTGATTCCGAATGTTCATTTTCCGTTGTAGCATGGGTATTATGTTCAGTTGTTTCTTCTGTTTTATGTTCTTCAGCATGTGTATCAACTTTCGTTTCCTCTAAAAACACCGAATCATATATATAGTAGCCAATAATTACAATACCTAGATAAATGACTGCTGAAAGGATCCATTTTTTCATTTTTTGGTTCTCCTTATCACTATAGTTTTACTCTTTGTAGGCGTAGCGCATTTAAAACAACTGATACTGAGCTGAATGCCATTGCTGCTCCTGCTAACCATGGAGCAAGGAAGCCTAATGCTGCTATTGGTATACCGAGTGAATTATAAGCAAATGCCCAGAATAGATTTTGTTTAATATTTCTGATTGTTTTTTTACTCATAAAGATAGCATCAGCAATGCTATTTAAATCTCCACGAATAAGTGTAATGTCCGCTGCTTCCATTGCAACATCTGTACCTGTTCCAATGGCCATTCCTATATCAGCAATCGCCAGTGCTGGTGCGTCATTGATCCCATCGCCGACCATTGCAACGATTCTTCCTTCCTTCTGCAGTTTTTTCACTTCTTCCGCTTTTCCTTCCGGCAGCACCTCTGCTACAACAGAATCAATTCCGGCTTCAGTTGCAATTGCTTTCGCTGTTCGTTCGTTATCACCAGTTATCATGACAACTTCTAAGCCCATTTCTTTTAGACGTTTTACTGCTTCTTTTGAGGTAGGTTTAATTGTATCAGCAACAGCTACTAAACCGGCATATTGATTGTTAATGGCAATCAGCATCGCCGTTTTACCGCTTTCTTCAAGATTCTCCATAGTTGGTAGAGCCTGTTTAATGTTTATATTATATTTTTTCATTAATTTTCTCGTACCAGCTAATATAGTTTGATTGTTTACTTTTGCTTTTATACCGTAGCCTGGTATCGCCTCAAATTCTTCAACATCAGACAGTTCAATATTCTTTTCCTTAATTCCAGTTACAATCGCCTCAGCAAGTGGGTGTTCAGATTGCTTTTCAGCCGTTCCAACTAGTTGTAAAAATTCCTCTTCATTGACATGTTTCTCAACTAAAACATCAGTTAAAATTGGTGCTCCATTTGTAACCGTTCCTGTTTTATCTAAAAGTATAGTCGTTAATCTGTGAGTCATTTCCAAGTGCTCTCCACCTTTAAATAAAACACCGATCTCTGCTGCTCTACCTGATCCAGCCATGATTGATGTTGGTGTTGCCAATCCAAGTGCACAAGGACAAGCAATAACTAGCACGGCAATTAATTTTTCAAGGGCTTCGGCAAAGTCTCCAGGTGTAATCCAGATAAACCAAACAAAAAATGTGAGAAAGGCAATTGCTACAACGATTGGGACAAAAATACCTGAGATTTGATCTGCTAAACGTTGAATTGGTGCTTTCGAACCTTGAGCCTCTTCCACCACTTTAATAATTTGTGAAAGTGCTGTGTCACGACCGACCTTCGTTGCTTTCACTTTTAAAAATCCATTTTTGTTAAGAGTTGCTCCGATGACAGAGTCACCAACTGTTTTATCAACTGGAACACTCTCACCAGTTAGCATTGATTCGTCTAGTGCCGAACGTCCTTCGATAATTTCTCCGTCAACTGGAACTTTTTCACCAGGCTTAACATACAGAATGTCACCAACTACCACGTCTTCTAGTACAACCTCTTGTTCCACTCCATTACGGAAAACAGTCGCTGTTTTCGCTTGAAGACCCATTAGCTTTTTGATCGCTTCAGATGAACGCCCTTTTGCACGAACTTCAAACAACTTACCTAAAATAATCAATGTAATTAAGACTGCGCTTGTTTCATAATAAAGCTCGATCATATGTGCTTCACTTCCGATTGAAACGATCGATAAATATAAACTATAAAAATAAGCAGCTGATGTTCCTAGTGCAACAAGAACGTCCATGTTGGCACTTTTATTTCTTAATGCTTTATAAGCTCCTACGTAAAACTGTTTTCCTACGATAAATTGAACAGGTGTTGCTAAGGCTAGCTGTACCCATGGATTCATAAACATATCAGGTAAATAAATAAATGATGTAAAGCTAAAGTGGCTGACCATTGCCCAAAGAAGGGGAATGGATAAGATAAGGGAAAAGAAAAACTTTCCTTGTTGAGTTTCAATTTCCTTCGCTTTTAGATCTGCAACATCTTCCTTTTGCTCACCTTTTTCACTCGCCTGATATCCAAGTTTTTCAATCTTTTCAATCATTTCCTTTGTTCCGGTTTGTGAAGGATTATAGGCGACTGTTGCGCTTTCTAACGCTAAGTTGACGGTTGCATTTGTTACACCCTCAATTTTGTTTAAGCCTTTTTCAATCCTGGTTGCACAAGCAGCACAAGTCATACCGATAATAGCTAAATCCACTTTTTCCTCAACTACCTCGTAGCCCAGGTCATTTATTTTCTTTTTAAAGTCTTCTATTCTAACAACATTAGGGTTGTATTTGATCGATGTTCTTTCAAGAGCGAAATTTACGTTGGCTTCTTCTACACCCTCTACTTTTTTTAGTCCTTTTTCAATTCGAACTGCACATGAAGCACAGGTCATACCTGTAATTGGCAGAACAGCTTCTTTTATTTCCTGCGTCATATCGTCGTCCTCCTATATACCCTACAGCGGTATATTTACTTTCAAAAGGAAACGTGCAATGATAAAAGCACGTTTCACCGTCTTTATTTAGTTTTTTCTTATACTACATCGTATCCTTGATCATCAATTGTTTCCTTTATTGTGTCTAATGAAACAACTTCTGGATTAAATTCTAATTCAACTTTTCCTTCATTTAAATGAACTTTCACCTGTGAAACACCATTTAATTTTCCAACATTTCCTTCTATAGAATTCACGCAGTGTCCACAAGACATTCCATTAACTGTTAAGATGATTTTTTGCATATTTTTTCTCTCCTCTATTATTATTTTTTCATTAATCGTTGAATGGTTACAAGCAATTCATCAACAATTTCAAAATCTCCTGCTCTAATTCTTTCTGTTACACAACTTTTCAAATGATTTTCTAATAATACTTTGGAAAAGCTATTTAATGCGGACTGAACAGCTGAGATTTGGGTAATCACATCATCACAATAAGTATCCTTTTCAACTAATCCTTTAATACCTCGAATTTGTCCTTCAATTCTGTTCAACCTAGTAATAAGCGTTTTTTTTACTTTTTCTGAATGATGGCTTTCCCTTTCAGAATGTTGTCCGGAGCAACAAACTTCAACCTCTAACATCTCATTTTGTTCTTCACACATTAACATAACCTCCTTATGAATATAATCTACCATACCCCCCTACCCTATGTAAAGTACTTTGTTGGTAAATTATTCATTTTTTTTAAAGAGGTGCATTTTAGAGCCCTCATAGTGAGTGTCATGGGGTCATATAGAGGCCTGTTCTTCATTCATATATATTGTAGTTGTTGAAAATCGCCAATTCAAACGATCTGTTTTTTAGCTA
The DNA here is from genome assembly GCF_003667825.1 of Metabacillus litoralis. Lineage (NCBI taxonomy): Bacteria > Bacillati > Bacillota > Bacilli > Caryophanales > Bacillaceae > Metabacillus > Metabacillus litoralis. The sequence continues at coordinate 1,160,676 of NZ_CP033043.1, read as the reverse complement.
TTTAAAAAATGAATATATCGATCAGCAGATTTTATAAATGAATTCTTGCCGTCTTTCACGATCTTGTGATCAAAAGCACCATAAATAGCTTCAAAATCATAGTTTTCTAGGCTCATTTTAATATTATTTACCACCCTAGCAGACAACGGTATATGATTTGGTGCACTATAAATAAAGCTCACCCACCCTTGATCAGGTACAATATAGATGCTATCACCTACGAGTAATGTACCTTTTTTATTCGAACCAAGTGTCCATAGCAAAACGGAACTACCTTCAAAATGTCCTCCTACATGGATGAGAGAAATATGTTTGGTTAATTCAAGGCTATCCCCGTTCCAGAAATGAATGAGCGAACAAGTTCTAGTTACCCAATCAAGATCTTTTTCATGGATATAGATTGGACATTGAAATGCATTCCCCCATTCAATGATCGTACTATAATAATGAGGGTGAGAAATGGCAATCCCTCGTAATCCACCAAGTTCGTTTATTTTGTTAATTGTTTTCTCATCTAAATAAGTAATACAATCCCAAAGTATATTTCCTTCATCAGTCCTAATCAAATATGCTTTTTGACCAATACCTACTTGCGGATATGTGCGAATACTCCATAAACCTGGCTCTATTTCCACAAATTCGTTATGAAAGCCTTCTTGCTTTAGCTCCTCTAATGTTGTCCACTTTTGTCCAGTTAATGGAACGTATTGTCGTTCGTCACTACAAATCTTACATATACCTGGTGGTTGATGTGTAGCTTCATGCTGTACTCCGCATGCTTTACATATATAGTGTGCTCTCATTAAATAACCTCCATTTTATTTAGTTTAATCAGGTGATTATTTTTCACTTCTTTCATAATGAGATTAAATTTATTTGCTTCTTCAAAACATGCATAATGTCCTGATTCCTCAAAAAAGTATATTTCCTTTTTTGGTGCTTTTAGAAAGTCATAATATTCCTTTAATCGATCACTAAACACAATTCTGTCATGTTTTCCTGCAATAAAATAAACAGGAACATTCACCTCTGAAACAAGATGAAAAAAGTTGATTTTAGTTAATTCATCCCAAAGATGTGTTGATGAAAAACCAAATCCTTTCATAAACGAGAGCTTTTCTTTCAAAGTTAAATGAGAACTTAAAATGTAGTGAATATTAACAGAAGCAGCTTTTAATTTATACGTAACACCATTAAATTTTGTCAGCCATGTTCGTTGCGTGACTAAATCATCTACTGAATGATAGAAACCGTTCTTTGGAGAACCAATTCGTTCTAATTGCAAAATGGCTTTTTTATGATTCTTTGCTTTAGCCATGCTTAAAGCAAATTGGTACGATCTTATTTCTTCCTCATCACGTTTCACTGGCTGGTTTATTCCTACATAGGCCTCTACTAACTCAGGAAAATTTTGTACAAATAATAATCCAAGCACCGCTCCGACAGAATGTCCCATAAGGAATACTTTCTTTTGTCGAAATTGTTTAGTTAGATATTTGACGAGCTCATAGCAATCTGAAAGCAATTGTTCTACATTCATACTCTCAGGTGTTACCTCGGGAGAATAAGATTTCCCTGATCCTCTTTGATCCCAATTTACAACAAGAAAGTCATCTTCCAGATCAGCATTATAGTACATTTGTGCTCCTGTTTGTGGGCTTCCTGGTCCTCCATGTAAAAAAAGTAAGATTGGTAGGTCTTTATGTTTTCCACGGATTGTAATCCATTGCGTTACATTACCCAACGTTCGTTTTTCTAATTTTGTAACATTGTTCTTATCAGAATTTCTATAGGGTTTAACATATCCACCTTTTAGTTGTTGAAACACAGTACTTGCCTCCTTTGCTTTCGACGCCAAAAACTAACGTTTGTTAGTTGACGATTCAAAAAAATTTCTGCCAATGACGCAGTTTTTGATTAAATAATATGGATGCTATTTCTCTACTAATAAGTGTTCCTCCAAGCTCTTTCATCGTAAGCTTTTTATGGGATGTCATATCATTACTTAAAATGACAATCGTAATATCGTCATCTAGATATCTTTCAACATGTGTTGTATATCCACCTGGGTGTGAACCTCCATGTGAAACACTTTTCTTACCAAAGAGTTGTTTGATGAACCAGCTATAGCCCATTGTAATAAATTTTCCTTCATAAGTTGGTGTTTGCATTTGTTCTATAGAGTTATTAGTTAAAAGGAGTTCCGATTTAAGGGCTTCGTGAAACAAATGAACATCTTCTATGGTTGAGACAGCATCACCACAAGCAAATAAAAGTGATGGACTCACATATGGTCCTGACATTTGATTTATATAATTGGTTGCCACGTCTTCTATCTCTTCATGTAGAAAGCCCGTTTGTTTCATGTTTGCTGGCTTAAAAATGTATTTTCTAATATATTCGTGGTAGTTCAATTCAGTAACTTTCTCAATGATGAGTCCTAACATAAAAAATCCAGTGTTGTTATATGTGATTTTTTGACCTGGTAAGAAATTTAATTTATGTTGCTGAAGTGTCTCAAGTATTTGTTTCTGAGTGTAATCTTGATCCCATTTTAACTGCTTTCTTAACATGAGTAAGTTTGGAATTCCTGATGTATGGTTTAATAAATGATGAATAGTAATACCCTTGTTTTTATAGAAAGGAAAGAACTCATCGATTGGCTGATGGATAGACAATTTCCCTTTTTCGATCAGCTGAAATGTTGCAACGGCTGTTAATGGTTTGCTTAACATGGACCCCACTGGATATTTTGTATGGATCCTGTTCTCAATCTCCTTTTCTTTGTTTGATAGTCCGAATGCCCCTTCATAGATTATTTCATTACCCTTTGAGATCGAAATAACACCAGAAAATTTAGGACGCTTGTTCATATATGATTGAATTGAAAGCATATTTATCCCTCCATTGAAAACTAACGAACGTTAGTGTACAATGTCATTATATGGTTTAGCTTGAAATGTTGCAACATTTTTTTCCAACTAATTTTAAGGGTGTGTAAAATGACTAAAAACACAAAGGATAAAATATTTGAAACGGCGTTAGATCTTTTTTCACAAAAAGGCTATAGTGCTGTATCAATAAGAGAAATAACAAGAACTGTCGGTATAAAGGAAAGCTCTCTTTATAATCATTTTAAAAATAAGGAGCAAATTCTTGAATCCATCCTTACTCATTTTCGTACAGATTTTTCAAAAACAATGCCTCCTCTTGAAGCATTGGATGAGATTTTAAACAATTCAACTACAGATGCTTTTTTTAAGGCAGGACACAGAAATTTTAAAACATATATGGAAAATGTTCATGCCCAGAAAATGTGGAGAGTTCTACAAGTTGAGCAATTCCGTGAACCAATGGCTCGGGACATCATCCTAAACGATTTCTTTCAATCAACAATTGATTTCCTTGAAATTGTCTTTAAAAAATTGATCGAAATGAATAGGATTAAGCCGGTAGACCCAAGGTTACTTGCAGTTGAATACCAATATCCAGCCTTTTCTCTTCTAGCTGAATATAACATCCTAAAGTTTGATGGTAAGGACACCACTGAAGTAGAAAGACGGTTGGATCAGCATATTGACTTCTTTTTGGACATGGTAAAGGTAAAACAAGAGTAAAACAAAATAATGATGGAACATAATGTGAAACAAGAAAAATCGGGTGGTGCCTGTTACTCGACGTACATGCACCACTCGCCCATTCCCTCATAAGATAACGTATTAGAACAGAGGGGTGAGCGGTGTGAAGTGGTGGCTAAAGACGCTGATTCTGACTTATCTTTCCTTCTTGTTTTTTGGAAGCTTTCTGGCAGTAGGTGCGTTGTGGACTGGTATTTTAGAAAAATGGTTTCCAATCATTTCTGATATAGAGATTTTTTTATATTATTTCTTTGCGGGAGCAATTGGTGGTTCACTAAGACATCTTTATATGTTTTGCTCTCACTATATGAAAGATGGATTAACCGACTATCGAGAATGGATTATGTATATTTTTTATCCAATATTTGCTACAGGCACAGCTGTTATCGCTGTTACACTTATTCAAAGTGGTTTATTTTTAGTTGAATTTATTGACTACAAAGATGCACCACTTGCTCAAATCAGTATTGCATTTTTTGTTGGATTTGGGTTTAATCGGTTTTTAAACAAATTAAATGTTGTTTCTAAAAATTTATTTAAAAGTGACAAAAATGATAAAGAGAGTGAAAGTAAAACTTCATCCTGAAATGAAAAACCTCCTGTACAATCAGGGGGTTTTTCTGTGAAACAAAAGTCGATGAAACAAGAAAAATCGGGTGGTGACAGGCACCAAAAACCAAATTCTACCATTAAGTAAAAAAATTTCTGATATAATATGAGAATAAATTTACTAAAGGAATGGAAAACATGAAACTACAAAGTTTAATCGTATTACTTGCTCTTATTACTTTTCTTACTTCGTGTTCTAACGAAAATTATCAGCATGCTATCGATCAAGGGATGAAGGAGCTTGGGCAAAAAAATTACCATCAGGCTGCCATTTACTTTGAGCTTGCCTTAAATGAAAAAGAAGGTGATCGAGACGCAGCAAGCTACTTTGATCAAGCAACAAATATGGAACGAGCTAAACAGGCTTATAAGGAAAAAGATTATGAGTCTGCTATTAAGTCGCTAGATGTTGTCATAAATGAACAAAATGGTTTAAAAACCGTTCAGGATGAAGCTGAAACACTAAGAAAACAAATAATGGAAGAGAATAACCAAACCTCTTCAGTTGAGGAGAAAATAACCTTTATTAACGAATTATTGAAGAAAAACAATATGAGTGAAGCTGAAAAAGAGTTACAACATTTACAAGCTACTATTTCCTCTAATGAAATACTTAACGTCTATGAATCTAAAGTGAATGAATTGATAAAACAAATTGAACTTGCTACAAGTGAAGCAGATGAAAATGAACAACTTAGTAACAGTACTAATGATGAAAAAGAAAAAGAGAAAGAAAGGGAGAAAGAAAAGAAAAAAGAATCAAAGCAAAAATCTATTTCCTATCAGCATTATACAAATGAACGCTATGGATTTTCCTTAAAAGTACCAAGCAACTTAATGATGGCCCCTCCCCCAACCAATGGAGATGGCGTAAGGTTTTATAGCGAAGATTTTGAAGTTACTGCCTATGGTAACCATACGAATATTATAAGTGAAAACGAAACAATTGAAACTTACTATAATGAAGATTTGAACTCTATTCCAGTTAACATAGCTTATAAAAGACTAACAGCCAACTGGTATGTTCTTTCTTATGAACAAAATGGGCTAATTACGTACAAAAAGTTTTTCTTTGGAAATGAAGTAGCAAATACGATCATAATGACGTATCCAGCAAGTGAACAAAGTAAGTATGGCAGTATTGTTACACACATTATTGAGTCATTTAGCTCTTCAGCTTATTAATAAAAAATGCTAAGCACTTTTGACGTGCTTAGCATTTTTTTATGAAGCCCAAATTTCTATAGGCTTTTACTTTTTGGCTGGAGCAACTGAAGCTTCAGGTGACGTTACTTTGTCGTAGAACTCGACGAATTTATCACGATCTTCACTATCACGATAAGCCATAGCTACACGTGGATGCTCATTAAGAGCACCGGATATCATGTAAGGGATAATGTAGCCCCATTCCCACTTCTGACGCATTTCAACCATGTGCTTTTCAATAACACCTAGAACCGGTTTTAGTTCATAGCTTGATTTTTTAACATGTGTTACAAGTAATTCCGTATGGCAATTTCCTGCTGCACGTCCCATACCGAACACAGAAGAATCTAGGTAGCTTACTCCATTTCTCATGGCTGTTAAAGTATTTGCAAAAGCAAGCTGCATATTGTTGTGAGTATGAATACCAAACTGTTTATTAGGAAGCATAGACTTAAATTTCTTTACTTGATGTTCGATATCAAAAGGATCTAGGCTACCAAAAGAATCTACAATATATACAACATCAACCGGGCTATCTTTGATCATGTCAAATGCTTCAATTAATTGATTCTCGGGAACACTTGATAAAGCCATAATATTAAGAGCAGTTTCATATCCTAAATCATGGAACATTTGAACAAGCTCCAACCCCTTGTCCACTTCACGAATGTAGCAAGCAACACGAATCATGTCTAATACACTTTCTTCTCGTGGTAACACATCATTCGGATCTACTCTTCCGATATCAACAAGTGCTGAAAGCTTTGTGAATTTTTTCTGAGGAATCACTTCTTTTAAAAATTTGTCATCAAGGAATCTCCACGGATTTGGCTCGCTTGCTTTTAAAAGCTTCGGGGAATTTTTATAGCCAATTTCCATATATTCAACACCAGCTTCACTTAAGCCGTTATATAAGTCTTGAACGAACTCCACACTGAAATCCCAATTATTTACGAGTCCACCATCACGGATTGTACAGTCAATTATATGAGTGTGTTTTTCTGTAGTCATTGCTTCCTCCTGATTATGTAGAATATCTATTAATTTGACACATTGCTTAGTTGGTGTCAACTTATTTCGCAAAACTATTATAAATATTGTGAAAATAACTCCTTTATGCTTCTTAGGTTTAAATTAATGTTACCATTAGTATGAGGTTAGTCTTTATCTTTTAAGGAGAAATTTTATGCGTCCCTTTACCAAAAGAACGATCCTTATTATAAAAAATATACCTAAAGGAAAAGTCATGACATATGGACAAATTGCACGGTTAGCTGGGAGCCCCAGAGCAGCTAGGCAAGTTGTACGGATTCTTCATTCTATGAGCGAAAAACATCAACTTCCTTGGCATCGTGTTGTTAATGCAAAAGGGGAAATTGGTTTTAAGGATGAGGAAGCTTTTTACTCACAAAAGCTACTTCTTGAGAATGAAGGGGTTATTTTTGAAAGGCAAATTGATTTGGTTAACTATCAGTTTCGTCCTATGGAAGAAGATGTTGGTAATTTTCTATAATAGTAAGGCCCATTCCAAGTATAAAGGAATGGGCTTTTAAGGTTATGTTTTATCGAATATGCATCTCGTTTGGATGCTTACCTTTACGACGGTTTTTGTTCAGTTCATGAATTGAATTCATTTCGTCTGATGTAAGTTCAAAATCAAACACGTTGAAGTTTTCTTCAATTCTTGATGGTGTAACTGATTTAGGAATAACAATTGAATTATTTTGTAAATGCCAACGTAAAACAACTTGTGCTGGAGTTTTACTGTGAGATTCAGCAATTTTAACTATTACTTCATCTTTTAACACATCTCCACCCTGTTCAAGTGGACTCCAAGCTTCTACAAAAATATTATGTTTTGCACAAAATTCTTTTATCTCATTTTGAGCAAGGTATGGATGACACTCGATTTGATTTAAAACTGGCACAACTTCACATTCATCTAGTAGACGCTGTAAGTGTTCAATTTCAAAATTACATACACCAATAGCCTTTACTCGACCCTCATGGTAAAGCTTTTCTAATGCTTTATATGTATCAACATACTGATCAAATTGCGGAGTTGGCCAATGAATTAAATAAAGGTCTACATAATCAAGGCCCAATCTCTCTAAACTTTCATCAAAAGCACGTAAAGTATTGTCGTACCCTTGATCACTATTCCAAACCTTTGTTGTGATAAACAATTCTTCGCGTGGGATAGGTGAATCTTTAATTGCTTTTCCAACACCAGCTTCATTCTTGTAAATCATGGCTGTGTCGATCGATCTATAACCAACTTCAAGAGCATTTGCTACAGCAGCTGTTGCTTGATCATCTGCAACCTGCCAAACACCGTATCCTAGCTGTGGCATTTTTAATCCATTATTTAATGTAACGAAATCCATCTACCATCACTCCTATATGTTAGTTTAACCGTCAATCTAACTATACTAAATTTTTAGGAAGAATCAAAAGAATATCCCTTACTTTGCAGTTTGAACTTTTACCGGTGCTTTTCTAACTAATCCAAAATAAGATAAGAAAGCTAAAAAGCTTGCAGAAAAAGTGACAATTCCCATTGGAATAGCATTGTATTCTCCAGCAATACCAACTAACGGCGCTGTTAACGAACCAAGGACAAATGGTAAAAGTCCAAGAAGCGCTGAAGCACTACCTGCTATATGCCCTTGTGTATCCATTGCTAGTGCGAATGATGTTGTGGAAATAATCCCGATAGAAGCAACTAAAAAGAAAATAGGAATGGCAACTGCTATGATTGGCGCTTTTAAAAGCAGTGCTATTAGTAAAAGTGCACCTGCTGTGTTAGATAAAATTAATCCAATCTTTAAAAACGTTTTTTCAGAGATCATATCGTTTAATCGTCCTACTGACTGACTTCCGATGATCAAAGCAATTCCATTAACTCCAAATAAAAAGCTAAACTGCTGTGGAGTGACGCCATATATATTTTGATAGACAAAAGGAATACCAGATACATAGGCAAAAATACCGGCGATGATAAACCCTTGTGTAAGAGCATAGCCTGCGAATTGGCGATCCTTTAGTAGAGAGCCAAAGTTTTTGACAATCTGTTTAAAATTACTTGGAACACGTTTTTCCTCCGGTAATGTTTCTTCAAGTTTCCATGATACAGTTAAGAATAAAATGAATCCTACACATGCTAAAACAAAAAATACACCCGTCCAGTTTGTAAAGGCTAAAATCCCTCCACCAACAATCGGTGCAACGATTGGACCTAGATTACCTACTAACATTAATAGAGCAAAAAACTTAGTTAATTCTTTCCCACTATAAAGATCCCGGACAACCGCTCGTGAAATAACGAGACCTCCTGCAGCCGCAAAGCCTTGAATAAATCTTGAAGCTATGAAAATATAAATATTTGGTGATATTGCACATGATAATGATGCAAGTAAATAAAGAATAATGAAAATAAGTAAGGGTTTGCGTCGTCCTTGTACATCACTCATCGGACCAATAACCAATTGTCCTAGACCTAAACCTAATAAACATGTTGTTAAGCTAATTTGTACAAGAGATGCATTTGTATGATAATCCTCTACAATCGTAGGAAATGACGGTAAGTACATATCAATCGTAAATGGACCCAATAGCCCCAAAGAACCTAAAAGCAACCCCAGTTGCAAACGTTTTGAACCGGTTAAATTATTCATGATGTCTCTCCTTTCGGGTGCCTGTCACCACCCGATATTTGTCGTGATTTTCTTCTTGACAACATACTAAGTGTTCTCCTGTAAAAACAAAAATTAAGAACCTGTATCTTATTCATACTAGTTCTTAAAGTGTTATTTACTATAATTCTATTCCATTTAAGATCTCTCTAAGCTGAATGACTTCTTCTTTAGAAAGTGTAACGCCTTTCCCCATTTTTTCGTGTTGTTCATCCCAATCACGTATATCATATTTGGGATCGCGGCCATTCCAGCTAATAAGATTAAATTCCTTCTTCCACCCTTTCGCACCTTCGGATATCATACCTAAATTTTGTTGAATGTCAAATTTTATATTTGCCATTTTTGTCATCTCCTAAGTCTAATCTACTTTGAAGATTATACCACTTTCATGCTAAATAAATACAATGAAAAACATTGCATTTAGAAAGATCTCTATTTGGCTCTGTGAAACAAGAAAAAACGGGAGGTGACAGGCACTCTTTCCTAGTCAACTCTAAAAAAAGTGAACCTAATCCTCTAATGGATTGGTTCACATAATAAAAGTGTACGAATATTACAATAACCAATTAACAAAAAAGGACTATTCGTACAAATTACTCCTTATCAAACCACAATGGCTCTTTATCATCAACATCACCATTATAGTTTATTAAAATCTCATCTCCAGCTTGTATATCAGTATAAGCATAAAAATCAAAGGTATGATTATCGAAATTAATCTCATAAATCGCATTAGGTTCATATGAATGGTTAAATAGCATTCCATAACCTAGAAGGATAGCTGTGTGATTTATACCATATTCAAAAGCATAATCAGCAAGTAATGTTTTTTCTATATGTTGATGCTGATCATTTGGATAAGAAATGACAGGTGCCTCATGTAAAAGCTCACCTTTTTTGATATTAGTTTTAGCAAATACTCCTCTATTAAATTCTCCATCACTGAGAGAAGATGTTTTTATTTCAATCATGTTCATCACCACTCTCTTTTAAAATGTCTTTCTAACTATAACATTAACTGAAGTAATTTACTCATTTTTTAAATTAACTCTAAACAAAATCTTGTCCTTTCTCTTCCTTTTTCATTCTCTCTTATCAAATCCTTCTCCAAACCTTAATTAACTTATTTCAATTAATCCCTTAAACAGCTCGACCGCCGTTTCTATCACGTCGTCTCTGAAATCATATTCAACAGTATGAATAGGTGGATATTCTTCGCCATTTCCGATATAGAAAATAGCCCCTTTCGTTTCCTTTAAGTAATGACCGAAATCCTCAGAAGCACGAAACGCCTGCTTCATTTCAATAAGATTAATCCCTTTGTTTTTACAAGCAACGCGTATTTTATCTGAGCTCTCCTTATGATTAACCGTCTCAGGAAAAACATCGTTATAGGAAAAACTCGCCTTTAGTCCATATTGCTTTGCAAGCGATAATGTTAGTTCTTCAAGATTATGCTGCAGTTTATCCAAGTCTTCTTCATACAGAGCACGAATCGTCAAAAGCAGCTCACCTTTGCTTGCTGATACCCCGAATGCCTTTTCACCGATATTAACATGCACCACAGTACAGAGAACCATACCTTTATTATGCTCGACAGATGTAAAGACATCGATTGTATCAATGATTTTTGCCATAGCAAAGGCAGGATTAATCCCATCTTCAGGCTGACTAGCATGTGCCGGAGTTCCTTCCATAAAAATTGTCATGCCTTTAGACGCACAGTGAGCCGTTCCGTTTATAACATTCACCGTATTATGAGCCATTCCACTCATATTGTGGTAAGCATAGATCTCTTGGATGTTGTTCTCCTTTATAAAAGAAACACATTCTACCGCTCCATCTCCAGTTTCCTCAGCGTGTTGAAATAGGAAAAAGATATTTTTGTCTGCTCCTTTTTGATCTATTTCAAGAGCTAATCCAGCTAAAGATGCTGAATGACCGTCATGACCACATTTGTGAGATACAGCGGGTGCCTGTGAGGCATGCGGAATGACAATCGTTTCTTCGATTGGAAGTGCGTCAAAGTCTGCTCGAAATGCAATGTTTTCTCGATCATGTCCTACTCGGTATATTGCGTAAAACCACTTTCCTTTGTCAACGACTTCAAGATTTGTATAACTTTTTAGAAACGAAATCAAATGTTGTTTTGTCCATACTTCATGGTTAGAAAGCTCTGGATGTTTATGTAATTCATGACGTAACTCTATAACTAATTCTAGATTTTCTCTCTCCATTTATTTCTTCCTCTATTTTTTTATTTATATTAAGACTGCATAACCTATGAAATATCAGTGTTTCAGCCTCTTGTAATCTTCCTGTAATAAAATTGTAACACTATTCAATTTTTTTTGGACATAGGTATGAGTAAGACAAGAGTTCAAAAAATGATATTTACTAGGAGGACTAATTGTGAAAAAACTATTTTTTTTACTAGCATTCCTGACCACTCTGTTTGTCGCTGCACCTACTTTTGCACATACGGTTGAAAAAGGTGACACGATGTCGGAAATCGCACGTAAGAATGGACTATCATTAGATCAACTAGCAAAAGCAAACCCGCAAGTTAAAAACATTGATTTAATTTATGTTGGCCAACAAATTCATACAAATATTAATAAGACTATTAATACTTCGGATAAGACAAGTGTAAAGACACTTTCAAATAAAACAAATAATGCCACTCAAGTTAGCAGAGGAAATGATCGCTCTGAAAAGATTAGCCTTTCAGAAGCTGAAATAGATTTATTAGCAAGAATTGTACGAGCTGAGGCTCAAACAGAATCGTTTGAAGGTAAAGTAGCAGTTGCTAGTGTTGTGTTAAATCGAGTTGACAGCCCAAAATTCCCTGATACAGTTAGAGAAGTTATCTATCAACGTAATCAATTTCAGCCAGTTGCAAATGGACAGATTAATAGACCAGCAGATGAAGAGTCTAGAAAAGCTGTTTTTGCTGCCCTATCTGATATGAGGGCTATAGCAAAGGATGCCTTATTCTTCTATAATCCGGATATTGCCGAAAGTAGATGGCTTGATTCAAGAGAAACAACAGTACAAATTGGACAACATGTATTTAAAAAGTAATATTCATTTTACATAAATTATTCAATGATCTTCCTGTTAGTAATCACTAACATTTACATAGATGAAAAGGGGTTCAGAATGAAATCATTCTGGACCCCTTTTTAATGAATATTAGATTTTCATAATACCGCCGGTACTAGCAGATGTTACAAGTTTGGAATAACGAGCTAGATAGCCTTTTTTCACTTTTGGTTCAAAGCCTTTCCAGTTTCCTTTACGTTTTTCCCATTCTTCATCATCTACTTGAACATCCATTGTACGGTTTTCAATATCAATTACGATGTGATCACCATTTTCAACGAATGCTAGTGGACCGCCTTCTGCCGCTTCAGGTGAAGCATGTCCGATCGATAATCCACGAGAAGCTCCTGAGAAACGACCATCTGTTACAAGTGCAACTTTTGGTCCAAGTCCCATTCCAACAATCATAGATGTTGGAGAAAGCATTTCCGGCATACCAGGTCCACCTTTTGGTCCCTCGTAACGAATAATCACTACATGTCCTTCTTTTACTTTACCATTTACAATTCCATTGATTGCCTCTTCTTGTGATTCAAACACAATTGCAGGTCCTTCATGGCTAGTAATTCCGTTTTGTACACCACCTGTTTTAATAATCGCACCGTCTGGAGCAAGGTTTCCGAATAAAACAGCAAGTCCACCTTTTTCAGTATGTGGATTGTCAATAGGACGGATCACCTCATGATCTTTTATTTCACAGCCAGCGATGTTTTCCCCAAGGGTTTTGCCCGTAACAGTTAAAGTATCAAGATGAAGAGCTCCTTCTTTCTTAGAAAGCTCATACAATGCAGCAGATACACCACCAGCTTCATGTAAATCCTCAATATGGTGATCTGATGCAGGAGCAAGCTTAGATAAATGTGGAACACGTGCTGCCACTTCATTAATACGTTGAATTGGGTATTCAATTTCCGCTTCATGTGCTAAAGCTAACGTGTGAAGAACCGTGTTTGTTGATCCACCTAATGCCATATCAAGTGCAAAAGCATTATCAATTGCTTTTTCTGTTACGATATCTCTAGGCTTAATATCGTCTTTAATAAGATTCATTAATTGTTTTGCAGAACGTTTTACAAACTCTCTACGCTCAGGCGCAACGGCTAAAATCGTTCCGTTACCAGGAAGAGCTAATCCAAGTGCTTCAGCTAAACAGTTCATGGAGTTCGCTGTAAACATACCTGAACAAGAACCGCATGTTGGGCAGCCAAATTGCTCAAGCTCTGTTAAACCTTTTTCATCTAGTTTACCAGATTGATAGGCACCTACTCCTTCAAATACAGAAGAAAGTGAGATTTTTTTCCCATCACTTGTCACACCAGCCTTCATAGGGCCACCACTTACAAATACTGTAGGGATATTAAGACGTAATGCTGCCATCATCATCCCTGGTGTGATTTTGTCACAGTTTGGAATACAAACCATTCCATCGAACCAGTGTGCTGAAACAACAGTTTCAATAGAATCTGCAATAATTTCACGGCTTGGTAAGGAATAGCGCATTCCAATATGTCCCATTGCAATTCCATCATCTACACCGATTGTATTAAACTCAAATGGTACTCCACCCGCTTCACGTATTGCTTCTTTTACAATTTTACCGAATTCTTGTAAATGTACGTGTCCAGGTACAATATCAATATATGAATTACAAACCGCGATAAACGGTTTATCAAAATCCTCTTCTTTTACACCTGCCGCACGAAGTAAGCTACGATGCGGTGCACGATCAAATCCTTTTTTAATCATATTACTACGTAAATCCATCATTCAAATCTCCCTTCTCCTGACGTAATTAAAGAATGATAGTAATAGGTTACTTCTAATTGACTAAATAATCAATATATTTCTTCTTATTTGAATAATTATTATACTAATTTATTTTTAAAAGAGACAAAGAATGGAAGTTTTGCAGTAAATTAAACCATTACTTTTTATTAAATATTATTTTTGTATTTTAAAAATAAATCGTATACCTTACATGGTTATAATAACTTTTCCCTGAGCGTGTCCTTCGGCAAAATAGGTTAAGGCCTGTGGTACTTCACTTAATTCAAATTGCTGATCAATCACTGCTTTTACCTTACCAGATTCTATTAAATCCTTTATAAATATCAGATCTTTTTGATTAGCTCTTTGCAAAAAAACATTCATTTTCTTTTTTTCTGTAAATGATATCCAGCCTCCCTGTAAAACTGTTTGATACAGTTGAGATTCAGCCCCACCAACGTGAACAAAGATACCATGACGTTTTAATGCTCGCTTATAAACAGATAATGGTTGATGTCCGTTTACCCCGATGATCAGATCAAAATACTCCCTGTATTTATCAATACCTTCTATTTTATAATCGATTATGTAGTCAGCACCTATAGTTCGTAATATATCTATATTTCTCGTACTGCACACACCCGTTACCTCAGCACCAAATGCTTTAGCAATTTGCACAGCAAACGTTCCTACACCACCAGAGGCTCCATATATTAATACCTTTTGCCCTGAATTTATTTTCCCTTTATCTCTCAATCCCTGCAGGGCAGTTACTGCTGCCATTGGAACTGCAGCTGCTTCTTCAAAACTCATATTTACAGGTTTTCGTTCTAATGAGCTTTCCGGAGCTGAAACATATTCGGCAAATGCTCCCCATCCAGAGGAGGATAAATCCCCAAATACCTCATCTCCTGGTTTAAACTGAGTTACTTTTGAACCCACAGCTTCAACACAACCTGCGATGTCACCACCTGGAATTGGATGCTTGGGCTTTAATACTCCATAAAAAAGTCGAGTGATATACGGTTTTCCTTTTAATAGGACAAGATTCCCAAAATTTACGGAAGCTGCATGTATTTTCACCAGAACTTGATGGTCATTAAGGGCGGGTTTATCAACTTCTTCTAGGTTTAAAACCTCTGGTGAACCGTATTTGTACTGAACAATTGCTTTCATAATGTATTCCTCCCATTGGAATATCAGTGGTAATATTAGCTCAGTAATAAATATGGAAGAAAGTACAGAAAAGACCAATTACAAAAAAATTTACAAAACTCAGTTGAGTAATTAGACAAAAAAACACCCCGCAGGATGTTATTTTGTTAATAGATTGTATTCATCTTCTAACTCATCTAACGATATTTCATTTGAGGCACACTTTACTGCAGAGTTTACAATGTGATCAAAGCTTTCAGATGAATTGATTTCTGATAAAAAATGCTGTTCAACTTTTTCTAATTCCTCTTGCTGCCTCATTAATTCCTCATCTTTTCCTTCATAATCTGGAGCACTCAATGTTTCAAGGTTTTGTTTAATGATTTGAACATAGTGCTTTAGCTCATCCATCTATTATGACTCCTTTAAATATTCATCATTTTGTTGTATTGTGATGATTTCGTTTCGCTCTCCTCCATCGGAAAGCTCTTCTGAAAATTCGTGTTCATTCGTTGAACTATACTCTTCTTTTGCTTGTTTTGTTTCTTTCATAATAATTCTCCTTTCATTTTATTTTTAGTATGTAACGAACTAAAAATATCCATCCAGACAAATCAATTAGGACAATAAAACGAAGTACACTCTTTACACATAGGCATAAGATAGTGTTGTAAAATTATTGAAAGGATTGAGATAAATGTATGAGCCTTATCCTTATTACCACTCTGGATTTTTAACAAGAAATGATCATAACTACAATGATCAGGCAATGTCGATTCTCTTAGATGAAATCAAAAAAGGTGCCTCAACAATTGACCTTTATATGCGGCTGGCAAAATCAGCTACAGATGAAAACCACAGAAATGATATTCTTTATGCGTTAGAAGGAAAAAAAGCAACAACCAATCAACTCACCAATTTGTATATAAACCTTACTGGAACAAAGCCTCTTTATCAAATTGTTGAAATTCCTTTTCTAAGTTACGAGGAAGGATTGGAAAAGGCTTTTGAAGCGGAAGGTTCTTTCGAAAATCGAAATCATTCTTTACTTAATCAAGATCCTATTATGCAGCATATCTTATGGTTGAAAACAAATACTCAGGAAGTAAATGCTCAAATTTTCCGGAATTTACTTAAAGACCGTGCAAATCAGAGAAAAGATTATGGCAGAAACCCGTTTGTCGTTGATATTGAAAAGGTCACAAAACAAAACAAAACATTTCGTACAGCAATATGGACAGGTAACAAACTTCAAGTCACGTTAATGAGTATTGATGTTGGGGATAGCATTGGATTAGAAATTCATCCGAATACTGATCAATTCTTGAGAATTGAAGAAGGTCAAGGACTTGTACAAATGGGTGACAGGAAAGATCGATTGGATTATGTAAGAAAAGTATCTGATGATTTTGCGATTATGATACCAGCCGGAAAATGGCATAATCTCACAAATACGGGAAACAAACCGCTTAAGCTTTACTCGATTTACGCACCACCAGAGCACCCGTTCGGTACAGTGCATAGAACGAAAGCTGAAGCAATGGCAGCTGAAGAAAACAGAAGTTTCTAAATCCAATCCATATAAAAGGATGAGAAAACTGAGATCATAATGTCCTCTTTTCCCATCCTTTTTCTATTCTTATAGGTTTGTGATTAAAATCCAGTTTTCGCTAATAATAGATTTAATCTGGTTTGATACAATAACAACGATTTTTAGCAAAACTTGGACTATGCCACGCACAACAAAGCGATCTTTTCTATGTATACCCTATACTTTCAAAAAAGACCGCTTATCTATTTATTTACATTTTGTTAACTGGTGTTACAACAGCATATAAGTTATCTGATGTATTGGAAATATTTACTTCAATAACTTTGTATCCATTACCTCCGTCTTTGTAGTCATTCTTAATAGAAATAGTTGTTTGTTGATTGTTCATATTAAACTTTCCTTCCTATGTTAAATTTCTCACACAGAAGTTAATATATGACGGAGGTTAGAAAATGTGTCATATATTTATCATGATCTTTCAAAAAATTTATTTTATTTTAAATATCCTATTTCTAGTGAGCTGCTATTTTATCCATAATTCTTGCCCTTAACTCAATTCCTTAATCTGATTAAATTATATTTAAACATTAATGTTAATGTTATATTCATAGTGTAGTGAATGATAACTGGAACAATAATATTATCATGATAAAAATAAATCCAGCAAAAAACCAAACTAGGTAGTGTGATATTTAACAACATGAGCGGCTTATTAAAATATCGTTTATGATAAATGACAAAAATTAAAGCCGTTACAATTATTGCATACCACTCATTTTTAAGAATAAGAAATATAAAATTTTGTATAATCCCCCTAAATAACAGTTCCTCAAACAATACGACAAATAACATGCTAATCATAATCGTCGATAAGGATTCATGTTGAAATGTTTTATTTGTTTCATCAATAAATTTTGCAGGCATGATTACTGTTAACACGATACCAAAAATGATTAAGCCAATAGAAGTCATAATTGTGCTTGCCACTAGTTTAGAAGGGTTTTCTAAAGAAAAATAGTGTTCCACAGGTATTAGTTCTATTTTTATAAAAACAAATATTAATACTGAGAGAATAAGTGAAAATACTGCAAAAATTGGTGTAATATCTTTTAGGTTAAATTCTGCTTTAAAGTTTTTTTGATTTACAATATTAGGTGGTTCCATTTTTTACCTCTTCCTCGAAAATTTGACAGCACAAGAAGACAATTTTTTATAGAGATCGTCACCCTTTTTTCCTATAATAGATTAAAAACTCTTCCATCATAGCAGTTACTTCCTTCTTCTTTAGTGTCCTTAACCATTCAACTTGATCAATTGGAAGCTTCAATTTTAAAGTGATGTCTTCAAGAGGCATTTCCACTTTTCTTATCTCTTCTAGCGTAATTCCCTCCTCGATATCCGGAAACGAGGAATTGTTTTCGTCCAAAATTGAAAGACCTTTATATTCATTAAGATCATCAATGTCACAAAAAATATGTAATTGTGGTAACCTCCCTTGCATAACGGTCACACTCATAATCGAATTTATCATTCTTCCATCCTCTAATTCTATTTCAATAATAAGCTTGTCAACATGTTTATATTTATTGGCGACTATTTCACTAACGATGATGTTTAATTCAAGTGTAACCGTAGTATTAGTTTCAAAAAGATAAATGGCACTATTAAAAACGTGGATTTCCTCTCCGTCCAATGTCACTGATTTTACCTTTTCCATCCTTTGCTCCTCCATTATGTCGACCATTATGTATTTCTTCTTAAAATTATTATAAACTAAGAGTTTTTGAGTTGTTATAGAAAAAACAGTAATCAATAAATTTTAAAAATGATGAAACTATTTAAAGAGAATAGCGTACTAGTAAATGGGTATAGTTTCCAAGGAAGTGAGGAGAAAAAATGACGGTGTTAGAGGTAAAGCAGTTGAAAAAATCATTTGGTTCTGTTCATGCCGTTCAAGACATTAGCTTTTCGGTTCAAGCTGGTGAAGTATTCACCATTATTGGTCCAAATGGTGCAGGCAAAACAACAACATTAGAAATGATTGAAGGCTTGGTAACTCCTGATTCAGGTGAAATTATGTATGGGGAACTAAACTGGGAAAAGAACGGAACAGAAATTAAAAAGAAAATTGGTGTACAGCCACAGTCGAGTGCAATGTTTGATTTGTTAACACCTGAGGAAAATCTTAATCTTTTTGCTACTTTTTATGACAAGGCCCGATCTACAAAAGAAATTTTAGATCTTGTAAACCTTACTGATCACCGCAAAAATCATGTGAAAAAGCTATCTGGTGGACAGCGTCAAAGGCTTGCAATTGGACTTGCGATGATCAGTGATCCTGACATCATCTTTCTAGATGAACCAACAACAGGCCTAGATCCACAAGCACGACGAAATATTTGGGATATCATTTTACAGTTAAAACAACTAGGCAAAACAACCATTTTAACAACGCATTATATGGAAGAAGCTGAAAAATTAAGTGACAGAGTTTGCATTGTAGATCAAGGACGAGTTATTACATTAGACACACCATCTGCCCTTATCGAAAAGTTAACAAAAGAAAGAGAAGTAAGATTATCGTTTGTTGACGGTGAAGAAGTCGCTATAGAAGCAAATACATTTTCACAAAATCTTCAGTCAGTTTCTCGTACTGAACGTGAAGATTCATCATTAAGGATATGGACAGCAAATCCAGAAGATACACTTTATGACTTATTCGCATTTACAAAAGAAAAGAATTATCGAGTTGAACAGGTCTCCATTCGTGAAATGAGTTTAGAAGATGTATTTATTGAATTCACTGGCAAGGAATGGAGGGATTAGGATGAATCAATTCAAACAAATGTTTATTGCTCAATTAAAATTAACATTTCGAGAAAAGCAATCATGGTTTTGGGGCATCTTTTTCCCTGTTATTTTAATGGTTATTTTTATGTCTATTTTTAGTGGTAGCTCTGATGATGAATTTTCAGCAAGTGTTGCAATCGTGAATGAAAATCCTAATCCCACGTCAAACATGATGCTTGAGCAAATTACACAGCTAGATGTACTTGAACTTGAAACAGAAGACCCTGTAACACGAGAAGAAGCTGACAAATTAGTAAAGAATCAAGAAGTAGATGCAGCGATTGTCCTACCTGAATCAATTGATGCCTCCTCCCTTTTACTCGTTGTTAACAAAGAAGATGAACAAGGAGCAACAGCACAAGCACTTACAGGTATGCTAAATCAATTTGTTCAACAAACAAACCTAGTAGCTTCAGGTGTAACACCCGCTTTTGAATTACAAACAGAAGCCATTTCATCAGGTAATGCTGAATTAAGTTACACAGATTTTCTACTTACTGGAATGATTGCATTGGCAATTGCACAAGGTGGAATGTTTGGGATGGTTGGATTAGTGGAGATGCGTAGCAAAGGCTTAATCAAACGACTACAAATGACTCCGGCTAATATGAACCTTTTTGGTTTAAGCGATATGGTCATGAGGGTATTATTCAGTGTTGTTCAGATTATTCTCCTATCGCTCATTGGAGTATATATTTTTGGTGCAAACTTGTTTATCAATTTTCCAACTCTGTTAATCGTCTTTTTACTTGGTACCCTTTCTTTTACAGCTGTTGGCTATTTTATTTCCTCCTTCAGCAAAACGACAGAAGCTTATATGGGAGTAGCCAATATTGCAAACTTTCTTATGATGTTTTTAAGTGGCGTCTTTTTCCCAATCGAAACGATGCCGGAGTGGATTCGACCAATCTCAAATGTTTTACCACTTACCTATTTTGTTGAAGGCTTAAGAGAGAGTATGGTTTATGAAACGAGCCTCTTTACAGCTTCAATATGGGCTGGAATAGCTATTATGGTTCTTTGGGGAATTGTTACGTTTGTGATTGGGTCATTATTGTATAAACGGAAGTCGATTGTGGCTGTGAGATAGGGTTTTTAATAAGAACCTAGTTAAAAAAGCCAACTGAATTAGTTGGCTTTTTAGTTCTCAAATCGCACCAATAATAAGGGCGACAATTGCCATCACAATTGTTGTGCCAAATGCCCATTTAAAAATAAAGCGCTGATGATCCCCTAATTCAACCCCTGCTAAACCAATTAATAAAAAGGTTGAAGCTGTTAAAGGACTTAATGGGAAACCAGTTGTCATTTGACCTAAGATGGAAGCTCTGGCCATTTCGACCGGCGCAACTCCATATATTTCGGCTGACTGACTTAATACTGGCAATACACCAAAATAATACGCATCAGGTGTAAAAAGAAGGCTGATTGGCATGCTAATCACTGCAACAACTATAGCCATTGATCCTCCAATCCCCTCAGGAATAATATTAACCATTGCTAATGCCATAGCTTCGATCATACCTGTTCCACCTAGAATCCCAGTAAAAATTCCAGCTGAAAATATAATTGATACAACGGTTACCATTCCAAGTGCCTGACTCTTGACTTGTTCTTGTTGGTCGTTTGGTTTAGGATAATTAATAAGTAAAACAATAGCAAATGCAACCATAAACACTATTGGTAGAGGAAGCCAAACTTTTACAAGTGCGACAATTGTTAGGATGGTAATAACTAGGTTAATCCAAAATAATTTCGGCCTTCTCATTTTTCTTTCTTCATCTGAAAGCTCTTGATCATAATTGTATTCCATATCTGTAACACCTAATCGTTTTCTCTCTTTTTTACCAAGGATATAAGCAACAAAAAGCACCCAAATTATTCCTGCTATCATAGCTGGTATAAGTGGTGAAAAAATAGCCCCAGGATCTAATTCTAATGCACTGCCAGCTCTTGCTGTTGGCCCGCCCCAAGGCATAATATTCATTACTCCAGCACCTAATGCCACAACACCTGCTAGAACAAGTCGATTCATTTTTAATTTATCATATAAAGGCAAAAGAGCTGGTATTGTAATTAAAAATGTGGAAGCCCCAGATCCATCAAGATGAGTAACCATAGCAATAACCGCTGTTCCAATAACAATTTTTAATGGATCTCCTTTTACCAACTTTAATACTCTTGAAATAATAGGGTCAAATAATCCGGCATTATTCATTACACCAAAAAATAAAATAGCAAATCCTAACATAATTCCTGTTGGAGCTACACTTTGGATTCCATCTAACATAAGAGTTCCAATGTCGGAACTAAATCCTCCAATTAAAGCAAATACAAGTGGAACAACAATTAACGCGACAATAACAGATACTCTTTTCGTTAAAATCAATAATAAGAAAACGCCGATTGTTAAAAATCCTAAGGTCGCTAACATATGATTCCCCCTAACATATTTTAAGCGCTTACAAACTGTTGTTTACTGTCCTATTCATTCAATAAAGGAATTTCCATTTCCAATAAAGCGCTACTCAAACTTTTCCCGTGAGTATCTAGTGCAAGAGAGGTCGTTACCCCTCCTAGTAAACTATTTTTGCAAACAAAATTATAAGATTTAATAGATGATATGTCATAACGAATGACATCACCATCAAAAATGTCTTTAAAATGCTCCTTTACTCTTTCTACAGTTACGACCTGACCTATCCATTCGAAGTCACTTTCCTTAAATGGGATAAGTGAAAGGTTAGAGGTATTCCCCTTATCACCTGCCCTGCTATGTGCTACCTCATATAGTTTGATTCGCTTTCTGTTCATTCGTTATAACCTCCACTTGTATCTTTTTATCAACTAAATTTCTTTCTATAAAAGTTGAAACAACACCTAGACATTCTGTCGCTCTTTTTCTTGCACCACCGCCTCCATACGGTCCATTCGTGTATAGTGCTTCTACTTCATTTCCAATACTATGAGCTTCTTTTATATCTTTACAAAGAGCAGCTGCCCGTAGTCTTACTTCATAAGGTTGATCATTTCCTAAGTTTGTACGATGAACGGAGGAAATGCCAATCAGATCAATCCTTAAATCTTGAATCTTTTTACAAAGTCTATTATTTAATATACACTCCGCCATCTTAGCTCTTTGAACAGCTGTTGAACCTGCATATGAAATTTCCCCTTCTCCTAAATAACCTGCGTCATACCCAATAGATATTTTATAAGAACTAGGCTTTTTCGTGCCTTTCCCCCCCTCTACCCTTACTTCATTTTCAGCTAACTGAGTTAACTTAACATTAGAAAAATCTGCTGTTACATCTGGTGTTAGGTATTGACTTGGATCATGGACCTCGTATAGTAATTGCTCTTTAACAGTTCGTAAATTAACTACACCACCTGAGTCGGGAGTCTTGGAAATAATAGCTGTTCCATCACGTTCAATAATTGCATATGGAAAACCTATGTCTGCTAACCTATCAACTTCTTTTTCTCCTATATCTGCAAAATAGCCACCTGTAATTTGACCAGCACATTCAAGTAAATGTCCAATCACAGTACCCTGACCTATGGTTTCATAATCAGTTAGTGACCAACCATAGTAATCAATCATCGGCGCAAGAAATAATGATGGATCAGCAACACGTCCTGTAATAATAATGTCTGCTTTAGTTTGTAAAGCTGGTATAAGTGCCTTGGCTCCTAAGTAGGCATTAGCTGAGATTACTTGATAATCTTTAACCTTATTAGTGTTTTCAAGGATTTCATTTTCACTATCTAGCTCTTGTATCACATCATCACCTGTTACAACTGCAACCTTACAAGAAATATTCATTTCACTTGCAATATGAATAATCTTTTTAGCGCCAGCCATTGGATTGGCCGCTCCCATATTTGTTATGATTCGGAATCGTTTTTTATCCAATACTGGTAATAAGGCAGATATTCGATCAACAAGTAGAGGATCGTAACCCTTATTTTTATCTTTCCTTTTTTCTTTCTGGGCAATGGCAATTGTTCTTTCAGCTAAACACTCTAATACTAAATAATCCAAGTTTACTTTTTGAGCCAGTTCAACAGCGGGTTCAAGTCGATCACCTGAAAATCCAGCTCCACTTCCGATCTTTAACATTTTTTCACCCCAATAAGACTAAAAGTACACAAAATTGGTTTTTAGTACTTTTAATTAATTTGATTCTTGATGCAATTATTTATTTTCAAATATTAGACCAGATCCTTCCTGTAAATTCATGTACACCGATATATATGCAACTTCCATGCCAAAATAAAAAACGCATAATGAAAGCGTTTTTAAAATGTGAGTTTCTAAAATTTTAGAATTTCAAATAATTAATAAACCTCTTTTAATCGTCAATCAGTTGTGAATACTGTTATTCTAAATCCTTAGAACAACAAAAGTTCTTTTCTAATTTTTTAGAAATCATATAGTTGATACTTTTTCATTTTGTTATAAAGTGTTGCTAAAGACACCCCAAGCTCCTTAGCTGCTTTTTTCTTATCCTCCAGTTCAGAACCATATATTTGCAACACATCTGTAATGATTTTTTTCTCTGTCTCCTCAACAGCTGCTTTTAAAAGATTGTTAGAATTTCTTTTTGAGATACTGATATTTTCTCCATGAAAGCTACTAGGTAAATGTTCAGGTAGAATATCTCTTTCGTCTGCCATGCATACAGCATAATCAATTGTATTTTTCAATTCTCTTACATTTCCGATCCAATCGTAAGCTTTTAGTAT
Source organism: Metabacillus litoralis (assembly GCF_003667825.1). NCBI lineage: Bacteria > Bacillati > Bacillota > Bacilli > Caryophanales > Bacillaceae > Metabacillus > Metabacillus litoralis. Next base: position 1,136,347 of record NZ_CP033043.1, on the reverse strand, counting down.
TGTAAGGGTTGATTCGTGCAATCGATAATACCGTTCACTTTCAGAATGTACGTTGTGCTTGTATAAAATGAAATCAATAATGTCAGGAATATCCTGCTTCCTTTTACGTAGTGGTGGAATATCAAGGTGCAATACATTCAACCGAAAATACAAATCTTCACGAAATCGTTTCTTTTCAATAAGCTGTTTTAGATCACGGTTTGTTGCAGCAATTACACGAACATCAATTTGTCTTTCTCCTGCTTCACCAACTCGTCTAAGTGTTTTTTCCTGTAAAACTCGTAAAAGTTTAGCTTGAAGATCATAAGATAATTCACCTATTTCGTCTAAAAAGATTGTACCTAAATTTGCTATTTCAAATAAACCTAGCTTTCCTCCCTTTTTAGCACTTGTAAAAGTACCTTCCGTATATCCAAAAAGCTCACTTTCAATGAGCGATGCCGGAATGGACGCACAATTCACTGGGATAAATGGCTTTTCTGCACGAGAACTTGCATTATGAATTGCTTGAGCAAATAGTTCTTTTCCTGTTCCACTTTCACCTATAATTAAAACAGGTAAATTAGATTCAGCTGCTTTTCTTCCTAAGTGAACCACTTCTTTCAGTCCGCTTTCCGAACCGATAATTTGGTCGAATGTATATTTAGCTTGATATAAGGTGTCCATTCTTTCTTTCAATTGAGATAGTTTTTGTTTGTTTTTCTCTAGTTCTTTTGAAAGCTTATGAACTTCTGTTAACCCTTTACAAATTGAAACAGCCCCAATTATTTCGTTATTTAATATAATTGGTGCCATGTCAACAACATATTCCACAGTTCCTTCTTTCCGATAAACCCCAATTCGTTCTTTTCCGTCTTTTAACGTTTCAATTAATTGAGCTTTTGGACGAACTAACCGAAGAGGTTTTCCAATAATTTCATTAGGCTGTACTCCTGTTATACGCGTATATTCAGGGTTAATTAATTTAACAATCTCTTTAGAATCTATTACTAGAACACCATCATGAATTGAGTGGAGTGTAGCTTTAAACCAGTCTAATTGATCTTCTAAGGAAAACTCCTTAAAGTTCTCATATAGCATGTCAAACCTCCTCAAATAAATCATATCTTTATCAATAAATTTTTTTGTATGTATAATCCTTATTCTAACAAGAAAAATTCACTTTTTTCACTAACATGATAAAAAGATTTATATTGACAGTTTAAAATTCTTCATAATACGATGTAACCGTTAACAAAAAATTCTGAATCTTACTTTTGGAAATCGGAGGGGATTTTGTGTTAAAAAGAAAACTAAAGTTTTTTATTAGTGCTACTGTAGTCACATTCTCTATGTTCTTCCTTTTCTCTCTTTCAGCATTTGCAGACAACGACCCAACTAATGGTGTTGTACAACCGCCATCTACCTCGCACAAATCTGGTCTATATTACAAGGAACAGCTCGTTACCTTATCAACTAGTACCCCGGCGACTAAAATCTATTACACAACAGATGGTAGTATACCAACTAAAAACAGTACGTTGTATTTTGAGCCTATTTCAATCGATGAAGATGTAACGATTAAGGCTTTTGCTATTCGTGGTAACGTTAACGAAAAAGCACTTACAAGAAATAAAGGAAATACTAGTAGCAAAGTGGTCACATTCAATTACAAATTTGTAAATAGAAAGGATATTGCTGATAAGTTTCTAGAGTTTGAATATAATAACATGCCTTATCGTCTTTATATTCCAGAAAACTATGATCCTTCTGTTTCTTACCCGCTTGTCCTTTTTCTTCATGGAGGTGGTGAACGAGGAAGCGATAATCAGAAGCAATTGCTTGCAAATGATGGCGCTATCATTTGGGCTGCACCTGAAAATCAATCCAAAAATCCAGCCTTTGTTCTTGCACCACAGGCAAGAAATCAACATGACGGTGGATTTGGAATTACTCGAAATTCGAATAATATTGTCGATTTGGCCAGAGTATTTGAATTTTCAGAAGACCTAGGAAAGGCCTACAATATCTTACAAAAAGTGATTAATGATTACAACATTGATCAAAATCGACTATATTCTACAGGTCTTTCTCAAGGAGGTTATGGAACATTTAATTTAAATATTGCGTACCCTAATCTTTTTGCCGCTATGGTCCCAATTGCTGGCGGTGGAAATCCTGAATCTGTACTTGTTTTAAAAGATAAACCAATTTGGGCTTTTCATGCGGAAGATGATGCAGTAATTCCTGTTTCACATACAAGAAATGCTATTGAGGCAATAAAAGAAGCGGGAGGAAACCCTATTTATACAGAGTATCCTGCAGAATTAGGCTATAATCACGGTTCATGGGTACCAGCATACAATAACAAGGATATGATTGATTGGATGTTTAGACAAGTTAAACAATAGTATAAGAAGTGCCTGACAAAAATTATCAGGCACTTCTTACCTAAACTGCTTTCCTCTGAAAATAAACCAAACCACCTATCGTAAAAATCACACACCCTCCAACAATAACAAACACAAGGGTTTCAATCGAAAATGTAAAACCGGATTGCTGCTCTAACACCATTCCTAAAAATGGTTGTGCCCAAGGGTACCATGGACCAAATTTTTCTGAGTTTGCAATTAATATGTTAGGTAGAGTTAAAATGACATTCAAAGCAACAGGTGCAGCAAAGCTGGACCATGCTGTAGAAACCCATAATTGCAATGCGATAATGGGTAAACAGCCTAACCAGCCCATAAACAATCGAACAAGAACACCCTGCCAAGGAAAAGGGTCATTGTAACCATGTAAGTATCCTTCGAGAAATAAGCCTACTAATAATAGTAGTTGAGTAAGGGCGACAAATAAGCAAACAATAATATACTTAGCACTATATACCTGAATTCGATTAACAGGTAATGCTAATAACTGTTTCCAGCCCCCCTCTGCGTGTTCGTATCTGCAGACAGCAGCGGAAAAAAGACCAGCAAGTAATGGTAAAAACAAAACAGCTTGAACCATAATCATGGTATAAAACGAGTTCATCCATTGATTACCGGGAAAATCAGTAAAAGTAAAATAAGCGGAGACAGTGGATAGAATGGGACTAATAGACAAGATTTGTAAAACCTTTGACTTTTTAAGTTTCATCCATTCTATATATAATAATTTTCCTAGCAATTACTGCACATCCTTTCGTTCAAAATGAACAACACTGGTAAGAAAAATGAGTCCGCCAACAACAATTCCTAATAACACACTAATTTCAGGTATTTCCCATTTATTTTGAAGCAACGGCCATTTCCAAATGAGCCATTCAGGACCTCCATATGAGTACATGGACACAACAGCACCAACGATGCCGACTGCTAGCGGTGTTCCTTGATTAACCGATGTGACTGAAAACCAAAGCTGTATGGCTAATATAGGCATTGCAGCGAAATACGGATAAAAGCTGTTGATTGCAACCTCTTTAAACGGTATATGTTGCTCCCAACCATAAAGGCTACCGAAAAACCATGTACCTATAAACATAAGAACTGTAGCAATAAACAATAAAATACTAATCATAATAAACTTAGAACAATACACCTTTACTCTGCTTATAGGGAGCGCTAGTACCTGCTTCCAAGCATTTGTTTCATGCTCAATATTTGCAGATAATGAGGCAAGTAGTGCTGTTCCTAAAAGTAAGGCTGGTGCGAGAAAAAGATTTATTTGCTGTAGTAGCTGCATCCAGCGATCATCTGACTGCCGAAGAAGATACTCATAACGAAGCATATAATTCAAAGTCGTTAATCCAAATATTCCAATCGGTCCTAAGAAAACAAGAATCCACATTCCAACTTTTAGCTTTTTAAAATCACTACGTAACAACCGAAGGATCATAAGCTTTTCTCCTCTTTCGTCATGTCTAAAAAAATGCTTTCTAATGACCTTTTCACTTCTTCTACTCGATAAACGTCCAAATTGTGTTGGACAAGAATACGAATCATTTCGGCGACTTCTTTGTTCTTGTTTTGCTTAAACGAAAGAAAATTCCCTTCAATTTCCCCTTTTAAGCCTTCTTTTATCAAAATGTTCCATGCAGCCTTGGAATTGTTTGTTTGAATGCGTATTTTGCTAACCGATTTCTTTCTTAGAACTTCAATAGAATCTTGAAAAATGAGTGATCCTTTTGAAATAATCCCTACTTCGGTTGCCATTTGATCGATCTCTGATAAAAGATGACTTGAAACGAGGACAGTAACCCCATATTTTTCTGGTAAACGTTTAATTAATTCTCGAATCTCGATAATACCAGAGGGATCCAGTCCATTTGTTGGTTCGTCTAGAATAAGTAATTCAGGATTTCCTAGAAGAGCTGATGCAATTCCAAGTCTTTGTTTCATTCCTAATGAAAAGCCTTTAACTGGGCGATTATCGTCTTTTTCTAAGCGGACAATAGCAAGCACTTCATCAATTCGTTCTTTTGGAACTTGTAATATCGCTTGCAATAATTGTAAATTTTCTCTGGCGGTTAAATGACCATAATACGAAGGAGATTCTACTAAAGATCCAATCTTTCTAAGAATCATTTGTTTGTCTTTTTTTAGGTCTTTTCCAAATATTTGTATTGATCCAGAAGTTTCTTTCATCAATCCTAAAAGCAGCTTAATAGCCGTTGTTTTACCTGCACCATTTGGTCCAAGAAACCCATATATAGATCCTTTTGGTATGTTTAAATTCACTGAATTAACAGCTTTTGCTCCTTTAAATGTTTTTGTTAAATTGTTCGTTTCTACTATAAATTGACTCATGTTTATCACCTCTGAATAAAGAATAAACAAAGAATCTTAAAATCGGGTTGTATGGAAGGTTAAATTTTGTTTAAAAATAAAAAGAGTACGTTGATAAAATCAAACGCACTCACTATGGTTTCGATATGGTGATCGTTGTTCCTTCGTTCGAAGAATCAATAGTCCAAATCATTCCCATTTCCTTTGTCATAAGTTCAATGATCGATAATCCGATTCCAACTCCTGATTGCTCTGATTTATTTTTCATTCCAGGACCATGATCTTTAATAATGATCTTATCTTCTTCGCAAAGGATCCCAACATATTTGCCTGACTTTGCATGTCTTACGACGTTTTGAAATAAATTATCCAATATTCTTTCAAACCAATTTGGATCCATTCTCCAAGACAATGTATTTTCAAATAACTGAATGTCTACTTCCAGCCCTTCTTTCTCAAAAATTGGATACCAGGCCGAAAGCGAAAGACGAATCGCTCGATTCACGTCAACCTCCTTTGGTTTATACGTGTACTTTCCTGAACTTAGTAAAGTATAGGATAGGAGATTTTCAATTAAGGTATGTATATGATCAATTTTCTTATCAATAATCGTAATTGATTCTTGTCCTTCTGGAGAGATATCCTCATTTTTTAGCGAATATGCATGGGCACGAATTGTTGCTAATGGAGTACGAAGATCGTGGGATAAATTCGCAATCAGCTCTTTTCGAAGCTTTTCTTCTTCTTGTTCACGCAATCTTCCAGCCTCTAAGCGTTCAATCATTTTATTAAATGAATCCTCTAATTGCCCTAATTCATCCATTTCTCCAACTGTTACTTTACTAGGAATATTCTGATTTTCTACATCCATAGTTGACTGAAGTCTCACAATTCTTTTTTGAATGGCTCGAAAAAACAACCAAAACAGAATGATAAATAGTAACAATAATAGTCCTACAACTACTGCATAGATGATTTCGAAGTAATTCTCCAATTGCTGGATAGGGTAATCCATATACTTTCGATCAATTTGGAGCACAATAAAACCATTCTTTTCTTCACCAATAAAAGAAACAACAGTGAACGGATCTCCTCCATAGCTTTCTTTCATAAATGACACAATATCACTTGCATTCCAAACTTCAGGAACTGTGACCTCTTCATTCGAAGCAAATCGAGTTTTTCCAGTGTTATCCACCCAAAAAACAGTGGAGTGTTCAAGTTCATTCACTGTTTCTTTTAAACTATCAATAATTTCTGAATCAGTTCGATTTTGTAAATTCATAGCTTTTTCATGCCATTCTGATTCTATTTCTTCACTTTGATAAACTTCCATTTTATTGTAATTCACTAATAATGCCGGTAAATAAACTACAAATGATGCAAGAGGAAAGGCAATTGGCAAAATAAACATAGCACTAATAATTAATACTAAATATTTTGTTTGCAAACTACGACTTAGTTTCTTCATTGCTTTAACCTATAGCCAATTCCTCGAATTGTTTCAATAATAGTAGGTTTAGCAGGATCTTTTTCTATTTTTTCTCTTAAATAACGAATATGGACCATAAGCGTTTTGTCCCCTTCAAAAAAGACTTCCCCCCAATTTGATTCATAGATTTGTTCTTTTGTCATAATTTGCCCGGCATGTTTTAATAGGTAGTTAAAAATTTGTAGCTGCTTTGATGTTAAAATTATTTCTTCCTGAAGTTCATCATCAAATAGCTGAAATTGCTTAGGATAATATCGCAAATGCTGTACTTCTATCACAGTTGGCATAATTTTATCAAAGCGACGTAACAGTACACTAATTCTTGCAGCAAGCTCATCTGGATGAAACGGTTTTGTAATATAATCATCAGCAAATTGCAATCCTTCTAGCTTATCATCCACTTGTGAACGCGCTGATAGCATGATGATTGGCAGCTTAGGTGAAGCCTTTTTTAATCTCTTACCAATAGAAAAGCCATCTAAGCCAGGTAGCATAACATCAAGGATAGCAAGATCTGAGTCCTCAGCTCGCTCTAGAGCACCTTCTCCACTTTTTAACCAAGTCACTTGATAGCCTCTTTTTGTTAAATCCTGATAAACCCACGCTCCTAGCTCTTCCTCGTCTTCGACATATAAAATATTCATAACTTCCCCTGCTTTCACTCTTACATTTAAGAAATCCCATCTTAAGGTATTCTTGTAGGCTGGGATCTTTCATTAACTGCAACTTATTTATCTTCTCGTAATAAATATTCATTGTCATCTTGATCATAAAAACTAAACATTGTGCCGAACGGCATTCTTAACATGTCACCAACCTTGACTCCACTTTGCTTCATTTCTTCATAAGCCGATTCAATATCTGCTGTGCTAAAAAGAATCGATGGATGAGCAACTTTTGAAGGTTGCTGCTGCTCCATAGCTGACTTTGAATAAAGAACCAATGTGGTATATTCATCATCACTAGGCCCAACCTCGATCCACTTAGCGCTGGGTCCCATTGGTTGTTCCAACTTTAAGATAAACCCGAGTTTATTTACCCAGAATTCTTTTGCTTGTTCTTGATCTTGTACATAAACCGTTACTTTTCCAACATTATTTATCATTACGTCTTTCTCCTTTTTATTCATTGCTAAGACTGCTCATACCCCTCCCTTAATAGTTTGTCCTTTCTTAGTTCATTATGTAACTTCTACACTAGTTTTGATACCCCTTGTTTTACTCTGTATTTGGCAAGACCAACTTTACATTTTAAACGGAAAAAATCTCCTTATTAGGAGATTTTTTTCATAAATAATAAACTCACTATCCCCATTAATAGGTTAATTCCTTTGATTGTACAACCTCCTGGTGTTGTTCTTTAATAAGATATCCACCAAATAAACCTATTAATGAAAAAACCACGGGAATCATAAATCCATAGAAATAACCGATATTACTTTCAGAGACTTGAAAAAAGTCTAATACTTTACCAAAGATACTTGGTAACAAAACCGCACTTAAAAAACCACCCATATTGGCAAAGCCCGTTGCTACCCCTACTTCTTTAGGATCAAAAGATTGGCGAACGATGGCAAAGGTTAAGGTACTTGCACCGTTTCCATAACCAATCATAAAAAACAGGAGAACAATCATAAAAAATGGCGGTTTTCCACTAAATAAGAGAAATGACGACCAGCTAAGAAAGATCATGATATGAACAATTAAATAAGGTTTTTTAATAGAGTGAATTCTACTTGAAATCCAGGTTGTTAAAGGTGCACCAATAATTGCTCCAATAAGACCATACATGATTAATTGACTCGCACTAGAAAGCGACATATCAAATACGTTCATCCCATATGGTACGGCCCAGGAGCCAATAAAGCCCACATATGTACCAACAGCTCCAAAGTGACAGAAAAAAGCCGCCCATGCTTGACGAGTTGAAAAAATACGCTTTAATATCACCATTGTTTTTTCAGGTTTGACACCTGTTTTCTTTGCAGAAGGTTGATTTGATTGATCATTTTTCATCGTTCTATTCGGACGATGAACCAAAACCATATAAAGAAGAAGTCCACTAAAACACAAAAGGATCCCCATTGATAAAAAGGAAGTTCTCCACCCTGTTAATCCTATAAATATCGAAAATGGTACGGATGCCAGAAAAAAGCCAAGACTTCCTGCCATACCAGCCATACCAATTAATTTAACAAACTCATTTCCTTTAAACCATTGACTTAAAATTAAAACTAAATTCACCCAAATAGCCGAATCACCAGTTCCAACAATTAACCTTGCCAAAAGAAGCACAATTTCATTGGGTGCAACACTATACAGCACAGTTCCAATTCCAGTTAAAAATGTTCCAACAATGAGGAAAAAATTAGGTCCAAACCGATCTGATAAAATTCCAATCGGAACCTGTAAACCTGCGTATGCGACAAACTGAATACTTGCAATCATGCCAATTGTTGCAGCTGTTACATGAAAATCCTTCATTAATTGATCTGTAATTAAGCCCGGTGCCGTTCTTTGACTAACTATAAGAAAATAGGTGAATAGGACGGAGGCAAAAACGACCCATCTGTACTTGCTGTTATGTTTGTTCATTTGTATTTGCTCCTAGTTCTTTCATTCTTTCATTATTATAATCTATCTTCCTAGAATATTCATGAGTTAAAAGACCATCCGAATCTAACTCACCCTCAACCGAATTGACTTTACTCGTGTTTTCTACTTTTACTAAGCGACAGAGCGCTTAAAATGATGAAGAACATAGCCAAGCCAACTCCAATAATCATAGAATAACGAAATACGTCTTTTAAAGCTAAGCCTGCAGCTATTGAAGCAATAAATAAAAAGAGAAAAAAAACAGTAGCTTTGCTTTTCATAATGATCACCTGTCCTTTACATAATTTTACCATAAAAACTTCATTCCTGCGGTTTTCAGGTTTCAACGTATATAAATGGAACAATACGCAAATTTTATAAATACGATTTTATCGGAAGGAGCGTTTAGTATGAATGTTTTAAATTATAATGATCAAATTCAATTGATTGCCCATTGGTTGAAAACAAGTAAAGTGGAAGTGATTGAAGGTTCGGTAAACAAAGAAATCATTCGGTATAATTTAAGAATGGAATTTGATATTCAAGATGAAGAAGTGGTTGATGATGTATATGATTCGATTACTCAATAATTTATTGATTAAAAGGTGTAAGTTTGTATACTTACACCTCAATTACAATTAATTTATATAACGATCAACAAATTGCCACACAGTACCCCAATAAGCCTTAGGGTCCACTTTCTCCGCATCTCCATGATTAGCGCCTGAGATAACCAGCTTTTCCTTCTCCACATTTGCTGCCTTATAGACTTTATCCAGCATTTCGAACGGGACAAACGTATCAGCATCACCATGAATAAATAACATTGGTGTTACACTTTTGGAAACTTGCTCTAGAGCAGATGCATCATATAAATCATATCCGGCGCGAAACTTCGTTACCGTATTCGCTGCATTCATGACAGGAAATTCAGGTAAACCGAAAAGATCGTCTAGCTGATACACAAACACATCACTTACAGACGAGTAACCACAATCTTCTACAATTACTTTCACGTTTGATGGTAACTCTTCCCCAGATGTCATCATGACTGTTGCTCCACCCATTGATACACCGAATAAAACAATTTCTGCATCCTGATCCTTTTTAACAATTTGATCAATCCACAGTAACATATCTTTACGATCGTGCCAGCCCATGCCAATATAATCCCCTTCACTCTCTCCATGTCCGCGAAGGTCCGGTGCAAGCACATTGTAGCCTTTTTCATAAAAATTCCGAACATATCTCGTCATTGATTTTGCCTTACCATTATAACCATGAACAACAATTGCCCACTTGTGATCAGCTTGTTCATTTTCATAAACAAACGCATTTAACTTTAATTGTTCTTTATCAGTCGAAATAACGCTAAGCTCCGTAGGACTATATTTTTGCTCAAAATCATCATCAGCAAGCTCTGCTTCCTCTGCGACAGATGCAACAACTGCATCGCTTTGCTGTAAGTTTGGGTTATCTTCTAAAAATTCTTTCTCTCGATCAACATTTAAAGCAAAATTGTAAAAATAGTTTCCTACAAAAAAATAGGCAGCTACTAGTAAAATTGCACAAATTGAGCCAGTAATGATTCGTTTCTTTTTCATTTTCTTTTCTCCATCCAATTAACTATTTGTTTTATGTAAACAAAAAACCCCGACTTCTATTATACCAAGAACGGGGATTATTCTGTGAAGATATGATCCTATTTAACTAATAAACATGATAATACCCAGTCCAAGTATGGCCATAACAGTAAGATGAACTCCATTTGCACGAATTCCTGCTTCAAATCCTGATATACCAACAAGTCTGCAGACCATTAAGTTTAAACCCGAGAATGGACTTAATGCAGTTGAAATGGACCAGCAAAGTAAGAGCAACATAGCTAGTGACAGTGAACTAATTCCAAGCTGATCTGCATTAAGTTGCATCGCAAGTGCGGCAATCACGGCAATTTGGTGAATACCAATATACGTAATCATAACAACAAGTATAATTACGCATAAGGCAAATAATAAAAATGATTGATTCGCGACAACTGTTAACAGGTTACTTACCGAATTAGCTAGATTTGTTCCTTGTATGGCATGTGCTAATAATCCTGCAGAGCTAAATAACATGATTTCATTATTCATCATCGGTACGGAATGGTCTCGATAATCTTTTAACAAAGGAAGCAATTTTGACCAGCTTTTTGTGGTAACCGCCCATAATAAGGGTAGTATGCAGGATATGATACAAACAATCACAATCATTGACCATTTTGTTACATACTCAATAGCTAAGGAAAATGACATAAGTAATGAAACAAACAGGGCTAATAAAACTAACTGTTTTCTTGACTTTTCCGTCAATGGAAGTTCAGGAGCTGTTCCATGTCGAATTGGATGTTTTTTCTCCCATAAAGCAAATAACATGTTTCCGATTATTAGTGATAAAACTGATAATCCAATTCCGTATAAAATATATTTTCCAACAGACATATCCAAATAATAAAGAACTAAGGAAACAGATGCGAAGTAGGGAGACCATAGGATAGCTGAAGAGAACCCGATAAGATAGCTTTTGGCAGACATAGCTGAAGGAAGTTTTAAATCTGAAAGAAATTCACTAATTAAACGAACGGAGCCTAAGCTTAAAATAGGGCTTAAGATAAACAAAGAAGTGGTAATCCCTGCGAAAAGTCGTTTGGGGTGGTGTAATAAATTTCGCAACAGTAAATCTATGGCTTCAAAATACCCCCCTAATTTAAGAGGGATTGAGAGCAGTGGCGCAAGTGTTACTAAACAAAGTAAAGGTAGTATAAGTAACATGCCTTCACTTATTCCATTAATTCCTGCACCTTTATAGAATTCTAATATCATACCCGTTCCCATCATGATCGACCCAATAATTCGCGGAAAACCTTTTGCTTCTTTCACACTTGCAAAAAAAGCCGCTAATACTAATATGACAACAACATACCCTAACCATGTTTGTTGAACAAAGTATTGAATTAAAAACAGAAAACACATGATTAATATAAGATAACTCCGCAAGTGCTTTCATCCCCTTATGAACTTTATAAAATCTGTGACAAAAAGAGTAAGGCACCCTATAAAGGTATGCCTAAAAACCGTACATATTTATGTTACAGGAGCAGGATTAAATAATGCTAAATTATTGTACAACCCCCACTTGTCAGCCCATGTTTGCTTTCGTCCACTTGCAACATCTAAAATAAAATGAAAAAGTTCCCAACCAACTTCTTCAATAGATGCTTCACCTGTTGCAATTTGACCAGCATTCACATCAATTAAATCCTTCCACTGTTCTTGTAATGAATTCCGCGTTGATACTTTAATAACTGGAGCCATTGCTAAACCATATGGAGTACCGCGACCTGTTGTGAAAATCTGAAGATGCATTCCAGAAGCTAATTGTAGTGTACCACATACAAAATCACTTGCTGGAGTTGCCGCAAAAAGTAATCCTTTTTGCTTTGCTTTTTCTCCTGGCGGCACAACACCATTGATCGCAGAGGTACCGGATTTCACAATGGATCCTAATGATTTTTCAACCACATTGGACAATCCACCCTTTTTATTGCCTGGTGAAGGATTTGCGCTTCGGTCCGCTTCTCCTCGCTGTAAATAGTCATCATACCACTTCATTTCATGAATTAGTTCACGGCCAACTTCTGCATTCAAGGCTCTTGGAGTTAATAAATGTACAGCATCGCGTACTTCTGTAACTTCCGAAAACATAACCGTTGCCCCTGCTCTAACTAGTAAATCAGCAGCATACCCTACAGCTGGATTTGCTGTAACACCAGAAAACGCATCACTACCACCACATTGTAAACCTACAACTAGGTCAGAAACGGGACAAATGACTCTTTCACGCTCATTTAATGTTTTCAAGCGCTCCTCTGCCATATTCATGATCATTTCAATCATATTGATAAAACCATTTTGATCTTGTAATGAAAGAATTTTTTCATGATCTCCATCAGGCACTAATCGACCTGGTGCTAACTTTTCACAGCCTAAGCCAACCACCATCACTTCTCCGCCAAGGTTTGGGTGTGTGGCAATATTTTGAATCGTCCGAATCGGAATAGCTGCTTCAGGAGCATTAATTGCAACTCCACATCCATATGTATGATTAATTGCGACAACATCATGAACATTAGGATAGTTTGGAAGTATTTCCTTTTTGATTCTGTTTACTGCATAATCAAGCACGCCTGCAACACATTGAACACTTGTTGTGATACCTAGTATATTTTTAATACCAGCGGTGCCATCAGGATTGCGATATCCTAAAAACGTATATCCCTCTAAAGGTGGCTGTGGATCTGGTATCTTTGTTGCTAACGGTAATGCATCTAACTCTGGAGGGGTTGGCATCTGAATGAAAGATTCTTTCACCCAGCTGCCTTTTTTCATTGTTGATTGGGCATATCCGATGACTTCTCCATACCGAATAATCGCATCGCCAGCCTCTAAATCAGATAATGTTACTTTATGACCTTGGGGTACATAATCAACCAAGGTTAGACCACACGGAAAGGAAGTTCCTTCCGGCAGCCCTTTTGAATTAACGATAATCGCTACATTATCTTTTGAATTTACTTTTATAAAGAGTGGAATTTCGTTTGTTTTTTTAAAAGACATTGGAAGCGTCTCCTTTATTAAAAACTACTATACTCCTGCATATCTCCCTTTTTTACTTTACAAAAACTGTTTTAATAGAAGTGAAGAATTCTTTAGCTGCTTCACCTTGTTCACGAGAATGTGAGCTTGACTGTTTCATTCCACCAAATGGTGCTTGCAGCTCAACTCCAGCACTTTCAGCATTAATACGAACAAGTCCAGCTTCCATATCTTCTATAAATGAAAGCATGTTTGAAATATTTGTTGTGAAGATAGAAGCACTTAATCCATATTGAACATCATTTGCAAGTGCTAGTGCATCTTCCATTGAGTTAACTTGGATAAGAGCAATAACTGGTCCGAAAATTTCTTCTTGAGCAATTGTCATATCTGAAGTTACGTTATCAAAAATAGTTGGTTCAACATAAAAGCCTTTATCATATTCAACCCCTGTTAAACGGTTTCCACCTACAAGCAGTCGAGCACCTTCTTCTTTTCCTTTTTCAATGTAAGAAAGCACAGTGTTTAGTTGTCCTTCACTTGCAGATGGTCCCATCCAAATGCCATCTTGCAAGCCATTTCCAACTGTAATTTCTTTCGTTTTTTCAACTAGTTTTTCTTTGAATGTTTCATAAACAGCAGCCTCAACAATAACTCTACTAGTTGCTGTACATTTTTGACCTGTTGAACGGAACGCTCCACTAATTGTTGCTTCAACAGCAAGATCTATATCTGCATCAGCAGCAACGATAACAGGGTTTTTCCCACCCATTTCAAGCTGATATTTTGCTCCACGACTTAATGCTGCTTGACCAATTCCTTTACCAACACCATTTGATCCTGTGAACGTAATACCACTCACATCTGGATTCTCAGTGATTGCAGGACCAATAACAGAGCCAGAGCCAGTAACGAAATTAACAACACCTGCAGGAAAGCCTGCTTCTTCAAAGCATTCAATTACTTTTGCTGCTGTAACAGCTGTTTCTTGAGCTGGTTTTAATACAACAGAGTTACCATAAATAAGAGCTGGAGCCATTTTCCAAATCGGAATTGCGACTGGGAAATTCCAAGGTGTAATCACACCAACAACTCCTAAAGGAACTCTGCTTGTGAACATTAATGCCTTGCTATCTGTTGATGGGATCACATCTCCGACTTTACGCATGCCTTCGCCAGCATAATAACGAAGAATTGCTACACCACGAGCTGTTTCACCTTTTGCTTCTGGAAGAGTTTTTCCCATTTCACGAGTCATCGTTTCAGCAACTTCATCTAAACGTTTTTCTAAAATATCAGCAGCTTTATATAAATAGGCACCTCGTTCACTTCCAGCTAATTTACGCCATGCTTTTTGTGCTTCCTTTGCTGCAGCAACAGCTTGATCTACTTCTTCTTTGGTAGACATTTGAACATAGCCAACAACATCATCATAGTTTGCAGGATTAATACTCTTTTGAACGTCACCACTTAAAGATTCAGTCCAAGCCCCGTTTATAAAGTTTTTGTATGTTTTGTTTTTTGTTTCTACAGCCATGTTACTTCCTCCTTTAATTTCTAAATTAATCTATAGAGCTACTTACTGCGTTGTTTTGAATGGGATATTTCTCTAAAGTGTTTTCTATAATTTTCTTTAGTTGTTGATAATGTTCTTCTTCAACTGGAACACAAGGTGGTCGAACGGTGTTTTTTACTTGAAAGCCCATGATTTCCATTCCAGCCTTAATTAATGACACCGCATAACCTTTTCGTTGTTTTCTAATGTGGTTAATCGGAAGAAGAACATCTCTATAAATCTCATTGGCTATATTGTCTTTCCCTTCCAATAATGCTTCAAAATACAACCTTGAGATATGTGGAAGATAGTTTGATATAGCAGAAGAATATGAGTTAAATCCAATTCCTTTGTAAGCTGGCATCGTGATTTCTGCAAATGGCATGCCGTTTAACCATTCCACTCGATTGCCAATGGTTTGTGTTAACTCAAGGTTTAATTCCATATTTCCTTGACCATCTTTTATGCCTACAATCTGAGGAAATTCTTCTAATAACCGTTGCAATATCGGTAATTGCAAGACCGCATTATCTCTCTGATAAAGAATGGCATTTAATTGGCTGCTACTAAGAATCTTTTTGTAATAGTTGTATAATCCTTCTTGTTCCCCTTCAATTAGGTATGGAGGAAGAATTAAATACCCATCTACTCCTAAATCTTCTGACAGTGTTACTAACTCAACCGCCTCCGAAATGGATCCACCGACTCCTGAATAAACAGGAACCTTTTGATTTGTAACAGCCACAGCGACCTCAATCATTGTTTGGTACTCAGCTTTATTTAGTGCATGAAATTCACCTGAACCACACGCAATAAAGATAGATGAGAGCCCTGAATCAATTAAAAACTGAATATTTGCTGCTAACGCCTGTTCATCGATGTTACCGTTTTCGTTATATGGTGCGGTTGGAAATCCTAAAATTCCCGTTGGTGCCTTCCTATTTTCAGTCATATTACCAATCCCTTCCATCACCTTTGACTTATTGTCTATTTGTCTTACAATTAATTTAAATTGTAAGACAAATAGGATTTGTTGTCAACTTAAAAAATGTGTATTCTTTCCAGTTTTTTATACTTGTGTTGAGTTACTACTCTTTATTTATCTCAATATATTTCTCTTCTGTTTTCTTCATATAATCAAATGCTTCTTCAGAATTCATATAAGTTGGTGTTACTAAGAATTTTTCTGCTTCTTTTACATATTCCTCGTCATTTACTACATTCTCAACAGCTTTTGAGAACGCGTCAACAATCTCATCGGGAGTGTCTGGATTAAAACCAAAGAAGAAGAATTTTTCAAACTCACTGTTTACACCTTGTTCAACAAATGTTGGAACATCAGACATAAGATCAACTCGGTCAGTTGCCATTATCCCAAGTGTTCTCATATCACCAGACTCAACATAGTCCTTAACTAATCCTAGTGATGTTGGAACGATATCAACATGGCCTCCAAGTAAAGCTGTTACTTTTTCAGCTGCTCCTCCAACATCTACAATGTTTAGTTCAATGCCTTGATCTTTTTGTAATGCTAGTAGCTGTAAGTGTGTAAAGCCCCCAACCTCTGTTGCAATCGATACTTCACCTGGATTTTCACGAGCATATTCAACCATATCTTGAAGATTTTCAAATTTAGAATCTCCACTAACCATAAAAGTGTTTCCTTGATCTAAAACAGCAATCCCTGCTAATTTAAAAGAATCATAACTATCTTGTGTAAGCCCCATAATTCTATTTAACAATAATGAGTTATGGAAAAATAATGCTGTATACCCATCAGGATCGGCATCTAATACTTCTTTTGCCCCTACTGTACCGCCTGCACCAGTTACGTTCGAAATTACGACCGGTTGACCTAATTCCTTTTCTAAATATTTTCCTAGTAATCTCGCATTTGCATCTGTATCTCCACCTGCGCCTGCTGGTACAACAACTGTAATTGGTTTTGATGGATAATCACTGGAATTACCGTTTTCTTGACTGCTTTCCCCTTCGTTGGTCGTAGATTGTGAACAACCAGCAAAAATACCTGCGACTAAAATAAGCATCAGAAACATTAACATACCCTTAAACGATTTTTTCATAATCAACCTCCTAAAAATTTTTATATCTATAGGATTTTCCTATAAAACAAAGTTAAGAGTGATAACTTAAGCTCCAATAGAATTTGAATCGATCTTTTTCTTTTTCTTAACATTACTTCTAATTTTGAATAGAACGGAAAGTAATGCTAGTGCTAAGAATGTTGCAGCAATTGGTTCGGTGATAAATGGTGTAAAATCACCTTTAGAATACATAAGCCCTCTTCGTAAATTGGTTTCAGCAAGTGGTCCTAAAATAAACCCTAGAATTACTGGTGTAACTGGAAAATTAAATTTCAACATCGCATAACCAAGAATCCCAAAAAATAATAGTGCGCCCGCATCAAATAAACGATTATTTACTCCGATTGCCCCAACAACACAGAGCACTAGAATAATAGGTAAAAGGATATATTGCGGAATGCTTAATACCTTTGTAAAAAGTCTCATTCCCCAGAAAAGCAGGGCAATCATAAAGAAGTTTGCAATAATTAACGCAGCAAAAATACTGTAAACAACATCCCCATTGTTCTCGATAAGAAGTGGTCCAGGACTAAGTCCGTGTAGAATTAATCCCCCCAAAAGTAAGGCAGTAACTGTATCTCCCGGAATCCCCAAAGAAATTAACGGTACAAGCGCACCACCTACAGCTGCGTTGTTTGAAGTTTCAGAGGCAACAATTCCATCAGGAATACCTTTTCCAAATTCCTCTGGTTTTTTTGATTGATTTTTCGCCGCAACATACGCGATAATATTGGCTGTTCCTCCTCCAATTCCAGGAAGGATACCAATTCCAATTCCAATTAGTGCTGAACGTAACCCATTCCATCCTTGTTTAAAAAAATCACGGATTGAAAAGCCAAACCCTTTCAATTTGTACTGAACTTTTTGGCCCTTTCCAAGTTTGGTTTCAGAGGATTTAATAATCTCCGATACAGCAAAAAGACCGATGAGTACTGGTAAAAGCTGAAAACCTGCATCAAGTTCTTTAAACCCAAACGTAAATCTTGGAAATGCATCAATTGGAGCCGATCCAACCATTGCTAATGAAATACCTAGCAATCCACTTAATAATCCTTTAATTATGGAATCGCCAGACAAGCTGGAGATCATTGTTAACGCAAAGATTGTAATTGCAAAATACTCAAACGGTCCAAATTTGAGAGCCATTTTTGCGAGTGGAGGTGAAAGCAGCATGAGTACAAAGATACTAAGTAAGCCTCCTAGGAAAGAAAAAAGAATGGCATATCCAAATGCAGGACCGGCCTGCCCTTTTTGAGCCATAGGATACCCATCAAACGTTGTTGCGATAGATGATGGTGTTCCCGGAAGATTTAATAAAATTGCTGGAATCAAGCCGCCTGATACTCCTCCAATGTATAATCCCATTAGTAGTGACATTGCAACAATTGGTTCCATCCCAAAAGTAATTGGTAAAGTAATCGCAATCGCCATAGTGGCAGTTAAACCGGGAATTGAACCAAAAATTAACCCTAGTGCAACACCCCCAAAAATATAAGCAATTGTTGAGATTGTAAAAACGGAGGAAAATCCGTCAACAAATAAATCAAACATATTGTTCCCCCCTTATCCTAAAATTCCAGCAGGAAGCATTAAATAGAAAACTGATTTAAATAAGTAATAGACAGTTACTGATGTAACAACTGATATGATAACGAACAAAGGGATTTTTCGTTCCGCTTTAGCTGCCAGTAAATACATTTGGAAAAACAGATAAACGGACGTTGTAATAAGAAACCCAATCGTTGGCATGAGAACCACATAAAGTACTAATAATCCGACTGTTAAGAGCACAGATAATGGACTGATTTTCTTCTTCTCCTCTGTACTGCTTTCTTTTTCAGATGTTTTAGTGTCTGCAAGATTGTTCATCTGTTTTTGTTTTTTTATCGAAGTAATCAAATAAAAAATACCTAGAATAAAAATTCCAACTGCTACCAATTTTGGTGCAAAGTCTGCTCCAAGCCTAGATACAGTAAGTTTAATAATGCTGTTTGAAGCAAAAAACATGGTAATCGAAAAAAAGATAAAGAAAACGCTTGCAAATATATCCTTATTGATTCTTGCCATAGTTTCCGTCCCTCCTATCATCTTCCCTCGAATTCAACCAAAGCTGCTAGCAAGGCCTTAATATATCCAACCGAATAGGCAAAACCAACACTACCATAACTCCATCCAATATTTGAATGTGCCCAATTCCCATCAAGATCAGGGTGATCTCCTTCCATCATTGGTACATGGTCAGGATTCAAGCAGCCATTGTATCCAACCTTCCTCAGCTCTAGTAAAATCTTAAACATATTCATATCTCCATCATCTAGTAATGCCTCTTCAAAAGCTCCTGCTGTTGGTAAACTTCCTCTTACATTTCTAAAATGCACAAGAAAAATTCGGTCTTTTCTGCCGTAATGATTAATTTCATTCAATACCAGCGGACTTCCACCTTCTTCTGCCCGAGTTCCAACACAATAGATATAGCCAACATTTTTACTTGGAAATTCATCCATAATCCGACGATATCCCAGCCCCCCAAAAGGTGTGTCATGATTTGGTGAATCTGAAGGATGCATCCCTAAATTCACATCATAATCTTCACATATAGGAACAAGCGTTGAATAGGCGTCACGAAAGCGACTCCACCATTGTTCATGTTCTTCAAGAGTAGGAGTTTCATAAGGTTCTTTGTTAAAACCTAAGCTTTCACCACGAGCAATTGCTCCTCCTCTTTGTCTTGCTTGATAACTTTTTGTCATGTAATTAAAGGTATCTCCAGCAAAACGCTGTCTAACAATTTTAATGCCAGCTTCTCCAAATACCTTTACAGCATTCACTGAGTTTTCTAGCTCTTGTTCGCACCCCTCTTCATTGTTCATGAATTTGCTAGATAGATTAGGTAAAGTGACACGGTTGATATCAAGTCCATATGACCTGATTTTACGTTTCATTTTTAACAACTCATCTAAATCCGGAAAGCCTTGCTCTTTTACACCTGGAAATGAAGATCCTGTTCCAAAATCAATACAATCTACCCCTAATTGACACATTTGCCTAAGCTCAGCATCAGTTAAATCAAACTTAGTCGTCGTTACTGATACTTTCATCATTTCTTACCTACCCCCTATTTTTTATTTAAGCAGAAAGTATCCGCTTACATTTACATGTGTTAAATATGAGAATTCATAGTATATTACATTTCAATTGTAAGACAATAATAATGTATAGTCAATCCAAAAATCATAAAATACAAATTTATTAGAAAACTTCCTTTCTATTAGATTCCTTTGATCATTAATTCTGCTCTAGGCAAAAATACTATTCTGTCACTTTACTATTGAAAATGATTTTAATTCGTATGAAATAAAAGGTAATTTAACTTTCATTAAGAGGATTTTAGTAGATGGAGATAATCGTTTTTTCAAGCAGCGCAGTCACTTCCGAACAAGTATAGGCATCAAGCCTTGAGGTAAAAGGTAACTTCTATCTGTTCATAAAAAATAGGCTGCTTAGATTATTTCTCCTAAGCTGCCTATTTTCACTTCTATATATAACTCCGATCAAACTATTCAGGGTTATCTTGTTATTTCTTCAAATTTTTCAATGCCTTCTGCCTTACAAAATCAAGATGTCGATACATACTCGCGTAAGCCTCGATTGGATCTCGCTTTTCGAGTGCATTATAAATATCAAGATGATATTCAATCGTTTGCTCTAGATTTCTGTCTTCTAATGGAATTTGCTCTAGTACTTTATGGTGAAAACTTTGCAATGGATCAATAATCGCTTCAAAAAGTGGGATTTTTGCTGAAAGAGCAATTACTTTGTGAAATTCTTTATCGATTTCGGATGAGTCCTCTGTTGGGAGTGCTTTCATTTCCTCGATCAATTCTCTTAACTTTTTTAAATCTTCATCTGTTATTTTCTCTGCTGCTAATGTAATTAACCCAAGCTCTAAGGCTACACGAGAATCAATAATAGAGCTTAGGTCTGTCGCAGAAAGAGCGAGCATCATTGAAAAAGGCTTGCTTCCGATCTTGTCGGAAAAAAATGTACCATTTCTCGTTTTTCGATTCACAATACCTAATACTTCTAAAGAAGTCATCGCTTCCCTTATAACAGGTCTACTCACATTACAAATTTCCATTAATTCTAATTCAGACGGAATACGGTCGCCTGGTTTAAGTTGGCCTGTCGTAAGTAAAGAGATAATTTCATCTATCACCTGATTAGAAAGTGTTTTCCGACTAAGGGACTTTATATCCACACTTTTATTATCCATCTTCATTCCTCCTTTCTTTAAAATATTATTGTATGACAATTTTATTAAATCGTAATTCAATATAGAAAAGTTGTCAAGAAATAGAAATTATGAATTATTTTTTAATAAGTTTTTTCCTATATATTATATCAGGAAAGAATTATCGGACTCTAGTAAAAAAGCGTCACTCAATGAGTAACGCATTCAAATAATATTTTATCTTACTAAACAAGGATTTTTTGGGTCAAACTTCCAACCAGGAATTAAGTATTGCATGGCAATTGCATCATTACGTGCACCAAGGCCTTCTTTTTTATAAAGCTGATGAGCTTTTTCAATCTGATCCATATCAATTTCAACACCTAGGCCTGGTTTTGAAGGCACATCTACCATTCCTCCGACAATCTTAAACGGCTCCTTTGTTAGACGCTGGCCATCTTGCCAAATCCAGTGAGTATCAATTGCAGTAATTTTACCAGGAGCAGCTGCTGCAACATGGGTAAACATTGCCAAAGAAATATCAAAATGATTATTAGAGTGTGATCCCCATGTTAACCCCCAATCATGACACATTTGGGCAACACGAACAGAGCCTTGCATTGTCCAGAAATGAGGATCTGCTAAAGGAATATCAACTGATTGAAGCTGTATCGAGTGTCCCATTTGCCGCCAATCTGTAGCAATCATGTTTGTTGCAGTTGGCAGTCCTGTTGCACGTCTGAATTCAGCCATTACTTCACGTGCAGAATAACCGTTTTCTGCACCACATGGGTCCTCAGCATATGCTAAAACATGATGTTGATCACGACATAATCTTATCGCATCCGCTAAAAGCCAACCGCCATTCGGATCTAACGTAATACGTGAATCTGGAAAACGTTCTGCTAATGCTGTTACAGCTTCAATTTCTTCTTCTCCACGAAGAACGCCGCCTTTTAATTTAAAATCATAAAAACCATAACGAGCATGAGCTGCTTCTGCTAATTGAACAATCGCTTCTGGTGTTAACGCTTCTTCATGTCGTAAACGGAACCATTCATCCTCTGCGTCACGACCACTTACGTACGCAAGTTCAGTTTTGTTACGGTCACCAATATAGAATAGGTATCCAAGCATTTCTACTTTCTTTCTTTGTTGTCCTTCACCAAGCAGTGCTGCAACAGGAACACCTAAATATTGACCAACTAAATCAAGAAGTGCAGCCTCTAATGCGGTTACAGCATGTATCGTAATGCGAAGATCAAATGTTTGAAGACCACGTCCGGCTGAATCTCGATCTGCAAATTGTTTACGAACATTGTTTAAAATATTGTTATATGTTCCAATAGATTCTCCAAAAACTAATGATTTTGCATCTTCTAATGTTTGACGGATTTTTTCCCCGCCTGGTACTTCACCAACACCTGTGTTTCCATGGTTATCTTTTAAAATAACAATATTACGAGTAAAAAATGGAGCATGAGCACCACTTAAGTTTAAAAGCATACTGTCATGCCCTGCAACAGGAATAACAGTCATTTCTTTAATAACAGGTGCACTCGTTTTAATTGCATCTTGAACTAATTGATTTTCCATTTTTGTCTCCCCTATCTTATTATTATTAATCTATTAAGCTCTCAAATCGACACGCTTAATTTCACCTACTAGGAATAAATAACTGAAGATTGCGACAAGTGCATTTGCACCAACGAAGACAAGTGCTCCGTTAAATGAACCCGTTGTTCCGATAATATAACCAATGATAATCGGTGTTGTAATTCCAGCAATGTTACCAAACGTATTAAATAAACCACCACTTACTCCAGACATTTCCTTTGGAGATGTGTCTGAAACAACTGCCCATCCAAGAGCTCCAAAGCCTTTTCCGAAAAATGCTAATGCCATAACAAAAATAACAACCCATTGTGCTTCAACATAGTTAGCAGCAACCAAGCTCATGGACAACAGCATCCCGATAACAATCGGAGTTTTACGAGCAATCGTTAAAGAGTAACCTTTTCTAAGTAAGAAATCAGAGAACATTCCTCCAAGGATCCCGCCGAAAAAGCCACAAATCGCTGGAAGTGATGCGATAAATCCTACTTCTAATA
Organism: Metabacillus litoralis; assembly: GCF_003667825.1. Lineage (NCBI taxonomy): Bacteria > Bacillati > Bacillota > Bacilli > Caryophanales > Bacillaceae > Metabacillus > Metabacillus litoralis. The sequence continues at coordinate 1,112,874 of NZ_CP033043.1, read as the reverse complement.
TCGTCATGCCTCTATCTTGAACAAGATAAACAGGAAACCAAGTTAAAAAGAAGTACGTTAGAGTAGTAATACAATATTGACCAAGATAAATTCCTAACAACATTCTATTGGATAATAGTTTTTTTATATTATTCCAGTTAGCTCCCTTGTCTTCCTTCTTTTGGTTTTCTACTTTTTGGTCCATATTAATTAATGCTCCGCCTGCCTCAATATAATCGAGCTCAGCTTGATTAATACGAGGATGATCCTTTGGGCTGTAAATAGCTTTTAGCCACATGAAAGCAACGATAATGCCAACAACACCCATAAAATAGAACACATATTCCCAACCAAATGTGTATGTAATATATCCCATAATTGGCGCAAAGAGAACGGTCGCAAAATATTGTGCTGAATTAAATGTCGCTGCTGCTGTACCCCTTTCATGGCTAGGAAACCATGAAGCAACAATACGACTGTTTGCAGGAAAAGATGGTGCCTCAGATAGCCCAACTAAGAAACGAAGACCAAATAACACCATAACGGCCGTGCCTGCTGTCCCAAACAAACCTATAAAACCTTGTAATAGAGTGAAAGTTGACCAGAGGAAAATACTCCAAAAGTAAACTTTCTTAGAGCCAAAACGATCAAGAAGCCATCCTCCAGGAATTTGTCCTGCCACATATGACCAAGCAAATGCAGAGAAAACATACCCCATCATAACAGAATCTAGTCCTAGTTGATTGGACATATCTGAACCGGCAATGGATAAAGTCGCGCGATCTGCATAATTTAGCGCCGTTACTAAAAATAACATAAAAACAATAAACCAACGTGTACGTGTTTTTTTCTCTGTTGTAGGCATCAATGGTGAAGTATTTATTACTCTTTCTGGTGCTCCCATATCTTCACTTCCCTTTAATCGGTTATTGACATCGCTTACATATTTAACGAATTTCCATCACCTTTATTGTCTTATTCCATTTAAAATCACACCTTTTTAAACCATTTCATATATTTTTGTCTAATAGTAAGACAAATAAATTTAATTGTCAACGCCCTAAAAAAATGAACTTATTTATAGACCAAGTATATATATAAATCAGAATAAAACGGTACTTTATCAAAATAAATTTTATTTTTCCGAAAATTATTAATCTATCATTGACCGATTTATTTAATTGTCTTACAATAAAACAAAAATACAAATCTATTGGAGGAGAGGAATAATAATGCAACCTATTCGAACAGCACCTAAAGGAATTCTTGGTTTTCCAATTGCCCCATTTACAGCTAACAACAAACTTGATGAAAAAAAGCTCGCTCACAATATTCAATTTTTGTTAGATGAAGGACTTGAAGCAATTTTTGTAGCCTGTGCAGCTGGTGAATATCCATCTTTAAGCAAAGAAGAATATGAGGCAATGGTTGATGTAGCTGTGAGTGTGACAAATAAAAAGGTACCTGTATACACAGGCGTTGGTGGGAATATTCAAACTTCGTTAGAACTTGCGAAAATTTCTCAAGATAAAGGAGCCGATGGCTATTTAATCCTACCTCCATATCTTGTCCCAGGTGAACAAGAGGGTTTGGCTAATTATTTTAAAACAATAGCTGAAAGTACTTCATTAAACGCAATCGTTTATCAAAGAGATCAGGTTGCCCTTTCAATCCCTTCATTGGAAGCGCTTGCCGATATACCTCAGGTTGTTGGCGTTAAAGATGGCCTAGGGAATATGGAATTGAATACTTTATTAACCCAAACGTTTAAGCAACGTTTCAGTTGGTTAAATGGAATGCCTTTAGCTGAAGTGACAATGCCTGCTTATGTACCACTAGGCTTTGACTCCTATTCATCAGCAATTTCAAATTATATTCCCCACATTTCTAGAAAATTCTATAACGCTGTGCTGGATAATGACCAAGTATTAATTGATGATCTTTATCAACACGTCATCTTGCCAATCAATAATATTCGCCGTCAACGAAATGGTTATGCTGTTTCTCTTATTAAAGCTGGTATGGAGATTGTGGGTATCCCAGTTGGTCAAACAGTTAGGCTGCCAATTCTACCTGTTGAAAAGGAGCATTATACTCAATTGGAAAAAATATTAGAACATGCATTAAATAGATATCCGAAGGAACTGGCTGTTCATTCGGTCTAAATTTATATGATAAATATACTTTTTATAGGCCCCTACCGTTACAAAAGATGACGATTAAAGCATAAACAATACAGTAAAAGCTAAAAATACTCTACTTGGAGGATAGCTTATGTGGGTGATCACGCGTTATGCAAAAGGAAAAATATTTATGTATGAATGTAACACAGAAAGAGAAGCAAGAGAATTGTTGAAGAATATTGAGGGAAAAAAGATTCTTTCTGAAGTGATTTATTTTAATGATCCGGTTTTAAAATAAGTGTTCAAAGTTTTATAAATGGAAAGAGAGTGATCTATATTTATCGATCACTCTTTGATTTTATCATATTGTAATTTCATGTTAAGGCATCTCTCCGAATTAATAACTGTCTTCTTGGTCTAATCTCTTTGCATAATAAGACATGTTTTCTTCACCCCATTTATACATCGCATCTATAATAGGAAGAATTGTTTCCCCTCTTTCTGTTATGTGATATTCTACTCTTGGAGGAACCTCTGGATATATTTTCCGATATAAAATCCCATCCAGTTCTAGTTCCCTCAATTGCTTTGTTAAAATACGATTACTAATGCTTTTAAATAATCTTTGTAGCTGTCCAAATCGATGTGGCCCCTCAAACCCAATATGCCATAAAATAACTATTTTCCATTTACCACTAATAATGGATAATGTTAACTCCTTTTCACAATTAAATTCATTATTTCTTAATCTTGCCTTTATCTCGTCTCTTAATGGAATGGTCATGGATTAGCCTCCTAGAGAGAAAACATTAGTTATTATATAGAGGTATAGATTTTCCTTATACAGATTAATGAAACTACTTTACCTTTTTTTCCGATAAATTGAATTTATGATAAAAAGCATTGAGTATAAGTAATCTGCTCTTATCCCAATGCTTTTTGCCTATTAAAGAATATCTTAGTTATTAATCTCTGCTCTTAATATTTCTTTTCCAGATGGAGTTGATAAAACTAACTCATAGTTAGCCGACCCATCAGCTATTTTCTTAGACAACACGGAATTATTTACATGTTTTCCAGAAAACACTTTTTCTGTTACTTTCGTTGATTTTTGACCAGTCTTTTTATAGATAGTAGCCCTAACTGGTTGTTTTGGATCAGTTACATTAAATCTCGCTACAATTTCACCTTTCTCATATTCAAGATATGCAGAGGCATTTTCATTTGCAGACGTAATATCTTCTAAGCCTTTTGTTGGGAAGTAGTATTCTGTCCATTCCTTCGTTTCATTTGGCTCTAAATACGTATCTTCAAAAAACTCGGATGAATGGCCACCCCATAATTCAATATATGGTCTTGCAGAGTTACCAAACTCTAAAGGATCTGTATTATAACTATCTTCATAACCCCAAGTCCAGAATTTTAATCCAGGTGTGGCATTGGCATTATCGGCAATCCTTACTACTCCTTCGTTATTATCTGTGTTGATAACACCCCACCATTTTTCTTTTACTTCCTGCCCGTAGGCAATCCCCATGTCTTTCCAGTTAGAAAACATTGATAGTTTATCATATTTGTAGATATGATTTTCTTTATCCACTGGTTCATCTACTGTTCCCATCCAACTCCACCAATCATCCTTTACCATTACTTCCTCAATCGGAACAGCCATCTTCATATCAGAAGGATTTCCACCGGGAGCGAATGTTGTACAAGTCCAATATTCATACTTAACAGGTTCGTTCTTATTATTAATTAATTTCATATTCATTTCTAAATAAGACTTATCTTTATAAACGGTAATAGTGTTTACTGCAGTAATACCGGTTTTTCCATTGTCAAAATTCCATGGTTTATCAGAAAAATCGATATCGTCTGTGAAGCTCATTTCAACAGAAATTTTTTCACTTGTTTGTTCTACGACCTTAGCATCCCATGGTAGCATCCATGTTTTTCCATGTTCAGGTTCTGGGAATGTCGGAAAAATTCCTCCATATACCATTAACCAATCATAATAAAAGTTCCCTGCCCCCATACCATATGGTGTTCCTACAGGATTTTGATACAGAAGATCGTGTCCAGTTGATTTATCAATCATCGAGATAATTCGACCACCATATTCAGGAAGAAGTGTTACCTTAATATATTTATTTTCAATTACTTTGGTATTAAATGTCGTATTTGTTATATCATTAACGTCTTCACTCCAACTTTTCATCCCGTTGTCTTCATTTAATTCAAAGGCAAAGTGCTTAAAGTCGATTGTTGAATCATATACTTTTAAATTGTCACTTTTATCAGGCTTTCCTTTAGGTCCACCAGCAAAAGCACTTGATGCAATAGACAAGACAAATAGTAATGTTAAGAATATAATAAAACTCTTATTTTTACGTTTCATTAGTTTACCCTCCTATTTTGAATCATTATAGTAAGACATTTTTCAAAACATATGATTTTTCTTGTGTCATTTCCTCTAAAGTACAAGTAATACCCTCTCGACCTAACCCACTCATCTTATATCCACCAAATGGCATATCAACATTGCGGTAGTTTCCTGAACCATTAATAACAACTGAACCACATTCTAACTTTGCTGCTATATCAATTGCTTTCTTGAAGTCTGATGTTATAACCCCACCAGCTAAACCATATATCGAATTATTTGCTATTTCAATTGCCTCCTGATTTGACTCAAACTCAATGATTGGTAAAACCGGCCCAAAAATTTCCATATCTTTTGCGACATCCATTTCCGGTGTTACATCTACTAATATCGTAGGCTGATAATAAGTAGTAGATTCCGGAGAGCCTCCTAAAATACATTTCGCACCTTGATTCATTGTTTCATGCACCTGTCTATGAATTTCGTTTACCGCCTTGGGACTAATTAACGACCCCAATTCTGTTTGATTTTCTAACGGTCCTCCCCTTCTTACACGCTTTAACCTTTCAATGAGTTTTTCAATAAATCTGTCTTTTATTGCTTGATGAACAATAAAACGTTTAGGTGCACAGCAGGTTTGACCAGCGTTTTTTAACCTACCCTTTACTGCCTCCTCTACTGCTAATTCAAGATCTGCATCTTCTAAGATAAGTAAAGGGTCATTGCCTCCAAGCTCTAAAAACACTCTTTTTAATGTTGAAGCAGAATCTCTTGCCACAATCTTACCTACTTCAGTACTACCTGTTAAACTTATTGCGTCGATAAATGGACTTTTTGCCAATTCCCCTCCTATTAATGCTCCATCCCCTGTTAGTACTTGCACTACATTACCAGGAACACCATTTTCAAGTAAAATCTCTACTAATCTAATAATAGTTAATGGATTATCAGTTGGTGGCTTTATAATAACTGCGTTACCAGCTGCTAAAGCGGGTGCAATCTTATGACTACATAGCTCTGCAGGATAATTAAATGGTACAATACAAGCTATAACCCCTAGTGGTTCTCTCCTTGTAAAAATAATGTCACTTGCCTTGCCTGAGTCATTATTTGTTATTGTTTCTCCATACAAAGAATTAGCCTTTTCAACAAATCTTTTAAAGATAAGAGAGACGACAGAAATCTCATCTCTCGCTTCACTAATCACCTTTCCCATTTCAGTACTTAGCAATGTAGCAAGCTCTTCTTGTTGCTGCTCAATTGCTTCAGCACACCGTAATAAAATATCCCCTCTATCTTTTGGAGACATTGATCTCCAGACCTTTTTTCCTTTCTGCGCTATACTAATTGCCTGTTGAACATCCTCGATTGTTGCATTTGGTACTGTATCAATAAACTCTTGTGTCGCGGAGTTAACCACCTCTAAGTAATCATTATCCTTAGCATTGATTTTTTTGCCGCCTACTAACATCTTCATTGATCAAACCCACCTACCTTGCAATTACTTAAGATTTATATTTTATTTGTTTAAAACAGTCATTTAATTTAAAATAAAAATAAGTTTATATTTAAGTTTATATTTATCTTTAGAAACCATGAGTATATCTGGTTTCTTTTTTTTATTTTTGTATCAATTAGAAATCAGAGTCAGGATTATAATAATCATCAACATTATCAATGTGGATAACAGCAGGTTCTGTATTGATTAATTTTGGAATATTCGCTTCGGCTTGAAGGTATTTAATTGCTGTATCTACAGTTGTTTCTGCTACTAATGCGGGATTATTTAATCCTGTAGCCCCATATTTTCCTTCCTTAATTAGCTCTAATGCTTCTTTCTGACCATCAGCTGCAGCAAGCACTAAAATATCATCTTCTTTTCCTGCATTTTCAATTGCTTTTACCGCACCAAGTGCCATGCTGTCATTCTCGGCTACTAATACATTCATATCTGGACTAGCTACAAGCATATCTTCTGCTGCTGAAAGCCCGCCTTCTTGTGCCCAATCTCCCCATCCTTGTGTAACGACCTTAAAGTTAGTTTCACTAAACTGTCTTAGCTGTTCTTCAACGATTCCTTTTATAACTCCTATTCTTCTATCAACCCCAAGAAGGTTTCCTTGGTTTCCACTTAAAATACCCAGTTTGATTTCAGTTTTCCCCATTTTATTAGCTAGCCATTGACCTACTTGTTCACCGTTAGCCAAATTATTTGACTGAATCATAGATACATAGTCTGCTTCAGGAGAAATAGAGTTATCCATGATAAAAACAGGTACTCCTGCTGCTGCTGCTGATCTTGTTGCAGCTACTGCACCTTCAGGATCTGCCGGGTTAATAATCAATAAATCAATTTGTCTAGAAAGCATATCTTCTACGTCAGCTAATTGTTTTGAAAGATCTCCTTGTGCATCTGCAGAGATCAACTTAACACCAAGCTCCTCTACTTTCTTTTCTACTGCCTTTTGCTGTGCAACAAAGTATGGTGCACCTAGGGTTTGCATAGAAAGACCAATTGTGATATCTCCTAAATCTTTTTTTCCTGTGTTCGTTTGTGCGTCTGCGGTTGTTGGTTGTGTTCCTTCATTTGAACACGCTATGAGCAAACTTCCCATTAAACAAAGTGTAAATACAAGAACAAACACCCTTCTTAGTTTTTTCAAAATTCCTTCCCCTCTCATTTAAAAATATTGTTTTTTACTCATTATTTGTTTACTATCACCTCCTTTCAAGTCTCTTTATGGATCAGGATTTTAGTGTAACTATGAAGTAAATCGGGTTTAATTAGATCTTTTACTTTGAATTCCTTGTAATAAAACCGCCAGTATAATAATGATGCCCTTTATAACCTGTTGAGGATAAGCTGGTACATTCATGAGATTCATTATATTTCCAATCATCCCTAATATTAGTACACCTACTAATGTGTTTAATGCTGTACCTCTCCCACCACTAAGACTAGCTCCCCCAATAACAACTGCCGCTATAGCATCCAATTCAATTGCAGTACCTACAACTGGTGAACCTACTCCAGTTCTTGATGTACTTATAATTCCTGCAATCGCACCTAATCCTCCAGAAATGGTATAAACCATGAATTTATAACGACTAACATTAATACCAGACAACCTAACTGCATCTTCATTACTTCCAACTGCTTTGATCATTCTTCCAAAGGTTGTGTATTTTAGAACAAACGCAATAATTAAAAAGATGAATAGAGTTAGCCAAACGAGATATGGTATGCGTAAAAATGAACCTGCTCCTAACGAAAGAATGAAAGCGTTTTCCGTTACGATCGGTGTTCCTTTTGAAACCATAAAAGCAATCCCTCTAGCAATAGTCATTAAAGCTAGCGTCACAACAAATGGAGCAATATTTCTTCTAGCAACAAGGTATCCCGAACCGGCCCCTAACAATATACAACTTATCACTGTGCATATTAATGCCAGTGGGAGTGACATTGTTTGGAGTAAGTAAGCAGAAAGAACACAGCCGAGAGCTAGAGTAGATCCAACTGAAAGATCTATACCACCTGTTAAAATGACAAGAAGCATTCCTAAACTAATAATGGCTAACCCAGATAATTGTCTTAGTAGATTAAAAATATTTGTTTCAGTAAAGAAAGAGGATGATAAGAAGCTAGAAATAATTAATAGAATGGCAAATATAATTAGTGTGTTATATTTAAGAATGAAGTCCATAACTGTTGTGGAAAGCTTATTACCTGTTCCTTCCACTTTGTGTTCAAGTTGAGTATTCATGTTCTTTCCCTCCTATTGCAAGCGTCATAATGCTTTTCTCTGTCATTTCTGACTTTAATAAACTCCCTTTGATTTCAGCATTGTTCATCACTAATACTCTGTCACACAATCCAATAATTTCTAAGAGCTCTGAAGATATTACGATAACCCCTATTCCTTTACTTGCTAATTGATTAATAAGATGATAGATTTCTACCTTTGCCCCTACATCAACTCCTCTTGTTGGTTCATCGAGGATAATAATGCGACAGTCTGTATTAAACCACTTCGCCAAAACAACTTTTTGTTGATTTCCACCACTTAGGTTTTCGGTTGCCAAATCAATACTGCTAGTTTTAATTCTTAATATCTTAGATAACTCTTTAACTAGTTCTTCCTCTTCCTTATGCTTTATTAATCCTTTATATTTTGTAATTTTGTTTAAATTAGACATTGTAGCATTCATCTTGATTGACATCGGAAGCACTAGGCCTTGAGCTTTCCTATTTTCTGGTACTAGGCCTATACCATTTCGAACTGCATCCTTCGGAGATTTCACAAAAATCTCCTTTCCATCCAAAAAAAGTTTTCCGCCTTTTTTCTTATCGGCTCCAAAAATTGCTCTTGCTAACTCTGTACGTCCACTTCCTACTAGTCCAGCAATCCCTAAAACTTCTCCTTTATGAACGGAAAACGATATATTTTTACATTTAGGTGGGTTATTCATACCTTCAACCCTAAATATTTCAGTACCTATTTTTATTTCTCGCTTCGGAAAAAGCGCTTCCAAATTTCTGCCGATCATTAAACTAATGACATCTTCAACACCCACCTCATTTGGGTTTACGTTACCTGTCACCTGACCATCTCTAAGTGTTGTTATAGAATCAGCAATTTCAAAAACTTCCTCTAATCGATGAGATATATAAATGATACTCACTCCGTCAGCTTTTAGTTTTAATAAAAGTTTAAATAGTTGGCGTGTTTCAGATGGAGCAAGCACCGCAGTTGGCTCATCTAAAATAAGTACCTTTAACTCTCCTGATATGGCCTTTGCAATTTCAATTACCTGTTGATAAGCCACACTTAGATCTCTTACATAGACTTTGGAATTAATATTAAAACCAAGTGTTTTAATGATTTCATCTGCTTTTTTAAATAGATTAGACCAATTTATTAGCCCTTTATTACGGCTAATTTCGTTTAGGAATATATTCTCGGCAACTGTTAAGTCTGGTGCTAATGCAAATTCTTGATAAATAATGCCAATGCCTAGCTCCCTAGCTTCATTTGGAGAACGTACCGTTACATTTTGATCATCTATTTTAATACTTCCAGAATCCTTTTTTATAGCACCAGATAATATTTTCATTAAGGTAGACTTTCCTGCTCCATTTTCACCAACTAGCGCATGAATTTCTCCTACACCTACTTTTAGTGAAACATCGTTTAACGCAGCTGTCTTACCGTAGGTTTTAACAATATGTTGCATTTCTACCCGGTAATGATCCGGCATTTAAAACCCTCCTTAACTTTTAGGGAATTCACTATGCATGAATCTATAAAAATGTAAAAAGTATTTTTTATATTACAAGGTTAGTAAATTGGCTTCATTTTCACTATAAAATATTTAGAGTTCTCTTTAAAGTACGAACATTATTGTTCTCTAGTAACCTTTAGGTAACCAACGGAAAGCGGTTTCCATATTATGATAAATACTCCAGCCAATATTATGTAGAAATTTAATATTGGCTGTCGGGGGTATATGAAAAGCCCTGTGATTGGGCAATTCAACAATTAAATAATTTTTATATTGCTATGAATACTTGATAAATCAAGTTTACTTGCAGCTTTTTCATCTAAAATAACAATTAAGTTTGGGTGCATTTGAAGTAAAGTTGATGGACAGTATGTATCAACATATCCTTTAAATGTTTTTCTTACCGCCTCTGCCTTTTCTTCTCCACTTGCAATAAATATGATTTTTCTAGCTTTGAAAATACTCCCCACACCCATGGCTAACGCATGTTTTGGTACCTCATCTATACTACTAAAATACCTGGCATTATCTTCAATGGTCTGTTTGGTTAAGGTGGCAAGGTGTGTCCTTGCATGTAAAACCTCTCCGGGTTCATTAAAACCAATGTGGCCATTTCGACCTACCCCCAATATTTGCAAATCTATTCCACCTGCATTTTCTATTCTCTTTTCATAGTTATTTATTTCTATTTCAGCATCATCAAAGATACCAGGTGGCATATTGGTGTTAGTTTTAAGTATATTTATGTGTGAAAAAAAGTTTTCCCACATATATCGTGTATAGCATTGTACATGATTGCTAGGTAAACCAATATACTCATCAAGTCCAAAAGAAATCACATTGCTAAAATCGATTTGTCCTTGCTCATAAAGTCTCACTAACTCTTTATATGTTCCAAGAGGTGTACCTCCTGTTGCTGTACCTAGAACATATCGCGTTTTCCATCTCATGTCTTCTGCGATAGCTTTGGCTGCTTGCTTACTCATCTCACGATAGTCTTTTGTTATGATAAAGCGTAGCACCAATTCACACCTCCACTCCTAAGCTATAATTATTGTGTTTTTGCATTGATAAAATCACTAGCAATCTTCTCAATTTTAGATAGTTTTTCTTGATCTATGTTAACTTGAAATACTTCAGATATGACTTGTGTCCAACCATGGATAAAATAGACCCATCCATCCTCTACATACAGATTTTTTTGTGCTCTCTGCTCTAATGCTTGATGCATAAATAACAATTCACCACGATAATTCAACTCCCACACTAAACTATTGCAAGGGTATGTGCATTTGTTTGAGAGCGGTGATCCTGGTCGATCTTTACCTAAACCAGTTGCATTTATAATGAAAGAGTATGGTCTAAGTTTTTGAAGAATTTTGTCATTTTGCTCTTCATTTTCAGCCATAACGTATTCGATTTCTACTTCTGTAGATATTTTCTTTATTATGGCTTCCATAGATTTTAATCTTGGCTTACTTCGATTTGTTACATAAACTTTAGATGGCTTTTGTTTTGCTTCTATTAAGTTGGCGGTTATTGCAATCGCACTCCCACCCGCTCCCATTATGAATACCTCTCCTTGGTGTTCCCAAAAGCCTTCGGGGATAAATGCTTTCATCGCAAGTCCACTAGAAAGATGGTCTTTTGCATGCCCAATAAGCTTACCGTTTCTTTTGGATATACAGGATAATTCATTGAATAATTGTGCATAAGGATCTAATTCATCAAACAAATCCTTTGCTGCATTATAGAGATCAATTTTATGAGTTGTAACGAGTGCTCCCAATGATAATTCATCATTTTTCAAAAATTCTACTACTTCTCTATACACATGAGGATCTGCATGAATGCTTATATCAATTCCTTTTATTGTTTGACTAATAGATAACTCCTTCGCCCACTCAGGGAAAAGCTTCATAATAGAAGATTGAGCAGTTGTTACACCAATAAAATAAAAGGTTGGTTCTGTAGCTTTTGTTAGCTGCATCAATTTTACCCTCCTTATCTTTTTTATTTATCAATTGCTAATGCTTTGGCAGGATTCTTTTGAGTGAGTAGATGAATAATCTCTTTACTCACACCTTTTTTCTCCAATTTTGGTAGGAAGGATGTTAATAAATAAGATAATCCTATTTCACCACCATAAGCTCGCAATCTCGATTTAGTAGTGTCTAAGCTTAATAGAAGTGAGTCTTCAAATCCTTGCTTAAGCATGTTTAAAATTAGCTTTATTTCCGTTTCATCATCATGATATTTAAAACGTCCTATAGTATCATACTCAAGAAAAACGCCAGTTCGAGCGATTGCTTCGTGAAGCTGGTAATCATGATGAGTCCGGTCTAAATGACATAAAATAATTCTATTAGGAGGAATATTTAGATCTGTTAGAAAGGTAATGACTTCAAAAGGATCTGAGCCTTTTTCAATATGAACCATAATCGGTACGCCAGTACGAAAGGATGCTTCTGCAGCAGCATTAAATTTATGATTATATTTATTTGAAATTCCATCGTGATCAACTGCTGTTTTAATTAGTCCCGCTCTCGCGTCAATTGTAGAGGTTGGAAAGCAACTTTGATTTCCTATGTACATACCGTGATTAATTTCAGTTAGCATTACCTGAAGCAATTGTTCACTTGAAAAATGATGGATCCAATGATCATGATGATAAAACATCTTCTTATGAAAACCGGTAGAGGCAATGATATGCACCCCAGTTATTTTTGAAATGTTAACTAAGTCAGCTGCTTTTCTCCCTGAACCTATTGGCTGTGCATCAGCAATAACCTTCCCGCCTTGTTTTAAAAAGTCTTTCACTTCAGTTATCGTTGTATCAAGGTTATCTATACATAATGCAGGATTTATTTTTGAGGCATTGCCTGCTTCAATACTTAAATGCTCGTGAGGCTGAAAATGTCCAATCTCTTCGTTTACTTCTACTATTCCAAGAACCGTTTGGATGTAAGGCACATTTATTACCCCAATTCCGGGTAAACTTCTATAATAGTTTTTCTTTAGACATATACTTTCCTTTACTTAAACTCTTTAATTTAACTAATATTTATCTCTTTCCTAAAGAACTCAAGTACATTTTTTGTTGATTGCATGGTCATTCGCTCTGTTGCTTCAATTGTTGCAGCCGCATTGTGAGGTGTTAAAATCACATTTTTTAACCCTTGCAATGGAGAATGTTTTAAAGGCTCCTCATAAAAAACATCTATCGCGGCACCTCCGATTACATTTTCCTGTAATGCTAAACCTAAATCATGTTCATTAACAATTCCGCCTCTTGCTGTATTTACAATCACACAATTTTTCTTCATTCTTTTTAGTAGCTGATAGTTGATGAGATTTTTGGTTTCCTTTATTAAAGGTAAATGGAGAGTTAAAAAATCACTTTGTTCAATAATTTCATCAAAGCTCCTTATTTTTACATCTAATTGTTCTGCAGTCTCATAATTAGGCATAACATCATACGCTAAAATGTTCATATTAAAGCCTTTAGCTCGTTTTGCTACCGCCTGACCAATAGCCCCAAAACCTAATATGCCAATAGTCTTTCCGAATACTTCTTGACCAATCATCTTCTGCCATCTACCCATCATAAGATTTTCATGACTCTGAGGTATATGCCGTGCAACGGCTAATAATAAAGAAAATGTATAATCTGCTACAGCTTCGGTATTGACTCCTGGTGTATTCATTACTTCAATACCATTTGAAAGTGCAAAGGCACGTGGAATATTATCGATCCCAACGCCATATTTTGAGATGATTTTTAAATTTTTAGCATGCTCTAAAGCTTTCTCTGATAAGAAATCTGTTCCGATAATTAACGCATCAGCATCTTTGATCAGTTCAATCATTCGTTCTTCGGGGACAGGACCTATTTCACGGATCACCTTAAAGTTCTCTTTTTCCCATAAAGAAAAAACTTCTTTGTTAAACTTACCGTAGGATCTAGGCGTTATAACAACCTTTCGCATGTATTCCCCCACCTATCATTATGAATTAATACTATTTACCTTTGAATCTAGGATTATCAATCATTTCTGGCTTTCCGTTCACCTCTAAACAGAGCCTTGCAAACCCTTCCACTTCAATTCCACCATAATCATGCCCAGCATCTCCAGGATATGCTGCAAAAAAGATAAATGGTTCATCCCCAGTATTTACTGTTCGATGTGCCCATTCTGGTGCAACATAAGCTATTGTACCCGGCACCATTTCCAATATTTTAAAATCTCCTTTTTTTGTCTGCATAACTAACTGTCCTTTTCCTTTTAAACAGAAATAAATTTCTGCTCGATCAATTACTTCATGATAATGTCCTTTTGTCATAAAATACTCATTTCCAATTTTTCCGGGGTATAAGATTGTTGTGCAATGCTGAATATGCTCTACCTTTTCAGGAAGCTCTACATTGTAAACTTCATAGATTAATGGATTTTCTTCTAGTCGATCATTTACTGCTTCTTGATCAACAAACATATTTTTCATATGTGATAAATTTCGGACGATTACATTTCCTTCCGGGCTCAGTTTTCCAGTCTCAAACTCATAAGTTGTTGAAAATGGCATAAACATCTCTTTCATATGAGAACTCCTTTACTTTTTTGATTTTTTAGTTTCGTAAATACAGGAATCAGCTGGTTATACGCTTCATTAAAAATGTCATATAATCCGGAATACGTCTCTTGATTTCGTTTAATAGGATCATATGTTTCTACTTTTTTAATCCATTTTTTTGCTTCTTGGAAATCTTTTATTGCTCCACAACCAACAGCACCAGCCATAGCTGCTCCCATGGAAGTGGCCTCCTCTAAATAAGAGGGAACATCGATCCTAACATCGTAAATATCTGAAAGAATTTGCCTCCATAATTCACTTTTAGCACCACCGCCAAGTACCCACATATTTTCAACATGTACACCAGCATCCCTAAAAGTATCCAAAACAATTCTAAGATTAAAAGCTACACCCTCCATCACAGATCTAGCCATATCTCCTCGAGAATGAGTGATAGATAACCCTACAAACGTGCCCCTGGCATCAGGATTCCATCTAGGGGATCTTTCACCCATTAAATAAGGCAGATAGATTAACTGATTGGCGCCCACGGGTGATTGATTTGCTTCTTGATTCATCAAGTCATACTTGTCACACTTGTTTTGATATAATAGGTTTGTTATCCATTGAACGGATCCACCACCACATTGCATCGTACCATTTGGAGAATATTTATTTTCATCCACATGAATCCATGTATACGTCTTCATTTCTGGGTCGAATACTGGGTGATTTGATGCTAATGCAATCCAGGAAGAAGAACCAATATAGTTAAATGCTTCTCCTTCATCAATAACCCCTACCCCTGCAGCTGCACAGACTCCGTCACCAGCACCAATCACCACTGGCGTACCCTCTAATAAACCAGTTTTTTCTGCTGCTTCCTTTGTCACATACCCAATGATATCTGTTGAGGCATGCAATTTCGGAAAAAGATCTTCACTCAACTCCCAAGCATAAAGAATTTCTTTTGACCAAGTTTTCTTCAAAATATCAAGACAATTTGTACCACACGCATCTGAATAATCTGTTGCATAAACACCCGTTAACTTATAGGCTAGATAATCCTTTGCCTGTAAGAATTTATACGTTTTATTAAAAATATCGGGTTTGTTGTCTTTCAGCCACTTTATTTTTGCTCCTGAGTATGAAGAACTAATTCGATGGCCTGTAGTTTTGTAAACAAATTCCATACCTAATTTTTTTTCTAATTCTATAGCTTGATTACTTGCTCGCATATCAGCCCATATAATGGCATCTTGAAGTGGATTTCCATTACGGTCTACTGGCAGACAACCAAGCATCTGCCCACTAAAACTAACAACCGCAATCTCTTCCCTCTTGACATCTTGGTGTTGTAAAAGCTCGTTCGTTGTTACACATACTGCCTCCCACCAATCAGCAGGATTTTGTTCTGCCCAATTCGATTCAGGATAGTTAGTTTCGTATCCATAAAATGCACTATGGATTAATTCTCCGTTACTAGAATATAATGTTGCTTTATTACCAGTTGTTCCCACATCATGGGCGACGATTAACTTCCTCACCAAAAACATCTCCTTTACTTCTTCAACTAATCTTCTAAATTTAAGACCTCTGGTAAATCAAAATCATCTGGATCAGGACCCCAACGTGAACCATCATTCATTGAATCGAGTATCTTTCTATCTTCTGCTTCAATAGTGAAATCAAATACATCTGCATTACTTTCAATACGATCTTTTTTACTAGTTTTAGGAATTGTCACTAGGCCGTTCTCAAGATCCCAGCGAATTAATAGTTGTGCAGGTGTTTTCCTATACTTTTTTGCAATTTGAACAATTGTTTTATCCATTAATAATTCTCCATGCATTAATGGACTCCAAGCTTCAAATTGAATCTGATGCTGTTTTGTATACTTAATTAGTTCTTTTTGATTTAATTTAGGATGACATTCAATTTGATCAACCTGAGGAATGACATCTGCTACGCTTAATATATCTTCAATATGGTTTTGGTGAAAATTGCTTAGACCTATTGAACGAACGTAGCCATCTTTATATAGTTTTTCTAATGCTTTCCATGAATCTTTATATTTACCTTCAACTGGCCAATGAATAAGATATAAATCCAAGTAATCTAGCTTTAATCGCTTTAAACTAGATTGAAAGGCTTTTAGCGTTGACTCATATCCTAAATCAGAATTCCATACTTTAGAGGTAACAAAAAGCTTTGAACGATCTATTCCTGAATCTTTTATTCCTTGCCCCACTGATTTTTCATTCTTATAAACAGCAGCTGTGTCAATACTTCGATAACCTGCCTCAACGGCCCATCTCACAGCATCACTTGCTTCCTTACCATCTTGCATCATAAAAACACCTAATCCTACCCAAGGCATTTCAACACCATTATTAAGAGTTGTAGTATCATTCAGACTTTTAGGATATGTCAACATTTTCCCCTCCAATTTCTTCGCATTTTACCCTCGTTTCTTTTGAAGTTGATCAAAAAACACAACAATCACTAACAAGGCACCGATAGCAATTTGCAGCCAAAACGGCTCTATTCCTAACAAGTTACCTGCGTTACGTAAAGTTGTCATAATGAAAGAGCCAAACACAGTTCCGATTACACTTCCTTGAGCTCCAAATAAGCTAGCTCCTCCGATAACTGCTGACGCAATCGCATCTAACTCATACATTTGACCAGCTGTTGGGACACCACTTGCTAATCGTGAGGTCATTAAAATACCTGCTAACGCGGATAACCCACCAGAAATCATATAAGCCCCATATGTCGTCATGCGAACATTTACACCGGATAATAGTGCTGCTTCATCACTACTACCAATCGCAAATAAATTTCTTCCGAAAACGGTAAATCGAAGAACACACATGAAAATAATGCAAATAGCTACCAATATTAAAATTAAATAAGGAATTCCAAATATTTCAGAATTAGCGATTCTTGTAAAACTTCTTGGCATTCCAGAGACAATTTCCCCATCACTACTTAGGAGGGTCGCACCACGAACCATTGTCATCATTCCAAGCGTCGCAATGAATGGTGTGATTTTCATATCATAAATAATTAGTCCATTTATTAACCCTATTACTATACCTATTACTGTAACGACAATAATCGTTAACATAATTGGAATGCCTGAAACTAGTAACAATGCAGAAACAACACAAGATAAACCGAGAGTTGATCCAACAGATAAATCAATCCCCTTTGTAATGATGACAAATGTCTGACCAATTGCTACGATAGCGATTATGGCTGTTTGTCTTCCTAGGTTTGTTAAATTATTAAATGAAATAAACACTGGATCTATTAAGGTAATGACTAACCACATTAATAAAAGAATTAATGGTAGTGATATCTTTAAGAGAAAATTTAAATTCAAGTTGAGCATACTCTGGCTTTTCCTTGAATTATTGACAACCACAGTTTTTTCATCCATGTTTCATCCTCCTAAACAATTTAGGCATAGGCAGCTTTCATAATGTTCCTTTCATTAAAATCATTTAATCTAGAAAACTCTCCAGTAATTTCCCCTTCACTTAGTACAAGAATTCGATCACATACTTCTAATAACTCTGGTAAATATGACGATGAGTACAATACACATTTCCCTTCTTTTGCTAACAACCTTGACACTTTGTAAATATCACGTCTAGCTCCAACATCTATTCCGGCAGTTGGTTCATCAAGTAAAAGAATTTCTATATCGGTTCCTTTCCATTTCGCTACAACTATTTTTTGCTGATTTCCTCCACTCAAATCATCAATGTTTTGATCAAGATTGCTGTATTTAACATTAAAACTCTGAATCATCTCAAGGGCACGTTTCTTTTCAGTTGAAGCGGTTATGAAACCTAAAGTAGCTGCATGTTTATATGAGGCAATGTTTACATTTTTATAAATAGAGATTCGAGGTAGAAATCCCTCTGTTCCACGATCTTCCGCAACAAAACCAATTTTATTTTTAATAGAATCTCGAGGATGTTTAGGAGTAAAGGGTAGCCCATTTATATGTATGTTTCCTGAATGAGGTGGTATTGCACCGTAAATCCCCTTTAAAAGTTCACTCTTCCCCGCTCCAACTAATCCAAATAAACCAACTACTTCCCCTCTATGAATAGAGAATGAAATGTTTTTGTAATGAGGAAAATTCGTTAATTGCTCTATACGTAAAAGTTCTTTACCAATCTGAATTTGGTCATACACTTGATCATTACCCTGCATTTCTCCTGCAATTGCTTCTATTAACATATCACTTTGAACTTCAGAAACCGATTTCGTCCAAATTTTATTACCATCCCTCAAAACAGTAATTCTATCGGATATTTCAAAAATTTCTTCTAACCGATGTGATATATATATAATTGATACACCCTGTGCAACTAATTCCTTTAAGATTCTGAAAAGTTTTTTCACATCATCTTCAGCTAATAAGGCAGTTGGTTCATCTAAAATAAGTAACTTAGCATCCTTAGAAATTGCTTTTGCAATCGCAACGATTTCTTGCTCAGCTATTTTTAAATCTCCAACCTTAGTATCTGGATCAGTATCTCCAATCCCTACTCTATCTAAAGCAACCTTGGTTTGTTCTCTAGCTCTCCTTTTATTAACAAAAACACCAAAACGCTTAGGAAGTTTACCCATATAAATATTTTCTGCTATGGATACACCAGGAGCTAACTTTAAATCTTGATAAACAACAGCAATTCCCAGCTTTTCAAGTTCTTTAACAGGGATTGCCTTAAAGCTTTGATTTTTAACAATAATTTCACCTTCATCTGGTATATAAGCCCCTGTTAGGATCTTAATAAGTGTACTTTTACCTGCTCCATTTTCTCCTAGTAAAGCATGTATCTCTCCTGGCTGTATTTCAAGATCCACTCCTTTAAGAGCAGCAGTTCCTTTAAATTTCTTAACGATCTGTTTCATTTCTACAAGAGGTTTAGGCATTCTTTTTCCTCCTTTAATGAGGCTGGCCTTTGGCTTGAGCTTCAGGCAGCCTCAAAATCTATTTATCTTTTTTCAGGATAGAGTAGCTTTTGGATATCTTCTTCTTCAAAATTTTCCATGGACACAGCGGTTACCCCTGTATCAACTGTTTTTTCAACTTCTTTTCCTTCGATACTGTCAATGACATTTAGAACTCCTTGATATCCCATACCAAATGGATCCTGAACAATTAGTACATCTATGGCTCCAGCTTTAAGAGAATTAATTTGTTCTTCATCAGCATCATATGCTACAACCGGTATATCCTCTGCCAATCCTTGCTCTGTTACAGCACGACCAACACCAATACCAGTATGGTTATTATCAGCGAAGAAGCCTAGAACATCTGGATTACTTGTTATAATATCTTGTGCTGCACTTAATGCTTTAGATATATCATTATCTACATAGCGAGTTTTAAGCAATTCAATATCTGGTGCTATTTCTGCCATACGGTCAATAAATCCTTGATCACGATCCTCAAGCACCTTAACTCCTGCCATAGAACTAATGACTCCTACTTTTCCCTTTAGTTCTTTTCCTTGTGCTTTTAGCTGTTCAACTAATTTATCAGCTGCTAGTGCACCACCAACCAAGTTATCTGTTGCTAAAAAGCTAGTGAAATTTTCTGTATTTACTTTGTTGTCTACTAATACTACTGGAATATCTTGACTCATCGCATTTTCAATTGCAGGTACTGTTGCATCCGAACTCGTTGATGCAATGACAATACCGTCAGGCTGACGTGTAACTGTGTTTTCTAAAATCGCTACTTGCTCATCAATATCTGCTTCGGAAGGTGGACCATCTGTTGTAATTTTCACCTTGTTACCCAATTCTTCTTCTGCTGCCTTTGCACCTTGAAGTACTGTTTGCCAAAACCCAGAATCAGTTGCTTTGATAATAACAGAGATTTCTAGTGGTTCCCCTCCATCATTGGAAGCGCCTTCAGAATTACTGTCACTTTCACCTGATGTTCCTTCTGATTGGTTACAACCAACTAAACCGAATATGAGAAATAGAAATAAAGCAAAATTTCCAAATCTTTTTTTCATGAAAACTCCCCCTTATTTTTCACATAATAAATACCCCCATAGCTCCGATAAAGGTTCTCCTTCTCACCCCTTTCAAAATTATAGACAAATAAGACTTTTAATAAGTAATGTAATAAAAAGGTAATAGTTGTGCAGTTTGCATATATGGATGATCTAGAAGTTAGTAGAATTAGCTTGTAAGATGATTTCTTGGAGGATGTTTGCTAAGAAATTAGTAAGGTAAATTGGCTTAGAAAATAGAATAGAAGATGTGTTAGAGAAATTCTGATAATTGTAAACCCTTACAAAAGAAAGTTAAGGTTAAAACTTGCTCTCTTAGCAGTTCGTTTTAATTGTTCGAACTTCTGAAGAGAGACTTATGAAGTTCTTCAAGATATTGAAATATTGACAGTAAATGTACTTAAATCTCCACGGTAGCGTGCGATGGAATATTCAAAAATCTCATCATTTAGTAAATATCCTGTTGTTTTAATAAACATAATAGCTGCATCTGGCTCAATTTCTAAAAACTTAGATTCATAATCTGAGGAATTTACCGCTTCCATCACTCTAATTGCTCGATGAATCTGGAGGCCATATTTTGATTGTAAAGTTTCATATAGGGATACATTTGTAAGATCCTCACTTAATAATCCTTCTGCCAAAGACTTTGGAATATAGGTGGAAACAAGAACAACCGGATTATTATTAATATACCGCAGTCTTTCTAAGTAGAAGAAATCAGTATGGTGCTCACCAAATATCTCCTTCAAGGAACTATTTGTTTTCACTTCTTTCATGTCAATTACTTTTGTTGCATAAGGAAGACCCTTTTCTCTCATTTCATTTTGAAAACTTGTTAAATTTTCTAGGAACTGCTGTCTGATTTTTGGCTTGGCAACAAAAGTTCCTAACCCTTTCTTTTTATTTAATATCCCTTCATTCACAAGTTCGTTAACAGCTTGCCGAACAGTTGGTCTACTTACTTCAAAAAGATCAACTAATTCTCTTTCTGAGGGAATCAATTGCCCTGGCTTAAAGTTTGAGGAATTTATTTCATCTTTAATGATTTCCTTTAGCTGTGCATAAAGGGGAACAGGACTTTCTTTATCAATTTCATGTTTTAACAATGTCATCACCTCGTAGCGTCTATTGTAAGGTTATCATCATGTCAGGTTGTCATTACCAGTAACTCTATAACTAAGATATACTATTTAAAATTTTCTGTCAATAAACTTTTACATAAATTCCCTAAAATATATTTAAACTAAAGTCTTTCATAAAAAACAATTTTAGTAAAACCAGAATTACACTGTTTAAGGATATCTTTCACA
Organism: Metabacillus litoralis; assembly: GCF_003667825.1. Taxonomy (NCBI): domain Bacteria; kingdom Bacillati; phylum Bacillota; class Bacilli; order Caryophanales; family Bacillaceae; genus Metabacillus; species Metabacillus litoralis. The sequence continues at coordinate 1,091,168 of NZ_CP033043.1, read as the reverse complement.
CTATCCATTTTTATTGCTTATTGAGAATATTAAAATATTTTAGACATTAGTAAACGTTCATCAAATTCCGAGCATCATTTTTAGGTTTTTCTAGGACGTGTGCTACAATGAGTAAAACATGAATCAATGAGGTGTAGGGTATGAAAATAGAAGTATGGTCGGATTTTGTTTGTCCGTTTTGTTATATTGGTAAGCGTCGTTTAGAAATGGCTCTAGATCAATTTCCACATAAAGACCAAGTAGAGGTTGAGTTTAAAAGCTTTGAATTGGACCCTAATGCTCCAATACAAACTGAACAAGGTATTTATCAGGCATTAGCGGCTAAATTTGGAGCAAGTGAACAACAAGTTAGAGAAATGAATAAAGGTCTTATTCAACAAGCTTCTGACCTTGGTATAACATTTAACTATGAAGATATGAAGCCAACGAATACCTTTAATGCTCACCGTTTAAATAAATTCGCCAAAACAATTGGAAAAGAAACAGAGTTAACTGAAAAACTATTGCATGCTTATTTTACAGATACAAAAAATGTCGGGGACATCAATACATTGGCTGACCTTGCAGAGTCTGCAGGAATAGATCGCAGTAAAGCTTTAGAAGTGTTAAATGACGAAACAGCCTTTGCAAATGAAGTGAGAGGCGATGAAAGAACAGCTCAACAAATCGGTGTAACAGGCGTACCTTTCTTTGTTGTGAATCAGAAGTATTCCATATCAGGTGCTCAACCACAAGAAACATTTTCACGTGCACTTACACAAATTTGGGAGGAAGAAAAACCAAAACCTAAGTTTCAGGAGCTACGCTTTGACGGTGATGAAGGTGCTATTTGCACCGACGATAGTTGTGAAGTACCAAGCAATAGTGAGAAAAACTAAGTGAAACGAAAAGACAGGGGCTAGTCCTCTGTCTTTTTTATATCAATTTAGGTTATTCCTACTCCATGTCCTCTGTAATTTGATGTCCCTCAATATGTGGTGTAGGGGCATTTTTTAAATGCATGGTACCTTTTGTTTCTTTTTCAATCTCATATGAGTTTTCCTTAAAATCCTTATGTTGATTTGATTTATTTTGTTTGTTCATAATTAAAACCTCCCTTGGAGTTATATCTTTATTGTTCCAATTTTAACTTCCATCATCCTCCCCCATCGTTAGATAGCCTTATTTTTCATATTATGGATTTGTTCACATCGGATAGTTTGTACATATTTAGATATTCTAAAAATGTACTTTACTATTTAGGGGATGATGGTGATGAAAAAAGGACTTGTTACGATCTTATCCGCAGCTTGCATTCTAAGTGCTACAGGCTGCGCAGGCGATCAAACAAATAACGCTACAAATATGGGATTGAGAAATGAACAGGCTCCAATAACAAGAGTGAACTACAACGAGAATGATTCTAACCGCAATCAAAATGCAACTGTCCAAGCACGTGCAACAAAAAATGTTGAGCGTTTAGATGAAGTATATCAAGCTAGAGTGATCATGAGAGGCAACGATGCCTTTGTTACGGTTCGTTTAAACCAAAATGGAAACAACAATAATAACAATGGTACAACTGTTGGTAATAAAAGTGCTACTAACTCTGGAACAACAGGAAATAACACGAACTTACGTGGGATGGCAAATGAATATAATAATGTGGGATTCAATAACCGTCATTCAAAAACAGCAAATTCTGCAGAACGAAATAATGGTACAGAAATGGCTGAAAGAATAAATGAAACACCTGGGACAAATAATCCTTCGACAACTAGACCTGGCTTAGGAAATAACACAAATTTCACTACTAATGTTGATACTAAAAATCGTAATACTCGTTTAGGTCACACAAAGCAAGTTTCAAGTCAGCTTAAACAAAAAATAGAGAATCAAGTTCGTGCCGCTAATCAAAATGTTCATGAGGTATTTATTGTTTCTGAAAAGTAATTGACAAAATAGAAAGAGTCTCTATTACTTATTTAGAGACTCTTATCTACATAACAAAATAATAAAATGATGCATGAGTATGAAAACGCTCCCCTTATCTCATTTTGCTTCAATTGGATATAAAATCGCGTGGAGGCATGCCTGTCATCCTTTTAAATACGGTGCGAAGTTGTTTTGGGTCATGATAATAGCCTACTAAGTATCCTACTTCACTTGTTCTTTCTAGCCCCTCATCAAAAGGTCAACCTTTAAGGCTGACCTTCTCATTATTCTTCAGTTATATTCAGTGGAATACCTTTGTTTATCCCAACATTCAATGTTAACTCTTTTACTTTTTTATCAAAATAAATAGTAGAAAGTGATTCTAGTTTATAGGAACCAGAATTAACTTGTAAGACTCTTAACGAATATTTATTTCCTTTTTCATCTTGTAAGTAAATATTAGGGACCATTTTAAAGAAAGCATCCTGTGACCCCCCTGTTAACTCAAGTTCCATTCTTGTCGGATATACCACTAGCTTTTGAACTGTAAAGGGGTCTTCTGAATTCTGTAGTTCTATCTTTTCATTCTGTACAAAATGTTTCCCTAATTGAACTTTTGTGTTTGATAATGGAATGTCAACATTTGTTTTATTTCCGTCAATTTCAACACTAAAGGACAGTGTATTTCCATCATTTTTTATAAATTCATGTACAGTATTAGGATCAATATAAAGTGTATATTTAGCCATAATGTAATACTTACCTGAAATTCGCTGAATACCCATTGATGCTCCTGCACCTTCAACAGAGTCGGGATTTCTTGCAAAACTCTTTGACTCTACATTCATTTCGGGATAGTTATCCATCATTAACATTCCTGATTCTTCTTTATATACGGAATTTGCTATGTCTCCTCCTTTAACTAAGAGAGTAAAAAAGAGTTGCTCATCTTCAAGAAAAAGATGATCCATTTCTAATTCGTAGTTTCCAACTGAAAAAGAATGTGGCCTAAAAGGTTTGTAATTGTTTTCTTCCGCTGTTTCTATTCCTTTATATTCGAATAGCAATTCCTCAAACCAGTTAACAGCCATACTAACTATCGGAATATCTTTTGCGTAGGTTCTTGCATTTGGAGATAAGATAAAACTGATCAATAGAATACTGGCAGCTATTGCTCCGATTGAAAAATGTCGAAATCTTTTTTTCTTTTTGCTTTGTTTTTTAGCAACAACCCACTTATTTATTCTATCCTCTAATTCGTCTGGGACTGGAATCAACTCTGACTTTGTTCTGTTCATGATTATATCTAATTCTTTTTCCTCTAAGCTCATTTATAAGACCTCCCCTTGAACTAGTTTTTCTCGGAGTTGTTTTAGATTCCGGTATATTTTAGTTTTTACTGTTGATAACGGCAAGTCTGTTATTTTTGAAATCTCATCAAGAGAGTATCCTAAATAATATTTCATGTAGATCATAGACCTTTCTGTTGGTTCCACTTGATTAAGTAATTCTTCAAGATCTTCTATGTGCTCAGATTTAGATTCTCCAGATAAATTCATCATCTCGTTTTCACTTAATTCAACAATTTTACTTTTTTCCCTTAGTAATTGATTACTTTCATTGATAACAATCTTTAGAAACCAGGTTTTAAAATACTTTGGTTCCCTAAGCTGATTAAGTTTTTCAAATGCCTTTTCCATAGCGTTACAAACAGCATCCATACTATCGTGTTCATGATGCAAATAACAATAGGCCATCCGATAAGCTTGATCCTTTAACAATATCATGAGTTTACCAAACGCTTCAGAATCTCCCTTTGTAGCAAGCTTTACAAGCTTTTCTTCTTTCACTTTTATCCCCCTCACACCATAGCGTAGATATTTATACAATCACTTTAAACAAAATAGATGAATTAGCCCTTCATGAATTAGATACAAAAATTACTTAAAAAGTTTTATAATTTCACTATTTTTTAAAATTAATTTATCACGAAGGGAATTTCCCTATAATTTTCCTCTAAAAATACACTCAAAGTGGATTATCAATTTCTAAATATCAATAAATAACATTTCAATATCATTTTTTGTGTTTTTATCTCAAATTGATATTTGTTTCATATCAATTTGAGATATATAATAAAAGTAAGAAATCTAAGTAAACGCTTACAACTCTATAACAACAACGTTACTTGTTATTCTTAAGGAGGAAATACCATGAGCCAATTAGCAAGAGAAATCAAAGTGAAGGATTTATTAGACAAACGCAAATTCAATGAAAAGGAAATCGCGGAAATGTCAGATCCACAAATTGAATATTTTCACTGGCTCTATTTTGAAGATTCCGTTTACGATTATATGTAAATACTATAAATGAACACGAAAAAGGCTTTGTACTTTAAGTACAAAAGCCTTTTTGTTATGTATGACTAATTATGTCGCCTAGTATATTATATATGGTGGAGCCTAGCGGGATCGAACCGCTGACCTCCTGCGTGCAAAGCAGGCGCTCTCCCAGCTGAGCTAAGGCCCCATTTAGCACCGTTGAACCTTTTATTGATATGACAACACAAGCGTTACTTATACAGCCAGCTCATTCAAAGCTACCCTTCGACACATAGATTGTCCCACTTATGGCTGCTACGTTCCCGTCCTGACCAGATTCATGGGTTTCTATTGCGAGGACTCTGAAAGTCAACACCGCTTATATAAGGCAAACCTTCCATTATCATACCGCTAAAAAGGAATTCATCCTCGCTAGAGCGGGTTGCGAGTTACAGGGCACCGCTACCTCCCCGACTATCAACGGTATGTATAAGAAAATAAATATATGTTGTTTTTAAAATCATTCCCACCTATGCCGTTTCCCCAGATGTTTTGATAACCTGTTTTCAACAGGTGGGTTTCCGCATATTAACCTGCTGCAATCCTACTAAGATAGGCGTGGCATCAGTTAATTTATATAGGAATCCCTAATAAATAGTAAGGTTTAAAACATGTAGGGGCAACGAACATTGCAGGATGACTTATCTTGTAGTCATACTATATCACGGAAAAATACTTCTGTGTAGTGGAAATTACCTGTTATTTTGGTATCTTTATCCTTAATACCCTGTTAGATAGCAAGTATTTTAAAACCCTAATTCACATTCTTTTTCAACCGGATAGTAGAAGTTAGGGCTAAATTAATTGGGGATTGATAACTGATGTTATTCATTGTTGATTTTTTCGTGGAGGTTTAGGAAAGATAGGCGGAGAAACTCCGGTTAAGGTATATAGTAGATGCTTAAAAAGCTAATATTAGCGGATATATTCCGGTTAACCTCTATATATATACCTAAATCTAAAGATTAGGTTCATATTAGCGTAAAAACTTCCCTTATTTTGTGGGGAATGTTGATATTTCTCAATTTAAACGGAATTTTTACGTTTATTTTTAAATTTAGTAAAAAAACAACTATATAGTTGTGACACATGTTCTGCTAATCAATGTTAATTATCGTGCGAATTACCATTCGCATAATTACGGTTATTTCAAATTTTGTACTTCAAAACCGAACCCACCCATAAATAAAAACACGATGATTTTCTAACACCCATTCCATTTGTGAAAAGGAACTAAAAAAGACACTAAAAAATAGTGTCTTTTTTAGGGTGTATGTGGTTAACACTTATTACCGTAAATCGTTGCACCTATAATAATTAGCAAAATAAATAACACAACGATAAGCGCGAATGTATTCGGTCTATAAGTAGGAGCACAATATCCATAAGCAGGGGCTTCATAAGTGTAAGGCATTACAACTGGCTGATGAGGAACATTTTCTGCAGCAACATGAGGCATGTTTGCTCCAGCCATATGTGGACTATTTTCATATCCGTACATTTAAACATCTTCCTTTCGATTGTCAATATTAAATTCTTAGACGATATAGTATATACGTTTATAACAATTTGGAGCCCGTCTAATGCTAAGAATGATTCATTAAGGAGCCTAAAATGGAGCCCATTTTTCTAATTCATAACATTTTCAAAATACTTTTTGTAAAAGATTAAAGAAGAAAGATTTAACGCATACTATTTTTTGTCTATAAGACATTAAGAATTAGGAGAGTTTTTATGGATATGAAAAAAACTATAGGGAGTGTTTTAATGGGAATTCTAAGTGGTAATCCTCAAAACGAACCATTACATTATGGAGAAGTTTTTGGTGCTTGGTCGTATCTTCTAACTTCAAAGGGAGCAGTTGCTGGATATCAAACTAAGGTTAATCATGCTGGAGATGAGGACCTTCGTAAATTACTAATGGAAGCGATTGATCTATGTCAACAAGAAATGAAACAAATTGAGACAATTTTAAAAGACAATGGAGTCGCTCTTCCTCCTACACCACCTGAACGTCCTAACGCTCGTATCGAGGATATTCCAGCAGGGGCAAAGTTTATGGACCAAGAAATTGCAGCAGCTTTATCCGCAAGCATAGCTGCTGGATTGGTGGCATGTAGTCAAATGATTGGTCAAGCAATCAGAGAGGACATCGCTATGATGTTTGGTCAATTCCATACACAAAAAGCAGCACTTGGTGGCAAAGTGTTACGACTAAATAAAGAAAAAGGCTGGCTAATCCCACCTCCTCTTCATTTAAATAAAACAGAAGAATAATAAAAGGGGAAAATTTTCTTAAACAGCTAAAAGATGACCTTAGTGAATACAGGTCATCTTTTTATATTTCTTTTGAAATTGTTTTCTATATTTTACAAGTGTCAGTCAATTTTGTAATGAACTCACACTTTAATTATTCAAAAAGCTTACTTTAAGTTAAATCTTTTTCTAAAGACTTATTAGCAGGTGCAAACCATCCAAGTAAGGCTATTCCAACTAACACTCCATAAAAGATCAAAGTCCAAACAGTACTATGTGGAAAATGATGATCTAAGATACCTATATCTTCATGAGCCAAAGTAATGACTGCAAGTTTAACACCTACCCAAGCAACAATTGCATATGCTGTCGTTTCTAGAGCTGGACGTTTTGCAAGTAGCTGGACAAACCATGTTGCAGCAAACTTGATTAGGATAAGGCCAGCAATACCTCCTAAAACAACTACTATAAACTTTCCTCCATCCATACCACCGAAGTTGCCTAGTGGTGAATCCGGAAGTCCAAGCGCCAGTGCGACTGCTGCGAGAATTGAATCAATCGCAAAAGCAAGGTCAGCCAATGCTATCTTACCTACAGTTGGCCAAAAACCTTTACCAGCTGCTTCCTTTTCTTCTTCCTCACGAATATTTTCATTTTCTTTACCGAAACGTGCCTGAATAATATGCTTCAATCCTAAGTAAAGAAGATAAGCTGCACCTATCGCCTGAATTTGCCAGACGTTCGCAATAAATGATATAGCAAAAAGTGCAAGAAACCTGAAAACAAAAGCCATGATAATTCCATAATTTATAGCTCTTTTTTTCTCATCCTCAGGTAAATGTTTAGCTATAACTGCCAGCACTAACGCATTGTCAGCAGATAGCAGTCCTTCCAATCCAATTAAAATCAACAATGCCCAGGCATACTCTAACCATAATGACTCCATTAATTTTCTCTCCCTTCCATGACTAAACCTCTCGTGTAAATGTTTCAATATCTATATAATTTCCCAGCTAGCATCAGGTATCCTAGTGAAATAATGCTAAAAACTTTTAAGCATTGTATTTGTTGAAAAGATCGTACGTTTTGTACTATCACGCTGTAAGTAGTCTCGTCCTTCATAGAAAAATCATGCTGTTTACTTTTTTATGAAAAAGTGCACAATATTAATGTGATAAAACTGAATTATCCCAAAAAAGTATGATGTATAACTACTCACAACTTTCTTCATATCTTATCCACTACTCTTAATCATTGCTAAATAAATCACTTCCTAAAAAAAATTTTATCTGCTTCTTTTTGCTTTGGGTTAATCGTTTTAATTTTCTTTAAGAAATAATAGTGCTTGTATATTGCAAGTAGCACTAAAATAACTTTTATTACTAGGATGTTTATGTAAAAGACCGAAAATAGGATGAACGCATCTGCAATTAGGTTGATACGAATTTTTTCTTTGAGTGTCATGCCTTTCTTCTGCCGGAAACCTTCAACATATTTCTTATAGAATGAGGTACTTTTAAACCATCTTTCAAATTTCTTAGAGCTTTTTGCAAAGCAGAATGAGGCTAAGAGAAAAAATGGACCTCCGGGTAAAATAGGAAGAATAATTCCCGCAACTCCAACACCGAGGGAAATGAATCCAAGCATAGCAAACATCATATTTTTGATATTTTTGATGATCGATCACCTTATTCCTAATATAGTGTTGCTCTTGAAAGCTTTAGCAAAAACGATTCATCTTTATTATAAGTTATTTTAAGGAAGATGTAGAATATTTTGTAACTAAATGAAATTAGGGAAAACTCAATATCATAAATAATCAATCAGGGGACATACTGTATTTGGGCTGTGATGAATAAATGAAAGGGGTTTTCAAATATGGATAGAAGCAACGAAATAGTAGATAAAATGGAGAATATTTTTCAAAATACATGCGGGTCATGGCAAAACTGTACCGATACAACAATAGAGGCTTTCCTTGATCAATGTGAACAAAACAATATTGATCCACAGTTTTGCATGAGCTGGGTTGAACAGCATAAATCTGAAATACCGGGATGGGATACTGTTTCTAAGGTATCTCTTCAGTGGGTGAATGAACATACTTCAACAGGTGCTCCTCACTCATTTAAATAGTAGAAACCAAATAGGCGCTCTGAATATTTAAGCGCCTGTTTTCTATCCTATATAAAAATTATAAAAGCCCTACCTGTTGAAGTCCATGAAGTATACCATTTTCCTCAACTGATTTTGTTACGTATTTTGCGACTTCCTTCACCTGATTTTCTGCATTTCCCATTGCAACACTATTTTTGATCGTTGAAAGCATTTCAATGTCATTTAAACCATCGCCAAAAGCATATTGATGTTCTTCCGAAAACCCAAGCTTCTCAACAATTTTCTTAATTCCAATTGCCTTTGACCCGCCACTCGGGACAACATCCACTGAAAAGGGATGCCATCTTACAAAGTCAAAATCCTGATAATTTAGCTCGTATTGCTTTTCCTCTCCTTCTGGACAGAATAAAAGCGTTTGATACAACTCACGACCTTTATAGTAGTGCGGATCATGTGTAGGAAATTGTTTGATCTTTAATGATTGAATGCTTTCGTTAATATAGCGGTGTTCGGAAACATTTGCTTTCATATCCTCATGATCCATAAAGACAACAGGATGATCGTTCAGAAGAGCGTTTTCTGTTAATTTTTCAAGTGATGAAATCTTTAAAGGATTTGTAAAAAGCACTTCGCCATCTAAAACGACAAATTGACCATTATAGCTAACATATGTATTTATATTTAATTCTTCACGTAAATCTTCAAACATAAAAGGAGCTCGACCAGTTGCGATCGCAACAATATGGCCTTCATCTTTTAGTTTAAAAATAGCTTCTTTAGTTGAAAGAGGTAATTCTTTATCATGAGTAAGTAAAGTCCCGTCTATATCAAAAAAAATTAAACTTTTAGTGGTCATCATTATTCCTACTTTCTAATCATATTCCTATCAAATCAAACTGTTTTTCTCTGAATTAACTTTACCGATATTTCCTTGTTCGACACCTGATCGTTAATAGCTTGAAGGAAGAGATTTTTCCCCATTTCCTCGAGAGGAATTTCTATTGATGTAATATTCATCATTTTAGCAATTGGTTCGTTGTCAAACCCGATAATTGATAGTTGATCTGGTATTGAGATATTGTGTTTTTGGCAGCATGTTACAACCCCAGCCGCAACCTGGTCACTCGTTATCAATAATGCAGTTGGTGGTGTATCCATATCATTTAGTTGCTTTACTACTTTTTCCCCGTCTTCAAAGTACAGGCATTCATCCATTATATAATAAGAATTGTAAGGTAAATTATATTTTTTATGAAAATCTCTATACGCACGTTCACGATTTTGACTGTTGGTTCCTGATTTTCTGCCAATAGTGTAACCGATTTTACTATGACCCTTACTATAAAGATATTCTAGTGCATCAAAGAAGACCTCATAATGATTAACAAAAGTAGTAGACACTTTTTTATTTATCATATTTTCGCATAACGTAATTGTACCATAAACCAAATGTTCCTCAATAATCGACCAATTACTAGTTCTCGAACAAATAATGAGAGAGTCGATTTGTTTATGCTTTAACATATACAGAGCTTCCAATTCACGGCTCTCAATGTAGTCTGTCTGAAATAAGACCAATTTATAGTTGTGTTCTAACGCTTGTTTAGCTATTCCCTTTAACAACTGACCAAAGTAAGAATGGTCAGTATATGGAAGAACAACACCTATTAGTTGAGTTTTACCTTTGCTTAAATGAACCGCATTTATATTTTTGTGATAGTTACTTTCTTCTATAGCTCTTAAAACAGCCACCTTTTTTTGTTCACTAACATATGGATGGTTATTTAAAACACGAGAAACAGTAGTTACGGATACGCCAGCCATCCTAGCTAAATCTTTTATATTTGTCATAAAATCACCCCGTTAGCAAGTGCACATTGAGCCTCGTAATCATTCCATAAGTTTAATGAAAGTGCTTTACATTTTCTTTTTCGAATCGATAAAGAAATCATCAAATGTTTTTAGTGTTTTTATTTTTGGTGACTGTCCTGAAGCCTTTATACAGAAATAAGCTCCAGTATAAATGATAAAACAAAGCAATACTAATACCCACATCATTAGTCTCCTCACTTTTACTTTTTAAGTAAAAACTAATTGTTGAATTCTTCCTTTATTTAGAGCAAAAACAACAATTAAAGCTTAGAAAAAACCTATTTGTAAGGAGTTTAAATGATGAAACGCGTTTCATGTCAAATAGAAATTTTTCATGAATTTGATGTGTTTGTAACAAGTAAACTCGTTGTTTTGTATTCATTTTTATATCTATAGCATAATCCTGATATAAGTAAACTTTTATAAAAGTTTACTTATATCGTTAGGCAGATTGTTTTCAGAAAACACCTTTATCCCGTTTCTCTCTAGTAAAGCGGCTGTTACTCCGTTTCCTATTATTTTATTTCCCTTAAATTCTCCATTATAAATCATCGAACTGCCGCATGAAGGACTATAATCTTTTAATATCACTGCCTTAGCTTTCATCTTTTTGGCTTTTTCAAGTGTAGAATATGCCCCTTTTATGTACAAATCTGTTACATCGTTTCCTGAACTTTCTATAACTCTAGCATAACCATCTAAAACATTTTCTCCATTTCCTCCAACAATTTCTGCTGGCTCTCTAGGTGTGGTGAAGCCACCGAGTAATTCCGGACACACCGCTACAGCTTTATTTTCTTTTACTAATTCCCTTATTTCTTCAACTAGGCTGTGTGTTCCATTGTATCTTACTTCCATTCCGGCTAAACAAGAGCTAACCAACAACATTCCCCTGTCCCCTTCCTACACACTTTTCTCAAAGTTTTCAATAATTTGTTGAAATAGATATTTTGCATCATTTCCAACCCCAAGCAATAGGGCTGATCCTCTTCTATGCTGCCATGGAAGTCCTAAGAAATACAATCCACTAACACTAGTAACACCTCTTTTATGCTTTGGATTTCCTTGCATATCAAAAGCTTCCTTTATTTTAATCCATTGATAATCTAAGCAAAAGCCTGTTGCCCATATGATGTTTTTCACCTTTATAGTATCTCCATCTTCAAAGTATATGGTCGAATGTTCAGCATTTCTTGTTCTAGGCTTTAAGCTTACATTCCCTTTTTGAATTGATTCTTTTAACTCATACCCAAAAACAGGATCACCCTGCTGCTGAAGCTTTTTAGCTATAAAAGAGTCACGGTTTGCATGTAATATACCTAATTTATCAAACCACCAAAATATACTTTTAGAGGCAAAAGTTAACGGTAAGAATTTCAGCTTTTGACTAATAGATAAATATACTTCTTTTGTTTTCGATAATTCAACGGCTATTTGTGTCCCAGAGTTACCTCCCCCAATCACTAAAACAGCCCCATCCTGTAGTTGATTACTATTTTTATATTGAGATGAGTGAAGTTGTTTAATGCTCTTATCTAGATTTTGAGAGATTTCAGGTATTTTCGGTGTTTGAAAAGGTCCTGTAGCAACTACTATTTGTTTTGCTAACAACTCTCCTCTATTTGTTACCACATGAAAAATATTTTTAGTTTTTTCAACACTAATCACTTCGGTACCATGTTTTATTGGTAAAGAGTAAGTAGTTGCATATTTTTTAAGATACTCAACTACCTCGTCTCTTTTTGGAAGTTCATCTACATTTCCTTCCATCATCAAACCTGGTAAAGAACTGTATCTTTTAGGTGTAAATAAAACCAAAGAATCATAGCGTTTCCGCCATACATCTCCAATTTCTTGCTCCTTATCTATAATTAAAAAAGATAAATGACTTTGTTTAAGAAAATACCCCATTGAAAGACCCGCTTGACCTGCACCAATAATTAAAACATCATACATCATCGTAATCACACCTTACATACAATACATGAACATATTATCATATATAATTTATTCTTCTAGGTAGAATTTGTCAATAATATTTTCAAAGCATTTACTGTTGGTAAACAAAAAAGCCAATTACGCAGCTTCGAGAGCTGCATAATTAGCTTTTACTACTTAATAAACTGTTGACGGTCATTAAAGAAAGTTTTATAACCAAATGATGTGAAAATCATGACTGTTAGAGCTACACTTCCAGCAATACCGAGCAAAACTGCAATTTGATATTCAATCGCTATGATTGGATTTATTCCGGCTAATATTTGACCTGTCATCATCCCTGGTAAGAAAACGATTCCCATACCTACCATACTATTAATTGTTGGTAATATTGCTGAATCAAATGCAGAGTTGACAACAGACTTGGTGGCGGCTTCAGGCTTAGCTCCTAACATGAGTGCACCCTCAATTAAGTGCTTTTCCTTTTCGATACCTTCTACTAAATTCTTCACACCAAGAGTAATCCCTGTCATTGAGTTTCCTATTATCATTCCTGCTATTGGAATCAGATAATGAGGCTCATACCAAGGTTGAAAATGAATGACAACAAAATTAAAGTAAATTAACGTAAGAAGCGAACCGGCAGTCATTGAGAGAGCAATAATTTGTTTTAGTTTTTTAGATAATGGTTTTGCCACCTGCTTATATGTATTAATAATTGAAAAAGTAAGCATAAACAGCACGATAAACGTGATGATATAAGGGTTTGGCTCTTCAAAAATGTACGTCAGGATGTACCCAACGAGCACTAATTGAATCGTCATTCTTGCTGTAGAAACAATAATGCGGATTTCTCTATTTAAGCCTCTCCATCTAACGAATGCAATCAATAATATAATAAATAAATATCCAGCAGCTAGCCTCCACAGCTCAATATCTCTTATCACATTCTCCATCAACTCTCACCCCCACTTTTCTTTAAGGTAACAACATTTTCAGCATAAGTGGAAACAAGCTTTTGAGAATGTGTAATAAGAATGGCTGTTTTATTATTTTTCTTTATCATTTCGATAAAATTCTTCATGACCATTTCTTCTGTTACCTCATCTAGGGCTGAAGTCGGTTCATCCAATAAATAAACTTCCGCATCTAACAAAAGAATTCGTGCAAGCGCAAGTCTTTGTTTTTCCCCTCCTGAAAGGGTATCAGCCTTTTCATCAAGATCTTTCTCTAAATAAACAATAGTTAGTGCTTGCTTTAGCTCTTTATCTTCTTTTTCTTTTCCACCTGCGAAAATAAGACCTTTGTTCAAGTTTTCTCTAATTGTTCCTTCAAATATCGTCGGTTGTTGTGATAGCATGATAACATTTCTTCTATGATATATAGGATCAAGATCATCTATATTTTCTTTCTTATAAAAAATCTGACCATGGTCTGGAGACAACATGATATTTAACATTTTTAATAATGTTGATTTTCCTGCACCACTTTCTCCGACAAGAAAAGTCACTTTATTTGCTGGTATATTAAGTGATTCAATATTTAATATTTCTTTGTAACGAATATTTTGTAATGTAAACATTGCACTACCTCCATAAAACCTATAATCTACTAAATTTAGAGATTTGTAAAATATTTTTCTTTTTTCAGTCCAAAAGTAGAAATTATCAAAAAAACCTACGTAAAACTAATTCCATTACGTAGGTATTGTAATTGCCCTTGGTCTAGTTGCTTTATACCATTCTAAACAAAGAAAATAAATAAGAACAAGGTCTATGAGATCCCCACCATAGTACATCAACATTGCTCCAGCCTCTGCCTGAACTTTTGAAACAGAAGCTGGTGGATTAGCATATATTAATTTTGATAATATACCATGACTAGCTAGAGCACTGATTAAGACACAAGCACGATATGTAAAACTTGCTTTATGAGGGTTTGGGTCAAACGATATCATGGAAGACGTAAACAGATAACCTGCCAAAAAAACATGAATATGTATGATCAAATGCAAAAACACATTCTGATGCATGAGTGAGTAAAGGTCAGTTAAATAAAGTATCCATAACCCACCTATATTAAGCAAAGAAGAAGCGATTGGGTCACTAATCGCTCTAATAGGCCAGCTTCTTAAAACACGAGACAAACGTCGGGAAGCTGTTACACTCAATGCCCTCATCATTAATGATATTGGAGCTGCAAGGACCATTAATAACGGGGAAAGCATTCCAAGCAATAAATGACCAATCATATGAAATGTAAAATCGAAATGGGCTCGGTTAGCAATAGGTCCTACCAATGAAATAGCAGCACATAAAATACCTAATATCCAAAATATTGTTCGGTAAAGGGGCCACTTTCTATTTTTATGATTCGCAAATACAGCTGCAAGAACATAAATGAAAAGAAGCAAGCAAAATCCTATTATAAAGTATAAATCAAGGGTATCCCAAGTTGAATGGTGATTATGATTATTGTTCATATGTAGCACCCATTCCCTTGCTTTTTTTCTCATGATTTTTTGTTTGGAATAAAAGAATACAGCCAACTAAAATCATTATTGCGGCTATTATGTTCCAAATCAAATCATATGGAAGGATATTTTCTACATAGCGAATCTGATGAATTCTCATTAATTTGTGTTGAATAATCCCATCGTAAAGTTGAAATCCACCTGAACCTACAAGCATACCTCCCCACCACCTTTTAAACCAAAACCCTTGTTTTCTTCGAAGATCGGCAAGCAGGAACAAACCCCAAATAGTAGCAAACCAACTAAATGCATGAAAAAGTCCATCTGATATTAGACCAACATCTGTTGTTGATCGATCATAAAAATGATGCCAACGCAAAAGTTGATGAAACACAGTTTCATCAATAAAGGCTGCTAAGCCTATTCCAAATAAAAAACCAGACCATAGATTACGTGATAAATATTTTTTGAAATCAGAAAACATCCTTTTCCTCCTCAATTAAACCTACCGATATATCCAGATAAACAGTTTAACCATTAAAAGGAATCCTATATACACCTTTTAATATCCTTGAAATAAAAAGAGTATACACTCTAGACGAATGTATACTCTTACTTTTAAACATGGCAACTTCATTCATTTTCGTTCCTGCATATATTTCATCCATTTTTTCAGTTTAAAACTACAAATGAAAAACCCAATAATCGATATGAACCCAATAGCTGTAGATAATTGCCAAAGAACAGATTGTCCGCTATATAATCCAAAACAGAATCCGATTAGCCCAATTAGTAGTAGTTGAAAAAATCGTTTTTTATTATTTTCATATATAACAAACTGGAAATGTCTTCTCTGCTCCTTTTCTTTTATTGATTCTAATTTGTGAGGTAATTGTAAAAACTCATTTACAGTATGTATAACCTTAAAAACAGGCTGAGATTGAGCCCATTGCCAGAGAAACGACCACTTATTGTTTCCCTGCTTTTGTAGCCACCTCATAAAAACAGGTCTTCCTAATTCTAGCATTTCTGCTTCAGGTGCAACTTGGCGAAGAATTCCTTCAATTGTTACAACTGATCGACCGAGAAAAACAAACCTTGTTGGAACTTGAATAGGTAGTGCTTGAATCATATCGTTCATTTCCATTTTTAATTGAATTAAATCTGTTTCTTTTAAAGCAGCTATATCAAAGGAAACTAATTCAGCAAGTAGTTTTTCCATTGTCCTAAAGTCAGCTTGAGGATGTAGAAATCCTAATTGTGATAAGCATTCAACTGCTTTAGAGTAATCTTTTGCAAGTATACTGCCAATTAAACTTTGAAAATAAGAGGCGTCTTTTTTAGTTATTTCCCCCACCATTCCAAAATCTAATAAAATTACTTGTCCATCCTTAGTAATGAGAATATTTCCCGGATGTGGGTCTGCATGAAATATTCCAGGCTCGAGCCATTGAGGAAGAAACACCTTAAGGAGTCGTTGTGCGAGTTCTTCACGGCTTAATTCTAATGATTCAAGAGCTTTATCGTTTGTTAACCTTATTCCTTCTACCCATTCCATTACGATAATCTTTGATGTGCAAAGATCAGAATATACATGTGGAATTTTCACATCATCATCTGTTTTAAATCTTTCTTTGAAAAATAATAATGATTTCATTTCTTTTTGAAAATCGAGCTCTTGTTCAATCACATGTTTTAATTCTTTATATAACACTTTAAAATTAATAAACCCCTTAGGAACCGGAACAAAACGATCCGCAAACCAAATAATAATCCCTAATGTGCGAAAATCAGTTGAAACAATAGACTGAATCCGGGGTCTTTGTACTTTTATCGCGACTTTTTCTCCATTATTTAAAACTGCTTGGTACACTTCCCCTATTGATGCAGATGCAATTGAGGCTTTCTCAATTGAAAGTAAGTTTTTATTAAGTTCGCATCCCCATTCTTCTTCAATCACAGCTTTAATCTCTTTCCATTCTGAAGGAGGTACTTTATCCGTTAAATCCTGAATTTGCTTTATAAAGGAATGAGGAAGTAAATCCGCACGAATACTTAAAATTTGACCAACCTTTATAAGTAAACCCTCTAATTCAAAAAGTGTTTTTCGAAACTCTTCGCCGATCTTCCCCCATAACAAATCCCATTCTTGTTCAGATTTTTTCCTCAGTTTAAACCAGTAAATCCTTATAAATATTGAAAAAAATAATAACAAAACCTTTGACATTCGACTCCACTTACTTCTTATTTTCATTATATAAACCTCTTTTTCTAATTGTTAAAATCCTTAGCACAGCAAATCAGCTACTAATCTTTCTCCGCTTAATTCAACAAAAAAAGAGAAACTCCTTTTATTAAAGGAAAATTTATACAAAGAATGACTGAAGTAAGTATGCCTCTTGGTAACCCTTACAACTCTCATTCGAAAGAAAATGGCCTTTTAAGGCAAACAAATCTCTTTTCAATTGAATAAAAAAGGTTTAAGATATTATCTATCAAACAGCAAAGGGGTGAGACAATTGAAACATCTATTGCTGATAAAGTCATTTATGGTGCTATTAATCTCTCTTTCTGGCTTACAACTTGTTTCAATGTCTACGATTTATCATCATCCTACAAATCAAGGAAAAATAATTGCTGTTGAGAATGAAGCAACTGCCGGAGTACTGATTGTCGAGGAAGATCAAAAGCACTTTGACCTATTTCGCTCAGTAGATACAGCTTACATTGTTTTGATTATTGCTCTTGCAATGTTTTTATTTGGTCAATTGTTAACACATAGACAACAATTAAGACCATTTTTATACGCTGTTTATTACCAATCCTCATACTTTTCAAAAAATCATTTATTGAAACCAACCTTATTAGCATAAAAACAAAATTGGAGGTTTTATAAATGATGTTTTGGTTAAGAATGATTCCTGTTGTTCTGTTTTCAATTACTGCTCTTAGTTTGTTCACCTATCAAGGTATTGAAATCCTACATGCTTTTACAGATTATTTTAATAAAAAATAATGTAATGAAGGGCTGACCAATCTGGTCAGCCCTTTCAGGTTATAGACAAAAGGGTTTGGAATGGTCACATTCCTAACCCTTTTTGTCTTTGAGTTGGCTTTTTTATTAGAAAAGACACCCGGGAGAGAATTCTATGCCAGCTCCAGCATAAGGACCTAATGACCTTAAGGAACAAGCTGATCTACGGTAACCATCTCTAATTGATCTCGTGCGTTTGAACTCTTCTTTGATAACATCTCCATCACCTCATGCACTATAAAGCCCATTTTAGGTATGTTTTATTACTGCTGCACATAAAGTTTAAAGTTTCTGTTGATTGAAGTGGAAGGCGCGCAGACTCCTGCGGGAGCAGCTGGACAGGTTAGACCCCGCAGGAGCTTGGCGACAAGGAGGCTCACCGCCAGCCTCGCGGAAAGCGAAGCGCCTGGAACGGCAATCAACGGCCCCCTTTCACCTAAAGCCAAAAAAAAGACTGTAGGCAAGCCCAATTTTTATCGAGATTGTCTACAGTCTGAGAGGGCTGACCAATCTGGTCAGCCCTCTTTATTTATTAGCTCTCTTTTTCCTCAGCGTCTTTTATCCACACCTCGGTTACAGAACCAGCATCTTGTTCATCTAAGATAAATGAGCCATTGCTGTATCGGTCGTTTGCCCGTAGCGTTGACACATTAATACTTTCAACAACACCCTGTTCTGATTCCAAGAAGAACTCTTCTTGTTTATAAACAATAGCTCCCCCAACTATTCGATGAGGATTGTTTTTAAGTTCTCGAAGCATAATGAGACCACGTTTTGCACGAGATGACTTCTCAAAATCATTGATAGACATCTTCTTAACTGCACCTCTTTGAGTTGCAATGACTAAATATGCCTTTTGATCTGGCTTTAATACATTTCCGCTAACAACATAGTCCTCCGGCTTTAAGTTAATCCCCTTAACTCCTGCAGCACGTGGACCTACAATATTCACTTCTTCTTCAGCAAACCACAATCCATAGCCTAAATGAGTAACAAGAAATAGATCATCTTTCCCACTAGTGATATGAACGTCTACAACAATGTCATCACCTTTTAAGTTAACAGCCACTAAAGGCTTCGAATATCGTTGTGCTTTATATTGACTAAGCTCTGATTTTTTCACCATTCCTTGCTTTGTAATGAAAGTAACAAAGAGAGGTTCATCAAAATTTTTAACAGGTATTGCCTTTAAGATTTCTTCATCCCGTTCAATTGGAATAATATTTGCTATATGCTGACCAAGGTCTTTCCAACGGATGTCTGGAAGTTCATGTACAGGACAGTACAGATAATTTCCTTTATTCGTAAACAACAGCACAACTTCTGTTGTATTAATGTCAAGTTTAGTAAGCAATCGGTCGGTCTCTTTCATTCCAAAATCCTGACCGTTTGATGCTGCATATGAGCGTTGGCTCGTTCTCTTCACATAACCGTCCTTTGTAACTGTTACGATTACATCTTCAGAGGCAATCATCACCTCAAGATTGATCTTAATTTCTTCAATTTCAGCTTCAATGACTGAACGACGGTTATCTGCATATGTTTTTTTCACTTTTTTCAAATCGGTCTTTATCACTTTTAATAAAACATTTTCATCATTAAGAATGCTTGATAGTTCTTCTATCTTTAAAGCTAGCTCTTCTGATTCATTTCTTAACGCCGTTATATCTGTATTCGTTAATCGATAAAGTTGTAATGAAACGATCGCTTCTGCTTGAGGTTCAGTAAATTCATACTTTTGAATTAAGTTATCCTTTGCATCACGCTTATCTTTTGAAGCACGTATTGTTGCAATTACTTCATCTAAAATCGATAATGCTTTGATTAAACCTTCAACAATATGCTGACGTTCGCGAGCTTTACGAAGTTCATAATTCGAACGGTTTGTTACTACCTCTTTTTGATGACCAATATAAGCATCTAAAATGGAAGGTAAACCCATCAACGTCGGACGACGATTGTGTATCGCCACCATATTAAAGTTATACGTTATTTGGAGGTCACTATTTTTGTATAAATAGTTTAGGACACCTTCCGCATTAGCATCCTTTTTTAGCTCGATTACGATACGCAGTCCTGTACGATCTGTTTCATCACGTACTTCTGCAATTCCTTCAACCTTACGCTCAATACGAAATTCATCCATACGTTTAACAAGATTCGCCTTATTAACCTCAAAAGGAATTTCTGAAATTGAAATTTGCTGTTTCCCACCGCGAATTTCTTCAATTTCGGCTTTCCCACGGACAATAATCTTGCCTTTACCTGTTTCATAGGCCTTTTTTATACCTTCCACACCTTGAATGATTCCGCCTGTTGGAAAATCTGGACCTTTAATCACGGTCATTAATTCATCAACCGTACAATTTGGTTTTTCCATTCGTTTTATAACAGCATCAATCACTTCACCTAGGTGATGTGGAGGAATTTCTGTTGCGTAACCAGCAGATATACCGGTTGACCCATTCACGAGTAGATTCGGAAACATAGCTGGGAGCACTAAAGGCTCCTTACTTGTGTCATCAAAGTTTGGAACAAACTCAACAGTTTCCTTATCTATATCACGTAAAAGTTCAGAAGCGATTGCAGATAATCTTGCTTCTGTATAACGCATTGCGGCTGGAGGGTCACCATCTATACTTCCGTTGTTTCCATGCATCTGGATAAGAAGATTACGAACTTTCCAATCCTGACTCATACGAACCATTGCATCATAAACTGATGTATCACCATGAGGATGATAGTTACCAATTACGTTCCCGACTGTTTTTGCTGATTTACGATAGTTTTTATCATTTGTGTTCCCGTCAACGTGCATAGCATATAAAATTCTTCGTTGTACAGGTTTTAATCCATCACGTGCATCAGGTAACGCACGATCTTGAATAATGTACTTACTATATCGCCCAAAACGGTCACCAAGCACATCTTCAAGAGGTAAATCTCGAAAAATCTCTACTGAATCTGCCAAATTCTATACCTCCTCTGCGACCGATAAGTGCTCATTTTCTAATATATTTGTTTCTTCATCAAGACCAAAGGCCACGTTACTTTCAATCCATTTTCTACGAGGTTCAACTTTATCCCCCATTAAAGTCGTAACTCGACGCTCAGCACGTGCAGCATCGTCAATTTTCACTCGAATAAGCGTTCTTGACTCTGGGTTCATTGTTGTTTCCCACAATTGGTCTGCATTCATCTCACCAAGACCCTTGTATCTCTGAATCATGTATCCTTTTCCGACTTTCTTTATAGCACCGTCTAGCTCTTCATCTGACCAAGCATATTCTACAACTTCTTTTTTGCCCGATCCTTTACTTACTTTATATAAAGGTGGTAATGCAATAAATACTTTACCATTCTCAATTAATGGCTTCATATATCGATAAAAGAATGTTAAAAGAAGAACCTGAATATGAGCTCCATCCGTGTCGGCATCTGTCATAATAATAACTTTATCATAATTCACATCATCAACTGTAAAGTCAGCACCTACACCCGCCCCAATTGCATGAATAATTGTATTAATCTCTTCATTTTTGAAGATGTCTGCAAGCTTTGCCTTTTCTGTATTGATAACCTTACCACGTAAAGGAAGTACTGCTTGAAAGCGGCGGTCTCTTCCTTGTTTTGCTGATCCACCTGCAGAATCACCCTCAACTAAATACAGCTCATTTTTTTGTGGGTTTCGAGATTGAGCAGGTGTTAACTTTCCACTAAGAGTTGTTTCTGAACGCTTACGTTTTTTACCGCTACGTGCTTCTTCACGTGCCTTGCGCGCTGCCTCTCTTGCTTGAAATGCTTTGATCGCTTTTTTAACAAGTAAAGTACCAGAATCAGGGTTTTCTTCTAAAAAGTAGGAAAGATTTTCAGACACAATCGCATCTACAGCAGATCTTGCTTCACTAGTACCAAGCTTTCCTTTTGTTTGACCTTCAAACTGAAGAAGCTCTTCTGGAATTCTTACAGAGATGATAGCTGATAATCCCTCACGAATATCAGATCCTTCTAAGTTCTTATCTTTTTCCTTTAATAATCCTGTTTTTCTTGCATATTCATTAAAGGCTCTTGTCATTGCTGTTTTAGAACCGGCCTCATGTGTTCCACCATCTTTTGTTCGAACATTGTTAACGAAAGATAAAATATTTTCAGAGTAACCATCATTAAATTGAAATGCAAACTCAACTTCAATGCCGTTTTGTTCACCTTCAAATGAGACAACTGGATGTAAAGCATCTTTTTCCTCATTTAAATATGTGACAAATGCTTCAATACCCGTTTCATAATGGTATATCTCTGAGTTGTCGTTGCGTTGATCAATTAGCTCAATTTTAAACCCTTTCAAAAGAAAAGCCGACTCACGTAAACGTTCACTTAAAGTTTCGAAGTTATACGTAGTTGTACTAAACATCACCGGATCAGGTTTGAAATGAATTCGTGTTCCAGTTTTAGTTGTCTTCCCTTTCTTTTCAAGGGTGGTAGCTGGTTTACCTCCATTTTCAAAACGCTGCTCATATATAAATCCATCACGCTGGATTGTTACGACTAACCATTCAGAAAGTGCATTTACTACAGATGCACCTACTCCATGTAAACCACCACTTGTTTTATAACCACCTTGACCAAACTTACCTCCTGCATGTAATACGGTTAAAATAACCTCAGGAGTTGGTTTGCCAAGCTTGTGCATACCAATTGGCATACCTCGACCTTTATCTTGTACAGAAATACTATTATCTTTATGTATTTTGACAATTATATGATCTCCGTGACCAGCTAGGGCTTCATCCACAGAGTTATCGACGATTTCGTATACGAGATGATGCAAGCCTCGGCTATCTGTACTACCGATGTACATTCCAGGACGTTTTCTAACGGCCTCTAGCCCTTCAAGGACCTGAATAGCATCATCATTATAATCAAACTGTTGCTTCTTACCCAAGCGACTAAACCCCTTTCAATGACACACAATAAATCCTATTCTTAGTTAGAACGCATGTTTTAGTATTTTATACAATAATTTGCAGATCGACAACCCCCACTAAGCAAAAGAAAATCAAGTAAAAGTTTTTAATGCTGATTATGACTACAATTTACCTTATATCCATGCTTTATTGTATATGGTAAATTGGTTTTAGGAAACATTATTCGTGTAATAAAGGAAAAAATCCTTGTTTTTACAAGGATTTTTTCATAATACTCTTATATTACTTTGTCATAGCATGCTCAACCTTAATACAACGATTCATGATAACTGTTTTATCGTTTTCTTTTAGAAGATGATAGGCCTCTTCATTTTCAAGCCCTAATTGAGCCCAATAAACATCAGCATCAATTTGTAAAAATTCTTTTGCAACATCAAGCAGGTGTTCTGAACGTCTAAAAACGTTTACAATATCGATATGTTCTTTTATATCCGTTAGGTTTGCAACTGCTTTTTGTCCAAGTACTTCATCTACACCTGGATTTACAGGGATAATTTCATAACCTGCATCCTGCATTGCCTTACTAACCATATATGAAGTACGTTCTGGATTATCCGACAACCCGACAACTGCAATTTTTTTGCTATTTTTTAAAATTTGTCCAATCTCATCTCTAGTTGGAAATTCTATTGCCATCTTTTCCAGCTCCTTTTTACTTAATCATATCAAGTTCATTCGCCTCTAACAAATGATATGTACAATAAATACTGAATGATAATAATTTATATTTCTTATACTATAATGGTCATTTATATAACTTTAACATGAGAGTTTTTAGGTTTTTTTATTCTCTCATGGAGATTTTATCTTTTCCTCATGATAGAATATAAGAAGATTATGCAAAGGAGTACAAACATGATTGAAGTCCTAATATTTATTTTAGCTTATTTACTTGGTTCCATTCCGTCAGGCCTTATAGTTGGAAAACTAGGTTATGGTATTGATATTCGTGAACATGGTAGTGGTAACCTCGGTGGTACAAATACATTTCGAACACTTGGTATAAAAGCAGGAATTATTGTGACAAGTGCTGATATCCTTAAGGGTACGCTTGCTACAGCTTTACCAGACTTATTTAATATACATGGGTTACATCCGCTTCTAGTAGGTGTAGTTGCTGTAATCGGTCATACATATCCCATTTTTGCAAAATTTAAAGGCGGAAAAGCTGTTGCTACTTCTGGTGGTGTTTTATTATGCTATGTACCACTTATGTTCATCACGATGCTAGCATTCTTCTTTATTGTTTTATATATTTCTAAGTATGTTTCGCTTTCCTCTATGCTTGCAGGTGTATACGGAATCGTATACAGCATTTTCACGAAGGATATTCCACTCATTATCGTTATTTCACTTCTAACGATCTTTGTCGTATATCGTCACCGTGCGAATATTAAAAGGATTTTGAACAAAACAGAGCCAAAAGTAAAATGGCTCTGAAAGTAAGTATAAAAGACCAATCCTAATTTTAGATTGGTCTTTCTTACTTGATCATGCTTAATCATGATTATTAGCTCTATTATCTTTTCTAGTTTATAATAAAAAGTGCATTTTGTAGGTGAAAAAGGAGTGTTATTGATGAAGATTACAATAGAAGATAAAGCCGTAAGCTGGTATATAAATGAATTGCAACTTCAAAAAGGTGATAAAGTCCACTTTTTCGTACGATATGGTGGATGTAGCAATGTTCAGAAAGGCTTCTCACTAGGGGTCGTCAAACAAGAACCTGAGGAAATTGGTTCAAGTGTAGAGAGCCAAGGTATTACATTTTATGTTGAAAATAGAGACTTATGGTATTTCGATGATCATGACTTAGATGTAGTTTTAGATGAAGAAGCTGATGAACCTGTTTTTCACTATAACTAAAGCTATAAATAATGATAAAGGGTCAAAAATACCTTTGACCCTTTATGTTACGATAATTTAAAACGAGCTATATGATCATTTAATCCGTAATGTTTTAAAACCTTTAATTGGGTTTCCCCCATAATATCAAAATGAGGATATCCTTTATAAAAGTGAATCCATTCTTGTTTTAAGTCAAATGAGGCTCCCCATTTTTTTAGTTTGTTAATGTCGGCACATCCAACTTTGGTTACGCAATGAATGGTAGGAAATCGATCATCAAGCCAGAAATGTGTTAAAAATGAGATTTCCCCTTTTTCAACCTCTTCTTTCCATCTCGTTAATTCAGAACGGGAAATACCAAAAGCCATTATCTTTTCGCCTTTTCGTAGGCTTCATGCCATTCTGGGAATAATTTACGAAACTTTACTGGTCTAAAGGTGTCCTTTTGTACACACACATGGCTTGATTTTGCTTGAACTGCTAGATCACCTGATGGAGTATATATTTCGTATCCATATACACTTTTTATGCCATTATATTCTTCAATCCATGTATGTATAGTAGCTGTTTCACCATATCTTAATGGTTTTTTATAAGAAATGTCTAGATCAATGACTGGTGAAATGATTCCTTGATCTTCCATTCCTGCATATGAAAAACCTAAATCCTGAATTAACTTTGTTCTTCCCACTTCCATCCAAATAAGATAATTCGCATGGTAAACTACACCCATTTGATCTGTTTCTGCATATCTTACTTCTATTTCCGCTTTTGTTACATGCATCTAATCCGCTCTCCTTGCTATCGCTGCCCATTTTTTAGTGTATTCCATTATTTATCATATCTTTAACACTAAAGTATGTCTAATAAAGACTATCAAAACATAGAAAAAGGCGTAAAAAATAAACCAGGCATAAAGCCTGATTTATTTATTGATCGTATCTGTATCCATTTTCACGTGCTTGTGCTTCATCTTTTATTTCATTACGCATTGCATTAATGCTCTCTTCACGACGATGATTTTTAGCTTCAATGCGTTCACGTTCCTCTGGATTTGCAAATTGCATGGAATCCTGCGCTTCCTCAATGTTTTCAATTGTGTTTTGCACCATGCTCTGTAATTTCTCTACGTTATCAGAACGGTCATCTGGATTAGGTTTGTTATGTTTTGTCATCGTGTATCCTTCCTTTCATCGTTGTTTATTCAATGCTTAAAGCAAAGAAACAATGTTAGTCTGCTTTATTGAAGGAGTTTTTAAACACGTTTTTGTTCTTATTCACCCTTCGTTTGGATGACTTGAGCATGTTCTCCAGATTTATCTTGCATTTGTTTTCCTTTGTTGTTACCAAATCCTCTAGACTTCATTCCAATATGTGAAGGGTTGAGATGTGCTTGTTGATTTTTTCCCACTATTATCGCCTCCTCAAAGAATAGATTACCCTTTGTCGAGACAATTAATGACTAGAAAAGCTTGTTAAAAGCGAACGAAAAAAACACTTCTTATTTTATATAACTTAATCAAGTTTCTTTAACATCCTCTGTTCCCATCGTTCTTCTAATAATTCAAGCGCTTCACGATCTTTTAACAATTGCTGTCTATTTTCTTTTACTAGTTCCTCAAACGATTTCTTTTTGCTTTTCCTCATGTTGCCAATCACCTCCATATTGTTATAAAAAGGTTACCCAATTTTCTGATTTTTTAACACAATATTTAGAAAATATTTGAAAGTGAGATGATAATGATAATTTTTAAATTTAGGAAAAATAAAAACCGAGATCTATTCTCGGTTTATAAATCATCTAATAAATCATTCATCTGGTCGTACGTCATTGCCCCAACAAATTTTGTTCGAATCACACCTTCTTCATCAAGAAAATAAGATGTTGGATAAGATAAAACTTCAAATTGATTATTAACTTTTCCTTTTTCATCTAGTAAGACAGGAAAAGTAAGTCCTAACTCATTTACAAAGTCTTCAACTGTCTTGACACTGCTTTCTGAGCTAGTTAAGTTAACCGCGACGACAACGACGTCCCCATTGTGTTCATCCTGTATACTTTGCATGTCCGGCATTTCTGAACGACAAGGAGGACACCAAGTTGCCCAGAAATTAAGGATCACTTTCTTTCCCTTTAAACTCTCTAAGCTCATTGATTCACCGTTAAGGGTAGCTAATTCAAAGTTAGGTGCCGCACTACCTTCTGTTACACCTTCTTTAGCCGTATTAGGATTAATTGCATAATAAATGGCATAACCGATAAGAAAAACCAGAATGGATACTGCTAATATCTTTTTCAAGATGATAAAACCTCCTACATGACAGACAATACAATAAATTTCACTAGTGAAAAGGCCCCTAAAAAGACCGTTGTCAGAATGATTAATCCACATACAAAATGTTTGAATACTATTCTTTCTCTAACCATATTCCTTAATAAAAATATAAGTGATAGACATAAACCTAAATATATGCCATTATTTCCTCCAGTAAGGAAGAGCCACCGATTTGTTAACAAAAGTTGAGGGTAAAACAGGACAACACTAAATTTATATGTAATAAATATGATAAATACTACAGTCCAAAAATGTTGCTTCATAAATTTCTTTGCAGTTGTTTCCTTCAAAAGGCCATCTAATATAAAATAAGTGGCAATAAAAGAAGAAATAGAGATAATCCAAAAATATTGGATTGTAAAAGGCCCTACCTGTAAAGCATCATACATAAATAGAGATCTCCTTAATGACTATATCCCTTCTTATTTAAGCATGGATTTTACTATAGGACAATGTATAATAGGCAAGTTTCAGATTTTAGACAAAGATAACGATGAATAACGTGGGCTTGTAGTCCAATCACCATTCTGGGAGCACATACAAAAAGGGAACGGATAACCGTTCCCTTTTCATTACTAATCATAATTAGCCTTTCAACTTATCACGTAATACCATTTGAAGGATTCCGCCATGACGATAGTAGTCAATTTCAACTTCACTATCGAAACGAACTAATACTTCAAATTCCTTCTTATTACCAGCTTCATCAGTAGCAGTAACTTTAACAAAATCACGTGGTTTAACATTTTCATCAATTTCAACTTCAATTGTTTCTTTACCAGATAAGCCTAATGATTCAGCACTTTCTCCTTCTTTGAATTGAAGAGGAAGAACACCCATTAGCACTAGGTTACTACGGTGAATACGCTCGAAGCTTTGTGCAATAACTGTTTTAATTCCAAGAAGGTTTGTACCTTTAGCTGCCCAGTCACGTGAGCTTCCCATTCCGTAATCATTACCAGCTAAAACAACAAGTCCTGTACCATCTTGTTTGTAATCCATACATGCATCATAGATTGATTTAACTTCGCCAGTTGGCCAGTAAGTCGTATATCCACCTTCAGTACCAGGAGCGATTTGGTTTTTAATACGAATGTTTGCAAATGTACCTCTCATCATAACTTCGTGGTTACCACGACGTGAACCATAAGAGTTAAATTCTCTTGGTGTTACACCATTCTCTTGTAGGTAACGACCAGCAGGTGTATCTTTACCGATAGAACCGGCAGGAGAAATGTGATCTGTTGTTACAGAGTCACCAAATTTAGCAACAACACGTAACCCTTTTAGCGTTTCTACTTTTCCTGCCTCAGCTTCTAAACCTTCAAAGAATGGAGGGTTTTGGATGTATGTTGATGAATCATCCCATACATATAAAGCTTCGTCAGTTGTTTCGATTGCATTCCAACGTTCGTTATCATCGAATACTTGATCATATTCTTTTCTGAATAGTTCAGGAGTTACAGTCTTATTAACAACTTCATTAATTTCATTTGTAGTTGGCCAGATGTCGCTAAAGTATACATCTTTACCATCTTTGTCTTTACCTAGTGAATCGTTTTGTAGATCGATATCAACAGTACCTGCTAATGCATAAGCCACAACTAATGGTGGTGATGCAAGGTAGTTTCCTTTTACTAGCGGGTGAATACGACCTTCAAAGTTACGGTTACCAGATAGTACAGATGTTACTAATAAATCGTTAGCAGCTACAGCTTCTTCGATTTCATCGGCAAGTGGACCTGAGTTACCGATACATGTTGTACAACCATAACCAACTGTGTTAAAACCAAGTTGCTCTAGGTGTGGAAGTAGTCCAGAATTTTCTAGGTAACCTGTAACAACTTTAGAACCTGGAGCTAATGATGTTTTTACATATTTAGGAACTTCTAAGCCTAATTCTGTTGCTTTTTTCGCAACAAGACCTGCAGCTACTAGTACGTAAGGGTTTGATGTATTTGTACAACTAGTGATCGCAGCAATTGCAATGGCACCAGTTTTCATGCTTGTTTCATCACCATTTTTGAATTTCACAGTGATTTTTTTGTCAAGTTCAGATTTTTCTAATCCGAATCCTTGGTTTCCAGCTGGAGCTACTAAATGCTCGTGGAATTTTTCTTTCATAGCTGAAAGTGGAATTAAATCTTGTGGACGTTTAGGACCAGAGAGATTTGCTTCAATTTCAGAAAGATCAATTTCGACAACCTTCGTGAAGATTGGGTCTTCATTTTCAGGTGTGAAGAATAGTCCATTTGCTTTACAGTATTCGCCAACTACTTTAATTTGCTCTTCATCACGACCAGTTAAGCGCATGTAGTTAAGAGCTTCCTCATCAACTGGGAAGAAACCACAAGTAGCGCCATATTCAGGTGCCATATTTGCAATTGTTGCACGATCTGCAAGTGGTAATTGTGCTACACCAGGACCAAAGAACTCAACGAATTTACCAACAACACCTTGTTGACGTAATACTTGAGTTACTTTTAACGCTAAGTCAGTAGCAGTTGTACCGTTTGGAAGTTCACCAGTTAATTTAACACCAATTACTTCAGGCACTGGGAAATATGATGGTTGTCCTAGCATACCAGCTTCCGCTTCGATACCACCAACACCCCATCCAAGAACCCCGATACCATTGATCATTGTTGTATGAGAGTCAGTTCCAACTAATGAATCTGGGAATGATTCAAATTCACCATCTTCGTTTTGTACAGCGTGAACAACATTTGCTAAGTACTCTAAGTTAACTTGGTGTACAATACCTGTTGCAGGTGGTACAGCACGATAGTTATCAAAAGATTTTTTAGCCCAGCTTAAGAATTTATAACGCTCAGCATTACGTTCGAATTCAAGATCCATATTGAATTGAAGTGCATCAGCTGTTCCAGCGCGGTCAACCTGTACAGAGTGGTCAATAACAAGGTCTACTGGAATCTCTGGATTAATCTTATCAGGATCTCCACCCATATCTGCCATTGCTTTACGTAATGAAGCTAAGTCAACAACAGCCGGTACACCAGTGAAGTCTTGTAGGATAACACGAGATGGTTTAAATGGAACATCGATATCTTTTAGTTCGCTTGTTCCCCATTTAGCTAAGTTTTCAACATGTTCTTTTGTAATCACTCTGCCATCTACTTGACGTAGCACAGATTCTAAAAGAACTTTAACTGAATATGGTAAACGTGAAACGTTACCAATTCCAGCATCTTCTAATGCTTGTAAAGAATAGTAGTTGTAGGTCTTTCCATCAACCGTAAAGCTTTTACGTGATTGGAAAACATCGTTTTTTGTAGTCACTTGATTAGTCATTAATTCTCCCCCTTAGTAAGATCAAGGATCGACTCTTGTCGAAGGATGTTACCCCATTTTTAATAATTTTCACAATTTAATATTAATACAACTAGTAACATAAGTAAATAACAATGATGTTATTGATATGTATAAGTTATTCTTATGAAAGCGTACTAGTTTTACTTTTTTACTATATCAAATTTTGAGGGAAATAGTATAGTAACTTTAACATTTTTTAAATATTTTTTTTGTCATTTTTTTACCTGTCACTGAGTTTGCATGCAATTTTATCAAATGTGACAAGCTAATTTTATCGGGAGGTGAAGGAAATAATGGCTAAACGTAAAGCAAATCATGTTAGAATGGGTATGAATGATGCAAGCGCTCAAGGAGTTGGCACTGGATACAATGAAGAACTTCAAAATGAGCCTTTAACAGCTGCACAAAGACAGAACAATAAGAAAAGAAAGAAAAATCAATAATTTTTCTTATACGAAGACAAAAAACGACGGAATCACCGTCGTTTTTTAATGTTCTGTTTGATTTACTTCTTGAACAATTTGTTGAAGATCTCGCTGATATTGTTCAAGTCTATTTCTTTGTGTTTCTGAAGCATTTTCCAGCGCATTATTAATTTGCTGATAAGCCTCGTTTACTTCTTCTGCTAAATGTTTCAATTGATGTCCGTAGTCAGCACCGTCTCTTACAAGATTATCATAAACATCAAAAGCTTCCTCAGCTCCCTGCTGTGCGGCTTGAAACGATTGTTGCTTATCCTTATTATAAGGCATATCTTCACATTCCTTTCAGGTATCATCTATAAACCATATATTAGGATTCGTTATTAACTAAAATTTATTCATATTTGTTCAGCATTTTTTTATGACATTTGACTCATGATATAGATAAAGAGGAGGGATATTGATGACGAACAAAAATACAGGAAAAGATATTCGCAAAAATGCTCCAAAAGGAAACAATCCAGGGCAACCAGAACCATTAGACGGTTCTAAAAAGGTAAAAAATGCAAACCATACTCGCCAAAAGAATAATCAAGGTCATGATATGTAAAAGGAATGGGTCTCCCCATTCCTTTTTTATTTCCTCGTTTTACTTATTTTTGATATCCATTGGACAATTCCCCTTCACCAAAAATCATTTTGTGAATAATTTAAAGGTTAAGGGGACCTATGTTTTATTATGTACGCTACGTCTATGGAGGTCAATAAACATGAATATTAGAAAGTGTTCTAATCCAATGAACATTAAAGGTATAGAAGAGTGGATGACTCAATTTTTCACTGATCCGTTTACAAGCTTGCTGGATGAGCACACGTTTCGAGTTGATTTATTTGAGACTAGTGATCAGTTTATCATCGAGGGAGAAATTGGAGAGAATATAAAAAAAGAAAACATCAACATACACGTTAGTCAAGAACAGATTACAATTAAAGTAATAAAGGAAAATAAAGCAGAAAATCATGAAACTAATGAAGTAACTAGAAAAATTGTTCTCCCATATAGAATTGAAAAAAAACAAATTACAGCAACATTTACGAATGGAGTACTGGAAATAAAAATTTCGAAAACCTCAGATTCTGAAAGTTCCTCTAGTTGTATAAACATCATTGGCTGATACATTTGTAAACGCTCCCTTTCATCAGCCATGTCCATTCTTTCTTTGACTACAATTAAAAAGGTCCCCCATTTATTAGGAGAACCTTAATGTATATAAGGAAGTGAGTTTGAAAATTTCTACTCTTTCTTTTCCTTTTGATTTTGAACACTTATTGTTAAATGTTTTAATTCTAAGTTTCCGCATTTAACACAGGAAGTGCGCTCATCATTTAACAACATGCATCTGGAGCAATAATATTTCACCATCTTACATTCCCCTTTTTCAATCAATATATGATGAAAAAGGACAATTGTTTCTTATTCCACAACATGTTCAAAACTATTGTTGAAAATTTTATCTACCTTATCGATTTCATATATAAAGAATTCATGATCAGAATACTCATCTAAAGAATTCAATTCTTTATATTCATCTCTAGCAGCTTTTGCTTTTTCCAAACTTGTAAAAATCCCAAGGACATTCGAGCTTTCTCCGCACTCTGCACACCCTAAATCCAAAACAACATAAAACACGAGAAGCACCTCTCCTCTATTTCAAATTCAGGATTATGACAAAGGTAGTGAAACACTTACCGTTGTTCCTTTCCCGACAGTCGAATCAATACCAATCTTCCCTTTATGGTTTTCGATAATTTTATAGCTGGTCATTAATCCCATTCCCGTCCCCTTTTCTTTTGTTGAATAAAAGGGCTCACCGATATTTTCAAGTCGGTCCTCCGGAATTCCACAACCATTATCAATAAATTCCATGCATACTCGGGAATCGTTAGAATAGAGTCTAACGAAAACAACCCCTTTCTCATCAATCGCATCCAAGGCATTTTGTATAATATTAAAAAATACCTGTTTTAACTTGTTGGAATCTCCTTCTACGGGAGGAATGTTCGATTCAACCAAAAAATTTATTTCTTTATTAACTAATATGGCCTGAGTTTGTAACAATTGAATGACTTGTTTCAGTAACTCATCAACCTTTATCGTTTCCACTTTCTCTTGGTGTGAACGTGCTAAAGTTAAAAATTCAAAAATAATATCTTCAACACGATCTAACTCATTAAGAACAATATTCATGTATTCCTCATTACATTGTTTTGTTTCAGAAAAAAGTTGAATAAATCCTTTAACTGATGTTAACGGGTTACGAATTTCATGTGCTACAGCCGCAGCCAGTTGTCCAACAACAGCCATTTTTTCTGATCTATGTAGAAGTTTATCTTGTTCAAGCCTACTTCTAATATCTCTGGAAATTGCAATCATACCTGTAATCTTGCCAGTTTGCTCATCTATTACAGATCTTAAGTTAGATTCCACCCAAATGTAAGTTCCATCTTTATGTCTGAAGCGATAAGTAACTAACACGGGCTGTTTACTCTCTACAAGAGATTTATGTTTTTTTTCAACAAATGAAATATCATCAGGATGTATAAAGCTATACGGAAGTTCTCCCAATAATTCATCATCCTCATATCCTAAAATCTGAGTAATTGACGGAGATGTATACAAAAACCTCCCATCAGGCAAATACAAGCCGATAATATCAGATGAATGATCAGCTAACAATTTATATTTTTGTTCGTTATGCGTCAAAACCCTTTCAAGGTTTTTTTGTTCTGTAATATCAAATACCTGAGCTAAAAAGTATTTATTATTTGTCATAGGATCATTGATTGCCGTTACATGTAAAGATCCCCAAATAATTTCACCTGATTTATGGAAATACCGTTTTTCCATTTGATAGGACTCACGTTTTCCAGTATACACTTCATGATAAAGCTGCATATCTAACTCATAGTCTTCGGGATGTGAAACTTCTTCAATAGATAACTCATCCCACTCTTCTTTAGAGTATCCAATAAAATCAAAAAATGCTTTATTAGCAACATTTTGCTTTAAATTATATTCAAAAATCATTTGAGGTATTGTTGATTGCATAAAAACTTTTTCTAAAATAGATGATTGTAACATCATTTGCATCCGACCTTCACTTACTAATAATGTAATAAACTACCACTATATCTACTATAGCAATTTTTTAGTCGAATAACCATGAATTTTGTGTTTAGAACAAATTCATTCAACAATATCATAGATTTTGCATAGGAATGAATCATTCTTGTTTTTTACATTATTATCCTCCACTAGATGAAGAAGAAGCTGCAGTAGCAGCTGACACACTTGCAATCATCGCTGCTTGCTGCGCTTGAAGAATCGATTCAATAGATGTAATCATTCCTGTTGTTACTAAGTCTCCAAATTCGGTTTTTTCTTTTAATAGGAATACAATAGCCACCATAAAATTAATATCCTTTTGCCATTTAAATTTTTTATCAGAATTTAATTGGTCATATATTAATTTAATTGTTTGTATATAATTTTCAGGTTGTTCTAACAATGCTAAGATTCCAACGTAAGGATAATACGCTGTTTTAACTTTGATACCATTGTTAATAAGAAGCTCCTTCACATCCAAACACTTGTGGGCTAAGTTTTCTTTTTCTAAATTGGGATCTAAAGCTAA
The DNA here is from genome assembly GCF_003667825.1 of Metabacillus litoralis. Lineage (NCBI taxonomy): Bacteria > Bacillati > Bacillota > Bacilli > Caryophanales > Bacillaceae > Metabacillus > Metabacillus litoralis. The sequence continues at coordinate 1,056,563 of NZ_CP033043.1, read as the reverse complement.
TATATGGCTTAAAAACTGTAAAGAATCCCCACGGTAAAATCCATTTTTATGTAATTCTTGATAATACTTTTCCATTCGTTCAATTGAACAGGATACTTCCTCTCCAGTTTGCGAAAGCAAAGTTGCTAAAGGATAATCACCTGACCCTGTTAAAAAGAAATGCTTTTCCTTCATTCCTCTAAATATATCAAAGGACTTCTTTATGTAAACATCAATCTTTGAATCATCAAGCTTTAATAAAGTTCCAGCCGCAATATAGGTAAAGGTTGTTCTAGAAAACCCTTCTTGAATTAATTTTTCATATATATTTAATAACTTTCCAAAACCTTCTTTTGGGTCTGAAGTCATTAAATCGAGTGTAGCAGCTGTTGTAAACCTTTGTGTTGATTTTAAATAAGAAAAGAAACCAACATTTGCTTTTATGTAATCGGCTATACGACTGTATCTTTCTATATCATAGTTTTTATCATTTATGATATACATCGTTGAAACTAACATAAGAATTTTGTCATCTGCATGCCATTTATAAGAATCCTTTAAACTAGTAAAAACACTTTTGTAATTAGTTATGCTGTTCTCAAGATAAGAATTTAACAAGTATATCCCGCCATTTCATAAATTAATACTATTAGTACGGCATTACAGAAAAAAGTTTCATTGTACCCCAAAGAGTTCTTGTTTACATAATATTATTATTTTACAAGACTACTCTAATGAGCAATCCTCCATTTATTAAAATGGACGCAATTCGACAAAAACCGGGTAGTGACAGGCACTAAAAAAAGCCAGGTGATCTCTCACCCGGCTTTTTACAACAGCTTATATTAAAATTTAGATTGATAGTTATCGATTTCCCAAGAGTGAACAGCTGTACGATAGCTATCCCATTCTGCTTTTTTAGCAGATAGGTATTCACCGTATACGTGCTCACCTAATGTTTTACGGCCAATTTCTCCGTTTTGTAATTCTGCAATTGCTTTTTCTAGGCTTCCCGGAAGATTTTCAATACCCAATTCTTCACGACGCTCTTCTGTCATGTGGAAGATATCCTCATTGATAGAAGCTGGAGCCTTTAAGCCTTTTTCAATTCCTTCTAAACCAGCAGATGCGATAATCGCGAATGTTAAGTATGGGTTTGCAGATGGATCTGGACAACGAAGCTCTACGCGAGTTGCCATACCTTTTTTAGCTGGAATACGGATTAAAGCTGATCGGTTAGATGCAGACCATGCAATATAGCAAGGTGCTTCATATCCTGGAACTAAACGCTTATAAGAGTTTACTAGTGGATTTGTAACAGCAACAATATTCTTAGCATTATCAACTAATCCAGCGATAAATGAATATGCTTCATCTGATAATTGTAATTCATCAGCTTCATTATAAAATGCATTTTCTCCATCTTTGAAAAATGACATGTTAACGTGCATTCCTGAACCATTAATACCGAAAACAGGTTTTGGCATAAATGTTGCGTGTAAACCAAACTTTTGAGCAATTGTTTTAACAACCCATTTATAAGTTGTAGATAAATCAGCTGCACCTAAAGCATCAGCATATTTGAAGTTGATTTCATGTTGACCTTCCGCAACTTCGTGGTGAGATGCTTCAATCGTGAAGCCCATTGCTTTTAATGCACGATAGATTTCTAAACGTACACGCTCACCTAGGTCTTTTGGTGATGGCTCAAAATAACCACCGTTATCATCTAATTGTTGAGTTGGATTTCCATCCGCATCTGTTTTAAATAAGAAGAATTCTAATTCTGGACCAACTGAGATTGTGTAGCCTTTGTCAGCTGCACGTTCAACAGTCTTTTTTAACACATTTCGTGTATCACCTTCGAAAAGAGTTCCGTCTGGGTTCACTGCTGAACAAAGGAAACGTGCTTCTGAGTAACCTTCTTCAACAGACCATGGTAATACTGCAAAAGTTGTTAAATCAGGTTGTAAGTATAAGTCTGACTTATTAATTGGAGAGAAACCTTTTACAGATGAACCGTCAAACATTTGTTTCCCTGCAACAACATCATCAAATTGCTCAACTGTTACAGTTACGCTTTTTAAAATACCCTCTATATCTACGAATTGTAGATGGATAAGCTCTACACTTTTTGAGCTAATGATTTCTTTAATTTGTGCAAGAATTTCCGTCTCATTTTTACCTTTTGAAATAACCGCTTCACTCATGTTAGATAACCTCTCATTTCTATGTCGTTTTTTATAACATGACTTTATTATATTGAAAGTTTCATATTTTGACAAGAGTTTTTCCGCTAAATTTTCTGTATTTTTATAAAATTTTATGAGTAACCGCTTACATGCTAATTTCTTCTAAAAGATTACTATTTTTATACAATTAAAGAAACTAACAAAGCATTAATTGTTATAAAATACTAATATTTATACAAACTAACTAATAAATCAATACTCATATCTTCCTAATGTATTTTGCTTGACGATTTATCTTTATGAACAATATACTACTTACAAAAAGTAAGTGATCGTGGAGGGATATTAATGGGCTTTCATACATCGCCTAATATTTATGTGTCACATGTCCATTTAAAGGTTAGCGACTTGGATCATTCTCTTTCATTTTATAAAAGAATGATCGGTTTATCTGTTCTTAACAAATCAGAGAAAATAGTGTGTCTAACTGCAGATGGAGTTAAACCGTTAATTACTATAGAAGAAATTGATTCAGCCATTGCTAATTCCGGCAGAAAAACAGGGTTATATCACCTCGCTCTTCTTCTTCCTAACCGAACGGAGTTAGCGAATGTTTTTTACCATTTAATAAGTTCTGGCTATCCACTTCAAGGTGCGTCAGATCACCTTGTTAGTGAAGCCATTTATTTAGCAGATCCAGATAACAATGGTATTGAGTTATATGCTGACCGCTCACAGGATAATTGGAAAAAGGTTGACGGAACGATTGAAATGGCAACAAATCGATTAGATACACAAAGCGTGTTATTAGAAAAAAGTGATGTACCTTTTACGAATATTTCACCTCAAACGATTATGGGGCACATACATTTACAAGTTTCAAATATTAAGAAATCTGAGGACTTTTATCGTTTAATTGGGTTTAATTCAGTAAACCGCTATGGATTACAAGCCTTGTTTATTTCAACCGGTGGATATCATCATCATATTGGATTAAATACGTGGCATAGTGCAGGAAGCCCTTCTCCATTTGAAAATGAACTAGGTATGAAATCTTTTACCTTGTTGTTTCCGAATGAAGAAACAAGACAGTCTGCTCTAACAAGATTAAAAACTTTCGGAACAAATTATACACAACAAGAAAATGATTTTATTGTAAGTGATCCATCAAATAATAAATTAATCTTTTCAATAGAAGATAAGTGAGTTAATTTTGCTAGTAAATCAATAACGTTTTTTTCTTCACCTCTTAACTTGTTGTACTTCTACTCCAACCAAGATTCTTAATTAGGTCAACTTGGTATAATCGTAAAATCTTTATCTCAAAAATTAAAAATAACCAGTACCTGATCGTATTGGTTATTTTGTCCCCTCCCCTTCTTTCCCTTATTTGCTAAATTATAGAGATTGTGTAAAATTAAACATAATCATTTACTCGTTAAATTGATATACTTATGATAAGTATAAGTGACAAACTTTCCTTGCTGAAATCATTTACAACTCGCATTGTTTCTCATACTATAGAGGGGGTATGAACCATGAAAAGAGCTTTAATTGCCATTGATTACACAGTTGACTTTATCGCTGATCATGGCGCATTAACATGTGGTCAACCTGGTCAAGACATTGAAACTAAGCTTGTCGATTTAACACAACAGTTTATTCATAACGATGAATTTGTTGTATTCGCAGTTGATTTGCATGAAAAAGATGATCATTTCCATCCAGAAACAAAATTATTTCCACCACATAATATTCGTCATACAGAAGGCAGACACTTATATGGAAAACTACAAGAATTATACATAACAAATAAAGATAATCTAAATGTTTATTGGATGGACAAAACGCGTTACAGTGCTTTTGTCGGCACTGATCTTGAAATTAAACTTAAGGAACGTGGAATAACGGAGCTTCACTTAGTTGGTGTATGTACAGATATTTGTATATTACACACAGCAGTTGATGCTTATAATAAGGGATTTTCAATTGTTGTATATAAAGAAGCTGTTGCTAGCTTTAATCAACAAGGTCATGACTGGGCGTTACAGCATTTTTCTTCCTGTTTAAATGCAAAAGTTCTATAGAATTATACACAACCATGAACCTAATAATCGGATATGATAATCCCTCCTTTGCCGTATATACCGGCCTTTGTGAAAAATTGAACTTACACTGGAGGACAAAAAATGAACACATATAATGATGACGATAGTTTAGCATTACATACTGATCTTTATCAAATAAACATGGCTGAATCTTATTGGGAAGATTCCATTCATCAGCGAAAGGCTGTTTTTGAAGTGTACTTTAGAAAACTGCCTTTTGGAAATGGATTTGGTATTTTTGCTGGGTTAGAAAGAATCATTCAGTACTTAGAGCAATTTTCATTTTCTCAAACTGATATTACTTATTTGCGTGATGAGTTAGGGTACAAGGATGACTTTTTAGATTATTTAAGTCAGCTTCGTTTCACTGGCAATGTTTATTCCGTTAAAGAAGGAGAAATGGTGTTTGGCAATGAACCAATCATTCGAGTTGAGGCTCCTTTAGCTGAGGCTCAATTGATTGAAACTGCCCTCTTAAACATCGTAAACTACCAGACTTTAATTGCTACAAAAGCAGCTCGGATCAAGCATGTTGCCGGTAATGACACGGTAATGGAGTTCGGTACACGTCGTGCTCATGAATTAGATGCAGCTATTTGGGGAACTAGAGCAGCATTTATCGGCGGTTTTAATGCCACTTCAAATGTAAGGGCAGGAAAGCTCTTTGGTATCCCTGTCTCAGGTACCCACGCACATGCGTTTGTTCAAGCTTATAAAGATGAATACATCGCCTTCCATAAATACGCCCGAAGACATAAAGAATGTGTTTTCTTGGTGGATACTTACGATACATTAAAGTCGGGAGTTCCGAATGCCATTAAAGTTGCAAAAGAACTAGGAGATCAAATTGAGTTCAAAGGGATCCGTCTTGATAGTGGTGATCTTGCTTACCTTTCAAAGGAAGCAAGAAAGATGCTTGACAAAGCTGGTTTCCATTCTACAAAAATTATTGCTTCTAATGATTTAGATGAATCAACAATCATAAACCTTAAATCTCAAGGAGCAAAAATTGATGTTTGGGGAATTGGTACGAAGCTAATTACTGCCTTTGACCAACCTGCTCTAGGTGCAGTTTATAAACTAGCTTCAATTGAGGATGAAAATGGGCAAATGGTCGATACGATCAAAATAAGTGGCAACCCGGAAAAGGTATCAACTCCAGGTCTTAAAAAGGTGTATCGAATAATCAATACATTAAATCATAAATCTGAAGGAGACTATATTACACTCCAACATGAACAACCGGAAAATGAAGAAAAGCTAAAAATGTTCCACCCTATTCATACATTCGTAAGTAAATTTGTTACAAACTTTGAAGCAAAGGAGCTTCATCATAAGATCTTTGATAACGGAAAACTTGTGTATGAGACTCCATCCCTTAAACAAATGCAAAACTATACAATGGAAAATTTAGAGTTACTTTGGGATGAATATAAGCGTGCTTTACATCCTGAGGAATATCCTGTTGATCTTAGTCAAGCATGTTGGGAAAATAAAATGAAAAATATAGAAGAAGTAAAACAAAAGGTATCTGAAATGATAACGAAAAACTAGGATACCAAAGAAACAGGCATGGAGGTTTTACGTTATGAGCTTACAAAAGAAAATCATGAACGAGTTACATGTAAAAGAAACCATAAACCCGAAAGAAGAGATTAGCGCCCGAATCACATTTTTAAAGGACTATTTAAAAATGACGGGAGCAAAAGGATTTGTTCTAGGAATAAGCGGTGGGCAGGACTCTTCCCTTTCTGGTCGTTTAGCACAGCTTGCTGTAGAAGAATTAAGAAATGAAGGCTTTGATGCAACCTTTACCGCAGTAAGACTTCCATATGGTATTCAAAAGGATGAAGAAGATGCACAATTAGCCCTTTCTTTTATACAACCTGACAAAAGTGTTGCTTTTGATATATCAAGCAGTGTCGATGCCTTTACTGATTCTTATAAAAAAACTATGGGTGAAGCCCTTTCTGATTTTAACAAAGGAAATGTAAAAGCTCGAACACGAATGATTACACAATATGCGATTGGCGGTCAAGACGGATTACTTGTAATCGGTACCGATCATGCTGCTGAAGCTGTAACAGGCTTTTTTACTAAGTATGGAGATGGTGGAGCTGATTTATTACCGTTAACAGGTTTAACGAAACGCCAAGGAAGAAGTTTATTACAAGAATTAAATGCACCTGAACGTCTTTATTTAAAAACTCCTACGGCTGATCTATTAGATCAAACACCACTTCAAGCTGATGAAACCGAACTTGGCATCAGTTATGATCAGTTGGACGATTATTTGGAAGGAATGCAGGTTGATCCTGAGGTAGCTGAAAAAATTGAAAAGCGCTATATGATTACACAACATAAACGTGAAGTTCCGGCTTCAATGTTTGATACATGGTGGAAAAAATAAAATAACCCCCCTGAGTTTCTATTCAGGGGGATTTTGTTTCTCAACACATCCAAAAATTGTCACATTTTCGCAAAGATTGAAATAAAATGTGACTAACTTGAATTTTTTAATAGAATTCATCTCGTTAATTGATTAAACTATAGGTATTAATGTTTAATATTAAGGTGGACATTGAAAAATGAAACGCAGAAAAAACATACTACCCTTTTTTGGATTAAGAAATAGGACTTATACTTTCAATGACCGTGAAATAAACAAACCTTCAAAGATGGATATATTAAATACTTTTTTCAGCGACCCAAACATTACATTAACTGGAACAACGTTCAGGGAAGCTATTAAAGATATATTTGGGTTAAATTTAATCGAGATTTCTAATGACGGTGAAGGTGCTAAGCTTTCGGTCTATGCTGAAGAAATTATGACTGGAGTTACAAAAGCTTTAGATCAAAAAGCACGTTCTTATGAAACTGACCGACACATTATGACGTTAAAGAAGGCAGAAGTTATGGATCTTTATCTAAGTATGATTCCAAACTATTCGCCTGAGGATTTGGTTCGGACTGTAAACCTTGTATATGGAATCAATCTACCAGGTATTTCTTCACTTGAACATGCCCGTATATCTCTTTATACAAAAAGTCAATGGCTGATAAAAAACGATCATGATCTTGTAGTAATATACACTGGAAAAGGTGACATTGATGTGAAGGTCTACCCCACTTCACTTTTCACCTCAATTACTGGATTAACTGAATTTCCAGATGAACTTAAAAATAACCTCATTTCTCTAGGATATCATCATAATCAAATAGAAAATGAATTCTATTATCGTAGCCCTAATGATGAGTCAGTTCCTAACCTTTTTAAGGAAAAAACAATTAAAACTATATGCACTTTTATTGATAAGCATTTTAATCATTAATAGTTACCCCTGCCATAATAGCAGGGTTTTTTTAATAATCAAGAAGAATGAATTCACAATAATTAAGTTATGTAAACTAGTTAGAGGGGTTATAGCTATCTTTCTAATAAAACATAATAATAGAAGGTGTAAGAAAACCAAACAACAAAATTGACGTTTCGAATCCGAAAAAACAATAATGGTTATATGAAAAGGACAAAAAAGTCAGGAGAGATGAATATGACTGAATTAACTACAAAAACATGTAAGGAATCTCTTGTCATTAAAACAAGCAGAGTTTTTCCTTTAGATACAAATAACCATAATACACTTTTTGGTGGAAAGTTAATGAGTTATATTGACGATGTGGCATCCATATCAGCAGCGATGCATTCACGTTGTGAAGTTGTAACTGCCTCTACAGACTCAGTTGACTTCCTAATCCCTATTCGTCAAAGTGACTCGGTCAGCTTAAAATCATATGTTTCCTCAGTTGGCCGCTCATCTATGGAAGTTTTTGTGAAAGTCATTGCTGAAGATCTTAAAACTGGTGAGCGACGACTTGCTGCCACTTCGTTTCTAACTTTTGTTGCACTTAATGAGAAAGGAAAGCCAGAACAAGTCCCACAGGTTATACCAGAATCAGATGAAGAAGTTATGCTGTTTAATACAGCACAACAAAGAAGAAATGTTCGTAAAGAGCGACGAGAGCATAGTGAAGCTTTTGCAAACGTTGTGACATTGTAAATATTGTATTGCATGTAGCATTATATCAATTACTCATCAAAAAAAGCATCCGTCGGATGCTTTTTTTGAGAATAGTTTTTGAGAATAGTTTGTTTGAGAATAAAATGAGAATAGTATGTGAATGATTGTCTTCTTTATTATAATAACATCTATTAAATAAAAATCAATATTTATTTATAATTAATATAATTTAATACTTATAATTATCTTTTTTAAAAATCATGAAAAAAGATATATCATGAAGACTTTATGAAACTAGTATTAGCAAATGGTTGGCTAATTTCCTTCATAAATATGATGAAGTAGAATGTTTTTTAATTCTTCTGAGATAGACTCTGATTTTTGTTTATCTTTATTAAAATTCACATAAACAGCTGTACCTTTTGCACAGATTCTCCCATTTTGATGTATTTCTTCATACAATTCTAAGCTACTATTTCCTATTTTTTTAATCCATGTATAGACCTCAACATTTTGACCAAAGTATATTTGGTGAACAAAGTCTACATTCATATTAAGAATAATCATTTTCCAATTTTCAAATGTGCTATCAGGAGTGAATAACTTGAATAATTGATTTCGCCCAGCTTCAAACCATATAGGAATGGTTGTGTTATTTATATGACCTACCCCATCTGTTTCAGAAACCCTTGGCTCTATAATTGTTTTGAACACTTAAAATCGACCTCCAACTAAGTGACTATTATCATAACTTTTAAACGAGTAAACCTTAAAAAATCAAAAACTACCAAAGATTACTCAGTAAGCTGACCGGTAAATTTCCTCTATTTCTTGTTTTGAGAACACCCTTGGATTATTTTTAAGAAGGCGATCAATTTTACTTGCGTCCTCTGCCATATCAATTATCGCTGATTCTGGTATTTGGAAGGAACGTAGCCCCTTTGGAATATTTACAGCACGACATAAATAATCCATTGCAAAAACAGCCTTATCCGCTGCTTCACGATCAGTTAAGTCCTGAACATTTTCACCAAATGCAACTGCAATTTCTCGAAAACGGTCCAAGCAACTTATTTTATTCCACTCCATAACATATGGTAGTAATAGCGCGTTACTTACTCCATGCGGAATTTGGAAACGTCCTCCAAGTGGGTAAGCAAGGGCATGAACTGCTCCAACTCCTGCATTTCCAAATGCCATACCCGCCATAAGGCTAGCTGTTGCCATTTGTTCCCTTGCCTGTATATTAGCAGGATTTGCATAAGCTTTCGGTAGATTTGTTGAAATTAACTTGATCGCATGAATAGCTAGAGCATCAGTAATCGGTGAAGCGTTTACAGAAATATACGCCTCTATTGCGTGTACAAGTGCATCGATGCCACTTGCAGCTGTGACTGACTTTGGCATCGTAATCGTCATTTCCGGAGCAACAATTGCAACATCTGGTAAAATAAAATCACTGACAATTCCTTTCTTTAACTGCTCTTCTTTATCAGATAAAATAGATATATTTGTTACCTCAGATCCAGTTCCTGCTGTTGTAGGAATAGCAATAATCGGAAATCCCTTCTCCGGGATTAAATCGGTTCCGAATATGCTTTTTAGATGATCATCAATCTTTGCATAGGCCGAAACAGCTTTAGCGATATCTATTGCACTTCCACCACCTACGGCGATTACTCCGTCATGCTTTCCCTCCAAAAACATTCGTTTACACTCTTCAACTATTGAAATTTCTGGTTCAGGTTGAACACCTGTGTATACATCATGAGGATGATTTTTTAAAATATCCTTTATTTGAGTGATTACCCCAACTGTTTCTAGCACCTTATCTGTAACAATTAATGGATTTTTCATTTGTAATCTTACAACCTCATCCATTAACTTTTCTATCGCACCATTTCCAGTAATTAATTTGTTTGCCATCCTAAAGATTGAAATGTTCATTCTTCTCTCCATCCCCTTCTTTAACCCAACGTTTTAAAATACCAACCATTCAAGTTCTAAATGTAGATTGATTGACAGTACCCCTTGTTTTTCATTCATGTGAATCTAACCTAAAATAACTCTTTCCTTTGGATAATGATAATTCGTTTCAATATCTCCCTTATTAATTAGAAAGATAAATGATAGAATACCAATTCGCCCGATAAACATGAGAAGTGTGATCACAATCTTCCCAACTGGACTTAGATCAGCTGTAATCCCCATTGATAAACCCGTTGTCCCAAATGCTGAACATACTTCAAAGAGTATTTCAATAAGAGAAAAAGATTCTGTCCTTATTAGGATGACCGTAGCTAAAAAACAGAGAAAAACAGCAATAATCGTAACAACTAACGATTTTGTTACATCATCCTCATGTAGCTCACGTTTAAAGATGCGAACATTTTTATATCCCCTTGCAAATGCAAATAAAAACAACAAATTAATCGCAAATGTTGTTGTTCTTACACCTCCTCCAACAGAGCTTGGTGATGCCCCTATAAACATTAAAAAGCATAAGATAAGCAATGTAGGTTCCGAGAAATCACTAACATCCATCGTGGCCAAACCACCATTACGGGTTGAAGAAGATTGAAAGAATGCGTAAAAGAAAGATTCATGCCATGATTTATCTTGAAAAAAATGATTTACTTCAAGTGCTAAAATAGCTATTGTACCAAGTATCATGAGAGCAAAGAACGTAATTGTCGTTAATTTCGTATATAAAGTAAAGCGAAATCTCCTATTATTCTGTTTTCTATGTAATATAAAGTCCTTGCACTCAATTAACACCGGAAATCCAATTGCCCCTAGTGTTAAAAGGATAATGTTAATAATTTGAACAAAATAATCATGAGCAAATGGAATAAGTGATTCTCCCGTTATATCAAATCCTGCATTAGTCGTAGCGCTTACTGATGCAAATAACCCTTGTAGATAAGCTTCTTGCCAAGTAGGGAAATATGAGAGGAAATAGGTTCCTAAAATAATAGTACCAATGGCCTCTATAATTAAAATAATAACCAATATCTGCCTCATCAGTTTCACTAAACCTGATAAATGTGACTGGTTTTGATCAGTCATAATTAATTGTCTTTCTTTAAGACCAATTTTTTTTCCTAAGACTAGCCAAACAAATGTACCTAATGTCATAATCCCTATTCCCCCAAATTGGAGGATAAATAAAAGAATAAAAATACCAGTAACACTAAATGTATCAGGTGTTGAAACAACTGTGAGTCCTGTTACGCTAACAGCACTTACTGCAGTAAAAACAACATCTAGAAAAGACCAACTAACATTCGGCTTAAGCGCAACTGGTAAACTTAATAAGCATATAGAAATAAAGACAGTCATAACATAAAATGAAACGATTAATTGTGATGGTTTTAAAGAATTTATTCTTTGTTTAATCAAAGTAAAACTCCCTTTAAATAATATCTTGTTTCTTTATTATAAAAGGTATAATTCAAAACTTCCATCTTCTCAAAAAAATAGTTAATTTTGTTTACTTTTATAGTTGTTAATATTTTAAAATTTCAAGCTCTAGTTTACATAATAATATTATTTTTATGTTTCAGCCCAACTTAAACGGGGTAGAATAATAAGACATATATTTTCCTAGAATTCCCTTAAGATTATTTTTAAAAAATTGCTCACAATCCATAAAATTTATTTTGAAAATATGTTATGCTTTCGATATTACTTTTTAGAAGGGAAATACGAAATATGCTTTTACAGGCTTTACTCATTTTCGTTTTACAACTTATTTATGTTCCTGTTCTAACGATCAGAACAATTTTACTCGTGAAAAATCAAACGAAATCAGCTGCAGGTGTTGGATTATTAGAAGGAATTATTTATATTGTTAGCTTAATCTTTGTTTTTCAAGACCTATCAAATATCTACAATATAGTGGCTTACGTTGTAGGATTTAGCGTTGGTTTGCTTCTTGGAGGAGCATTAGAACGAAAATTGGCAATCGGATATATTACGTATCAAGCTAATATATTGGATAAAAATATGGAATTAGTGAATGCATTAAGAACAGCGGGATTTGGTGTTACAGTCTTTGAAGGAGAAGGAATTAATACAGCTCGTTTCCGCCTAGACATTGTAGCAAAACGCTCGAGAGAAAAAGAATTACTTCATATCATCGATCAACATGAGCCTAAAGCATTTTTAATGTCATATGAAATTCGTTCATTTAAAGGCGGTTTTCTTACAAAATCCATGAAAAAAAGAGCTGTTACATTCTTTAAAAAGAAGCATGCTCAAGAAGAAAAATAAAAAATAACGATGGCAAGAGAGCGATGTTCCTTAATCTTCTCTTGCTTTTTTATTTGAATAAAAAAACTCTACATACCATCTCCCAATTTTCAGATTATGGGCATATGTCTTTTGCATCTGCCAAAACCCAACATATCATGATAAAAGACAAAACTCTATTGTATTTATATAGGAAAGGACTGTAAAATTGGTGGATCTTAAGTTAAGAAGACTAGTAAGAACATTATTAAGGTATAACCCTAGAAATGTTATTAACAAAAAGTTGAGGCATCTATATAAATAGGGTGATCTCTCATCACCCTTCTCTCCAACTTATGAACGTACATTTTTTTACAAGTGTACTTATCAATGCACCTAGTATCGAGCTTCTTACAACATCAAGTGGATAATGGGCGCCTACCCAGATACGTGAGATTGCAGTTAGAAATGACATAGCCAACATGATCTTCCCGATTCCTCGATCATACAGATAAACCATGGTGGAAACAGCAAATGATAATATACTATGTTTACTTAAATATGTTGTATCTAATTTTGAGGGAAGTAATACATTAGCATCGCGTGTGACAAAAGGTCTTGGCCTATATTTGATCTTATTCATTAACGCCTTAAAACTGGTACTAATAACCAATGAAATGACAGTTTGATATGTTAACTTCTTTCTTGATCGAGTCAAAATTAACATCATCAAAAGAACACTAGCAAACAAATATCTAAACTTTGTTGATGCAAACACCATGACCTGATCGATTGTTTGGTTTTTACCTGCTAAAGAATTAATCAATCTAAAGAGCTGCTGATCCATTTTATTGTCTCCCTTATATTCCACCTAGAATGCCAAATTTGTAACTAAAATATAGTATCCTCTTTTAAATAAAGAGTATGTAAGGGCCCTTGATTTTTAATAATTATTGTTAATATAAAAGCCAATTTTATTGTACATAATAGGATTGACTAACTCTGAAGGGAGGTACATACTATGACAAATCGAAATGATAACCGTGAGCGTCAAAATAAATATCCTAACAATAAAAATGAGGATACTGAGTTTTCTAAGGATATTAATATTAGAAGTGAACAAACAAAAAAGGATCTTAAAAAATAAAAAGAGTGGCTGTCACCTCTTAGGCAAGGGACAGCCACTCTTTTTATCTTTGTCTATTTCTTCTTCCATCTTTAGAAGCAGATTTTGATCCTCTTTTATTCCGTTCTTTTGTTGGTTGATTGGAATCGGAGTTTCTTCGAGGATTCGTTTTTCCCCCTCTATTAAATGGACGACTTTCTTTTCTTATTTGTTCTTTTCTTTCTTTATCATAATCTTCTCGATCAGGGACACTAATCCCTCTAATAACCTGTTTTTCCATAGATTGATGAATACCTTTTTCGATCATTCGTAAAAAATCCATGTCTTTTGGTGCCACAAGTGTATAGGCAATACCTACTCCACCTGCCCTACCTGTTCGACCAATTCGGTGAATATAGCTTTCTACATCGTGAGGAATATCATAGTTAAAAACATGTGTCACACCTTCCACATCAAGGCCTCTTGCTGCAACATCAGTTGCGACAAGGAACTGAATTTTAGCCTCTCTAAACCGTTTCATCGCCTTTTCCCGCTTAGCTTGAGTTAGATCGCCGTGTAATTCATCGGATTCATAGCCACTAGCAATTAATGCTTCTTGCAGCTTTTTTGCTCGAATTTTTGTTCGGCAAAAAATAATCGCTAAAAAAGGTCGCTGCTCTTGCAACAGATGCAACAAGGTGGCTTGCTTTCTTCTGTCAGTTGTTTCAATCACAATTTGTTTTATCTTATCAACTGTCAGATTTTTTGCTTTAACTTGTATATTTTCCGGATTCATTAAATATTTTTTAGCTAATGCCCGAATTTCATCAGGCATTGTTGCAGAGAATAACATCGTTTGTCGAGAGGAAAGTGTTTCATAAATAATATCTTCTACTTCTGGCAAAAAGCCCATATGTAACATTTGATCTGCTTCATCTAAAACTAACATTGTAACCGTTGATAAATCAATTGTTTTACGGCGAATATGATCAAGCAATCTTCCTGGTGTTGCTACAACAATATGTTGGGCTCCTCTAAGCTTTTTCAACTGGTGTTCAACATCTTGTCCACCATATACGGCAAGAACATTTACACCTTCCAAATTTTCAATCATCTTTTTTATTTCTTTTGATATTTGTTGTGCCAATTCTCTTGTTGGAGTTAAAATAAGTGCTTGAACCTCAGATTGACTTACATCAATTTTTTCTAAAATGGGAAGAACAAATGCAAGTGTTTTCCCTGTACCGGTTTGAGCCTGTGCAATCACATCTCTTCCCTCTATTACTTTTGGTATTGTTTGTTCTTGAATAGGTGTTGGCTTCATTAGTCCTAAAGATTTTAATGTATCATTCACTTCTTTTCGAATACCTAATTTTAAAAATTCAGTCAACATGATCACGTCTCTTTTCTTTTCATCTTATCAAAAATAGCTTTCTAACTATATCATACTCATTATCTTTTTTCATTTGGTTTTGAATTATGTTATTTTCACTGAATTTTACACTTATTTTGAAATGATAAAGTGATAAACTTTTTTTCAAATATCTTCACCCTTTACAGTAGTCTTTTAAATTAGGGAGGAATGTGGAAAGTGACAAATAACAGCAATGAAAAAAATGATGGACTGATTAAAGGCATTTCAAAGGAAGCCGGAAAAAGCTTTCAAGAAAAAAAGTAATATGAATACTTAATCCACAATCCAAATCATACCTTCCCTCTTTCAACTATCATTATGTTATAAAAAATTAGAGCCTTCCGTCAGAAAGGCCCTAATCTCCAGTTACTTCACTTTATTTTGTGATAAAGATTCTCTTAATAAAAACTTTTGAATTTTACCACTTGCATTCCGTGGTAATTCAGAAACTAACACATATCTTTTTGGTCGTTTATAGGGAGCAAGTTTATTTGAGCTTTTTAAAAATTGATCAAGTTGTTCAGCTGTTACAGTTTCATCCTTTTTCACTATAACTGCAATTACTCTTTCTCCCCATAACTCGTCAGGCTCTCCTAAAACGGCAACATCCAAAATTCCCTCATGTTCATATAAAGCGTCCTCTACTTCACGGGGATATACATTTTCTCCACCACTTATGATCATATCATCAACTCGGTCAGCGACAAATAAATAACCATCCTCATCTAAATACCCAAGGTCTCCGGAATGATACCATCCTTTATACATTGCTTTTTCTGTTGCTTCTTCTTTATTAAAATAACCTATCATCATACATGGACCTTTTACAATAATTTCACCAACCTCACCTACAGGAAGGATGTCATCTGGATCTGATGGGCCTTCTTCACTTGGTTTTACAATTCGTATTTCATGATTGAAACAAGCCCTACCAGCCGAGCCAGCTTTAGTTAATTGTTCATCTCTATCTAAGAACGCAATTGCTGGTCCCATCTCTGTCATGCCATATGCTTGAACAAGTTCAATTCCTAAACTTTGTTTACAAGCCTTTACTAAAGCTGGTGCCATCGGTGCTGCACCATATAATCCAACATCGAGTGACGATAAATTATATTGCCCAATATCTTCTTGAAGAAGCATATTCCACATAGTAGGAGCTGCAAACAGCATTGTAACCCCTTCTTCTTCAATTGTTTTTAAGACCATTTTTGGATCAAAATGATGGATAATTACGTTTGTTGCACCAGCATGTACACGGGGTAAAAAGCTGCAATGAAGCTCTGCACAATGAAACATTGGAGCTGTAACAAGACCCACATCTTTTGGGGTAATGGATAATGCATTTATACAAATTAAACTTTGTTCTATCATATCACGATGTCGATGCATAACACCTTTTGGGCGTCCTGTCGTTCCACTGGTATACATAATGGCATACGTATCATTTTCTTCTACAAAGATGTCTGGATGATTTGATGGAGAATTTTTTACGATGTTTTGAAAAGAAGAAGCATAACTAGGAACAGATTCATCAATATAAATAAAAGAAATAGAGGGAAATCGTTTGTGAATGTTCGTGATGGACTCTTCAAGAGCTTGTTCGAATAAAACAACCTTTGGAGCAGCATCTAAAAGGATGTATGAAACCTCCTCTGCTTTTAATCTAAAATTAATTGGATTAATAATGGCACCAATTTTTGCAGCAGCAAAAAAAACTGTACCTAATTCATAACTGTTAAACAAATAAGTAGAAATTCGATCTCCTTTTCTTACACCCAAAGATAACAGAGCATTAGCAAGTTTATTTACTTCTTCATTCCACTGTCCAAATGTAAAACGAATATTTCGAGAGCAATCCACAATTGCTTCTTTGTTAGGATACTTTGAAACAGTTTGTTCAAAAAGCCTTCCAATTGTTAGATACATATACTACACCCCTCCGCTTCAAATAAGTAAACGCTTTCAAATAAACCTGTATATATGTATTTCTTTCTTTATTTAAATATTCCTTTTCTAATGTAAGATTTTATTAACGATTCTCTTTGTTAGTTGAAGTTTTCTCATAGTAATGACCAAGAATATGATCATTATTTCTGTATATATCCTATAAATGAAAAAAGTACTGTTAGAATAGAATTCTAAACAGTACCTTATTTATCTTGATTAACAATGTGTTCTTTAATAGGTAGATTTAGTTCCTTTATTCCATCAATTACTAAAGATGCCACAATATAAGCACCTCGTTCCTGAAAATGTGTGTTATCTTTTTTTCCCTCAGGGAAATGTGGGTTTTTATTTGGAGGGAGCCATAAAAAAAGTTCTTTCGTTTTGTTAGCTCCGAGTTTACTAAAAAGCTGATTACTTTTTGATGTTAGGTCAATTACTGGCACATTTTCTTCTTCAGCTAATTGCTTCATTGCTTTTGGGTAATCACCATGTGTATGAACGATATGTCCATCTGGTGAAAATTTCCTACGCTCAACCGGAGTTATTAGTACTGGGAAAGCCCCTTTTGACCTTGCAGCTAAAATATATTTTTTTAAGTATTTCTTATAGGTTGTAAATGGTTCAGTGTATCTGCTTGGATCATTTACTTTTTCATCATTATGTCCGAATTGAATAAAGAGATAGTCACCTTGTTGTAAATGATTAACTATTTTTGTTAATCTTCCCTCATTGTAAAAACTCTTAGAGCTTCTTTTAGATACTGCTTCGTTATGAATCATAACCCTCTCATTAAACATTTCATCTAAAACCTGACCCCAACCCATTCTAGGTGCCAAAGTCTTTTTATAAGTTGACACAGTTGAATCCCCAGCAAGATAAATATGAACCTTTTCTTCTTCATGAAAGTTCATAATAGCAAAAGTTTCATGCCCCTTAATAATAGATAAGGCTACAAAAAATAGGCTAAATCCTACTATTGGTATTGTTAAGTAAAATCGAATGGTGATCACCCCTTCTTTGGGTCCTTTATTATTAATTTACCTAAAATCATTCTAAATATGAAGTTAAGATCAACCTTTAATAAATTTTCATAAGTATATGGATTGAGACATATCAAAAAAGAATTCAGTCACATGAGATTATACCCAAAAGGTAGGATATTTTCTGTTAGGTTGCAAGTTATTAACGATATATGCGAGTAATGACAGCAAAATCGCCCCAGATAATACAGGTAAAAATAAGAATTCCCAAGTACTTCCCGCTAGGATCACCACAATTGGATCCGCACCAGCTGGTGGATGAGTCGTTTTTGTAAGAATCATCATCATAATAGCAAGACCTACACCCAAAGCTAACGTCCAAGCATGATTACCAAAACAATTCAAAACAATCAGACCAACTAAGGTTGAAATAAAATGACCACCTATAATATTTCTAGGTTGCGATAGTGGAGAATCCCATACATGAAAAGCCAAAACACAACTTGCTCCAAATGGTGCCATTAATAAAGCCACATCATTCCAACTTATTAATGACAAAGCAAATATTGTGAAAAAACTTCCAAAACCTCCTACTAATATAGCTTGTAAACTAACCTTTAATGGTGAACTTCTTTTCTTCTTTAGTTGTAATTCATTATTACTTTGACTTGTATTTCCAACTGATCTTTGCATTTTACATCACTCCTTCATAAGTTAGAAAACATAATAACATATGTTAATATGTTTATTATAATGTTGAGTACCATATTTTTCAATATAATGATCTTGTATTTTTTTCTTTTCTTATTTAGTATGAATGGTAACGGAGGTTACGTTCATGCGCCAATTTGATAAATTACCCTTAATCATTTCTGAAGATATTCCTATACCATTAAACCTTTTTTTAAAAGAACAAATAAAATATTTAATTGTAAAAGGCATTTTACAACCAGGTGACTATCTGCCAAATGTACATCAGCTTGGTGATCAATTAGGGATTAATCGTAATACAGTTAACTCAGCGTACACTTTATTAAAAGATGAGCAAATCTTGTTAATGGGTAAGGGAAAAAGAACTCAGATCTCCAGCCATAACTCAGTCCATTCGTTAAAGGAAACAGCTGTTCATCGATCGATTGAACAAGTTGTTAAGGATAGCGTTGAGCAGGGTTATACACTGGAACAATTCTTATCCGTTACATATATGTACAGCCAATATTTTATAAAAGAAACAAAAGTACGTATTTTATTTATCGAGTGTAACGAACATGATTATCATTTTTACTTTAATCAATTAGTTAACTATCTACCAAATGCCGAAATTGAATTAGCTTTTATTCATAGTGATGATCTTAATCATAAACTTCGTGATTGTTCAATCATTATTACCACACTCAATCACTCTGAAGAATTAAGAAGAATTGTTTCTCCCCAAACATATGTTTATACTATTGGAGCTACTTTGGAACCAACAAAACTAGTTTCCCTTTCAAAGATTAAGCCAGAAAGTAAAGTAAGCTTTATGTGTTTTGGGGAAAAGGGTAGTAAATGGATGAGTCAAAAAGTGAATGAGGCTGGCATCAATCAGTTTCATATATCTCATGCTCATTTGAATATGCCAGAGCATGAATTAGAGTTCATTTATCAACATTCAGATTTTGTTTTTATTTCAGAAGGGGCCCTGCCTTTTATTAAACAGAAACCAAACCATATGATATCTCTTCCATTAACATTAGAAGAAACAAGTATTCATATTTTAAAAGGAATTAATCAATCTTTATAATAAACAAAAAGGCTAACTCTCAAAAATTGAGTTAGCCCTTTTTGTATCACATTTTAAACTTTCTAATTAACGATTCTAGCTTTTCAGCTTGTTCTTCAATTCCATCTGCTTGAGAAGAAACATGATCCATCGAAGTTGTTGTTTCGACTGCAGAAGCTGATGTTTCTTCAATTCCCGCAGCAGCTTCCTCTGAAATAGAAGCAATATGTTCAATGGCATGATTGATCTCACTACTGCTCTCTTTTATTTCGTTTAGATTTAGAGTAATGGCTTGAATTTTGTTCACCATATCGCTAACAGACACATTGATTTGTTCAAATTTATTGCCCGTTTCTTTAATTTGATTTGTTCCTTCCACTACCTGTTCATAACCAGTCATAAGGGATGTAACAACATTACTAGACTCGGTTTGAATGTTATTTGTAATAGCAGTAATACCAGAAATGGACTGCGATACTTGCTCTGATAATTTTCGAACTTCATCAGCTACAACTGCAAACCCTTTCCCGCTCTCCCCTGCTCTTGCTGCTTCAATCGCAGCGTTTAATGCCAATAAGTTAGTCTGATTAGCAATCTCTTGAATAACGTTTATCAAATTGGAAATCTCATTTGTTTGTCTATCTAATCCCTCAACTTTTTGGACAGATTCGTTAACAATTTTATTAATCATGTTCATTTGATCTATAGATTCGATCATTAGCTCATAACCTTTATTGGTTAGACTTTTCACATGTACTGAAGATTCTTTAATAAGATCTCCATCAATATTGGCCTCAGAGATACGTTGTGAAAGAGCTTCTATTTGTTGAGATAAGCTTGTAGTCGATGTTGCTTGGGACTCTGACCCACTTGACAGCTCTTGCATTGTTAAAGCAACTTGCTGACTAGACAAATTAACCTCATCACACGAATTTTTCATTATAGTTGACTGCTTTTGAACATTAGAAGATACCTCTGATATGTTTTCAATCATTGATCTAAGTTTTAATTGAGTATCAAGAACGGAATTAATTAGATTACCAAACTCATCATTACGCTCTTTTCCAGTATATTCATTTTTGAGATTTCCTTTTGAAATCTCATCCATAATATTATTTACCTGTTGTAATGGTCTCGAGAAACCTCTGCTAATCAACAAAGCAACAATAATGACCATTAGAGCTGCTCCGGCCCCAATAAGAAATAGATAGATAAGAATTTGATTTTGAACTTTATTTAATATAGCTACATCCTGCCTCAAATTTATTATTCCAATTACTTCAGTTTTCGTTGGATCATATAAAGGCATGTATAAATCAACGGATTGTTTATTTTCTTTTGATATTTCTCTTCCAGTAGTAACTTGCTTTATAACTGATTCGTCCTGGAACGTTGTCCCTATAGCATTTTTATCTGATCCTACTAAAATCTCGCCTTCTACATTCATTATATTTAATTGTACACCTTTAACAGATTGGGTAATTGATTCAATAACTTGACTATCAAGTCCCGTTTGTAATGTACCAATAATTTGATTGTTATAAGTAATTGGCACGAATGCACGGACGGCTAACCCACTACTTCCAAATTCAAAGCCTGTAGAAGCAGTACCTTTTAATCCTTCTTGAATAGCCGTTTTATCGCTTTTATCATCGCCAAACTTTTCAGGATTATGACCTCTATAAAAAACGGTACCATCTACACTTCCGAATTCAAATACGTCTACTAAATGCTCCTTCTGTAATCTTTCATAGATAGGACCAGCAATCTTTGCTAAATTCTCCCGGTCTCCTGAATAATAAGCTTCAATTAATTCTCGGTTATTTGCATAAAGTGCTGTTAAGTTTAATAATTCTTCTGAGACGTCTTTTAACTGATTGGATATAGATTCCTTCGTTGAAGCTTGATTGTTGGTCATAATAGTTGAAAAAGCTTGATTTGTCATAAAATAAAGTAACGTACTCATTATTATTAATGGAATAATTGAAACCATGATTAGTGTAACGGAAAGCTTTGATTTTATTGTTTTTAAGGTCAATTTACTTTTCATAAAAACACTCCTCTGCTATTTACAAAGATGTTATTTGATTTTTAAATTTTTTATATGTATGTATACAATTCCCTTCTGTTATATCGTCAGGTTTTAAAAGATCTTAATACCAATCTGATTTAAATAATTAAAAAACTACATGTAAATCTGGTTGACATTTCCTGAAATTTTCTTTATTATATTATTGTAAACGCTTTCAATTTTTGAGGTGATATGTATGTGTGAAGCAACAAAAGATACTTTTATAACTAAAGCGGAAATTATTTCTGCTCTTTTGGATCAAAATGTTTTTAAAATGCCTGATGGAAGACAGTTTTATGAGGCAACTGAAAAAGAATTAGAGCTTATTCTCTATTCCAGATCCGCTAAGGATCATTACTGTTAATAATATATGATTTATACATTTAAAAGACCTTAGCCGAAAAAGGTCTTTTGTTTTTGAATACAGTTTCCTTTTAATACAAATGATAAAATAAAAATTAGGCTTAACAATGGCAAATGCCGAGTTACATTCCTTTATAATTTTGTCTATTCAGGAGAAAGGAGCTCTAAGCATATGAATGAAGATAAGGAAAGCTCTTGCATTGAGGAAGGCGATTATGTAAATCATATGTTAATCGAACAAATTACTCGTATTTGCGTGCTAGAAGAGGAAGAACGAATAAAAGATGAAATGGCGAAAAATCATGATAAACAATAATTTTTTTCTTCCTAACCGATAAGAAAAACACGTTCATCTTATTTGATGAACGTGTATAAGGCATTTATTCTTCTCTTACTAACAATTTTTCATCTTCTAACAGCTGTGATATGACTGTTGTTAAGCTATAATCTCCAGATGCATCATGTCCCATCTCCCATATCATCATGCCTCCAAATTCTTGATCTATAGCAAGCATGGTTTTTTTCTCTATAGTGGGAATGCCGTTATAATGATATGTTGTTCCATTTACTTGTGCTGCATCCTGATGAGCAAATTTAGGATTGTTGGCAATAATTGCCCCGAAGGACATTTGTTTAATTGATGGATCTTCAGGCTGAGCATAATAAGGAACACCCAGCACCAGTTTTTCACGTGGTAATTTATTACTGTCAAAAAGTACTCCCCAATATTTCACAATGTTTTCTATAAATGAATAAGGAGCTAAATTCGCTGCATTGTACTCCCCATCCCATTGGCCATCGTAAGCCATAATATTCACATAATCTACATAGGTAAACATTTCAGGATGAAATACAACTGATTGAATTTCTGTACCTGCTACACTGTGAATTTTTGAGTAGACAGCAATTGTGAGCTGTTTCTTTTTTTGATGCAATTTATTGCTCAATTGCTTCGTAAATTCTAACAGTTGGTCGGCATCTTCTTGTGAACGTGGATGCTCAAAATCGATGTCTATTCCATCTAATTGCTCCCTATCCACTATAGCTAGTAGTTCATTTATTAATTTAGTTCTAGAAGTTTCCGAAGAAATGGCCGTTTTAAAATAATCATACGATTCGCCGCCCTCAATATGGTACCAACCACCAACGGCCAGCAAAACTTTTGTATCATGATTATGTGCGCGCTTTACTAACTTTTTTAAATTTGTTGGCTCCGTTCCTCCGTTTAATAAAATACTTCCATCTTTGGTTGGATGGGCAAAGGAATAGACAACGTGCGTTAGTGAAGAAAAGTCGATTGTTTCTGGATCTCTAAAATCTTGAACATAGCCTATTAACACTTTTGGCTTGGATTCCTTCACATCCGGAATTTTTTTCAGATGCGGTTGTTTTATCGATTTAGATAAATTCTCAGTTTGTTTAGACTGATCGTTAGTTTGGTTTTGTCGTTCTATATTCGAGAAGAGAACGCCTGAAAAAAATCCTCCTGCAAACAAGATAACAGCTACTATCATTAAAAGATATTGCTTTTTCAAGGTACTCACTCCTTTTGTGGCAAACTCTTTTAAAATAGTAACAAATAACTCTTTGAAGTAGCGATGGTAATTAAAGTAAGGCTTATTCAAAAGGTTAAAATTGTTTTTTCTTAGCTAATGGTTCGACAACAAGATCCATTATATTTTTGAGCAAATTCCACCCCCATCTCTGAGTCATAGGCAGATGTTTTTGATAAAAATATGTATATTCAATCT
Organism: Metabacillus litoralis; assembly: GCF_003667825.1. Classification (NCBI taxonomy): domain Bacteria; kingdom Bacillati; phylum Bacillota; class Bacilli; order Caryophanales; family Bacillaceae; genus Metabacillus; species Metabacillus litoralis. The sequence continues at coordinate 1,032,636 of NZ_CP033043.1, read as the reverse complement.
GTTGAATGGAACCGCGCTTTCTTTTAAATTCTCCCGCCCCAGCACTACGATGCCCGATATAATGATTGTTCATAATTTCTTTCGTAATAAGGAATGAAAGAACCCTGTATAACCCAGCATGTTTCTCCAACTTTATGCTATAGCCTAAAATCGGGGTCGTCAGCACCTTTCCTTGGATGAAAAATCCTATAGCACCTACTATTTGATCACCTTTACAAACCACTTTAAAGGTTAATAACTTACTTTTATACGCATGACGAATGAACTCTGATGTAAACTGAGGGTTATTAGTGGAATACTTTTGTATATATAATTCTAAATACAAACGCAAAATAAGATCACAATCTTCTATACTTACATCTCTAATTTTATACTGATGCTTTTTGATCAGTTTTTCGTCTTGATAGAGGTTTTTTAGTTGTTGCTTAGTGAGCTTTTGTTCAGGATTAAATAGATAGATAGACCGTGACATTATTCTTTTATATCCAACTGTATCAAACGATTTCATCATATTTTCATGCAAATTCTTTGTAATCGATCGAAACAAGATCGTGTGCTTAGGAAACTCCCTAGCTAAAAAATCTGTGATTCTCTGCACTTGATTAAAAGACAAAGTTGATTCAAATAGATTTGTTGATAAAAGCCAATTATTAACAATAACAACTTTGTTCATGTTACTCTTTCGAAGAAGCTGTCCCATCATCCCGATTACAGGACGAAGAAGCTCTTCAAGCGCCTTGTTCTTTAGCTCCCATAACTCTTCTTTTGCATAGCTAATATAATGAGTATAAGGCGAAGCAACATATGAATCCTTATACTGTTGGTCAGTTACAGAAACCGGCAAAAGAAGATCACCTACTTCTAACAAATAAATCTTCGAATGAACATTTTCAATGAAATAGGGAATCTCATATTTTATTAAAGGCTCAAAGTAAGTCTTTAAAAACTGTCCGTTTCGCTTAGAAAACCAATCAATTGTATGAAAATTATCAGCATTATATAAATGAATCATTACTTTTACCCTTCATCATATTTTCAATTCGTTTTAACTTTCGGTCTGACGTAACTATGTCATAAGGTGTGAAGTGAAACTGTGGAATTAATAATTGTTCATGTTTCCACAATTTTTGTAACTCAGCTAAAACAAGTTCTTTAACTACTTCTTCATCACTTTCTACCTTCAACTTAATCTCTATTAAGTTGAACTCCCGCTGCATAACCTTATATTCTAAAATCTGATCTGATGCAATCATGATAGATTTTCTAATGAAATCTGGGAATAAACATATTTCTTCATTTGTTAATAATTTTTTCCCATAAAAAAGATCATCGCAACGCCCATCTATCCGTTCTAATGCTAAAAAATGTGACCCACAAGGGCATGCTGTCTTTTTCTCTATTAATATATCATTTAAACGATATCGAATAATCGGTTGCGTTTTCCTAGTAAAGTCTGAAATAATCGGTACAAATATTCCCTTTTCTTTGTTAAGATACTCTTTTTGAACCGCGATTATATCCTCATTCATATGAAGAACTCCAAATGAACAGGTAGCAGCTAAAAATCCTTCTGTCGCTTGATATACTTGATGCAGAGTTTGTTGGAAAATGTGTTCTATATATGTTCTATCAAGATCTTCTAGTACTTCTGCTACCGATATAATCTTTTCTGGAGAAATACTAATAATCTGTTTATGCTTCCATGTAGCAATCATTCTTAACATCGAAGGGGGCGCAATGATAATTGAAGGTTTAAGCTGATTTAATCGTTCTATATGTTTAGGAAATGAATCTAACAGATCAAAATAATGAAAGATAATTTTTCCGCTTTCTGTCGATTCATAAAGATTACTATTTGCCCTTAGAAAAAAGGCAACCCTATGCTCTCTGAAAATACTGCTTGGTAACATCTTCGCAAGAACCGTTCCAGCCCACATTGCCTCTTCTCTATTGCTTACTAGAAATAAGCCTCGATTTCCGCTTGTTCCAGAAGAAAGACCTATTGAAACATTTCCTATTCTAGGGGAAAAATCCCTCGTTTCTTCCGCATCAAAAGCTAACTGAAAAGCTTTTTCTTTCTTAATTCCGACGGTATTTAACTCATTAAAAGAGTCCATCATATCAGATTTCGTAATGATAGGAAGGGATGTCCAGTCATGATGGTACCTTTCATCTTGATAGAGTTTTTTATAAAAGGTAGAATGCTTTAAAACAATTTTTATATGTTTTTTCATTTTTTTGTCGTGAAAAGCAAGCAATTTTTCCCGAGAAGTAAACCTCCTACCATACTTTGTAAGAAAATACTGTTTGAGTAATAACAATTTATTCATAAATGATACCCTCTTTTGCGATCTCCCACGTTTTTTGGCAGTGAGTTGGTAATATTTCAATATGTTGATTTTGCTTAGATAATAGATGTAACTTTTTAAGATTCTGTTTATAAGCGTCAATATCTTCAATTAATAAATGGGCTATACGATGAGGGAAAATCATATTTTCAAAAGCGGTACTTTGCCAAACAGCATCAGCACAAAGAAAGATTTTTTTACCACTACTCAAGTTCACGAAGATTCCTAGCTGACCTATAGCATGACCTGTTAAGTCTACAGCAATTATAGAATCGTCTCCAAACACATCAAAACCTCCCGTGAAAGGATGATAACTTTCCCCTAAAGGTAGTAAAGGTTTTTCATCAATAAAAGAAACTCTTTCTTGAAAATCTTGAGGAAGTAAATCAAGCAAGCAGCCTTTAGTTAAGGCTCTCAGCTTGCTAAGTTTTTTGATGTGGTTATAAGCTTTTTTAAAAGTTACTATTTTTGCGTTCGGGAAATCCTTTAATCCTCCAACATGATCTCCGTGAAAATGAGAAAGAATGATGATTTTAATGTCATTATGATTTATGTCTTGTTTCTTTAATTGATTTTTAATCGATCGTTCTTCTGAGAAGAAAACAGGTGTTAAATTTGCGTAAATAGAATAAGGGAATACCTTAGTAGCTTCTAGAAAATAAGAAGCATAACCTGTATCAAAAAGAATATAGCCAATAGTTGGATGTTTTAACAAAGCTACTGTAGCTGGAAATTTTATTGTTTTTAATGTTTTTTGAGGGTTCACAATTTTTTCTGGATGTGTACAATACCCACAAGCAAAAATTTTCATCATGTTAATGGACATGTGACTTCCACCAATCTACAAATTCCTTCGTCCCATCTTCAACAGAAACAGCTGGCTTATATCCTAATTCACTCTTTGCCTTTTCAATTGATAGTGTTTGAGATTGAGAAAGGACACTAACTGTATATCTTGTGAGCAAGGGCTCTTTTCTAAAAAGAAGAAGTTTCGATACATACTCCAAAGATGTTGCTAGATGAAAAGCTTTTTTAAATGAAATCTGTTTATAAGTAAACGACCTGCCTAGTCGTTTCATTACTGTATCAATCATAGAATATAACTGAACTCTTTCACCATTTGTAATATTATATTTTTGTCCCAACGTTTCAGATCCAGAGTTCATACATAAAAGGATTGCATCTACAGCATTATCTATATAAGTCATATCAATAACAACATCACCAGACCCGACTTTAGGGAACATTCCCTTTTCACAAACCTTGATAAGTCTTGGAAAAATAGCCTGATCACCAGGACCAAATAGTGCTCGGGGCCTTATCGTAATGGTTGATAAACCATCTATAAAAGCTTGGTCTACTTCTTTTTCTGCAAGAAATTTAGTCTTTGCGTAATGGTTAACGAATTTTTCCGGTAAACTATCATCTTCTTTCACATCTTTACGCTCGTCATAGTGAAAATATAAACTTGGTGTTGAAACATGAACCAAGCGACTCACATTCCACTTTTTACAGCCATCAATTACATTTTTTGTACCAATAACGTTCGCTTGATAAAAGTCATTATACTTGCCCCATGGAGATGAAAGCGCTCCACAATGAATAACAAAATGTTGATTTTCACACAACATCATGATATCATCACGATTTTCCAAATGACATGCTTTAAATTGAATCCCAGAATTAGAAAGAGAGTCCCCTACTAGTTGGTTTCGTCCTGTCCCTGTGACATTGTATCCAATCGAAGCAAGATGAAGCGCTACTTTTCTTCCTAAAAAACCAGTAGCTCCAGTTACTAATACATTCAAATCGTTTCACCATCCCAACTTATGTCTATGGTGGATTGTTCCATAAGAGAAACTTTATTTCTTCTGCTTTCCTTCCACATCTTATATAAACTAATTAGTTGATAAAAGTAAGGCCCAAGGTCATTGCTTGTAAACGTAATGTCCTTATATGAAAAAAATACTTCTAACAATCTCCTAAGTTGACGTAGACTTTTTACTTGTTTCCATCCATATAAAAAAACGGCCAACTTTATGGCTTCTTTTTTATCCTTCCTAGGATAAAGAATTGATTTTGCATCTGTGAATAGATAAGCCAATTTCTTATCAAATAAATGGAGACCACTTGTCGCTCTAGGGTTACATTCTATCGGAAAGGCGACTCCATTTTCATGTATGATAAAGTCAAAAGATATCTGTCCTGAGAAATTCAGTTTTTCAACCACAACCTGTGCAAACCGTTCAATATCAGGTCTGCTTTCATGTTTGAATGAGAGAGTTGCACCTAAACCTGCTGTGAATTCACTTTTGTAAGTAGAATGCGCAAGTACTTTTCCATCATTGGCAATGGTATATGAACAATATTGCTTACCTACGATTTTTTCTTGAACAAGCCAGCTTCCACCCTTTTTTATATGGTTAGGTATTTGCCCAACAGATTGTAGAAAAATTATGGATTCAGAGAATCTCGAATAGACCTTTTTTAAAAGAGCAGATTCGTCTTCAAATTGATCCAAATTTACATGATTAGATAGCAAAGCTGTCCTTGGCACTTCAAAACCCAAGTTCTTCACAAGTTGAATAAACTCATATTTATTATGTAGAAGGTTTAATTTTGCAAAGTCATCAACAAACACATGACAAAACGGGGTCAGTTGATCTTTATATCTAGAAATATAAAAAATTTCTTCAGATGTTGGAATGATTAATGAAATTTTTTGTTGCTCAATTATGTTGATTAAGGACTTTATAAAACTTTTCGTATCTTTCTTGGGTGAAGGAGTAAAGATGAATTTTTTTATACTATTAGAAACCTTTGTTAATGGATATGAAATACAATCAGTTGCATAAACTTCGAACCCTGCCTGACTCATTAACCGACACAAATGGAGAGCAACAGGGGCTCTGGCACCAGTTACTAAAACTCTTTTTCTAGTATTCAATTAAGATACCTCCAATAGAAAGCCCAGCCGAAGTCCCTAACAGTAAAATAGTATCACCTCTATTAATACGACCTTGATTTACCGCTTCATGAAGAGCAAGCGGAATGGATGCTGCAATCATGTTCCCATAACGATCAATAATGTTCATAAATCGTTCTTCTTTTACACCTAGTTTTTTTCGAATAATCTTCATAGCAGATGCGCTTGCTTGATGAGGAATAACCATATTGATATCTGCAATTGTTAAACCAGTCCCTTTAAATAATCGATCCAAAAAATCTGGTAAAAGTTTATACGATAATTTAAAAATAGCTCTTCCGTCCATATCAAATAAAAACTCTTCAGCTGTTTGTTCACTATAAATACGTGGATGAAGCTTTGTTCCTCCACCTCTTATTTCTGATAAATGAGCTCCCTCACTATATGTTTCCATATGTGAACTCAAAATTTTGGAAGTATTGGTTGCAGCTGATAAAACCATCGCTACTGCTCCATCACCAAATAATATACTACTCTCACGTTGTTTCCAATTTAGTCCAACGGAAGAAATTTCAGAAGAGACGATTAACACGTTTTCATATTTACCAGCATGTACAGCATATGACACCATATCGAGTGCAGATACAAAGCTTAAACAGGTTGAATTAACATCAAAACAAGGAATTCCAGAGCTTTGAAGTCCCAAATGCTTTTGTATTAAAGAGGCATTACATGGAATAGCCTGCTCATTTGTCCCGCTTGCACTAATAATACAATCAATGTCAGATAGACAAAGACCTGCATTCTCAACTGCTTTTTTAGCCGCCTTTGCCCCCATATATGTAGCGGTTTCATCATTTACAAAATAGCGTTGTTTAACTCCTGATCTTTTCTCAGACCAACCTGGCTCTGCGCCAATCATTTTATCAATTTCTGTTGATTCTATTAATCTTTTTGGTAAATACGAACCCATGCCAACTATTTTCACTTTACGGTTCATTATGCTGCACCTCATTATTTAAAACGTACTTTTTTGTATGATCTAGGAATAATATCTTATGTCATTTTACCTCTTTTCTTAAAAATGGAAAATATATGTTCGATAACATTAAGAAATATTTTTAAAAATTTAAAATAACCTTTAGCTCTTTTTCGGCTAAAGGTTATTTTCTAGCGTATATCAATAAATAAGTAAAGCTGATAATCAATAGGAAAAGAAAAAGTTCGGACACTCTCACTTGTTTCAATATCACTATATACATCAGATAAAATCCCTTTGTTCTCCTCATCCATCCTTATAAGATTTTCAATAAAAAAGGGTCGCCAGCTCCAATTACTCCCTTTTAAAGCAGGTAAGAGCATCCAATCTTTATTAACTCTCATTCCGTTCGAAGTCATTTGGTACCCATTTTTATCCGTTATATAGATTCTAAAACACTCTTCTTCTAGGTTCACAGCTATCTTATATAACCATTCATCTAAATTATGATCAATTGGTACAGACTGTGTTAAAGAGTTTAATTTTTCATTTAACTGATGAGATAACTGATATTCTAACTTATACTTCTTACGTTCCAGTTCTATAAAATGATAGATATCTTTCTTAAATCGTTCTTTAAGGATGTTTTTTTCTATTAATATACCTTGAGGTTTTGAAAAGAAGTATCCTTGATAATACCTTGCATTTCTACTCCATGAATAGTAAAATTGATCACTATTCTCAATACCTTCGAACAATAACTCTGCCCCTATTTTTCTAGCTAGTAAAGATAACGAGTACAATACCCCATCATAAGACGTTGTTTGTTGATTGCTTTTTAACGCATGAATATCTACTTTTAATATGTCTGGCTCAAGCATTCCAATTCGATCTAAATTACTTGCTCCAACCCCAACATCATCAATTGCAATCTTTACACCTAAAGCTTTTATTTTTTGACATAGTGTGGCCACCATTAACATATCACCATTAACATTATGTTCAGTTAATTCTATTACTATTTTTGAAAGCATAAGACCACGTTCACGAAAGGTTAAAAGCCTGGTAAGAAGACCTTCCCCATTATCAATCATCACATAATTTGCATTCACATTTAGAAACAGTAGAACATCTTCTTTTTTATTAAGTATGACCTCCAACGCCTTTTCATGGATAAATGCATCCACCTCAAGACTAAATTCCATTGGTATCGTCGGGTCATGAAAAAAAGGACCTAAACTCTCTATCCCATCATCTGTTTCGATTCTAGCCAAAACCTCATAACCGATAATTGTATGACTATCTGCACTGAAAATGGCTTGGAAATAGGGGATGACTTTATTTAAATTTGTCATAACTTCTAGTGTATTCATCTGTATCAGCTCCGATAGATTTAAAAACCATGTCACTAATTATAACACGACTATGTCACATGTGATACATATTTACGACACCTATAAAAATAAAGCCAGTCACATATATTTGTATTGTATCTATAATTAATTCACCTTGTTATAGCTGTTTTTTCACCTTCCTCATCAATGATGTATTTTTATATATTGGGTAAGAGATGGTTGTGATAAGTAGTATCCCTCCAGATAGGATCAACGCAAGCAGGATATTGATTGAACTTGCAATAAAGCCCCCAAGAAGGGTACCGGCTAATAAAAACAAATTGAAAATAGAATAAAAAATGGCCGTTCCTCTTCCTCTAATAGCCTCAGGTAAATGTAGTAGAAAGATCGAACTTGTCGGGACCATCAATAAAGCATTGGCTAAGCCTGTAATGAAACTCCATCCCCCTAGTATAAAGAAGACAGACTGACTAAACATTACGTCTACTTTTATAATGCCATAAACACTGACAACACCTAGACCAAGTGTACCAATTGCAATATATAATAATTGGTAATGTACAATTTTTTTCATAGCATAAGAACCTACGATTGCCCCGATTACCGTTCCAAATGCAAATATCCCTTCTAAAATTCCGAACTCTATATTAGATACTTGAAAATATTGAAGCAATACAGCTTTATAATTTGTTAAAAACATACCATAACCAATCAGAACCGGGAACAACAAAAGTATCATAAATAATAGAATTGAAGTTTTGATCATCTCCCTAACTCCGGTCCAAAGACTATTAAAATATGAATTTGTGTTATGATCTTTTTTTTGAGCTTTTAAAATTTTTAAGCTGAATATTAAACATGCAGAAATAATATAGGATGATGCATCAAGTATAAATACTAAACTAGGCGATTGAAAAGCTAATAATAAGCCAGCGAGTACAGGTCCTACTAATTTGATAACAGCAACCGTTGTTTGAAACAAAGCAATACCACTTGGTATACGATTTATTCCAACTATTATTGGTATTGATGCCATTCTCGCTGGTTCAAAAAACGCTGTACCTATCCCTTGTAAAAGAGTGAGACAAATCAAAACGAGTGGTTTATCAACAAATAAAATCATACTTAATACCATGAAGCATCGAAAAACATCCGAAAAAATCATCATTTTCCGACTTGAATATTTATCTATTAAAGGCCCTATTAATGGCCCAAGAATTACAGCAGGAAGTAATTGAGCAACAAATACAAATCCGATTAACAATGGATTTTCCACAGTTGTACCAATAAGGAATGAAACAGTCGTTATCGTCATTGCGTCTCCTAAAAATGACACAACAACTGCCAACCAATACCTTAAATAGGTTTTATCTTTAAGTAATTCAATCATCCTCACATCCCCCATTCACAATTATCTGTTATTATTTATTTAAACCTGAAATACAATAACTAAAAAGTGAAAAAACAAAGTATGTATTGCACCTTTTATCTGGAGGATATATGAAACAGATCGAACATCTATTAATCTTAAGAAATATATTTGATCACTATGAAAATAACGAAGAAATTACGATCACTCTTAAGGAAGTTGCTGAAATACTTTCAATTTCCGAAAGAAATGCAAATTACTTAATAAAAAAATTAAGTACAGCTCATAAATTAAAATGGGTTTCTGGTAGAGGTCGTGGAAAAAAATCAACACTACTTTTTTTACAAGGATTCATTGAATCAGCAGAAGAATATGTATCTGAAATGGTTTCTGAAGAAAAGATAATCGATGTTGTAAATTTTATTAATGCCTCTTATTTGAACGAAGAAGGACGGAAAAGTTTATATACCATCTTATCAATAAAGCTTGGTCCCAAAATAGAGAAATCAAAAAAAGATTCCACTAACGTTATAAAGATTTTATTATCACAAGAAATTACTACATTAACACCTATGGATGTTCTTCTATACTCAGAGGCTCATTTAGTGAAGGAAATTTATAGTACACTTGTTACCTATGATCATCGTGAACAAAAATTAAGTCCTGGCTTAGCTTACGCATGGAATTATGATAACAATGAAAAAAAATGGACTTTTTACTTAAGAAAATCTGTTATGTTCCACCGTGGCGAAATATTTACAGCTGCTGATGTGAAATTCACATTCGAGTACCTGCTTACGGTTGGTAAACATACAAGTATCACTCCCCTACTAGATGACTTATTAAAGGTCGAGATAAATGATGAACACACTATTTCCTTCTACTTTAAGGAGCAAAACCTGTTTTTCCCAAGAGTGTTAACTTCCTTTCACTGTTCGGTTCTTCACCATTCATATAAAAAACATAACCTACCAAACGGAACAGGGCCTTTTAGAGTGATGGAGCATACCAAACATTTTATTCGTCTAGTAGCCTTTGATTCTTATTTTCGAGAAAGACCATTAATTGATTCGATTGATATTTGGATGCAAAAAAGCAACGATGCTCCTAATAATGCTTCAACACTGGAGATAGGTGAAAAGCAACAAAAGTCTGTCATCCACAAACAAAAATTAGAAGGAAGTCGTTTTCTATTATTTAATCAGACAAAAAACGGCTATCAATCTAATAGTTACTTTCGTTTGTGTATAAAACATCTCATTAATCCAAGTCATTTAGTGAATGAGCTAAAGGGAAACCGGCGTATACCAGCAACAAGTTTTCTAACACCATATAGTAAAAAAGTAAACAGTGATTCACAGCATTTGGACATTGCTGAAAATTATTTACAAAAAAGTCATTATGCTGGTGAGATTATTAAGCTTTATTATTTTAACCTTAATGAAGGGTATGAAAGTGCATGCTGGATCCAAAAAGAAGCAAAAAAGATTGGGTTGAACATTTCCCTTACGCCGATTTCGCATGACAACCATGAGACAATATCTAATTCCGATTTCGTTTTGTTATCAGTTATATTGGATCGTGATGTTGAGGTTGGATTATATACACTCTTCAAAAGTGATCATTCGTTTATTAGAAATTTCTTTCATGATGAAACAAAAAAGATCATTGATACGGAGCTTGCTTTTATGAAATTGAAGAAGAACAAAAATGAAAGAATATCTTATTTCTTACAAATTGAAGAAATCCTAAAGAAAGATCATACTATTCATTTTCTTTACCACGCAACAAATACACTGCATTATCATTCGTCTTTAAAAGGTGTATCTTTTGATTCTTACGGTTTAACTAACTTTCATTCCGTTTGGATAGATCCTCTCGAGTTATAAATTTAGGCAGTTTGAAATTGAAACAATACAAAAACATCTTTCGTTCTATATGTGAAGAGTCAAAACAAAGGGAGATGATTTATTTGTATAAATGGAAAAGTCTAACTGCAACAATTGTGACAGCATCAGCTTTATTTTTAGGAATACCCTCTACAGGGGTTAATGCCCAGGAAAGTTTACAATATGAAATTTTTGATCTATCCTCAATTCTTAAAGAAGGATCAAAAGGAGAGAATGTTAAAATTATGCAACGGGCTTTAAATAAAGCAATGGGCGCAGAATTATCTGAAGATGGAATTTTCGGACCAAATACAACAAGAGCGGTACTCGCTTTTCAAAAAGCCAAAAACAATTTAAAAGCTGATGGAATTTATGGACCAAATACACATGCTTCTCTGTCCAAAGAGGTTAATTCATTTGGATTTGATGAAAAAATGCTAAAACTAGGTAGTAGAGGTGAAGCAGTAAAAACTCTACAAAAAGGTTTAAATGATATGAGTTATAACGTTGTTATTGACGGAATCTATGGTCAGCAAACAAAAGAGGCTATCATTCAGTTTCAAAAGCGATTTCCAGAGCTTACTAATGACGGAGTTTTTGGACCGAAAACAAAAGCGGTTATGGAAAAAGTTTTAAACGAATAGTTTTCAGTTATATTTTTTGACATAACGAAACGAAACCTCCTTTAAATTGCTGGAGGTTTCTCATGTTTATTTACGCCTACAAATTATTAAATACCCTATCAAACCCTGCTTTTGAACGTCTTAAAATTTCGTGTATTGATTGTGTTGCTTGTTTCGAGGTTAAAACTTCTTGAGCTATCGGTCCTTTATAACCCGTTTTCTGTAAACTCTTAAGAAACAATTCTAAGTCAATAATGCCTTCACCTGTGTACAATCTTTCGTTGTCCTTAAGTTCTTCAACAGGTAAATTAGCAGCATCATTTATATGAACATGAACGATTTGACTTTCATTTAAATTGGCAATGTCATCACTTGATAAACCTGTTGTATGCCAATGGTATGAATCTAATAATAATCCTACATTCGGTAAACCTATTGCATCAATAAGACTTAATGTTTCCTCTTGTGTCCAAATAAATGGATTTTTCCACGTACCTCTTAAATGATGTGGACCCACGTATTCTAAACCAAGACGGATATCGTACGCACTTAAAATTTCTGCACAAATTCTTAAGCGTTTAACCGCTAGGCTCATTAAATGTGCGGACTTTAAGTCTGTTGAGGGTAATATATATGTACAGCAACGTGAACACCCAAGTTCTTTTGCTGCTTGTGCCTCCAAAATGAGATTGGGTAAACTGCTGGAAAAATCATCATCCGATGTTCTCCACTGAACCGAAAGCCCAATTGAACCAATTGAGACATCGTTCTCACTTAGTATTTCTTTTGCATGATCCAAACCAAATGTAGTAATAAAACTTCTAGCATCAAGATCAACAGATTGAAATCCATAATCAGCCGCTAATTCGATCAATTGCTTATCATCTTCGAATTCCCCTAACCCAGCTTTCGTTAATCCTCTTAACATGAAAGTCACTCCTTGTTATATTCCCCCAGCACAAAGGAGAACCGTAAAAGTTAGATATTCCAATCCAGGACTACTTCACGACCTGTTTTTGAAGATTCATATATGGCATCCAGAATAAGATTATTAGTTAACCCTGTCATTGCTGATGTGATCGGTTGATTTCCGTTACGAATACATTCAACAAAATGTCTACTTAATTGAACACGATCTTCTTCTTCATTTGGTTTTGGAGATAGCTCAATATCAATTGGACGATCAAATTGTTCTGTAAGAATTTTGGCACTGTTGCCACCTAATGACGCTCCACCTTCAGATCCCATTAAATGAATAAACGGTTCATTACTTGTATCCATATTTACTGCCCAACTAACTTCGAGAGATAATGTTGATCCATCCTCCATTTTAATCAATGCTGTTGCTAAATCTTCAACATCATATTGACCTTCCCAGTTAGGAGTTCCCCAATTACCGATTCCTTTTTTCTTCGGACCAAACTCAGCATAAGTGGAACCGAATACTGATACTGGCTTTGGATTTCCCATTAAATATAAAGCTAAGTCCAGCATATGAACCCCTATATCAATCAATGGACCTCCACCAGCTTCTGATTTTGTCGTAAACCAGCTTCCCCAACCTGGAATTCCCTTACGGCGAAACCAACCTGTTTTTGCATGATAAATTCTTCCTAAAGCACCTTTTTCAGCTTGTTCTTTTACTTGCTGAATATTCCACTGCCAACGCATCTGGTGACCTACCATGACAACCTTGCCTGTTTCACGTTGTGCTCTTACAATATCTTTAGCTGCTTCACTGTTAATGCCCATCGGTTTTTCCACTAGCACATGTTTTCCTGCTTTTAAAGCCTGAATTGCAAGAGGTGCATGCCATTTGTTAGGGACACCAATAATAACTGCATCTATATTTGAATCGTGAATTAATTCCTCAGCACTTGAAAAAACTTGTTTTACTCCAAACTCCTTTGCTCTTTGATCAGCTAATGGAAGATAAGCATCTGTTATTCCTTGAAGGGTCACATCCTCACCTAATTTGGAAAAGGTTGTTAAATGAACACTTCCTATAGCACCCGCACCAATTATTCCAAGTCGAATTTTTTGTATTTCCATCGTAATACCTCCATTTTATGTATTAAATTACATTTTCCTTAGAAGATTTCTGTAATAAATCAATAACAGCGTTTACATTTATGATAAAATAAAAGATAAAAAAATGCTGATCAATTTTTCATCTATATATCTCAATTCTTCTGATAGGAGGAAACGTTACCATGACAAATTTCCCGATGTACTTATCTGAGTACCCTAATATGAATACAACATTTCCATTTCACCTATCAATAAACAATATTCACACAAGTTTTCCATCTCACCGACATGACTATCTTGAGTTTTCTTTAGTGATTGAGGGAGAAGGTTTTGAAATTATTAATGGAAAAAAACATCGCATGCAACCCGGTACATTTACTTTTATTTTGCCTTATCAAATTCATGAAATTATATCAGCCAAAAACACTTCACTCATTTTATTTAATTGCGTTTTCGATTTAAGACTCTTACATGATCTGGATTTGCAAGGCTTGTTATCAGATACAGATCAATTGTCAATTGAACCATATATAGCATTAGATGTTGAAGACTTTATACATATAAAAAAAATGCTTCATGACATGCTTATTGAATATACCGATAATAAGCCATATAAACATATTTTATTAAAGGCAAAGTTGGCTGAGGTCATTGTTTTAGTTGAACGTATTCGCAAGAAAAATTATTCAGTTACACCCAAGAACTCAAACTCAACAAAGAAAAAGGTAATATGGGATGTTGTCCACTATATCCATCTTCAATATCATGAAGATATCACCCTAACAAGTCTTTCTAAGAAATTTCACGTCAGTATTCCCTATTTAAGTGAGTTATTTAAAGAACAACTCGGCCAAAATTTTGTTCATTTTTTACATGAAGTACGAATTCGCCATGCATGTAGTTTATTAACTTCCACTATTATTCCAGTTACTGATATTGCTTTAGAAGTAGGTTATCGGAGTTTTCAAACCTTCTCTCGTGTATTCAGAGAACAAAAAAACTTACTCCAACAGCTTATAGAAAATCTCAAGCTTCTCTAAGGCAAGAATTAAATGTACCTAAAAATGAAAACTCACCTTCAGCTTAACAACCAAAAGGAACTCAATATCTTTTTTCTGACCTGATACAATAAGAGAAGAGCATACCATGTAAGTATGCTCTTTTCCAATTATCTATTTGATAATGCATTCTTTAAATAATTAATGCTTATTTCGATACTTTCTAATGGAGAACGTTTACATTTATCTTGCTCAATAACCATCCATTGAACCTGAGCCTGCTCAATGTTATCTAAAATACCTTTGATGTTTACTCCACCTGTTCCTAACTCAGCAAATGTTTTCTCATCGTCTGTTGTCATATCTTTTAAATGAATTAACGGCATACGGCCTTTATACCTATTCATCCAATCAACTGGATCTTGGCCTGCTAATGTTAACCAATATACATCCAGTTCAGCCTTAACAAATTCTGGGCTCGTTTCATCATAAAGTCTTTCAAGATGAGAACGATCATCGCTTTTTTCTAATTCAAAATCATGATTATGATAGCTTAACGAAATCCCCTCTTGAAGACTTCTTTCTCCAGCTTCGTTTAAAAACTTAGCAAGTTGATCATACTCAGACCGTCTTTCCTCAACAAGGTAAGGGCATACAATATTTTTACAATTAAGTTTTTTTAAATACTCTAATTCAGCCTCAAGATTTTCTTCCATTCTCTCAAGTGAAACATGACTACTAACTGCTACTAAACCAAGTCGGTCAAGCGTGCTTTTTAAATCTTCAGCATCTTTTCCATAATAACCTGCTAATTCAACACCATTAAAGCCAAGTTCTGATACTTTTTCTAAAGTTCCATAGAAATCTTTTTCACATTCTTCTCTTAGAGTAAATAATTGTACTGCTATTGAATTGTTCATCTCGTTCTCCCTCTCTTAACATAGTCTCCTTGTTATCATACACCAAAATAAACCTAATTTCACATTCAAATACATTTTGGGGAATTTTTTCTCTCTACTTATTATAAGGCTTGTTTTGTTCCCAATTCATTTTCACTATGTTACATATCACATCTATATATAGTATTTTTAATAGTAAAAGTTTATGGGAATCTTCCCTTTTTTATTTGTGATTTTAACTACATGTTTTTAAACTCTATTGAGAATTATAGTTATGTACTAAATTAAATGGAGGGATAAAATAATGCAAAACCAAATGAATCAACAAGTCATGATGCAGCAATCTCCTAATATGCAACCTAAAATGAATCATGGTGGACATGAAATGTTTGAATCACAAGAAGTAATTTCAGGCATGATTGGGATGTTGGATCAATATTTAATGTACAGCCAATTTATAAAGGATCCAGAACTAAAGAATATTCTTCAACGTCAATATTCGTTTATTAGTGACTGTTATAACATCATGGTTGAATCCTTTTCAACTGGTAATAAACCCTCGCATTCTACAGAGGTCTTTAATATGCAACAAAGTAATGATGTTTTTTATGGTCTAAAGCCTTCTCAACCTCAAAAACCTGTTCAGTCTATAAATGAATTAGGAGACCAATGTGTATCCTCATTTATGCTTGGTCAATGTAAATCAATGGCTGGCTTATTAAGCATGTCTGCTTGCGAAATTACAAACCCTGTATTACGTCGAGTTATCGCTGACAGTGTACCAAACTTTATTGAAATGGCTTATGAAATTTTCTTATATCAAAATAAAAATCACTATTATCAAGTTCCACAACTTCAACAACAAGATATGAATCAAATGCTTGGCGCGTATACTACTACACAGAATACGCAAATGAGTCAACAAAACACTAATATGATGCAGTAAGTAAGAATTTGTAGTGTTATCATTTCCCCTACTATTTCCTGTTTACAGAAAATAGTACTTATGATATTTTATTAATAATCCCTTCCGAATCATTCGCGCTTGTTGCGGGACACTTAACCAATGTACGGATCGGAAGGGACTAGAGCGGCAAACATTTTGTTTGCCGCTTTCTTTTTGTCATCAAAATAGTGCCAAACTACATATTATCTGCTATTATTAAAAGTATAGAGAACGAGCTATAAAATGAATACTAAATTGGTGTTTTTTCAGGAGGAACAAGTATGTCGCGTACATATGAATTTGTTTATTTACCAACAGATGTTGGAACGATTCGTATTGATATTTTTTATAAACATTCCATGTTTCATGTTCAAGCTGAACTAAATGATTTAATGACCTCTTCTTATGACCGTAAAAAAGTAGAAGCTGTGAAAAAATCATTACTCCTCTTGGCAAAAGAACATCATGCATTTGGGCATCATGAATAGAAAAAAGTAAGATGCTTTCTTTTACATTAATATGCTTATAAAATTAATCGATATAACTGGTAGTTATACACCTAATTTTAGGTGTTCTAGCTGCCTATTTTTATGGATTTGACTAACAAGAGGTGATGAAGAATGATGTTAGAAGGTTGGTTTCTTTGGTTCATATTATTTTGGGTTGTATTTTTAGTTTCAATGTTAGCCATTGGTGGTTTTTTTATGTTTCGAAAATTTCTACAAAGACTTCCTAAAGAAGATGGTAAATCAGATCTTGATTGGCAGGATTACTATTTAGAAAAAACCCGACATTTATGGAATGAAGAAGAAAAAATTCTATTAGAAGAGTTAGTAGAACCCGTCCCAGAACTATTCCGGGATGTAGCCCGGGCAAAAATAGCAGGAAGGATTGGTCAACTAGCTTTAAAAGAAAACGCAAAAAAGATTAACTTAGATTTAATTATTCGTGGATATATATTAGCTACTCCTAAACGTGATCATAAGTTTCTTATGAAAAGATTGAAAGAAAAACAAATTGATTATTCCCCTTATAAAGCTTTGTTTTAAAACAAAAACCCGAAATCATTCGATTTTCGGGTTTTTCGTTGTGCTTTATGCAAGGTTATGTACGAATATTTGTTGAAGCGCTATGTTGTTTATGAATCTTTTGAAAAGAACGGTACATTGCGATTCTCCAAGGAACAATCATTCCAAAAGCTAGAATCCAAAACATACCACTTAACTCTCCAACATCGATAGAATTACTTAGAAATGACTTCATAATAATTCGAATAATGAGTAAACCAATTAAAATAAAGGCAAATGCCTTCGATCGTTTTAAGTAAATTTCATTATCCCTAATTTCAAAATTAGAAGTCTTAATTAAAAAAATCGAAAAAAACATTCCCACAAAAAGAGCTTCAAAGAATTCAGCTGCTGTTACCCTAAACATAGGATGAAGAAACATTAAAGCACCAGTGCTCATAAAAAGTGGAGGTAATATAATTTTTTTAGCTGTAGCCGGCTTTTTAGCTGACCTCATTCGAATAAATAAAACAATTACTGCCATGACAACAGCAATAATAGAAGAAGCAATAGTTATCAAAAATATCAATCCTTTACTAGACAGCTGCTAGTTTTAGTATATACGAAATTCATCTATATACATAGATGATCTTTCACTTTTCACTCTATTTAATATAGATCTAAGAAGGTCTACTTTCCAAGGTTGAAAAATAAAAACCATTTAAGAATAACTTAAATGGTTTTTGTCTCATTATCCCAGTACCCTTCCGACTGCTTCAAGTACACGATTTTCATCAAAAGGTTTTACAATAAAGTCCTTTGCTCCTGCTTCTATTGCTTCAACGACCATTTTTTGCTGCCCCATCGCTGAACACATAATAATTTTAGCATCGGGATATTTTTCCTTAATCTCCTTAAGAGCTTGTATACCATTTTTTTCTGGCATTGTAATATCAAGGGTAACTAGATCAGGTTGTTCTTTTTCAAAAAGAGTTACTGCCTCTAATCCATTTTCCCCCTCACCTACAACCTCATGGTTAGCCTTTATAAGTATATTAGATAAAGTCATTCTCATAAACTTGGCATCATCAACAATTAATATTCTAGCCATGCCTAGTTCCTCCTCAAACATGATAAAGAAAGCTTGAAAACTTTCTTATTTGAAGGCGATTGACAGTTGACTTAATTGTGGCATATATTCCTATAGCCTACAATGCAATATCAGTCACACTACCTCCATTATATCAAATTTCACAACATAATATAGTTAAAATGACAATTTATTAAAATTCATCTAAGTATATTAAAAACCTGTAAAACCACCAAAAATCCGAGTTAAAAAGATAATGATAGAGGTCATGATATCAAAGAATAATAATATTCCCATTACAATCATGATATATCCGCCTATCTTCATAATTTTCACATTATGTTTTTTGATCCAGCCTAGTTTCCCAATAAAGAAAGAAAGAACTAAGAAAGGTACAGCAAACCCTAATATATAGGCAATCATATAAATCATAGCTGAACCAGGATTTGTTGCTCCGAGCCAAATAACAGTCGATAAAATAGGCCCTGTACATGGCGTCCAGCCAGCAGCAAAAGCCATTCCAATTAGGAATGTGCCAACAAATCCAGCTGGTCTATTCTTAATTTCAAAGCGGTGCTCTTTCATTAAAAATTCAGGTTTAAACACACCTACAATCATTAATCCAAACACTATAATTAAGATAGCCCCGATTTGACGGATAAAATCTTGATAATTTTGAAAAAACTCGCCAATAAAAGATGTTCCAAATCCAAGCGCAATAAATATTGAAGAAAAACCTAATAAGAAAAAAATTGTATGTAATAAACTTCTCTTTTGTAACAATGCATTTTCTGTTTTTAACTCTCCTACCGAAACACCTGTAATATAAGATAAAAAAGCTGGGTAAAGCGGCAGACAACATGGTGAAATAAAGGACAGGAATCCTGCTCCAAATGCTAAAAATATATTTACATCAGCCATACTATTCCTCCTAAAGAGAACGTCTTCTCTATTCTAGCAAATGTTTCTTTCTAATATATGTATCAATCTGTGACATTTTTATGTCAATTGTATAACATCTGCCAATTTTTTCTTTTCATACCACCTATTAACCCTTTATAATATACTCATTGTTATTTTCTATGACAAGAAAAAAATGATATACTTAAAGTATTCCAATTTTTTGACAGAAAGGACAAGTTCTCGTGTCTAAACAAGAAATGCTACAACTGATTGAAAAGAAACGAGCTGAGCTTATTGACATTGTCCTAAAGTACGGGCTTAATTCAACCATATCTATAAAATATAGCCAGGAGCTAGATATCTTATTAACTCAATACATTAAAGAGGATTTGCCACGTAAAAATCAGGTTTATTCCTAAGAAATGATGAAGCACGCTACCAGGCGTGCTTTAGCTTTATATAGAGAATACTAATTTACATTTTATAAACAACATAAAAACCACTCTTCTATTTTGTTTATCAAGAAAAGTGGTTTCTAGTATGTTCGATGTAAGATAAAAGGAGATAAGAGTATAATCTAATCGAAAAATTTTAATTAGATCTATTGTCCGACCATTTTTCCGATAAGAAAAACATACCATAAAATTATTCAATTTGTCCATATATAATGGCAGGTTCAAAATAAGCTGCCTTTCTTCTATAGGATTATTCCCCTTTTTTTACTTCAACAAATTTGTCCCTAAGATAATCATTGATTTTCATAAATAAATAAATTTATCTATTATATAGAAAAAAGCCGAGTGAGTGAAAAGTCTTTTATTTTTCCTTATTTGCTTTTCCAAGAATTATCTGTTATTCTATATAAGAATTATTTTTGTTCGGTATGTAAGGAAAGAAAAAGTTTTTTAAAACTTTCGCCTTTGATATCTAATTGAGCAACTATAGTAATAAATTGTGGATTGAATCCACACAGGAGGCAACAATTATGCAACAAGGTACAGTAAAATGGTTTAACGCAGAAAAAGGTTTCGGTTTCATCGAAGTTGAAGGTGGAGACGATGTATTCGTACATTTCTCAGCTATCCAAGGCGAAGGATTTAAATCTTTAGATGAAGGCCAAAAGGTTACTTTTGACACAGAACAAGGTCAACGTGGTCTTCAAGCTACTAACGTAAACAAAGCATAATGATTAAAGGACTCTATATTAGAGTCCTTTTTTATTTTCTCTATTTTTTTAGACAATAAAAAACCCCCACTCTAAAATGAATGGGGGGAGGCAAACATACTAAAAGGTATTTCAATGGTTAACTAAGGATAGCATACAATTTGAATAATACCTAATAAAATTAAAAAAAGTTTAGAAGTAGATATTTAAATCCGAAGATCCGCCCACCTCAAACTAATTTAAGTAAAGAATAAATTATGTAATGTGGAGCTTATTACAACCACTCCACAAATGATGGAATACGTAATTTACCTTGCTTAGTTAGGTTACGATATTTGATGCGGCACTCAATAGGTTCAATAATCTTAAATTTATCATTTCCTGAGTTTGTTATATACATAGAATACAACTCTTTACGTGCTTCAGGTGGCATAAATTCCATTATTCCAGCAGGTCTCCTATCTAGGAATGATAACAGCACCCAAACTCACCTTTACGTATACCTGTAATGTAGACATCATCATATTGAAAGTTTATTACTTTGAGCCAATTGTATGAACGTTTGTTAACTTCATAGGGACTATCAGAACGCTTCATAACAATTCCTTCAAGGTGATTTTGTTTAACAAGGTCAAAGTAAGCATTAGCGTTACCTGGAAGCCACTGTACTACATGGATATGAGAATGAGTAGGAATTACTTTTTGCAGCAGTTCTTTACGTTCTAATAATGGAAGGTGAGCGGCTTTTTAATCATTATATTGAATGATGTCAAACACATTATATAATATTTCATACGGCGCTTTCCTGGATCTAAAACGTTCCATTGTGGCCTGAAAGTCAGGTTTACCCTGTTCATCAGAAACGACTATTTCACCTTCTATAACAGTACCATTAGGTAAATCTATATTGATTAATTCAGGATAAATCGCTGTGACTTCATTATTTATCAAGGCCTATATTATATAAATACTTAAAAATAAAGAGAAGACAAATTAGTCATGTATAATATGTGCTCCTCTTTTATTACATAAAAGCGCCCGTTTGTGGAGAATCAATTATTTATTTTTTTCTCGTAACCTTTTCCCACAACTGTCTCTTTATTCAAATCCACATAGACAATAAGTTTGCCTAAAGAATCAGTTTCAGTACCATTAAATATTACTGCATATAGCCTCTTACCGATAAGATTATTGCCAAGCTGTTCACTTAATTCATCATTTACAGTCACTTTTTTTACTGATGAATCTTTTGGAGACACAGGAATTTTATCTTGTTCCTCTTTTGTTAGGCTATTAAAGGCAACCATCTCTATTGGTAATTTATCCCCTTTAAAAAAATTACACCCACTAATAAACATAGATATGCAGGCTAAAAGAGAAATCAAAATATGTTTTTTCAAAATCTCACTCCTATAAAGTACTCTGTTAATAGTTCTTCTTCGATATGTAAAAGCTATCACTTTGTGCAACAATCGCGCTTTGATTGTTGAAAATCTTTAATTCAAGATATCCTTGCACTGCGACGTAAAAATCCATTTGATTTTTCGATATAAATTAAGTGTTATGTTATAATTTAACAATATTGTAAAGTTGGAGTGACTATATTGGTAAAAAATCTACCGTTACTATGGGCTATGTTTCTTGTAGGATTAAGCTTAAGGAGCATCGTTTCAAATACTAATCTATCTCCTATCTTCCATTGGTCGGTTGTTGTAATTTCAACAGTTCTGTTGGTTTGGAGTATGATTGCCTTTATATTAAATTTAGGTGTACAAAAATACGAAAAAGTACTTTCCGAAACGGATCAGTAATAACTGGGCCGTTTTTTGTTTCTACGCAATTTATGCGAATAGCGAATTACCCAATAATTTGCATACAGAAACAATACTGTTATTATATAACTAGATAGAGAGGAGAATCTTATGATTGATCAGTTATCAAAATATCTAAATGTACATAGTTCGCTAATTTCTTTTACTTTAATAGCTTTATTTACTGCACTTTGTTTTTGTTTGTTCAATTTCTCAGCTAGCATCGGTGAATCAGTTGGAAACTTCTTATATATAATTACTCATTAATACTTACTAAGTAATAAAGGGGCATAAGCCCTTTTTGTTTTGTCGGAATATACGTCAATACCACAACAAAAACGTCTTCTAATTATTAAACAAAGGCGCTTCGTTCGTTGAAGATTCCATAAACCCATTCTTATAAAACTTCTTCATTAAATTACACTTTAACTTTAATACATCAATTTTTTCATGTTTATCATCAGAAACAGTTTCAAGATAGGTCCATCCTCTAGTTATATAATAGTCAGATGCATCTTCTGTTCTTAAATAAATTTCATTAAACCCTAATTGTTGAACTATATCAATGGATTTAGAAACTAATTTTTGTCCAACACCTCTTCCACGATACTCTGGTTTTGTATATAGAGATGCAAGCCAAGGTTTATATATTTTTCTTATTTTTAAGTCGTTTTCAAAGATTGATACTGTGCCTAAACATTTTCCGTTCTCTAAAGCAATAAGTGTAATAGGAAGTGTATTGTAGTTTGTGTTAGAAAAGTATTTAACAACATCTTCAAATTTCATACCACTACCCGTTTTCAATACAAATTCATTAAAAATCATTTCAGAAACTTCTATTACCTTATCAGGATGTTTTGATAAAAAATCAATATTCATTTTAATCACCCATTATATCAAGATGTTTATTTTTTTATAAAATGCCCCGTAACTTTAAGTCTTTCAAAACCTGCAACATTAATCAAACACAAAAAGCTAAACACTGTGTTAGACGTCTAACCTGACAAGATCATAAAGACATGATACCTAGTTTCACTTTTTCCTACCAATGTAAAGTAAGTGAGATGAAATACCTAGAATATGAGGGTCTTTTGCTTTTTCTGTTATTAATTCAATAAACTTCTTAACTTCTTGTTCACCTTTATCTCTCCAGTAATTCCAACTATCATTGTTTAATATTGCTCCTACATTTGAACCTATTAACTCTAGTGTTTCAAAACCTTGTGCTTCCATAAAAGGGTTGATTTCTTCAATATTAAAGTAATATGCACCTGTAAAGCGTCCCTTATCTGAGTGATTAAAGCACCCTGATTGAGAAAATTGAAGAATATTATCAACATTATTGTTTGGTTTCCAATTCTCAGGAGATAAGAGCGATGTAAGTATATGTCTAACCCTAGGCATAAAGGCAACAAAAACAATTCCATTCTTTTTTGTCACTCTTTTTAATTCTTTTACTGCCTTAACACGGTCATTTTCTGCCTGCAAATGATACATCGGACCAAGCATTAAAGCTGAGTCAAACTGTTCATCTTTTAACATGTTTAGTTCTCTAGCATCAGCAGCATAGAACTCTTTAAATTGTCCTTCCAAACCAATTTCTTTTGCCTTTACTTTTGCAATTTCGACTAACTTTGGAGTTAAATCTGTTAATGTTACATAATAGCCATCTTTGGCTAGTTCCATTGAGTATTTTCCTGGTCCTGCACCATTATCAAGTACATATCCTGATCTAGGTAAATATTTTTTAATATAGTGCCAATTTACTTGGAATTCAATTGGTTCACGTTCAAGCCTTCCCCACTCATCAAATTGATTGTAATAGTTAATTATTTCGCTCATCAATTTCACCTTTTCTATCTTTTACTTCTTTAATTCTATAAAAAAGCTAGGAACCCTTCTTGAGCTAAGCTACGCCGATAATTACGGGTCTCATTCCTTAAATGAATTACACCTTTGTCCTTAAAAAATATTGCACTAACAAAAATAACACTTATCTTTAGTTCAAGAAAGGCGCTTTTATTGCGGAAGATATTATTGAACTAAAGCCCCCGTTTAGTTGTGTATCTTTTTAATACTAGATAAATGTATGACCAGCATTCTCTAATACTGATTTTGCTTTTTCTATGGAATGCACTTTAATCAACAAGTAATCTGTATTAAAAGTAGAAATAGCAAAAATGCTTATATTGTTTTCCGCCAATGGGTTAGCTAAAGAAGATAATATTCCTGTTAAACTAAAATCTAATACACCCTCCACTTTGATACATTTCCAATCATGTTCCACGTCCTTTAGATTACTAACAGGAACAATGGATGTAGGACATACAATTGAGAGTTCTTCGTTTGTACGTGTAATTGAAAAGAATTCGCCTTTGCCTGCCCAAGATGGTATCTCTTCTGTTATTTGTAATTTCACAACAGAGAATAACGTTTCCAATATGACTAAATTCATATTTATCGCCTCCTAATTAAAACGGATACCTCGCTGCCTTTTCGCAACATCGCACCTGTTAGTTCAGTAAATAAAATTAAAACTAATTGTATCATTGTATAATTTTACATTTTTGTGTAAATTTATACAATAAGTATTAAATAGGAGAGGGAGAGGAAATCATAATGTCCTTAATTATCAGATGTGTAGAAAAAGATGATATGAACCAATTGACCGATTTAATGTATCAGTATATCGTTGATTTTTATAAACGACCTAAACCACCTATTAAAAACATACATAATTTAATTGACACTTTACTGGAAAAGAATAGAGGTATTCAATTCGTAGCTGAACAAGATGGTAAACTTCTCGGCTTTGCAACATTATATTTTAGTTTTAGTACAACGAAAGCTGATAAAATAACTGTAATGAATGATTTATTTGTAGTTGAGATCGCAAGAGGGACAGGGGTAGCCCAAGAACTGTTTAAACAATGCGAAAAATATACAAAAGAAAATGCGTATGCACATATGGGGTGGGTAACTGCAACTGATAATTACCGTGCACAAAGATTTTATGAAAAGATGGGTGGTTCTCTTGGAAGTTGAATGAACTATTCAATATAACCTAAAATGCCTTCTTGGCACGACCTCTATTATCGGAGGTCTTTATTTTTATAAATTTGTCATTTAATAAATTTATCTCTTTATCTCTTTTTATTCCAATACTCGCATACGTTAGCACGATAGGGACTGCCCCTGTTGAACAATCGCGCTTTCTTACATAAAAAAGACACGAATGTTATTACAGATTAGTTCTTTTATTGCTGATAATGGTTTTTTTGAATTATCTCCGCCATTAATTTAGTAGTTATTTTTGTCCATAACTTCCTTTTAGTTGTTTTGAATCTAAAGGAGGTACTCGGAATAATTGTTTTAAAAAATCATCAAAACTGTCTGTTATTTTCACAAATTCCCATGTGATTTCCTCTGTTGTATAATTCTCAAACACATAAAGAACAGGAGGGTTATCTATTTTATTTCGATAGTCGAATACAACCCAGAAATGACAATCAGTCCACAGTACAATAAACTCTTTTGGAAGATTTGTATCTGCTAATAACTCTTTAGACGATAATATACTCTCATCGTCCTCTTCAAAATGAATAGGTTCAATGCTAGGTAGTTCTTGCTTTTCAGTAAGATCAGGTAACATAAAATAAGGATAGTTTAGTTCACCACCATTTTGAATTTTCATTAAATTTATAAATGACTGAGGAAATTTAATTCCCAAGTATTCTTCTGCTTTTTTTATTACTTTATCGTTTATTAGATATTCTATGCGTTTATACTTACTATCCTCGTTCCAAAAATCTTCACCTTTATAAAATTCCCTTTCAATAATTTTTGACACCCCATTGTATTTTTCAGATTTTTCTTAGAATGCCCAAGAGCTTTTATTGCTGAAGGTGGGTTATGTATTAACGCCCCTGTTAGCTTAACAACTATTATTTTACCCACTATGGATTTCAAAGCAGAAATATCCAAATGGTACGTGGTCTGTGGTTAATTCCATTTCTATTTTTGCAACTTCCATATTATGGGGAGAAGTTCACTTAAACTCTCCTTATATTGTTCAAGAGCAATTTCAAATGACTCTACATCTTCTTTTTGACATAGAGGATATAATATTGAACCTAACCTAAAATCATTAAGTGTTCTTGATGTATCTGGAACATCAAGACAATCTATAATATGCTCCTCCTGAATTTTCTCGTCAAACCAATCTCTACATTCTATAAAAAACATATATTCTTCAAATTCGATTTGCATATCCAATAGTTCATTGATATAAAATGGTGTGATTCTTATATAATCGGTAGTTGAATTAGCACTAATAATTTCATCTAGTATACCCTTTAAAGCTGTAATCGTTGGGAAGTATCTATATTTTCCATTATAGTAAGAAGTGTTGTGGAAAACTATTTCATTAATCTTACCAACTTGTTTATTTAACATTTCACTTCACCTACTTTTCAATCCAATCATCTACATTTTATTTTATCACTTCTTCCACTAAACTGTCGGTCAGTTTAAGTTTAGCTCTTCACAATCTCAATTTCATTCTAATTGACCTTCTCCGATCTGGCACTAACTGAGAAAACGTCTTCCCCTGTTCCAGAAAGGCGCTTCGTTTGTGGAATAACATTTATCCATTTTCTCTGCAATTATAATAAGCAATTATTTTATTTAACTTAAAAAAATAACTAAAATTTCTCTATTAGGCATAGTGCTACAGCAGGTCATTTAATAATACAATTATCTAATTTCTTTTTCTTTAGCTAATTCTAATTGTTCTCTCAAATTAAATGGTAGGTTTTCATACATGTTCTCAATTAAATTGGAGACTTTTGCCTTAGCTTCAGATTCAGCTTTTTTTATTGCCTGTTTTACATCTTCTTTTGCCTGTTCAATAATTTCATTCTCTTTTTCTTTAGTCCATAAACCTTGTTTCTCAAGAAATAATCTAAATCTTTTTATAGGGTCTTTTTTGGCCCATTCATTATTGAGTTGATCTGTTCTATATATAGTTGGATCATCACTGATGTAGAATGCGGACCATAACGATAAGTTACGGTCTCTATTAATGTTGGCCCTTCTAGGTTAATTGCCCGTTCTCTGGCTTTCTTCGTAACTAAATAGGTAGCGAGTATATCCATTCCATCAACCCTTACACCTTTAATACCTGCTGCTACAGACTTGTGGGCAATCGATTTTGCTGCAGTTTGTTTCTCAAAAGGAGTAGATATTGCAAATTGATTATTTTGTACAACAAATACCGTTTGAGCATTGAAGACACCCGCAAAATTTATTCCCTCATAAAAGTCACCTTGAGACGACCCACCATCACCAGTGTACGTAATTGCAATGTTCTTTTTTCCCTTCTTTTTTAAACCTAATCCTACACCTGCAGCTTGAACAATTTGAGCACCAATAATTATTTGTGGAGGTGTAACATATACTCCTTCAGGCATTTGCCCACCTTTATAATGTCCTTTTGACCATAGAAATAGTTGAGATAATGGGACCCCTTGAAACAACATTTGTGGAAGATCTCTATAACCAGGTAATAACCAATCATCTTTTTCTAGAACAAACTGTGTTCCTATCATACTAGCTTCTTGCCCAGCAACTGGAGCATAAAAACCTAATCTTCCCTGTCTTGATAAAGACATACATCTTTGATCAACAGTTCTTACATATACCATTCTTTCCATAAGTAATTGTAACTTTTCATTATTTAGATCTATTAACACGTTCTCGTTGATAAGTTCCCCGTCTTCATTTAGAAGTTGTATTGTCTCAAATTCATGCATTTCTTCTATTGATCTAATCATTTCATCACGTCCCTTTTGGCATTTTAAAAAACGAAAAATTGAATCAAACTAGGTTAGAATATATATAACTAAAATTAGCACTTTCGTTATTTTTTATGTTATAATCACTGTAATAATTTGTCAACTGTTTTAATAACAGAATTACTGAGATAAATAATTCTCCATAAATTCACAGGTGAATACTTGTATAATATTAGTTCGTTATTATTCAATTTAGAGGTGAGAGTGGTGACCGTTGAAAAACAGTTATTATATTTATTATCCAAGAAGTCTGAGATGACAGGAAAAGCAGTAATTGAAATTTTTGAAGCAATGGATTATACTCCTCAGTCCATTAGAAATACTCTATCCAAATTAAAAAGACTACTTTATATTGATGTATTTGGTAGAGGAAATTATAAAATTACAGTAAGAGGCCTTGACGCTTATAATCTGTATTCTAAGAAAGAAAACTATTACACTAAACATTGGAATGGAAAATGGTATCTTGTAATATTGGAGATTCCAGAAATTCTTAGAAAGAAGAGGGATACTTTTAGGAAAGGTATATTAGATTTAGGATTTGGACAGCTATATAAAAGCGTTTATATTTACCCATGGAACATAACTAATAAGGTCCTAAATCTTATTGACTCTTTAGAAATAGAAGAATATGTAACAATACTTTCAAGTAGTGAAATCTTGTTAAATGGCGTAGAGTCCGAAGGGGGATCAGGTCCTAAAAAACCTAAAATATTATGGGATTTGGAGAAAATCAATAAAGACTATGAATTTACACACGTAAAAATTGAGAATCAATATAAACCATTAGTAAATTCTTTAACACATGATATAAATCCAGATGAATTACAAATTTTTATAATGCTTTTATCACTTAAGGATGTGAGAGATAATTTAATTACACGAGACCCAATGTTACCTGCAGAATTTTTACCTGGCTCTTGGCTTGGAACAAGCGTACTCTTTTCAATCGAAGACTTGATTCAATCTTTGGTGAAATTAATCCCTGAAAGTTCATATTATTACTCGTTTGTTAATGATATTTAACTAAATTTTTTCTTCCCCCATGTTATTAATTCTTTTTAACACTTTCTCTTTTACTAACCTGACCATTAGTCAAAGAGCGTTTCTGCTGCTATTGCAGAAACGCTCCCGTAGTTAAAGAGACATTTGAAAATGATGACAAGTAATATCTAATCCACCTTTAAGGTAAAATCTATGTGCATCGTGTCTATGTACACCAGAATCTAGATGAAATTGTTCACAATCATTTCCCTTTGCTTGGCTTATTAGCCAATCCCATAGGATTTTCGCATATCCTTTTCGACGGCTTGTTTCATCCGTAATTAAATCATCTACATAAAAATAATTTCCCCAAGCTAGAGATTCAGTAATCCTATATCCAGCGGCTGCTTTAACTTCATCGTTTTCAATGATTGCAACTAAATTAAAACCGTAATTTTCTTGCAATCGTCTAATTTTCCCTAAAAATTTTTCTTCTGTTAAATGCGGACGTAGTTGTTTGAAAGCACTAAAGGTAGCCATTATTTCTAAATCAGATTTCATTACTTTTAAAATTGGTTGCATTCATTTATCCCCTTAATATTTTATAAAATTCCCTTATATAATTCGTTCTTCTTATTCAACTATCCTGCTCCGTTTCTTTAGGAAGATCTCTGCACAATCTCTATCATATTTCAAAGTTGATCGTTCTTCTCCAATCTGGCCTTTAAGCTGAAATAAGCACCTTCCTTGTTCCAGAAAGGCGCTTTCTATTGCTGAAGATCTTAATTACAATACAAGAAAGTATTTAATTCTTAATTTTTAAGTTTTGAACCACACCAAGGATAAAAGTCGATGCTGATACTCGAAGCTCCACCATCATGTATTA
This sequence comes from Metabacillus litoralis, assembly GCF_003667825.1. Lineage (NCBI taxonomy): Bacteria > Bacillati > Bacillota > Bacilli > Caryophanales > Bacillaceae > Metabacillus > Metabacillus litoralis. Next base: position 1,002,572 of record NZ_CP033043.1, on the reverse strand, counting down.
TTAAACCGTATTCATTATTCCGTTCATCAAAAATGATTATTTTGTCAGGACACTCAAACGGATTCTCATGTATTTCACACTCAAAATTTGCATGGTAATCCATTATCCTCACAACAATGTTTTTTCATTATTTCACTTCTCCTTACTTAGTTATAGCACTCTAATATTGAAATGAGCGCCTTACTTTGTTACAGAAAGACGCTCGATGCTCTAGATTGTTTTCCATTGTCTATTGTAAAGTGATATTGCAATTTCACTCCGAGAAAGTCCGTAACCTTAATGTTAGTTTATGACCGAAGTACAAAAAAAATCAAAAATCACTATTCTCCAAATCAATACCATAATCTTTTGGAATATAACCTTTCAATTTTACTGTACTATTAATTCTTTCATCTTTCGTAATAACTGTGTGCCCGACTTCTTCTATATTAATTAAGGTATTCAACTTCCCCCATTCAAGATTAGGGAACTCTGTTGGAATACTCCAATGTACAACAGGCCATAGTTCTTCAAAATGAATGTTTTCTCCTTGGATCATATAGGAACCTAAACCTACGCATGCAAACCATTCACAGTATCCAGATATTAATCTTAATTGTACTTTTTTAAGTACTTTAACTATGATCCAGTTATTACTTGCTAGAAATTCGATTTCGTGCTGTTTCACCTTATCTAATTCTTCATCATCAAGCATAGAGGTTGATAAAACAAAGAACAACGGAAAACAAAAACTTGTCCCTATAAAATTATATGTAAAATTTTCTTCATCTAATATCCTAACCCCAATATCTATAACTGTGAAATCTTTATTATCAAATTTAAATGAGTTAATTACACTTATATTACTATATTGAATAAAGACAGACAGTATCATCACTTCCATTTTCTTATTTTACTGTTTTAACAAATATGCTCTAACAAACCTAGTTATTTCACTAATGCGCTTTTTGATTGCAGAAGATTAAAGAGAATACAGTTCCATTATTTTTTCTAAGGGTAATTTATTCGGATTACACATATCAGCAAAATAGGGAAGCTGCCAATTTTGAGTTTTCATCGCTTGTATACTACTCGGACTATCCCAGCTAGGATATACTCTTATTGCCATTTTCCCCTTTGTTGAAGCAGATCTAAGAATGTTCTGTTTTAAAAGAATTTCTTTTGGGAAAATAAATTGCCCAAACTCATTTTCATTTTTAAAGGTAGTTATAACTAATAAATCAGGGGCTTCGTCATATGAGTAGGGTTGATTTTTATTATCTTCGTCTTTTTCCCATAATGCAACAAACTGCCCTATTTTGGTAGGAGTTATATTCGCAACTCTGAATCGAACTGTTTTAGAAGATAATTGAAATGTACCAGCACCATACTTTGAATTTTGCTTTTCTTCTTGAACTGACTTTACAATTAAGTGATTCGACTTATAAATCATTTTATTTATATAAGTTAATGCTGTAAAAAAATTATTCATTTCTTCACTCCAAATTTCAAAAAAATGGCACGATTCTACAAGATAGGGTGCCTTTCTTATTCCTGAATTGCGCTTTGTTTTGTGTAAGACAAACTAGTTCCTTTATACTTTAATGAGGTACTGAACTGAATATAAGATAAATAGCCTTAATTAAGCTATATCCAAAGACAAAAACTAAAGTGACATAGAATACCTTCCTCCAAATTCTCCCTTATATATATATTAACTAAAAAGAAAAAGAAAAAGAAAAAAGAACTTACAAAAATAAATTGTAGAAATTCCTTTATCTCATATGTTTTCATTATAAATTCTTCATTGTGAAAAAATTGCATGTTTTCATTAACAGAAATTGGATTAGTGAATATGGATAATATCAGTGCAATTACTGTAAGAATGCCATATATATTTAGCACTGTTCTAGTATTAAATTTCCTTTTTGTAACTAACTTAACATTCCTGGATGTTTGAGTTTGTATTTGCATTATATCCCCCTCAATTTCATTATCTATACATATACGAGCAGGTGTAGAAAAAAGATTTATCGACCTTGATACATATAATAGGTACTGGGAATCAAAACTTGATTATTTTCTTCATCCTTCTCCATCAATGAGTATGTATCTCTTGCTATTAGGATTCTAAATATATCTCTTGAACCTTCATGTACTTTCCACCTTAATTTCCTTTAATGACCATCCTATTATTTCACGTTTTTTGTCCTCCAATTTAGATTTGTCATACTATAGTAAACATAGTAGACATATTTTTTAAGCTTCATTTAACTGTTTTAATATATTAAAACAAGAGAATCTATACCAATATAATGGACATAATATCCTCTTAAAATAGCTAATCATTATTGTGTCGAGTGTAAATACGTACCTTGTCATTAAACTTATTCCAAATTATACGAACACCATCTAATTTCAACTCAGTTATATAAAATCATCTTCAAAAGGATGATCAGATTTGTGTAACAACATTGGCGATATAAACATTTAAATACACCTCAAAACAATTGTAACAAATTAGGATGTAAAATAATTGGTAGTTGGAGTAAACAAAATAACCCCTACCAAATCAGGAAAGGGGTTATTTCTACTTAATTACTTATGTCAAACCAAACTTCATCATCCCAACCTTGATTAAATACAACTAAAGGTTCATCATTTTCATCTACCATGAAATATGTCCAACCTTCATGTTCTGCACCTTCATACAAATCGTTTCTTAAGTCTGGTTCAAGACCAGCGATAGAAATCCAGTCATCATACGTTACTCCACTTCCACTAACAGCTTTAAATTTAGCATGATTTATATCATAAGGTTCTTTTTCTAATTCAAGTACTTTTATTCTAAACTTAGCTAACACGTATTTCATACCGGTATCTGGTGAATCATTATACATGTTTGCTTCTTTTACCAAAGTTAATGCTTCATCACCTGAGATAACATCTGTTAGTTCAACCTCATATTTAACATGACCGTCTAACCAATCATCTTTTTCAACAAGTAATGTTTCACCAATTCCTGCTGGATTCTTTCTAGAATTTCTATTATTAAGTTCGTTTAATTTGTCAACAATATCACTTTTTATACTAGATAGTCCATTGCTCACTTTAGCAGGTAACTGCTCATACCCACCAGCTTCTTTAATTTCAACTGCTCTTTTTTCTAATCTTTCAAGTTTTGCAAAGTCACTATTTGCTTTATCAACTCTGTTTGCTGTAAGTGAGTCATTTATTACTTTCATTAATCTATATTGAGACACTTCATAAATAACACGTTCCCTTGCAATTTTCGCTGGCTTCACATACTTATTATTCAAAGCATCTCTGTTGGATTTTCCTGAAACCTTTCCAATTGCTCTTTCAGTCTTCTTAATATCATTAGAAAATGAATCATACTGATCATCAATTGAAGATATGTCACCCGAGTTAATTGTGGAATTGAAGCTAGATAACTTTGTTTTAAGTACCTCACCTAAATTTGCAGCATCAGTGTAACTACTAGCACTAGCAGTATTTACTGTTAATGTTAATGCAACCAATACTGTAAACATTGATAATATTATTTTTTTCATGGTCTTCTCCCTTCAATTTGAAATCTATCAACCATGAAAATATTACCATATATTTCTACAATCTGTAAAACACAGAACCTATCTACTTCAGACTTCTATCTTCAATAGCTTTAACCAAAGCATTTATCATAGAAATAAGAGGGACTTCATAATCATTTGTAACATCATAATCCGGCTTCAATCCCATACTTCGCTAATCTTTCAATTGCAATTTTAGTAGCTTCTGTTATTCAAATAACCACTTCCTTCACATTTAATTTTCCAAATGTATCTGTTACATAGCTCCTAGTGTTTAAATCATAAACAACAACCTCGAGCCTAGCTGTTCCATCATCGTTTGTTTCTGCTGTATCTTTAGCTCTACAAATATCTCATGTCGATATCAACCTGAATCAGATCAACGACTCTTCTGTCAATCCCTTCAATCTTCAACATAAGAAGTGAGATACTTGCTATTTCTTCTGCAAGGTTTTTTAAACGTGATTGCCAGGATATTGACTGTCCTCTGTTTTAGTTTGGTGCAACAATCAATTGTGGTATCTTTCTGTTAGCATCTACAGGGTTTACTATGTTTGTTGTTCACATAATGCTTCATAACTGTTTCTGCATTGCCTTGTTTATTGTCATACGCTGTGTGAGAAGGTGGCAAAGTAATCCCTTTGGGCAACAATTGCTTTTTATGACAATCCTCTAATAAGCCATTCTCAGAAGCTTTACCATTCTCATTTAATTTAATTTCTCTATGTTTAATCTATTTATCGACAAGAAACTGCTTAAGTTGCTTTATTCCTGATTTTTATTTTTCATTGTTTTAGGGGATATCCCTTCGCCTGACAGTGGTAGAAATACTCCTATAAAACATCTTTTAAATAAGCATAAAAAAAAGACCACCCTTCCTGAATTTTTCATCAGAAAAAGTGATCTTCTACGTTATGTAAGAAAGATTAAGCAGTTTATATTAAAAATTCCGAAGAAAGATTCACCAATTATAGTTATTCTACTTAGGAATTCCCATTTGTAAATCGCTTAAAACCTTGCTATATCAACGTTTGTTACTTTTGCATCTTATTCATCTGTGACATCATTTGATTGATTTTCTTTTGGGATGGTTTTTGTCCCATTTGCATCATCATCATTTTCAGCATTTGTTCGTTAATTGGTGGATTTTTCTTCAGGTAATTCATCATATATTTACGCGCAATGAAAAATCCTAGTGCAACCCCAGCAAGTAAAGCTAGAATGCCTACTAGAATAACAACCCATAATTGCATTGTATTTCCTCCTTCGTGTTGTCTATTTTACAGTGTACTAAATCCTTTGATATTATACAACATTTGCACTATAATTTCTTTATATTTTATCCAAAATTTCTTTCTTTTATTGGGTTTAGCCACCCATATCTTTCACCTTTTAAGTCCATTGCTAAAAAACAAGGATCAAATTTTCTTAACACTTCAAAAAATATAGTTTCCGCCTCATAACTTCCATCAGAAGTAAGCTCAAGATGACGATTTTTCACTATTAATGTTGCATTACCAAGATTTCCTTTTAACTCGATTTTATGGATATTTTGGAACACTTGATAGTCTGAACGCTTTGCTAAATGAGTTCCTAGTAATTGATGAATAAATAACATTGGAATGGGCTTAGTTATATAATTAATTTGCTTCTCTAGTGTGTTTTCATGTTCAGATCGGGCAATTGTCCAGTGAAAATCTTGAAACAGATGGTAGATTTTAGACTCACGACCAAAGTAGTGACTTGCAAATTCTTCTTCTATTAAGTATATATAATAGTGTCTCACTGTTTCACTCTCCTCAACCATACTATTTCTCTTATTATAAAAGAACAAAGAAGCAATTATTGTCTTAAACTGGAGAGAGAAGACACTATTTTTGTCGAACATTTGAAACCTATCATTACTTAAAGAAGAATGCCATATTCAGTTCCAATTAAAAAGGAATAAATCATTGATTTATTCCTTTTTAATGTAGATCTTTCCTTCTCTCATTTTTCAGCTTTTGCGGCGTTACATCGTTACCATTCGGGTCAACAACTGTTACTCCCTTTAAAGTGTTTTTCATAGAGGACCGAAACACTTGTAAATACTCATTTCGAAGAGATTGTTGTTCTTGCTTTTCTTTATCAGTTAGCCCTACTGACTTTGCTTTCTTGGATAATTCATTTATTCGATCGATTTTAAATTTCGGTAACATGTTTAATAAACTCCTCTCTTAAATCATATAGACTTCAATCTTACAGCTAACCTCAAAGAGATTAAGTATAAAATTACTTTAAAGTCTTTTAAATGATACAAATGACATATTACTAAATAGAGGAGAAAATAACAACTTTAAAACATATTTTTTCACCAATAATTTACTTATCAAGATCCTGTAGATTATTTTCATCAATATATTCTTGATATCTTCTGTGTACAGTAGCCTTACTAACTCGAAACCCTAATCCCCTAAGAGTTGAAGCAATTTCTCCAAAAGTTAGATTTTTCTTCCTTAGCTTAAGAATCTCTTCTATTGGTAAATCAATCTTCTCACGGCCGCCTCCCTTATCGACGTTCTTTAAATTTTCATGAGGATTGTAGCCATTCTCTATTGCCCGATTCATGCCTCTTTTTATTTTATAATTAATAAGCTTCCGTTGGAATTCTTCAACAGTTGCAAGAATACTCAGTACCATTTCATCTGTTTCGGACAGTTCAGGCTCTCCACGCTCATTTAGAGTAAAAATCTCAGCATCCATTTTTCTTATTTCATGTAAAAGAGCTATTTTTGCGTGACCCCGTCCTAATCTTGTATCATCTTGAACTAATAATATAGATGCCTTCTTTTCTTTTAAAATTGATAGTGCTTCAATCATTCCGTCACGGTCTATGTCATATCCACTATGTCTTTCCTCTATTATCTTTATAACTTCAATATTATGTAGCGAAGCTAATCTTAATAGCTCCTCTTTTTGCCTATCAATAGAAGAATCTTGACTATCCTTCTCTGTACTTACTCTACAATAAACAACTGCCTTCATTATTAGATCATCCTCTACTTACTAGCAATTTGTTCTATTTGATAGATTTCTTCCTTTTCAACAGGTACAAAAACAAATTCACCTGGCTTAACAACATTTGTGTGAATGCCGTTTTTATCCTGTACCCACTTTACAAACTCTTGTTTTGAAATCTGGCTTTTTTCATTAAACTCATCAGCAATTGACCAGAGGCTGTCACCCTCTTTAATTTCTACTTGATGATATTTATCCAAACTTTCTGATTTACCAGTATACGTTATTGCTAGTGTTATTGCAAAAAGGACTAGAAAAAATGATACTACATATGTAAAAGATTCTTTTTTCATTTTATACACCTCATAGGAATATTTGTTCGTATTTGTTGAAATTAGTATAATACGAACGAATGTTCCAGTCAAGCGTTTTTCTCGAACTTATGTTTGTATCTAAAGGTAAATGATGCTATAATAAACATAAATTACAGGATCCGAGGTGTCACAGAGGATGACGAAACTATCAAAAAGGCAACAAGATATATTAACTTTTATTAAAGATGAGGTCCAAAAAAAGGGGTATCCACCTTCAGTACGTGAAATTGGAGAAGCTGTTGGATTAGCTTCAAGCTCAACAGTACACGGTCATTTAGCTAGATTAGAGTCAAAAGGATTAATTAGAAGAGACCCCACGAAACCAAGAGCTATTGAAATACTAGAGGAAGAAGAGACTCTCCATATTCCAAAGAGCAATGTTATTAATGTTCCAGTAATAGGAAAAGTAACAGCAGGTCTTCCAATTACAGCTATTGAAAATGTAGAAGAGTACTTTCCGCTCCCAGATCGATATATATCAGAAGATGAACATGTTTTTATGCTAGAAATTATGGGTGAAAGTATGATAGAAGCTGGAATATTAGACGGTGATTTAGTAATCGTCCGACAACAGCAAACGGCTAACAATGGTGATATTGTTGTGGCTATGACCGAGGATGATGAGGCAACTTGTAAAAGATTTTTCAAAGAAAAAGACTATATTCGCTTACAGCCAGAAAATTCAACAATGGAACCTATTATTCTTCGAAATGTGAGTATACTAGGAAAAGTAATTGGAGTTTACCGCACGGTTCATTAAGCTTGCCTAATTAGGCAAGCTTTTTTATTTGCAAATAAAAAAACTTAACACTAAATGTGTTAAGTTTTTTTCTATTAATACATTGACATGTATTGTTCTCTTTCCCATGGGTGTACTTGCGTACGGAACATATCCCACTCTATTTCTTTCGCTTCAATAAAGTGCTCAAATAAGTGTTCACCTAAAGCATGCTTCATTGTGCTATCTGCTTTTAACAAGTCTAGAGCTTGAGCTAGTGTTGCTGGTAGGTCTACGATACCATTTTCAACACGCTCTTCTTTTGACATAACATAAATGTTACGATCAATAGGTTTTGGAGCTTGAAGCTTATTTTTAATACCGTCAAGACCAGCAGCTAAAAGAACACTCATAGCTAGGTATGGATTTGCTGCAGGGTCAACACTACGAACTTCTACACGTGTACTTAACCCACGTGAAGCAGGGATACGAATTAATGGACTTCTGTTTTGTGCAGACCAAGCCACATAACACGGTGCCTCATAACCAGGTACTAGTCGTTTATAAGAGTTTACAGTTGGGTTTGTTACAGCTGTAAATGCAGGTGCATGTTTGATTACACCAGCAATAAATTGTCTAGCAGTTTCACTTAATTGCAGTTCAGCGTTCGTATCTAAGAATGCATTCTCACCTTTGCTAAATAACGATAAGTTACAGTGCATACCAGATCCGTTTACACCAAACAATGGTTTTGGCATAAATGTAGCATGTAATCCATGCTTGCGTGCAATTGTTTTAACAACTAATTTAAATGTTTGAATATCGTCACATGCTTTAATTGCAGAAGCATATTTAAAATCAATTTCATGCTGACCAGGCGCCACCTCATGGTGAGATGCCTCAATTTCAAATCCCATTTCTTCTAATTCTAGAACGATATCACGGCGGCAGTTTTCACCTAAGTCAGTTGGTGCTAAGTCGAAATATCCACCATTATCGTTTAATTCTAATGTTGGTTCGCCTTTTTCGTCTAATTTAAATAAGAAGAATTCTGGCTCAGGCCCTAAATTGAAATCTGAAAATCCAAGTTCTTCCATCTCAGAAAGAAGACGTCTTAGGTTATTACGAGGATCACCAGCAAATGGAGTGCCATCTGGATTATAAATATCACAGATAAATCGTGCAACTTTTCCTTTTTCTGCTGTCCAAGGGAAAATAACGAATGTATCAAGATCAGGATATAAGTACATATCAGACTCTTCGATTCGAACGAAACCTTCAATTGAAGATCCATCGAACATCATTTTATTATCTAAAGCTTTATCTAATTGACTTACAGGAATCTCTACGTTTTTAATAGTTCCCAAAATATCTGTGAATTGTAGACGGATATATTTTACATTGTTTTCTTTTACTAAAGTTACGATATCTTCTCTTGAATATTTAGCCACTTGAAAATCTCCTCTCCTATTTCAAAAAAGTTTTATATTCAATTTCATACTAACTAGATCAATGAAAAAACCTTGTCATGTCCCCTTGCCTTAATGTTGGTCGATTAAAGCGTCCTGCCTGCATAAGTTCAGATTTTAAGAGCTTACGTAATTCAGCATCACTCAAATCAGGTTTTTCAACAGTTTTATGTTGCTCTTCTTTCTCTTCACTATGTGTACTTTTGCGCAAGAAAATTTCTTTAATTCCAGCCAAGTTAACACCTTGTTCAATTAAATTACGAATCTCCAATAATTTGTCAACATCATTAAACGAAAACAATCTTCTATTGCTTTCCGTTCGAGCTGGAAAAATAAGTTCATTCTCTTCATAATAACGAATTTGTCTTGCAGACAGATCTGTGAGCTGCATAACAATTCCGATAGGAAATAGGGGCATTGAGCGTCGTATATTATCACTCATGTTATTCGCTCCTTTTATTTAACTAATCTCATTATAACTTATGTAATATTATGTGTCAATCATGTGTCAGGTTACATAACATAGTAGAATTACTTTCTATTAGTAATTATCTATCTATTGAGATTAACTTTTGCTCAATTAAAGAATCAACAGCACTACAAACAGCTATTTTTACATGAGTGTATGTTAGTCCACCTTGGACGTATGCAACGTACGGCTCTCTTAATGGCCCATCTGCGGAAAGTTCGATGCTAGCTCCTTGAACAAAAGTACCTGCTGCCATAATGACATCATCTTCATATCCAGGCATATAGTTAGGATATGGTGTAACATGGGAGTTTATTGGTGAAGAATACTGAATTGCTTGGCAAAAAGCAACCATCAGTTTTGGGTCTTCAAATTGTACAGATTGAATCAAATCAGTTCTTATACTGTTCCACGAAGGACTCGTTTTCAAACCAATTTCTTCTAAAAAAGCTGAAGTAAATACTGCACCTTTTAACGCTTGTCCCACAACATGCGGTGCCAAAAAGAACCCTTGATACATTTCCTGAAGGCTGTATAGTGAAGCACCAGCCTCTGCTCCAATACCAGGTGAAGTCATTCTGTACGAGCAAGCCTCTATAAGTTCTTTTTTGCCAACTAAATAGCCTCCTGTTTTTGCAAGTCCACCGCCAGGATTTTTAATTAATGATCCTGCAATTAGATCAGCTCCAACATGACATGGCTCCAATTCTTCCACAAATTCACCATAGCAGTTATCAACGAAAATGACAATATCTTCTTTAAGTGATTTAACAAAATTTATCATTTGTTTAATATCTGATATTGTAAATGAAGGCCTTGTTGCATATCCTTTAGAACGTTGAATACCAATCATTTTAGTTTTAGGGGAAATAGCGTTTTTTACACCTTCAAAATTTACAGTACCATCTTCTTTAAGATCCACAGTATTGTAATCTATATTAAATTCCTTAAGTGAGCCAATACCGCTACCTCTGATACCTACTATTTCTTCAAGTGTATCATATGGTTTTCCAGTTATATATAGTAGTTCATCGCCTGGTCTTAAAACACCGAAAAGAGCAATCGAAATAGCGTGCGTTCCGGAGATAATTTGTGGTCTTACTAAGCCAGCTTCCCCTCCAAACACATCTGCATACACTTCTTCTAAGGTGTCTCTGCCAATATCATCATATCCATAACCTGTTGATGGAATAAAGTGAGAGTCACTAATTCGATGCTTTTGAAAGCTTTTTAGCACCTTAAATTGGTTTACCTCACTGATAAAATCAATTTGGTCGTGAACCTTATCTATTTTTTGTTCAGCCTTTTCAACAATTGGGGCAATAGCTGCCCCATTTTTTAATAACTCAAACATGTTTATTACCCTCTCCGTTATACCTATCTAGTTGTCCATTTATCGCATGTGTTGGGAGAACAAACCCTTCGATTTCATACACTTCTTTCTCTTCTATAAATTCTAAGTGTTCAATTAGAGATTCAGTTTTCAATTGCGAAATTAACCTACCTTCATTTGCTGGTAGGTGGATGGAGTAATGTTTCATTTCTTTTTTTGCAATATTCTCCACCTTATTCATCAACATTTTTAAATCTTCTTCAGAAAAAGCAGTAATTGTTAGATAATCCTCCGTCGGGGATGGTACAAATGATCCCGGAGTCTGATCCTTTTTATTATAAACGGTCAAAATCGGTATATCGGTTACATCCAATTGTTCAAGAAGCTTATATACAGTCTTCTCATGATTGGCGTAGTCTTCATTCGAGCTGTCAACAACATGAAGAATAAGATCTGCTTCTTTTACTTCTTCAAGTGTAGATCGGAACGCTGCCACAAGAGTTGTCGGTAAATCCTGAATAAAACCTACAGTATCTGTGATCAGTGCTTGATATGTTGATGGTAATAATACTTTTCTTGTCATAGGATCTAATGTTGCAAATAATAAGTCTTCTTCAAACGTTCCTGCTGTTGTTAATCGATTAAATATCGTTGATTTCCCTGCATTTGTATACCCTACCAAAGCAATTTGAAAAGCTTGGTTTTTCTTACGACGTTCACGATATCTGCTTCTGTGTCTAACAACAGTTGATAACTGCTGTTTTATTTCATTAATACGATTTCGAATGTGACGACGATCAGTTTCTAGTTGAGTTTCCCCTGGACCTCTTGTACCAATACCTCCTCCTTGACGTGATAAAGCAATACCTTGTCCAGTTAATCTCGGGAGCAGGTATTGTAGTTGTGCAAGCTCTACCTGAAGCTTACCTTCTTTTGATTTAGCACGTTGTGCAAATATATCTAAAATCAGTTGAGTACGATCTATAATTCGCACATCTACTATTGATGATAAATTTCTTAATTGACTTGGTGATAATTCATCATTAAAAACGACAATATCTGGACTAAATTCCTCAACTAAACTCAATAATTCATCTACTTTTCCTTTTCCTATGTATGTAGCGGGATGTGGCCTCTCCCTTTTCTGTGTCATTTGGCTAAGTACTTCTCCATTAGCTGTTTTCGTTAATGAAGCTAACTCCTCCATTGAGTAATGAAAATGTTCGTCAAGTATTGTTTGAAGCTGACAACCAACTAATATTACCTTTTCTTTAAGTACATCCAATGTATTATTCAATAAAAAACCCTTCCCTTACGCTATTTTTAGCACTTTAATCATATCAAACATTACTGTAATTCTCTAATTATTTCTGTTATAGACCTAGTATAAACAGTTTTGGACCTATAATATTCTTACCCACCTTGCTTTCATACAGAATACTAAAGAAAAGAATTGACCTTTATGGAGGTTACATATACAATAATTTCGGCTGAATTTATACAACTGGGGGAATTATTTTGACTTGGGACGTTTTAAGTATTATTGGAACAATTGCTTTTGCGATTAGTGGTGCAATTGTAGCAATGGAAGAAGAGTATGATATATTAGGAGTATATATTTTAGGTATTGTCACGGCATTTGGCGGTGGTGCAATTCGAAATTTACTTATAGGTGTCCCAGTCAGTGCGTTATGGGAACAAGGAGTGCTTTTTCAGGTAGCCCTTTTTGCTATGACGATTGTTTTTTTATTTCCTAATCGATTATTACAACATTGGGAAAAATGGGGGAATTTTACTGATGCAATCGGTCTTTCCGCATTTGCCATACAAGGTGCTTTATATGCTGTTAACATGAATCACCCTATTAGTGCAGTAATCGTTGCAGCAGTATTAACTGGTAGTGGCGGAGGAATTGTCCGAGACATCCTTGCAGGACGTAAGCCACTAGTACTTCGTGCAGAAATTTATGCCTTTTGGGCAATTATTGCAGGATTTTTAATTGGCTTTAAGCTTGTTAACGACCCTTTCGAACTTTATATCCTATTTGGATTAATCGTCTTACTTAGAGTTCTGTCCTATACATATAAGTGGCGTTTACCAAATCGAAGTTTCAAACCATCATCAAACAATGAAACAATCTCAGGATAAAATATAGAATGTTTGTTGAGAAAGAGTATAGGAAAAGGCAACTATAATGGAGTTGCCTTTTTTAATTTTAGCTGATTTCCTGTAGTTCTTCTCTTGATCGACTGACTTTACATTTTATATAAGTTTGGGTTGTATCAAACATGTCTGCAACATATAACGTTGCTCCATAATAGGTTTTTTCGTTAGTCATTTCTTCGTTAACAATATAATCATAAATTGCAGATTCAATATCTTGGAAGAATGGTAAAATGGCTTCGTTATTTTTAATGATTTGATATAGTTGAACTGTTAAAAATGGGTTTTTATCGTATTTTTCCACCAATTGGTTAATGACAGATTCGTTAAGTGACAAGTTATTTTCAACAAGGTATTTTAGCTGTTCTAAAAATAATTTGTTATCACACATCCTAATCACTCCCTCTTATAGTTTGTATTCTAACATTTAGAGGAGTTTATTGAAAGCGTTTACAACATTGTTTATTATAGCTTTTTTCGATTGAAGATTACAGGTTTAATGCTATTTTTATATGACTCTATATTTATACAAATAAATACATAATGAACCTTAACGTTGATTGTTAGAACTTTCTATTGTCTATAGATTTATAATGATCATTATTCAAATTTACTACAAACTCTAACTTATTTTTATTCAGTTGATTTAGAGCTAATATATGTTAAGATTCCTTAAATTAATTTTTTATTCATGAATTCTCTCACCTATTGATTAATCAAGAATAATTTATATGATAGCTACAAAAAGAAAGGTGTGATCATAATGAAATGGAGAAATTATGGATTATGGACATCTATTGCTTCTCTTTTATATATGGTATTTAAAGATTTAGGCCTACAGATTGATCTAACAAGTTGGGAAACTTATGTCACATCTGTTTTAGGTATTCTTGTGACACTAGGTATTATTTCCAACCCTGAAAATGGAAAAGGATTTTTCAATAAAAAAACAGACAATTCCATAGCCCCTTCTGATATGACAAACCCACAGACAACTACAAATAACCAAAGTCAATCCGAAGAAACAACAACCACATTCTCTGAAGAAGCTGTTCCTGATCGTAAATATGTACCTTATGAAAAATAAACATAATGGTTCATGTTCTTATAATTACAATGGAATTAGCAGTTTAAGGTAAACATAAAACGATAGTCATAAATTGACTATCGTAACTATATTTGTATATTGAAGGGTACTGTGAAAAGTACCTTTTTTGTTTTAGAAAACGAAGAAATCTATTTTTCATTTTCAATTTTTTCGATTTTAATAATCCCATTAATATGATTTTCTGATTCTACATAAGCCACAATCTTATCTTTCACTTTAAGTTTTTCTTTTAAAGGATGTTTAATATTTTCGCTATTAAATTGTATTTTAGTTTTTCCATCTGTAGATTGTCCCTGATATTCATTGCCATCAACCTTTGTAATAACATAAGTAAAGGTTTTATAATCTTCTTTGACCTCAGTGGTTGTTACTTCTTTAGATGTTCCTCCGGTATCTGGCTTAATAAAGACAATACCAAGCCCTAATAAGAACCCTGTTAAAACGAGTAAAAGAATTAGTTTTATTTTCATCATTACCTCCATATCGAAAAAACTGTCCCGTAATTGAACAGACAGTACAAATAGTAACCTGATATATGATGTATGATAAAAATATAAAAAAAGAACGGCTAGCGCCTCTTAAAAATATTATTAAGAACAAAAGCCCCCAATTAAAGTGGGGACGATGTCTTGAAAGTCTATCTCAATAAAAAACAACTTTAACTTCAAATACTTTTATGCTCATTTAATACCAAATCTTGGCTTTTTATTGTTAAAAGATCTTCACGATTATATCTGTCCGTTAATAATAACCTCATCGCTTGTGAACGGATAGACTTTTCAATAATGTTTCGAACATAGCGACCATTACTAAACTTTGATGGATGTGTTTCTGTTTTAACAGCCATTAGATGTTCTTTGAGTTTGATTTCTGCATCTTGGTGAAATCTATACTCTCGTTCTGTCATCATAAGTTCCGAAATATCCATTAAGTCGTCCACAGAATAATCCGGAAAATCTACAACAAGTGGAAACCTTGATAAAAGTCCTGGGTTCAAAGACAAAAAGTTATCCATTTCACGTGGGTATCCCGCTAATATCAATACAAAATCATGCTGTTTATCTTCCATATGTTTGACCAATGTATCAATTGCTTCCTTACCAAAATCTTTTTCCCCTCCTCTTGCGAGAGAATAGGCTTCATCTATAAATAATATTCCACCAAGGGCTTTCTTAATTAAATCTCGAGTTTTTTGTGCAGTATGCCCGATATATTCTCCAACGAGATCTGCCCTTTCTGCTTCTATAAGATGACCTTTCGATAAAACATTCATTTGGAAAAAAAGCTTTCCAACTAATCTTGCTACCGTTGTTTTTCCTGTACCAGGATTTCCCTTAAACATCATGTGCAGTGCTTGCTTTCCTACTTTTAACCCCTGTTCTTCACGCTTTTTATTTATAAAAATCCAAGCGTAAATTTCTTTTATCATTCTCTTCATTTCATTCATCCCGACAAGCGAGCTCATTTCTTCTTCAATTTCCTTTAAAATCGCATGCTTCACTTCTGCCTTAGGAATTTTCAAATCATATGAAGAGGAGCTGACTTCTACTTTTTCTTTAGATTGATTGTTTAGGATTATATTTATTTGTCCATTTGTTTTATATGTGAATGCTTGATCACGTTCCAAAGACCTTCACCTCACTATCTGTTACTTAGTATACGTGAGCTTTTTAAAAATTTGACTATGGAATGAAATTGTCCAAAAGGCAAACGCAAAAAAGGAGGATTTTTGTTGGTTTCTGCGCTTTCCCAAGAAATATCCATTCCTTTATCTATATTCAATTTTTCATAAATTAAAACCTTGAGATCTATTTTAATTATAAAATTCAAAAAAGTAAGGGAGTTGATGTGTTTCATCAACTCCCTTACTTTTATTGCTCTAGCTCTATTTGTATGTTTTTTTGTGGTGAAAATGTTGAGATAGCATGTTTGTATATAAGCTGTTGCTTACCCTCTGTTTCTAACAATACTGTAAAGTTATCAAAGCCCTTAACAAGGCCTCTTAATTGGAATCCATTTAGTAAGAAAACAGTTACAAACGTTCCATCCTTACGAAGTTGATTAAGAAATTGATCTTGAATATTGATTGATTGCTTCATGTTTCGTCCTCCTCTTTTATCTATACCTTTTAATTCGATTAAAGTTTCAGCTTTCCTGCTATGTATGTAAAAATTTCGTCCACCTTTTGTTCATGATTTATAGGTGGGGTCATATTAAACCATTTAACATCCATTTTATTTCGAAACCATGTTAACTGACGTTTAGCATATCTTCTTGAATTCTGCTTTAATTGGCTTATTGCATCTTCAAGTGTTGTTAACCCATCAAAGTAATCATAAATTTCTTTGTAGCCAATTGCTTTGATTGCCTGTGTATCACGTATGCCAATATCATACAACTTCTTTACTTCCTCAATGAGCCCTTGTTTTATCATTAGATCAACACGTTCGTTAATCCTGGCATATAGAACATCTCTGTCCATTGTTAAACCAACTAAGGCTACATCATACAAAAGTTGGCTTTCCTGTTGTTTCAGATGCTCTGCCATCGTCACACCTGTACAATGAAAAATTTCTAAAGCTCTAATCACTCTTCTAGTGTTATTTGGATGAATTTTAGTTGCAGACTCCGGATCAACATCAGCTAACATTTGATGTATAGCAAGTTCACCATTAACTTTTAGGTCTTCTTCAAGCTTCTTCCTAAATTCAGGATCTGATGGAGATTCTGTAAACTGATAATCATATAAAACAGATTGAATATATAAGCCTGTCCCTCCAACAATCATTGGCATTTTGTTTTCTCTTGTCATGTCATCAATTAATGGTCTAACTTTTCCTTGAAATTCCGCTACTGAAAAATCGTCTTCTGGATTTTTAATATCTATAAGATGATGAGGAATACCCTCCATCTCATCTACGCTAATTTTGGCTGTTCCTATGTCCATGCCTTTATAAATTTGCATTGAATCACCGCTAATAATTTCACCATCTAATCGGCGGGCAAGGTCAATGCTAAGTTTTGTTTTCCCAACTGCTGTTGGACCAATGATGACGACGATTTTCTTTCTATTCAAACACAACCACTCTTTCACTTCAAATAGATTCTACGTTCATCATCTTATCATGTGTATGATATGAACACCAGATTATTGTTTCCTTTTTAATATAATTGTAAACATTCTATTATTATTTATTTTTACACTGGGTAATAAACTTAAAAACCGCTATATTATATAAAATAATTAGGAAGAAGTCGTTTGTTTTTCTATTTACATAATATTATTATTATTCATATTTAAGCTTAATCATAAAAGTGTAATTATAGATTATTTTCAGAAGTCTCTCTCACTAAAAGAAAAAAGCCCTCAAAAAGAGGGACCGTTGTGTTCTGATTTTTATTTATGTTTTTTCACATGACTCTCTTAAACATCTTTTCCATCTCATAGGTCGAATAATGAACAATAATTGGTCTTCCATGTGGACAAGTAAATGGATCAGTCGTTTTTCTTAACGTTTCAAGTAATGCAAAAATCTCATCATTTCGTAGGTGATGATTCGCTTTGATGGATGCTTTGCAACTCATCATAATCGCTGCTTCTTCACGGAGTTTCTTAATATTTATCTTTTTATCATCGAGTACCTGCTGAATGATTTCCTCAATCGTACTTTTTTCTTCTCCTCTAGGAAACCACTGTGGATGTGAGCGTACAATGTAGCTATTCCGACCAAAAGGCTCGAGAAATATACCGACTTGTGCTAATGCATTTAAATGTTCTTCAATAATCATTGTCTCATCAGTAGAGTATTCAAAGGTTAGAGGTACCAAAAGCTCTTGAACCTCCGAGTGGACCTGTCCAACTTTTTCTTTAAAGAATTCATATTTAATCCGCTCTTGAGCAGCATGTTGATCTATGATAAAAAGCCCTCTATCATTTTGGGCTAATATATATGTTCCATGCATTTGACCAATTGGGTACAAGACAGGTACTCTTTCTTCTTGTAATAGTGGTTGTTGTTTCTGTTTTTCATCATAAGAAAGGTTCTCTTCAAATACCTCTTCTTCATGATGAACTATTACTGTTTCAGTTTCATCATGAAATTCCTCGTCTATTTGATCTTGATATTGCCAGCTATCATCTATTTTATTATGAAGTTGTTGTTCTTTTTCCTCTACTATTGGTGTTCTCTGTATTAGGGATGTTTGTTGAAAAGCTGATGGCCTTTCATTAACAACCTCTCTAGTATGATCAAAGGTAAATTGTTGCTGCTCATCATCCGACTTTGTTTTCGTCATTTTTGGAGATTCTACGGATGGTATAAGTTGCTGTTGTTTAAAAACATCTTTAATCCCATTTGTAATCAGTTCATTTAGTTCTGCTTCCTTACTTAACCTCACCTCAAGTTTCGAAGGATGAACATTCACATCAACTAATAACGGATCCATTTTTATTTCTAAGAATACAATGGGAAAGCGTCCTATTGGTAGCAACGTATGATATCCTTGCTGAATGGCCTTAACAAGAGAATAATTTTTTATAAATCGCCCATTAATGATCGTTGATATATAGTTTCGGGAAGCTCTTGTTATTTCAGGTAAAGCAACATAGCCATTTACTTCAAAATCTAAAGATTCTAAAGTTAACTTTTTCATTTTTTTTGCAATGGAAAGTCCATAGATTGAAGCCAAAACCTGGCGGACATCTCCATTTCCACTCGTATGAAGAAGCTTCTTACCATTATGAACTAAGCGTATGGAAACCTCTGGATGTGCAAGTGCAATTCGGTTTACAATGTCCGTAATGTTTCCTAATTCCGTATGAACAGTTTTCATGTATTTCAACCTGGCTGGTGTATTGAAAAAAAGATTCCTAACCGTAATATCTGTTCCTTTTCGACTTGAGGTCGATTCATGTTTTTCAATTTTTCCACCCGATAAAATTAGATTTGTTCCCGCTCCTTCTCCTGTACTTGTTTTCATATCAAGTAAAGAAACAGAGGCAATACTGGGAAGCGCCTCCCCTCTAAAGCCGAGAGTCCGAATCCGAAAAAGATCATTTTCATCTTTAATTTTACTTGTGGCATGACGGTGGAAAGCATTTAAACAATCATCAGGTTCAATGCCATCACCATTATCAACAATTCTAATTTTGCTTAAACCAGCTTCCTCTATATCAATTTCCACAATGGTACTGTTTGCATCTATCGCATTTTCTAATAACTCTTTCACAACAGACGCAGGTCGTTCAACGACCTCTCCTGCTGCAATTTTATTTGATAACATATCATCTAGGCGAATTATTTTACCCAATTATCTCACCGCCTTCTTGCTTTTTATTTCACCTTTTTCTGCAATTGATATAGTGCATTGATTGCATCAAGAGGTGTCATTTCTAAAAGATTCATAGATTTTAATTGTTCAACAACATGTTGTTCTTTCTTAGATAGAGTTGGTATTTTAGTCGAAGACTGTCGTCCATGATCCGGGAACAGAGAGAGCTGAGAGTCTATAAAAGATTCTTCTTGTACCCTTTCACTCTTCTTCGGTGTGACAGAATTTGTGCCTTTACTATCTTTTTCTAGATCCTTCAATATTTCTTTCGCACGTACAATTAAAGATTGTGGGAGTTCAGCGAGTTCTGCTACATGTATACCATAACTTTTATCTGCTGCACCTTCTTCAATTTTGTGTAAAAACACAACTTTACCATTTTCCTCAATGGCTTTTACATGAATATTTTTTAACGATTGTAATTGTTCTTCGAGAACTGTTAGTTCATGATAGTGTGTAGAGAATAGTGTTTTAGCGCCTATTTTTTCATGAATATGTTCAATAATAGCTTGTGCTAAAGCCATTCCATCATAAGTTGAGGTTCCTCTTCCGATTTCATCAAACAATATTAAGCTTTGAGAAGTAGCATGAGCAATGGCATTTTTAGCTTCAAGCATTTCTACCATAAACGTACTTTGACCTGATATGAGGTCATCAGCTGCACCAATTCGCGTGAAAATTTGATCAAAAATAGGTAAAACAGCTTCCGAAGCAGGTACATAGCAACCTATTTGAGCTAGAATTGACGTTAAAGCTATTTGACGCATATACGTGCTTTTCCCTGACATATTTGGTCCTGTGATAAGCAGCATATGTCGTTCATTGTTAAAATAACAATCATTTGCTACGTATTCCTGATTATCCATTACTTTCTCTACAACTGGGTGACGACCATTCTTAATAAATAGTTCATTAGATGGAGAAAAAGTAGGCTTGCAATAGTGTCGATTTTCACTTACAGTTGCAAAACACTGAAGCACATCTAATTCACTGAGGCGTTTAGCTAAACCTTGTAATCTCGGAATATATTGTTTAATTTTTTCTCTAATCTCAACAAATAATTGATATTCTAATTCTACAATTTTTTCTTCTGCCTCTAAGATTAGTGACTCTTTTTCTTTTAGAGCAGGAGTAATAAAGCGTTCAGCATTAGACAGTGTTTGTTTACGCTCATACATGCCTTCTTCTAAAAGGTGAAGGTTTGCTCTTGTTACTTCGATATAATAACCAAAAACTTTGTTATATCCAATCTTCAGTGACTTAATCCCTGTTTTTTGTCGCTCTTGCTGTTCAAGCTGAGCAATCCAGGTTTTCCCGTTTCGACTGGCATCACGATACTGATCTAATTGCTCGTTATAGCCATCGTTTATAATGTTCCCTTCCTTAACGGATAAAGGTGGGTTTTCAATTATCGAACGTTCTAATAAATTTGTTAAATCCTCACAAGAATCTAATCTTTCTATAGAAAATGTCTCACTTTGTAAGGATTGACATAAACTTTCAATTGCTGGAACCTGCTGTAACGATTTTTTAAGTTGAATAAGGTCTCTAGCATTTACATTACCAAACGCTACTCGACCAGCTAGGCGCTCTAAATCATATACTTCCTTTAATAATTGCCTTAGGTCTTCTCGTTCAAAAAAGTGTTCCATTAAAGTTTCAACCATTGACAATCGCTTTTCGATTTTCACCTTATCTACAAGAGGCTTGTCTACCCATTGTTTCAAGAGTCTTCCACCCATTGCCGTCTTTGTTTCATCTAACAACCATAAAAGCGAGCCTTTTTTCCCTTTTGAACGAATTGTTTCTGTTAGTTCAAGATTTCTTTTTGAAAAAAGATCAATCTTCATCGCATCATGAAGATAGTACACTTTTAGTTTTTGTAAGTGATCTAAACTACGTTTTTGAGTCCGTTCTAAATAAGATAATAGTCTACCAAATGTTGTAACGAGCCGCTCATCATTTATTTCTTCAACAAGTGAAGAAAAATGTTCTGAAATTGATGATTCTATTTGATAGGATAAAGTTGCTTGACACCGATCTATAAGCTGCTTTTTCCATTTTTCTTGAAAATCATTTAAAACCACAATTTCTTTTGCACCTACAGAATAGATTTCATTTAATAAATCATCAAAACTTGAACAATAGGCAACAAGGTTTTCACCCGTTGTTAAGTCACTTAATGCCAAACCAAATTGAGAATCAAATTCGGTTATGGAAGCAATATAATTGTTCTCTTTTTCTTGAATTCCTTTTCCATCCATTACAGTACCTGGTGTAATAAGTTGAACAACTTCTCTTCTAACTACACCTTTTGCCTGCTTCGGATCTTCCGTTTGCTCGCAAATAGCAACCTTATAACCTTTTGTAATCAATTGTTCGATATAGTTAGGAGCAGAATGATAAGGAACCCCACACATTGGTATTCTTTCTTCTCCGCCTCCATCACGGCTTGTTAAAGTAATTTCTAATTCCTGTGATGCCTTAATAGCATCTTGAAAAAACATTTCATAAAAATCTCCTAAACGGAAAAATAAAAAGGCATCTTGATATTCTGCCTTTATCTTTAAATATTGCTGTATCATTGGCGTGTAAGTTGCCATGTTTATCCTCCAATACCACTGTTAACGTTCTTTATAGGTTCATTTCTTCACTATCATCTTCTCTGAGTACTATCGTGTTTTTCTACTCGTCTTCTTAAAATACGATTATCGTCAGTAATGGTGAAAATTAGCCTTTTTCAACAAAGTACATTATAGCATAAATCGACAATTTCTAGTGAAAATAGCAAGATGGAAATTTACGTTACTAACATAAATATAGAAGGTAAATCAAGTGGAAAGGAGATTTTGATGGGATTGCATGAGGTTAGAGGAAATCTTGTACTCTGAAATAAAAAAACTAGGAGGTTGCTTCCCCCTAGTTACTCTTCTACATCTCCAACTAAAAACTCAGGATTCAAGTCTTCAAACTCATCTTCTAATTCTTCTTCCCAACAATCATCATCATCATCGCAGCCTTCTGGATTAACGTGTACACATACTTTCGTTTCACCGATAACCTCTGCAAGATGCTCGCGTTCCGCTTGAACAATAATTTTATTTCCGTTTGGTGAAATTGTTACTTCTAAACAGTTTGGTTGTTGAAGAGCTTTACAAATTACTTCATGTTCATCATCAATAAAGTTATCATCTTTATATCTAAGCTTAATCACATCTACATAATCTACACGTTCTGTAACCACTTCTGTTTTTGTGTTTTCGTTGTAAGAATACCAAACATTAATATCATAAGTACCTTCAACTTCAACTGTTTTACCTTTCTTATGCGCATCATAGTTATGGTTAATAATCCAACCACCTAAAATGCTCGCAGGTTTTTGCGATGGTGAAATCGTATGTGTACATTGTGAAAATTTACGTCCTTTTGCAACAACTGCTTTTGTAATAATCTCTCTGTATTCAGACATTCGAGCATACCCTCCTCAATGAATCTTCATTTAATCCTATGCTAGGCTAGTAACATATGTGCTAATTAATTAAATGAATTTATGACATGTTACGCCAATACATGTAACGTATAGTACATTGTATGCTGGGTTCACAGAATATGTGCCTAAAAAAGTAAAAAGGTGCATGTGTAAGTCATACAATAATTGCCTAAGTTTCTTTTTAGCGCCTTTATCATCTAAAACAAATTTAAACTTTACTCTCAACTATGTTATTTTTCCGTGTTTAACGGGAAAGGTAAAAAAGTCATTATTTAGTTGAGTGTTCAAAAAAATCTATGTGAAACCGGAGGAAGATATGCACTTCTTCAATGAAATTTTTATACAAATTCTTATATTACTTGCAATATCAATTGCTGTTATAGCCATTGCGAAGCTTGTAAAGCAGCCATATTCAATTGCTTTAGTGTTAGTTGGACTTTTCCTAGGTCTAACAGATATTCCAATTATTGAGGAAGCTGAGCAGTTTATTACACAATCAAATGTGTTTCAGGCAATAATTATTTCATTGTTTTTACCTATCTTATTAGGAGATGCTACTTTAAAGCTAGAATTTTCTTTACTAAATAACCAACGAAAACCAATCCTGGCTCTTGCATTTGCAGGGACATTATTATCGTTTTTATTAATTGGTTTAGGGTCATACTACATAATCGGTTTACCTTTAGTTGTAGCATTTACATTCGCTGCATTAATGAGTGCTACTGACCCAATAAGTGTGTTGTCCATTTTTAAGACTCTCGGCGTACCAAAGAACCTTGCGATTACGATCGAGGGTGAATCCTTAGTAAATGACGGAATTGCGGTTGTTTTATTTCAGATTTCAACCATCTATTTAATATCCTATATAGAAATGGGTATTACAGGCATTGGAGCAGGTATCTTATTGTTTCTTAAATTTAGTATTGGCGGATTATTGGTCGGCTTATTATTAGGCTTTTTATTTAGCCAATTTTTAAGGCCTTTTGATGATTACCCGTTAGAAGTGGCGTTTTCGATTTTATTATTCTTTGGTTGTTATTTTATTGCAGAGCACTTTCATGTTTCAGGAGTTATTGCCGTTGTGGTAGGAGGATTAGTTTTCGGAAGCTATGGCTCAAAAATTGGGATGTCAGAACAGACAAAAACGAATATAAACACATTTTGGGATAGTATTACACAAATCGCAAACTCACTTATTTTTCTAATGATCGGTCTTGAAATAAGAAATATTGATTTTAGTCAGAAATGGGGAATGATTTTCTTAGCTATTATCATTGTCATAGTAGGCCGAGCAATAGCCGTGTATACTAGTACAGCTTTTGGATCGGGCTTATCAAGCAAAGAGAAGCATATAATTAATTGGGGTGGATTAAAAGGAAGCCTTTCAATAGCACTAGCTTTAAGTCTTTCACCAGACTTCGAGGGAAAAGAAACAGTTTTATTATTAACCTTTAGTGTTGTGCTTTTTTCCTTACTGATTCAAGGGCTATCCATCAAACCTCTTATTGTAAAACTTGGAATGATTTCATCGCAAAGAAAAGACATGTAAAAAGGCAATCGGTTCTTTCAACCGATTGCCAAAGTTTAAGTTATGAACAGCTACTGCCGCCTTTAGAGCTTCTTACTTTCGAACCAGTTTCACCTGCTAAAAGGTCACCACCAGTTGAAGTAATGATTTCATTTGTTACTTTATTTGAAATTGTATGAGAAACTAGTTGAAGCAAGTCATTTACTTCAATTTGGGAATCTTTAAATTCTTGTATAATTGGAATTTCATCAAGTTCACCTTGAATTTTGTCAATTTTCTCTTCTACTTGCTTTAACGCTTCATGTTTACCATAGTGTTGAAAATTAACTGCTTGTTTTTGTAAGCTTTTGATACTCGCGATCATCTCACGAACTTTTTGATTTTCATTAAGCTGAGCTTCCGCACGTTTAAAGAAATCAACTTCTTTGGATTCTGAAATCATTTGTGCAAGTTCTCGGGCTTTTACTACGATATCGTCTTTCGTATATACTTTTGTCATCTTAATTCACCTCAACCGCTTCTTCTACCATTTCTCCATCTAGCGTCCATGTTTTAGCTTTTATGATTTTCACTTTGACAATTTGACCAATTGCCGATTTTGGTGCTCTAAAGTTAACAAGCTTACTTTTTTCTGTGTACCCTGCAAGAACATCTGGATTGTTTTTGCTCTCACCTTCAACAAGCACATTCACAATCTGACCTTCGTATTCTTTTAATTTTTTTGCAGAAGTTTCATTTACAATTGCATTTAAACGTTGAAGGCGTTCTTTCTTAACCTCCATTGGTACATTATCTTTCATTTTTGCTGCTGGTGTGCCTTCACGTGGTGAGTAAATGAACGTATAAGCACTATCAAATTCAACCTCACGATAAAGTGAAAGTGTTTCTTCAAATTGTTCTTCCGTTTCATTCGGGAAACCAACAATAATATCTGTTGTTAAAGAAGCGTTTGGCATTGCTTCTTTAATTTTACGAACTAGCTCTAAATAGCTCTCACGTGAATATTTACGAGCCATAATTTTCAATATTTCAGAGCTACCTGATTGAACCGGTAAATGAATATGATCAAGAAGGTTACCGCCTTTAGCTAACACTTCAATTAGATGATCATCAAAGTCACGAGGGTGACTTGTAGTAAAGCGAATACGAGGAATATCAATCTTATGAATTTCGTCCATTAAATCGCCTAAACCATATTCTATATCCTCGAAATCCTTACCATACGCATTAACGTTTTGACCAAGAAGCGTAATTTCTTTATAGCCTTGTGCAGCTAAATGGCGTACTTCCTGGATAATTTCTTCAGGACGACGGCTACGCTCTTTACCACGTGTATAAGGAACGATACAATACGTACAGAACTTGTCACAGCCATACATAATATTAACCCATGCTTTAATGTTTCCTTTACGGACTTTTGGAAGATTTTCAATAACATCTCCCTCTTTTGACCATACTTCAACAACCATTTCTTTTGAGAGATAAGCTTCATTTAAGATTTGTGGTAAACGATGGATATTATGTGTACCAAAAATCATATCAACAAAAGGATGTACCTTAAGAATACGATTCACAACCGATTCCTCTTGTGACATACAGCCGCAAACACCTAATAGAAGATCTGGTCTTTCTTTTTTTAATGTTTTTAAGTGTCCTAATTCACCAAACACTTTGTTTTCTGCATTTTCACGAATAGCACATGTGTTTAAAAGAATCACGTTTGCATCTTCCACACCGTCTGTTGGCTCATAGCCCAATGCCATGAAAATCCCTGCCATTACCTCTGTGTCATGCTCATTCATCTGACAGCCATATGTGCGAATATAAAACTTACGGCCTTGTCCCATTCCTTTAAATTCTTCTGGAATCGAAAATCCATCATATTTTACATCTTCTTTTCCACGCTTCTTCGCATCTTTTAGAGAAGGCGGCATATATACGGCTTGGAAATACTGGCTGTAGTCCTTTTCGGATTTTTTGTCCGATGGGTTTACTTGAGTACTTTCCTTACGCTGTTGTTCATTCATTATGCAATTCTCCTTTCAAATTGCGCTTATTATAATCTTTTAAAAAGGCAATTCTTCATTCACTAACTTAAAATATATAGAAACATACAACTTAATAGTATATCGATATTAGCGTTAGAACACAATCTTTTAACCATACTGTAAAGAATTGTACATGTTTTTGTGACAAAATGCGAATCTATTTTTTTACATTCGTATCTTCAAAGAGGAATTGTACTTTGTTGTCCTTCCATTCAAGCCTTGCATCAAAGGTTTTATCCCCCTTTTTAAACCCTTTAATAACATTGGACTGACCTTCACTTAACAATTTTTGAGCATTTGCTTGTGAGACTTTTTTACCAAGTATCTTTTTCGAAATTGTAAATTTGCATTGATTAGCTTTGTAGTTTGAACAGCCGTAGAACTCTCCTTTGTCAACTACATTTCCATCACAGAACTTACATTTACCTATTTTCTTTCCTAAAGAATATTTAGAAGATGTTCTCTGAATTGATTCTACTTTTAAACCTTCAAAACTCCAACTTGCAGAGATTTCTATAGCATCCGATACTATTTTAGTCGACAATTTTTTTGTCTGCTCCATAAAAACAGATGGTGATGCCTGACCTTCTCCAATTTCTGATAAGCGTTGTTCCCATTTTGCTGTCATTTCAGGTGAAGCCAAAATATG
This sequence comes from Metabacillus litoralis, assembly GCF_003667825.1. Lineage (NCBI taxonomy): Bacteria > Bacillati > Bacillota > Bacilli > Caryophanales > Bacillaceae > Metabacillus > Metabacillus litoralis. Next base: position 975,323 of record NZ_CP033043.1, on the reverse strand, counting down.
ATCTCCTACTGCTTCAATAAGAACTTTTGCTTTATCTGTTGCAAATACTTGATTTCTTTTAATCTCGATATATTTACGATCTTTTAGCATTGTGATAATTCCAGCTCTTGTTGCTTCAGTTCCTAAGCCTTCTACCTTACTTAGTACTTTTTCGAGTTCATCATTCTCAAGATATTTACCAGCAGTTTTCATTAAGGTAATTAATTGTCCCTCTGTATATCGTTTTGGTGGCTGGGTTTTTCCTTCCTTTGTTTCAACCTTATCAACATGTCCGGAGTCTCCCTTTTCAAGGTTGGGTAAAATCTCATCCTTATCCTTGTCATTTTGATAGATGACTTTACGCCAGCCTTCTTGAATTTGCTGCTTCCCTTTTGTTATAAATTCTGCACGTCCATCAACAAGGGTTGTTAAGGTAGAATAATCAAAAATTGCCTTTTCATAATGGGCAGCGATTAGCCTTCTCACAATCATGTCATAAATTTTTTCTTCATCAGAAGAGAGCTTTTTAGGGTCCCTAACTTGCTCAGTTGGGATAATTGCGTAGTGATCAGTTACCTTTTTTTCGTTCACATAACGAGGGTTTTTTACTATTGTTGAAACTGGCAAAGGAAAGAGTTCTTTATATTGATCAAATCCACTTAGCTTCTGTAGAATCTCTGGAAATTGTTCCGCCTCTCCCTCTGTTACATACGTTGAATCACTTCGTGGGTAAGAAACGATTCCCTTTTGATAGAGTGATTGAACGATATCTAATGTTTTCTTAGGCGAAAACTTAAATGCTTTGTTTGCTGTTGCCTGTAAAGAGGACAAATTAAAAAGCATAGGTGGTTGATATTCTTTTCTTTCAGTTATCAAATCTTTAATTTCTGCAGGTTTCCCGGTGCAAAACACCGCTATTTTATTCGCTAGTTCCTTATCCATCACACGTGTTTGCTGATCTTTATGCCATTTCCCTTTATATTTCTTACCGTTAATGTTAAATGTTGCAATAACCTCCCAAAATGGTTCAGGTTTAAAAGAATCAATTTCCTTTTCTCTTTTAACAATCAGTGCAAGTGTAGGAGTCTGAACTCTCCCCGCTGAAAATACATCATTCATACCACGTTCTTTCAGCAATAAAGAATATACTCTAGAGGCGTTCATTCCAACGAGCCAATCTGCACAGGCACGAGAATAAGCCTCATAAAAGAGATTTTTTGTTTTTTCATCGTCTAATAACTGACGAAATCCCGTTTGTATAGCAGCCGGTGTTAATGAGGAGATCCATAATCTCTTTATTGGCATTTTTACACCTGACAAATTGATAATATTTCTGACAATTAACTCCCCTTCACGCCCAGCATCACCCGCATGAATGATTTCTGTTACGATTGGATTGTTTAATAACTGTTTTATAATATAAAACTGTTTTGATTTTGATTTCGTTACTTCGTACTGAAACCTTTCTGGAATAATAGGTAACATTGAAATAGACCACTTTTTCCATTCTGGCTTATATGCTTCTGGATTACTTAATTGCGTTAGGTGACCTATAGCCCACGTGAAATAAGCACCTTCTGGAAACAGATCATTAGGTTTCACCTCAAAATAACCGTCCCGCTTTACTCTTTGAAATTGTGCACTTAGGGTCGAAGCTTGGTCAGGTTTTTCAGCTATAATTATTTTCATTCTTTCTCACCTTGCATATTTAATCTATTATTTTTCTATTTCCTTCTTAGTCTAGTTTACTTCATTTTTTTCTTTCTGAAAAATGGCAGAAAATAAAGTTTTTATACTTTGTGGTGCCTGTCACTACCCGATTTTTGCTGAACCATGTCGATTACAAAAGGTTTTAGGTGTACTCTATCCAGACTTTAGTCCGATTTTTTAGTGTAAATATGCGCTGACAAACAAAATACAGCACTATACATAGTGCTGTAAAAGAAAGATTTAGATAATCTTTAATTCTTTTCCCGCTTTCTCAAAAATACTGAGAGCCTCTTCAAGATCCTCTATTGAATGTTCTGCTGTAACAATTGTCCGAACGCGCGCGTGACCTTTAGCCACAGTAGGAAAAGCAATCCCTTGAGCAAATACACCATACTCTAGCAATTTGTCAGAAAATCTGTGTGCTAATGCCTCATCCCCAACAATTATCGGCGTTATAGGAGTATCACTTTTCCCAGTGTTAAATCCAAGTTTCGCCAAACCATCTTTAAAAGTCCTTGTATTTTCCCACAGTCTCTTAATTAATTGTGGTTCCTCTACTAAAACATTTATCGCTTCCATGCATGCGGCTGTAACTGCAGGTGGATGAGATGTACTAAATAAAAATGGTCTGCCTTTATGAATTAAATACTCAATAAGTGTTCTTGGTCCAGCTACGTAACCTCCCAAAACACCTATAGCTTTACTTAACGTTCCCACTTGTATATGAACACGCCCATCTAAGCCAAAATGGTTAACCGTACCTCGCCCATTTTCTCCTAATACCCCTGAAGCATGTGCATCATCAACCATTACCAATGCATGGTATTTTTCTGCTAGGTCTACAATTTTAGGTAAAGGGGCAATATTACCATCCATGGAGAATACGCCATCAGTCACAATAACACGTACTCTATAATTCTCTGATTCTTTTAGTGCTCTTTCAAGGTCTAACATGTCTACGTGTTTATAAACCTTCCTAGCAGCCTTCGTTAACCGAATACCATCAATAATGGAAGCATGATTTAATTCATCTGAAATCACAACATCCTCATTAGTTAAAATAGAAGAAAGTACCCCTTGATTAGTTGTAAACCCGGATTGAAAAACTAATGAAGATTCAGTATGTTTGAATTCAGCAAGTTTTTCCTCTAACTCTTTATGCATAGTAAAAGTACCAGCAATCGTTCGCACTGACCCTGTTCCTGCCCCATAGTTTTCAACAGCCTTAAGTGCCGCAGAGCGTAAGCGAGGATGCGAAGTTAATCCTAAATAATTGTTTGAAGACAACTGGATAACTTTTTTACCATTAATTACCACTCTCGATGATTGGTCAGATTCTAAAGGTATTAATTGACGAAATGTTCCCTGTTTCTTCATTTCTTCTAACTCTAATCGCAAAAACTCAAAACCGTTCATTTTAATCTCCTCCTGTAATTTAGTTATAAATACTTTCATTGTGAAATTGTAAGCACTTTCATTTATGGGTGTAAAATTACTTTTCCACAATTACCATCCATCATTAACTCAAAACCTTTTTCATATTGCTCTAAAGAAAATCTATGTGTAATAAGTGATTTTACATTGACCTGTCCTGAATGAATTAAAGCGGAAACTTGCTTCCATGTTTCAAACATTTTTCTCCCGGTTATTCCTTGAATCGTTATCCCTTTAAAAACAATATCATTTGTAACATCAAATTCGACTGGTTTTGTAGGTAAACTTAGAATCGACACGCGCCCTCCATTTGTTACCATTTTAAACCCCTGGTTAATTGCAACAGGCTGACCTGACATTTCACATACAACCTCTACTCCATGACCATAAGTTAATTCATATACAACTTGTAAAGGATCTTGGCATTTCGAATTCACAATTGTCGTTGCACCGAGTTGTTTTGCTAGCTGTAATCGATATTCATTTATATCTACCGCAATGACCTGAGCTGCACCAGCAGCTTTTGCTATTCCTACAGCCATTATTCCAATTGGGCCACACCCGATAACAGCAACTGTTTTACCAATTACATCGCCTGCTAACACGGTGTGAACAGCATTTCCCATTGGTTCCTGAATAGAGGCAAGATCATATGGCATATCTTTAGGATTTTTCCATAAGTTTGTTGAAGGCAGCGCAACAAACTCTGCAAAACACCCTCCAGTATCAACACCAATGATTTTAGTAGCATTGCAAATATGTGCTTTACCCGTTAAACACTGCGGACATTTTCCACAGACTAAATGTGTTTCCGCGGAAACAGAATCACCCACTTTAACATTTGTCACTTTATCTCCAATCTCAACAACTTCTCCAGAAAACTCATGACCAAAAATATAAGGTGGATTTACTCTACTTGCTGACCACTCATCCCATTTATAAATATGAACATCAGTCCCACAAATTGATGTTGCTTTTACTTTAATTAATACTTCATTTTCTGAAATTTGTGGAATGGTTACCATTTCTAACTGTGCCCCGTATCCTCTATGATGTTTTATAAGCGCTTTCATTTTTCCGTTCACAGTGAACACCCCTTAATTACAAAAGCATATTTAACAACATTTTAACATGTGATATTTTTTTGTAAACATCAGCGTCCGTACACAGTGGACGATTGGCTGCTTATAAAATAAAATATTAAATATGATTCATTTTACCTAATTCTTCCTCAATGATTTTTTTATAGCAAAAAAGAGGACTGCATAATAAAATCAGTCCTCTCTTAAGTCACTACATAAATTCCGCTAACATTTTATTAAATTCTTCCTCATCTATTGTTAAATCAGCTTGAGAAAGAGGTGTTTCACTATACCCATTAATACTTTCTTGATAAGATTTTTGTTCTGTATTTTGATAGATTAAACCCGTAACCAATCCATTATGCTGCATAAGAGTTTGCATCGCCACTTCTTTATTATGTGGGTCATACCCTTCTACATTTGAAAGCTTTGTTAAATTCTCTTTAAACCAATCGTACGTATTTACTTTATTATACGTTACGCAAGGACTGAACACGTTAATTAACGAAAATCCTTTATGATTAATACCTGCTTCAATTAATGCTGTTAAATCTTTAAGGTCTGTAGAGAAGCTTTGTGCTACAAATGTAGCACCAGCTGTTAAGGCCATTTCCATAACCGATAATGCAGATTCAATTGAACCTTGTGGAGTGCTCTTCGTCACAAATCCAGCATCACTTCGAGGAGAAGTTTGTCCTTTTGTTAATCCATAAATTTGGTTGTCCATGACAATATAAGTAATGTCAATATTACGACGAATAGCGTGAATAGTATGACCCATTCCAATTGCAAATCCATCGCCATCTCCACCAGAGGCAATAACAGTCAAGTCTTTATTTGCCATTTTAACACCTTGTGCAATTGGTAAAGAACGACCATGAATTCCGTGGAATCCATATGAATTAATGTAACCTGAAATACGCCCTGAGCAGCCAATACCAGAAACAACTGCAAGCTCTTCAGGCGTTAGTCCAACATTCGCCGCTGCACGTTGAATTGCTGCTTGTACAGAAAAGTCACCACAGCCTGGACACCAGTTTGGTTTTACATTATTACGAAAATCTTTAAATGTTGCTGCCATGTTAGATCAACTCCTTGCTTCTAGTATGAATTTCATGAGGTAGGAATGGATTACCATCATATTTTAGTAAAGAAGAAATCTTATTCGCATATCCTACGTTCATTTTAAGAAGACTCGCAAGTTGACCTGTTGCATTATTTTCTACGACAATTACTTTTTTAGCCGCTTCAACTAATGGAAGGATTTCATCGCTTGGGAATGGATGAATAAGGCGGATTTGAGCGTGATTTACCTTTATTCCATCAGCTTCTAGACGCTGCATAGCTTCTTCAATAGTTCCACGTGTTGATAAATAACCTACGAGTAAAACATCAGGATTTTCATGCTGAACATTTTTATAAACAGGGTTATTAAATTGCATGTTATTAAGTTTTCTTAAACGTTTATCCATTTGAGCTACACGATTCAAAGCAGATTCCGATGGCTTACCTGTTTCATCATGTTCAACCCCTGTGACATGGTGAATTCCGTTTTTCACGCCTGGAATGACACGAGGAGAAACACCATCCTCAGTTACTTCAAAACGTTTAAAGTATGCTTTGTTTTCAACTTCTGGAAGCTCCTCTGCAACAAGCTTACCACGGCGAATTTCAATTTTGCTGTAATCTAGTGGTTCTACTGTTTGCTTCCCAAGAGAAAGCTGTAAATCTGATAATAAAATAACAGGAACTTGATATTCTTCAGCGATATTAAACGCTTCAATAGTATCGTAGAATGCTTCTTCAACTGTACTTGGAGCCATTACAACCTTCGGAATCTCTCCATGAGTACCATAAATCATAGCCATTAAGTCCGATTGTTCCTGTTTGGTTGGTAAACCTGTACTTGGACCCCCACGTTGTGTATCAATAATAACAAGTGGTTGCTCCGTCATACCTGATAGACCGATTGCTTCCATCATTAAAGATAAGCCAGGTCCTGCAGATGCTGTAAATGTACGAGCTCCAGCATAGTTGGCTCCAATTGCCATTGTACAAGCAGCAATTTCATCTTCTGTTTGAATAACCGCACCGCCGAACTTCGGTAATTTTTTAATTAAATATTCCATAATTTCTGAAGCAGGTGTAATTGGATATGCAGCCATAAAACGTGAGCCACCTGCAATGGCTCCTAAAGCGATCGCATCATTTCCAATCATAAACATACGTTTTTTACCGTCTGCCTTCTCTAAATAGAGATCCTGACGTTGGAACTCAAGTTGTTCTTTCAAATATTTTGCTCCATTTTCAATCGCCTGCATATTTTTCTCTACAATTTGTTCGCCTTTTCGGCCATAGATTTCATTTACAACCTCATGATATTGACTTGGTTCAATATCAAGTATTGCACTTGTTGCGCCAATAGCGACCATATTTTTCATTAAAGAAGTTCCAAGCTCTGTTGCAATTTCAGTAAAGGGAACTGAAAATAGAGTTATATGCTCATTTTCTGGAATAGTAGGATTAAATTTAGCATCTGCAAGCACAATTCCCCCTGCACGAAGTTCGTGGAAATTGACATCAATTGTTTCTTGGTCAAAAGCTACTAAAATATCAAGATCATCCGAAATTGCTTGAACTTTTGTTGTGCTTACACGAATTTTGTTATTGGTGTGACCACCTTTAATTCGAGAAGAAAAATGACGATAGCCATATAAATAATACCCTAGTCGGTTTAATGCAATAGAGAATACTTCACCTGTACTTTCAATTCCTTCTCCTTGCTGTCCCCCAACTTTCCATGAAAGTTGACTAATCATGTGTTTCTACACCCCTCATTTAAAGCAATATGTTTTATTATTCTATCTTTTTCACATTTCAATAACGTTCAGTTTTATAGAAATTTCTAAACTCTAGTGAAATTATTGGAATTAATACTAAACGTATTCAATTTTAGACCTAACAAGAAAAAATTACAAGACTTTACTCAAAAGTTTATCGAATTGAAAAAGCTGATTTTTATTAATATGAAACATGATTCACAAAATTTTGATAGATAAATTTTTCAACTAAAGATTCTGGATAATGACGTTGAAGCTCGTTGATAAATAGTTCATAACACAAGTAATTTTCAAGTCCTTCGATTGTTTGTTCTATTCCATCAAAGTCAGATCCAAACCCAATATGATTTTCTCCACCTAACGAACATAAATGATCTATATGCTTTAACAAGTCCTTAATCTTTGGTTGATCATGATTTGTCGTAAAAAAAGGAACAAATGTTATACCTATCATTCCGTTTTTCCTAAAAAGCGCAACAATTTGCTCATCCTTTAAGTTTCTTACATGTGGACAAAGATGATGAGTATTAGAGTGTGACGCAATCGGATAATCAGCTAAATCCAATCCCTCCCAAAAGCTTCTTTCACTTGCATGAGATAAATCTGTCCATAACCTTTTCTTATTTAAGAATGCGATAACTTCCCTACCAAAATTCGTTATACCTGCATTCCTTGTTTCTTGTGCACCATCTGCCACAAGATTTGCGTAATTCCACGTTAAGCCAACTGAACGAATTCCAAGTTCATACAATAATTCAAGATTTTCAAGCCGGTCACCGACTGCATCACAGCCTTCTAAAGTTAAAATAGCTCCTATTTCTTCCTCTTTTAAATGGTCGATATCTGATTTTGTTTTAAGCAATTTGACCTCATTAAACTCATTTAGAACTTTTTGATAAAAAATGTTAATTTGTTGCTGAGCCACATCTAGTTTATGAACAAATGGGACGCGTTCTGGTACAAAAATAGCAAAGCATTGTATTGGTTTTTCCATTTTCTTTAACTTTGAGATAGAAACATGTAACTTCTCATCTTCAGAAACATTTATAGTTGGGTCTTCCCATATCTTAAATAACATATCACAATGCGCATCAAATAGTGCCATGTATGATCTTCTCCTCTCGTACGTTAGACTAGTTTAATCTATTAATAGGATACAATGTAAAAAAAAAAACAGGGTTTGACTCCTATTGAGTCAAACCCCTATGTTACCTACAACTCTTCCATCATGAATGAAGCTTATCTTGGCTCCACAATGAGTTTAATAGCTGTACGTTCTTCTCCGTCTATTTGAATATCCGTAAAAGCAGGAATACATATTAAATCAACACCACTTGGAGCAACAAAGCCTCTAGCAATTGCTACAGCTTTCACTGCCTGATTAAGAGCACCAGCACCAATTGCTTGAATTTCAGCTGCACCTCTTTCTCTTAATACTCCAGCTAATGCACCAGCGACTGAATTAGGATTTGACTTTGCTGAAACCTTTAATATTTCCATTTCTAGTTCCCCCTTCATTTTCAATGAATCCTTGAGTGTTCATTAGAACAATCATTGGCATATCTTGTTTAAAAGGAGCTCCCCAACATTCCTTTTAAACAGTGTTAGTTATATATCCATTGATACTATATTCACTAGAGTTGGAAAATATTCCTGCTTGTTCGCACATTATTTCGAAAAATTCTAAATGTTATGCTACATTATGTAATTTGAAGAATCGTCTGAATGAAGTGTATTCCTTAATGACAATAGATCAACAATATTCCCACCCGTTCGTCTCCCACTCTCATTTCTTTCAATCATTTATGTTAATTGCTATTCAAAAAACATATGATCATCATTAATAAGAATTCTTTCAATTTTTGTAGCCTTGCCCGTTTTATCGTTAATATCAACCACAATGCCACTTAATTGGGTTCTACCATTAGCCACATCATGACGAACAGGTAGACCTGTAAGAAATCGTTTTAAAATCATTTCTTTATCTACGCCTAATATGCCATCATAAGGCCCAGTCATACCAACATCTGTAATATACGCTGTTCCTTTGTCTAAAACTCTATCATCAGCTGTTTGAACATGCGTATGCGTCCCAACAACAACTGATGCACGCCCGTCTAAATACCAGCCCATTGCCTGTTTCTCACTAGTTGCTTCTGCATGAAAATCAACAAAAATAATAGATGTACGCTTTTTGGCTTGTTCAATTAGCTCATCAGCCTTTTTAAATGGACAATCAGAAGGTGGCAAAAATGCACGGCCTTGCAAATTGATTACAGCTATCTCTTTTCCTGCAACATTTACATATACCATTCCTTTTCCAGGATTATTTTCTGGAAAGTTCGCAGGGCGAATCATATTAGGTGCTTTATCGATAAATTCAAAAATTTCACGATTATCCCAAGTGTGATTCCCCATTGTAATGACATGGGCACCAGCTTGAATAAACTGCTGATACATCTTTTCTGTAATCCCTCTTCCATGTGCAGCATTTTCTCCATTAATAATAATAGCATGTGGCTGATATTTTGTTTTCAGTTTAGGTAGGTACTCTTTAATCATATCTCTACCAGGTGAACCAAACACATCACCTATAAATAAAATTTTCATATGTACTTCCTTTCTCTCATCTTACTGTCTAGACTTTTTTTGTTGAACTCACACAGGATCCGTCGTTCATAGATTTAGTGTTACACAAAATTGAGCAAAAATAAAGTGGCGCATTTCTGCACCACTTTATTTTGCGTATTCAACAGCTCTTGTTTCACGAATCACAGTAACTTTTATATGACCCGGATAATCGAGCTCTTCTTCAATTCGTTTTCGAATATCTCTTGCTAAGCGATGTGCTTGTAAGTCATCAATGCTATCAGGTTTAACCATGATACGAACCTCACGGCCAGCCTGAATGGCAAATGATTTCTCAACACCTTCGTAAGATTCAGATATTTCTTCAAGCTTTTCTAGTCGACGAATATAATTTTCTAGTGTTTCACTACGTGCACCTGGTCTTGCTGCAGATAATGCATCAGCAGCTGCCACAATAACCGCAATAATCGATGTAGGTTCTGTGTCACCATGGTGTGATGCAATGCTGTTAATGACAACAGGATGCTCTTTATACTTTGTCGCAAGTTCTACACCAATTTCCACATGACTACCTTCAACTTCATGGTCTATAGCTTTTCCAATATCATGAAGTAAACCAGCTCGTTTTGCCAGTAATTCATCTTCTCCAAGCTCAGCAGCCATTAATCCTGATAAGAACGCAACTTCCATAGAGTGCTTCAAAACATTTTGACCGTAACTTGTTCTAAATTTCAATCGACCAAGAATCTTGATCAAGTCAGGATGAAGCCCATGAACTCCAACTTCGAACGTTGTTTGTTCTCCAATTTCACGAATATATTCATCCACTTCACGACGAGATTTCTCAACCATCTCTTCAATACGTGCTGGGTGAATACGACCATCTTGAACAAGCTTGTCTAAGGCAATTCTTGCCGTTTCACGTCGAATTGGATCAAAACCTGACAGGATCACTGCCTCAGGTGTATCATCAATGATAAGGTCTATCCCCGTTAATGTTTCTAACGTACGAATATTACGTCCCTCACGTCCAATAATACGACCTTTCATTTCATCATTTGGAAGATTAACAACAGAAACAGTAGTTTCAGCTACATGATCTGCCGCACATCGTTGAATAGCAAGTGACAGGATTTCTTTCGCTTTCTTGTCAGCTTCTTCTTTAGCACGATTTTCGCTTTCTTTGATCATTACAGCGATATCATGTGTGAGTTCATTTTCTACCTTTTCAAGAATTATTCCTCTTGCTTCATCTCTTGTAAGGCTAGATATGCGCTCAAGCTCTGTTTGCTGTTTACGCACAACCTCGTCCACTTTGCTTTCCATCTCTTCAATATGCTGTTGTCTTTCATTAAGAGAACCTTCTTTTCTCTCTAGCATCGCTTCACGTTTATCTAAAGACTCATCCTTACGATCCAGATTCTCTTCTTTTTGTAATAAGCGATTTTCTTGTTTTTGAAGCTCGTTTCTTCTCTCACGAACTTCCTGTTCTGCATCTGTGCGGAGCTTATGAATTTCATCTTTCGCTTCAAGAAGCGCTTCCTTTTTAGTAGCCTCAGCATCACGCTTTGCTTCTTCAAGAATTTGCTCCGCTGCATTACTAGCACCAGCAATTTTTGCTTCGGCAATAGACTTACGAACAAAATAGCCAACAACTGCACCGACGATTAGGCCAAGCAAAATGGAGATGATTATTGATACTACGTCCATTATTACACCTCCTCTTGCTATGAACTTGTTTTTTCTAGATTAAAGTGTCGGCATGTACATTGTTCAATTATAAGTTGTCAACATACAGCACAAAGCTTTGTTTTCATGTTGAACCTTGCGTCTTTAAACTATTTGACATAAGACTTTTTCAAGTACCAACATTTTCGGCTTTCAAAATGCTTCAATCATCATTCTACAAAATTGTAAAATATACATCTCAATTGTAAATCTGTGAATTTTTCTTGTCAAGCCTGTCATTATAATGTTTCTAAGCATTTTGTTCAATCTTATTTCCATGACCTTTGTGATAACTAGCGAAAAAGGATGATTTTTGTAGAATTATGTCACAATATTTTATGCAAAGATTATTTATCGTTTTCTTACTAATAAAATTCTATAATCCATATGTATTTAGACAAATTTCACATTATTTTTTAAAATAATCGAGTAGGAGGCACCTCACGGCGCCGACCTCTCACACCACCGTACGTACGGATCCGTATACGGCGGTTCGAAAGTTTATGAAATCACATTATATAAAGATTTTAAGCCTAACTTTTGCCAATATTCATTGTTTAAGGCAAAATCTAGTTGAGGGCTTTTGGAGATGCGCCAATATTTCTTCCTTGAATTGGCGCATCTTTTTGCCTTGTCTTTTGAGACACCGAGTTTAATCAGGTTTTTGTATCTTGTTTTCGGTTTCTTCCACTCTTTCCATCTACACGCTCTTAATCTGCGTCTTGTATGGGCATCTATCTTTTCTGCGTATTTCTTTATGTCTCCCACTTTAAAATAGTTGCCCCAGCCTTGAATGAGTTGATTTATCTTCATAATCCGAAATTCCATACTTACTCCCCAATTACGATTCGTTAGCTTCTTTAATTTCATTTCGAATCTTTCCTTCGACTTTATTGGCACGTATACTCTCGTTTTCTTTCGGTAGAAGCTCACCCCTAAGAATACACGTGCGTTCGGCTTTCCCACTGCACTCTTTTCCTCATCTACCCTTAGTTTAAGCTTTCTTTCAATAAATTGAGTTACCCCGACCTTAACTCGTTCTCCAGCTTTTATGCTTTTAACGTAGATGTTACAGTCGTCCGCATACCGGACGAATCTGTGTCCTCGTTTCTCAAGTTCCTTATCCAATTCATTTAGAATAATGTTACTAAGTAGTGGACTTAATGGACCACCTTGTGGTGTGCCTTCTCTATTTACTGTCACCACACCGTTTTCCATGATCCCAGCTTGTAGAAATCTTCGAATTAGTTTCAAGGTTGGCTTGTCATCAATCGTCTTTGCGATTAGTGCCATTAGTTTGTCGTGTTGCACTTTGTCAAAGAATTTCTCCAAGTCGATGTCCACCACATACGTATAACCTTCCTCAATGTAACTTCTTGCCTGTTCAATTGCTTGATGGGCACTTCTATTAGGACGGAAACCATAACTATATTCGCTGAATTGCTTTTCAAAGATAGGAGTTAACTTTTGAACGACTGCTTGTTGAATCACTCGGTCCGTCACAGTGGGGATTCCTAGTTTTCTTTTTCCGCCATTTGATTTTGGTATCTCTACCCTTCTAACTGGTTGAGGCTTGTATTTTCCTTCTCTCGCTAAGTGGATAATCTCTAGCCCATTTTCCTTCAGATAAAGGCGAGTAGCTTCTACATCTTTCGCATCGACACCTGCTGCTCCTTTGTTCTTCTTAACCTTCTTGAAGGCAGAGTTTAGATTATCTCTATCGAGAATTTGTTCAATTAATGTTTTATCTGATTTCATATTGGCTCCCATGTTCTTGAGATTGCACAAGGATAACTCCACTCTAAAGATAGACTCTTACTTTCCGAGTATCACCTCTATCTTTAGTCATCTAATGGTTGGCTGTGTCTTTGTTTCCTTGTCATGTTACTCTAACAGGGTTCCTCCTTTCGTTCCGTCCTTCCCATCGTTAGATGGTACTACGACTTCAGCTGACTTCTCTTAGTTCAGTTACATATCACTATGTAAGTTCCTATTTTAAAGGGTGCCTAAGAGATCTCCCAGGGTAAGTTCATCCACTTTCTCCTCATATATCTGCCACATTTATCGCTATTCTACCGAGGATATTTTGGACTTTGTTTTGTTTTGCAAACTCGTCCTAAAATAACGACCTCTAATGTGATTCGTATACCTCAGACCAAGGATTTGCCTAGGGCTTCCTTCAGATTCCATGTCGCCATGGACACCCTTGCCTTCGACTAATGGTTCGCTATCCCGACGCCCATAACGGACTTTCACCGTCTAGTTGATGAACATGCCTGGCACACAAAATAAAAAAGGGGCAAAACGCCCCTTAATTAAATGCTTATTCCCCTAATAAATTCATCTCTTCTTGACTTTCATCTGGTGCAGTAACTTCTTCGTCTAGACCATAATGTTTACGGATTTTACCTTGTATTTCTAAACGTATTTCAGGGTTTTCCTTTAGGAATTGTTTGGCATTTTCTCGACCTTGACCTAAACGTTCTTCATTATACGAATACCAAGAACCGCTCTTTTGAACAATATCCAAATCCGAACCCATATCGATAATTTCGCCTTCTTTTGAAATTCCTTCACCGTACATAATATCAACTTCTGCTACTTTGAAAGGAGGTGCCACCTTATTTTTAACTACTTTAATTTTAGTTTTATTTCCGACCATATCATTACCTTGTTTAAGTGTTTCAGCACGGCGAACTTCTAAACGAACAGAAGAATAGAATTTTAAAGCACGACCACCTGGAGTTGTCTCAGGGTTTCCGAACATCACGCCTACTTTTTCGCGAATTTGGTTAATGAAAATAGCAATTGTTTTAGATTTATTTATAGCACCTGATAATTTACGTAATGCTTGAGACATCAGTCTTGCTTGAAGACCGACATGTGAATCACCCATCTCACCTTCAATTTCAGCTTTAGGTACTAACGCTGCAACCGAGTCAATAACTAAAATATCAACGGCGCCACTTCGTACAAGAGCTTCTGCAATTTCTAGTGCCTGTTCACCAGTATCAGGTTGTGAAAGTAGTAATTCATCGATGTTTACACCAAGTTTTTGTGCATATACAGGGTCAAGTGCGTGTTCAGCATCAATAAATGCTGCTTGACCACCTTGCTGTTGAACCTCAGCGATGGCATGTAGTGCAACAGTTGTTTTACCAGAGCTTTCAGGACCATAGATTTCTATGATTCTACCACGAGGATACCCACCTATACCTAAAGCAGTATCAAGTGCTAATGAACCACTTGGAACAGTTGATACCTTTCGATCTGTTTGCTCTCCTAATTTCATAATAGATCCTTTACCGAATTGCTTCTCTATTTGTTTTAACGCCATATCTAAGGCAGCTTGACGATCACTCACAAAATTTCCTCCTTAAAGTTCATCTATAATAAATATACCTGTTTTTATCTTGTTTGCCAAGTAAAAAGCGAACATTTATTCGATTATTTTATTTTAATGTTTTAAAGTCACTATATATCTACTTTTTTATATATAGAAAAAGTGAATTTTAGATAGTAAGTGAGTTTTATTTTTAAATTTCACTTGTTTTCAGACAGTTTGTTGATTTTCACAACAAAAACAGACTCTTTTCTTCATAGAAAAAAAGACTGCTAAGCAAATGTCTAATACTAGATTAGTGCTTAACAGACTTCATTATATCATTCAATTTCGTTTAATAGTTTGACTAAATAATGACATCCATACTTTACCGAGCGAACACGAATTCCCTTTCTAGATCCAGCTAGATTCAGTTTAAAAACATTGGATTCCTGATCACCCATAGAAATGGCAATAAAAACTGTCCCTACAGGCTGCCCCTCATGTGGTTCTGGTCCTGCAGCACCTGTAAAACTAATGCCTATATCACTTTTAGAGAGCTTTCGGATTTGCTCAGCCATTTCCCTTGCACATTCCTCGCTAACTGCACCAAATTGTTCAAGGGTACGTTTTTGCACCTTCAATATTTGCTCTTTCACTTCATTTGTATAAGAAACAATACTACCTTTAAAAATTTGGGAAGCACCATCTAAAGATGTCATGTACTCTGAAAACATTCCACCTGTTAAACTTTCAGCTGCAGAAATTGTTTTCCCTTTTTTCATCAAAAGTTTATTTAATTCATGAACAAGGGTTGTCTGTTCATAACCATAGAAAAACTCACCTACACGGTCATTAATTCTTTTCTCTGTTTGATCAAGGAGTTTTTGTGCAATATGTTCATCCTTATGCTTCGCTGTAAGTCTTAATGTTACTTCTCCATCCGCTGCCAGAGGAGCAATTGTCGGATTTGTTTGTTCATCAATAATATCATGTATATCTGTTTCAAGCTGGGATTCACCAATTCCAAAATATCTTAAAACACGTGAAATAATTTTATCTTGAAAACCTAGTTTTGTTTGGAAATATTCTTTTCCATAATTCTCAAACATTGGCTTCATTTCACTAGGTGGGCCTGGCAATAGCATATAAATCATTCCGTCAATATCAACAGCCATTCCAGGAGCCATACCATAGTCATTTTTTAAAATGTAGGAGCCATCAATAACCAATGCTTGTTTTTTATTATTTTCAGACATGATACGTTTTGTTTGAGTAAAATAACGTTCGATACTTTCTAAAGCTTCCACATCAAACGTTAGCTCTCTTCCTAACACTTTTGAAATTGTTTCTTTTGTTAAATCATCCTTAGTCGGACCGAGGCCTCCAGTAAAAATGATAACATTAGAACGTTCCTTTGCAATGTTAATTGCTGATTCTAGACGGGAAGGGTTATCTCCTACTACGGTATGATAATATACACTCAAGCCAAGTTCAGCTAACTCTTGTGATAAAAATTGAGCGTTAGAGTTTACTATTTGACCTAAAAGCAACTCCGAACCAACGGCGATAATCTCTGTTCTTATATTCATGAACAATCCCCCTTACTTAGAATTTACAAAGGCTTGTTTATTTTTAATGAAGTAGTCCCAACCAGAATAAACAGTAAAGAATGTTGCAACCCATAAAGAAATTGTAGCAAACGGAATGTTCATAAATTCGAATGGTAAGTTGTGAAGTAATAAAGCTGAAATGGCAATAATTTGCGTCCATGTCTTGATTTTCCCTAACATGTTGGCTGCCACTACCTCACCTTCTCCCGCTAACACAAGGCGAAGACCGGTTACTGCAAATTCTCGACTTATAATAAGAATAACCATCCAGGAGGGTGCAGCTCCCAAATCCACTAATATAATTAGAGCTGCTGACACGAGTAGCTTGTCTGCTAATGGATCCAGAAATTTCCCTAGATTCGTCACTTGATTCAATTTCCTTGCATAATAACCATCAATCCAATCAGTTGTTGATGCAACAATAAATAGAATAGCTCCTACAAAATGAGTTGTTAAGATTGATTCTGAACCAAACGTTAATTCCCCCCAATTAAATGGGACTAACATTATAACCATAAAAACTGGTATTAAAAGAATCCTTGAAATGGTAATTTTATTCGGCAAATTCATGTATATTCCTCCATTTTGATTAAACTTTAGCATTGACATGCAAAATGGGACGACCCGTTAAAGAGTATGAACCCCTACTAAAAATGTAGTGGTTCATACTCTTCTTCCTGAGTCAGTCCCCTATTCTTTCTTATAAATGATGGTGATGTCCTGTGGCGTGGTTTTTGTATCTTGATATTGCAGGAGCTCACCATTAATTTTTAAGTCTGTCCCTGGTACATTTCCAACTCTAATTGTTATTTCTGATTCTGCGGTTAAATCATTTACTTTTGTTTCACCTTTAGGAATTTCTTCTCCATAGAATGTTTTACCTTTTCCGTTTCTAACTCTAACCCATGTCCGATCCTTTGCAACAACTTCCAGCTGAAACTTTTCAGCACCTGATAGCTCATAAGTCGTTGTTGATCCTTCCACTACAGAAAGGCTTTGAGCAGCTGTTTCAGGTTCTTCTGGCTCTGTTGTTTCCTCTTGAGGAGCTTCTTCCTGGGCAGGTTCCTCTTCGTTTGCCTCATCATCAGTTGTTGTCGTATTTTCTACTTTTTCAAATTCAACGTCATTTGCTTCAGACACATTGTTTTCATTATTTGCGTTATCTTTAGCTGCATCTTGTCTCCAGAGCCATAATAAAATAGCCACTACTACAACTACAGCTATCGTTAAAAGCTTAGGTAAAAAGTCTAGAAACTTAGACGCAGATTTTGGCAATTGTTTATGTGTTCTTACTCTTGATAACTGCTCAGGAACATCTTCCTTGTGTGTGCTTGGTACATCGTTCTTGTATTCTTCAAAAAGCATTTCCGGATCTAAATCAACTGCTTCAGCATATTGCTTTATAAATGCTCTTGCATAAAATTTACCAGGCATCATTGCATAATTGCCTTCCTCAATGCCAATTAAATAACGCTTTTGAATTTTTGTTATTTCCTGGAGATCGTCCAAGCTCATATTTTTTTCATCTCTTGCTTGTTTCAGTCGATTTCCTAGTTCACTCAACCGTAACACCCCATAATTAAAAGTCAAATCCTGAAAGACTTGAAGAGTCAAACATTGTTGGTCCTTCTTCAACATCTTTATATGTAATTTCCTCGTCAGGCTCGTTGCGAATTTCTATTATGTAATCAAAATCATCAATTGTATACTCTGTATTCTGTACAAATATATCAGGATGCTCAACAACCTTAGTAGCAGAAAGCCTCATAATTTCTCTTACAAGCTGTAAGTGTTTTTCAGATCCTCTTCTCGTTGAAACAATTCCATCGATAATAAACACATTATCTTCACTATATTCATCAGCAATCAACTGACTACGAATGGTTTGTTTAAGTAACGTAGAAGAAACAAACAACCATTTTTTATTTGCACAAACACTTGAAGCCACAATTGATTCTGTTTTTCCCACCCGAGGCATCCCTCGAATTCCAATTAACTTATGGCCTTCTTGCTTATATAATTCTGCCATAAAATCAACCAATAGTCCAAGTTCATCACGCACAAATCGGAAAGTTTTTTTGTCGTCGGCATCTCTTTGAATATAACGACCATGTCGAACCGCTAATCGATCACGAAGTTTTGGAACTCTAAGCTTTGTAACAGTTATGTTATCCATTGTATTTAAAATTGATTCAAGTCTGCGGACTTGATCATTACTTTCACACTTTAGTAAAAGACCTCGACGGGAATCGTCAACTCCATTAATTGTAATAATATTAATTGCCAACATCCCTAATAAGGAAGACACATCTCCTAATAAACCGGGACGGTTCTTTTGAATCTCATATTCCAAGTACCACTCATATGGCAAATTAAACCCTCCTCTTTAAACAACCACTATTATTTATAATAAATGATTTTTCTCAAAGAAGAAAGAGAGAAAGAAACGTATAAGTTAAAATGATTTCTAAACTAAAATAGATCACCTGTTGAATCAAAGAAAAAGAGAGGATCTCTCCTCTCTTAGTGTGAACCATTGTTTTGAACAAGTTTAACCATCATGTTTGCAATCGCATGTTGTTCTTGCTCAGAAGCTACACTCCATAAATCTGCTAGTACTTTTTCTTGTGGGTTTTTAGCTTCTACTTGTTTCGCTAAATAATCACCAATTTCAAACGCTAAGTTAGAAATAACTTGATCGTTCATTCCTTCGTTTTGGGCATGATCTAAACGATCACCTAGGAAATTTTTCCACTCATTCCAATTATCTAATACAGACATAGGAGTTCCTCCTTTATAATTGATACAAGATTATTGTTCCAAGGAAAGAAGTATTCTATACCAATTTCTTTTTTTAAATCCATCCACCATTTACGGAAATTACTTGACCTGTTATATAGGAGGATTTTTCTGATGATAAAAAAGTTACAGTCTCTGCAATTTCATCAGGTTTACCCAGTCTTCCTAGTGGAATTTCTTCTTGTAGCTGAATCAATTCCTCTTCTGTAAATTGAGCAAGCATTTTAGTAGAAATCGCTCCTGGTGCAATGGCATTAACTCTAATATGACTTGGTGCCAGCTCTTTTGCGAGAGCCTTCACATAAGCATTTTGTCCACCTTTCACCATTGAATACAAGACCTCACAAGAAGCACCTGTAATCCCCCAAATAGATGATATGAATATAATATTACCTTTACGTTTTGTAATCATCGAGGGGATTAGCTTTTGTATTAAACGAAATGGACTCGTTATATGTAGCTCTACCATTTGATCAATCTCTACATCATTTAGATCTGTTACCAACCCATAATGACTCGTCCCACTATTAAAAACAACCAATTCAACAGGCATATGTATATGTTCAAGTAATTCTTGTACACCCTTTTTACTTGTCAAATCAGCTTTAATTGGGAGAATTAAGCTGTCTTTATACAAGCTTTTCAGTTCATTTAATACCTTTTCATTTTGATGATAATGAACATATAGATGATACCCCTGACTAATTAATTTTTTGGAAATGGCCATGCCGATGTCACCACTCGCCCCAGTTATAAGTGCGTACTTATCCATAACGTCTCCTTTAGTAATTATTCTATATGTACCTGATGTTAGCTTCCTTTTAAAGGTATTACTGCTTCCCTATTATACTGAAAAAAGATCTGACTGAGTCAGACCTTTTCAATAATTATTTAGGCACCACTTGACATACTGAAAATAACTCTTCATCTACTGCTTCTTGTAATACGTTTGTCATATCTTCTTGAGTTAACGATTCTAACATTGGGACTACATCAAAAAGGTTCATCTCATTAAATGCATAACGTGTAAATTGATTGGCAATGTATTCAGGTGAATTAATGGCTCTCAGAAATGCCCCAATTTTTTTCTTTTTAGTTGCCTGGAATGTTGTGAAATCCACACCATCGTTTTTGGCACTAAATAATACTTGTTTAATTTTGTCTGCAAGAAGATCTGGATTTTCCGTATCTCCACCGATCATAGCAAACCCAAACCCTTTTTCTTCTGTATAATCATAGCTGAATGTGTCATCAATTAAGCCTTCTTTATATAATTCCTCGTAGTGCTTTGAACTTTTACTGAAGAGCATATCGAGAATTATATTCATAGAAAGCTCAAATTTCAACAGTTCTTTTCCCACTCGATTAGGATTTTTAGCTTTTAATCCAACTAAACATTT
The DNA here is from genome assembly GCF_003667825.1 of Metabacillus litoralis. Taxonomy (NCBI): domain Bacteria; kingdom Bacillati; phylum Bacillota; class Bacilli; order Caryophanales; family Bacillaceae; genus Metabacillus; species Metabacillus litoralis. The sequence goes on along the minus strand of NZ_CP033043.1, from coordinate 954,827 downwards.
TGAGCTTTGAACATTCATCTTTAATTTCTCAATTTTTTTAAATACCCCAACTGGTTCATCTGGGAACTCCCTTTTTATTTCAGGTTGAGCTGTGAAATCTTTTTTATCTTGGTTCGTTCTAACTTGCTTTAATATTTCCTCTGGTTCAACAGCACCCACAACAAATAAGAGCATGTTACTTGGATGGTAGAAAGTATTATAACATTCATACAAGGAATCCTTCGTAATTTTAGCAATAGAATCAACTGTTCCGGCAATATCAATTCTAACAGGATGATTTTGATATAAATTTTGAATTAATCCAAAATATAAACGCCAATCAGGATTATCATCATACATATTTATTTCTTGACCGATAATTCCCTTTTCTTTTTCCACTGTTTTTTCTGAAAAGTAGGGCTCTTGAACAAAATCAATTAATGTTTCTAAGTTTTGTTCAACTGAGCTTGTGCTAGAAAATAAATATGCTGTTCTTGTAAAGGATGTGAAAGCATTTGCCGAAGCTCCTTGCTTACTAAACTGCTGGAATACATCTCCATCTTCTTTTTCAAATAATTTATGTTCAAGAAAATGAGCAATTCCATCCGGTACAGAAATCATCTCTTTTTCATTTAATGGTTCAAATCGATTATCAATTGATCCGTATTTTGTCGTAAAAGTGGCATAAGTTTTGTTAAAACCTTTTTTAGGTAACACATAGACATCAAGCCCATTTGACATTTTTTCGTAATATAATGATTCTTGTAATTGATCGAAGCGAATAGGATTTGTTGTCATGCCGTTCCCCCCATTCCTTTTAAGAAATAAATTGTATCTAGCTCAATCTTCTGAGCAACTTTAGTTACCTCTTCTTTTGTTACCTTTTCAATGCCATTTAAATAGTCCTCAAATGATCGATTTATATTTGCGATAACGTTATGATAAACAATTTCAACTAAGCCATAAGCAGTATCAACAGTTTCTAGTAATTGATTTCGAATGACAGCCTTGGTTTGCTCAAACTCTTGTTTAGTGAAATCTCCGTTTTTCATTGCAGCCATCTGTTCTTTTATAATCGAAACTGCCTGATCATAGTTTTGAACCTCAATACCTGACATAACCATTAATAAACCTTTATGACTTTCTACCCTTGAGGCTGCATAATAAGCTAAACTCGCTTTTTCGCGAACATTGATAAACAATTTTGAATGTGAAAAACCACCGAAAATACCATTAAAGACCTGCAGGGCATAGTAATCCTCATCTTTATACGTACTATTTGTTCGATAACCGATGTTTAACTTTCCTTGCTTTACATCCTGTTCTTCAATTACTTCTTTTTCTTTTATCTCTTTCGTAGTGTAAGGGGTTTGGACTACAGGTTGGCGGCTGTTGTCAAAAGTAAAATATTTATTCACATACCCTTCGACTTCGCCTTGATCAAGATCACCAACAACATACAAATCTATATGATCTGTCTGAATGCATTTTTGATAATATTCATACAAAGATTTTGCATCAATTTTATCAACATCTTTTGTTTCACCATTTACATGTAAAGCATATGGCTCATTTTTACACATTTCTTGTACAAGTCTTAAATTAGAATACCTCATTTTGTCATCATTCACAGATTGAATACGTTGCTTGAGGGTACGTTTTTCTTGGGAAACTATTTCATCCTGAAATGCTTCATTTTCTGTGACTGGTTGCAATAAAATTTCTGATAAAAATTTAATCCCTTGTTCTAATAATGGAGTAGCATCTGTTAGAAATTTTTCGTTTGCTATTTCCATTCGAAAAGAAATGATGTGATTTTCACCTTTTTTTGATAAATCAACATGTAGTGTTGCACCATAAAGTTCATCCAAATGCTGTCTTAAAACAGTGCTAGATGGGAAGTTTTTTGTCCCTCTTTGAAGTACATATGGTAATAGTGCTCTATATGTAACATCCTGTTCACTTAAAGGGGCTAATAACTTAAGGACAATCGTATTTGTTTTGAACTTTGATGTTGAGACTGTATGCAAAGATAGACCATTTACATCTGTTTGCTGTTCATGAAAATAAGACATGAAGACCCTCCTTTTTACTATTTTCAATTTGTTTGTAATTATATCAATACAAGGATAATAAAGGAAATAATACACTTTTAATTACTATCTTATCCTAACTCTTATCATAAAATTCTATACAAAAAGAGACCGAAGATTTCGGTCTCTTTAAGCCAATTTTGGCATTTGCTTTGGATCCTTTTCTAGATCCTTAACCTGGATAAAGAGTAACACAACCATAACTGCTATAACACTTGAACCAGCAGAGATGTAATAGACAAGATGTTCACTAACAGACATTAAATAAGAATAAACTGGAGGCCCTGCCGCAACACCAATAAATCTCATTGCACTATATATTGAGGTAATTGTCCCTCTTTCTTCTTTTTCAATACCCTCTGTAATTAAAGCATCTAAACTTGGTAGGGTAATCCCAATACCTATCCCAGTTAAAACTAAGAAAGAAATTAAAAACATCAAGGTGTGTTGTACTCTTAATGCAATAAATGAAATTGTAACTAATCCCATGCCAACGATAATAACGGTTTTCATTAGATTTTTACTTTGACCTATTTTCTTTCCAGATATGAAAGAACTAATCGATAAAGCCAGCAATGGAATAGCTAAAACTAACCCTTTTTTAACTCCATTAATGTTATATTGTTTTTCTAACATGTCCGACAAGAAAAACAAAATTCCAAATAGAACGAACATGATAATACATCCAACAGCAAAAATGGCAAAAAGCCATTTACCATTTTCAGCAAAAATACCTTTTACACAGTGGGCAAACTCCTTGACTGTTTGTACTTCTTTATCTTTTGTTTTTGGTACTTTTACAAGGAAGGCTACTAGCAAAACACTAACTAAACTAAAAAAAGGAATAAACCAAAACGGTAGGAACCATAAAAAGGCTGCAAGAGCTGCACCAATTATAGGACTCAACACCTTACCAGCAGTGTTTGCTGTTTCAGTTAACCCAAGGCCAGCACTTATTTCTTCATCACTTTTAAACATATCGCCTACTAGTGGCATAACAACTGGTGCCGCCCCTGCAGAACCAATTCCTTGAAGCACACGTCCTATTAAGATCCATATGTAAGGATCTTCAAATTTCCAAGAAGCCCATCCAGAAACCGCTCCACCTACCCCAGCAATAATTAAACATGGAACCATCACAATTTTTCGCCCAAACCGGTCTGATAAGTATCCCGCTATTGGAATTAAAATAATCGCTACAATTGAATATACGGTAATAATCAAAGATACTTGAAAGGCACTAATATTTAATTTTTTTGAGATGAGAGGTAAAACAGGAATCAGCATTGAATTTCCTAATGTCATAACAAGAGGAACAGATGATAATGCAAGTAAATCAAGCTTCTTTGGTGCTCCCATATTTTCTTCACCTGTCTAAAGATTATTTTGTTAACAAGTTCATTTTGCGTAAGATTGGTCTAACATATACTGGAATTAAGTAACAGTTAGTTCAGCATGGTGTTCACAGTGTTTTTATTTTGGCTTGAGGTGAAAGGGGGCTGTTGATTTCCGTTTCAGGCGCTTCGCTTTCCGCGGGGCTGGCGGTGAGCCTCCTCGTCGCTAGCTCCTGCGGGGTCTCACCTGTCCAGCTGCTCCCGCAGGAGTCTGCGCGCCTTCCACTACAATCAACAGAAACTTTAAACTTTATGTGCAGCAGTAATAAAACATAATATGAGGTGATTAAGATGTTATCACAGAAGAGTACAATCGCACGAGATCAATTAGAGATGGTTACCGTAGATCAGCTTGTTCCTTAAGATCATTTGGTCCGTAAGCTGAAGCTGACATAGACTTCTCTTTCATCTATGATCGAGTTAAGGATTTCTATTCGGAAGTGAGTCGCCCAAGCATTGATGCAGTTCTGTTAATCAAGCTCCCATTCATCCAATATATCTTTGGTATTCGCTCTATGCGTCAGACAATCAAGGAAACCCAGACCAATATGGCATTCGTTGGTTCTTGGATAGGAATTCCGTGATTCTGTTCCTCACTTCTCCACCTTCAGGAAGAATTACGAACGCCATTTTGCAGAAAGGGAATTGTTCGAGGAGATCTTCATCGAAATTTTGGAAACAGCGATTAAAAAGAAGTTGATCAGCGGATCACATCTCATTAGCTCTACACACGTAAAGGCTAGTGCTAATGCTGGACAACCCTTCGAGGACTTAAAAAATTGTCCATGCAGGCGATGCTATCTTAAAAGATAGCCAACTGGACATGAGAGGGTCCAGTAAAGCATAAAAACAGTCTATCCCGGGTGTCTTTTCTAATAAAAAAGCCAACTCAAAGACAAAAAGCTTCTCCAGTTTGGAGAAGCTTTTTTATTATCGTTTTCCCTTTTCATATGGTGTTCCTAATGCTTTAGGTGAATCAGCACGACCGATGAATCCTGTTAATGCCAGAATTGTTAAAACATAAGGAAGGATAAGTAAATAAACAGCTGGTATATCTTGTAAAAATGGGATTGTTCCACCTATAATACTCAAGCCTTGAGCCAGCCCAAAGAATAAAGCTGCTCCCATTGCTCCAAGTGGATGCCATTTTCCAAATATTACTGCTGCAAGTGCCATAAATCCTTGACCACTTATCGTCGCATGACTAAAGTCTCTAGAAATAATGGTAGCATAAACAGCACCACCTACACCGGCAAATGCACCACTTAATAGAACACCTATATACCTCATTCTAGTTACATTAATACCCATAGTATCTGCAGCCATTGGATGTTCTCCTACCGAACGTAAACGAAGTCCAAATGGTGTTTTAAAGATTACATACCAAACAATAATTGCAGTGAAAATGGCTAAATAAGAAGTTACATATCCACCTGAGAAAAATATTTTTCCAATAATCGGGATATCACTTAGTAACGGAACATCCATTTTGTTAAAACTAATATTGATTCGATCAGTTTGCCCTTTTTCATAAATATTTTTAACAAGGAATAATGTTAAACCAACCGCCAAGAAGTTAATTGCAACACCACTTACAACTTGATCTGCTTTAAATGTAATAGAAGCTACAGCATGTAGTAATGAAAAGATAGATGCAGCAACCATAGCGGCAACGATGGATAGCCACGGAGTAGCATTTCCAAATACTTCAGCGAACTGTAAGTTAAATACAATTCCTACAAAAGCACCAATAACCATTAAACCTTCTAGACCGATATTAACAACACCTGAACGTTCACTAAAAACTCCTCCAAGTGCAGTGAAAATAAGTGGAGCCGCAACGAATAAAGCTGTTGGGATAATGATTTCTAAAGCTTGTAGTATGCTCACTTATTTCCCCTCCTTTTTAAAACGAAATAATATCCAACGGATAAAATAGCTAGAAGCAACGAAGAAGATAATAAGCGCAATAATGATTTCAACAAGCTCATTTGGAACACCAGCTTCAGAAGGCATATTTAACGCCCCAACCTTTAACCCTCCAAACAAAGCTCCTGATAGTATAATACCAATCGCTGCGTTCCCACCAATAAGTGCAACAGCAATACCATCAAATCCTATTCCGGTAAATCCATTTTTAACTGACACATATTCAAACGTTCCAAGACCTTCCATAGCACCGGCAACGCCCGCGAAAACACCTGATATGACCATAGATAGAACGATGTTACGACTAACATTCATACCAGAATAATGTGCTGCATCATGATTGAATCCTACAGCTCGTAGTTCAAAACCTTTGGTTGTTTTCTCAAGTAAAAACCACATAATAAAAGCACCGATTAAAGCAATAAAAATTCCATAATGCATACGTGAGTAATCTGTTATACTTTCAAAAAACTCAGAACGTAGTGATGCAGACGGGAATATTTTATCAGTGGAATCACTGTTATCAGTAATAACCTCTCTTATGAGATAATTCGTCACGTGAAGTGCAACATAGTTCATCATAATTGAAACGATTACTTCATGGACTTTAAATTTAGCCTTTAAAAACCCAGGAACAAAGGCCCATAATGCCCCCGCTAATCCAGCAGCGATAATAGCTAATGGGAGATGTATAATTGCCGGTAACTCAAACGCAACACCAACCCAAACTGCTGCTAACCAGCCAACAATTACTTGACCTTCAACACCAATGTTAAATAGTCCTGTTCTATAAGCAAAGGCAACAGCTAAACCAGTAAGAATATACGGTGTTAATTGTCTAACTGTTTCACCCATATAATAAGTGTCACCAAAAATCCCATACCATAATGCACTATAGCCAGCAATTGGATTGTATCCACTAACAAGCATGATAATTGCACCTGAGATTAATCCTAAGATGACCGCAATTACAGGAATTAATAAGTTCATATAACGATTTAAATTCATGACTGGTTACCTTCTTTCTGACGCTTACTTCCCGCCATAAGGAGTCCGAGTTCTTGCTCAGTTGTTTCTTTAGGATCCACGATATCAACGATTTGCCCTTCATAAATAACAGCAATTCGATCACTAACATTTATAATTTCATCCAGTTCAAAAGAAATTAGTAGTACTGCTTTCCCTTTATCACGCTGCTCAATTAGTCGGCTATGAATGAACTCAATCGCACCAACATCAAGACCTCGCGTAGGTTGAGCTGCAATCAATAAATCGGGATTACGATCAACCTCTCTCCCTATTATCGCTTTTTGTTGATTTCCGCCCGAAAGAGCTCTAGCAAGAGTTGAAGAACTTGGTGTTCTAACATCAAATTCCTTAATAAGTTCCTTTGCTTTATCATAAATGGACTTAAAGTTCAGTACACCACTTTTTGAAAATGGTTGCTTATAATATGATTGTAAAACCATGTTCTCACCAATTGGAAAGTCTAGCACGAGTCCATGTTTATGTCTGTCTTGTGGGATATGTCCAACCCCTGATTCAGTTATTTTTCTAGGATGATAATTTGTAATATCTTTGTTGTTAATTTTAATAGAACCAGAGCTGACTTTTCTTAATCCTGTTATAGCTTCAATTAATTCAGTTTGACCATTACCGTCTACACCTGCAACACCGACAATTTCACCAGCTCGTACAGATAAGTATAATGAATTAACCATTGCAACTTGTCTATTATCCTTTACGATAAGATCATTAATAGTTAATACATCTTCCTTCGGTTTAGCAGGAGTTTTTTCAGTCTTAAAGGACACCTCACGCCCTACCATTAGGGAAGCTAACTCATTTGGATTTGTATCAGCAACATTAACTGTGCCAATTCCTTCACCTTTACGTATAACCGTAACCCGATCACAGACTTCCATAATCTCTTTTAACTTATGTGTAATTAAGATGATTGATTTTCCTTCTTTTATCAACGTCTTTAAGATTTGAATTAATTCTTTAATTTCTTGTGGAGTAAGTACTGCTGTCGGCTCATCAAAAATTAAGATTTCAGCGCCACGATATAGAGTTTTTAGAATTTCTACACGTTGCTGCATCCCTACGGATATATCAGATATTTTTGCCGACGGATCTACTGCTAAACCATATTTTTCAGATATCTCTTTAACCTGCTTCTCGGCATCTTTTATATTGATTGTCGTTCCTTTTTTAGGTTCATTTCCTAATATAATGTTTTCTGTAATAGAAAAAGTGTTGACCAACATAAAATGCTGGTGGACCATGCCGATCCCTAAATCATTCGCTATATTAGGATTGGTAATATCTACTTTTTTCCCTTTTACTTTTATCTCCCCTTTTTCAGGTTGATATAAGCCAAAAAGAACATTCATTAAAGTTGATTTTCCTGCACCATTTTCGCCTAATAAGGCATGAATTTCGCCTTTTTTCACTTGTAACGTAATATTATTATTTGCTACTATGCCAGGAAATTCCTTACGAATATTTAGCATTTCAATTACATATTCCAACTTGCTCACTCCTTTTTCCTGAACAACTTATGGTTCTCACGTTTCATTTTGCTAAAAACTAGCTGGTATGAAAATCACCAAATGCAAATCTACTAAACCTTTCATTATCTTGATGACATAATATAATTCATTAACTTTAACCCTTTATCATTATTTTTATGTATAGGAAAGTCATCGATGTTCTTACAAAAAGGGAATTGAATGAATTGTTAGAATATTTGCATTTAATGATTTTCAGGAATAAGGGCTGACTTATATCTGTATAGAAACCCCAAATAATAATTATTGTTGGAGGAATCTAAAGGATTATCTAAGTCAGCCCTACCCCTATTCATTATTTTGTTGGTACTTCAATTTCACCATTAACAATTTTTTGTTCATACTCTTCTACTTTTGCCTTTACCTCTTCAGATAAATGCTCGTCACTCGGAGCAATACCAATTGCTTCCTCTTCAATACCATACTCAATTACTTGACCACCAGGGAACTCACCAGCTTTTGCTTTTTCAGCAAGGTCCTTAACAGCAACGTCTACACGTTTAACCATAGATGTAAGAGTAATATTGAATTCTTCACCATCTTTTGTTGTACCGTTACCTTCTTCATGTTGATCTTTATCTACCCCAATAACCCATAGTTCACGGTCTGGATCTTCTACTTTTAAGTCAATCGCTTCAGAAAATACACCATTACCAGTACCACCAGCAGCATGGTAAATAATATCAGCACCTAACCCATACATACTTGAAGCAATTTGCTTACCTTTTGCAGCATCCCCAAAAGAACCTGCGTATTGAACTTCAACAGTTGCATCAGGATTTACAGCTTTAACACCTTCAATAAATCCAACCTCAAACTTCTTGATAAGGTCACCCTCAACACCGCCAACGAAACCAATTTTGTTTGTTTTCGTTGTTAATCCAGCAACAACACCTACTAGGAATGATCCTTGATGTTCTTTGAATGTAATGCTTGCAACATTTGGTTGTTCTACAACACTATCAACAATTGCAAAGTGTGTATCTTTTTGTTGTTGTGCAATTTCATCTACAGCAGGTTGTAATAAATAACCAATACCATAAATTAAATCAAAGTTTTTACGAGCTAACGTATTTAAGTTTGTTGCATAATCTGCATCACTTTTTGATTGAAGGTAATCAAAGCCGTCAGTTCCTTTTTCTAAACCATTTTCTTCACCATATGCTTGAAGACCCTCCCAAGCAGATTGGTTAAATGATTTATCATCCACACCACCAATATCAGTTACCATCGCAACAGAAAAATTATCTTCTTTTGCTTCTCCGCCGCCTTCACCGCCAGCGCCTTCATTTTTGTCAGCACCACCACATCCTGCTAACAATGTTCCTGCAGCAAGAAAAAGTGATAATGCTAATCCATTTCTTTTCTTCATCATTAAAGCCCCCTAAAAAGTATTTTAAAATAACATAAAACCCAAACGTATAGCCTACCTTGGCCAACCACCTCCTTAAAGTAAAGAGCTATGTACTCTCATACATTTTAAACAACCTTTAGGAGTTAAGCACGATATAGCGGAGATTTCCTTACATACTTTATTATTGAAAAAGTATGTATCACTACCTATTCTTTACCTATAAACGTTTCCTTACTACATGAAAACTAAAATGGTCCGCTCTAAAATAGTTTAATGAGTATAGTACTGGTTGATCTTGATCATTAAAATGCATTTGTTTTAAAAGCAATAATGATGTTTCGGGATCACATTCTAATATTGGAGAAATCTTTTCATGATAACCAATTGGTTCAATATGTGTAACTGCGTAGCTTATGTAAATATTTGCTTTATCTTCAAGTAATTTAAGTAAAGATTCTTGTTCATGATCAAATGTGTCAGGCAGTACTTTAGTTGGGATTTTATCTAAACAATATACAACAGGCTCTCCGTTTGCGGTTCTTACTCGTTCAAGCAAAAATATTTCTTCTGTTTTTTCACATTTAAACCTTTTAACATCATCTTCTGTTGCTCCAGTAATTGAAGATGACAAAAAAATAGTACCAGGCTTTAAACCAGCTTGTTCAATCGTAGCTGTGACACTATTTAATTGCTCAATACCTGAGGTAAATCTAGGTTTAGAATTCACAAAAGTACCTACACCATGTCTTCTAATGATAACGTTTTCTTCTTCAAGTGTTCGTAATGCCTCTCTTAAAGTCGCTCTACTTACACCAAGGCTTTTCGATAATTCAAATTCAGAAGGTAATTTTTCTCTTTCTCGATATGTACCATTTTCAATATCTTCTTTGATCTTATCAATCACTTGTAAATACAAATGCCGATTATCAGATTTTATGGTCATTGAAACGCGCCCCCAGTTATCCCCACTATATACAAGAGATCAGACATCAGATGTTATACACCTTAGTCTAACCGAAATTACTATATCATGTTTTATGCTATAAATAAATAGAAACTAGTAAAAATTGTCGAATAAGGAAAGGAATTCTTTCCTATCGTTTGTTTCTAAGGGTGAACTTATACCCATAATATGACTCTTCATACAATGCATTTATATCTTACTCTTTTTGTCACATTTTGTCGATGATTTTAATAGGTAAATAGCCAAACCAAAATAAAAAAACTAAACAGAAAACAACTTAGTTAAAGGGTGTCTCTGTTTAGTCATGATATTAAGAAGTAATGTCTTCATGTTTTTCTTTTGAAATAAGGACTTCTCGTGGTTTGCTTCCTTCATATGGTCCGACTATTCCTCGTTCTTCCATCGCATCTATTAATCTTGCAGCCCTTGTATATCCAACACGAAATCGCCTTTGAAGCATAGATACAGAGGCTGTTTGCATATCAACAACAAGTTGGACAGCTTCATCAAACAATTCATCATCAACTTCACTAGTTGTTTCCACAACCTCAGTTGGAATCATTTCTTCTTGATATTGAGCTTTTTGTTGGGCAATAACAAAGTTAACTGTTTGTTCTACCTCTTCATCGGATAAAAATGCACCTTGTACCCGAACTGGTTTAGAGGCTCCAACAGGTAGGAAGAGCATGTCCCCTCTTCCAAGTAGCTTTTCAGCTCCTCCCATATCTAATATGGTTCTTGAATCTGTCATGGAGGAGACACTAAAGGCAATACGAGAAGGGATATTTGCCTTAATAACACCTGTAATAACATCAACTGATGGACGCTGTGTCGCTATAATTAAATGGATTCCAGCTGCACGTGCCATTTGCGAAAGTCTCGTTATAGAATCTTCTACATCAGAAGATGCTACCATCATTAAGTCTGCAAGCTCATCAACAATGACAACAATATATGGGAGTTCCGGTTGCTTTGCTTCCTCCTCACGGTTATTTCTTTTGATCACTTCATTATAACCTTCTATGTTTCTTGTACCTGTATGAGAAAAAAGTTCGTACCTTCTTTCCATTTCATTAACAACTTTTTTCAATGCCTGTGATGCTTTCTTGGGATCTGTTACAACTGGTGCAAGCAAGTGTGGTACTCCGTTATACACATTTAATTCAACCATTTTTGGATCAATCATCATCAATTTTACTTCATGTGGTTTTGCTCTCATTAAAATACTAGTAATGATCCCATTAATGCAAACACTCTTTCCGCTTCCTGTAGCACCTGCAACTAAAAGATGGGGCATTTTGTTTAGTTCCGCTAAAACCGCATCACCTGAGATATCTCTTCCTAGGCCTATTAATAGTCTAGCATCTGGTCGATCATTTGCTTTTGATTCTAACACTTCTCTTAATGAAACCATTGCGATTTCCGAATTAGGTACTTCTATACCAACTGCTGATTTACCCGGGATTGGAGCTTCTATTCGAATATCTTTTGCTGCTAATGCTAACGCAAGATCATCACTTAAGTTAACAATTTTGCTAACCTTTACTCCGACATCAGGATAAACCTCGTATTTGGTAACCGCAGGTCCTAAATGAACTTGTGTCACTTTAGCTTTTACACCAAAGCTTTGAAACGTTTTTTCAAGTTTTCTTGCATTTTCATAAATATTTTTCTTATCTGCCTGCTGTGAATTTTGTTTTGGAGCTTTTAACAAATCAAGTGGTGGTAGCTTATAATCTTTATTTTCTACTTCAACAAATGATATCGTTTGAAGTGCCTCATTTACCTCACTAGATTCATCAGATGATGGTTGTTGCTTTTCTTGATCTGCTTTTCTTTCTTTAGGCTCGAAAGAAGGTTGTTCTTGTTCTTCCATCGTATGTATAATCATTTCTTGCTGACCATTCTCTGTGTCAGAAAAGCTTGATATGATAGGTTGAAGTACATCTTCTTCATCCTCAAAATCTTCATCGATTATTTCATCATCAGAATCTTTTTTCTCTTTCTTCTTCTTTTTAGGCTTTTGCTTCTTTTGCTTTTTTAGGGCCTTGGGTAGATTTTTCATATCTTCTAAAAAGCCAATAGTTTGGTTCTTGATAAATCCACCAATAGGAAGAAGAATCTTCGCTAGTGTAGCTTGAAGGGATTTTCCAGTAATCAAAAGAACTCCAATTACAATTAAGACAATTGCAATAATTTTTGATCCAGCCTCTGCAAATAAATAATAAGAGGCAGCAAACAATACTGCTCCAATTATTCCCCCGCCTAAATCAACAGTACTTGCTTCACCTTTTACTTCCATCCAAAATAGCTCAAGAGTATTTGAAATCACACTTGGTGAAGCGAAGGTACCATTATGTGAAAGCATCTTAAATAATGTTACATGACTTAATAATAACAATGATGCTGTTACACAATATATTCCTATCATTTGTCTGCTAAATAAAGTTGGTATCTGCCGCTTCCATATAAGGAACAGTGAAAACAGGACAATTCCAATAAGGAAGAGCATGTACCATTCGCCACTAAAAAAGCGAAATAAATGAACGAATGTTGTTCCCACAAATCCAAGCTTTGAAATTGTAATAAGAGCAATTGCTAAAATGATTAAGCCTGCCAACTCAAATTTTAGGGTCTTCTTCCAATCATCCTTTGACTGTTTTTGTCTTCTTTTTCGTTTTGCCATCTTTTATCACCTTTGTTTCTTTCGAGTATGTAATGATATGAGTAAAATGAATGCAGCCAAAGGCATAATACACAGTTATTTGTTATTTAAATTACAATGAAGAAAGCAGCCGAAATGGCTGCCTTATCAAAGAAGATCTATTTTATTATAACATAATAGAACTAGATGGTAGAAAGAGACATAGTAATTTTTTGACCTGGACATAACTCTGAATTTAAAAAATGCTGTGGATCGCTACTTAATACTCGTATAATCTCGTATTGGGCATTCTCAGATTGTTGAACAAGCAATTGTATCCCATTCATTTCAATGACTGATTGCTTTTTATATTCTTCTTCTGTATGAGGAAACATAAGTTCCTCTGGCATCATTGTGTAATATATCATTATTGAAGCACCTGATCATCGTCAGTTTTATCGAGTAAACTATTGAGCTTTTTAATTGCTTGTCCAACCCCACCTACTTCGTTTATCAAACCATATTCCACAGCATCCGCACCAACGACATTCGTTCCGATATCACGAGTTAGGTTTCCTTTCGAAAGCATAAGCTCTTTAAATTTTTCTTCACTAATATTTGAATTCTTTGTCACAAAATTAATAACACGCTCTTGCATCTTGTCTAAATATTCGAAAGTTTGCGGAACCCCAATAACAAGACCAGTTAACCTTACTGGGTGAATGGTCATTGTTGCAGACTCAGCGATGAAAGAATAATCACAAGATACTGCAATTGGAACCCCAATTGAATGACCACCACCTAAAACAATTGATACTGTAGGTTTAGATAAGGATGATAGCATTTCAGCTATCGCAAGTCCGGCTTCAACATCTCCACCAACGGTATTAAGAATAACTAATAAACCTTCAATATTTGGATTTTGTTCAATTGCAACAATTTGAGGAATAACATGTTCATACTTCGTTGTTTTGTTTTGTGGTGGTAGTTGAATATGTCCTTCAATTTGTCCCACAATTGTTAAACAGTGTATTTTTGAATCGTTTCCCATTTGAGGAACATTCGTTTGTCCTAATTGTTGAATTTTTTCTACAATAGAGGTCTCTTTTCCTTCTGGTTTTTCAGTAGCCTCATTTTTTATGTAATGATCATGATTTGTCATGCTAGCCATCCTTTCCAATTTCATTCTTTCTGTAGTATTGACAACCTCACTATTTTCATACAAATGAATAGAAAAGAACCAAAACAAAAAGCATTGAAACTACTCAATGCTTTTTAACTAACACTAGATTAAATTTCCATGATAATTGGAAGAATCATCGGTCTTCTTTTAGTTTTTTCATATAAAAATTGATTTAATGATTCACGGATGCTCAGTTTAATTGAAGACCATTCAATAGAGTGTTCTTGCATACTACGTTCTACGATGTTTGAAACTACTTTAGTTGCTTCTCCGATTAGTTCCTCAGATTCTCTTACATATACGAATCCTCTTGTGATAATCTCAGGACCTGAGGTTATCTGCTTTTTCTGCTTATTAAGTGTGACGACTACAATTAAAATGCCATCTTGTGATAATAATCGGCGGTCTCGAAGAACGATATTACCAACATCGCCAATCCCTAAACCATCAATCAGAACGTTCCCCGAAGGTACTTTTGCACCGGTATAAACATTTTGTCCTTTGAACTCTACTACATCTCCTTTATCAACTAAGAAGATATTTTGAGGTTCAATACCAACCTGTTTTGCCAGTTTTTCATGAGCCTTTTGCATTTTAAATTCGCCATGAATTGGTATGAAATATTTTGGCTTCGTTAAATTAAGCATCATTTTTAATTCTTCCTGATACCCATGTCCCGAAACATGTATTTGTTTTTGTCCAAAAATCACATTGGCTCCCGCTCTACTTAATAGATCAATTGTTTTAGAAAATACCAGTTCATGACCCGGTATTGGTGTTGCAGCAATTAGGACGGTATCTCCATCTGTTACATTCACCAATTTATGTGACTGCTTAGCCATTCTAGATAAAACAGCAAGTGGCTCACCATGATTACTTGTTGTTAATATGGCCACTTCATTTGATTCATGTTTATCAATTTCATTTACTGAAATGAAGAGTTCTTCCTCTTCAACAGAGATGTAGCCGAGATTTATCGCTAAATTTAGTATGTTTTTCATATTTTTTCCAACAACAGCTAATTTACGATTGTTTTTCACTGCTGCATTAATGACTTGTTGGATTCGATATAAGTTTGAAGCGAAAACAGCAACTATTACTCGTCCATCTGCATTGTACATAACATCTGAAATTTCTCCACCTACTATGGCTTCTGAACCAGAATAACCTGGTCTTTCCGCATTTATACTATCAGATAGTAAGCATAAGACACCGTTTTCACCTAACTTAGCAATTTTGCCGATATCCATATGACTATCAGCTACTGGTGTTTGGTCAATCTTAAAATCTCCAGTATGAATAATCGCTCCCAAAGAAGTCTCAAAACTAATTCCTACTGAATCGGGGATACTGTGATTTGTTCTAAAAAAAGATATTTCTGTACTTGGAAATGACAAAATCGTTTCATTATCAATTTCTTTGACAAACACAGATTGTCTCATACGATTTTCTTTTAACTTTTCTCCAACCATAGCCAAAGTAAGCTTTGTCCCATATATTGGAACACTTAAATTGTTGAGTAAATAAAAGATGCCACCGATACTTTCATCATGACCGTGTGTTAAAAAGATCCCCTTTATTCTTTCCTCATTTTCCTTAAGGTAAGTAATATCCGGTATGACCATATCGATTCCTAACATACTACCTTCTGGATACATTAAGCCGGCATCAATAACAAATATGTCAGAATTAATTTCAACAACAAACATATTTTTCCCGACTTCTCCTACTCCACCTAGAGCAATTAATTTTATATTTTCTGTTTTTTCCATGAAAATCCTCCCCACTGAAGTACCCGTTCAACGTCACTTAGAAATATTATAACTGATGAAAGAAATGGAATACAAGGAAATTTTCGCCGTATAATATATGAGTGTTTTCCCAAGATGCATAAAATGATTTAATTTTTGGGATTAATCAGTTAATAAAGACAATAAAAAGAAGAGACACCTGTGTAAGTTTTTATACTTACTTCAAGCATCCCTTCTTATATATTTATCTTAGGTTTTTATCAATAACATCCATTAATTCGTTTCGTTCTGAACTTGTTAACGGTAATAAAGGTAAGCGCACTGATCCAACATCCAAGCCTTTAACTTGTAGTGCTGTTTTTACAGGACTAGGATTTGGAGCAGCAAAAAGTTGTTTCATAATTGGTAGTAAAGTACGATGCTGCTCTGCTGCTGCAGCATGATCACCATTTTCAAAAGATGAGATCATTGCCTGCATTTCGTTACCAATAATATGTGAGGCAACAGATACTACACCATTCCCACCTATTGAAAGAGCTGGTAGAGTTAAACCGTCATCACCAGTATATAGTGCGAAATCAGCGTCGGTTTTTGAAATGATATCGGCCATAGCATCTAAATTACCGCTTGCTTCTTTTATAGCTACAATGTTTGGAATTTCCGATAACCTTACAATTGTATCTACAGTCATGCTGATCACACTTCTACCAGGAATATTATATAACATTACTGGCAGCTTTGTAGATTCTGCTATGGTTTTAAAGTGCTGATATAAACCTTCCTGACTTGGCTTGTTATAATAAGGAACAACAAGCATTATAGCATCTACACCAGCTTCTTCAGCTTGCTTAGTTAATTTAATGGAGGCTGCTGTATTATTGCTGCCTGTTCCAGCGATAACAGGAACTCTGCCATTAACTTCTTTAACAGAGTGTTTAATTAATGCAACTTTTTCCTCAGTACTTAAAGTTGGAGATTCCCCTGTTGTACCCGCAATAACTAATGAATCAGAACCATGATTTATAAGGTAATCAATCAATGTTGATGTTTTTTGAAAATCAATATTTCCATTTTTATCAAATGGTGTTACCATTGCTGTTGATACTTTACCAAAAAGACCCATTCTTACCTTCACTCCTTATGTTGCATTCTGACGTAAAATGCTTCAGCGCCATATTTCCTTATGAATCAAGGAAATTCCAAGCATTTTTTCTCTCTTTTTATTCTGATAGATCAAAAGCTTCATGTAAAGCATTGACCGCTTTTATCATATCATGTTCTTTTACAAGAACCCATATTGTTGTATGGCTATCTGCAGATTGTAGTATTTGTATCCCTTGTTCTGATAAAGCTGTTACGATTTTTGAAGTTACACCTGGAACCCCCATTATACCAGCTCCAACTGCAGATACTTTTGCACAATGGCGGTTAACGATAGGTTCATAACCTAACCCCTCAAGAATATCAATGGCCTGATTCGTTACTTCATCTGTAACAGTATAGATCACTGATTTAGGTGTGATGTTGAAGAAGTCAACACTGATTCCTTCTTTTGCCATTGCCTTAAATACTTCTGTCTGCACATCATAATGTCCTTCTTTTGCTGCTACTTTTATCTGAGTTACATTAGAAACATGAGCAATTCCGGTAATAAGGCTTTCATGAACATCACTGCCTTTTTTAGCGGAATGATTTGTCGTAACTAATGTTCCTGTTGATTTTGAATAAGTGGATCTAACTCGAATCGGCACCTCTGCTTGCATAGCAATTTCCACTGCACGAGGATGGACTACTTTTGCTCCTTGGTAAGCAAGGTTTACAATTTCAGTATACGTGACTTTTGTCAAAGGCTTTGCGTTCTCGACAATACGTGGATCTGCTGTCATTACCCCTTCGACATCTGTAAAAATATCCACATATTCTGCTCCTAATGCTGCACCAAGAGCTGCTGCCGAAGTGTCACTGCCTCCTCTTCCAATAGTCGTGGTATCTCCACTTTTTATGGAAGCTCCTTGGAATCCTGCCACAACGACTACATCTTGATTAGTTAGGATATCTAACAAACGCTCACAATTCATTTCCAGTATTTTCGCATTTGTATGATCGTCATTTGTAATAAATCCAGCCTGTGCTCCAGTTAGGGAAGTAGCTTTAATCTTATTTTGATTTAGGAGGCTCGAAAAGACAATTGATGAAATAACTTCACCACATGAAAGTAACATATCTTGTTCTCTTTTGGAAATGTTACCAATATTTCCATACACCAAGTCTAAAAGTGTGTCAGTAGCATAAGGATCGCCACTTCTTCCCATGGCAGATACTACTGCCACAACTTTATAGCCATCATTTAATGCGTCTTTAATATGCCCAAGAGCCATTTGACGACCACGATCATCTTTGACGGATGTTCCTCCAAATTTTTGAACGATAATTTTCAACTGTAACACCTCTACTATAGACGTGAGAGAAGAGAGCTGGCAAACGACCATGCTCTCTTCCTATAAAGATTAAACTAATTGTAATTTAACTAAACTTTCAGCGATCTGTACAGAATTCCATGCAGCACCTTTTAATAGGTTATCAGAGACAATCCACATGTGGAAACCATTATCGCGGTCTAAATCTTTACGGATTCTGCCTACGAAAACATCATTCTTCCCAACACAATTTGCCGGCATTGGATATAACTGCTGAGACGGATCGTCTTGAAGAGTAATTCCATCTGAATTTTTTAGCAACTCTTTTAGTTGTTGTGCTGAAACGTCCTGAGAATCAACTTCAACATAAACAGACTCAGAGTGACCAGTTTCTACAGGTAACCTTACACAAGTTGCAGCAACATGCAACTTGGGCATAGTCATAATTTTCTTCGTTTCGTTTATCATTTTCATTTCTTCAAATGTAAATCCATTTTCTTGGAACTTATCAATTTGTGGAATCGCATTAAAAGCAATTTGATAATGCTTTTCATCACTACCTACAGGCAGAATTTCTGGAGTAAATTCTTCACCATTTAAAATAGCTTTTGACTGTTCCTTTAGTTCGTTAATAGCAGCTGCACCAGCTCCTGAAACTGCTTGATACGTTGACACAATTACTTTATTTAAGCCATACTGCTTACGGATTGGTTCAAGGGCTACAACCATTTGAATTGTTGAACAGTTTGGATTAGCAATAATCCCGTTATGATTTTTTAAAGCTTCTTCGTTTACTTCAGGCACTACTAATGGAACATTTTCATCCATTCTATATGCACTCGTGTTGTCTACAACAATTGCTCCTCGTTTTACAGCTTCTGGAGCAAATTGCTTAGATACACTTCCACCTGCACTGAATAACGCAATCTGTACGCCTTCAAAGCTTTCAGGGGTTGCAACTTGAACAGTATATTCTTCATTCTTGAACATTACCTTTTTACCGGCAGAACGCTCAGAAGAAAGCAAAGTTAATTTTGAAATAGGAAAATTACGTTGTTCTAAAGTATGAAGCATTTGTTGCCCTACTGCTCCTGTTGCTCCGACTACTGCTACATGATAACCTCTTGCTTCCATTTAACACTAGCTCCTTCCAGCTATATCTTTATACTTTATATATAGCTTCAAATCTTTTACGTATTATTCTATCACATTAATTGTCGAATGGATTAAAAATTTATGATTCTTTCATTGAATTGTGCAATTAATTCTCTAAATCACGGAATTTTTCTACAACTACTGGTTGAAATTGTTTACCTTCTAAAGCTGCTAATACTGTATCTAGCAATGATTCCATTCTTGCCACCATTGAATTTGGCTTTTTATCTGGCATATCCTGACCAAATGGAATAAAGTAGATATCTTTTGTTGCCATAAGACGCATTAAGTTTACACCATTCAATCCTAATGCATCATTTGTAGAGATTCCAAGTACTACAGGACGATGAGTCCGAAGAGTAGCCTTAGCTGCCATTAATACAGGAGAGTCTGTTAAAGCATTGGCAAATTTACTCATGGAGTTACCTGTTAATGGTGCGATAACCATACAATCAAGTGGCAATTTTGGTCCTAGTGGCTCTGCCGCCACAATTGAATCAATTACTTTATTGCCAGTTAATTCTTCAACTTTCTCTACCCATTCTCCAGCTTTACCAAAACGTGTAGTTGTATTTTTCACAGTATGAGAGACAACTGGTATAATGTCAGCTCCTTCATCCATTAATGACTTAATTTGTGGATATACCTCTTCATACGTGCAGTGAGAACCCGTCATTCCAAATCCTATTCTTTTACCTTCTAATTTCATGAAGAAGACCCCTTTCCATCTATTTTTAACTCACCCAAAAGTTGTGATAAAACATTTGCAACAATTTGCCCGGCTGATTTAGGTGCAACGATTCCAGGCAATCCTGGAGCCAATAATGCTTTAATTCCACGTTTTTCTGCATACCGGAAATCAGTTCCCCCTGGCTTTGATGCTAAGTCTACAATTAATGTGTGTGCCGGCATATTTGAGATTACCTTTGCTGTGACTAATAAAGATGGAATTGTGTTGATACAAACATCAATGTCTTTCACTTCTCGTTGAATATCGTCAATATGAAATGGCGTAAGCCCCATTTCTGTAATTCTTGCTAGATCCGCTGTATCTCTGGCACCTACTTTTACTTTTGCACCTAGTGAGGCAAATGTTCTTGCTACACTCATTCCGACTCTCCCTAACCCAAGGACCGCTATGGTTGAGCCATGAATTGTGATATCAGTATGCTGAATGACCATCATAATTGTTCCTTCTACTGTAGGTATTGAGTTATATATTGCAACATCATCTCGTTCAAATAATTGAATTAATTTTCTATTTGTTGTACTTACAAGGTTATCTAGATATGAATTTGAGATGCCGGAATATATCGTACAATGAGAAGGTGTTTGTTCTAGTAATTCTTCTGATAAAATAACTTCTTCATTTGAAAATACAGTATCTACGACCCCCTCATGATTCGTACCGGGGATAGGCAAAATTATGGCATCTATTTCATTAAATTGAACCTCATCTATCTTGACTTTTGTAGCACCTGTAAAACCATGATCAAGCTGATCAAAACCGATGAGCAAAAGCTTTGCGTCAAGTTCAGTTAATTTACGGATAACTTCTAGCTGCCTTGCATCGCCACCGATTACAGCTACATTTAATCCAGTTAACATGTCGAAAGTTCACCTTCTTTTTACATGTGTTTCTAATTTCTTTTTTAAATCCTAGGATAACTTACTTCAACATACTATGTAGAAATAGTTGTATGGGTGAATAAACAGAAGAAATTAAAGAAGAGTCTTTTGATGTGACGGAGATAGAAGAAGCTTAAACGAAATCAGTATGTTTCTCAAACAAAAAAACGATTGGCTTAACACCAATCGTTAGCAATTAAGATTCAATTTTTTCAATTTGTTCATCTGGGATATCAAGAATAATCATATCTGTTCCAATCTTTTTAATATGCTGCCAAGGAACTCGGATTTCTTGTCCTTGCTTTCTTAAGCCAAACCATTTTAGCGAAGGAATAATTAATGTAGTAATTTGACCAGTTTGCTCATTAATTTCTAAATCAGTTTGGCCAAGTACTCCCAAGCGCTCAGCACGCTTTACATCTACAATTTCTTTTCCACTTAATTCACTTAATCTCATGTCCATTCCCCCTTACTATATCTTATCAATGGACCTTATAAAAAAATGCCTACATTTATTAAAAATAGTAGGCATTTTTCGCATCAATTAAGATTTTAAACTCTCTGGAAGTGTTCCATCAGGACTTATTAACGCTACAGAATAAGAATCTGTAAACAATTGGTTAGCTAAAGTATTTACACTTTCTTCAGAAACCTCATTTACTTTGTCAATGATTGAATCTAATGAACGGTGATAGCCTAGTAAGAGCTCGTTTTTACCATTTCTGCTCATTCTACTATTCGTACTCTCAAGACTTAGCATTAGACTTCCTTTCATTTGTTCCTTGCTGTTTGCTAATTCTTTTGCAGTAATTCCATCCGCTTTTAAAGTTGATAATGTCTCCTGAATTGTTTCAAATAATACATTTAATTGATTCCTTCCTGTCCCACCATAAATTGTAAGGAGTCCATTATCTTCATAGGAAGAATGGTAGGAGAAAACAGAATACGCAAGTCCTTTTTGTTCACGTACATCCTGGAACAAGCGACTGCTCATACTTCCACCTAATATATTATTTAACACAATTAAGCTGTAAATATTATCATGACCAACTTCTAGACCATTATAGCCTAAACAAAGATGTGCTTGTTCCGTATCCTTTTGCTTGGCTAATTTTTGATCCAAGAACGTTGGTTTTCCGATTTCGTGTTTTTGAGCATTTGTTTCATAAGAACCAAAGAATTTCTCAACTTCTTTAATAAAGCCTTCAGATACATTCCCTGCAACAGAAACAACAACATTTTCAGGAGTATAGTGATTGTTCATATACTCTCTTAATGTATCACCGTTAAAAGATGCAAGAGTTTCTTCAGTTCCAAGAATAGGATAACCTAGTGGGTGATCACCATAAGTAGCTTTACTTAAAATATCATGTACAATATCATCAGGTGTATCATCGTACATTTTAATCTCTTCATAAACAACATTCTTTTCTTTTTTCAACTCTTCCTCATCAAATGTTGAGTTAAAAAACATGTCTGCTAGCACATCAAGCGCATAGTTAGCATGATCATCAAGAACTTTTGCATAATAACAAGTATATTCTTTAGAAGTAAATGCATTTACTTGGCCACCAATGCTATCGAATGATTCAGCGATTTCACGAGCTGATCTTGTTTTTGTTCCTTTAAAAAACATGTGCTCTAAAAAATGAGAAACTCCGTTAATTTTTGGCTCTTCATTACGTGAGCCTGTTCCAATCCATACACCAATTGCAACTGATCGAACCGTCGGGATATTTTCTAGTACAATTCTTACTCCATTTTGACAAGTATATTTTTTGATCAAGAAAGTTCCTCCTTCATGTTGCCATTCTTCTTATTTATCCTCATCTACATCTTTTATTGATAACCGTTCTTCGTTTACAAGCATTGATACTGATCCGAAGGAATATCCTTTTTGTTTAATGGATAATATTAACGTTTCAAGGCTCTCAGATGTAGAGGAAGTAGGATGCATTAAAATAAGTGCCCCATTATGAACTTTATTCATTACTCTTGAAACTAACACATGTGGTTCTGGACGCTGCCAATCAATTGTGTCTACGCTCCACATAACTGTTTTCATGCTCATTTCATCCGCAATTTTTACTACCTCATTTTTAAAGCTACCACTTGGGGGAGCGAACCAAGTTGGAGTAATATCAGTTACTGATTTTATCACTTCGTTTGTCTTCGAAAGTTGTTCTCTTATATTACCGCTGGATAATTGACTCATATCTGGATGTGAATAGGAATGATTTCCAATTTCATGGCCAGCATCTACAATCATCATTGCCATATCCGGATTTTCTTTTACCCATCTTCCTTCAAGAAAAAAGGTGGCCTTTACATGGTACTTATTAAGCGTCTCAAGCATATCAGGTATGTACTCATTTCCCCATGCTACGTTAATAATGAATGACACCATCGGTTTATCAGGATGTCCACGATAAATTGGCTCAGAAGGTAAATCTTCTAAATGAACAGAAGGCTTGACTTGTCGGTATACAAGAAGGCTTTCATCAAAGGTTCCCTTTGCTTTCATCTTCTTGTAGGACTCATCTATATCCACCTCTAAACCATTATAACCAGGCGTGGCCTTCCATACTTTATGTACTTCCGCATTTTGAGCAGGAATATTGTATTCCGGTGCTTTTGCTGCAATTTCTTCATATAAATCGTCTTGATGTTTAGACACTGTTACACTAGCATGCTTTATTTGATCAACATATGAAGATGTAAATGGATTTTGTAAAAATCCGATGCTAACAATTAAGATTAAGGCAAATCCCACAATATGAATCATTTTCCTTTGCATTCAATATCCCCCTTTTCACTAAAAAATATGTAAAAAGGGGACAAGGTAGAACAAAAAACGGAATACTAAAGTAACATCTTAAATCTTTTAAATCGAAAAAGAAGACCGGATACCCTGGCCTCCTTTATAGAATCAACCTTGCTGTTCTGGTTGATTTTCTTTTTGTTCTTTCAATACTGCTTTTCTAGATAAATTAACACGACCTTGTTTATCAATTTCAGTTACCTTTACAAGTAGCTCATCACCAATTGAAACAACGTCTTCAACTTTTCCAACACGTTCCTCTGCAAGCTCTGATATGTGAACTAAACCATCTTTACCCGCAAAAATTTCTACAAATGCTCCGAACTTTTCAATTCGTTTTACTTTACCAAGATATAGTTGTCCAACAACAACTTCTCGTACAAGATCTTCAATAATTTTCTTCGCTTTTTGGTTCATCTCATCATTTACTGATGAAATGAAGACAGTACCATCTTGCTCGATATCAATCTTAACTCCAGTTTCTTCAATAATTTTATTAATTTGCTTTCCGCTAGGACCAATAACATCTCTAATTTTATCTGGATTAATCTTCATTGTTAAGATCTTAGGTGCATATTGAGAAAGCTCACCTTTTGGAGTGGAAATGGTAGCAAGCATCGATTTTAAGATTTCCATTCGACCCTTTTTCGCTTGTTGTAATGCTTCTTCAAGTATTTCTCTTGATAAGCCTTCTATTTTAATATCCATTTGTAAAGCCGTTACACCTTTATCAGTTCCGGCTACCTTAAAGTCCATATCACCAAGAGCATCTTCCATACCTTGGATGTCTGTTAAAACTGTATAGTGTTCCCCGGATTTTACTAGTCCCATTGCAATTCCAGCAACAGGAGCCTTAATCGGAACACCTGCATCCATCATTGCTAACGTACTTGCACAAATACTTGCTTGTGAAGTAGAACCGTTTGATTCAAGAACTTCTGATACTAAGCGAACTGTATATGGGAAGTCTTTCTCAGATGGAATAACTGGTTCTAATGCTCTTTCACCTAGCGCACCATGTCCAATTTCACGTCGTCCTGGTCCTCTCATAGGTCCAGTTTCACCAACACTAAATTGTGGGAAGTTGTAATGGTGCATAAAGCGCTTGGATTCCTCAATACCTAGTCCATCAAGAATTTGTACATCACCCAACGCTCCAAGTGTACATATACTTAATGCTTGAGTTTGTCCACGTGTAAACAAACCTGAACCATGTGTTCTAGCTAATAACCCAACTTCAGAAGACAGTGGGCGAATCTCATCAACACCACGTCCATCAGGTCTTACTTTTTCTTCCGTAATTAAGCGACGTACTTCTGCCTTTACAAGTTTTGATAAGATTTGTTTAACCATCTTAATGGTGCTCTCATCAGCTTCTTGTGCCTCAAATTTCTCTACAACATTGTTTTTCACAGCGCTGATCGCATCTTCACGTGCATGTTTCTCTTGAACCTGAATAGCTTGTAATAAGTCACCCTCTGCAAACTCTCGAATTTCTTTTTCAAGATCGGCATCAAGATCGAATAGCTCAATTTCCATTTTTTCTTTTCCAACAGCTGCAGCTACTTCCTCTTGGAAAGAGATTAAACGTTTTATTTCTTCATGCCCAAACATGATAGCTTCTAACATTGTTTCTTCTGGAACTTCATCAGCACCAGCTTCAACCATATTAATGGCGTCTTTTGTACCAGCTACTACTAAATGGATATCACTTTGTTCTGCTTGTTCAACTGTTGGGTTAATGACAAATTCATTATTGATTCTTCCAACAGTAACACCCGCAATCGGTCCCTCAAAAGGAATGTCAGATACACAAAGTGCTAATGAAGATCCAAACATAGCAGCCATTTCAGAAGAACAGTCTTGATCAACACTCATCACAATACTAATAACCTGAACTTCATTTCTAAAACCATCAGCAAATAAAGGTCTAATTGGACGGTCAATCAGTCGGCTAGCTAATATAGCTTTTTCACTTGGTCTTCCTTCTCTCTTGATAAATCCTCCAGGAATTTTTCCTACAGCATATAAACGCTCTTCGTAATTAACTGTTAAAGGAAAAAAGTCTAAAGGTTTTGGATCTTTTGATGCGGTAGCAGTGCTTAAAACTGCCGTATCGCCATAACGAATCATTACAGACCCGTTTGCTTGTTTTGCAAGCTGGCCGATTTCAACAGTAAGGTTTCGACCTGCCCAATCTATGGAGAACGTTTGTTTATCTTGTCCCATATATGTAAAACTCCTTCTCTATTTAGTCACGTTATGTAATAGTATGAACCAATTAAATTCAACATATCAGTGTAGTTTTTATATGTAACGATTTTTTATAGGAATCAATTTTAAATACACTAAAAAAGCGGGAAAAAATCCCGCTTTTTTAGTAATTATCGACGTAAACCAAGCTTGTTGATTAACTCACGATAACGAGTAACGTCTTTATTACGTAGGTAAGTTAGTAAGTTACGACGTTTACCTACCATTTTTAAAAGACCGCGACGTGAATGGTGGTCTTTTTTGTGAACACGTAAGTGATCGTTAAGATTATTGATGTCCTCAGTAAGGATAGCAATTTGAACCTCTGGAGATCCAGTATCTGACTCATGTGTTTTATATTGAGCGATTAGTTCATTTTTACGTTCTTGTGTGATAGCCATCCTTTTCACCTCCTTATTATAAAAACCCCAATTACCGAGCAAACGTTGGTGAATCGATTTGCCAAGCAATGGTTTTAAACTACATCAATTAGAATACTATTTTTTCATAAAGAATGCAAGGCTTATACCATCTTTTTATGAAAGAATTGTTCGGCAGCAGCCTTGTCTTTAGAAATTTGCTCAATGAGCTCATCAACATTATGGAATTTTTTTTCACTTCTTATACGTTTAAACCATGAAACTGAAACTTTTTGACCATAAATTTCTCTATTGAAGTCAAATATGTGAACTTCAATACTAGGTTTTGGGGATTTGTCGTTGTTAAAAGTTGGCTTATAACCAATATTACAAACCCCATCAAAGATAACAGTATCAATATCTATTGTAACAGCATAAACACCAGTTGGAGGTATTAGATAATGCTCTTCGACCTCAACATTAGCAGTTGGAAAACCAATTGTTCGTCCTCGTTTATCACCATGAACTACTATACCAGCAACTGAATGAGGTCTCCCTAAAAGTGTCTGTGCATACTCAACATCACCACTTCTAATAACCTCCCGAATCAGAGTCGAACTAACCTTCCGATCATGATCTGTTATTTTTTCCACAGTTGTATGTAAAAACTGCTCTCTTGAATGAAACGGAATAGTTTCCATTGTTCCTTTGCCCAGGTGTCCATATGTAAAATCAAAACCTGCTACAACATGCTTTACATTTAACTTAATAATATAATCATCCACAAATTGTTGTGGCAATAAAGCAGCAAACTCCTTGGTAAATTCAACTACGAACAATAAATCTACATCAAGATCTTGTATTAACTGTATTTTCTCTTCTAAGGGAGTAATATAATCAATATCTTCCTTTTTACGAAGAACAACAAGTGGGTGTGGATGAAAGGTCATTACGGCACTTTTCATTCCAGCTCCTTTTGCTATTTCTTTCGCTTTTGTTATTACTTTTTGATGACCTTTATGTACTCCGTCAAAATAGCCTAATGCCATGACCATTTCAGGAAAATCAAGTTGATTTATGTTATGTGGTTGAGACAATCTTATTATTTTCACGGTAGCTTCACCTATTTTCACTTTTTGCTGTATGATTTAATTTGATTAGGTACTTCATCATACAACTTACGCTTCATTTAGTAGTACCTTAGTGGGTTTCATCAAATTTAATTTGTTGGGATGCTTTCCATAGATCGCTAAACAGCGGTCGTCATGATCATAGACAACAATTGGAACACCCACTTCAATGTCCTTAAATTGTGACGGTAATTCTAACACTGCACCATTTTTTACTTTCTCTGCTAGAGTATCATGGATTATCAGTTTCGGCAAATCATATAATGCTTCGCCTATAGGCAGCAATTTGCTTTGTAACTCATCATTTTCGATCGCATTTTCTATTTCTTCAAAAGTTAAGCAGTCTTCAATTTTAAAATTTCCAGATTTTGTTCTAATTAAATGTGACATATGTGCTGGGTAGTCTAATTTTTCACCTATCATTACAGCCAATGTACGGACATAAGTACCTTTAGAGCAAGTAACACGGAATTGGAACTTTGTGAGATTGTCTTCGTTATGAACATCACCAAGAAGCACAAGCTCATTTATTGTAATGGTCCTAGCCGGCCTTTCGATCTCTATACCAGCTCTTGCATACTCATAAAGTTTTTTTCCGTTAACTTTAACAGCAGAATACATGGGAGGAACTTGCTCAATTGTACCAACCATTGAATTTAATACATGCTTAACTTTTTCCTCTGAAATAGGTGATTGTACACTTTGCCTTTTAACAATTTCCCCTGATGCATCCTCAGTTGTTGTTGAAAAACCAATCGTTACCTCAGCTTCATAGGTTTTTGTTGCAGCTGTTAAATATTCTACAATCTTTGTTGCTCTACCAAGGCATATAGGAAGTACCCCAGTTACATCTGGATCTAACGTGCCTGTATGACCGACTTTCCTTGTTTTTGCCAACCTTCGCATTCTTGCGACACAATCATGAGATGTCATACCAGCAGGCTTATTAAGTAAAAGAACACCTTCCATATTGTTCCTCCTTCATTCATTTATTAAGTATTTAGAAATGTTTAATAGTGTTGGAATAAAAAATGCTTTATGTTAGTATCTCAAAAAATAAAAGGGATAGACGAAATCGCCTATCCCAGAAAAGGAGTTAATCCTCCTCTTTATTTTCAACATTTAACTCATGAAGAAGAGTTTCAATACGATTACCGTAGTCAATTGACTCATCAAATTCAAATTGAATCTCCGGTGTTTTTCTAAGACGAATTCGTTGACCAATTTCAGACCTAATAAAACCTTTTGCTTTCGCTAAGCCTTTAAGAGTATTTTGTCTTTGCTCCTCATCTCCTAGGACAGAAATGAACACCTTTGCAATCTGAAGATCTCCAGATACACTTACATCAGTTACAGTAACAAAGCCAATACGCGGGTCTTTTATTTTACGACCGATAATATCGCCTAGTTCTTTTTTCATTTGTTCCCCGACACGGTTTGCTCTTAAGCTCATGTCAATCACCTCTTCATTTAAAACCATTCAAACGTTGTAACGGTTCTTTCTATTTCAGGAAACGAATCAATAAAGTTTAGGACATGATTTAATTCCTTTTCTGTTGAAACCTTTGAGGACGTAATGGCAACAATCCCAAATTTTGTATGCTGCCATGTGTCCTGAAAATCAATTTCTGAAATAGAAACATTGTACTTTTGTTTGATTCTTGTTAAAACTCTTTGTAAGACCGCTCGTTTCTCTTTTAATGACTGTGTATCATAAATCAAACATTCACAATCAACGTAGCCGATCATTTACGTTCGATTTCCTCCATCACATACGCTTCAATAATGTCGCCTTCTTTAACATCATTGTAGTTTTTAATTGTGATACCACATTCATAGTTACGTGCAACTTCTTTTACATCATCTTTAAATCGTTTAAGTGTATCAATTTCACCTTCGAAAATAACAATTCCATCTCTGATTAGGCGTATCCCACTATCACGGGTAATTTTACCTTCCGTTACATAACAACCAGCAATTGTACCAATTTTAGATACTTTGAAAGTTGTGCGGACTTCTACTTGACCGATAACTTTTTCTTCAAATTCAGGATCAAGCATACCTTTCATTGCGGATTCAATTTCTTCAATTACTTTATAAATGATACGGTGTAAACGGATATCTACTTCTTCGACGTCAGCTGTTTTCTTAGCACCAGCATCTGGACGAACGTTAAAACCGATAACAATTGCGTTCGATGCTGCAGCTAAAATAATATCAGACTCCGTTATTGCCCCTACACCTGTATGGATGATTTTAACTCGAACACCTTCAACATCAATTTTTTGTAAAGCAGCTGCCAAAGCCTCTACTGAACCCTGTACATCGGCTTTTACAATTAAATTGATATCTTTGATTTCGCCTTGCTTAATTTGTTCAAATAGGTCATCCAGACTAAGCTTAGAGCCTTCGCTTCTTTGTTCATCTAGCTTCTTCTGAGCTCTGGCTTCTCCAACTTGACGAGCAGATTTTTCATCTTCAAATACCATAAACTGGTCCCCTGCTAAAGGAACATCATTTAAGCCTGTTATCTCAACAGGAGTAGATGGAGCCGCTTCTTTTACACGTCTTCCAAGATCATTAACCATTGCACGAACACGGCCAAATGTATTTCCTACAACGATTGGATCACCAACGCGTAATGTACCATTTTGAACAAGAAGTGTTGCAACAGATCCGCGACCTTTATCAAGTTGTGCCTCAATAACTGTTCCAGTTGCACGACGATTAGGGTTCGCTTTTAATTCTTCAACTTCAGTAACTAATAAAATCATTTCTAAAAGATCATCAATACCATCACCTGTTAGAGCAGAAACAGGTACAAAGATAGTATCTCCACCCCAAGCCTCTGGTACTAGTCCATGTTCTGTTAATTCTTGCATCACTCGATCTGGATTAGCTGTTGGTTTATCTACTTTGTTAACAGCTACGATAATCGGTACTTCTGCTGCTTTGGCATGGTTAATGGCTTCAATCGTTTGTGGCATAACACCATCATCAGCAGCAACAACTAAAATCGTAATATCTGTAACCTGTGCTCCACGTGCACGCATTGTTGTAAATGCAGCGTGTCCAGGAGTATCAAGGAAGGTAATCTTTTGATCATTTGCGACAATTTGGTAGGCACCAATATGTTGCGTGATTCCTCCTGCTTCACCTTCTGTTACTTTTGTGTTTCGGATTGAATCAAGTAACGTTGTTTTACCATGGTCAACGTGACCCATGATTGTAACAACTGCCGGACGAATTTTTAGATCTTCTTCACGATCTTCTTCTTCGTATTTCTCAAATTCCGTTTTTTCAAAAACGATTTCTTCCTCTACCTCAACGCCATATTCACCAGCAATAAGCTCAATTGAATCCTTGTCAAGCTCTTGATTGATTGTAGCCATTGTTCCTAGCATTAAAAGCTTTTTAATGATTTCGGAAGGCTCTTTTCCAAGTTCAGACGCCAATTCACCAACTGATAAGCTTCCAGAGAATGTGATTTTTTCAGGTAGCTCTTTTTTTGGCTTAGGTTGTTGTTGTTGTGCAGGACCTCTGTTGTTGTTTCGTTTGTTATTATTGTTTTTCTTCCCTTTATTGTTATTAAAAGGTTTGTTATTCGCTTGATTTTGCTTTTTATTATCGCGATTTTGATTATTAGGAGCTTGCTTTTTAGTTGAAGGTTTTTGTTGTTCGTTATTTGGTTTGTTGTTTTGATTCTCTTTTGTATTATCCACTTGTTTCCCCGGTTTCTTTGAAGATTCATTATCTGCTTTTTCTTCATTATTACTTTTATATTTTTGATCAAGCTTTGTAATAACATGATCCTCAATTGTTGACATATGATTATTCACTTCAACATTCATTTCTTGTAACGTAGAAATAATGTCTTTGCTTGATACATTTGTTTGTTTTGCATATTCATATACTCTCATTTTTGTCATACGTTCACCCCCAAGAATATTAATCGAGCAAGGTTTTTAACTTTGCAGCAAAGCCTGCATCATTTATCGCTACAACAACTCTCGCTTCTTTACCAATTGCCTGACCTAACTGGTAGCGATCTTCAACCATTTTAAAGGGGACCTGATAAAACTTACATTTATCTGTTACCTTTTTCATTGTATTAGCGGATGCATCTTGTGAAAGAAGAACTAACTTAGCACGTTGTTGTCTTACTTCCTTAACAACAAGCTCTTCTCCAGAAATAACTTTTCGTGCTCGATTTGCTAAGCCCAATAAGGACGTCCATTGTTGCTGCTTACTCATCTATTTATTGCTTCTCCTTCTCAGCCAATTGAAGTAACTCTTCATAAACACCTTCGTTAATATTTGCTTTTAAGTGATTGGCAAGAATATTTTTCTTTTTTGCTAAAAGAATGCATTCTTTATCAAGAGTAATATATGCACCTCGTCCATTTTTTTTACCGGTTAAGTCGACAGAAACATCGCCTTCCTTTGACCGGACAACTCGGACAAGTTCTTTTTTTGTCTTCATCTCTCCTGTTGCAACACATTTACGCAAAGGAATTTTACGATTGTTCATGTGATTTCACCTCTTATTCACTAAACTCAGGGTCTTGTACACTTGTTAAGAGCGGTTCATCATCAACATCAACATCATCAATGTCTGTTTTTTGAACAGGATAAATACCAGCCTTTTCTGCATCTGTTTCACTCTTGATGTCAATTTTCCAGCCAGTTAATTTTGCAGCTAAGCGGGCATTTTGACCACGTTTACCAATTGCTAGCGATAGTTGGTAATCTGGAACAATGACAGTTGTTGCTTTTTCTTCTTCATCAACTAAGACCTCAACTACTTTTGAAGGACTAAGTGCATTAGCAACAAATTCAATTGGATCCTGCGACCATCTAACGATGTCAATTTTTTCACCCTTTAATTCGTTAACAATTGCCTGTACACGCTGCCCCTTTGGTCCTACACATGACCCAACTGGATCCACTTCTGGATTATCAGAGTGAACGGAGATTTTTGAACGGTCTCCTGCTTCACGAGAAACTGATTTTATTTCAACTGTTCCATCATAGATTTCCGGAACCTCAATTTCAAATAACCTCTTTAATAAACCTGGATGTGTTCGTGATACAAAAATTTGTGGGCCTTTTGTTGTTTTCTCAACTTTTGTAATAAAGACCTTGATGCGATCATGTGGACGATATGTTTCATTAGGCATTTGTTCACTAACAGGGAGTAATGCCTCAATTTTACCAAGGCTAACATAAATGAATTTCGAATCTATTCGTTGAACGATGCCTGTCATAATATCTTCTTCGCGATCAATAAATTCACCGTATATAACGCCACGCTCAGCCTCACGCACACGTTGTGTAACAACTTGCTTAGCTGTTTGTGCTGCAATTCTCCCGAAATCTTTTGGTGTTACTTCCATTTCAATAACATCATTAACCACATAGTTTGGGTTAATACTTTGCGCTTCACCAATTGATATTTCTAGTCTAGGATCATAAACCTCATCAACTACATCTTTACGAGCAAACACTTTCATCGTACCTGTTTCGCGATTTAAATCTACTCGCACATTTTGAGCTTGATTGAAGTTTCGCTTATAGGCAGAAATTAGTGCCGCTTCAATTGCTTCAATAATTACTTCTTTACTAATGCCTTTTTCCTTTTCTAAAATTGTTAAGGCATCTAATAATTCACTACTCATTTTAACGGCTCCCCCTTAAAAAATAAGCTACATGGAAATGTGTTGTGTACCATTCTTATCATTAACGAGAGTTAACATAAAAGAACTTCACAATTTGTAAAACAGTCATTTGGAGATATTAGTTTAAAAGTAAGCTAAAAGATTACAGCTAATCTAGCTTTAGCCACTTTATCATACGGAATCTCAATTTGTTTTTTTCTAGTTTTAATGGTAACAGTAACGAAAAGAGTTTGACCGTCAAAATCAGTTAAAACACCCTCAAAAACTTTTTCACCATTAATTGGTTCATATGTTTTGATATGAACTTGCTTACCGATTGCCTTCTTTATATCCGCTTCTTTTTTTAATGGTCTCTCAGCACCTGGTGAGGAAACCTCTAAAAAGTAATTATGCTGAATAGGATCTAAAGCATCGAGTTTTTCACTTAGCCTTTCACTTACTACTCCACATTCTTCAATATCAATGCCTGTCTCAGAATCAATAAATAATCTTAGAAACCAATTAGAGCCTTCTTTAACATATTCAATATCAACTAATTCAAGGTTCATATCCTCCAAAATTGGTGTTACTAATTGTTCAACGATTTCTGTTACTTTTTTGCTCATTCTCTTCCTCCTTGTAAGAAAAGCGCAATGCTCCTGCCCTTTAGGCATCAAGCATAAGTCAATGGTGAAATTAAGTTATTTTTTAGATAATGAACTTTTTTCTTCAAAATGAACATTCCCTCATCCATGACTACACACGGAGCTAAGCGCTCTAGCTTAACCTGAACAGAAGCAGTTTGACACCTTTAGCTGCTGAAAAACCCTGCCTTTTGAGCAGGGAATGGTATGTAGTATACTATCCGAATGACGAGGGCGATTACAATACGAAAGAGTGGGTGATTACCCCACTCTTTTCCTCTGCTTATCGTTAGCATTTCCACTAAAAGCATAACATAACCGTGTTTTTTATGCAAATTTATCCTTTGAAGGAATAAAAGATTAAATAAGAAAAGAACCTTTAAAAAAGAGACAATTGGTTTTGATCTGGTAATTCATCCAAACAACCATGATTAGTAAGGTATTCGATGATTGTTTTTGACACCTTACCTCTTTGCTGTAAATCTTCTTTTGATAAAAATTCTCCTTCTTCTCTTGCTTTAACAATGTTAATCGCAGCATTCGTTCCGAGTCCTGGTATTGAATTAAAAGGTGGAATTAGTGTATTACCATCAATTAAAAATTCATCAGCACTAGAACGATAAAGATCTACCTTTTGGAATGCAAATCCTCTTTCACACATTTCTAATGATAATTCTAAAACAGTAAGAAGGTTTTTTTCTTTTGGTGATGCATCTAAGCCTTTTAAATTAATTTCTTCTATTTTTGCTTTAATAGATGCTGACCCTTTGACCATTGTATCAATATCGAAATCATCTGCACGAACAGTAAAGTATGCAGCGTAATATAAAAGAGGTAAATGAACTTTGAAATAAGCAATACGTACCGCCATTAAAACATACGCAGCAGCATGGGCCTTAGGGAACATATATTTAATCTTTAAGCAAGAATCAATATACCAACCTGGCACTTCTTGTTTTTTCATTTCCTCCATCATCTCATCTGTTAAGCCTTTACCCTTACGAACGGATTCCATGATCTTAAATGCAAAAGAAGGCTCTAATCCTTGATAGATTAGGTATACCATAATATCATCACGACAGCCGATAACTTCACTCAATGTACAAGTCTTATTGTGGATAAGTTCCTGTGCATTTCCAAGCCAAACGTCTGTACCATGCGATAGACCTGAAATTTGAACAAGCTCAGAAAAAGTTGTCGGTTTTGTATCTTCTAACATTTGGCGAACAAATCGTGTACCGAATTCAGGAATTCCAAGTGTTCCTGTTTTACACATAATTTGTTCTTCTGTTACTCCTAATGATTCCGTTCCACTAAAGATCTTCATAACCTCTGGGTCATCGGTTGGAATTGTTTTAGGATCAATTCCACTTAAATCTTGTAGCATACGGATAACCGTTGGATCATCGTGTCCAAGAATATCAAGCTTTAATAAGTTATCGTGAATTGAATGGAAGTCAAAATGAGTAGTTCGCCATTCAGATCCAGTTGCATCAGCTGGATATTGAATTGGTGAGAAATCAAAGATATCCATGTAGTCAGGTACTACGATAATACCACCCGGGTGCTGACCGGTTGTTCTCTTTACACCTGTACACCCTTGTACAAGACGGTCAACCTCTGCTCCTCTATAAATGATGTTACGATCATTCGCATAACCTTTTACATATCCGTAAGCTGTCTTTTCTGCAACTGTACCTATTGTTCCTGCACGGAAAACATTATCTTCACCGAACAATACCTTTGTATAGTTGTGTGCTGTAGGTTGATATTCACCGGAGAAATTCAAATCGATATCAGGAACTTTATCACCTTTAAATCCTAAGAACGTTTCAAAAGGTATATCATGTCCATCTTTCGTATATTGAGCTCCACACTTTGGACATTCTTTGTTTGGCAAATCAAATCCAGAGCCAACTGATCCATCATTAAAAAACTCAGAGTGCCTGCAATCAGGGCATACATAATGCGGAGGTAGGGGATTAACCTCTGTAATCTCCGTCATTGTCGCAACAAAAGAAGATCCTACAGAACCACGTGAACCTACAAGATATCCATCGTCGAGTGATTTTTTTACAAGTTTATGTGAGATCAAGTATATAACAGCGAACCCATGTCCGATAATACTTTTTAATTCCTTTTCTAAACGCGCTTCAACAAGTTCTGGTAGATTTTCACCATAAATACTTCTCGCCATCGAGTAACTCATTTCCCGAATTTCTTCATCGGCACCTTCAATTTTTGGTGTATATAGATCATCTTTTATTGGTTTAACTTCTTCAATCATATCGGCTATTTTGTTTGTATTTTCTACTACGATTTCTTTCGCCTTTTCTGTGCCAAGAAATGAAAAAGCATTTAGCATTTCATCTGTTGTGCGAAAATGAACATCCGGTAGCTCATGGCGATTTAATGGATTAGCTCCACCTTGAGAACTAACCAATATTTTGCGATAAATTTTATCAACAGGATTAAGGTAATGGGCATTCCCCGTTGCCACAACTGGTTTATTTAATTTTTCACCAAGCTTCACAATATTCGTTACAATTTCCTGTAGAGCATTGTTATCCTTTATATAATCAAGCGTGATAAGGTGTTGATAAACTTCTAAAGGATGCACTTCTAAATAATCATAAAATGCAGCGATCTCCTCAACTTCCTCAGGAGATTTTTGCATCATCCCTTCAAAAACCTCTCCTTTATCACATGCTGATCCAATAATAAGACCTTCACGGTGTTTATTAAGCTGTGAGCGCGGAATTCGTGGAACTCGATAAAAATAGTTAATATGTGAGATTGAAACTAATTTAAATAGATTTTTTAACCCTGTTTCATTCTGAGCAAGAATTGTTGCATGATATGGACGAGAACGCTGGTAGGCATTTCCTTTTCCCATATTTTCATTAAATTGATCATGATATTCGATTTCTTGTTCAGCAGCATCTTTTAACATTTTAATAAGCAAGTATCCTGTTGCTTCCGCATCATAAATAGCACGGTGATGCTGTGTTAACTCAATATCAAACTTTTTACAAAGAGTGTTCAATCGGTGGTTTTTCATTTCAGGATATAGAAATCTACCTAACTCTAATGTATCAATTACAGGATTCTTTGCTTTTTCCTCACCTAGAAGTTTTTTATACCCAACATTTAAAAACCCCATATCAAAGCTTGCGTTGTGCGCAACTAAAATGTCGTCCCCAATCCATTCTTTAAATTTCCTTAATACTACGTCTACATTTGGGGCATCCCTTACCATATCGTCCGTAATACCAGTTAAATCGATTGTTGTAGCTGACAGTGGATGGTGTGGGTTAGCAAAGGATTCAAAGCGATCAACAATTTCACCGTCACGAATCTTAACAGCTGCAAGCTCAATAATCGTATCGTAAACTGCAGAAAGCCCTGTTGTTTCAACGTCAAACACAACATAGGTTTCTGCTGACAATAAACGATGTTCAGAATTATAAGCAATCGGAACCCCATCATCTACTAAGTTGATTTCAACACCAAATAACACTTTGATTCCATTCTTTTTCCCGGCAGAATAAGCCTCTGGAAAGGATTGTGCAACAGCATGATCTGTTAGAGCTATTGCTTTATGACCCCATTTCTTCGCTTGCTCAATATATTTGCTAACTGAAGTGACAGCATCCATTTGACTCATTGGTGAATGTAAATGTAATTCGACTCGCTTTTCATCTTCAGGTGCAGTATCTTGTCTTTCTCTAGGTGCAACTTCATTGATATCATTTGCAATCATAACTAGATCTCGGACAAAGGTGTCATTTTGGATACTACCTCTTACTTTAAGCCACATACCTTTCTTTACAGCTTGTACCAATACTGCATCTTCTTTATCTCTCGCAAACATTTTCACTAGTATTGAGCTTGTATAATCAGTAATTTTAAAGGTTAATAATGTTCTTCCACTTCGTAATTCTCTTGTTTCAGCATCAAAAACATAACCCTGTAATGCTACTCTTCTTTCTTCATCTTCAATGGAAGCCATTGTTCGAATTTCTTCATCATCTTTAATTGTATAACCGATTGTTAATGGTCCGGAAAGCTCAGGCTGAATTGAATCCTCTTTTTCTGCATTTTCCATGTCAGTTAACGCTTGGAAACCTCTTGCTTTATCTTCTTGAAGCTTCTGCTCTTGAAATTGCTTAATCTCTTCTTCTGTTACTGCTACAGTCGTATCCATTTGAAAGGTTGGAAAGCCAAACTGCTGAAAGCTTTCTTGAATAAGAGAAGCATATTTTCTTTTTATCGTCATTGCTTCTGTATCGTTTTTTGTTTTTACGATTACCTTCAGCCCTTGAAGGGTTGGCTTTTGCTCATTTAGTAAAGCAAGCATCGGAGGTGAAATACCATCCATCTCTTGAATACAAATTGACCAATAATCTTGTACTAACTTTTCATCAAAAGCTTGGTCTCTTGCTTCAAATGTAAAAGATACATCTGCAATATGTGAAAAAGCCTTTGATAGTTTTGTTTTAAATAAATGGTACACATCAAAGGGTAGAATTTTATCAAATTGAAAATGGAAATGCCATTTTTTCAATTGCTTATGAACAGTTAATCTAGCAATTGATCCATTTCTAAAATGAACAACGGCTGCATCTTCTGTTAAATTTATTTGCTGGAGCAGGAGTTGAAATCGCTCAATTTGGTTGTTTAACATGTCCATGACCTTTTATATCCCCTCTCCCAATATCATGAATATTATTTTTTCACAATTGAAGAGGCTGCCCCATTATTAGACAATTCAAAAGAAAATTGTCTAAATTTATCGAGTCAGCCTCTTCTTCTCATTTTATTATTTTAACATGGTTTTGTCTTTGCAGTAACTATTTTTAAGTTACCAAGTATTTGTTTTACTTTACCTTCTAGTTCATCAACTGAAACTTCAAAAGACTCACCTGTTTTACGAATTTTAACTTCTACAATTCCTTCTTCAGCCTTTTTACCAACTGTTACACGAACTGGTAAGCCGATTAAATCGGAATCAGCAAATTTAACCCCTGCTCGTTCTTGACGATCATCAAGAAGAACTTCATAACCAAGGTCTGTAAATATATTGTATAGCTTTTCACCTAGTTCTCTTTGAGCATCATTTTTCACATTAATAGGAATCACATGAAGTTGAAATGGTGCTAACGCTTCAGGCCAAACAATTCCATTTTCGTCGTTATTCTGCTCGATAACAGCAGCTAATGTTCTAGATACTCCAATGCCATAGCAGCCCATAATCATTGGTTGCGTTCGGCCATTTTCATCAAGGAATGTAGCATTCATTGCTTCACTATATCTTGTTCCTAATTTAAAAACATGACCAACTTCTATACCTTTAGCAAATTTAATCATGCCTTCACCATCAGGAGAAAGATCACCTTCTTGAATAAAACGCAAATCAGCATATTGAGTAACAGATGCATCTCGTTCTAAATTAACACCTGTATAGTGGAACCCTTCTTCATTAGCACCGCATACTCCATTTACTATAGCTGCAACTGCAAGATCCCCAATGACTTCAACATCCTCTGAAACATGAATTGGACCTACATAACCAGGAACACAATTTAATGCTTCTTTTGTTTCCTCGGCTGTTGCTAATTCAACTACTGAAGCAGAGTATAAATTTTTCACTTTAATATCATTCACTTCGTGGTCTCCACGAACGAGAACGAGTACAAACTTTTCATCTACTTTAAATAAAACTGATTTAATACAATTTTCTTTTGAGATCTTTAAAAAAGTAGAAATTTCTTCTATCGTTTTTTGGTTTGGTGTTTCTATTTTTTCTAATGATTGATGCTCTTCCGAACTCTTTTCATATGTTGAAATAACCGGAGCCATTTCAATGTTTGCTGCATATTGAGATGTGTCTGAATATGCAATTGTGTCTTCACCAATCTCTGAAAGAACCATAAATTCGTGAGTGTCAGTTCCACCCATTGCACCTGAGTCTGCGATGACCGCTCTAAAATCTAAGCCACAGCGTGTGAAAATATTTTGGTAGGCTGTAAACATTTTTTCATAACCTTCATCCAGACTCTCGTTTGTTGCGTGGAAGGTATATGCATCTTTCATAATAAATTCACGCCCTCGTAAAACACCAAATCTTGGACGTTTTTCATCGCGAAATTTTGTTTGAATTTGGTACAAACCAAGTGGGAGACGTTTGTATGACTTCACTTCATCACGAACAAGGCTTGTAATCATTTCTTCATGTGTTGCTCCTAGAGCAAATTCGCGGTTATGGCGGTCTTTTAATCTCATTAACTCAGGGCCATAGGAATACCATCGACCTGATTCCTGCCAAAGTTCACTTTGCTGTAATGCAGGCATTAATAACTCAGAAGCTCCTGCTTTATTCATTTCCTCACGTACAATTTGTTCAATTTTCTTTAGTACTTTTTGTGCTAAAGGTAAGTAGCTATATACGCCACTTGTATTTTGTCTAATAAATCCAGCTCGTAGCATGAGCTGATGGCTTTTCACTTCAGCATCAGCTGGAACTTCTCTAAGAGTAGGAATAAACGTCATACTTTGTTTCATTTACGAGCACCTCTATTTTAAT
Source organism: Metabacillus litoralis (assembly GCF_003667825.1). Classification (NCBI taxonomy): domain Bacteria; kingdom Bacillati; phylum Bacillota; class Bacilli; order Caryophanales; family Bacillaceae; genus Metabacillus; species Metabacillus litoralis. Next base: position 914,312 of record NZ_CP033043.1, on the reverse strand, counting down.
TAAACTTCTTTACAGAAATAAGCGTTGAATATCATTCCATGTAACAACAAGCATTAAAAGCATAAGCAAAGAAAAACCGATAAAATGAACAATTCCTTCTTTTTGACGATCAATTGGTTTTCCTCTTAATGCCTCAATGAATAAAAATAATAAGCGACCACCATCTAAGGCTGGGATCGGCAACAGGTTAACTATTCCTAGATTAATACTTAGGAGTGCTGCCCATCTTAATAAATTCGTTGTCCCAGACTCGGCAACTTGATCTGTCATGTCATAAATACCAACAGGCCCTGATAGCATGTCAATTGAGAATTGTCCTGTTACAAGCTTTCCAAACCCGATTAAAATTTCCTTCGTCCACGTATACGTTTCAACAAAACCATATTTTAACGAACTGCCAAATGACTTATCAACAGGATTGTATGCACCAATTCGTCCAATGACAGTTTCGCCAACTTTTGTTGCTTCAGGCACCACTTCAAAGCTTAACATTTCGCCATTACGTTCAACTTCAAATGTTAATTCTTTATCCGGATTTTCTTGAATGATTGATACTACTTCACCCCAAGAAGAAGTAGATTCACCTTCAATAGAATGAATTTCATCTCCCTCTTGTAAGCCCGACTCATTTGCAGCACCATCAGAAGTCAATTTCCCTAATCTTGGTTCATCTACTGGTGCACCCTGAATAAAACCTAGGGAAAATAAAATAACAAAAGCAAGAAGAAAATTCATAAACGGTCCAGCAAAAATAGCCGCAATCCTTTGACCTACAGTTTTTGATTGGAACTGTCGGTTATAAGGAGCAATTTGTGTTTCTTGACCATCTACAATAAAATAAGATGTTTCACTCACATCAAATCTTTTAATAAAATCCTCTTCTCCGTGTTCATAGCCTGAGATAAACATGTTATGCTCAAGATCAACATTTTCTACCTCTATAACACGAGCTTGAGGGTATTTTTCTTTATTGTTAAGAATGATTTTTTCAACTTTGTCTTCATTGTTAAATAATAATCCTACATTATGTCCAGGTTTAACCTCGATAACCTCGGGATCTTCACCAGCCATTCGTACGAATCCCCCAATAGGAAGGAGTCGAATCGTATACACTGTTTCATTCTTTTTAAACGATAAAATTTTCGGACCAAACCCTATAGCAAATTCGCGGCAAAGTATGCCAGCTCTATTTGCTAACATTAAATGACCTAGCTCATGAAAAAATACTAGAGCACCGAAAATAAGGACAAACGCTATCACTGTATTCACTTTGAATGACCACCTTTATGAGATTAATGTTTGTACAAAATTTCGCGTTAGTTGATCAACTTCTTGAATTTGCTCCAAATCTGGATGCGCGATGCTCTCATGCTTATCCATAGCTCTTTCAATTAAGTCTTCAATTTGAAGGAATTTTATCTTACCCTTCAAAAAAGCTTCAACCGCTTCTTCATTTGCAGCATTTAGTACAGTTGGCATTGTCCCACCTATTTTACCTGAATCAAAAGCATATTGTAAGCATTTGTACCTATCGAAGTTGATTTTTTCAAAATGAAGTTTCCCATGTTCCCACAATTCAAGTCTTTTAGCATTTTCAAGCGGAAGTCTGTCTGGGTAAGTTAATGCATATTGAATAGGAACTCTCATATCAGGTGTTCCTAACTGTGCAATCACACTACGATCGTGGAACTCCACTAAAGAATGTATAATACTTTCTTTATGTAATAGTACATCAATTCTTTGATAAGGAATGTTAAATAACCAATGTGCCTCAATGACCTCGAGCCCTTTGTTCATCATTGTTGCAGAATCTATTGTAATTTTCGCACCCATAGACCAATTTGGATGATTTAAAGCCTGCTCTACTGTAACGTTTGTCAATTCGTCTCTCGTTTTATCCCGAAAACTCCCACCAGATGCAGTTATGATTAGACGGTCTATATTTTTTGATTTTTCACCTTGTAAACATTGAAAAATCGCAGAATGTTCACTATCAACAGGTAACAAGTCAACTTGGTGTTTCCTTGCATATTCTGTAACTAAATGACCGGCTGTTACGAGTGTTTCTTTATTAGCAATTGCAATTGTGATTTTGTTTTCGATTGCTTTTAACGTTGGAACAAGTCCTACACTACCAACAACTGCATTAACTAAACAATCAACATCATCAAATATAGCTGCCTCTATTAATGCTTCTTGTCCGTAACCAATTTTTATTTTATCGATTTCAAGCTCAAGTTTCAATTTTTCATATGTTTCTTTATCTTGAACCGCAACAAACCTAGGGTTAAATTTTCTAATGATCTCAATTCCAGATTTTATATTTCTTCCAAAAGACATGGAGACTAGTTCAAACTCATCAGGATGTGCTTCTATTACTGATAAAGTTTGGATTCCTATTGAACCAGTCGCTCCAAGTAAACTTATTTTCTTCACATAGTCACTTCCAATCAGAATGCGTAATACTCGTATCCACCACATAATGTTATGGACTTAAACACTTTTTAAAAAAGAATATTTAAAAAGTGAAGTAAAGGTAATACAAATAATAGGCTATCGAATCGATCTAAAATACCACCATGTCCCGGAAGAATTGAACCAGAATCCTTTACTTGATAATGGCGTTTGAATGCAGATTCAACCAAGTCTCCAATTTGTCCAAAAATAGAGAGAAAGATCGTCATAACCGTAATGATAAGGAAAGAATCTAAAACTCCAGTAAACATGTGGTACACCCAAGCGAAAATAACAGCAAATAAAACTCCACCCACTGCACCTTCTACTGTTTTATTCGGACTTATTTCAGGCCAAAGCTTGTTTTTCCCCATTGCCCGACCGACAAAATAAGCACCTGAATCAGTTACCCATATTAAAAATAATGCATAAAATACTTCTGCTAACCCAGAATGCCTTGTTTCAATAAAAAAGTAAAAACCGATTCCAAGATAAAATACGGAAATGACAACAAAACCAACATCATCAAATGTAAACTTATTTTTCGTGATAACCGTGTAAGTTAGCAAAAATAACAAAGCTAGTAATGCTAATTCCGCCTTAGAAAAATTAATATCGTTTAATATTGTTATATAAGAATTTGGAATTAATAGAACCCATAAAATTAATAAGCTTATTAATCCAGGAAAACTTACTAACGATATTTTTTTCATTCTTAGCAATTCATACAAGCCAATTGACGCTAGTAAATAAACAAATATTGTAAACGGAAGATTTCCGTAAATGACAAATGGAAGAAAAACTGCTGCAGCTAATATTGCAGTTAGAATTCGTTGCTTCATTTAAAATTTCATCACCTTTATACGCCACCAAATCTGCGTCCTCTTTGTTGATATGTGTGTATTGCTTGTAAAAAACATTGTTCATTAAAATCTGGCCATAATACTTCAGTAAACCAAAATTCTGTATAAGCTAGTTGCCATAACATAAAATTACTTAACCGGATTTCACCACTAGTACGTATTAATAGGTCAGGATCATCAAGTGATTGAGACATTAAATAATTGGAGAAAAGCGATTCATCAATTGAATCACCGTTTATTTTACCACTCTCAATATCTTTAGCAATCTGTTGAACCGCAGTAATAATTTCAGCACGACTGCCATAATTCAAAGCAAAATTTAAAACAAGACCGTCATTTTCTCTTGTTTCATTTATAGCCTTTTCAACAGCACTTAATGTATGCACCGGGAGTCTGTTTTTATCCCCCATTATACGTACCTGCACATTTTCTTCAATAAGCTCAGGTAAATAAGTATTTAAGAATTCTTCAGGTAACTTCATTAAATAATCTACTTCTACCTTAGGTCGTTTCCAGTTTTCAGTTGAAAAAGCATACAAAGTAAGAGTTTTAACACCGAGTGAATTAGCCTGTTTCGTTATCTTTCTGACAACTTTCATGCCCTCATGATGTCCAGCTATTCGAGGTAAGGCACGTTTTTTTGCCCACCTTCCATTTCCATCCATAATAATGGCAATATGATTTGGAATTTCTCCTTTTAAAATGTCCTCTTTACTTAATGTTTGTTTATTGGAAGGTCGAGGGTTTCCTTTCCATTTCTTTAATATGTTGAGCATGTGATTCCTCCATCACCCAATAATTCATGATCTCTTTCTACCATGATGACGTTAAACTATAAGAAAAACGTAAACGCCTTTCTCAGCCCCCCACAAGCATAAGAAACAAATGAATAGAAGAGGCTCTATTCTTCAATTCATTTGTGGCTTATAACCCCTCAAGGGGCTAGGCGCTTCAGCCAGACACCAATATTTAGTAAAGATATCATATTCTCTTATCTTTAACAAAAAAACCCCCTGTAAACATTAGAGGGTCTTTCCATTCCTATTGTACAGATTTTTCACTTAAACTTCCATGATTTCTTTTTCTTTATCTTTAGCAACTTGGTCAACTTTCACAATATAATCATCAGTTAACTTTTGTACTTCTTCAGTGTTGCCACGTAACTCATCTTCAGTAATATCGCCGTTTTTCTCCAATTTCTTCAGGTCGTCATTACCATCACGTCGAATATTACGCACTGCAACTTTTGCCTCTTCTGCATATTTTTTAACTAACTTCACAAGTTCCTTACGTCTTTCCTCTGTTAGCGCTGGGATAGAAAGTCGAATAAGAGAACCATCATTTGAAGGTGTTAAACCCAAGTCAGATTTTAGAATTGCCTTTTCGATATCACCTAAAACAGTTTTATCATAAGGTTGGATAACTAGAAGTCTTGCTTCTGGCACACTAATAGATGCAAGTTGATTAACAGGTGTTGGAGCCCCATAATAGTCAACAGAAATTTTATCTAATAAATTTGCACTAGCACGTCCGGCTCTAACTGAAGCTAACTCACGAGTTAAAGAAGCAACAGCTTTTTCCATTTTTTCTTTTGTGTTTGCTAAAATTTGTTTAGCCAAGATTATTTCCCCCTTACAATTGTTCCGATATTTTCGCCGATCACGGCACGCTTAATATTACCTTCTTCCATAATTGAGAAGACAATTAGTGGAATATCATTATCCATGCATAAAGAAGACGCAGTTGAATCCATTACAGCAAGACCTTCTTTAAGTACATCTAAGTATGAAAGAGTTTCATATTTAACAGCATCTTTGTCAATTCTAGGGTCGGCGTTATAAACACCATCCACATTATTTTTTGCCATAAGAATAACATCTGCTTCAATTTCTGCAGCACGTAATGCCGCAGTCGTATCTGTAGAGAAATATGGATTTCCGGTACCAGCAGCAAAGATCACAACGCGTTTCTTTTCAAGGTGACGAATTGCTTTTCTTCTTATGTATGGCTCGGCAACCTGTCTCATTTCAATAGAAGTTTGGACACGTGTTTGAATTCCTTGTGTTTCAAGACTATCTTGTAAAGCAAGTGAGTTCATGACAGTTGCAAGCATTCCCATGTAGTCGGCAGTTGCTCGGTCCATTCCCATTTCACTACCGATTTTACCGCGCCAGATGTTTCCGCCTCCAACAACAACAGCTACCTCAACATCTAGTTCAGCAATTTCCTTCACTTGTTTAGCAATTGATTGTATAACAGAAGGGTTAATTCCAAATCCATTATCACCCGCAAGTGCTTCACCACTTAATTTTAGTACGATACGTTGATATTTAGGTTTACTCATGATTACCTCCAACTCTCTGTTCCGCATGAATAAATACTAAGCTTTTTTCATGGATATTAATGTGTAATTAACATCATCTGATGTATTTACTCTCAATTCTATTTTATCCGTGTTATTCGGCTTAGATTCTTTTTAATCCTACATAGCTTTCTTTAGATAGGTCCCATCTCTCTAAAAAGAAGGGAACACACGCTGTGTTCCCTTTTTCCATTATAAGAAAAACATGTATCTGTACACAACATCGATTATGAAATCTTATTTGTGTACATATTAATAGTTATTTTTTTACTTGACTCATAACTTCTTCAGCAAAGTTATCTTGGCGCTTTTCAATACCTTCTCCAACTTCATAGCGGATGAAAGTTTTTACAGTTGCACCTTTAGATTGAACAAATTCTTTAACTTTTTGATCTGGATTCTTAACAAAGCTTTGGTCAAGTAAACAGATGTCTTCGAAATATTTACCAAGACGACCTTCAACCATTTTTGCAACGATATTTTCTGGCTTACCTTCGTTTAAAGCTTGTTCAGTTAGGATTTTACGCTCGTGCTCAGCTTCTTCAGCAGACACTTGATCACGTGATACATACTTAGGATTTACAGCAGCAGCATGCATTGCAACATCTTTTGCAGCATCTGCATCTGTTGTACCTTCAAGTAATGTTAGAACGCCGATACGTCCTCCCATATGTAGGTATGCACCAAATGCATCATTGTCAGTTTTTGATAAAACTGTAAAACGACGAAGAGTGATTTTTTCTCCGATTTTAGCAATTGCAGAATTGATGTAATCAGCAACAGTTGTGCCGTTGCTCATTGTTTCAGATAATGCTGCTTCTGCATCTGCAGGCTTCTTCTCAAGTAAGAAATCAGCTAAACCGTTAATTAATTCTTTGAAACCTTCGTTTTTCGCTACGAAGTCAGTCTCAGAGTTTACTTCTAAGATTACCGCTTCATTACCGTTTACTTTCACTAATGTAGAACCTTCAGCAGCAATACGGTCAGCCTTTTTAGCTGCTTTAGCAATACCTTTTTCACGAAGATAGTCGATTGCTTGATCCATATCTCCATTAGTTTCAGTTAACGCTTTTTTACAATCCATCATTCCAGCGCCTGTTTTTTCACGTAATTCTTTTACCATTTGTGCAGTTACTGCCATTACGGTATTCCTCCTTAAAGTCATATGGGTTTTTAAATGATTCTAACCATCCATTATTTTAAATAAGTGGATATGATAACAATAGGCAGTTTATTAAAGAGACCTAAGGTTTCTCCTTATGGTTTCCAAGATGCCCAGATTTAGTTATTTCTTATGTAACTTACTTTAAAAAAAGGTGATAAAAGGTCATTCCCCCTTATCACCTTTTGCACATTAAGCAGGTGTAGTTTCTTCACCTTGTTTAGATTCTAAAATTGCATCTGCAATTTTTGCAGTTAGAAGCTTAACAGCGCGGATTGCATCATCATTTGCAGGGATTACATAATCAATTTCATCTGGATCACAGTTCGTATCAACGATACCTACGATCGGGATGTTTAATTTACGAGCTTCTGCAACAGCGATACGCTCTTTACGAGGATCAATAATGAATAATGCATCTGGTAATTGCTTCATGTCTTTAATTCCACCAAGGAATTTTTCAAGACGCTCAAGCTCTTTGTTAAGTTGTACTACTTCTTTCTTTGGTAGTACTTCAAAAGTGCCATCTTCTTGCATTCTTTGAATATCTTTTAAACGTTTGATACGCTTTTGGATTGTTTCAAAGTTTGTTAATGTACCACCTAACCAACGTTGGTTTACAAAGTACATTCCAGAACGTTCTGCTTCTTCTTTAACTGAATCTTGTGCTTGTTTTTTTGTACCTACGAAAAGGATAGTACCACCTTCAGCTCCAAGTTCTTTAACGAATTTGTAAGCTTCTTCAACCTTTTTAACTGTTTTTTGAAGGTCGATGATGTAGATACCGTTACGCTCAGTGAAGATGTAACGTTTCATTTTTGGGTTCCAACGGCGTGTTTGGTGACCGAAGTGAACACCAGCTTCAAGCAATTGTTTCATAGAAATTACTGACATTAATTTGTTCCTCCTAATGGTTTTGATCTCCTCCGCTTATATCATCTTTAAGCATAACTGTTATCTTTAAGCATATACTATTATGATAAGGTTAACAGCACCAATACTTAAATCTATAAGCGTGTGTAATAACACCAAAAATTAATATACCATATTAAATTACCAGATTCAAGAGTAAAGTAAAACTTCTTAACAATATTGTTTGATCAGTCATTAAACAACGCTATGATTCATTTATAATTGACGAAATTTTAAAAGAAGCTCGATTTCTGTTTTACCAACGTTTAACCGTTTTGCAATTTGTTCAATAGTATGCCCCTCTTTATAAAGATTTATAGCTCTTTCTTCAAAAGAAGGATTTTTTTGTTGTTTAGGTTGATTAATTTCAACAATATCTTCCACTTGATCGACATTTAATAAGTGATCTGGAAGTTCAAGTTCATCAACTTGTTTATCAGGTTTTTGTATCTCAACATGACTAGCTTTTTGATCTTGATTAATTGGATTGAAATGAAGTTCTTCTCTTTTTTGAGGAATTGAATTAGAAGTTTTCAATAACTTTTCAATAAGTCTGTCATTCTCATCCTTAATATCAATAAGAAAACTAGTCATAGAATTTTCTGTTTCTTCAAGTAACTGACGCTGTGTATCGGATATATTTTTTATTGTAGAATATTTCATATAAAGAACAACGATAAAATAAAAAGCTACTACATGAAGTAGTAAACTTATGAAAAGTAATATAGTCGGCATAGGCATCCTCTCTTAACCAAAAAAATCAATTGTTTTCCCCTTATAGGGGTGGTCAGGATTCTCCTCTTGTTTTTGTTCTTCTTTTTTCTTTTTCTTCTGATTATGATGTTGCTCTGATTGATCCTTTTTTAATTGTAACTTTTCACTTTCTTGATTTTCCTGAACCTGCGATCTTTTTAAGTCTACTTCCTTTTGTATAGAATGTGCAAGTTGATCATGATTAATTTGATTTCTTTGATTGAGCTGTTCTTGAATCTTCCCAGCATCATGTGTGCGAGGCAGAGCAATTTGCATTTCTATATTTTTTAAGCTCATATCATCCTCACCTTTACGAAGCACAATACTGATGTTTGGTTGTAGAGTCCTGTTGGCTTATCTCAAGTTTGTGCTAATGAAATGATTCATAACAAAAATATTAATGTATTACATTTTCTAATATTTTTCTTAGTTTAAACAACGCTTTAGAATGAATTTGTGAGATTCTTGAAGTCGAAAGGTTCATAACTTGACCAATTTCTGTTAAAGTTAATTCTTCTTTGTAAAAGAAGCTTATTACAAGCTGCTCCTTTTCACTTAATTGAGTAATAACTTCAGATAACTGATTGATTAATTCATCATTAATCATCTTTTCTTCCGGTGTTACCTGGTTATCATCTTTCACAGTAAACCCAATACTTTCACCATCATCTTGGTCAAACAATTGATCATCAATAGACAATACATTTGCAAAGAAACCTTCATTCATCACACCAATAACTTCATCTTCTGTTAAGCCTAGTTCATTTGCAATTTCTTTCGCGGAAATATTTCGCAAATGTTTTTGCTCTAATTTATCAATCGCCGCTTCTACACGTTTAGCCTTTTCACGTGAACTCCGTGGTAGCCAGTCTTCTTTTCTTAAGCCATCTATGATTGCTCCTCGTACACGGAAAGAAGCATACGTGTCGAACTTTAAATCACGATTTGGATCAAATTTCTCTAATGCATCATATAACCCAAACAAGCCTAAGCTCATTAAATCATCTTTATTTACATTCTTTGGGAGTCCAATAGAAATTCTTTGAACATGATAAGAAACAAGGGGCATATATTTCTTGATGAGCGCATCACCAGCATGAGTATCTCGTACATCTATCCATTTTTGCCAAATTACTTGTTCATCGGTTAGTGTCATTAGTGTCATTTTTATCCCCCTGATAAAAAAGATATGTTTCATTGAAAAGCAAAGTTTATTTTTTAAAAAAATTTCACACTTAGTAATAAATAACAGGCTAGGTTTTTATAAGTTAAATAATTTTCACACCTTGATTTACCGTTCTAATCATTAATTCACATGTTATCGGATCAAACTCGATTGTTCTTCCACTATTACCACCAACATCTTCTTTTAGTAAAGGTATGTTATATGTTTGAAGTACCTCTTTTACAGCATCTACATTTCTTGGGCCGATTCTCATCATGTCACTCGTTGTTTGAAATTGAAACATTTGAGCACCACCAGCCATTTTAGCTTGCAAAGACCTCATTTTTGCTCCTGCCTCTAATAGTTTGTCGATCAGGAGTGGAACAGCAGTGTCTGCATATTTTGCCTGATTAATAGTAGATTGATTTGCTAATGTTGAATCAGGAAGCATAACATGAGCCAGTCCTGCTATTTGATAGATCCTATCGAATAAAATAAGACCTACACAAGATCCTAATCCTGAGGTGCGAATTCGCTGTGGTGATTTCACTATATTTAAATCTGCTATTCCAACTTTTACAATTTCAATTGACTCATTCTTCATCATTTACCCCAAGTGCATCAAATAACTTTTTAAAGGAATCAGGATCTGGTAAGAGAAAGAAATGCCCTTTTACTGAATCTTCTTCTAACTGATCCTCTTCCTTAATGGCAGTGTCAATGATAATTGCAAAATCACCGGCATGTGATAACTCAATTAAGCCATGACTCATAACAGCACCAAACATATCAATTGTAAGAGCAGGAACTGAAGGGTAAATTGTTAAATCTGTCAAATCAGATAATGATGATAAATATGATCCTGTTAAAATATTACCGAGCTCTTGAAATGCAGATAATCCCAATTCATTATATGGTGTTTCTTTTAATGTAAATTGATCATCGCCTATAAGCTGTTTGATAAAACGTTCCGCTTGTTCAATGCTCAATACAAAGAATAAGGAGCCTGGGATATCACCTTCAATCCTTAAGAAAACACTAGCTATGACAACGTCAGGACCGCCTACCCATTCCATTAGATCATTAAAGGAAACAATCTTAACATCTGGAACATTCATATCTATCTTTTTTTCCAGCAACTTCGATAATGAAGTTGCTGAATGGCCAGCACCTATATTCCCTACTTCTTTTAATATATCGATATGTGTTGATGAAATAAAATTAATATAATCCATTTAAATTCCCTCTATACACCGAGAAGAGACCGCTCGTCATTACTTTTCAGGACTTGTTCCAAATCAATCATAACAATTAATCTTTTATCTAATTTGGCTACTCCTTGTATATACTCAACTTCCACAGCCCCAACAACTTCAGGTGCAGGCTCTATAATGCCTTGATGAATATCAATAACATCATTTGCTGCATCTACAATAAACCCAACTTCCATATCTTCTTTGGAAACAATAATCATTCTTGTACTCTCTGTATCATCAAGTACTTTTAATCCAAATCTTTTTCGTAAATCAATAATAGGTGTAACAACTCCACGTAAATTTATTACTCCTTTAATATATGAAGCTGTTCTTGGTACTCTCGTAATATGTTGAACTTTTTCAATAGATCGAACTTGTTGTACAGGAATTCCGTATTCCTCGTCTTGTAATTGAAAAACGATAACTTTTAAGTCACCAGATATATGTTCACTCATCGTTTAATCCCCTTTCAAAAGAAAATATCATCATCTTGGTTTTAATAACAAAAGAATAAAATGCCAACGTCTACTACCGGAAAAGTCAATTCCATTTTCCACTCTTATAATTAATGGCTCTATTTTATTAAAGAATTACAATCAACGATTAACGCTACTTGACCATCACCTAAAATAGTAGCACCTGAGATGGCAAATACTGAGTTCAAGTAATTTCCAAGGGATTTTAAAACGATTTCCTGCTGACCAATGAAAGAGTCAACGACAAGTGCTGCCATTTTGTCACCTTTTCGTACAATAATTAACGAAACAAAATCTTCATTTTCACTTTCTTCTGGTACTTCGAAGATTTCAGATAAAAAGACTAACGGCACAATTTTCCCACGGAAATCAATTACTTTTTGATTATGTGCTTGTAGAATTTCATCCTTTTTAATAACAGCTGTTTCAATGATTGAAGATAGCGGAATTGCATATTTTTCTTTACGTAATTCAACTAACATAACTGAAATAATCGATAATGTAAGAGGAAGCTGGATAGAGAAAAGTGAACCTTTTCCTTCCTGAGCATCTACTGATACTGTTCCACCTAATGATTCAATCGTGCTCTTTACAACATCCAGACCTACTCCACGACCAGAGATATCTGAAATTTGGTCAGCAGTAGAGAATCCAGAGGAGAAAATTAATTCATAAACTTGTTTATCGGTTAGTGTAGAAGCAATTTGCTCTGTTACTACTCCTCTATCTAACGCTTTCTTCAAAACGCGTTCACGATTAATTCCAGCCCCATCATCCTCAATTTCAATGAAAACATGGTTTCCGCTATGATAAGCTCTTAAAACAACATTACCTTCTTCACTTTTACCATTTTTAACACGAACATCTGGCATTTCTACACCGTGGTCAATCGCATTTCGAAGTAAGTGAACTAATGGGTCTCCGATCTCATCAATAACTGTGCGGTCAAGCTCTGTTTCTGCACCGATAATTTCAAGATTTATTTTTTTGTTTAAATCTTTAGCAAGTTGTCTAATCATTCGTGGGAATCGGTTAAACACAGTTTCAACTGGTACCATTCGCATATTTAGGATAATATTCTGTAAATCCCCAGAGATACGAGACATTCTTTCTACAGTTTCATTAAGCTCATTATTATTTAAATCTTTAGAAATTTGCTCTAATCTACCTCGGTCAATAACCAACTCTTCGAAAAGGTTCATTAAAATATCCAAACGCTCAATATTAACACGTATCGTCTTTGTACTTGTAGCAGCAACCTGCTTTGAAGCTGTTTTAACTTGCTCCTTGGCTTGTACATGTTTTGGCACTTCTTCCTCAGCTACTGTTAATTGTTGTTGAGAAGTTTCTTCATGAGCTTGTTTCATATTTCTTTCAGATACTACGATTGGTTGAACATTTACACTATCAATTTCAGAAACTTTCATTACTTTATTTTGAATATCTTCAGAAGAATCCTTTGTTACAATTGCAACAGTGAATTGATGATCAAATTTTTCTTCCTCTAACTGATCAACTGATGGAACGGACTTAATAACTTCACCAGCCTGCTCTAGAATTTCAAATACCATAAATACTCGAGCAGCTTTTAACAAACAATCTTCTCTTAAAGTAATCGTTAGTTCATATGCTGAAAATCCTTGTTCTTTTGATTGCTGAATAACGGCATTTTCATAATCATCATAATCTTGAATTGATTGTGAAAGAGTTACCTCGTTTGAAGGGGATGACTCTTCAGCAACGGCTTCACCATTTTCAATTTTCTTTAACATTTCAACTACTCTTGAAACATCCTTCTTACCATCTCCACCTTCTGCTATAGAGAAAACCATTTCCTCTAGATCATCAACAGAAGCAAAAACAACATCAAGAATCTCAGCAGAAACAGATAGCTTTTCATTTCGAATGGCATCTAAGACATTTTCCATTTGATGTGTTAAACTAGCCAAATCTTCGTAACCCATTGTTGCACTCATTCCTTTGAGTGTATGTGCCGAACGGAAAATATCATTGACAATTGATAGATCAGTTGGGTTTTTCTCTAATTCTAGTAATTTCTCATTACAAGCTTGTAGATGCTCTTTACTTTCTTCAATAAAGACTTCTAGGTATTGATTCATTTCCATACGGTAACACCCCTAAGTATCAAGTTAAGTAATTTATTTATATTTGGAAAAATGATTATGGTACACATCAAAACGAACACAACGAAAAATGTTCTTTAACGCTGATTTGTCAAAAAGTTCATAATAGCCGCTGCTATATTTTCAACATTTTCAACTTTATCTACCAGATTTGTTGCCACTGCTGCTTTAGGCATCCCGTATACAACAGATGTCTGCTCAGATTCGGAAATAGCTTTTACAGCTCCCGTTGACTTTAGCTTCTTCAAACCTTCTGAACCATCCGATCCCATTCCAGTCATGATTACAGCTACTTTGCGGTAATCTTTTAGTTCGCTAATAGATTCAAACATTACATCTACAGAAGGACGATGTCCATTTCTTATGTCAGACTGGTCAATTTTAATAGTAAGTGATGTACCGGTTTTTACTATTTTCAGATGAGATCCACCCGGTGCAATATAAGCTGTACCTTTCTTGACTAATTCACCATTAACTGCTTCCTTCACTTCAATGGAAGAAATCGAGTTCAATCGACTAGCCAGTGAATGCGTGAAACCAGGTGGCATATGCTGAACAATAAAAATTGGAGCATCAATGTTTGCTGGTATTTTTGTTAATACATGTTGCAAAGCCCTAGGTCCTCCAGTTGATGTTCCTATGCAAACAATTGATGACTTAAGATGGTTTTTGTCGAAGGAAGTAGGGCTTTTGTAATCCATTGAGTCTATTTTACTATATTCATTCACTGTAAGTGGAGTCTTTTTTTCCCTAAATCGACTTATTGTTTTATTTCGGTTTGAAGAATGAGCTAAAATTACTTTTTCCTTTAACTCTTCCTTTACTTTGTGAAGATCTAAAGAAATGGCTCCAGAAGGTTTTGTGATGAAATCAAATGCTCCGTATTGCAGAGATAAAATCGTATTTTCAGCACCTTCTTTTGTCGTACTAGAAAGCATAATGACAGGACGAGGATATTTATTCATAATAACTTTTAGAGCTTCAAGTCCATTCAAAACAGGCATCTCAACATCAAGGGTTATAACATCAGGATTTTTCTCTTCAATTTTTGCTAGCGCATCTTCACCATTTCTAGCCGTTCCTACGACTTCAATGCTCTCATGTTCAACTAGAAAATCTGTAATTAGCTTTCTCATAAAAGCTGAATCATCCACTACCAGCACTCGAATTTTCCCCATTATTGTTTACCTACCCTTCATGAAGAAATTTTTTAATTTCGATATAAAAGGTGTTGAATCAACTACTTCTACATCATTTGACTTTATTTGTATAAAGTCCTTTGAAATTGTCATTAAAGCCTTACTAGCTTGACAATTAGGTTGATATAACAATACTGGTTTTTGATCAATAACAGCTTTCATGATCGTTGAATCGTCGGGTATGATACCTAATAATGAAACCTGACGCCCCAAAAATTGTGTAATCGTTTGTGCGAATCTCCTATAAGTAGAGTCACCAACCTTTTTGTTGAAGGCCCTATTTACCACAATTGAAAAAGGTATTGTTGGGTGGTTCAGACACACATGTTTAATAGCTGAATAAGCATCTGTCATTGATGTTGGCTCTGGGGTTGTAATAACAATAATTTCATCAACTGAAAGTAAAAAACGCAAACTATCTTCTGAAATTCCGGCCCCCATATCAAAGATAATATAATCGTATACTTTAAATAAAAGATCTAACTGCTGTAGAAATCGTTGGAATTTTGTTTCATCAAGTTTGAAAATAGTTCCTAGCCCACTACCACCAGAAATATACTCCAATCCATCTGGTCCAGTTGAAATAATATCAGTAAGTGATAAATCTTTTTGGAAAAAGTCAACAATTGAATATTTAGAACTTTCTCCAATTAAGATATCAATGTTACCCATACCTATATCTAAATCAAATAATAAAACTCGTTTATTTTCTTTTTGTAAAGCTAGTGAAAAATTAAGGGAAAAATTTGACTTACCAACCCCGCCTTTTCCACTCATTACCGCAATTGACTTGGCTTGAGATTTTAGGCTATTTAGTCTTTGTCTTAAACGTTCTGCTTGATCATTTACCATTTGATTACCTCAACATTTGTTCGACTATACGTTCTCGTGTAGCTGCTTCAATATCATCTGGGACATCTTGACCATGGGTCGTATAGGCAATACCTTTTTTTGTCTTTATCATGACATCAAACAATGTTCCTCTTGTTGCTGTTTCGTCTAACTTTGTAAAGATAAGTTTACTTATTGGAATGACAGAAAATTGTTCATATACAGCTAACATATCAGAAGATTTTGCTGTAGCAGCAAGAACAAGATACGTTTCCATTTCCTCATTAAAATCAATAATCTTTTCTAAATCAGAAACATACTTTTCTTCTAAAAAATTTCGTCCTGCAGTATCGATAAATACATAATCATACATAGAAAGTTTCTTTTTAGCTTCTTTAAAATCCTCAATTGTATAACAAACTTCCATTGGAACGTCTAAAATTTTCGCATATGTTTTTAACTGTTCAATTGCCGCAATTCTATAGGTGTCAGTTGTGATAAAGGCAACTTTTTTCTTCTTTTGTAACACACATTCAGCTGCTAATTTTGCTAAAGTAGTTGTTTTGCCTACTCCTGTTGGGCCAATAACATTAATGTATTTCTTTTTATAAGAAATTCCACCAAATTCAAGATTGGAAATACGGCTAGCAAAGAGTTCCTGTTGTTTCTTAATTAGCTGTTCAACTGTAACGTTACCCTTTTCGTTATACCAATATTCCAAAAGTTCACCCATAATTTGAGTTCTTAAAGATGAACTAATATCTTGTTTGATCATCTTTTGTAAAAGCAGTTGAAGCGGTTCAGGATATAGTTCCATTTTTTCATCGCTGGAAATGGTTTGAACAAGACGCTTCAACTCATTTATTTCGTCTAAAAGGGGCTTGTGATCAGCTACTTTTTCAACTGGTTTTGGTGTATTTTGATTTGCTAGCTCGGCATTGAACTTCGTTTGTGGTACTGTGTTTTCTTGAACAAATGCTTTTGTTTCTTTCTTTGGTTGATGATCTACTTGTGCGTCCGGATCCACAGCAGCAATCACTTCGATCTTTTTTTTAGTAAAAAGACCTAAAAAACCACCTGTTTGAATACTTTTGGAATTCAAAATAACTGCATCATTACCCATTTCAGCACGGATTTTTTTCATTGCTTCTTGCATAGATGGTGCAACATATTTTTTTACCTTCATTCGACGTTTACCACCCCGATACTCTGTACTTCGACATTTGCTTCTAATTCATTATATGACAATATAGGTACCTGAGGGAAATAACGATCTGTTAGCTGTCTAACATACATTCTCACTGCAGGTGAACATAATACAATTGGTGTTTGTTGTTGAAGTGATAGCATTTCAATTTCTTTTGCAATAGCTTCAATTAGTTGTTGTGAAACATCCGGGCTTAATGATAAGTAATTTCCATGCTCAGTTTGTTGGACACCTTCTGCTATAAGCTTTTCTACCCTACCTGATAAGGTGACAACCTTCATCATTTGTTCCTGATCAGCATATTGAGAAGTAATTTGTTTAGCCAACGCTTGTCTAACATATTCTCCTAATAGTTCAGTATCTGAAGTCATTTTTCCAAAATCAGCTAATGTTTCAAAGATAATAGGTAAGTTTCGAATAGATACTTTTTCTCTTAAAAGCTTTGCAAGAACTTTTTGAATATCCCCAATACCAAGTGGTGATGGTGTTACTTCTTCTACTAAAATTGGGTAAGATTCTTTTAAGTGATCAATTAATTGTTTTGTTTCTTGTCGACCTAATAACTCATGTGCGTGTTGTTTAATAATCTCTGTAATGTGTGTAGAAACAACAGATGGTGGATCTACAACCGTATATCCATACATTTCTGCCGTGTCCTTCATTTCTTCTGTAATCCATTTTGCAGGCAAACCAAACGATGGTTCAATGGTATCAATTCCTTCAATTGAATCATCTTCAATTCCTGGTGCCATCGCTAAATAATGATCAAGAAGAATCTCGCCTTTGGCTAATTCATTTCCTTTTATCTTTAATCGATACTCATTAGGTTGCAACTGAATGTTATCCCGTATACGTACAACAGGAATAACGATACCTAATTCAATTGCTAATTGTCTACGAATCATAACTACACGGTCTAAAAGATCCCCACCTTGATTTGTATCAGCAAGAGGAATTAATCCATATCCGAATTCAAATTCAATTGGATCAATGTTTAATAGATTAACCACACTTTCAGGACTTTTCATTTCATCCATTTCTATTTCCTGTTCCAACTCTTCTTCATCCGGAATGTCTTGAGCTTTTGATCTTGTAATCATATAGCCACCAAAAGCTAACAAACCAGCAATCGGTAATGTTAGTAAAATACCAATTGGAGTAAAGATTCCTAATAGAAAGATCGTCCCTGCCGCTACGTAAAGCATTTTCGGATAAGCAAAAAGCTGTGAAGTAATATCAGTACCTAGATTACCTTCCGAAGCTGCTCTTGTAACAACAATACCTGTTGCAGTTGAAATTAGTAGTGCAGGTATTTGACTCACTATTCCATCTCCAACTGTTAACATTGTAAAATGAGAAGCTGCTTCACTAATCGGCATTCCTAATTGCATCATACCGATTATGATTCCAAATAACATATTTATAAGAACCATGATAATACCAGCAATCGCATCACCTTTAACGAATTTACTAGCACCATCCATTGCCCCGTAAAAATCTGCTTCATTAGCAATTTTATCTCGTCGCTCACGTGCCTGTTGTTCAGAGATCATTCCTGCATTTAAATCAGCGTCAATACTCATTTGTTTACCTGGCATTGCATCGAGTGTAAAACGAGCAGCAACCTCTGATACACGTTCTGATCCCTTTGTAATGACAACAAATTGGATAACAATTAAGATCGTAAAAACAACAAAACCTACAAGAACATTCCCACCAGTTACAAAAGTACCAAATGTTTCAACAACCTTACCTGCATCTCCTTCGGCAAGAATGGCTCTTGTTGTTGAAACATTTAACCCTAAACGGAAAAGTGTTAAAAGTAGTATTAAAGATGGAAAAATTGAAAACTGTAAAGGCTCGTTCATATTCATTGACGTAAGAATGACCAATAATGCAAGAGAAATATTAATAATAATTAAAAAGCTCAATAACCAGCCCGGGAACGGAATGATCAGCATTGCTACTATTAAGATAACACTAAGTAATACAGATAAATCTTTTCCGGACATGTTGTTTATCTCTCCTTAAAACCCATTCTATCTATCTTTAGCTGTGTTAACACACCTTCTAAGATTTCTACTCCAAGCATTCTACATTAAGTTTCTAGATAGCCTTTTATATCAGAAACGATCAATTTATGACTAAATTGACTTAGCTTGATAAACATAAGCAATAATTTCTGCAACCGCCTGGAAAAACTCATCAGGGATTGCTTGTCCAATATCAACTTGGGCATATAAGGCCCTTGCCAATGGTCGATTTTCCACCATGACAACATCATTTGCTTTTGCAATTTCTTTTATTTTCTGTGCAACAAGATCCACACCCATTGCTACAACAAAGGGGGCATCCATTTTTGTTTCATCATATTTTAAAGCAATCGCATAGTGAGTGGGATTCGTAATGACTACATCGGCATTTGGAACATCCTGCATCATACGTCTCATTGCCATCTCACGTTGTCTTTGCTTAATTTTCGATTTAATAAGAGGGTCACCTTCAGATTTTTTATATTCATCCTTTATGTCTTGCTTCGACATTTTTAGGTTTTTTTCATAGTCATAACGCTGATAAAGATAGTCTAGTAGTGACAATAGTAATAAAGCTGCTGAGGCAAACAACCCCATTTTTACTGTTAAAGTAGCAATATATACTAAAGATTGTTCAACTGTCATTTGCGACAATCGTAAAACATTCTCAATATCTAACCAAAGAACAGAAAAAGTAACAAATCCCACAAATGAAATCTTCAATAATGATTTTAATAACTCAACAATGGCACGCATTGAATAAATACGCTTAAAGCCTTGAATTGGATCTAATTTATTTAACTTCATTTGTATAGCTTCAGTTGAAAATAAAAACCCTACTTGTAAATAATTAGCCAAAACACCAGCAACTAAAGCAACCCCCATTACAGGTGCCAGAATAATAGCAGACTGATAAGATAATGTAATAAATAAGTCATGAACATTTTGATCTGATAATTCAATAAGCAAATAATCTTGAAAAGTTCCTCTCATCATAAGCAAGATACGATCTCTCATAAATGCGCCAATGAATAAAAACGATAAAAA
This sequence comes from Metabacillus litoralis, assembly GCF_003667825.1. Lineage (NCBI taxonomy): Bacteria > Bacillati > Bacillota > Bacilli > Caryophanales > Bacillaceae > Metabacillus > Metabacillus litoralis. The sequence goes on along the minus strand of NZ_CP033043.1, from coordinate 894,448 downwards.
TATGGCTAAAAGTGATATTGCTGTATTAACATCTGCACTTTTCGCTACTTGCCCTTTTTTCCTTGCATCTTGCTTTTTTCGTGGTGTGGCTTTTTCCGTTTTCTCTCCTGCAAAAAACTGTAGATCTAATCTAAGAAGATTCATTGCCTCCACCTCCGAACAACTCCATAAGTCCTCTCATTGTATAAGTCATTGTTTCAAATAACTGCTGCATCAGCATAAATAAAGCTCCCATAACTAAAATTAACATGATAAAACTTACACCAATTTTCAATGGCAAGCCAACAACGAAAATGTTTAACTGAGGCACCGTTCTAGCTACTATCCCTAAAGCAATGTCAACTAAAAATAGTGAGCCTACCACCGGGATAGACATTTGAAACGCAATGATAAACATTGAATTAAATGACTCAACAATAAATTCAATAACACTTTCTTCACCCATTGGAAGAAAAGGTTGATCAATAGGGACAAATTGGTAGCTATAAAAAACTCCGTCAAGCAATAAATGATGAGCATTTGTCGTAATCATAAATAAGAGGACAAATGTGTATAAAAATTGACCAACAAGAGGACTTTGTGCACCTGTTTGCGGATCAATAACATTCGCTATCGCAAAACCCATCTGGAAATCAATAAAACTTCCGGCAATTTGTATTGCAGCAAGGATAAAATACGCTGAAAATCCAATTGTTAATCCCAAAAGCACTTCTTTTACTATCAGCATAATAAATTGAGCATCTACTTCAATAGCAGGAGGTTCTAATGAGAAAAACATAATCCACGCTAAAAAGAAGGAAAAACCAATTTTATGAGTATTAGGAATATTACGGTATGAGAAGAAAGGCATTGTAACGAAAAATGCTGTTATCCTCATAAAAATTAAAAGAAAAGCCGGATAATTCTCTAGTATTGTGATCATTCTAGCCCACAAACCTATTTAAGTTTCCGAATATATCTTGTGCATAGGATACTAGAGTAGAAAGCATCCAAGGCCCAAAAAAGATAAGCCCCACCAAAACGGCCACGATTTTCGGGATAAACGCAAGAGTTTGCTCTTGAATTTGAGTTGTAGCCTGAAAAATACTAACAACAAGACCGATAACCAAGGCTAATAGTAATAATGGTCCACAAATAATTAACGTTGTGTATACGGCTTTTTCTGCTAAGGAAATAACAAATTCTGAACTCATTCGTTCACACCCATTCTAAAAACTTTGTAACAATGATTTAATAATTAAATACCAACCATCAACTAAAACAAATAATAATATTTTAAAAGGTAATGAAATCATTACTGGAGGAAGCATCATCATCCCCATTGACATAAGAATACTTGCGACAACCATATCAATAACTAAGAAAGGAATAAATATCATAAATCCAATTTGAAATGCTGTCTTAATCTCACTAATAGCAAATGCAGGCACAAGTGCTGTTAAAGGAATATCCTCTACTGATTCCGGTTGTTCAATTCCAGCATAGTTTAAAAATAACGCCAAATCTTTCTGCCTTGTATGTTTACTCATAAACTCTTTAAATGGAATTGCAGCTCGATCATAAGCTTCTTCTAACGTAATTTCCTCATTAAAAAGAGGCGTTAACGCCTGTTCATTTACCTGTGAAAAGGTTGGTGCCATTATAAAAAAGGTTAGAAATAGCGCGATTCCGATCAAAATTTGATTTGGTGGCATAGATTGTGTTGCAAGTGACGTTCGAACAAAGGATAAAACTATTATTATTCTAGTAAAACAAGTCATTAAGATTAAAATACTAGGTGCTATCGATAAAACTGTTAATAATAAAAGGAGCTTTACAGAGGTGCTGACATCTTCAGGGTTGCTATTGTTAAAAAACTCCATAAACTCATTCATGCTTGTCTAAACCCTTTCTTTCAATATCCTCAATCTGTTTTGTCCGCTCTTTTTTCATTTTTTCCAATTGCTCACTTAACTTTGTTGAAAATGTCATTGTTGACTCATTATGTTTCTGTCCTTTTGCACCTTGCTGAATAAATGAGAACACTTTTTGAATGAAGTCTTTTGATTCAACAACTCGTTCATGCTTTTGCTCAAACTCCTGAATAATCTTCTTACTTTCTTCTTCATCATTAATTTCCGTTAACAAAGAAATTGACTCACCTACACCAACTACTAAAACTCTGTCACCTATTTTCACCATTTGTACTGATTTGTTTTGTCCTACATTTGTACCGCCAAGATTAATAATTGCTTGTCCTTGCTGAAATACTCTGTTTCGTTTTGTTACAAACTTTAATAAAAAATAGATAAGAAAAAGGACTATACCGAGTGCAAAGAACATTTTAATAAAATCAAATGCAGTGACAGATAAAGCATCACCTTGGACATTTTCATCCGGACTTACTTGATCGTCTTCAACAATGTTTGTCTCGTCAGGATTTTGCGTTTGTTCTTCATCATTCATATTTTCATATACGCTTTTGTTTGAAGAATCCTCCGCAAGCACATGGAACGCAGCTTGCGGAGAGAATAAAATAAGAGCTAATAAAATCAAGATGACGTAGTTTCTACGAAGCAATGTCACTCCACCTTTAGCTTAAAGTTTTTCCAATCGCCTCTAATACACGGTCTGCTTGGAATGGCTTAACAATAAAATCCTTTGCTCCAGCTTGGATTGCATCAATAACCATTGCTTGCTGCCCCATCGCTGAACACATAATAACTTTTGCATTGCTGTTTAATTTCTTTATTTCTTTTAACGCTGCGATCCCATCCATTTCAGGCATTGTAATATCCATTGTTACCAAGTCTGGTTGAAGTTCTTTGTATTTTTCTACAGCTTGAGCTCCATCTGCTGCTTCAGCAACTACTTCATATCCATTCTTAGTTAAAATATCTTTAATCATCATTCTCATAAAAGCTGCATCGTCTACAATCATAATCTTGTGTGCCATAGTTTCCCCACTCCTACTATATTAATTATTTAAGTTTGTTTAAACGTTCAGATTGACTAATAATATCTGTAACACGGACTCCAAAATTCTCATCAATGACAACTACTTCACCTTTAGCCACAATTTTATTGTTTACTAAAATGTCAACATGCTCACCAGCTAACTTGTCCAATTCAATAATAGAACCAGATGATAATTCAAGAATTTCTTTTACAGAACGTTTTGTTCTACCAAGTTCAACTGTTACTTTTAGAGGGATGTCTAAAAGCATATCAAGATTTTGAATATCTTGTTGTTGATATTGCACAGGCTCAAAACTCGCAAATTCAGCTGGCTTTACATTAATTGTCGGCTGAGGTCTCTGTGGTTGAGCATATTGTGGTGGTGGAGCATGCATCTGCTGATTAGGCTGCCCCATATAAGGTTGTTGCTGTTGTTGATACATTGGCTGTTCATATTGTTGTTGCTGCTGTTGATACATTGGTTGTTGTGGAACTGGTTCTTCATATTGTTGGTGCTGAACTGTTGGCTGAGGAATAGTCTCTTCCCCTTTCACTGCTTCAGCTGTAACAGCAACCTCTTGTGATGGGTTAATTAATTGATCAATTAAATCTTTAGCAAAATATAAAGGTAATAATTGCATGATATTCGAATCAATTAATGTACCGATTTTTAGTCTAAACGATACCTGAACTAACAAGTCTTCATTAGGAATAGTATTAGCATCCTCAGTCTCATTCACATCTAGGAGCTCAACTGTTGGTGGTGAAATATCTACTTTTTTATTGAAGATAGTAGACATTGATGTAGCCGCTGAACCCATCATTTGGTTCATTGCTTCCTGAACAGCACTTACTTGAATGTCTCCAAGCATATCATCAGGATTTGTTCCATCTCCACCCATCATTAAATCAGCAATAATGGCTGCATCACTTTGTTTAATGACTAAAATGTTACTTCCAGAAAAGCCCTCTGTATAATTCACTTCAATTGCCACATAAGGATGTTGGAACTGATCTCCAAGTTTATTTTTATGAACAATTGAAACACTTGGTGTTGTAATTTCAACCTTTTGTTGAAGTAGTGTAGATAAAGCTGTTGCAGAACTACCGAACGAAATATTACCAATTTCCCCAATCGCATCTTCTTCCATTTCACTGAAGTAATCCTCGTTCTTTAATTGCTCTTCTTCATTTGTTTCTGCAGGAGTTTCTTCTTCATCAACGCTTGATCCTTTTAACAAAGCATCAATTTCATCCTGAGATAACATATCATTACTCACCATCTTCGTCACCTCTCGATAAGTGGTCAATAATTTGAACCGCTAATTTTTTGTTTAATTTCCCTGGTTGTCCAGTAAACTTTGGCTTGTCACCTATTTTAACCACCAATGGTTGATCGATCGTACGATCTAATGGAATGACATCTCCAGGTTGTAATTGAAGAAAATCCTGAATAGATAATTCAGATGACCCCAATTCTGCAGACACTGTAAGATCAGCAAGATTAATTTGCTTTTTCAAGGCATCAATCTCGTTTTGCTTAGGCTCTTTACGATCAGATTGCATCCAATAATGTACAGAAAGCTTTGGGATGATTGGCTCCAAAACAACATGTGGGATACACAAATTTATCATCCCGCTCGTTTCTCCCACTTGGATATTCAATGATATAACAACAACTGTTTCATTCGGAGAAACCATCTGTAAAAACTGAGGGTTCACTTCAAAGTCTGCCATTACAGGATCAATTTCAACTAAAGAATCCCAAGCTTCTTGATAGTTTTCTAATGATTTTTCAAAAATATTTGAAATAATTTTCGTTTCAATTTCAGTTAAATTTTCAATTTTGTTAACACTCGCACCGATACCACCCATAATTCGATCCATCATAGCGTATGCTATATTAGGATTAACTTCCATTAACACTCTACCTTCCAAAGGGTGTACTTCAAATATATTTAATACGGTCATCTTTGGAATAGATCGAATAAATTCTTCGTATGGTAATTGGTCAACAGAACCAACAGTTATTTGTATATATGTTCTTAATTGAGCTGAAAAGTGTGTTGTTAATAGTCTCGCAAAGTTATCATGAATTCTGGTCAAACTTCGAATTTGATCTTTTGAGAATCGCAAAGCACGTTTAAAATCATAAACCTTTACTTTTTTATTGGATTCTTCTTTCTTTAATTCATCTGCATCCATTTCACCTGTTGAAATAGCAGATAGCAAGGCATCAATTTCACTTTGTGATAAAATATCACCTGCCAAAGTTTTCACCTCCCATTAAAATTTGTCAGTATTTTCTATTGAAGGATATAGGAAGTGGTATAAACCTTATTGACCTTGCCTTCTTGCATCAACTCGTTTACTTTAACTGTAATTGTTTCTTTTAGTTTATTCATACCTTCAGCACCATCAAGCTGATCCGCGTTCATATTAGCCAATTCAGAAATGATAATATCACGAACTTGAAACTCACGTTGCGTCAATTCTTCCATGGCCTTCTTTGAGTCTGTTTCAATTTTAAATGATAATCGTACTATATTTCCACTGGATAAATTTGTGGTTATTTCCGGTATGTCTACAGATGCCTCAACCACCTCTTTAATTGGAGGTGCTTTATGCTCATCTTCATCTCCAAGAAATTTTGTAACAACAACTAAGGCTGTAACCCCAATCAATGTTATAGAACTTATAATGACAAGCATTATCGTTAAAAGCTTCTTATTCATCTCCCAAGACCTCCGAGTCTTTTCTCAGCGACAATACATTTATATTTCTATAGAAGGAAGAGATCTTTGATCGAACCTCTTGTTCATTCTCCTTCACAACATATTTGTGACCATTTGTTAGAGTAATTGTTGTGTCAGGAAATGATTCAATTACCTCAATATATAATGCATTCAAGGTAAATGATTTACCATTCAACCTAGTAACTTGAATCATATTTACAGGAGCTGAGTAGCCGAGCTATATATCAGCCCCTTCCCCCCTTATTAACGTTTTAGGTTCACTAGTTCTTGTAGTATTTCGTCTGAAGTTGTAATTATTTTTGTATTTGATTGGAACCCACGTTGAGCTACGATCATTTCAGTAAATTCTTCTGATAAGTCAACATTTGACATTTCAAGTGCACCGGCTACAATAGAAGCAACTCCGTTAGTACCTGGTGCGAAAAGCTCGTCTAATTGAATTCCATTAGCATTTTTATCAACTTTCCCTGAGTTAGAAGATTCTCTGAATAAGTTTCCGCCAGCCTTTTCAAGACCACCTGCGTTAGCAAAGTTTGCTAGGCGGATTTGACCGGCTACATTTAATTGACCGCTACTGTTAACAAATGTAACAGTTCCGTCTGGACCAATTGAGAAGCTTTGCGCGTCAAGTGGGATTTGGATTAGGCCCGCTTCTCCACTTAAGGCGTCTGACCATTTCGGAGTTATAAGGTTTTCAGCTGAGTTTTCAAATGTTACAACAGATTGTGCGACTTGGTCTAGGTCAACTTTTGAATCAGTTATTTTATCTAATAGTGCTTTTATCTTACTAATATCAGATGTGACACTTGTAGCTGTTGGATCTGCCGTTGGGTATTCAGTATTAGTAAGAGATTCAACATTAGTACTCACAGGTGTAATGATATCTGACACTGGATCTTGCCCATTATACGCAGTTATCTTATCATTTAAGTCTTTTACTGCACCTGAAGTAGTAGATGGTTTATTGAATTGATCGGCAGCAATATTATAGCCTGCACCAGCATAGCTACTACCTGCTTTACCTTCAACAAAATCGGTGAAATCCTTTAGTGCATTCTTCGCTGCAGTTTCAGCAGAGGTAATTTTGGTACTATTTCCTGTCGCTAAAGCATCTTCATATTCATTGTAAGCTGATAAAAGAGTGTTTGATTTGCTTTCGAGAACTTTCACAGCATCTAAAACTTTTTTGTATGAACCTTCAAAACTATTTATGGCAGTCAAAGCTGCATTTGATTTAGTAAAAGCTGCATTTGTTGGAAGTGTTTTTTCACCAGTTTCTCCAACTAAAAATAATCCATCAGAAGTAACTAAATACCCTCTATCATCCATATAAAAGTTTCCAGCTCTTGTATAACTAAGATTCATCGCACGGTCAATAGCTCCAGTAATTTTGTTGTTCCCCATTTGATTTCCACGGTCAACACCAACACGAGCTAAGTCAGAAATCGTAGCGACAGGAAAGAACCCATCACCTGATAATGCCAAATCAAGTGTTCTAGCTGTTGTTTGTGTCGCACCTGTTGTATGAATTACGTCAATAGATGAAGTCTGTGTACCTAAACCAACTTGCTGTGCGTTTGTTCCACCACGGGCACCGTTTGCTGCACCTGCACCTGAGATCTGCTGACTGATTAAATCTTTAAATGTTGTACGTGATTTTTTATAACCATAAGTATTAACGTTTGCGATGTTATTTCCGATAACATCTAGCTTCATTTGAAAGTTTTTCATACCACTGATACCTGAGTACATTGAACGTAACATTTAGTTTTCTCTCCTCATTTTTTGGATTTTGTTGTTTCAGTCGATCCACAACATAAGCTTCCTCTAGCAGGGCCAGCTTTTAATCCATAATAATTGTTCCATTTATATTGGTAAAAATTTGAGATTTCGCTTCTTCAATATTCATTGCCGTAACAACTGTTTTGTTTTTTGCACTAACGATAAGAGCAGCATCCTGCAAGATAACGAGTGAATCCGTCACACCTTTATAGCTTGCCTCCTGCACTTTTTCCTCGATCAAATTCCAATCATTATCAGAGATATGTATATCTCTTTGCTGAATTCTTTCTTGTGCATGTTTACTAATCTTTAAAGTTGGGTTTTGCAACTCACTAAGAACTTCTTTAAATGAAGTTTGAGATTTTAAAACATTAGTTCTGGATTTCATTGCATCTAATGTTTGTGAAGTAACAGGATTAATAGGTAACGTCATCATCAACACACCCCCTTACTCAGGCTGGCTGATTTTTGTTACTAAATCACTCGTAATTTCTTTCCCATTATCAAGTTCAAGAATTATGCTATTGTTTTTTTGTTTGATTGCTTTTACAACTCCAGTTTGTACAGCCTCTTCAGCACCTGAATCTGACCATTCAATAGATTTACCAATCATCTCTGAATATTTTAAAATAGAATCGGTTGTTTTTTGTGTATCTAAAAACTTTTGCATTAAGGAATTCATGTTGGTAATCTGTTCAAGTGATGAAAAGTTAGCCATCTGTGAAATAAATTCTTTATCTTCCATCGGATTTAATGGATCTTGGTTTTGAAGTTGTGTCATAAGTATTTTTAAAAATTCATCTTTTCCAAGATTGGATCCAGAATTACGAGTTTTTGTATTGTTCGACAATAATAAGCTCGGATCTATAGATACAGACATAAGCAGCCTCCTTAAATTGAAATGTTTAATGCATCATTTAGTGAATCTTTAAAGTTCACATTATTTTGTTCTTCTTGATCGGAATTTGCATTTTGATTGTTTTGTTCTTTTCCTTGTTTAGGGTCTTTATTTTCTCTTAGGAATTTAGAGGAATCATCAGTAAAAACTTCAAATCTCTCAAACTCTATATTTACATTTGGTAATGCCTGCCTTAGCTGAGATCCACTATGTTCTAACAATTCTTTTGCTGATTGTGTGGCAGCAATGATTTTCGCAACCATTTCACCATTCTGCTGTTGAACAATTCTGATTGTAATGGACCCAAGATGCTCTGGAGTCAAATTTATAACTAAACGGCTTGTACCATTGTTAAATTGAGAGAGTCTACTATTTTTCAGCAACTCGATCATTTTATTTGTGAATTCTTCTTTAGTCGAAGTTAATATATTTGTATTTTTATTTTCAGCAACGGTCATAAACTGATCTTTTTGTACGAATTTGTCTAATTGAATTGTAAAGGTTTCTTCTGGAACAGAAACTGAATTTAATGAAAGACCTGAGTTATGTTGACTAGCAACTAACTCTTTATTAAATGAATTATTTTGATCCGTATTTTCTGCTGAATCGACTACAGTCATTAGCTTTGTCAGTAGTTCTTTAACTTTAGATAAATCATCTGATGTGAGTATCTGTTTTAAGTGATCAGCTACATCAGAATCAGCTAATAGAGAGTCTTTAAGAAAATTTTTGGCATAATTTGCTTCGGAAGGGTTTTCCATTAAGCTTAGGAGTTTACTATAATAGCGTAAATCATCTAAAACTTGTTCACTTGCTTTGCTAATAATCATTTGACCTTCCAATAAAGCTTTATCTTCCTTACTCATATTTTCTAGTGCAAAAAACATATCATCGACGTTAAGGTCATCCGCTGGAGAAAAGCTTGGGAACTCACTTTCTAATAGTGCATGTAGCTTTTCCATTATATTAGACATGCCAACGGAACCGTCCGTTTTAGCGATATCTTCTATTTTTATAGCTAAGGCTAAGACACTAATCCCAAAAGGAAGTTTATCTGTTGAGTTTAGTAAGTCTTCTAATGAAGTAAACTCATTTAACAGCTCATTCATACTTGTTTGTATACTTGAAAGATCTTCTTCAGATAGATCGTTAGTGGTTGAGTCTTTACTTAGCTGATTCCCTAGAATTTCTTTTATCTCATTCTTAACTTCTGTTAATAACTCCTTTTGTTGTACATCTTGTTTAGGGGTTACAGCAGTTGGCTGTTCATGTCGAGATTGTTGTTGTACAGAACCTATAATATCTTTAAAGCTACTTCCAGTACTGCTCTGATTCGTCCTTTTTTGTGAAAAGCTTTGAATATCAAACAAATTTGCGATTTTCACATTTCCACCTCCCTTCTACTCTTCGTTAGAAGACAATAACCCGGTATATTTCACTGCATCTTCAACGGTCATTTTTGCTAATATATCAGCAACTTGCTTATCATCTAATGAAGTAAGAATTAACAAAGCATCTTCTTGAGATAAATTTGGAATAATCTCCGCTGCTTTCTTACTGCTCATATTGTCGTATAAGCTAGAAATATCCTTTTTTTGATTGTTTGTTTCTGCTTCTGTATTTTTAATTTCTTCAAGTTGTTTTTCCAATGAGCTTATTTCTTGTGTGAGGGTTTGAACTTCTTTTTCTTTATTCGTTAAATCCTTTTCAAGAGCGGTAATCATCACTGATTGTTCCTCAACCGTTTCTTCAAGCTTCTTTATTTCTTTTTTCTGAGCTTCTTCTTTCATAACTTGAGAAGTAGCGGGTGTTTCTTCTTCTTCTTTGAATAATTTTTCAACGACAGGTATTTCCTTTAATGTTGATTTGGCTTTTCCTAGTACATCAAAGCCTGCTACGGATAAAATAACACCGACTAACGTTAAAGTGAAAATCATCGGAATAAATATAACAAAGAAAAACCATTGAAATTTACCGAATTCTTGTTTTTCAGTTTCAGTTTCCACTTTGGCTTCACCTAACTTCCACGATACATATAAGATTGGATAGAAAGATCATCCATTTGCTTGTTTTCAGAATGTTTTGTTGCCAAAATATACTGTTCCAGCTGTTTTTCTTTCAGCTTTTCGTATTTTTTCACTTCAATATTTTTCTGCATAAGCTTTATCTGTTTTTCATTCATTCTGTTTCTTGTTAACTGAACCAGTTTTTGATAATGAGTAATTGTTTTTTCGATATTGCTAACAAATTGTTGATAATGTCTAATTTCCTGAACAGACATTCCACTATTTAATCGCGCAAGAGTTGTTTCCTCTAACACTTCTTTTTGTTTCAAAGAATCGTATAATTTGTTCGCTACATCCTCAAAATCATTTACGGATTGATTATACTCAGCTAGTGATTGTTCTTTTTCATTTTCTTTAACATCCATTATTTTTTGGAATCGAAATGGATTTACCATTAAAAATCACCTTTTTCGATTAACTGATTAAGTGAAAGAATACTTTGTTCAATTGTTACTTTATCTTCAACATTTTGCTTTAAAAACGAAATAATTTTCGGATAAAATTTAATTGCTTCATCAATTTCCCGTGAAGAACTTCTTTTATAAGCCCCGATATTAATTAAATCTTCGGAATTCAAATAGGTTGAAAGGAGATCACGTAGTTTTGATGCTGAACTTTTGTGTCCTGAATCAACGATTTGATTCATAACACGACTAATGCTTTTCAGAACATTAATTGCTGGGAATTGTCCTTTATTTGCGAGTTGTCGGTCCAATACAATATGACCATCTAATATACCTCGAACAGTATCTGAGATTGGTTCATTTAAATCATCACCATCAACAAGAACTGTATAAAAAGCAGTGATTGTTCCTTGCTCATTTGTACCAGTTCGTTCCAATAGTTTAGGCAAAATGGCAAAAACCGATGGGGTATATCCTTTTGTTGTTGGTGGTTCCCCTACTGCAAGTCCGATTTCACGCTGTGCCATTGCCACACGCGTAACAGAGTCCATCATAAACATGACATTTAACCCTTTATCACGAAAATACTCAGCAATAGCAGTTGCGGTATACGCCGCCTTCATCCTCATAAGAGCCGGCTGATCTGAAGTGGCAACAACAACAATTGATCTTTTTAATCCTTCAGGTCCAAGATCTTTATCAATAAACTCTCTTACCTCACGTCCACGTTCACCTATGAGCGCGATCACATTTAAATCTGCATTTGTGTTTCGAGCAATCATACCCATTAATGTACTTTTACCAACACCACTACCAGCAAAAATACCTACACGCTGACCTTTTCCAACCGTTAACAAGCTATCAATAACACGGACTCCAACTTCCATTTTCTCATGGATGGGTGGACGCTTCATTGGATTGGGAGGAGATTGATCAGTTGGTACACTTGCTAGGCCCTTTGGAAGATTGGATTCATTTAAAGGTAATCCAAAAGCATCGACTACTTGTCCTATCAAACCCATGCCGACTTTTACTGTTAAAGGTTCATCCGTTGCTTCAACAATACTTCCAGGTGATATATGCGTCACTTGCAAATATGGCATTAACAGAACATTTTCATCTTTAAAGCCAACAACCTCTGCCGGAATTTTTGTTTTCTTAGATGATCCGGTATAAATATAACAAAGGTCACCAATTGAGCTTTCAGGTCCTCTTGATTCAATCATCAACCCGACTACCCTTTTTACTTTTCCATAACGCTTATAGGAATCTAAACTGTCAATTGTATGAATCAGATCGACTGCTCTCAATTGGAAATCACCTCTCATCAAGTAAATCTAGTAATTGCTTTTTTAATTGCTCTAATTGAGTATCAATACTTAGATCAATTCGCCCAAAAGCAGATTCGATAAAGCAATCCTGCTCATTTAATTCTGCATTAGCATAAACATATAAGTCTGTGTCATTTGTCACCAATGTTTTTAATTCATCTTTTTGACTTAACACTAATTCGTAGTAACAAGGATGAACATGTATTTTAATATTTTCATATTCTTTTACTTCAAGAAGCCCCTTTTTTACTAAAGGAAGAAAATTCTCCTGTGAATCAACAAGTTTAGAACTAATAATTTTTTCTGCTACTTTTATCGATAGTTCTAAGATTGTATTTTCAGCAGATTGAATAACTTCATCATAATCATGCTTTGCCATATCGATCATTCTTTTCGACTCTTCTATATGAGCATGATATTGTCTTAGTGCTTCTTGTCTTCCCAGTTCCAAACCTTCTGCATGCCCCTCTTGCATGGCCTGTTCTACTAATTGTTCACGTTCTTGATGCCATTCATTTCTTTCACCATCTATTTGCTGCTTTATTCTAGATGACTCTTCATGTGCAGATTGGATGATCTTCTCTGCTTCTACTCTTGCTGTTTGGATAATATATGAAGATTCTTTTAATAACTCAGGGTCATCTTGAGTTACTTTATCTTGCATGAATAACTGAAGTTGCTGGACTGCTATCGTTTTTTTGTCATCATGATGATTAGTGAATTGAGACTTAATAAGCCTAGACAATAATATCATCTCCTCCACCACGGGCAATGACAATTTCACCAGCTTCTTCAAGCCTTCTAATAACTCCAACAATTCTTGATTGTGCCTCTTCTACATCACGAAGTCTAACTGGTCCCATAAATTCCATTTCTTCTTTGAACGTATCAACCATTCGTTTAGACATATTCTTAAAGACAACATCTCTAACTTCTTCACTAGCAACTTTAAGTGAAAGCATTAAATCATCGTTTTCTACATCTCTAATCACACGCTGTATTGCACGATTATCAAGTGTAACAATGTCTTCAAAGACAAACATTCTCTTTTTAATTTCTTCAGCCAATACAGGATCCTGAATCTCAAGTGAATCAAGGATGGTTCTTTCTGTTGTTCGATCCACTCCATTTAATACTTCAACAACTGCCTCAATTCCACCAGTTTGTGTAAAGTCTTGAGTAACTGTTGATGAAAGCTTGCGTTCAAGTATCTGTTCAACCTCATTAATTATTTCAGGAGCTGTTCTATCCATTACAGCAATTCTTCGCGCAACATCAGCTTGCAGTTCTTGTGGAAGCTCAGATAAAATTTGTCCTGATTGAGTCGGTTCTAAATAAGAAAGAATCAGGGCAATTGTCTGAGGATGCTCATTTTGAATAAAGTTTAAAATCTGTGATGGATCTGCCTTTCTTGCAAAGTCAAATGGTTTCACTTGTAAGGAAGATGTTAGTCGATGGATAATGCTAGTTGCTTTATCCTCACCTAATGCCTTTTCAAGTACCTCTTTTGCGTAAGCAATACCACCTTGGGTGATAAAATCTTGTGCCATTGCAATATCATGAAATTCCTCAATAATTTCTTCTTTCTTTTCGGAATCGACCTTTCGTACACCTGAAATCTCTAATGTTAATTTTTCGATTTCTTCTTCAGACAAATGTTTATATACAGATGCTGATACTTCTGGTCCTAAAGAGATTAAAAGAATGGCAGCCTTCTGTTTACCTGTTAATGTGTTATTATCTTTCCTAGCCATCAGTTAACCTCCTATTCCTCAGAAATCCAAGTTCGTAACAGTTTTGCAAAATCTTCTGGTTTTTCTTTCGCCATTTTTTCTAGCTGCTTTTTACGAACTGTAGTTTCTGTTTCAATTTCGTTGTTGTTGATATCTTGTATATCAAATGTGGGTCCATCCTGTAGGTCTTCTTCTTCTTCTTCAAGCTCTTCATTTTCTTGCTTTTTCTTTCTAACTAGTAGAATGATAAGAACAATGATTGCTAATAGTAATACTCCTCCTACAATGTACATCCAAATTGGAATAACTGGAGTAGCTTCAGCTTCTGCAAGTTGCTGCTTACCATCGAACGGTTGTACAGAAACGACTACTTTTTCTTCAAGTTGCTCTTGCGTTAAAGGCTCTGCATCAGCTTCTTTATTAATTGATGTTCTTACAATTGTTGATAATATTTGTTGAATATCTTCTTCGCGTTCAGGTGAAAATGAATCCAGATTTTCTGGATCTGGTGGTTCAACCATCACTTGAATTCCTAAGTCACGTATTTTATATGGACTTTCTACAATCTGTTTATTAATACGATTTACTTCATTATTTACTCTTTCTTCAATACGTTCATAATCTCCGTTACCAGCGCCTCCGGCTGTTGCTTCATAAGCTGGAATATCGTTCTCTCCAACTCCATTCACTCCACCAGCCGCTGCTCCATCTCCCGTGTAGGCTTCTGTAATTCTTTCAACACTGACCGCAATTCCTTCATCAGTACCTTCAACTACCGGAGATACAAGATTTTCTTCACGATTTTCTTGAGTGAAGTCAATATCTGTTGTTACAGCAACAACAACTTTGTCTTGCCCCATCATCGTACCCAATAACTTTTGAACATCTCGTTGAATATCTTGTTCAATTTGAGCTTTAATTTCTTGCTGAGAAGCATAGCTTGTACCTGGTGAAGAGTTTTGACCATTATTTAGATCATAATAGTTAAAGTTTTGATCCATAATGACGATATTATCTGTAGAAAGATTTGGAACACTTTTTGACACTAAGTGGAAAAGTGCATTAACTTTTTCTTGATCTAATTGAGCTCCAGGTTTTAAATTTAAAACAACTGAAGCAGATGAACCTTCAGTTTGATCACCTACAAAAACAGATTCTGCTGGAAGATTAATCATGACATTTGCATTATTAACTCCGTCTATCCCCTTCATTAAGTTCGAAAGTTCTGTTTGAGTAGCCTTAAGTTTTATCACATCAAACTCTTTATCCGTCATTCCAAATCCAGAATCCTTACCAAAATAGGAATAGTCAATTGTTCCCGTATTTGGAACACCTTCAGCTGCTAGTTCAACCATCAATGTGTCCACCATCTCTTTTGGTACCATAATCGTTGAACCATTATTTGAGATTTCGGACTGAACACCCTTCGCATCAAGTGTTTCTTTAATTTGACCTGTTTCAGCAGGAGAAAGATTAGAATAAAGAGGAACTAAATTAGGTTTTGACACAAAATAAGTCAATAGCCCTGCTATAACAAAAAATAGAATGGTACCTGTTATAATAAGGGTTTTTTGTCCTTTACTTCTTTCTTGCCATAACCCAGTTAGTTTATCTTTTGTATTCATCATTTTTTCGTTCATTCCATAAAATCCCCCGGTCACAATGACTTTCTGCATTTCGTAGTCAGAACCGCTCTAATATAAGTAGAACGGTTCCTCTAATCTACTAAACCTGCATTCTCATCATTTCTTGATATGCTTCAATCGCTTTATTTCTGACTTCTATAGCTGTTAGAAGCGTAATACTTGATTTCTGGGATGCAATCATGACATCATGAAGTTCCACATTTTTGCCGCTTGCAAGAGCCTCTGTCATTTTATCTGATTCTAGTTGTGCTTTATTGATCTCATTAATAGATTGTTTTAACGTTTCTGCAAAACTAATTTTATTTTCGTTCTGGATATTTGTTATATTTGTAGCCTTTGGTTGAACAGGCTGAGTTGTTGTTACTTGAAATGGACTTATTCTATTAATCATTTCTAATCACCTATTTCCCAATTTCTAATGCTTTCATCAGCATTCCTTTAGAAGCATTCATTGCAGTAACATTTGCTTCATATGATCGAGTGCTACTAATAAGATCAACCATTTCCTTTAAAGGGTCAACATTCGGCATCGCGACATAGCCTTCATCATTAGCGTCTGGATGCTCAGGGTCATAGACTAATTCAAACGGAGTATCATCTTCGACAATTTCCGTTACTTTTACCCCATCAGCTTTTGTTGATGAGCCCATTGCCTTATTAAGAAAAGAGGAAAAACTATTTCCTTGGGGCTGAGTGACAACCATTTTTCTGCGATATGGTTGCCACTCACCATCAATGAATTCCCCTCTGGTTGTGTCCATATTAGCCATATTCGAAGAAATAACGTCCATTCTAACCCGCTGAGCAGTTAATGCTGAACCAGATGTGTTTATTGAATGAAAAATAGACATATTTAATTGCCACCTTTAATCACTGTTTTAAGTGAGTTAAATTTCCCACTTATTCTTTCAATGAGCGCATTATATTGAATTTGATTTTTTGCCATCTCTGTCATTTCTTGATCAATATCAACGTTATTTCCATTATGTTGATAATTTGTATTATTTCTTGAAACGATTCTATAGTTTGACGTATCTGAACCACCAAATTCAATGTGTTTGGCGTTTGTCTTTGTAGCCTGAAGCTTTTGCATTTCATTTGATAATGCAGTATTAAACCGAACCTCTTGAGATTTATAATTCGGGGTATCAACATTGGCAATGTTATTAGAGATTACCTTTTGCTTAGCAGTTGAATGAGAAAGTGCGTTTTCTAAACTATTTATTGTATTTGAAAATAATTTCATAATATCCCCTCACAAAATGTAAAGTACATACGTATCGTATAATGTCGAAATATGTGTTTTCTTCTTACTCATTGTATGAAATATTAGTCTTAAAGTCTATTAAGGTTTTGTAAAAAAAAGTCGGATTTTCTATCTAATTTAAAATGAGGACTATTGAACTATTCGCATTATATGAGCGAAAGCCTAACAGTATCTTAATAATGAGGTGTTACTGGCACATAAATAACGTAACATATAATTCGACAATTCCCTACATATTATTTTTTCCAATTTCAGTACATAACCTGTATAATTATTCACAAAGCGAACTATTAACAAAAGGTAAATAACTATTAACAAAAGGTAAATAACAGATTAGAGTAAGATGAATAAATTAAAAAAGGTTTACAAAAACACAAAAAGGCACTTTAAGGATAAAATCCTCAAAGTGCCTTTTTTATTAATTTGTTTTTAATTTCTCTAATTCAACTAAGAATTTAGCATTTAGAACTTTTATATATGTTCCTTTCATCCCTAAAGAACGGGATTCAATAACACCTGCACTCTCGAGCTTACGAAGTGCATTTACAATAACAGATCTTGTAATCCCTACACGATCAGCTATTTTACTAGCAACTAAAAGTCCTTCATTTCCGCTTAATTCTTCAAATATATGTTCAATTGCTTCTAATTCACTGTATGATAATGAACTGATAGCCATTTGTACAACCGCTTTGCTTCGTGCTTCTTCTTCGATTTCTTCAGCTTTTTCACGCAGAATCTCCATACCTACAACAGTAGCTCCATATTCAGCAAGAATTAGATCTTCATCTTCAAATTGTTCTTGTACTCTTGCTAAAATTAATGTTCCTAGACGCTCTCCACCACCAATGATCGGTACGATAGTTGTTAAGCCGTTTTTAAATAATTCACGATTTTCAACTGGAAATGCAGTATATTCACTATAAACATCAATGTTTGAAGATGTTTCTGTTATGTTAAAAAGATTGTTTGTATAACCTTCAGGAAACTGACGGTCTTCAAGCATTTTTTTCATTCTCTCGTTTTCAATAAGCTGATTAACTGCAAAGCCCAGTAATTTTCCTCTTCTGCTTACAACAAAGATATTTGCTTCAATCACTTCACTTAGCTTTTCAGCCATTTCTTTGAAGTTAACTGGTTTCCCTGCTGCTCTTTGAAGCATTGCATTAATTTTACGTGTTTTCTGTAATAGAGCCATTTATTGGTTCCTCCTGTAAACATATGAAATTGTAATTTTTTTATAATATAAATTGGCTTAAATCTTTGTTTTTAGATATTTTTCCAAGTTTGTCTTCGACATACTGTGGCGTAATGTCAATCTTTTCTAAATTAATATCAGGCGCCTCAAAAGATAAATCTTCTAATAATCGTTCAAGAATTGTATGTAATCTCCTCGCACCAATATTATCAGTATTTTGATTTACCTCAAACGCAACTTCA
Source organism: Metabacillus litoralis (assembly GCF_003667825.1). Taxonomy (NCBI): domain Bacteria; kingdom Bacillati; phylum Bacillota; class Bacilli; order Caryophanales; family Bacillaceae; genus Metabacillus; species Metabacillus litoralis. Next base: position 876,188 of record NZ_CP033043.1, on the reverse strand, counting down.
GCTATCCTACGAATAGCATCGTCAGAAAATTCTAATTGTATACCTTCTGTTTCAATTAACGCTTGATATTGTTTTAATAAAGCATTATCAGGCTCTACAAGGATCTTTACAAAATCATCTACACTAAGTTTAGTCAATTCTACACGAATTGGAAATCTTCCTTGTAGTTCCGGAATAAGGTCAGATGGCTTAGCGATATGAAAGGCACCAGCAGCAATAAATAACATATGATCTGTCTTGACTGATCCATATTTCGTTACAACAGTAGATCCTTCAACAATCGGAAGAATATCACGTTGTACTCCTTCTCTAGAAACATCTGCTGAAGATCCACCCTTAGACTTACCTGCTATTTTATCGATTTCATCTATGAAAATAATTCCGGTTTGTTCAGATCGTATAATAGCTTCCTGTGTTACATCTTCCATATCAATTAGTTTACTAGCTTCTTCATTTGTTAAAACTTTTCTTGCTTCTCTAACAGTTAACTTTCTCTTTTTCTTTTTCTTAGGCATAAAACTTCCAAGGGCATCCTGCATGTTCATCCCCATTTGTTCCATACCTGAGCCTTGAAGTAGATCAAACATTGATGCTTGTTGTTCTTCAACCTCGACAGTAACATAATGATCTTCTAATTCACCTAACGCTAATTGATGTGAGATTCTACGACGCTTTTCTTGAAGAGTAGATTCTTCTGTTGAGCTTTCCTCGTGATCTTGGGATTGTTGACTCGCTCCCCCAAAAAGCATTTCCAAAGGATTTTTCGCTGCTGATTGTTTTTTCTTACTTGGAACAAGTAGCTCAATTAAACGTTTATTAGCATTTTCCTCAGCAAGGCCTTTAACGTTAGCTATTTTTTCTTCTTTAACTAATCGAACGGCAGTCTCAACCAGATCACGCACCATTGATTCAACATCCCTACCAACATAGCCGACTTCAGTAAATTTTGTTGCTTCAACTTTAATAAAAGGTGCATGCGCAAGTTTTGCAATTCTCCTTGCTATCTCAGTTTTCCCAACACCTGTAGGTCCAATCATAAGAATGTTTTTAGGAACAACTTCCTCGCGTAGCTTTTCAGTTAATAAGCTTCTTCTATAGCGATTTCTTAAGGCTACTGCTACCGCTTTTTTTGCATCCTTTTGTCCTATAATATATTGATCTAATCGCTCAACAATTTCTTTAGGGGTTAACTGTTTATTCATACTATTTGCCTCCCTTATTAAAGTTCTTCGACAATAATATTTAGATTGGTATAAACACAAATTTCTCCTGCAATTGTTAAAGCACCCTCAGCAATTTCTTTTGCAGATAATGAGTCACCTGAAAATCTTTTCAATGCACGACCAGCTGACAACGCATAATTACCACCTGAACCAATTGCTAAGATCCCATCATCCGGTTCAATCACTTCACCTGTTCCTGAAACTAAAAGAAGATCATTTTCATCCATAACAATCAGCATAGCTTCGAGTCTTCGTAGCACTTTATCGCTACGCCATTCCTTTGCTAGCTCAACAGCAGCTCTTTGCAAGTTTCCATTATACTCTTCAAGTCTATTTTCAAATAACTCAAATAGTGTGAATGCATCAGCTACAGACCCTGCAAAACCAGCAATTACTTTACCATTAAAAAGCTTTCTTACCTTTTTAGCCGTATGTTTCATAACAACAGCATTCCCAAAAGTTACCTGACCGTCACCTGCCATCGCAGCTTTACCGTTATGTTGAATCGCAAATATTGTTGTTGCATGAAATTCAGACATCGTTCTACCTCCTAAATTGAGTCCTTTATGCTCGAGGATGATGGGACATATAGATTCGTTGCAAATGCTCCTTTGTGACGTGTGTATATACTTGTGTAGATGATAAATGTTCATGACCCAAAAGCTCCTGTACACTTCTCATATCTGCACCTTCATTTAACAGATGTGTTGCAAAAGTATGACGCAACATATGTGGGTGAATATGAAGTGTTGATGCTGCTTTTTTTATCATGTCATTTAAAACATGTCTTACACCACGATCTGTAAGCGGTGTCCCACGATGATTCACAAATAAATAATTGTGTTGATCACTTACCTTCAGTTTACTCATTAACGCCTTTCTTCCATCAGATAAATATCTTTCGATTGCATCATGAGCATAGCTACCGAAAGGAACATATCGCTGCTTTCCACCTTTTCCATATACAAGAATGGTTTCAATAAAAAAATCAATATCTGATATTTTAATGTTGCAACATTCGCTTACACGAATTCCTGTACCGTAAAGCACTTCAATGAGCGCCTGATTTCGTTGCCCAAGAGGAGTATTACAGTCTGAAATGGTAAGAAGTTGCTCAACTTCCTCTTTATAAAGAAATTGTGGAATTTTTTGCTCCTTTTTTGGCATTGTAACAAGTGTAAAAGGATTTTCAGTTAGTATCTCTTCTCTTACAAGAAATTTATAAAAACTCCTAAGACTAGATACTTTTCTTGATATTGTTTTTCTAGAATACTTTTTATTATGTAACTTCGTTAAGTATAAACGTGTATCATTATATGTAATGTCTTCTAGATGGATCATTGCTTGTTCATTCATAAAAGAAAAAAAATCCTCAATATCTTTGCTGTAATTCACAATTGTATATTTTGAATAATTTTTCTCTATTTGTAAATATTCAATAAACAAATTTAAATAATTCTTAACATTTCTCACATTTTACACCTCACAAACAACACAAGGGCTACTAAATGTTATCACAACAATAGCAGCCCATGCAAATAATTTTCTATAAATTTTTCGAAATTTTTTGAATTGTTTCTAGTGCGCGATTGGCAAGCATTTCATTACGTTCTTTTTTACTCTTTATACGCTCTGGTAACGGAGCAAAAATCCCAAAATTGGCATTCATGGGTTGGAAGTTATCGGCGTTTGCATTTGTAATATACTTGGCCATACTCCCAATAGCTGTTTCATTTGGCAGGTCTACTAAATCTTTTCCTAAAATAAGATGTGCAGCATTTATACCTGCAACTAGCCCTGATGCGGCAGACTCGACATATCCTTCAACACCCGTCATTTGACCAGCAAAAAACAAATCGTCCCGGTCTTTATATTGGTAAGTTGATTTTAAAAGTTTTGGTGAATTAATGAACGTGTTACGATGCATAACACCATATCGAACTATTTCTGCGTTTTCTAAGCCTGGAATTAAGGAAAGTACCTCTTTTTGCGGTCCCCATTTTAGGTGTGTTTGAAACCTTACAATATTATATAAAGTTCCAGCTGCATCATCTTGACGAAGTTGTATCACGGCAAATGGTCTTTTCCCTGTTTTAGGATCTTCTAAACCTACTGGCTTTAAAGGGCCAAAAAGCATTGTTTTTCTTCCTCTTTGTGCCATAACTTCAATAGGCATACATCCTTCGAAGAAAATTTCTTTTTCAAATTCTTTTAATGGCACAGTCTCCGCAGCAATTAAAGCTTCATAAAACCGATCAAATTCCTCTTCTGTCATAGGACAATTAAGGTAGGCTGCTTCCCCTTTATCATATCGAGACTTTAAGTATACCTTGTTCATATCGATGCTTTCTTTTTCAATTATTGGAGCAGCTGCATCATAGAAATATAAGTACTCTTCACCAGTTAACGTTTTTAATTGTTCTGATAAGCTTTTGGAGGTAAGTGGACCTGTTGCGATAATCGTTGGTCCTGAAGGGATTTCTTCTACCTCTTCATTCATAACAGTTACATTTTGATGACCTTTTACTAACTCTGTCACCTTACCGGCAAATTCATGCCGGTCAACAGCAAGTGCTCCACCAGCTGGAACTGCACACTCATCTGCTGCCTTTATTATAACAGAATCTAGAATTCTCATTTCTTCTTTCAATACACCTACAGCATTTGTTAAATTATTTGCTCTTAGTGAGTTACTACATACTAACTCTGCAAATTTATCAGTATGATGGGCAGGTGTTTGCTTTACAGGTCGCATTTCATATAGTTTTACTTGAATACCCCTTTTGGCTAATTGCCAAGCCGCTTCGCTTCCAGCCAAACCAGCACCTACTACATTTACAACTACATCTTGATTCATCGTGACATGACCCTCCATTAATTAAAAGACCTTATGTAGAATGGAATAATTCTTATTACTTATGTTGTCCAAAAAAATATAAGTTAAAAAAGGTGAGCATAAAGTTGCTCACCTACTTTTGTTGTTCTTCTTTATAATCGCATTCCATACATTGAACTTGAACACCTTTTTTAAGCTTTTTCTCAACCAACATGTTATTACATTTCGGACAACTTCTTGCTATTGGTTTGTCCCATGACAAAAATTCACATTCAGGATATTGATTGCAGCCATAAAAAATGCGACGTTTTTTAGACTTTCGTTCAACAATTGTTCCTTCATCACAACTTGGACATTTTACTCCAATATCTTTTACAATCGGCTTCGTATTTCTGCAATCTGGGAAATTTGAACAAGCCATAAATTTCCCATATCTACCCATTTTATAAACCATATGATGACCGCATTCTTCACAATCAACACCAGCTGGCTCATCTTTAATTTCTATTTTCTCCATTTCATTTTCTGCTTTTTCAAGTCTTGGAGAAAAATCTTTATAAAAATTGTCAATAATTTGAATCCACTGGATATGGCCTTCCTCTACTTCATCAAGGCTGTTTTCCATATTTGCTGTAAATTCAACATTTATGATTTCAGGGAAAAACTCCCTGATAAGTTCTGAAACTATTTCACCTAACTCGGTAGGAATAAAGCGTTTATTATCAAGCGAAACATATCCACGCTTTTGAATCGTATCTAAAGTTGGGGCATATGTTGATGGTCGACCTATTCCAAGTTCCTCCAACGTCTTTACAAGACGAGCCTCCGTATACCTTGGTGGCGGCTGTGTAAAATGCTGTGCAGGTTCGATATCTTTTGAATAAACTTCATCGCCTTCTTTTAAATCCGGGAGTAATTTATCTTTTTCCTCAATTTGATCGTCGTTTCCTTCAACATATACTTTCATAAATCCAGGAAATTTAATTTTAGAACCTGTAGCTCTAAACATCACACCGTTATTCACAAGGTCAACACTCATTGTGTCTAAAATAGCTGGTGCCATTTGACTTGAAACAAATCTTTCCCAAATTAATTTATACAGTCGCAACTGATCTCGGCTCAAAAATTCTTTTATTGATGCCGGGTCACGTAAAGTAGAAGTAGGGCGGATTGCTTCATGTGCATCTTGAGCATTACTGTTTTTCTTCGCTGTTTTTACTTGTGTGCCTAAAAACTCTTTCCCATACTTTTCCGTAATGTAGCCTGTCGCTTCTGTCTGTGCCGTTTCCGATATTCTGGTCGAATCCGTTCTCATATACGTTATTAAACCAACAGTGCCTTCTTTACCTAAATCAATACCTTCATATAAGTGCTGAGCAATCATCATCGTTTTCTTTGCTCTAAAGTTTAGTTTACGCGCTGCCTCTTGTTGAAGAGTGGAAGTTGTAAAAGGTACGGCTGGATTTCTTTTTCTTTCCTTTTTCGTCACCTTTTCCACTTTAAATTTATTCTCTTTAATATTTCCCAAAACAGCCTTTACTTCTGATTCATTCTTAAGATCTTGCTTTTCTCCATTTATTCCATAGAAAGAAGCATCAAATTCTTTTTGACCTTTTAAAAATTGACCTTCAATTGACCAATATTCTTCTGGTACAAATTCTTTAATCTCATTTTCCCGATCAATAATTAAATGTACAGCTACAGATTGTACTCTCCCTGCACTTAAACCTTTTTTTACTTTTTTCCAAAGAATCGGGCTTATTTTATAACCAACCAATCGGTCTAACACACGTCTTGCTTGTTGTGCATCGACTAAATCCATATTGATTGAACGTGGATGCTTGAAAGATTCCTTTATAGCATCTTTCGTAATTTCATTAAATACTACGCGGCAATCAGAGTTTACATCAACGTCAAGACTATGTGCTAAATGCCATGCAATCGCTTCCCCTTCGCGATCCGGGTCAGCCGCTAGATAAACTTTTTTTGCTTTTTTAGCAGCTGTTTTCAATTCTTTAAGTACTGAACCTTTTCCTCTTATTGTAATATATTTTGGTTCAAAATTATGTTCAACATCAACACCAATTTGACTTTTTGGTAGGTCACGTACATGCCCCATTGATGCCTTTACCTTATACTTCTTCCCTAAATAACGTTCAATTGTTTTCGCCTTTGCAGGTGATTCCACAATGACTAAATAGTCCGACATGCTTGGTATCCTCCTTAAGAGGTATTCTCTCTTTTATATTTCTTTTAATTTTCTTTATAATTTAAATTTCTATTTATACAATGAAGGGTTTTCCTCCAAGTAGTTAATAACTAAGTAGATTTAATTAAACTCCTACTATCACTGTATTTCTTCAAAATCTATACTTAAATCTCCACTATTATTAAATATTCCTATATCATTTGTCAAACATAATAAAAAGAAATTACACTAATCATATCCTAATTCATGATGAAATAACATGAATATTTTTACTAAATTGGCAAAAAATCACCTAAATTTGCATTTTAAGTCCTTGAGGAAATTCCTCAATTATATGTGATGCATGTTGTACTAATTTTGCCCCGTTTTGTATTAGTTCATTTCCACCAATGCTACACTCATCAAAAATAGACCCTGGTATGGCAAAAACTTCTCGGTTTTGCTCCAATGCTTGGTGTGCAGTTATTAGTGAACCACTTCTTTGCTTAGCTTGGATAATAAGTGTCCCCAAAGAAATACCACTAATAATTCGATTTCTTTTAGGAAAATGCCATTTTTGAGGTGATGTTGAAGGAGAATGTTCTGAAAGAATAAGATGTGAGGTCATTAGCTTGTTTGCCAACGTTTGATTCTGCCTTGGATATATACACTCTAATCCTCCACCAATTACTGCTATTGTTTCACCCCCATGGTTTAGTGCTGCTTCATGCGCTAAAGTATCGATCCCCTTAGCTAAACCACTTACAATGACCCATTTTTCTAAAATAAGAGGCTTTAAGACATGCTCAAGAGCCTGAACACCGTATTCGGACGGATATCTTGTACCGACCACACTAATAAGATTTTTACGAGAAGCAAGAGTAATATTACCTTTATAAAATAAAAATGGAGGCGGATCAGCAATTTGCTTTAGCAAATAAGGGTAATTAGGATCAAAAAGGGGAAGAAAAGAAATGTTTTGCTGATTATATTTTCTAATGAGAAGATCAGCTGAGTAAGAAAAATACTCATTTTTTATCCTATCTATTTTATGTTTCTTTACATTAAAGTAATTTAACCATTCATCGTCTTTTAGTTGAAAAAAAATCTGCAACGATGGGTCTATTGTTAATAATTTATAAATAATTTGGCTGTTAAGTTCCTTACAATGAGCTAACAAAAATAACTTTTTTGTTACATCGTCCATAAAATCCTCCTAGTTTTTATACGATAAATAGGAACAGGTTAAAAACCTGTTCCTACTATTAATTTATTTAGTGTGTTTTACATTTTTCCAATAAACCTTGTTCTTCAAGAACGGAAATAAGTGTTTCACCCATAACAGATGGAGTATCAGCCACTTTAATTCCACAAGCATTCATTGTTTTAATTTTTTCTTCAGCAGTTCCTTTACCACCAGAAATAATCGCACCAGCATGACCCATACGTTTTCCTGGAGGTGCTGTTTGACCACCGATGAAGCCTACAACAGGTTTTGTCATATTTGCTTTAACCCATTCAGCAGCTTCTTCTTCAGCTGTACCACCGATCTCACCAATCATGATAACTGCATATGTGTCTTCATCTTCGTTAAAAGCTTTTAAAACATCGATAAAGTTCGTCCCATTAACAGGGTCCCCACCGATACCAACAGCAGTAGATTGACCAATACCAGCTTGTGATAATTGATGAACTGCTTCATAAGTAAGAGTACCAGAACGTGAAACCACACCAACATGGCCCTTTTTATGAATATAGCCAGGCATAATTCCGATTTTGCACTCTTCAGGTGTGATCACACCTGGGCAGTTTGGTCCTACAAGACGTGTTTTCTTACCTTCCATGTAGCGTTTAACATTTACCATATCCATAACTGGAATATGCTCTGTAATACAAATAACTAAATCTAATTCTGCGTCTACACCTTCCATAATTGCATCAGCAGCGAAAGGAGCAGGTACATAAATAACAGACGCGTTTGCACCAGTCGCTTGAACTGCTTCTTGAACTGTATTGAAAACAGGTACACCTTCTACTTCTGTTCCACCTTTACCAGGTGTAACCCCACCAACGATATTTGTGCCATACTCAAGCATTTGTTTTGTATGAAATAACGCTGTAGAACCAGTGATACCTTGTACGATTACTTTCGTATCTTTATTAATAAATACACTCATGTTTGTCCCCTGCCTTTCTTACTTCACTAATGAAACTATTTTTTGTGCGCCGTCAGCCATAGACTCTGCAGAAGTAATGTTTAATCCAGATTCATTTAAAATCTTCTTACCTAAATCAACATTAGTACCTTCAAGACGTACAACTAATGGAATTTCTAAGCCTACTTGCTTCGTTGCTTCAACAACACCCTCTGCAATGACATCACATTTCATGATTCCACCAAAGATGTTAACGAAAATTCCTTTAACGTTTTTATCAGAAAGAATAATTTTGAATGCTTCTGTTACTTTTTCTGCAGTTGCACCGCCCCCAACATCAAGGAAGTTTGCAGGTTCGCCGCCATAGTACTTAATAATATCCATTGTAGACATTGCAAGACCAGCACCATTTACCATACAGCCGATGTTACCGTCTAATGAGATATAACTTAAGTCATATTTAGATGCTTCGATTTCTTTTGGATCTTCTTCCTCTAAGTCACGATACTCTACAATATCTTTATGGCGGTATAATGCATTTGAATCAAAGTTTAATTTTGCGTCAAGTGCCATAACGTTACCATCACCAGTGACAACTAATGGATTAATTTCTGCAATTGAGCAATCCTTTTCAACAAATACTTGATACAATCCCATCATAAATTTAACAGCTTTACCTACTAATTCTTTAGGGATGTTAATGTTAAATGCAATTCTTCTAGCTTGATAGCCTTGAAGTCCAACCGCAGGATCAATCACTTCTTTGAAGATCTTTTCTGGCGTTTTTTCCGCTACTTCTTCAATTTCAGTTCCACCTTCTTCAGAAGCCATTAGAACTACTCGAGATGTAGCACGATCTAGTACTAAACCAACATAGTATTCTTTTTTAATGTCACAACCTTCTTCAATTAGAAGACGTTTTACTTCCTTACCTTCAGGACCTGTTTGGTGTGTTACAAGTGTTTTTCCAAGAATTTCTTCTGCATATGTACGTGCTTCGTCAAGGTTTTTTGCAACTTTTACCCCGCCAGCTTTACCGCGTCCACCTGCATGGATTTGTGCTTTTACCACTACTACATCTGTTCCAAGCTCTTTTGCAGCTTCTACCGCTTCATCTACAGAAAAAGCCACTTTTCCGTTTGGTACAGATACTCCATATTTGCGAAGGAGTTCTTTCCCTTGGTACTCATGGATATTCATTAGCCATCCTCCTAACCAATTTGCAATATAAATTAGACTGCGCTTTCATTTTATATAATAGTTCGAACCTTGTCTACAATTACACATAAAATAGTAAAATTCAAGTCAATTTTTATTTTTTCACAATAAAATTTTTAAAAATTTTATGTAAAATAAATACTTTATGAACATTAAAAACCCTAAGAAATGTAGGTAGTCTATATATTAAATATTAACCAGCCTAAACTCTTAAGGTTAGTCACTATATAATTTTAACTTTATGTTGATAGCTTTTTGTCTATTGTATAAACAAAAGCGAAAATTTCTGCAACAGCTTCATAAAGTTCTTCAGGTATTTGTTGATGAATTTCCAATTTTGTTAGAAGTTCAACAAGTGCCGGGTCCTCATGTACGTGTACATGATGTTCCTTTGCTGTTTCTAGAATTTCTTTAGCAATCAGGCCTTTTCCTTTCGCTATGACCTTGGGTGCATTTTCTTTATTATGATCATATTTTAAGGCAATTGCTTTCGTTGGTTCTTCCTTTTTGATCATACTTTAAAGTCAACTCCTGAATAAGAAGTGGTAGCTCCAGAAAAATTTGAATTAGAAATTACTTTCTTTTCTACTTCAAATGGCTTTACTTGAACTGAAGTCACCTGATAATTCATAGTCTGAAGGCCCTTTTTTAGTTCCTCACTATTAGAAGAAACAAGCTCTTTTAAAGACTCATTATTATTAATGAGCGTTATCGTCATTACTCTATTTTGAATTTGCACATCAATCATTGTTTCTGAAAGATTAGGAAGCTGTAGGTAAAAAAGAATTCGACAAAAAGATGGGTCAATTGTTCCATCTGATCGTTTTTTCCCATTCCATTGAATTGTTAAATCTGATTGATTCAAAGCGAACAGTGGGACTTGTGTAATAAACTGCGTCGTTGGCCCAGTGTCCTGCTGAAGCAGAGTTTGTCCGTTTAAACGGTTTGTAAGCTGATCCACTTGTTCCTTTATTACAGACCCTTCTAGCTCCTTGCTAGCAGCTAGTAATGTTTCTTTAAGTATCTGGAGTTCTCTCGCGTTTCCAGATTCCAAATTCATATTAAGCTTTTGCCATTCAAATTGTTCATTTCTATGATGAAAGAAAAGAGAAAGAACATCTTCTTTAGATGAAAAAACCGGGACCTTGTTAACTATTTTTTGTATAATATCTATTTCACTTTGACTGAACTGAGTTATTACAGCATGATCTTTTGGTTGAATAGACTGTAAAGGAGTACTAGAGTGTTGAAACACTTCTTTTATTACTTGTTTTAATCCGCTCATTTGTTGAGCATCATTTTGATTTATTCCCTTCAGGACCTTTTGTTCACCATTTGGAAGAGTCTTAATAAACTCCGGTTGGAAAAGTTTTTCCACCACCTGTTCAACAGGTTTCTGTATAACATTAGCCAAAACGGAACGCAATTGGTTGATTTGGTCTTTAGGCAGATCCACTTGTTGAAGTGACTGAAAAAGTGTATCTATCTGCTTAGCTAAAGGGATTTTAGAATTGGCTTGAACTAGAGAACTTACAACATTTTCCGAAAGTTGATATTGTTGTTTGAGGGCAAACGTAATAGCTTCAATTGTTTGAGGAATCAAACTTTTCGGTGTGTTTTTTACTATCTCAGTTGCTGATACTAGTTGTTCCTTTGTAACTGGTATATTCTCCTTTAACAAAGCATTTGAAAGTAGTATATTATCCTTTGTTGGTTTCTGCTGAAATAATGAAAGAAAGTCCTTAGCAGAAGCGTCCTGTTTTGATAGTTTATCAGTTTCCACTGATTTAATAATCTTTAGTTCAATACCTTGTTGATTAGACCCTTTCACACGGAACCAGTAATTTTGTAAGGCATTAATTGGTGCTTCAAGCTGTGCAACGAGCTTAGATTGTCCAACTTGAATAAGAGCTTTTTGGTCAGGAAAGAGCTTTAGCACATGCCCAACTACGACTTGATTTTCTTTTAATGTTAATTGGTTTTGGGGCTTGGTCATTTGTTCTACAGTAGTCTGAATAAGATTTTTTATTGCAAGTGGATAAACCATTAGCCTTTTCCCCCCTTCTCAAAATGTCTCTTTTCACTACCTCACCCTACTTTAATTAGCCTTATAGGCGCTGCACAACTCCTTCACAGGTGCAAAACTCCTACGGTGATGTTCTGTTACCCCAAACTCTTTTAACGCATCTAGATGGAATTTTGTCCCGTATCCCATATGTTTCTCAAATCCATACTGTGGATATTTACTCGAAAGATCGACCATCATTTTATCTCGTGTTACCTTGGCAATTACTGAACTTGCTGCAATAGAGACACTTTTTGAATCTCCTTTTATGATAGACTCCTGCTGAATTGGCAGATCTAACTTCATCGCATCAAGTAGTAAATAAGTTGGCTGAATGGCTAATTCCTCAATTGCTTTTTTCATCGCTAATTTTGTAGCTTCATATATATTTACTTTATCGATTATATCTGGTGAGATAACACCAATACCTATAGCTTCAGCATTTTCCCTTATTACCTCATAGTAGTGATTTCTCATAGATTCAGAAAGCTTTTTAGAGTCCGTTAAGCCAGGTATATAGCAATCTTCTTTTAAAATGACAGCTGCAGCAACTACAGGTCCTGCTAGAGGTCCTCTGCCAACTTCATCGATGCCAGCAATAAACTCAAAACCGTCCTGTTTTGCTGCTCTTTCGTAACGAAGCATTTCATAATATTGCTGCTGTAACATCTTCTCGTGTTCATAGTTTTTAAACCATTTTTCCACGAGCTGCTGTACTCCTTTTCTTGTATCAGCTTGACACTCTTTAAGAAACGGATCTTGCATATCCGTAATTTCCACTAATTTTTTTTGAACTTCTTTTGTTGTTAATGGCATTTTTAGTTCTCCTCATGCACATGTTTTGTCTTATGTATGTCAAATATCTAAAATTATCTTTATCATTATATCGGCCAAAATTCAAATAAATAAAGACCCGTCATAATTAAATGCGGGTCAGATTAAAAATGTTTTATTTATCTTGGAAATCGGCTGGAGTTTCAAAAGATAATTTCCCTAATTTATCTGTTCTAATTTCCCTTAAAATTAATTCAGATGTTTTATCGTAATCAATATAACCCCCGGATACCATACAGCCCCGTTTCTTCCCGATCTCATCAAATAGCGGGACTACCTCTTCAGGAATTTCATTAAGATTATAACGCTCTAACAATCTTTTAGGATAATGTTCTTTCAAAAAGTTTAATGCAAAAACAGTAACTTCTTGCAGATTCAAAATAGCATCCTTGATTGCTCCTGTTGTTGCAAGTTTTTGACCGACTAATTGATCTTCAAACTTCGGCCAAAGGATACCAGGTGTGTCTAAAAGCTCTAGCTCATTTCCAACCTTTACCCATTGTTGTGCCGTCGTTACTCCCGGGCGATCTCCTGTTTTTGTAATATTTCTTTTAGCGAGTCTATTAATAAGAGTTGATTTCCCAACATTCGGGATACCAATAATCAATGCACGTATGGCACGAGGCTTAATTCCCTTCGCAGCCATTTTATCAAATTTCTCTTTAAGAAGAACTTTTGACAATGCAGTGATTTGTTTTAATCCTGTTCCAGATTGAGCGTCTATAGCAATGGCGGGTATATCTTGTTCTTTAAAATATTCAATCCATTGCTTAGTAATTGAATCATCAGCTTTATCAGCTTTGTTCAAGAGTACTATTCTTGGTTTGGATGAAACAATTTCATCTATCATCGGATTTCTAGAAGACATAGGAATTCTCGCATCTACAAGTTCAAAAACAATGTCAATAAGTTTTATCTTTTCAGTAACTTGTCTTCTCGCTTTTGCCATATGTCCTGGAAACCATTGTATCGTCATCATAACACCTTCTTTAAATTACTCAGCAAACCGTATATCTGATACTGGCCAATAAACTAAGCTAGCCTTACCCATGACCTCTTCTATCGGAATTGTCCCTATATGTCTGCTATCCTTGCTTTGCCTTCTGTTATCCCCCATAACAAATAAATGACCTTCTGGTACAGTGTCTTGCCCAATAATGCTATCGAGGTCAAAAGGTTCTGTTAGCGGGCCGTCAATCAAATCCTCTTTATATTCATTCAGATAGGGTTCATCATACGCTTCTCCGTTAATGTATAATGTATCGTCTCTATATTCTACTTTATCACCCGGTAAACCTATTACACGTTTTATATAGTCTTTTTCTAAAGTTGCATGAAAGACCACAATATCAAAACGTTCAGGTTCTCCAATTTTGTACGATAATTTATTAACTATCATTCGATCTTGTGTATGTAAAGTTGGCATCATTGAGAACCCATCAACTACAATAGGAGCAAACAGGAAATACCTAATAATAGCTGCTAAAAGAACGGCAATAGCCAATGCTTTTATCCATTCAAAAAGTTCATTCTTCTTTTTGGTCATTCAATCCACCTGCTTCTAGCAATCATTATGTCCATCATTTGTTTATTACTATACTTGTATGGTGAGTTTACTATTCATGTGATGAAACAGCCTTTTTATTGAAAAAGGAGCTTGTTAGGTAACAAGCTCCTTTTCAACTATACGGACAGTGTACCTGACCCATATATTTGAGGCTTAGTAGACTACTAAGCAATCTTATCGAATTTCTTTGATACGCGCAGCTTTACCACGTAATTGACGTAGGTAGTAAAGTTTAGCACGGCGAACTTTACCGCGACGAATTACTTCTAACTTCGCGATCTTTGGTGTGTGTACAGGGAAAGTACGCTCAACACCTACACCGTAAGAGATCTTACGAACTGTAAATGTTTCACTGATTCCACCACCACGACGCTTAATCACAACACCCTCATATACCTGAATACGCTCACGAGTTCCCTCAACAATACTTACGTGTACACGTACAGTATCACCAGGACGGAATGCAGGTAGATCAGTTTTTAATTGTTCTTTTGTGATATCTTCAATTAATTTTTGCATCGTTTTCAACTCCTTCCAACAGATGCTCATCCCAATACTTTATTGCAGCGGAACATCGTTTTAAAAGACTGCATAAAAGAAAATAGTTTGTATAAAAACTTTTCATCAGCAAGTCACGAGATTTATCATACCATATAGAAAGTTAGGCTGCAATAGCTAGTTCTCATTTTCCCACTTTTTTATCAAGGCTTTTTGCTTGTCAGTTAAAGCGTATGTTGTTAGTAGGTCCGGCCGACGTTCAAAGGTTCTCCTAAGTGATTGTTCTTCACGCCATTCCGCAATTAATTTATGGTTCCCCGATAAAAGAACTTCAGGTACTGTTAACCCTCTAAAATCCGCTGGACGGGTGTAATGCGGGTGTTCTAGTAAGCCAGAGCTATACGAATCTAGAACAGGGGAATCTTCATTACCCAGGACTCCTGGTAAAAGCCTTACGACACTGTCTGTGATCACCATAGAAGCAAGTTCTCCACCAGTTAAAACAAAATCTCCAATCGAAATTTCTTCTGTTACAAGATGTTCCCTAATCCGTTCATCATACCCCTCATAATGACCGCAGATAAAAAGAAGATGCTCCTCCCGAGCTAATTGTTCTGCTTTTGATTGAGTAAAACGTTCTCCCTGCGGACAAACCAAGATCACTTTCGGTTCTGTATTGCCTTTACTACGAATATCTTCGACCGCATCAAAAATGGGTTGTGGAGTTAAAACCATTCCAGCGCCTCCACCATAAGGATAGTCATCAACATTTTGATGCTTGTTTGAGGAATATTGTCTGAAGTTAATTACGTTAAACTGAACAGCTTCCTTTTCCTGCGCTTTCTTTAGAATAGATTCATTCAAGACTCCATGAAACATTTCTGGGAAAAGTGTTAAAAAATCGATCTTCATTAGTCTAGTAACCCTTCCATAGGTGTAATAACAATTTTTTTCTCTTCGATATCAATATCTCTAACAATGTCTTCAATATAAGGGACAAGAAGGTCTTTTCCTACTTTTCTTTGTACAACCCATACATCATTTGCACCAGTTGCTAGTATCTCTCTAATTGTTCCGATTTCCTCACCCTCATCGGTAAACATTTTACAACCGATTATCTCGTGGAAATAAAACTCCCCCTCCTCCAATTCAGAAAGTTGTGATTCTGTCACTTTAAGAAGTGAGCCTTTGAATTGTTCAACATCCTGGATTGAAGACATTCCTTCAAACGTTAATAGGTCAAAATTCTTGTGAACACGATGACTATCAACAACTACTTCAATTGGTTCATCAGAGCCTTCTTTAAATATATAAAGAGTGTTACCCGGCTCATATCTTTCTTCAGCAAAGTCTGTTTTTGATATAACACGTACTTCTCCTCTGATTCCGTGTGTATTTACAATTTTCCCTACGTTAAACCATTTTTCTGCCATTTTAATCACCTCAGGCGTATTTGATCGATCATTCCATCTTTAATTACAATCGTTTTTTCTTTCATTAATTCTTCCCAATTGTCACCCACATTTACTTCGACAATTGCTTCTACTTCTTTATCTTTAATTTCACTTCCAATTGGTAATGTATGTACTTGTTCTAGTTGAAAATCTACTAGCTTTATCTTTTCTCGTCTTTTATCAATTTCTTTTAAAAACGGTCCGGCAAGCTGTTTACTCGTTTTCTCTAGTTTTTTATATTCAAAATATAATTGGTCCATTTCCTGTTGTAGGTTTTTTTTACGCTGTGTAAATTGTTTTATTAATAATTCTTTACTTGTTTCGGTTATCATTTGCTTCACTGTAACCTGGTGGAGTATCTTCATTATTGTTCCTCCCCTTTACAAGCTTAATACTTTGAAAAAATCACGACGAAAATTCATCTTCTAATTAATTTGTTTCATTACTATTTTTTAAACGTACAAAAAAAGGGGAGGAACCTCCTCACCCTTTTTTAGTCGTTAATTTCTAGTTGAATTCTTTTAGATGAATTAGATCCCGCTGCATACACAACAGTTCGAATCGCTTTTGCTATACGTCCTTGTTTTCCAATGATTTTGCCGATATCTTCTTTATGAACAGAAAGGCGATAAGTTATTTGATGCTCCTGTTCAAATTCCGTTATCTCGACAGAGTCTGGAGAATCAACAAGTGGTTTAACAATTGCTTCGATTAACTCTTTCATCTTAACAGTCATTACTTGCTATTTTTTGCGTTATGGAATTTTTCCATAATGCCTTCTTTAGAGAACAAGTTGCGAACTGTGTCAGAAGGTTTAGCACCATTTGACATCCATTTTAATGCTAACTCTTCATTGATTTTCACTTCTGCTGGTTGAGCAACTGGATTGTATGTCCCAACAACTTCAATGAAACGTCCATCACGTGGTGAACGAGAATCTGCTACTACAATACGATAAAAAGGAGACTTTTTTGCTCCCATACGTTTTAAACGAATTTTAACTGCCATTTTATAAAGCACCTCCGAAAATGTTTCAACAAGATAGTATATTATCAAATAAGTGATATGATGTAAAGGTTTTTTTCTTGTCAGAAGAAAAATTCCTTAAAAAACTAGTTTCTAGCTATGATATTTTCTAAAAAACGAGACTTAAAAAATCATACAATTACATAAACGGAAACTTCATTCCGCCTTTTTTCTTTCCTTTAGACATATTCGTCATTTGCTTCATCATTTTTTTCATATCTTCAAATTGCTTTAATAGTCGATTCACCTCTTGTACAGATGTACCACTACCAACTGCAATTCTCTTTTTTCGAGAAGCATTCATAATTTCAGGGTTGATCTTTTCAGCTTTTGTCATTGACTTAATAATTGCTTCTACATGACTGATCTGCTTTTCGTCAACTTGAAGGTTTTTCAGGCCCTTCACCTTGTTAGCTCCTGGCAACATGCCAATTAGATCCTCTAAGGGTCCCATATTGCGCACCTGACCAAGCTGTTCAAGGAAATCATCAAATGTGAAGGATGCTGTACGCATTTTTTGTTCTAACTCTTTTGCTTTTTCAGCATCTACATTTGTTTGAGCCTTTTCAATAAGTGTTAAAACATCACCCATACCTAAAATTCTTGAAGCCATCCGTTCTGGATGAAACGCCTCAAGAGCATCAAGCTTTTCACCTAAACCAACAAACTTAATAGGTGTATTAGTAACGGAACGAATAGAAAGTGCCGCTCCACCACGAGTATCACCATCAAGTTTCGTTAAAACAACACCTGTTAACCCAAGCTGCTCATTAAAGCTTTTAGCAACATTCACCGCATCTTGACCCGTCATCGCATCAACAACAAGAAAAATTTCATCTGGTTTCGCAATTTCTTTTACCTGCTCAAGCTCTTCCATTAGATTTTCATCAATATGAAGACGACCTGCAGTATCAATAATAACGTAATCATGATGTTCTTCTTTTGCGTGGGCTAAAGCCTTAGTCGCAATTTCAACTGGGCTAACTTGATCGCCTAATGAGAAAACAGGCATATCCAATTGTTTACCTAACGTCTCTAGCTGCTTGATCGCCGCAGGACGGTAAATATCAGCAGCAACAAGTAACGGCTTACGGTTATGTTTTTTTCTTAATAAATTTGCCAGTTTACCGGTAGTTGTTGTTTTACCAGCACCCTGTAAACCAACCATCATAATTACCGTTGGCGGGCGGTTAGACACAGCTATTTTACTCTGCTCTCCACCCATCAGCTCAGTCAGCTCGTCTTTAACTACTTTAATGACCTGTTGGCCTGGAGTTAAGCTTTTCATAACTTCTTGACCAACAGCGCGCTCACTTACGCGCTTAATAAAGTCCTTCACGACTTTGAAGTTAACATCCGCTTCTAAAAGAGCAAGGCGTACTTCACGCATCATTTCTTTTACATCCGCTTCAGATACCTTTCCTTTGCCGCGAATTTTGGCCATCGTATTCTGCAGTCGGTCGGCTAATCCTTCAAATGCCATAATATGCCGCCTCCTAATCTAATTTCTCAAGTTCATTTAGTAATGAATCAAACATAGCTTTGTTCTCAATGGTAGGAGAAAATTCACGTAGTTTTGTCATTAACTTTTGTCTCTCTTGAAATTTTTGAAATAATAATAGCTTCTCTTCATATTGCTCCAGCATTGCTTCAGTTCGTTTAATGTTATCGTAAACAGCTTGTCTACTTACATCGTACTCTTCCGCAATTTCACCAAGGGAGAAATCATCTAAATAGTATAACGACATATAACTTTTCTGCTTAGGTGTTAACAACGATTGATAAAAATCAAATAAATACGTAAGTCTCGTCGTTTTTTCAAGCATCATGCCGATTCACCCCTTTGTTAAGTGAATTACCTTTACAACTTATTAGTCTACATAGGAAGCTTTTTCTTGTCAAGTAATTGTATATGAAAGTTATAGAGCGGGCTTATATTGTATTGAATAAAACAAAAAAAGCTAACAATCTCACTTAATGAAATTGATAGCTTTTTACCTATTATTTACTCTTCTTCTTGTGCTTCAATTATTTCTGAGAAAAGACCATAAACATATTGTTCCGTGTTAAACTCTTGTAAATCATCCATTTTTTCTCCCAAACCAACAAACTTCACAGGGATATCAAGCTCTCCTTTAATCGCTAACACAATACCACCTTTTGCAGTACCATCTAACTTTGTAAGAACTATTCCTGATACATCTGTTGCTTGGGAAAATTGTTTTGCTTGTGTCATAGCATTTTGACCTGTTGTTGCGTCTAGTACAAGCAATACTTCATGAGGAGCTCCAGGAATTTCACGTTCGATTACACGCTTAACCTTCTCAAGCTCTTTCATCAGGTTCACTTTATTTTGTAGTCTTCCAGCTGTGTCACAGAGTAAAACATCGACATTACGTGCCTTAGCAGCCTGAACAGCATCATACATAACCGCAGCGGGGTCAGAACCTTCCGATTGTTTTATAACATCAACACCTACACGCTCTCCCCATACTTCTAACTGCTCGATAGCTCCGGCTCTAAAAGTATCACCAGCAGCCAATAAAACAGAATTTCCTTCGCTTTTTAGTTTATGTGCAAGCTTGCCAATTGTCGTAGTTTTCCCTACTCCATTTACGCCTACAAATAAAACTACATTTAATCTTCCTGCTTGTAAATCCAGTTTATTGAGCGACTCATCGTCATCGCTACCTTCATATATTTCAACAAGCTTTTCAGAAATAACAGCTTGAACCTCTTTCGTATCTTGGATATTTTGACGTTTCACTTCCATCTTTAATTCATCAATTAAATCCATAACAGTGGCAACACCAACATCGGCACTAATGAGTAGTTCTTCAAGCTCTTCGAAAAACTCTTCATCCACTTTACGATATTTAGCTACAAGGTCATTCATTTTACCAGCAAAAGAATCTCTTGTCTTTGTTAAGCCCTCTTTAAATTTTTCAGTAACAGAATCTGTTTGTTGAGTAATTTTTTCTTTTAATTTTTTAAAAAAGCTCATCTTTGTCGTTCCTTTCCACTAAGATTGCACTAATTCCTTTGTTTCTTCAAGTCTAACAGAAACAAGCTTAGAAACACCTGATTCCTGCATTGTTACGCCATATAACACATCAGCCTCTTCCATGGTACCTTTTCGATGCGTGATCACAATAAATTGTGTTTCATGACTGAATTTTTTCAAATACTGTGCAAATCGGTGTACATTTGCCTCATCAAGAGCCGCTTCCACCTCATCTAGTACACAAAAAGGAACCGGTCGTACCTTTAAAATAGAAAACAGTAAGGCGATAGCTGTTAAGGCACGTTCCCCACCGGAAAGTAAGCCAAGGTTTTGAAGTTTTTTTCCCGGAGGCTGAGCCACAATATCAACACCAGTATTTAAAAGGTCATTAGGGTCAGTTAGTTTCAACTCAGCCCTTCCTCCACCAAACAATGCCTGAAAAACAGATTCGAAATGAGAACGAATAGCATTGAATGTTTGTTCGAACCTTCTTTTCATTTCGTCATCCATCTCATCAATCACTTGATATAGCGTATCTTTTGCTTCTAATAAATCATCGCGTTGTTCTGTTAGAAACGTAAATCTCTCAGAAACACGTTCATATTCATCAATCGCTCCTAAGTTTACCGTTCCAAGTTCATCAATTGCAAGTTTAATCAACTTCACACGTTTTCTTGCTTCATCAACTTCTATTTCAAGACTATATTTTTCTTTAGCACCTTCAAAGGTTAAGAAATATTCTTCACGAAGATGATTTAACCGATTATCAAGTTCAACATCTAATCGATTTAACTTTACTTCTTCGTCTTTTAAAATATCTTGAAGCTGTTTATCCTGGCGTTTTAATTCTTTTAACTCCCGCTCTTCATGTTCAAGCTTTTCTTGTAACTGAAGACGTTCTTCACGCCTGCTAGCTATCAATTCAACTGTTTTGTTTTTGTCTTGTAGCTTCTTATTAGCAGCTTCATCTAGTTTTTCCTCACCTGAAGAACTTGAACTCATCTCATTTGAAAGAAGTGAATAATCTTCAGCAGCATCTTTATGCTTTTGTTGAGATTCTTGTAAGTCTAATTTTATACGTTCAACTTTCTCTTTTTGATTCTCATACACTTGCTGCTTACTTGCATGTACTACCTTTAATTCAGTGAGTTGATTCTGCAGTTCATCTTTAGACGTTTGTTGTGTTGTCTTCTTTACAGACAATTCTTCGATTTCTTTATCTAGTTTTTCCAAACTTGTTGAAATCTCTTTTACTTTCACCTGAAGTTCATCTTTTCGACCGATCATTCTTGTTTTTTCAGACTCAAAGGCTTCTCGCTCAGAATCATATAATTTCAAATGATCATTTACATTTTTTTCATTTAATTCAATCTCTCGTATGTCGCCACGGATTTTTTGCTCTTCTAGTCGAAGGTTCTCACCTTTAGAACGAAGCTCCTCTAGAGTTAGTTCATGCTGTTGAATTAATTCTTTTGAGGATTTAACATCTTTTTCAAGCTCCTCAGTCTTCTGCTCCATTACAGATAACTTTTCTACAATTTGTTCTAGTTCACGTTGTCTACTCAGTAAGGAATTGTTCTTTTGTTTTACCGCACCACCTGTCATCGAGCCCCCAGGATTCACAACATCACCTTGAAGGGTCACTAAGCGATAGCGATAATTCATTAACTTGGCAATATCATTTGCTCCCTTTAAATCAGAGGTAACAATGACTGTACCTAATAAATTTCCAATAATTGATTGAAATTGAGCTTGATACTTAACAAGATTTTTCGCAAGCCCAACAAACGCAGGATGGTTTTCAATCAACGCTAAATCATGATGGTTAATAGAACGCTCCTTTATTACTGATAGAGGCAAAAATGTAGCTCGTCCAAATGAATGTTGCTTTAAAAATTGTATAGCTTTTCTAGCTGCTGATTCATCTTGAACAACGACATGCTGCATAGAACTACTTAAAGCAATTTCAATTGCTGTTTCATATTCCTTATCTGTTGTAATTAATTCAGCAACAGCACCGTGAATTCCTCCAAGCTCATCTTTCGCTTTTAGAATTTCTTTTACTCCTTGGAAAAAGCCTGCATAGTCCTCCTGCATTGATTCAAGAACTTCTTTTCGCGAACGTGTTTGTTGTAATAATTGATAAGCCTGATAAAGAGCTGTCTCCTTTTTCTGATATGAATTCTTCAGGTTTTCTAATTTCGCAGTTGTATCACGAAAGCTTTTAATCTGGTCTGATAATTGCTTTTCAATAAGTGAATAATTTGCTTCAATTTTCAGCTTCTTTTCTAAGATTTCCTGACGCTCAGTCACATATCTTTGGTTAGAATCTAGCAGTCTTGTATTTTTTCTTTCTTGCTGTGAAAGCTGCTCTTCTAAGTAATTTATCTCGTTACGTGATGAAGCTTGCTCATTTAGTAGGTCAAAATATTCACTTTTTAATTCTTCAATCATTTCATCAAGATTTTGATCATAAGTGGAGGCAAGTTTTTGCTTTTCTGACAGTTCACTTTTAATTTTTTCTAGTTCATTTGTATATGAATTTAATAGATTCTCTTGTTCCTGCTTTTCATGAGTTAACTGAGAAATTTTAACCGATAGTTCTTCAATTGTTCTTTCAAGCTGAGCTTTATTTTGATGTGCATTTTTCTTTCGCTCTTTTAAGACTTCTTTTCTACCTTCTAGTTTTTCCAGTTCTTCACTTGTTAATAAGAGAACTTGTTGTAGATCGTCAATTGAATCATCCAAAGCACTAAGATGCTCTTTCATTCGTTCAACATCGGCTTCACGTTTTTGCATTGTTGCAGCAAGCTTTAATTCGCGGTCTTTTCCCTCTTCTACTGATTTTGAAAGAGCTTCGTATTTCCCGTGCAGCTCTTCTACTTCGAAAACCGTAAGCGCTACTTCAATTTTCTCTAATTCTTCTTTTTTCTCTAAATAATCTTTAGCGATTGAAGCCTGTATTTTTAGAGGTTCAACCTGACCTTCTAATTCATGAAGGATATCCTGAACACGATTTAAATTTTCTTGGGTTTCAGCTAATTTATATTCTGCTTTCTTTTTACGCGACTTATATTTTAAAACACCAGCAGCCTCTTCAAAAATCGTTCTACGTTCTTCAGATTTACTGCTGAGAATTTCTTCGACTTTCCCTTGACTAATTATGGAAAAGGCTTCTTTACCTAAACCGGAATCCATAAATAAATCAACAATGTCTTTTAGACGGCAACTTTGTTTATTAATAAAAAATTCACTTTCCCCTGAACGATATACACGACGTGTTACACTAACTTCGTGATAATCAATTGGGAGGAAAGAGTCATCATTATCTAAAGTTAGGGTTACCTCCGCTACATTCAGCCCTCTTCTAGAGTCACTTCCAGCAAAAATAATATCTTCCATTTTGGCTCCACGAAGAGACTTAGCTGATTGTTCACCTAATACCCATCTTATTCCATCTGTTATATTACTTTTACCACTACCATTAGGTCCAACTACTGCTGTAACACCTTTTACAAAATCAACAGTTACTCGTTCAGCAAAGGACTTGAATCCTACAATATCCAATCGTTTGAGGAACATTGTGATCCTCCTTACTATTTTCTTTTAAGTTATTTTTTTGTAATGTTATTAATAAGACTATTCTTCTGACAAACTCCTTCATATTTTATCACAATTTGTCGAACCTCGGTTCATACATTTGGATATTTTGACATCATAAAAATAAGAACAATCAACGTAAAATATCAATGATAACATGTAAAAACCTTAAAAAAAGGACAACTCATTCAATACTAATATGAGTCTGCCCTTCATAGCATCTTATTTATTTATTTGTTGAAGCTTTGAAAGTGCTTCTTGTGCAGCATGTTGCTCAGCTTCTTTTTTTGACTTTCCACTTCCTGTGCCAAAAACCTCACCATTTAATGATACAGTAGATACAAATTCTCGGTTATGAGCTGGACCTTTTTCCTGTAGAATTTTATATTCAAGTGTACCTTTAGTATCACGCTGAACAAGTTCTTGAAGCTGACTCTTAAAGTCCATAACATGAGAAAAGGCCCCTTCATCAACCTTTGGAATAACAAATTTATCTAAAAATTGAACAACAGATTCAAGGCCTTGATCTAAGTAAAGTGCACCAATGAACGCTTCAAAAACATCTGCTAGCAAGGCTGGGCGAGCTCGTCCCCCTGTCATTTCTTCTCCTTTTCCAAGTAGAACTAAGCTACCAAAAGCAAGTGTATTCGCGAACGATACAAGAGAAGGTTCACAAACAATAGCGGCACGCAGTTTTGTTAATTCTCCTTCGCTCATCATTGGATATTTTTTATAAAGATATTGAGAAATGGTCAATTCTAAAACAGCATCACCTAAAAATTCAAGTCTTTCATTATCTTCGTATGGCTTTTTACGATGTTCATTTACATAGGAAGAATGAGTAAATGCTTGATAGAGTAATTTTTCATTAGTAAACGTGTGACCAATACGCTCCTGGAATTTTTTGAATTCCTCTGCTTTTTTAGCGAAAGATCTTCTTTCTTTATAATTAATATGTCTTGCCATCATCAGGCACCTCCAATTTTATAGCTACAGCGACGCCTTGATCCTTATATAAGACACTTCATAATTGAAGGTGACATTATTCCCTTGAATTATGAAGTGGCTTATGACCTGTTAATCGTACTCAAGTTTTGCAACAAGAGCTTCGTACCTGGGCAAAAAGGTTTTGGGGCTTGCTTTTTACATTTTACTATTAAAAAATATGTAATAAAAGGGGGAAAGCCCCGTAAAAAATACGGGACTTTTATCAACATTACTGTTGGCTATTTATGTAGTTAACAGCGTCACCCACTGTACCGATTTTTTCTGCATCTTCATCAGAAATTTCCATATCGAACTCATCTTCAAGTTCCATAACAAGCTCAACTACATCAAGGGAATCTGCTCCAAGATCATCTTTAAAAGAAGACTCTAATTTTACCTCAGCTTCATCAACGCCTAAGCGGTCAACGATGATCTTTGTTACACGTTCTAATACATCTGCCATTTTCGTTCACCTCCCCTCAAGTATTATAGATGATTTTCAATTGAAAAACTAGGCTTCTCTAGTATTTTCAATAAAATTAACTTCCCACTCATAGATTTTAAAAATAGGGTGAGAAAATTACATAACCATTCCGCCATTTACATGCAACGTCTGGCCTGTTATATATTTGCTTTTTTCAGAAGCAAGGAATGTTACCACATTAGCAATATCACTAGGTTCACCTAAAGTTGCAAGTGGTATCTGTTTTAATAAATCTGCTTTTATATCTTCATTAAGCTCATCTGTCATGTCAGTAGTAATAAATCCAGGGGCAACTGCGTTTACAGTAATGTTCCTTGAAGCCAGTTCTTTTGCTGTTGTTTTTGTTAAACCAATAACCCCAGCCTTCGCCGCTACATAGTTAGCTTGTCCAGCGTTTCCACTTACCCCAACAACAGAGGTAATATTGATGATCCGACCATTTCTTTGCTTCATCATTTGTCTTGTTACAGCTTTCGTACAAAGGAAAACACCTTTTAAGTTTGTGTCAATAACGTCATCCCATTCAGAATCTTTCATTCTCATTAAAAGATTATCTCTTGTGATTCCAGCATTATTTACTAGAATATCTAATTGACCGAACTCATTTAATACTTCTTTAATCATAGCTTGAACTTCGTCACCATTTGAAACATCAGCTTTAATGGCAATTGCATTTCCACCATTTGCTTTGATTTCATCGACAACTTCATTTGCTTTCGCTTCATTTCCAGCATAATTCACGGCAATGCTTGCTCCATTACTCGCAAGATCCAATGCGATTGCTTTACCAATTCCACGAGAAGCTCCGGTTACAAGAGCAACTTTATTCTCCAACATTTATTGTTCCTCCTTAAGCTTTTCTACAGTAGCTTGTAATGACTCAAGATCAAAAACGTTGTGAATCGTTGCAGAGCGGTCAATTTTTTTCACTAATCCTGTTAATACCTTACCAGGCCCTACTTCTATGAACGTCGTCACACCATTTTCTATCATTGTTCTTACTGATTCTTCCCATCTTACAGGAGAGTATAACTGCTTTACTAGTAAGTCTTTCATTTCTTTACTATCTCTCACCGGCTTAGCTGTTACGTTTGCTATAACTGGGATAGATGCATCTTGGAAGCTTAATTGAGATAATACGTCTTGAAACTTATGTGCCGCAGGTTTCATTAATTCAGAATGAAACGGACCACTAACTACAAGTGGAATTGCTCTTTTTGCTCCATTTTCTTTTGCAAGTGCTGAAGCTTTTTCAACTCCTTCAGCCGTTCCTGAAATAACGATTTGACCTGGACAATTTAAGTTAGCTAGTTGTACCGAGTTACCTTCATCAGAAACCTTAGCTGTTACTTTTTCTAATTCTTCAGCTGACATGCCTAAAACAGCTGACATAGCTCCTTGTCCTGCCGGGACCGCTTGATCCATATATTCTCCACGCTTTTTAACAGCATAAACTGCATCTTCAAAAGGAAGTACACCTGCTGCAACAAGCGCTGAGTATTCACCAAGACTATGTCCAGCAACATAATCTGCTTGGATATTAAATTGGTTGAAATAGTTTAATATCGCAATGCTTGTTGTTAGGAGAGCCGGTTGAGCATTATAAGTCAAAGTTAATGTATCTTGTGGTCCATCAAAAATAAGTTTTGATAATTCTTGACCTAATCGTTCATCAGCTTTATCAAAAATTTCTTTAGATGATTCTACTTCTTCAAAAAAGTCTTTTCCCATCCCAACAGTCTGTGAACCTTGACCAGGAAATAAAAAAGCGATTTTTGTCATGAAAGTGTTCCCCCATTTCTATCCTGTTAATCTTCTTTATTCATATTTTTAAGCGATGCATAAATTGTCTCAGCAACATCATAAGACACCATATCTTTAGTTTGTCGAATTGCATTGTATATTGCATTAGCATCTGATGAGCCGTGTGCTTTTATTACTGGTGCCTTAAGGCCAAAGAGCGCAGCACCACCGTACTCTGAATAGTCCATCTGTTGTTTTATTGTTTTTAGCTGGGGCTTTAAGATACCTGCAGCAATTTTAGACTTAAGGTTACTCGTTAAAGCTGATTTAAGCATAGAAAAAACAGAGAGAGCTGTACCCTCAATTGTCTTTAAAGCGATATTACCAGTAAACCCATCTGTTACAACAACATCTGCAACGGACTCCATTAAATCTCTTGATTCAACATTTCCTACAAAATTTAAATCTGTTTGTTTTAAAAGCTCATAAGTTTGTTTTGTTAACTCATTTCCTTTTTTATCTTCTGTACCTACATTTAACAAACCAACACGTGGATTTTTAACTCCACGAACTTTCTCAACATATATAGAACCCATTATTGCATATTGCAATAAATGTTCCGGCTTTGCGTCTACATTTGCACCAACATCTAAAAATAAAAAACCTTTTCCATTTAATGTTGGCAAAGTTGGCGATAAAGCAGGTCTTTCTATGCCCTCAATTCGACCAACAACAAAGAGGCCTGCTGTCATCAGTGCTCCCGTGTTCCCAGCAGAAATACAACCATCTGCCCTTCCCTCTTTCACTTCATTTGCCATCAAAACCATCGACGCATTTTTCTTCCGTCTAACCGCGCGAACAGGCTCATCAGTAGCTTCTATCACTTCATCTGTATGTAAAATTGAGATTCGTGTGGAATCTGTTAAGTATGTTTTAATTTTATCTTCTTGTCCTATTAATGTTACTTCTAAATCTGGAAAAACAGTGATAGCTTTCATTACTCCTTCTACAACTGCTTGTGGTGCATTGTCTCCACCCATCGCATCAATTGCGAGCTTCATTTATGTAACCTACCTTTGTGTTGGATTTGAGCGATACATTTCGAACTCACCCGAAAACACTAATTCATTGCCCACAAAGCTGTTCACTTCTACTAATGTTCGTCTTTGTTCGGGATCATTTTTTACTATTTTAGCCTTGGCAATGACACGTTCATTTTCTTTAACTTGTGTGGTAAATCGAATATTTGCTTTCGCTGTTAAAGCAAGCTCATCATTTATCATAGCAACCGCTAACGAATTTGCTTGTGCAAAAAGATGATGTCCCCGCGCGATTTGATTTCTACTAAAAACATGTTCTTTTTTTATTTCTAGCATTGAGATCGCAGAATGATCAAGCTGAAGGTCGATAATTTCACCAATAACTTCTTCAATCGGCAGCGCTTTTACCTCATCATCTAGTTTCTTTTCCGCTACATGTTTTATTCGTTCTCTTAATTCAGGAATTGATAGCTCTAACCTATCTAAACGGATTGTTTGAATACTCACTTGAAATTTTTCCGCTAATTCTTCATCTGTTATGAATGGGGTGATAGCAATTGTTTCTTGTAATAATGACTGTCTTTCTTTCTTATTCTTCCTCATTATGTATACGACACCGTCCGAACTATTAAGACTAGGTACTAATAGTAGTATATATATAAAGAAAACAGATTGCAAGTCATTGCAATCTGTTTTCTAAAAAGTATTGTAGTCCTAACTCTATTATATGCAGTGTTTCTACTTTTGATATTTATAGAGCAAGAGTTTAATCTAATTTTTCACCATCCAATACTCCCGAGTTAGTAAGGTAGTTTCTTAAAGCCTCATATTGATTTCCCTTCCAAAATTCCTCCGAACCTACAAGTTCAACTGCATCCTGCCTTGCTACTTCCAAAGCTCTATAATCATGAACCATATCTGCAACCTTAAAAACAGGAACACCACTTTGCTTTTTTCCGAAAAAATCACCAGGGCCTCTAAGCTCAAGATCTCGCTCAGAGAGAACAAAACCATCATTTGTTTCAGTCATTATTTTCATTCGTTCTTTCCCCGTTTCCGACTTAGGATCAGCTAACAAAATACAATATGACTGATCACTTCCTCTTCCAACCCGACCACGGAGTTGATGGAGTTGAGATAATCCAAAACGTTCCGCATCATAAATAACCATAGTGGTAGCGTTTGGTACGTTTACACCAACTTCAACAACAGTCGTTGACACAAGAATATGAACCTCGTTTTGACTAAAACTCCTCATTACTTCATCTTTTTCATCAGAGCTTAACCTGCCATGCATAAGACCTACTTTATAACGACCTCTATAGTGTTGAGTGAGCATACTATGAACATCAAGAGCATTTTGGACATCTAACTTATCAGATTCTTCAATAAGCGGACAAATAACATAAGCCTGCCGCCCTTTTGAAACTTCCTTTTCAATAAAGGCTAATATACGTTCTAGCATATCAGGCTTTACCCAGTAGGTTTCGATTGTTTTCCTTCCTGCTGGTAGTTCATCTATAATTGAAACGTCCATTTCCCCAAAGGCAGTTATCGCTAATGTCCGAGGTATTGGTGTAGCTGTCATAAATAATACATCGGTCTGTTCACCTTTTTCTCTTAGCATCCGCCTTTGTTCAACTCCAAAACGGTGTTGTTCATCTGTAATAACAAGTCCAAGTTTACGGAACGTGAGATCATCTTGAATAAGCGCATGTGTCCCAATTAATAAATTTATTTCATTGTTTGCCACTCTTTCTAGTAAGTCTCTTCTTTTCTTTCCTTTAACTGAACTAGTTAACAAAGCGACTGATACTCCAAAAGGCTCAAACAATTGAAAAAGTGACTCAGCATGCTGTTCAGCTAGTATCTCGGTAGGTACCATTAACGCACTTTGGTAACCAGACAAGAAGGCTGCATAGATTGCAATAGCAGAAACAACCGTTTTTCCGGAACCAACATCCCCTTGCAACAGCCGATTCATTCGATAAGGTGAAGTCATGTCACTTAGAATTTCATTTACAACACGTGTTTGGGCATTTGTTAATGGAAAAGGTAAAGAATCAAGAAAAACCTTATGCTTTTCTTTAGAGAATTGATGAACAACCCCCTTCGATTGTTCTCGCTGAACCTTCCTTAGCGTCTGCATTTTAAGTTGAAATAAAAGAAACTCTTCATAAACAAAGCGTCTTCTCGCTTGTTTAAGGTCCTCTTTTTCCTCAGGTATGTGAATGGTCTTAAGTGCCTCTTTTCTTGTCATTAGCTTGTATTTATTAAGTAAATGATCAGGCAAGAGCTCAGTAACACCTTCAAGATAATCTTTAAGGGCAATTGAAACAAATTTTCTTATTCCTTTTACTGTTAATTTTCCTTTAACAGAATAAACAGGTTCAATTCCTGATACATCTTGTTTTGGGCCAAATAAAAGATTAGATACTGTAATCGTTTGTCTATGTTTGTCCCATTTCCCTGTAACTGTAACCGTCGCATCAATAGAAAGTTTATTTTTAAAGTAAGGACGATTAAAACAAACAACTGACAGCAAATATCGTCCTACTAACAATCGGAACGTAAGACGTGACCTTTTTTTACCGAAGAACTGGAGAGAAGGCTCACTATGAACTCTTCCCTCAACAGTAACACGTTCCTCATGCTTTACATCCTCTAAATCTTTTAAACTATTATCATCATATCTATATGGAAAATATTCAAGAAGGTCATGAATCGTGTAAATTCCAACATCATTTAGTACTTCCTCTGTTTCACTACCAACACCCTTTAAGTTGGTAATAGGATCCAATAACATATTTTTCACGTCACTTTTGCGAGTCTCCAAAAATTTCCCTTTTGAGCTTTTGACCTGTCGGAGTCGCAGCTAACCCCCCTTGTGCAGTTTCTTTTAATGCTGTAGGCATCGTTTGCCCAATTCGATACATGGCATCAATTACTTCATCACATGGAATTCTACTTGTAATACCTGCTAATGCCATATCAGCGGCAATCATTGCATTAGCAGCACCCATTGCATTTCTTTTTACACAAGGGACCTCCACTAATCCTGCAACAGGGTCACAAACTAATCCGAGCATATTTTTCAATGTTATCGCCATAGCATGTGCAGCTTGTCTTGGAGTACCACCAGCCATCTCAACAATTGCTGCAGCAGCCATTCCTGAAGCAGAGCCTACCTCTGCTTGACAACCTCCAGCAGCACCAGAAATGGAAGCATTGTTCGCCACAACAAAACCAAATGCACCTGAAGTAAAAAGAAATTCAATCATTTCTTTTCTCGTTGGCTTCAGCTTTTCTTTTACAGCAAAAAGTGTACCAGGTACAACACCAGCGGAACCAGCTGTGGGCGTGGCACAAATTGTCCCCATTGCAGCATTCACTTCATTAGTTGCAACAGCCTTACTTACAGCGTCTAAAATTGTATCTCCGGAAAGAAAGTTACCCTTCTCAAGATAAGATTGTAAGAGCACCGCATCTCCACCAGTTAAACCAGAGTGAGACTTTACTCCTGACAGCCCTTTTTCAACGGCTTGTTCCATTACTTCTAAGTTCTTTTCCATCTGTAATAAAACATCTTCTCGAGTACGATCTGTCACTCTACACTCTTGTTCAATCATGATCTCTGCGATTTTTACCCCTTTACTTTCCGCTAATCCAACTAGTTCTTCTACGTTACGGAACATGATGATATCCCCCTCATTTTGTCATAGTTGTATAAAAATATCATCTACTCTTGTTTTTGTTAATCATCAATTCTTGTTACTTGTAATATATTTGTTAATCTTTTTAATTCTTCAATTACTTCATTTGTAATGTTCTGATCTGTTTCAATTGTCATTAAAGCAAGCTGACCAACTTCTTTTCTGGACACATCCATATGCCCAATATTTATTTCATATTTTGCCAATACATTGGCTACTGCAGCAATTACACCAAATCGATCGTTATGCACAACCAATAAAGCTGGGTGATTTCCTGATAATTTTAATTCAAAACCATTTAGTTCAGTTATTTCAATCTTTCCTCCACCTATAGAAATACCAACTAATTCAAACTGTCCATAGTCATCACCAATAATAAGTCGAGCTGTGTTCGGATGGTCTGCGACTGCTTCTTCTTCTATAAACGTTATCTTAATGTCTTTCTCTTTAGCTATTTCTAATGACGATTTTATTCTTTCGTCAAAGGTATCAAAGTCAAGCAAGCCACCTACAATAGCAACATCTGTACCGTGCCCCTTATAGGTTTTAGCAAAAGAGTTGTAAAGGGAAATGATTACCCATTTAGGTTCACGTCCAAACAACGTTCGTGCAACACGTCCAATTCTTGCCGCACCGGCTGTATGTGAACTCGACGGACCGATCATAACAGGTCCAATTATGTCAAAAACACTTCTATATTTCATTAGACACACTCCCCCTATATGCACTGGTATTGTTAAAGCTAGTTACTCTTTTTTCATATGATTCTTGTAACTTTAGTTTAACAGATTTTTTAAAAAACACTATTATATCAAGAAAATCAAGAAAAAATGGACTATTCTAATAAATGCAAATCTCTTTTCGAACAAAAAACAAAGAAAACCCGGCTAATAAGCCGGGTTTTCTTATTTATTCAACAGAGAAAATATAGGAATAAAGTGGTTGTTCTCCTTTATGAACTTCAATTTCTACATCTTCAAACTGTTCTTCAGCAAATGCTAGAAGCTGCTCGACTTCTTCATCACTTACATCCTCTCCTTGAATGATTGTTAAAATTTCATCATCTTCTGTAATCATTTCAGAAAGGAGTTTTTTAGATGCCGAAAGCTGTTCACGATCAGTGACAACAATCTTCCCATTGGATATTCCCATAAAATCGCCTTTTGCAATATCAAGTCCATCAATGTTCGTATCACGAACTGCATAAGTAATTTGACCGCTCTTAACATTACCTAATGCTTCCGACATAATTCGCCCGACTTCTTCAGGCTCAACCGAAGGATTGAAAGAAAGTAAAGCAGCCATTCCTTGTGGCACAGTTTTGGAAGGAACAACAATCACATTCTCTTCCACTACAGATGCCGCCTGTTGAGCGGCCATCACAATGTTTGAGTTATTAGGTAAAATGATAATATTTTCAGCATTCACATCATGAATAGCCTTAACAATATCCTCTGTACTTGGATTCATTGTTTGGCCACCTTCAATAACTTCATTAGCACCAATGCTTTTGAATAATTCAGCAATACCTTTTCCCATTGACACTGTTATAATGCCGTATTTATTCTTTTCTTTCTTAATTTTCTGTTCAGGATGAACTTGTGGTTTTTCACCTACAATATCAGTATGTTGCTGACGCATATTTTCAATTTTCATATTGATAAGGTTTCCATATTTCTGACCATATGACAGAACCTCACCCGGATGTTCAGCATGTATATGTACTTTAGCTAATTCATCATCAGCAATCACTAATAAAGAATCACCAAAATGACTTAAATCTTGACGAAACGTTTCTTCGTTAAAAGGCGTTTTCCCAGTTTCAAAGCGTACCATAAATTCCGTACAATATCCGAATTCAATATCTTCCGTGTTTATATGACTTTGTACACTTTTGTGATGCTCTGCATTAACAAGCTCATCCATAGTAGGTGTAGCCACATTTGTTGTATCAAGTTTTTCACCCTTTAGAACTGCAAGAAATCCTTCATAAACAAACACAAGGCCCTGTCCACCACTATCAACCACTCCTACCTCTTTTAATACAGGAAGTAGATCTGGAGTACGCTTTAATGATGCTTCAGCTTCTTTCAATGTAATTTCCATAAGTTTCACAATTGAGGTTTCATTTTGTGCTGCAGCTACAGCAGCTTTAGCTGCATCTTTTGCTACAGTTAAAATTGTCCCTTCAACAGGCTTCATTACCGCTTTATATGCAGTATCTACACCCGCTTGAAGTGCTGCAGCAAATTCACTTGCATTAATGCTTGCTTTCGATTCAATAAACTTCGAAAAGCCTCTAAATAATTGTGATAGAATAACGCCGGAATTTCCACGGGCACCCATTAATAAGCCTTTCGAAAGCGCATTACCAGTTTTTCCAATATGAGCAGAAGGATTATTTCTTACCTCTTTTGCTCCTGATGTCATGGATAGGTTCATATTTGTTCCAGTGTCGCCATCAGGAACTGGAAAAACGTTTAACGCATCGACTAATTTCGAATTATTCGATAGGTGGTTAGCACCTTGCAAGATCATTTCTGCAAATTGCTTACCATCTAAAGTTGTAATAGACACAGGTAGTTTCCTCCTTACTATGGGTTCGCTACACGAACACCTTGTACAAAAATATTTACAGAATCAACAGCAAGTCCAACCGTCTGATCTAACGTATACTTAACTTTCGTTTGAACGTTATGCGCGACTTCAGAAATTTTTGTACCATAGCTGACAATAATATACATATCAATATTAATTGAATCGTCATCTTGACGTACGATTACGCCTCTGCTAAAGTTCTCTTTTCTTAGGATATCCGTAAGACCGTCTTTTATTTGATTCTTTGAAGCCATTCCTACAATACCATAGCAGTCGATCGCTGCTCCGCCTGCAACAGTTGCAATGACCTCGTTGGAAATATCGATTTGTCCGTACTTTGTTTTTAATTCAATGGACATGTTTGTTCCCCCTTTGGAATTGTTCGCACTGGCTTTTATTATTTTACTATAAGCATACCCATTTTAAAAGTGATTATAAAATCCTAGTAATTCATACAACCTTTATTATTATACAACATTACTTAAATAACTATGTCAAGGAAAAATTCTTGAAAGACTAACGTTGAAGTATTGCAATCTCATTTGAGTTGTGATAAATTATTAAAGTATCTCATGGCAATGTACATGATTAACGTAAAATATGTAAGGTTTTTTTGTAGTAAGGAGGGAATAACATGGCACGTAAATGCGTTGTTACTGGTAGAAAAACTCGCTCAGGTAATGCACGTTCACACGCGATGAACGCTAACAAACGTACTTGGGGCGCAAACCTTCAAAAAGTTCGCATCTTAGTTAACGGTAAACCAAAAAGAGTATATGTATCTGCTCGCGCTTTAAGATCAGG
The DNA here is from genome assembly GCF_003667825.1 of Metabacillus litoralis. Classification (NCBI taxonomy): domain Bacteria; kingdom Bacillati; phylum Bacillota; class Bacilli; order Caryophanales; family Bacillaceae; genus Metabacillus; species Metabacillus litoralis. The sequence goes on along the minus strand of NZ_CP033043.1, from coordinate 841,150 downwards.
TAAAGTTGAGCGAGTTTAATTTATATTAAGCTCTCTCTATATGGATGTTAACTTTAACATTCTATAAAACAATCCAGTTAAAATAAAGCCGCATTCTGCAGCTTTGTTTTTTCTTTTATAGAGAAAACACTGGATTAAGAAAAAAAGCACCGATAATCACGGTGCTTTTTTTCTTAATCTTTTTTAAACGAACCGAGCATTGCTCGAACTATTCCTCCTAAAAACTTCGGTAACTTAATCGTATAAAATTTCATTGTTTCCCTCCTCAACCAAATCTTAAACAAGTCTTCATGCTTGTTCAAAGGTGCTCAAGCGTCATAATAAAATAAATCATTTCTTTAAATTATATTCATACTCTGTAAAAAAATGACGCTATCCCCTATTGTCTTTTACCAACAATTTAATCTCGGCTTCTTATCATTATTAATATGCCGTCTAGGAAAGAAAAAGTACCTACTTCATAAATGAGTTCATTACTAATACATAATGTTGATCCAAGCCTAATATGACAATTTTTTAAAGGATATTTAAATCCTTCAAGTGTCAGGCCTATGACATCAGGGGTTAAGGCGATAAAAGAAATATAACGTAATTCATTTTTCCTCTTTACTTTATATGTTCCTGGGCCATAGAGCGTGATATGATTTTGACGATCAATCAATTTAATTTTTGATAGAGTAGAGGGTGATTTAATAAGGAGATACAAATTTGCAAGCATATGATCAATTCGTCCACCAGTGGCTCCAAAAAGATATATTCGGTCTGGTTTTTGATTAATTGCCCATTCTAGAGCTATTTCAGTATCTGTTTGATCTTTTTCGGCAGGATATGTAGATAAATGTGGAAGATCCTTTTTCAACCTTTTATGTTCTTCACTCGAAATGGAATCAAAGTCTCCAAACGCATTTGCAGGTGTTAATCCTGCTTCTTCAATATAACGGACACCTCTATCTATCCCCACCCACATTATTTCTCTTTGATTATATATTGTTAAGTCAGCAAGATTTTCCTTGGGACCTCCTGCTACTAGTGCTATTGTTTTCATTTTATCTCCTCACTACGAAAAAAGTCTGGCATGCGAAATGCCAGAACTCCTTTTCTTTCATTCTATTGCATATTATCATCATAATCATATCTAAAACCATCATGCTGAGCGTCCGTACTAACGCTTTTAAGCCTTTGTAATACTGATTCATACTGAGAAATTTCCTCATAATCTGAACTATTTTGTAAAGCAACCTTTAACGCTTGTTCAATTATGGCAACATCTTCCCTTAAAATATTCACTCTGCCCCCTCCTATCACTTAGCAGTCTACTGTAATAGGATGAGTTTCCTTGAGTTATTTTATGACGGGTTTTTGTTCTTAAGATAGAACTGCTTGCTTAAGACTTTGTATTGCAGCCTGACGGTCCGGCTTATTGTAAATAAAAGAACCGGCAACTAAAACATTTGCTCCTGCAGCAACACATTGCTTAGCTGTTTCTTCATTAATCCCGCCATCAACCTCGATATCAACCGAAAGGTTCTTTTCTTTAATCATATCAGCTAATGCCTTTATCTTAGGTAAGACTTGCGGAATGAATGATTGACCACCGAAGCCTGGATTAACTGTCATGAACAATACCATATCAATATCCTCAAGAATGTGTAATATTAACTCAATTGGCGTATGTGGATTTAACACAACACCAGCTTTTATACCTTCAGACTTAATAAGTTGAATTGTTCGGTGCAGATGTTTAGAAGCTTCTACATGAACAGTGATGATGTCGGCTCCTGCACGGACAAATTCTTTAATATACAAATCAGGTTGTTCAATCATTAAATGAACGTCTAAAGGAAGCTTTGTTACGGGTCTTATAGCCTCGACAATAAGTGGCCCAATCGTAATGTTAGGAACAAAGTGGCCGTCCATCACATCAACATGAATATAATCTGCACCTCCCTTTTCTACATCTTTGATTTCCTCTCCCAATTTAGCAAAATCTGCCGATAAAATGGATGGAGCAATTTTTATCATATTAATACCTCGGCTTTCTATCTTTTATCTCTTCTACGAATGTTAAGTAATGCTCATATCGGTATTGTGGAATTTCTCCTTTTTCAACAGCCTCTTTTACTGCACATTTTGGTTCTTTGACATGGGTGCATCCTCTGAATTTACAGCTACTACTTCGTTCACGCATCTCCGGGAAACAGTATGAAAGATCTTCTACCTCAATACCTGTAAAATCTAATGAGCTAAAACCAGGAGTATCTGCTACAAAACCTGTACCTACTGAAATAAGTTCAACATGTCTTGTTGTATGCTTTCCTCGACCTAAATGGGAAGAAATATCATTCGTTTTCAATTCTAGATCAGGTCTTAATACATTTAATAAAGAAGATTTCCCCACCCCTGATTGACCTGCAAAAACTGAAATATGGTCATTTAAATATGGTAACAGATCATTTTCAACTGTTGATTCGACCGTTGAGGTTAATAAGACGGTATAGCCTGCATTTTCATAATCTTTTGCATAAGACTGAACTTCTCCTCTTATTTTTTCAGAGGATATAAGATCTGTTTTACTAATAACAATGAGTGGAATAATCTCATTTGCTTCAATGAGTACAAGAAATCGATCAAGAAGCGTTGTACTAAAATCAGGCTCTACTGCAGAAAATACAAGAATAGCCTGGTCAACATTACAAATAGGTGGTCTTACAAGTTCATTTTTTCGTTCAAAGACTTCAAGAATATATCCTTCCAAGTCATTTTCAGCTTGATATTTTACCTCGTCGCCTACAAGAGGTGTAATCTTATTCTTCCTAAAGACACCCCTACCTCTACACTGAACTAATTTCTCTTGATCTTGAACATAGTAAAAACCACTAAGAGCCTTCACAATTTTCCCTTGTGGCATGGATAACCTCCTTGGATGTGTTCCGATAAATTATAGTGCATATTTACTAAAGGCTATGCAAACATTAAAAAAACTCTTTGCTAGTTAGAATTCTCAATCGTCGTTAATTTCTATTCCTCTGGATACGGAATAGTCTCAGTTATTACAATTTTATTATCCACAGTAATCTGATAAAAAGCTTTGTCATTTGGTGGGATTGTAAATTCTAATGTTTTTACCCGAGGACTAGTAATCGTAAAGGTTTCAAATACGTCTGAAATAGTGTGTTCTTCATCGTCGATTGAAATCTTCACTTCCAACTCTTTGCCCTCTTCTTCCGTTTCATAAGGAATTGTTACTGTTTTTGTTACTGTTTTAGAAGGCTTAGGCTCCGGGCCAAGAGAATAGACAACCTCTAATGTTGTTTCTTTTGGTACAACTTCTGTACCGGCCTTTGGACTTTGCCTGATGAGTGATCCTTTCTCCACTTCTGCAGAATACTCATCATCAACATTAACACTAAACCCTGTTTCTGAAATATATTTATTAACTTCTTCCTTTGTTTTCCCAACCAAATCCTCTATTTTTACTAGTTTCGGCCCTTTACTAACCGTAAATTCTACCACCGTGTCTTCTGGTACAACTTCTTCTCCTATTTCAGGATTTTGGGACAAAATGTTACCAGCAGGTTCAGTCTCACTGTATTCTTCCTTTACAACCTCTACTGTAAAGCCCTTCATTTCAAGAATAGAGGTAATACGGTCAATTTTTCTCCCTACATAATCCTCTAATACCACTTTTTCTTTTCCTATACTTTCATAGATTGTAATAGTAGAGCCTTCCTTGATGATTTCATTTGCCGTTGGTTCTGTTTTAATAACATACCCCTCTTCAACCTCTTCGTCTGTTACAAGCACTGGATCCGCCACTTCAAATCCACTATCAAGCAATATGTTTACAGCTTCTTCGTAGGACTTTCCTGTGACGTCCGGAACCTCAACATCCTTAGGAAGGAAAAAGGAAGGAATGATTGTAAAAGCAGCTATACCTGCAACAAGTAAAATCAAAAATACTGAAACGATAAAGGTAGCAAGCTTGCTTTTCTTCTTTTTCGGTTTCTTTTGCTTTTTTTCTTTTTTACCGTTGTCTTCCTGATTGAAATTATGAATATTCTCGTTAGTAACAGGTTTTCTGACAATGGTGTCTTCTACCTTATGTTCATTAAAGTTCTCATTTGTAATGATTGGTATAGCCTTGGTAGCTTCATCATCTTCAGGTATAGAAAAACGTTCCTCAGAAATTCTACTAACATCAAAGGCTGTTTCAAGATCCTTTTCCATTTCTTCTACTGAATCATAACGGTGAAAAGGATCCTTAGCCGTTGATCTTAAAATTATGTTTTCAATACTTTGAGGTATGTCAGGATTCCATCTTTTAGGGGATGGAGTTTCTGATTGCAAATGCTTAAGGGCAATTGAGATAGCTGATTCTCCATCAAACGGCAATCGTCCAGTTAATAACTCAAATAAAACAATACCAATAGAGTAAATATCTGATTTTTTATTAGCCAGTCCACCTCTAGCTTGTTCAGGTGATAAATAGTGAACCGAGCCTAATACCGAATTTGTTTGTGTTATGGTCGTTGAACTCAACGCTGTAGCAATTCCAAAATCTGTTACCTTCACATTTCCATGATGGTCAATAAGAATATTGTGCGGCTTTATGTCTCTATGAATAATTTGATTATCATGTGCATGCTGAATGGCCGATGCAATTTGCACCATAATATTCACTGCTTTTCTAGGATGAACTGGTGCAAACTGTTGTATGTATTGTTTTAAAGTTTGGCCTTCTACGTACTCCATAACAATATAATAAATACCGTCCTCTTCACCAACATCATATATACTAACGATATTTGGATGCGCCAAACTAGTTGCTGATTGTGCTTCTCTTCTAAATCGTTTAATAAATTCATCATCATTGGAAAAATCAAAGCGCAACACCTTCATTGCAACTTCGCGTTCTAGAATCATGTCTCGGGCTAGGTAAACGTTAGCCATGCCACCGCCACCTACAACTTCTAGAATTTTATAACGACCACTAATTCTTTTTCCTATTAGCACGGTTCTTCACCTAATTTATTTGTCGACTTTTTGAGCATGATAATGGAAATATTATCTTCCCCTCCATTATCATTTGCCATTTGTACTAAATGGTTTGCCGTATGAGACAAATCTTTAGAATGAAGTAACTCACGCTCCAAGGTTTCGTCAGATATTTTATTTGATAATCCATCAGAACAAAGCAATAGCACATCATTTTCCTCTAGTTCAATTGTTCTAACATCAAGATCAACCGTTTGTTCAGTTCCAAGTGCCCTTAAAAGAACATTTTTACGAGGATGATGTTCTGCATCTTCCTTAGAAATTTGACCTGATCTTACCAATTCGTTAACAAGTGAATGATCTTGGGTAACTTGCTTAAAGCCACTGTTATTTAAAAGGTAGCAGCGACTATCTCCGATATGACCGATGGTGGCAAAATTAGGTGTAACCAAGACTCCAACTATTGTTGTGCCCATTCCTTGACATTCCGAATTAGTTAGAGAATGCTCATAAACAGTTTTATTCACTTCTTTGACTTTTTCGGTTAACCAAGCTTCAGCATCACTTGGTCCATTAATTGTTGGGGCTTGTTCCCATAATTCCTTAAAAGTAGAGATTGTCATTTGACTTGCAACATCTCCAGCCAAATGACCACCCATACCATCTGCTACTATTGCTAATATCCCCGTTTCATTTTCAAACACGCCAACACTATCTTCGTTATGTTGTCTAACCTTTCCCCTATCAGTCAAAAAAATGTGTTCCAAAATGGTCACCTCGTCTCCTCTTTACGCTCCTTAGCTCGAAGTTGGCCACACGCTGCATCAATATCATGTCCTTGTTCTCTTCTAGTTGTCACATTAACACCGTGCTTTTTAAGCGTATCTTCAAATAGTTTGATTTGCTCTTTTGGTGTACGAACATAATTTCTTTCAGGTACATAGTTAACTGGTATTAAATTAATATGACATTTTAACCCTTTCACTAATTGTGCAAGTTCTTCAGCATGCTCTACCTGATCATTTTCTCCACCAAATAATCCATATTCAAAACTTACACGTCGTCCAGTCTTATCTACATAGTATCTTACTGCTTCCATAAGATCTGGTAGCTTGTATGCTTTATTAATCGGCATTAGTTTCGTTCTCAACTCAGTATTTGGTGCATGTAGAGAAATTGCAAAGTTAATTTGTAGCTTTTCATCAGCAAACTTATAGATTTTCGGAATAATTCCACTAGTAGAAACTGTAATGTGTCTAGCTCCAATATTTAAGCCTTTATCATGATTAATAATTTTCAAAAATGACATCATTTCATCATAATTATCAAAAGGCTCACCTATTCCCATAATCACTACATGACTGACACGCTCTTCAAATTCGTCAAGGGCTTGTTGAACTTTTACAACTTGAGCAACAATTTCACCAGCTTCTAAATTTCTTTTTAAACCACCTAAAGTTGAAGCACAGAATGTACAACCAATTCTACACCCAACTTGTGTAGTTACACATACAGAATTCCCATATTCATGTCTCATTAAAACCGTTTCAATAGAGTATCCATCATGAAGTTCAAAAAGAAACTTAATTGTCCCGTCTTTTGAAGTTTGTTGAATTAACGTATTTAATGTTGTTAAAGTAAAATTCTCACTTAATAGTGTTCTTAAGCTCTTTGAGAGATTTGACATATCCTCAAAGCTTGTTGCACGCTTTGTATAAAGCCATTCAAAAATCTGGTTCGCTCTGAACGCTTTTTCTCCATGATCTTTTAGCCAATCTTCAAGCTCATGAAGTTCTAAAGAATAAATGGATGGGTTGCTCTTCTTCTCTAAGTTGTCTTTTTTAATCCTCGTTGCTTTTGCTTGTTCCAATTTTAACCCTTCTTTCGTAAACATACTATATAAAATCCGTCTGTTCCAAAGTAATGTGGTAACAGTTGTACTTCTCCACCCTTAAAATATGGATGAAGTTTTTCAGGAAAATGATGAATTGCACCCTGATCAAGTTCAAACTCAGGATGATTTTTTAAGAATGATTGAATAACATCCGTGTTTTCTTCTCGGTCAATTGTACATGTACTATAAACTAACACACCATTACTTTTTAATAAAGGGGCAACAGCATGTAAGATATTTTTCTGTAACTCAGCAAGCTTTAGAACATCTTCAGGAGATTTTGTATATTTTATATCCGGCTTTCTTCGAATAACACCAAATCCCGAGCATGGCGCATCTACTAAAATTCGGTCAAACTTATCTTTTTCAAAACGGTCTCCTGCAAGTCTACTGTCTAAAGCCTCTGCTTGAATATTTGTTAAATCAAGTCGTTCTGCTTGTTGTTTAATTAGCTTTACTTTATGCTCATGTAAATCCAATGAGTGAACAGTACCTGTTCCTTCCATTCTTTCAGCTATATGAGTAGACTTTCCTCCAGGTGCAGCACAAGCATCTAAAACTGTTTCACCAATTTGTGGATTCAGCGCTCTTGCAACCAGCATTGAACTTTCATCCTGAATCGTTAAAAACCCTTCAGAGAACGCATCAGTCAAAGCAAGGTTTCCTTTTGTCCCTTTAATTGCATCAACTGCTAGATCACCATGTTCTACACTTACACCATTTTGGTTTAATGTCTTCATTAGTTCATCAACAGTCATTTTTGTTTGATTTACACGGGCAGTTTGTGATGGTGGTGTTAAATTAGCTTCACACATTTTTTCTGTTTCTTCATATCCATACTGATCTATCCACTTTTCTACTAACCATTTAGGGTGACTCGTTTTAATCGAAAGTCTTTCAACAGGATCAGCAATCTGATTTATATCTGATAAACCCTCTCTTTGTAGCGATCTTAGTACACCATTAACAAAAGAAGAGATTCCCTTATGACCTCTTTTTTTAGCAATTTCTACTGCTTCAAAAAAAATTGCTCGCTCAGGTACACGATCCAGATAAACCATTTGATAAACCGAGATGCGAAGCAAAATTCTTACCCACGCATCGATTTTTTTTGATTTCTTTAAAAAGTTCTCTAAATAATAATCAAGGGTATCTTTTCGTTGTAAAGTTCCATATACAATTTCAGTTAATAAAGAAATATCTTTTGTATTTACTTGATATTTCTTTATCATAGAATTTAAAAGTAAGTTACTATATGCTTGATTTTTCTCGATTTGAAGTAATGTTTCAACAGCCACATCACGTACGGTCATTTTGTTTTTCATCTTCATCGCCTAATTTCTCACCAACTGTCATTGTGGTCCCTCTTAAATAATCTTCCCCACGCATTCTTTTTTTACCTGAAGGTTGTAATTCCGTTATTTTTATCGCAGTATCATTTCCTGTTGCAACAACAAACCCATCTTGGTCAAATCCAATAATCGTTCCTGGTGTGGATTCATTTTTATTTACCACCTTCTCACTCCACCATATTTTTAATGGTTGATCTTGAAAGCTAGTAAACGCAACAGGCCATGGGTTAAGTCCTCTTATTTGGTTATATATTTCCTCTCCAGGCTTTGTCCAATCAATCTTTTCTTGTTCCCTTTTAATATTAGAAGCAAAAGTAGCTTTAGAATCATCTTGCTTTTGCGGTTCTATTTTTCCTTCTAATAGTGGTGGAATAGTATCTATTAAGAGCTTAACTCCTGCTTCACTAAGCTTGTCATGAAGAGTACCTACTGTATCCTTTTCATCAATTTCCACTTCAGCTTGTGTTAAAATATCGCCAGCATCCAGCTTTTCAGCCATATACATGATGGTAATACCTGTTTTAGTTTTCCCTTGTAAGATCGAATAATGAATTGGTGCTCCACCTCTTAATTCTGGTAATAGTGAAGCATGAACATTAATACATCCATGTTTAGGGGCTTCTAAAAGCTCTTTAGGTAAAATTTGGCCAAAAGCAGCTGTTACAATTAAATCTGGTTCCAATTCTAAAACAGTTTCAACTTCATGACGTATTTTTTCTGGTTGAAGAACCTTAATATTATGTTTTTCAGCTTCAACTTTAACAGGAGGAGGAGTTAATGTTTTCTTTCTTCCTTTTGGTCGATCAGGTTGAGTAACAACTCCTACAACATTATAGCCCTCTTCAACCAGACTTCTTAAAGCCGGAACAGAAAAATCAGGTGTTCCCATAAAAACAATTTTTGTCATTACGTTCATCCTTCCGCACTTTCAAGATCTTCTTCGTCTAAATATTTTTCTACTTTTGATGTAAATAAAATTCCCTCTAAGTGATCCATTTCATGTTGAATCGCCCGAGCAAGAAACCCTTCAGCCTCGATTACTTTCACTTTTCCTTTACGATTACATGTACGAACTTTTACATAATCCGCCCGGCTTACTTCGCCAAATAAACCTGGAAAGCTTAAACATCCTTCAGGACCTGTTTGCTTACCACGATGCTCTATTATTTCAGGGTTAATTAACTCGATTGTTCCGTGGTGATCATCTATATCAACAATCGCAATTTGTTGAGAAATGCCTATCTGTGGTGCGGCTAAACCTACCCCATCATTTTCTATCATGGTATCGTACATATCAGCTAAAAGCTTTGTTAATTTTTTATCAAAAACTGTTACTTTGTCACACGGCCTTTCTAATACCTCATCCGGAAACATAACAATTGGTTTTACAGCCAAAAAAATTCCTCCAAACGTTTACAGATCTTTATTAAAATTTAATTATGTATGGAATGGTAGAAACAGAGTATTTCTGAATTCAACCATTCGGGTATTGCTTAAAATATATAATTCTTGATGATTGCTATTTATAGCTAAGTAAGTATGGATTACATCATAGTGTTTGGACTTAAATCTATCGTAATCGCTAGATCATCTGAACTCATTTCTTGCTGGAAATGATCAATGATTTTGCGTAAAGTCTCATGTAAGTTGTTTTCCCGTTTGTATTTTACCATGCATTGATATCGATATCTATCTTTGATCCTTGGGATAGGTGATGCGACTGGTCCGAGGATTTTTGTTGTGTTCGATAAATTTCTGTTTAAGTACTGAACGATTTTTTCCGTTACAGCAACTACTTTTGTAATTTCTGGATGAGAAATTGTTATAAGTGTTAAATAATAATACGGTGGGTATGCATGGGATTTTCGAAGAAACATTTCTTGTTCAAAAAAAGCATCATAATCATACTGACTTGCTAATTGGATACTATAATGTTCTGGTGTATATGTTTGAATGATAACTTCACCAGGAAGCTCATGTCTTCCCGCTCTCCCACTTACTTGTGTTAATAGCTGAAATGTTTTTTCAGAAGCTCGGAAGTCAGGTAAGTGTAGCATTGTGTCGGCAGTTAAAACTCCAACTAATGTTACATCTGGAAAATCAAGGCCTTTTGCAATCATTTGTGTACCTAGTAAAATATCCGCTTCTTTATTTCCAAACTTTGTTAGTAATTTTTCGTGAGCACCTTTTCTTCCAGTTGTATCAACATCCATTCTGATAATCCGAGATTCTGGTAACACTTTGACCAATTCCTCTTCAACCCTTTGTGTACCTGTTCCAAAGAATCTTATGTGTTCACTTTGACATTCCGGACAAACGTTTGGCATATGTTCTTCATGTCCACAATAATGACATTTAAGCTGTTGCCCATATCTATGGTAAGTTAGGGATATATCACAGTGTGGGCATTGAATGACAAACCCACAGTCACGACACATAACAAACGAGGAGTAACCTCTTTTATTCAGAAATAAGACTGATTGCTCACCCTTTTCTAGTCTTTCAGTTAACTTTTCTATTAAAGAGGTTGAAAACATTGAACGATTTCCATTTCGCAATTCTTCTCTCATGTCAACAATATCAACAGTTGGCATCGACCTTTTATTCACACGCTCTTTTAAAGAAAGAAGCTTGTACACACCTTTTTGAGCACGAGCAAATGATTCTAACGTTGGTGTTGCACTACCTAGTACAACCGGACAATGGTGATTTCTAGCCCGATAAATGGCGACATCTCGAGCATGATATCGAGGATTCTCCTCTTGTTTATAACTTGATTCATGTTCTTCATCAATAATAATCATACCTAGGTTTTCAAATGGAGCAAAAATCGCCGACCTGGCACCTACAACTAATTGAACTTCTTTACGCTGTATTTTTCTCCATTCATCATATTTTTCTCCTGTTGAAAGTCCACTATGAAGAACAGCCACTTTTGAACCAAATCTTCCTTTAAATCTATTTACCATTTGTGGTGTGAGCGAAATTTCTGGAACTAGGACGATCGCTTCCTTTCCATTTTTCAACACTTCTTCAATCGATTGAAGATACACCTCGGTTTTTCCACTTCCTGTTACCCCATACATTAGAAATACATGATGTTCATTTTCTTCTATTGAAGATAGAATAGGCATAATCGCTTGCTGTTGTTCATCATTCAATAAAAGAGCATTTGTTTTCTTGAATTCACGGTCTTGATAGGGGTCACGATAAACCTCTTGATATTTTTCACTTAAAATTTCTTTTGCAATTAATGCTTTAACAGAGGCATCTGATACATTCGTTGCTGCTAATAAATCTTGTAAAGTAATCGTCTTCACTTCGTGATCTTTAAAATATTGCAACACTTCTAATTGCTTTTTAGCGTTAACAGGTATGTTATTCATCTTATCTTCCAACTCGGAAAATGAAACATTAAGATTAATCATTTTAATTCTTTTTTTATTTCCCTTTTGTTTTACTTTATAGATAAGCTCCACATACCCATTTTCAATATCTTTTTGTATCGTTTTTAAAGAGACAGCTTGTTCGATCTCTTTAAAATCAACTTGACTTTGTTTTTGAAAAAATGGTTTTAATTGATCAGAAATGTTAAGAAAATGTTCATCTTGTGTTAGAGATAACACCTTTTCATATTTCGCCTTCATAGCGGCTGGTAGCATGGCTTGAAAGGCAGAGATCTTAAAACATAGTGTTTTTTCTGTTAACCAGTGACCAACCTGTAATAGCTCTTTTGTTAAACAAGGCGTTAAATCCAGACATTCAGTAATCGATTTTAAACGTTTAAAATCAGAATGTTCTTTTGTCTCAACTACAAAACCTTGGACCTTTCTTGGGCCAAACGGTACAACGACCCGCATACCTGGTGTTAAGAAGCCTTGCCACTCTTCAGGTATTTTATAATCAAAGGACCGATCTGTTTGCATTGAAGGAACATCAACGATTACACTCGCATACTTCATCATTTAACATCCTTTAGCATGTCATTAACTTTTAATAGTATGTTTTTAGCCACTTCTTTTTTGGACATAAGTGGAAGTTCCATTTTGTTTAAGGATTTATCATAAATTGTCACAATATTTGTGTCTGTTCCAAACCCTGCTCCTTCCGTTGTGACATTATTAGCCACAATTAAGTCAAGGTTTTTAGTTGCCAATTTCTTTTTGGCATACACATCAAGATCATTTGTCTCTGCGGCAAACCCTACTAACAATTGATGTGATTTTTTCTGTCCTAGCTCTTTAAGGATGTCTGTCGTTTTAGCAAGTTCAATTGTTAAATTTTCATTTTGTTTTTTTAGCTTTTGCTCATGTATGTTTATTGGTCGGTAATCTGCCACAGCAGCTGACTTGATAACAACATCTATGTTCGGATAACGTTTAATTACTTGCTCATACATCTCTTGTGCTGATTCAATTTTAATTGTTGTAACATTTGGTGGTGGTGTTAATGAAGTCGGTCCTGTTATTAGCGTTACATTTGCTCCAAGCTTTGCAGCCTCCTCAGCAATTGAATAGCCCATTTTACCTGTAGAATGATTCGTAAAATATCTTACGGGATCTACCTTTTCTCTCGTTGGACCAGCAGTTACCATTATGTTAAATCCATTTAATGGCGTTCCAAACTCCTTTTGTTCAAAGAAATTCGTCAACAAAGAGACTATTTTTTCAGGTTCTTCTAATCTACCTTTCCCTACATATCCACAAGCTAAAAAACCTTCACTAGGCTCAATAAAACGGTATCCAAATTCGTAAAGTGTTTGGATATTTTTCTGTACAGCTGGATGGTCGTACATATGTACATTCATTGCTGGGGCGATCCACACATTTGCTGTGGTAGCTAATAATGTTGTGGTCAACATATTATCAGCGATCCCATTAGCAAGTTTCCCAATAATATTTGCGGTCGCTGGAGCTACAAGAACAAGATCTGCCCAATCTGCAAGGTCTATATGTGCAATAACTTTTGAATTTTTTTCATCAAAAGTGTCATAATACACATCATTTCTTGAAAGTGCTTGAAATGTTAAAGGTGAAACAAACTCAATGGCTGAATCACTCATAATAACCTTTACTTCTGCACCAGCTTGTACCAATTTACTAGTTAATGCCGCAGCCTTATATACAGCAATGCCCCCACTTACACATAATAATATTTTTTTTCTTGATAACATGACTCCCCCACCTACTCACATCATTTTATTGTTTAAATTGTTAGGTTGAAAAATATCATACACCCTGAAAAAAATAACAACCTAATTCTAGGTTGTTATCATATAAACCATTATTTTTCAGTTCGTTTGTAATTTAATAGTCCAGCATTAATTTCTTCAAGGGCTTTTCCAACATACTTATATGAAACCGGCTTTGCGATCTGTTGATCACTTAACTCCTGCATTTCACGAGCACGTTTAGCTGCAACTGTTACCAACGTGTACTTAGAATCTAATTTATTCATTAAAACATCAATAGATGGATATAACATATTATTCAACCTCCAGAATTTTTTTATATCTAGGTGCTACTCGTTCACGACGGCAATGTTCTGCTGTAACAATCGCTTTAATTCTATCACAAGCAAATAAAACATTATCATTTTCTACGACATAGTCATAGGCATCCATCATGATAATTTCTTCCTTTGCTACCTTCATACGATTGTTAATAAGTTCTTCTGACTCAGTACCTCTTGTAACTATTCTGTTTTTAAGCTCATTTAAGCTCGGAGGACTTAAAAAGATAAAAAGTCCTTCAGGAAATGCATTTCTTACCTGCAAGGCACCTTGCACCTCTATTTCTAAGAACACATCCTTACCCTCACTCAATGTTTTTTCTACATAATCAACTGGAGTACCATAATAGTTTCCTACGTATTCCGCCCATTCAAGCAACTTATTTTGAGTAATTAATTCCTCAAATTCCTCTCGAGATTTAAAGAAATAGTCAACTCCATCCACTTCTCCTTCACGTGGTTTTCTCGTTGTCATTGAAATCGAATATTCAAATGCTGTGTCCTCTTGTGAAAATAACTCTTTTCTAACCGTTCCTTTTCCTACACCTGAAGGCCCTGATAGGACGATTAATAATCCTCTTTCTTTTATCAATGCTTCTATTCCCTACCCTTCATCTGATACATCATCTTTATTTGAAAGCCTTTGAGCAACTGTTTCCGGCTGAACAGCAGAAAGAATAATATGATCGCTATCCATAATAACAACTGCTCTAGTCCGACGGCCGTATGTAGCGTCAATTAACATACCTCTGTCTCTTGCGTCTTGAATAATTCTCTTAATTGGAGCTGATTCAGGACTAACAATGGAAATAATTCGATTAGCGGAAACAATGTTTCCAAAACCGATATTAATAAGTTTAATGCTCATAAATATGCTCCCCCTGGTTATAGACAAAACTATTTTTGCCTTTTAAGCCCTTTTATAATCAATGGTTATTAAACCTATTCAATATTTTGAACTTGTTCCTTCAATTTTTCAATAATACTTTTTAATTCGACAACATTTTTTGCAATTGCCCCGTCATTTGCTTTTGAACCAATTGTGTTTGCCTCTCTATTTAGCTCCTGAACAATAAAATCCAATTTTCTACCAACTGGTTCTTTTGTTTGTAGCGTTTGCTTAAATTGATGAACATGACTATGTATTCTAATAATCTCTTCGCTAATATCTACTTTATCAGCAAAAAGGGCCACTTCCGTTAATATACGTGTTTCATCAATTTTTCCTGATACAAATTCAGAAACACGTTTACTTATTCTTTCTCGGTATTGATCCACCACTAGAGGAGCCATATTTTGAAGGTCAGCATTAATCTCAGTCAACAAATCCAACCGTTTATCAATATCAAGAGCTAGTTGCTCACCTTCTACTTTTCTCATATCTGCTAATTGCTTTACAGCTACTTCGACAAGTTGAATTAACTCATCTTCAACCTCATCGCTCGACAATGCTTCCTCACGTATTTCCATACTCTCTCCTAGTGAAAGAATATGATTCAAAGAAAGATCATCCTTAATGGAGAAGCGTTCCTTTATTTGCTGTAATGACTCAGTATATTGATCTAACAAACCCCAATCAATATGAATTGTTTTTGATGACTGTAATTCACCCTCGAGGTTAATATAAACCTCTATTCGTCCACGACTTATGTATGTTGATATAAGTTTTTTAATTTTATCTTCAATACTTAGTAATTGCTTTGGCATTTTAATATGAATATCCAAAAAACGATGGTTAACCGACTTCATTTCAACCGTAAAAAGACAGGACTGTATCTGACCACTTGAACGGCCAAAGCCAGTCATACTTAGTACCACTATGTATCACATCTCTTTCTCATACAAACTTATTGGTCCATCAGCTTTATAACCTAGTATTGATTCGAGGTACAAGGTATATTTACGGGCAGTCTAACTCATTTAACGCTTATGTATGTATAATTGCTTACAGTACCACTAAAAAAGAAAAATTCAATAAGTAAGGTAGCTCTATATAATAAAATAGCATGTATATAAACCAACAAGCAAAGGGGATGACTTTGTGGGTCACCCCCTTTAGGATTATAACATAGTCTAAGCTGATTTTCTTGTTAAAAGTGACCCAGCAAGTAAAAAAGTTGGAATTGCTGACATTCCGAGTATCAATAACCAATCTCTCGCAAGTATTGGCAATGTATGGAAAATAGGTTGAAGCGGCGGATAATAAATAACAACCAGCATAAGTAAGATTGATGAAATGACAGCTCCGATTAAGTATAGATTTCCAAAAGGATTACGTTCAAAAATAGACTTTTCACTTCGACAATCAAATACATGAATCAATTGCGCCATTACTAAAGTTGCAAATGCGATAGTTTGTGCGTATGCAAGCTCCTCAGGATTTCTGTAATAAACAATCATAAAGGCTGCTAAGGTTACAATACCTATTAAAAAACCTCGGGATATTACTTTCCAACCTAAGCCTCTAGCAAATACACCTTCTTTAGGGTGTCTCGGCTTACGTCTCATTAAATCACCTTCAGGCTGGTCTAGCCCAAGAGCCATCGCTGGCAGACCATCTGTTACTAAATTTACCCAAAGAATCTGAATTGGGACTAATGGTAAAGGTAGAGCTAAGATCATGGCAAATAGCATAACCAATATTTCACCAACATTTGATGCGAGAAGGTAACGAATAAACTTTCGAATGTTTTCATAGATATTACGGCCTTCTTTTATCGCAGATTTAATTGTGGCAAAGTTATCGTCTACTAAGACAAGTGATGAGGCTTCTTTTGCAACATCTGTTCCTGTAATCCCCATTGATATACCTATATCAGCCGCTTTAATAGCTGGAGCATCGTTTACTCCATCCCCGGTCATCGCAACAATATGTCCCCGATTTTGTAATGCTTTTACAATCTTAAGCTTATGTTCCGGTGACACTCTTGCAAAAACATATACATCATCAACAATGGTTTCAAGCTCTTCAACAGAAAGATTGGATAACTCTTTCCCTTCCATTACTTTCCCATTATGCGGAAGAATGTTTAATTGCATAGCAATTGCTTTTGCAGTTATAACATGATCTCCTGTTATCATTACTGTTTTTATTCCAGCATCACGACATTCTTTAACTGCCTGTTTTACTTCAGGGCGAGGCGGATCAATCATACCCTGTAGACCAATAAACACCAGGTCTTTTTCTGCTTCAAAGCTTGAGTTAATTTTATCAGTTGATTTTAATGGCTTGAAGGCAACAGCAATTGTTCGTAATGCTTGAGAAGCCAGTGACTCAATTGCATTTTTTACCTTCCCTTCATATTTGCTGTTTAAAACCTCTTGCCTTTCATTCCATAAAATATTATTTGAAACACTTAGTAACACATCAGGAGCACCTTTTGTGACAACAAAACGATTACCTGATTTATCCTTAACAACTACACTCATCATCTTTCTAGTAGAGTCAAACGGAAATTCGTCCACAACTTCAAAATTTTTCTGTAAGGTTTCTCGCTTAATACCAGCTTTCATAGCAGACACAACAAGCGCACCATCTGTAGGGTCTCCATCTAAACGATACTGACCCTCGCTTTCAATTATTGACGCACTATTACATAAAGAACCAAATGTTAATATTTGTTGTAGAGTTCTTGTTTTGTTTACATCAACCTGTTGATCATCATATAAAAATTCACCGTGTGGATGATATCCAGTTCCAGTTACATTCCATACCTTATCACCGGACCAGATATGTGTTACAGTCATCTTGTTTTGAGTCATTGTTCCCGTTTTATCGGAACAAATTACAGAGGCACAGCCTAACGTTTCAACAGCTGGCAGCTTTCGAACAATTGACTTTTGTTTGATCATTCGTTGAACCCCAAGAGATAGAGCTACTGTTACTATAGCTGGAAGTCCCTCAGGAATGGCTGCAACTGCTAATGAAACACCTGCTAAAAACATATTATAAAGATCATGTCCCTGTATTACACCAATTCCAACAACTAGAACTGTTAAAGCTAATGCAACAACAATGAGAATTTTTCCTAACTGTTCTAGACGTCGTTGAAGTGGTGTTTCCATTGTTTCTGCATTTTGCAGAAGATCTGCAATTTGTCCCATTGCGGTATTCATACCAGTACCTATAACAACACCAATTCCGGATCCTCTTGTGATAAGAGTCCCCATAAAGACCATATTCGTTAAATCACCTAGTCCAACTTCCTCACCTGCAATAGGTTGAGTTGATTTCTGGACAGGGAGTGATTCTCCTGTTAGGGCAGATTCTTCAACTTCTAAGCTCTTCGTATCTATTAATCTCATGTCAGCGCCAATTCGATCACCACTTGAGAACTTGACAATGTCTCCTGGCACTAACTCCTTCGATAAAATTTTCTCCCACTGCCCATTTCTTAACACATTCACTTGTGGTGCAGATAATTCTTTTAATGCTTCTAATGATCGTTCTGCTTTTCTTTCTTGAAAGAAGCCTAATATGCCGTTGACAACAACAATGGCTATAATGGCAATAGCATCAATATATTCGCCTAACAGTCCAGAAATGAGCGTTGCCGCTAATAAAACAAGAACCATAAAATCTTTAAATTGACTTAAAAATATAATAATAGCTGAAGGTCTATCAGCCTCTTTTAATTCATTTAATCCAAACTTCTGGGTTCGTTTTTGTACCTCCTTACTTGTTAATCCTGAATCTCCGTCCGTATTAATGGAATCCATCACTTCATCTGATCTCATCTCATGCCACTTCATGAATCACCTACACACCCCTTTAAAACAAGAAAATTTTCGAAGTCTTTTGCATTTATTGCAAAGTTCAACTTGTACTTGTCTAGCCTATAAGACAACTTATTCAGCCTCGTCCTAAAACATGCTATAATCATTTAGAAAAGTTATTTAAATTGTAAGGTTTCACTAATTATTTGCTCCGAGATTTAATGGTGGCAAATGATTTAACAGTTTTTTAAGACAAACCGAAGGATAGAACCGAAAATAATTTACTTATACACCTTGTGTGTTTACAAAAAGGAGTTTGTGCCATGTCTTTTGATGGTTTATTTACATATGCAATTACTGAAGAACTAAAGAGTGTATTATTAAACGGAAAGATTACAAAAATCCATCAACCCTATAAATATGATCTTATTTTTCAAGTAAGGTCGGCTGGAAAAAACCATAAACTTTTCCTATCAGCTCACCCTAGTTATGCTCGGATTCATTTAACGAACGAGAACTACGAAAACCCTAGTGAACCCCCAATGTTTTGTATGCTATTGAGAAAGCATTTAGAAGGTGGAGTCATCGAAAAGATTGAACAACCTGAGATGGAAAGAATCATCATTTTTGATATTAGAAGCAGAAATGAGCTCGGTGACATAACCGTAAAACGACTTATGGTTGAAATAATGGGAAGACATAGTAATATCATTCTTGTCGATAAAGATCGCGAAATGATTTTAGATAGTGTAAAACACCTTTCACCAGCAGTTAATCGTCATCGAACGGTGCTACCTGGTCATCCGTATGTATTACCACCTGGCCAAGAAAAAGTAAATCCTCTGGGCGCTGATGAAGATTTACTTCTAAGAAAGTTAGATTTTAATGCTGGAAGAATTGATCAGCAGCTTGTACAAAATTTTGCGGGAATTTCCCCGCTATTCGCCAAAGAGGTCACCTTTCGCGCAGGGTTAGTAAATCGTAAAACACTCCCGAATGCTTTTTTAGATATATTATCGGATGTAAAAGAGCATAAATTTGAACCTACTATATATGAACTAGATAATCGTGAGCAGTTCTATATGATCCGCCTAGCTCATTTAACAGAAGCAAAAACAAAGAGTTTTTCAACGATCTCTGAAACATTGGATCGGTACTATTACGGAAAAGCTGAACGAGATCGAGTGAAACAGCAAGGAAATGACTTAGAGCGATTTATGGTTAACGAGAAGAAAAAGAATGAAAAGAAAATTAAAAAACTGGCCGCCACTCTCGATCAAGCTGAAAAAGCAAGTGAGTTTCAATTATATGGAGAATTGATTACTGCAAATATTTATGCAATTAGCAAAGGTGATAAACAGGCTGAAGTGATAAACTACTATGATGAAGAAAACAATATGATGACCATTCCACTAGATGTTCAAAAAACTCCATCAGAAAATGCTCAGAAGTACTTTTCGAAATATCAAAAGGCTAAGAATTCAGTGGAAGTGGTTCATGAGCAAATTGACATAGCACAACGTGAAATTGACTATTTTGATAGCCTTATTCAACAGATTGAGTCCGCTTCACCCAAAGACATTGAGGAGATTCGTGAGGAGTTAATAGAAGGAGCCTACTTAAAACAAAGACAATCTAAAAATTTAAAAAAGAAGAAATCTCAAAAGCCAGTTCTTGAGCACTACTCTTCTTCAGATGGAACTGAAATCATTGTTGGTAAAAACAATAAACAAAATGAGTATTTAACAAATAAATTTGCTGCCCGTGATGATATCTGGTTACATACCAAAGACATCCCTGGATCACATGTTGTGATCCGAAGCAGTAATCCATCAGAAGAGACAATACTCGAAGCTGCTAATATCGCTGCATACTTTAGCAAGGCTAGGAGCTCAAGCTCTGTCCCTGTTGATTTCACCACCATTCGCCATGTAAAAAAGCCAAGTGGCTCTAAGCCTGGTTATGTAATTTATGATCATCAACAAACTGTTTATGTGACTCCAAACGAAGACTTAGTCTTTCAACTTCGTAAGGGGTAAATATTGAAAGGAGCGTTGAATCTTCAATGCTCTTTTTTCTATGAATTAGATATGTTTTTTGTGAAATTATACAATTTCAATCTTTATTTTGATAAGATTAAATTTGCAACGCTTTACGAGAGGAAGGGAAATTTTGAGAAAAAATATAGCCTATCTATCGATACTTTCTGGGGCAGCATTATGGGGAATGATAGGGCTTTTTGTTACCTATCTCTATGAAGCGGGATTTACCCCTACCCATGTAGTGGCAATTCGTGCGTTGTCAGCCTCTTCATTTTTGCTCATTTTTATTCTTATTAAAAATAAAAATGCTTTAAAAATTAAAATTTCAGATAGTAAATATTTTATCGGAACAGGAATTATTAGCATCGTTTTTTTTAACTGGTTTTTGTTTCAATGTATGAAGGAAACGTCTATTTCCATAGCTAGTATACTATTGTATACTGCGCCAGCTTTTGTGACGATTTTTTCAAGATTATTCTTTAAAGAAGCTCTTACCCTAAGAAAGATTTCTGCACTTTTGATTACCTTTTTGGGATGTATATTAGTTATTGGACTTTTCCCATCTACAAGTCAATCAGTATCAATCTATGGATTGTTACTCGGTTTAGGCTCTGGCTTTTTCTATGCTTTATATAGCATTTTTGGTAAGTTTGCACTTCAGAAATATTCATCATTAACGGTAACAGTTTATACATTTATCTTTGCAGCACTAGCTATTACGCCGGTAAGCGGGATTTGGGAGACTGGATCTTTACTATTACATTTCGATGTTTGGCTTTCCATTTTAGGCCTTGGCTTATTTTCAACTTTATTCGCTTTCTTACTATATACGAAAGGTCTAGAAACGGTTGAATCAAGTCGTGCTTCCATCATGGCTACTGTTGAACCGGTAGTGGCCTCTCTTGTTGGCTTTTTCGTTTTCAAGGAAATGCTTAGCCTATGGCAATATATCGGTATATTCTTCGTATTGTTAGCAGTAATGATTGTTCAAGAAAAAAAACGTAAACCTACAGAAGATAGCCCCTCTATAGCTAGTGAGGTTATATAAAAAAAATAAAAGGGAATGACTCTTCAAATCGAGTACATTCCCTTTTATTTTCTTTGCTTTTTCTTCAATCGCTGTTCGTAGAGGTGATCAAGATTTTCAATAAACTTGTCATCAAATTGATTGGACAATTCTTCACAAATTTCTTTTGCAAGCTTAGGACTTGCTCCATTAGTGGATACAGATAAGGAGAGTCTCCCTTTTTTCACTGACTTTGGAACAAGAAAATTCCCTTTTTCTACATTGCTTACTACATTTACTAACTGAAACTTGTTAGCATTTTCAGCTACCCACTCGTTTACAGAGGGATGATCAGTTGCTGCAATAATGATAAATGCATGCTCCAAATCACTTAGTTCAACTTCCTTTTTTACCCATTTTAAAAGGTTTTGCTCATGAAGATTCTCTATTTCTTTCACAACGTCAGGACTCACAACCGTAATTTCTGCCCCTTCCTCAAGAAATAAAGATAACCTTCGGTACGCAATGTTCCCGCCGCCAACGATTAGAACCAAATGATCCTTTACATCAATGTGAAGTGGGAGCATGTTGTTTTCCTTTATTAAAGGTATACAAACCATCAGTGTTATCTATAGCCTCATGAACACGTTCAACAAATAGATCAAGTAAAATCGGGTGAGGGCCTAAATACGAACAAACCTCAACCTTTCGATCTCCCCAATTATATTGTTTGACAGTATGATCAATTTCCTTTTTTAATAATCCAGTAAATATTAAATAAGGAATGATAAAAAGAGATTGTTCATCTGAATTGAAAACATCTTCAATCATTTGACTAAATCTAGGCTCAGCAGCTGTTAAAAAGCATGTATGAACCTTTTTAACACCTGATTTATCCTGGAGAAAATCTGCAATTTGGTTCAAGTCGTTTACAACATCCATGTCGCTGCTGCCTCTTCCGACAAGGATTGCCGTTGAGGAGCTATTAATTGGTGATTTTTCATTCATTTTATCGACCAGCATATCCGCTAAACGTAGATCAACACCAATTGGTTTTCCATAGGAAACACGAACTGTTGGAAAAAGTGATGAAACATGCTCAACCTCTTCAGGAATATCACTTTTAGCGTGAGCAGCAGTTAATAAAAGCAAAGGAATCACAGCGATATCTGTAGCACCTTGGCTAACACAATTTTTAAACCCTTCCTCAATAGAGGGCTCGGCCAGCTCCAAAAAACACACTTCCTGGACTTGCGCATTTATTCTTGGTTTAACCTTTGAAATAAATTCAATGGCTTCTTCACGAGCTTTTGGTACTCGACTTCCATGACAAACATATAACACAGCTTGTTTCATAGTAATAGAGCCTCACTTTGTGCATTTTTTGCAATTACTTCTTCATACCAGCTTAATTTTTCCCTTAGAGAAACTACTTCACCTACAATAATCATGCTAGGGTTCGTGATGTTTTCTTGCAACACACGTTGATAAATGTTTTCTAATGTCCCTGTCACCGTGCGTTGAACGTCAGTAGTCCCCCAGTTTATAACTGCAACAGGTGTTTGAGAATGTTTGCCGTACTTCATTAGCTGCTCCTGAATATATGGTAAATTGCTAACTCCCATATAAATAGCTAGCGTATCAATCCCCTTCGCAAGGGACTCCCATTTCGTATCCTCATCAATACCGTCTCTTCGGTGACCAGTAACAAAAGCAACACTACCGCTTAACTCACGATGTGTTACTGGAATTCCTGCATATGCTGCTGCTGCAACACCTGAGGTTATCCCTGGTATAATTTCATAGGGGATGTGATGTTTTGCTAAGGCTTCAGCTTCTTCTCCTCCCCGACCGAAAATGAACGGATCGCCACCTTTAAGTCTTGTAACGATTTTTCCACTTTTAGCATATTTAACAAGAAAAGTATTAATCGTTTCTTGTTTCATTGTATGATAGTTAGGTAGCTTCCCACAATAAACAAGCTCACAATTTTCTTTAGCATGTTTTAAAATTTCTTTATTTACTAAACGATCATATAAAATAACATCTGATTTTTGAATACACTTTAATGCCTTAATCGTAAGCAAATCTTCATCACCAGGGCCTGCTCCCACTAAAAAAACCTTCGTCATGGATTCTCCCCCCTTTTCTAGTTGCATATTGTAAGCTATAAGATGCCACCAAATGAAAGTAATAGCAATTGGAAAGACCAATTGCTATTACTTAGACGACTATTTATTTTCTTGAATAAATCCTTTTTCGACAAGGAAACTTACGATTTGTTTAACAGATTGTTCTATGTCTTGGGTTTCTGTGTCAACAATTATAGCAGGGTTTTCAGGTTCCTCATATGGTGAATCAATACCAGTGAAATGTTTGATTTCATTGTTTCTTGCCTTTTTATATAATCCCTTAGGGTCACGTACTTCACATTCATCTAACGAACACTTAACATATACTTCGAAGAATTCATTTTCAGAAAGGATGTCTTTTACTTGCTGGCGATCTTCTCGGAATGGTGAAATAAACGCTGTTAACACAATTTGCCCGCTATCAACAAACAGCTTTGACACCTCACCAATTCGGCGAATATTTTCTTTACGATCTTCATCAGTAAAACCTAAATCTTTATTTAAACCGTGACGGATATTGTCCCCATCTAACACATAAGTTTGGATATTATTTTCAAATAAGTATCTTGCAAGGGCATTTGCTAGTGTTGATTTACCCGAGCCTGAAAGGCCAGTAAACCACAATACATAGCTTCCGTAATTATTTTTCTTTCTTCTCTCTTCTTTTGTGACAGATGCATCATGCCACACAATGTTATTTACAGCCATTGTTGCTACCTCCTTATGCATTTACCGTTTCTTTCATGCCTCTAATTAAAACTTCTACAACCTCTTTGCGGCTGAATGTGCTAGGAGGTAATTCACCGTTACGAAGCATTTCACGTACTTTTGTACCTGATAAAATAACTCGGTCTTCTTTACCATGTGGACATGTTTTTGAAGAAGCCATACCTTCACATTTTGTGCAATAGAAACTATGCTCAAAGAACATTGGTGTAATTCCTAATTCATCTGCAGTAAAATTAGAAAAGATAAGTTGTGCATCATATGTTCCATAATAATCGCCTACACCAGCATGGTCTCTACCAACAATGAAATGTGTACAACCATAATTTTTACGAACTAAGGCATGGAAAATCGCTTCACGCGGTCCAGCATATCTCATAGCAGCTGGGAATACAGCTAAATGCACACGATCTGAAGGATAATAGTTCTTTAATAAAACCTGATAGCTTTCCATACGAATATGCGCTGGAATATCATCAGATTTTGTTTCCCCTACTAATGGGTTTAAGAATAAACCATCTACAGTCTCTAATGCTGTTTTCTGGATATATTCATGAGCACGGTGAACAGGATTACGTGTTTGGAAGCCTACGATTGTCTTCCAATTTAGTTCTTCGAATTTAGCTCTTGATTCTTTAGGATCAAGATAGAAATCTGCAAATTTCTTTTCAGGGCGATGAACTAATGTTACCTCTCCTCCAACATAAACATTACCACGTTCGAACATTTTCTTAACACCAGGATGTGCAAGATCATCTGTACGATAAACATTAACTGCCTCTTTTTGTTTATCTGGAGTATAGATATCTGCAACCTTAATTGTGCCATATGTAACTTCATCAAGCACAAGGCGAACTTCATCACCAACCGCTAAAGTAGATGCCTTCTCTTCTGATACTGGTAATGTAATAGGGATACTCCATACCACTCCATTTTTCAATTTCATGTTCTCTACTACAGACTCATAATCTTCTTGAGTTAAGAAACCTTCAATTGGGCTGTAACCACCAATTGAAATTAGTTCAAGATCACTTAGAGAGATTGCATCTAGTTCAATTTCTTTCTCAATATGTGATACATCTGTTCCTAGTGATAATTTTTGAATTAATGTTCCTCCATGTGGAAGTAAGCTCATTTTCATTTCCTCCAATTAAAATGTAATAGTACGAAAATTATTTACTGATTGATTCTTCTACTATAGAAATCCAATCAGTTTAATAGGAATAATAGTTATATTCCTCCACCTTCTTCGTGTACAGCACGCTTTTCTTGTTTGCTTGCTTTCATTAAACTGTTTGCGCCAATTGTAGCTAGCAAAAGACTTGCTAATACAAAGATTGTATATAAATCACTTTCTATAAACAACTGCACTAAGAAGTAACTCATCGTTAGTGACACAAGTGGAGAAATTAACCATACCATAAGCATATTTTTTACGATTTTTTGTTGAAAGATGTTTGCCCCAGATTTTGCAATACCAATTCCTAAAATCGATGAGGTCGTAATTTGAGTAAGAGGCACAGGTATTCCAAAGATAGAAGCTACAATGACAAGTGTAGCACCAGTACCAGAAATCAAGACACCTTCAATTTTTGAGAAGCTCGTTATTTTCTTACCGTTTGTCTCTAAAACACGTCTCCCTAAAAGCAGAGCACCTAAAGCAACAAACACTCCTCCAATTAATGTCCCTTTTGAAACAGATAGAATACCAGCACTTACAAGGGGTCCAACAGCATTTGCTACGTTATTCATCCCCGCTGAAAATGCTTCAAAAAAACCAGCAAATATAAGTAAATATGTGATGACCTTTCCTTCAAAGCTGTACTTTTGAGTCAGCTTAAAGGAATGAAGGATTTTTATAAAAAGAAAGGCAATTGCAAACGCAACGATCGGAACAATAACCCAAAACATAATGATATAGAGTAAATTATTAACATATAAGGCTTGGTACGCTATACCAACACCAACTACAGATCCCACCGTTACCTCACTTGTAGATAGAGGTATTCCTAAAAGATTGGATAAGAATAAGGAAAAAGTAGCTGAAAAGAGTATAATAACAACCATTTTTATCGATATAAGCGATGATGGAATGATTCCGGAACTTATTGTTTTGACAACTTCTCCACCGCCAATAACTGCTCCTAATATGACCCCTATCCCACATAATATAAGTGCGTTTCTCGGTCGTAAAATCGCTCCTGAGCCATATGCAACACCCATTGAGGCAGCTGCACCGCTCGCCCCAATGTTCATTGCAAAAAAGAAGCTAATAATGATGGCAATGATTTCTAACATGATTTATATCCTCCTATTGGTGGAGGCCACATTCTGTTTTCATTTGCCCTGACCATCTACCTGATCTTAAATCATTCTCATTAAAGGCAGGCTTTGTACAATGAAAACAACCGATACTTGGATATCCTCTATCATGTAGAGGGTTATAGATTAAGTCATTTTTATGAACGTATCTCCAAACATCCTTCCACGTCCAATGAATAAGTGGGCAAACCTTTACTGAATGAAAGCGTTCGTCCTTATTAATATAATTTACATTCTTTCTTGTTTCAGACTGTTCTCGTCTTAAACCTGAAATCCATGCTGTTGCACCATTTAATGTTTCAGTTAAAGGAGCAATTTTACGGATATTACAGCATTGATTCGGATTTGTTTCCCATAATTTATCACCATATTGCTCAGCTTGTTCTTCAAGTGTTAATTTTGGCTTTTTTAATTCAATATTTAATGATGGATATTTTTCTTTTACCTTATCAATTAATTCGTATGTTTCCTTAAAATGCACATCTGTGTCAAGGAACACAATCTTAGCATCTGGTTTCACTTTAGAAATTAAGTCAATTAGAACGATCCCCTCAATTCCAAAGCTACAAGCATATACGACCTCTTCACCGTAATGGTCATATGCCCAATTTAAAACATTAAGTGCACCTTTATACGTTTCATCAACTTCAAATTGATCAGTTTGTTCAGTCCAGTTTTCATATGTTAACATACGATTCACCTCTTTCTCTCACACTACTCAACTCGGAATTAGAATCCCGCTTATTCACACATTAATACTCGGGATTAAGTGTAAAACCTATTAATATAGTATGAATTATACACCTTATCTGTGATTTGACAATACATTTACTAGATTATTTTTATTAAAATTTTATCTTTCTGATCATATAAAAAGCCTTACCATTACAGTCTCAGCATATTCTTACTTACACCAACTATTATAAATATGCTATTTGATTCAAAATTTTAACACAATTATAACAAATGTCAACCCGAGTTTACTTATCGGATTAATTATTTTTATATTATTATCTTAATTTCTTATAATAAATCATAAAAGCAAAATCATATACATAAACTTGTACTATTTAATAGAATGTGTAAGGAGGATTGTTATGTGGGAGATCGTGGATAATATTTGTTTAGTCTTCATTGGTTTTTATCTATTTTGTCTCAGCATTGCTCATATATTTATGTACAAGCCAAGTAAAGAATTATTGAATCAGTTAAAAGCTGAAAGGCATTCCTTCATTTTTGCTATCCTTGGTATAACGGTATGGAGCTTATTAAAAAAGATAAAACTTCCTGAACGATTCATTTATCCAAGCTACATACTGGTATTTCTAATTATTTCTTTAAGTTCCTTCTTTCTAATGATATCAAAAATTTAAAAGCACCTTTTTACCAATCGCAGCCCTCCACGTTAAAGAATGAACGTTATTTGTGCAACGGTAAAAAGACGCTTTATTCCTTACATGTTTTTGTTATACATCAAGCCAGCGTTCAGAAGATGGATCTTCTCTCCACATTTTTAATTTGCTAATGTCCTGCTCTGTTACGTAACCTTCTTTTGCAGCAACTTCGACTAGAGTGTCATAGTCACATAACGATTGTGCTTTAATATTTGCCTCTTCCAGTTTTGATTTTCCAAGTGCAAGATCATATGTAAAAATCGCTACGATCCCTAAAACCTCACAGCCCGCTTCACGAAGAGCTTCAACAGCAGTAATGGCACTTCCGCCAGTAGAAATCAAATCTTCTACAACCACTACCTTCTGATTTTGTTTAACTTGTCCTTCAATTTGGTTTCCTTTCCCATGTCCCTTCGCCTTACTTCGAACATAGACCATTGGTAAATCCATTTTATCACTTACCCATGCAGCATGAGGGATACCTGCAGTTGCAGTACCTGCGATTACTTCAACTTCAGGGTAATGCTCTTTTATTAAATCGATAAGACCTTCAGCTATTTGAGTACGAATAGAAGGAAATGATAATGTAAGACGATTATCACAGTAAATTGGTGATTTTAATCCACTAGACCATGTGAAGGGATCATTTGGTTGGAGATAAACTGCCTTAATTTCTAATAGGTTTTTTGCAATCGTTTGTTTCATTCCTCTGATTCCTCCCAAGCTTTTTTTACTTTTAGATATGCCTCATATGGATTGTCTTGTTTTGTTATGCTTCTTCCGACAACAATAGCTGTCGAACCTAGACAACGTGCTTGGTCTGGAGTAGCTATTCTAGTTTGATCATCTGTTGAATCTTCCTTCATCCGAATTCCCGGTGTGACCGTCATAAAAGAAGTTCCAAACTTTTCATTTAATTTCTCTACTTCATGAGTAGAACAAACTACTCCATCTAGGCCGCTTTCTTTTGCCATTTGTGCATAATGAAGGACAACATCATTGATATCTTCTTTAATTAATAGCTCTTCTTGTATCATATCTTGAGAAGTACTAGTTAACTGAGTAACTGCAATACACATTGGTCTTGTTTTACCTTCTTGTGTTCCTGCCTCAAGTCCTTCAATAGCTGCTTCCATCATTTTCTTTCCGCCTGGAGCATGTACATTGACTATGTCCACATCAAGCTTAGCTAACCCACGCATTGCTTGTTTAACTGTATTTGGAATGTCGTGAAGCTTTAGATCTAGGAAGATATTGTGCCCAAGCTTTTTAAGATAGGATATAATATCAGGACCTTCCTGATAAAATAATTCCATTCCAACCTTTACAAATAACTGTTCTTGTTGAAAGTGCTGTAAAAATTCGTGTACCTCTTGCTGATCTTTAAAATCAAGAGCTATAATAAGCGGTCTTTGCATCAGCCTTCCAACTCCTTCCGATACATTCCGTAACATGTTCAAAACCAAGTTCATTTAACCTTGCTGGCAACTGCTCGATAATTTCCGGGCATACAAATGGATTAACAAAATTAGCAGTACCAACAGCAACAGCACTTGCCCCTGCATATAAGAATTCAATCACATCATCAACGTTTTGCACGCCACCCATGCCAATGATCGGAATCGAAACAGCTTGACTTACTTCATAAATCATACGTATAGCTACTGGCTTAATCGCTGGGCCTGATAAACCACCAGTTTTATTTGCAATAACTGGCTTACCTGTTTTAAGGTCAAGTCTCATTCCGATTAAGGTGTTAATCATTGTTAAACCATCTGCACCTGCATCTTCAATAGCTTTTGCCATTTCAACGATGTTCGCAACGTTAGGTGATAATTTGACATAAACAGGTACAGCTGATACATGTTTCACCGCTTTTGTTAATTGTGCTGCAACTTCAGGAATTGTTCCAAATGCAATGCCACCTGTTTTTACATTAGGGCATGAAATATTTAATTCTAGAGCATGTACATTGTTTGCCTGACTGATCTTTTCTGCAACATATACATAATCCTCAATTTGAGAGCCTGCTACATTTGCGATAATCGGAACATCATACTGCTCAAGCCATGCAAGCTCTTCTGAAACGACTTTATGAACACCGGGGTTTTGTAGGCCAATTGCATTTAACATGCCTGCTTCTGTCTCAGCAACACGAGGAGTAGGGTTACCAAAGCGAGGCTCCTGTGTACTTGCCTTGATCATTATTGAACCAAGCTGACTTAAATCATAAAACTTACTATATTCTCTCCCAAAGCCAAAGCATCCTGATGCGGGCATGATAGGATTTTTAAGTGATAAACCAGGTAAGTTGATGTCTAGCATGTTATAAAACCACCTCTCCAGCCTTAAACACAGGCCCATCACTACATACTTTTTTGTAACTTGTTCCAGTTGGGTCATCACCAGTATGACACACACATGCGAAACAAGCTCCGACTCCACAGCCCATTCTTTCTTCTAATGATAGAAACAAAGGTTTATGTCCATGAAGCTTTTCTAGTGCTCTTAACATTGGTGTTGGACCACAAGTAAACATTGTATCAAACTGAAGGTCATGATCTTTAATGGCATCTGTTACAAATCCCTTGTATCCGTAAGACCCATCGTCGGTTGTTATGATCGTTGTTCCTAGTTTAGAAAACTCTTCTTCTAAAAACACAGCATTTTTTGTTTGAAAACCTAATACATGCTGCACCTTTACACCCTTTGCGACTAGTTGTCTTGATAGTTCAAGCAAAGGAGGAACGCCTATTCCTCCGCCAACTAACAAAGCTTTCTGTCCACTTTCAACTGTATCAATTGGAAAGCCATTCCCTAATGGTCCTAAAACATCCACTACGTTTTCAACGACCTTTTTAGAAAGGAGCTGAGTACCAGCCCCTTCTGCTCTATATATCATTGTGAATTGCTTTTTATCTATATCAATTTCAGAAATGCTAATCGGTCTTCTTAATAGAGGTGTGCTACCCTCTGACACCTTTAAATGAACAAACTGACCTGGGTTACCCATCTCTGAAACAAGTTCACCTTGTAGTGTTAGCTGAAAAATATGTTCTGCAATTTTTTCGTGTTTTGTCACGACCATTAGTTCTTTTTTTATCACGTTAAGCTCACCTCTAGCTGCTTGTTGATCTTTGGCATCGTATCTGTAGAGAATGTCATCGACTCTAGTACACGTAAAATGGCAACTGCTGTATCTAATGAAGTTAAACAAGGAATTCCATTTTCTACTGATTCACGGCGAATTTTAAATCCGTCTCTAGCTGGCTGTTTTCCTTTTGTTAAGGTATTGATTACAAATTGTGCCTCACCTTTACGAATAACATCTAATAGATTCGGTTCAGACGCACCAATTTTATTAACAACTTTTGCCGGAATATTGTAGGCTCTTAAATAATCTGCTGTTCCACTTGTCGCTAGAATTTGATACCCAATTTGGTGGAACCTTCTAGCAATCTCTAAACCTTCTTCTTTATCTTTGTCCGCTACTGTTAATAGGACAGAGCCATGGTTTTTAATCTGAATTCCAGAAGCAACAAGTGCTTTGTAAAGAGCTTTTTCTAGAGTAATATCTTTCCCCATTACTTCCCCTGTTGATTTCATCTCAGGTCCTAATGTGATGTCCACTCGACGTAACTTAGCGAATGAGAAGACAGGAGCTTTTACATACACACCCTCACTTTCTGGATGTAATCCTGTTTCATAGCCAAGTTCCTCAAGTTTTGCACCAAGAATAACCTTTGTTGCTAAATTCGCCATTGGTACTCCTGTTATTTTGCTTAAGAAAGGTACAGTACGACTTGAGCGAGGATTTACTTCTAGTACATAAACCGCTCCTTTTGATAGTACGAATTGGATATTTAGTAATCCAACGATATTTAAACCTTTAGCAAGCTTAATTGTATAATCAATGATACTGTTTTTTATTTCTTCAGATAATGATTGTGGCGGATAAACAGCGATTGAATCTCCTGAGTGAACACCGGCACGTTCAATGTGTTCCATAATACCAGGGATAAGAACTGATTCTCCATCAGAAATTGCATCAACTTCAATTTCTTTACCTGTTAGATATTTATCAATTAATACAGGATGTTGCGGATTGATTTTCACTGCATTATTCATATAGTGTAAAAGCTCAGCCTCTTGGTAAACAATTTCCATTGCACGTCCACCTAGTACATAAGATGGTCTTACTAAAACTGGATAACCGATGTTTTCTGCAATCTTCACAGCCTGGTCTACAGAAGTAGCTGTTTTTCCAAGTGGTTGAGGAATTCCAAGGGTAGCTAAAGTATGTTCAAATTTATCACGATCTTCCGCACGATCTAAATCTTCCAAAGATGTTCCAAGTATTTTTACACCTCGTGCTTGTAACTCATCCGCTAGATTAATAGCCGTTTGTCCACCGAATTGAACAACAACACCTTTTGGTTTTTCTAAATCGATGATATGCATAACATCTTCAATTGTTAATGGTTCAAAATAAAGCTTGTCAGAAATACTGAAATCTGTTGAAACAGTTTCAGGGTTGTTATTTATAATGATTGCTTCATACCCTGCTTCTTTAATTGCCCATACAGAGTGAACCGTTGCATAATCGAACTCAACACCTTGACCGATCCGGATTGGACCTGAACCTAAAACAACAACACTTTCACGCTCAGTTACAATTGATTCGTTTTCGTCTTCGTATGATCCATAGAAGTAAGGTGTTGCAGATTCAAATTCCGCTGCACATGTATCAACCATTTTATAAACTGGGATAATATCTGCTTGTTTTCTTAATTCATATACTTCACGATCATTTGTATTCCAAAGCTTAGCAATCTCAGAATCTGCAAAGCCCATTTCTTTAGCAGTTTGTAAGGTTGTTAATTCATAAGGGTTTACTTGAAGATTTTTTTCAAATCTAATAATTTTTTCAATCTTCATTAAGAAGAATAAGTCAATTTGGCTCCACTCATGAATGGTTTCCTTCGTAACACCTCTTCTAAGAGCTTCAGCGATATAAAATAGGCGCTCATCACCAGCTTTACGAATACGCTTTTCAATTAGTTCGTCTGTGAATTGTTCAGCATCTTTTAAACGAAGATAATCTACATCAGATTCAAGTGAACGAACTGCTTTTAACAGAGATTCTTCAAGTGTACGACCGATCGCCATAACCTCGCCAGTTGCTTTCATTTGAGTTCCTAAATGGCGGTTTGCAGACTCAAACTTATCAAAAGGCCAGCGTGGGATTTTTGATACGATGTAATCTAATGCTGGCTCGAAGCATGCATACGTTCTACCTGTAACAGGGTTTTTCATTTCATCTAGTGTTAAACCAACAGCAATTTTCGCTGCTAATTTAGCGATTGGATAACCAGTTGCTTTAGAAGCTAACGCAGATGACCTACTCACACGTGGGTTAACCTCAATAATGTAGTATTTAAAGCTGTCTGGATCAAGTGCTAGCTGAACATTACAGCCACCTTCAATTTTCAATGCACGGATAATCTTTAATGATACGTTTCGTAGCATTTGATATTCACGGTCACTTAACGTTTGACTTGGTGCAAAAACGATTGAGTCACCTGTATGAACACCTACTGGATCAAAATTTTCCATGTTACATACAACAATGGCATGGTCATTTGAGTCACGCATTACTTCATATTCAATTTCTTTAAATCCAGCAATACTTTTTTCAAGAAGACATTGTGTTACAGGGCTGTTTTTTAATCCACTTGTAACAATTTCGATAAGCTCTTCTTCATTTTCACAAATACCTCCACCAGTTCCACCTAATGTATAAGCAGGTCTTACGATAACTGGATATCCGATTTGATTAACGAACGCAAAAGCTTCATCTAAGTTATGAATAATTTCACTTTCAGGTACAGGCTCATTTAATTCATTCATTAATCTTCTGAATAAATCACGATCTTCTGCTTGTTGGATTGCAGAAAGCTTAGTACCTAAAATTTCAACTCCACATTCTTCTAGTACACCTGACTCTGCTAATTGAACGGCCATGTTAAGACCCGTTTGTCCTCCTAAAGTTGGAACAAGGGCATCTGGACGTTCTTTACGAATAATGTTGCTTAAAAACTCAACCGTAAGAGGCTCAATATATACTTTATCTGCAATTTCTGTATCAGTCATAATTGTAGCTGGATTTGAGTTAACAAGAACAACTTCATATCCTTCTTCTTTTAAAGCGATACATGCTTGTGTTCCAGCATAGTCAAATTCTGCTGCTTGACCAATGACGATTGGACCTGAACCGATAACAAGAATTTTATTGATGTCTGTACGTTTTGGCATTATAGAACCCCTTCTTTCTTATTAGCTTCAATCATCAAGTTTAAAAACTGATCAAATAATCCGTTTGCATCCTCCGGTCCTGGTGAAGCTTCCGGATGATATTGGACTGTAAATGCAGGTGCTTGTTTATGTTTTAACCCTTCAACTGTTCCATCATTTAATGCAACATGTGTTACTTCTAACTCTGTTGATTTGATTGATTCTTCTCTTACTGTGTAACCATGGTTTTGAGATGTAATATCTACCTTACCTGTACTTAGTTCTTTAACTGGATGGTTTGACCCTCGGTGTCCAAATTTCATTTTTTCTGTATCAGCACCACATGCTAAAGCAAACAATTGATGTCCTAAGCAAATCCCAAACAATGGAACCTTCCCAAGAATACCTTTAATCATATTAATAGCTTCTGGCACATCTTTTGGATCTCCTGGTCCATTTGAAAGCATAATACCATCTGGGTTTAATTGTAAAACTTCCTCAGCTGTCACATTATGAGGTACCACAACAATGTCACAGTTACGTTTATTTAATTCTCTTAAAATACCATGCTTCATTCCAAAATCAACTAACACTACACGATGTCCTCTGCCTGGGCTTGGGTATGCTGTTTTTGTTGAAACAACTTGTACTTGATCTGTAGGAAGTTGCGTTCCTTTTAGCTTGCTAATGACTTCTTCTGGATTTGCATCAGCAGAGCAAATTGCTCCTTTTAATGTACCGTGCATACGAATAATTCTTGTAAGCTTGCGAGTATCAACGCCTGAGATTCCAGGAATGTTTTTCATTTTAAAATACTCATCAATTGTATATTCACTTCTCCAGTTAGAAGGATAGTCACAGAATTCCTTTACAACAAATCCGTTTATAAATGGCGTAATCGTTTCGAAATCATCTCTGTTAATACCGTAGTTTCCGATTAAAGGATAAGTTAAAGTGACGATTTGTCCACAATATGATGGATCTGAGAGGATTTCTTGATATCCTGTCATCCCTGTGTTAAATACTACTTCTCCGAAATTTTCCTTGTCACTTCCAAATGCCTCACCCAAAAATACTGTTCCATCTTCTAAGATTAGTTGTCTTTTCATACTGTGATGCCTCCCTTTTCCCATACAATGTTTCCATCTACGATTGTTGCCGTTGGCCAACCTTTGCAAGTCCAACCAGTGAATGGTGTATTTTTGCCTTTTGATAAAAATTCACTTGGGTTAATTGATGATTCTGTTTCCAACTCTACCACAGTAATATCAGCAGCAGCTCCAACTTCAAGCACTCCTTCAGATAATCCAAATGCTCTTGCAGGCTGAATTGTCAAGAAATCAACAAGTTGCTTTAGTGTAAATTTCTTCGTTAGTACGAAATGTGTATATAATAGTGGAAATGCTGTTTCTAATCCCACAATTCCAAATGGTGCTAACTGCATACCTTCTGCTTTTTCTTCTGCTGCATGTGGCGCATGGTCTGTTGCAATAAAATCAATTGTTCCATCTAATAATCCTTCTATTAAAGCTTCTTGATCTGCTTTCCCTCTTAGAGGAGGGTTCATTTTAAAATTCGGATCAAGGCCTGGAATGTCATCCTCACATAATAATAAGTGATGTGGTGTTACTTCAGCTGTTACATTTATCCCAGCACGTTTTGCATCTCTTACTACACGTACAGACTCTTTTGTACTGATATGACACACATGATAGTGACAGCCTGCAGCTTCTGCTAGAAGGATATCCCTCGCGATATGTACTGACTCACATACAGAAGGAATTCCATTAATACCATGTTTTCTAGAAAATTCACCTTCATGTACTGAACCTTTGTTTATTAATGTATTTTCTTCACAGTGCGCCACAATTGTTGCACCAATAGAAGCTGCCTGTTTCATTGCTTCTAACATTTTGCCAGCAGATTGTACACCAACACCATCATCAGTGAAGGCAAATGCACCTGCGTTTTTTAATCCTTCAAAGTCTGTTAATTCTTCACCTAACTGTCTTGTTGTAATCGAAGCATATGGAAGAACTTTCACAACCGCTGTTTCCTTTATTCGATTTTGCAACCATTCCATTTGCTCTTTGGTGTCAGGAACTGGTCGAGTGTTTGGCATTGGAGCTATTGTTGTAAATCCACCTTTTGCTGCACTTTGTGTACCTGTTTCAATTGTTTCTTTGTGCTCGCCACCTGGCTCTCTTAAATGGACGTGAAGGTCAATAAAACCTGCTGAAATCAAATTCCCATCAACTGAAATGATTTCACATCCGTCAGTGGAAAGATTTTCTCCAATCTCAGTTATCTTTCCGTCCTTCACCTTCACATCAGACTTTTTCAACTCACCAAGCTCATCTAAAATTAATCCATTTTTAAGAATAAATAACATGTTTCATTACCTCCTGATTTTGCTCAATTTGTTGTAAAGCTCTCTTTAAAACTGCCATTCTAGCAAACACACCATTTTCCATTTGTTTAAAAATTCTAGAGCGTTCGCATTCTATCAAATCACCATCAATTTCAACACCACGATTTACTGGTGCTGGATGCATGATAATTGCATGTTGTTTCATTTGTTTTTCTCTTTCTTTTGTTAAACCATATTGCTGCAAATAATCTTGTGCTGAATCTTTTTCTTCATGGCGTTCATGCTGTATACGTAGGAGCATTACAACATCTGACTGTTGGATTGCTTCGTCAACTTCGACATATTCTCCATATGTGTTTAATGGGTCTTGCCATTTAGCAGGTCCTGAAAATAACACTTTTGCTCCAAGCCTTGTTAACACTTCCGCATTTGACCTTGCAACACGACTGTGTCTAATATCACCATGTATTGAGATTGTCAAATCTTTAAACTGTCCAAACTCTTGTTTAATTGTTAGTAGATCAAGTAATGATTGGGTAGGATGATGACCACAACCATCTCCTGCATTAATGACTGGTATCGATACCTTTCCGACCAAATCATCAAAAAAGTGATCTTGTTGATGCCTAATGACTACTGCGTTTGCCCCAATTGACTCAAGTGTTTTAACCGTATCATATAAAGTTTCACCTTTTTGTACACTAGAATGTTCTGCTGTAAAATTTAAGACTTGAAGCCCTAACTTCTTTTCAGCTACTTCAAAGCTGAATCTTGTTCTTGTACTTGGCTCAAAAAACAAATTTGAGACAAACACTGTATCTAGAGCCTTCCAGCCATGCCCTGATTTATATTGCTCTGCATCCTCTAAAATTGAGTGAATTTCTTCATTTGTAAGCTGGTTCATAGTTAATAGATTAGACATGCCCAACCACTCCTATAATCTTGTTTTAATAAGTCTTTTTTTATAGAAAAACACCCTGATTTACTAAATCAGGGTGTTTGAAGGTAGAGCAAATGAAGGTATAGCAATACCTTTGTTTGCCTTACACCCTTTTAAGCCTCTCTGGACTTTTCTTTAAAAGATCTAAGCCATTTTCTTATGCCGTTTCATTATTAATTGATTCGTCCTTATCATAAGGTAGAACTAAATTTAATACAATACCAATTATTGCTGCTAATGCCATCCCATGAAGGTCGAAATTTCCAATCTTAAGCGTTGCTTCTCCAATTCCTATTACTAATATAACAGAAGCTATAATTAAATTTCGTTTATTTCCAAGATCAAGTTTGCTGTCTATCATCATACGCAATCCAGATGATGCGATGATACCAAATAGTAGAATGGATACTCCACCCATAACAGGTGTCGGGATTGAACTGATGAATGCTGATATTTTCCCAATAAATCCAAACAGAATGGCTAATACTGCAGCTCCTGCGATAACAAACACACTGTAAACTCTTGTAATTGCCAGAACACCAATGTTTTCACCATATGTTGTGTTCGGTGGTCCCCCGATTAAAGCAGCGATCATAGTAGCTACACCATCACCTAAAATCGAGCGATGTAAACCTGGTTTTTCAATATAATCTCTTCCTACTACTTTTCCTAAAACTAGTTGGTGTCCAATATGTTCAGAGATCGTCACGACAACAACAGGTACCATAAGTAATACAATATCAAGTGTTATTGAAGGAGTGTAGTTTACAAATGGTATAACAAAGTTTGGTACTTGAATCCAATTTGCTGCTATTACATTTGAAAAATCAATAATTCCAATCGCTAGTGAGTAGAAGTACCCACCTGCAATACCAATGAGCACTGGAATTAAGTTGAAAAATCCTTTTAGGAAGATTGAACACAAAATTGTAATTAGCAATGTTACCAACGCAACCGAGAAGTGCTTTAAGCTATAATCACCTGCAGGGTTATTTGTCGCCATACCTACCGCAGTTGCTGCTAATCCCAAGCCAATAACGATAATGACAGGTCCTACAACTACCGGCGGAAGAATTTTCATTATCCATTTATGACCTGTACCTTTGATAATTAAAGCGATAATCCCGTACACGAGACCTGCTAAAAAGCTCCCCACCATCGCAGCCCCTACACCTGCTGTTGATTTCGCCACAATGATTGGTGTAATGAATGCGAAGGATGATCCTAAATACGCTGGTACTTGACCTTTTGTAATGAGTAAGAATGCAATAGTTCCTAATCCACTTGAGATTAGTGCTACAGCTGGGTCTAGCTCTACTAAAAATGGTACTAGAATTGTTGCGCCAAACATGGCAAATAAATGTTGAAAACTAAGTGCAAGCCAGGTCATTGGTTTTGGTGTATCTTTTACGTCTAAAACAATTTGATCTTCTTTCATGTTAGGTCCTCCAATATGCATCATTCTTGTTAGTTATAATGTGTGAAAGAATCGTAATTTTATTATTATAGCGGTAATCTTTGAATTGTGTTTTTCGACCATTCACTCATGTAACACTTTTTATGTCCATAAAAAAACCTCTTTGCTTACTGAGGCAAAGAGGTACAAAGAGGCGAGCAATCATTATTAAATGACCACCTTCCAATGTGCGCCCCTTTGCAGCCTCTCTGGACTGTTCTTAAAAGGGTTTTATTTAATTTTCGTGAATAGTTACTTGATCTTTTTTATCAGCTTCATTTAATTCAACGACAATCTTTTCTGAGCTCGATGTTGGAATGTTTTTCCCTACATAATCTGCTCTTATCGGCAGTTCACGGTGTCCTCTGTCAACTAATACTGCTAGTTGAATATTTGCAGGTCTCCCAATATCAACGAGTGCATCCATCGCAGCTCTAACAGTTCTTCCAGTGTATAATACATCGTCAACCAAAATCACTTTTTGATTTGTTACATCTACAGGGATATCAGAACCTTTTACAAGCGGTTCTAGATCTTCTGTTTTCTTCGTAAGATCATCACGATATAGTGTTATATCCAGTTCACCAATTGCGATTTTTTTACCTTCTATTTGTTCAATACGTTCGGCAAGTCGGTTCGCAAGATAAATCCCTCTTGTTTTAATGCCAACTAAAATACTGTCTTCAATCCCTTTGTTTCTCTCAATAATTTCATGAGCAATTCTTGTTAATGCCCGACGAATTGCTTGTTCATCTAATAAAACTGCTTTTTGAGACATTTTATAATCTCCTTTCGTTTCTCCACATCTAGAAATTCAAAATATAACCTTAAAAAACGAAAAACCCTCTCACCGATTTTGTGAGAGGGTTCACGAAGACATAGCTAGACTAAGCCAATATAGACTATGGTCTTTATCCGTTTTCCTTCTCAGCCTCACGGGACTGTGTTAAAGGTTCTTATTAAGTTAATTACATTATGACAAACATGTAGAAATGTGTCAATGATTATTTTTAATACTATTTAAAACTTCTTCAAACTCATTAGGTAACGGAGCTTCAAACTCAAGATATTCTTTAGTTCGAGGGTGTTCAAATCCTAGTATACCTGCATGAAGTGCTTGTCCATTTATGTCGAGTGTTTTTTTCGGCCCGTATTTCGGATCACCTACTAACGGAAAGCCTATATACTTCATATGAACACGAATTTGATGGGTTCTTCCAGTTTCAAGCTGACATTCTATAAACGTAAAGTTATCAAATCTCTCTAACACATGAAAATGTGTGACTGCTTCTTTACTGCTAACATTTGTTACCGTCATACTCTGACGATCTGTTTTATCACGTCCAATTGGTGCATTGATTGTTCCGTGATCATGTTGAATACTACCATGTACAATTGCTTTATAACGTCTTGTTACTGTTTTGTCTACAAGCTGCTGAACTAGAGATTCATGGGCCATATCGTTCTTAGCAACCATTAATAATCCGGAAGTGTCTTTGTCGATTCGATGGACAATCCCAGGTCTTAAAACACCATTGATCCCTGAAAGATCCTTGCAATGTGCCATTAAACCGTTAACAAGTGTACCATTCATATGACCAGGTGCTGGATGAACAACCATTCCTTTTGGTTTATTAACAACTAACACATCTTGATCCTCATAATATATATCAAGATCCATTTCTTCGGCTACAACATCAAGAGGTTCTGGTTCAGGTATTTCTATAACAACTTTATCATTCACTTGACATTTGTAATTCGTCTTAATGGCCTTATCATTTACCTTCACCAAACCATCTTTTATCCAAATTTGAACTTGTGTTCTTGACCATTCTTCGTTTGAAGTAGACAAAAACTTATCAATCCGTTCATTTTTATGTTCTTCACTAACTTGTAATTCAACGATGTCCATTTATGCTTGCTCCTTCTCTTGTTTCCCTTCAAAAAACAACATATGAATAAATAATAAAGCTACCCCAATACAAAGAGCAGAATCTGCTATATTGAAAATTGGGAAGTCATAAGAAAAAATGTATGTATTAATAAAATCGACAACTTCCTTCCGAAATAAACGGTCAATGAAATTACCAATTGCACCACCTAGCATAAAGCCAAGTGCTACACCCATTACCTTATTTTCCTTCGTATGTTTTTGAATATAATAAATTAACCCGACTATAACAACAGCCGTTATAATATAGAAAAACCACATTTGTCCTTCCAAAATGCCCCAGGCTGCTCCACGATTTCGATGGGATGTTATGTAGAAGAAATTTTCAATAACAGTAATATTCTCACCAATTTGCATGTTTCTTACGATTAACCACTTCGTGACTTGGTCAATTAAAATAATGACTGCAGCAATTATGTAATAATACACGTTCTTCCCCCAACTTTCTAATGTCTATTTTCGGGTTTATCCTAAGAAATTGTACCATACTCGGAACAAAAGCGTAAGTTATTAGGAAAAGTATAGCTTGGATAAAACAATTTATTCATTATAACGGCCCAAATTACAAAATAATTTGGGCCGTAACAATAGTCAATGATGATCAGAAATCACTGCCTGTGATATAAGTTTCTTCATGAGTATAGTCGTGTTGTGGGAGAGATTTTCGTTCAAATAATTCCTGGAAAAAGAAATCGTATTTTGTTCTAGCTGTTGGGAGTATCCTTAATTTTTCAAAAGGAATTTCTTCACCGGTTTCTTCACAATACCCGTAAAGTCCTTTATCAATTTTCATTAAGGCACGTTCTACATCTTGAAGTTCCTCTTTAATATGATGCATTAATGTATGACTTTTATGATAATCTTCGTCTAAAGTCATATCAAACAAACTGTGATCAAATAATCTAGCTCGCAGTTCTTCTCTCATCAATTGTAATTCGTAACGAATACCAGAAAATTTATTCAAGATGGACAACTCCTTATCCTTCTCATGATGTTAACATTAGTTTTGCCCGAAAAATCCATTGCTCACCCTGATAAGAATTTTCCTGTGATTGTAATGGCTGCTAACTTTGTTAACTTTCTTTCCATTTGTCTGAATGAGTATTTTTTACCCATGAATTTACTCTTTAAAACCTTTTTCTGTGAAATTGGGCTATATACTGCAAGATATAGTCTGTAGACTATACTTTTTTTGGATTTTACATAGTTATGTACAAAAGAAAAAGAGCCTATTCTTTAATATAAACACATTAAAGAAATAGGCCCTTGTTAAAACTTAATAATGTTCCTTCACAATTGAAGCACATCGCTGACATAGTGTTGGATGTTCTTCAACCTGACCAACTTCTGGTGTAACGATCCAACAACGATCACATGTTTCACCTTCTGCCGGTGTTATTACAATTTTTACTGTGTCAAAGACCTGAGCATTTTCAGGAGCATCGTCAAAATCTCCAGCAATAGTAAAGCCTGAAACGATAAATAATTGCTTTAAGTCTTCATCAACTGAATTAAGTAATGCTCTTGATTCCGAATTTGGATAAAGAGCAATACTTGCTGTTAATGACTTTCCGATTACTTTCTCATTACGAGCCACTTCTAATGCTTTTAAAACATCATCACGTAATGTCATAAATGCATCCCATTTTTTCTCAAGTTCATCTGATTGTTCATATTCTTTTACTTCCGGCATGTCAACAAGCTGCACACTCTCTTCTGTTACAGAGTCAATGTGCTCCCAAACTTCATCAGCTGTGTGAGGAAGAATTGGTGTTACTAATTTAACAAGTGATAATAATGTTTCGTGAAGTACCGTCTGAATTGCACGACGTTCCTGATTTTCTGATGACTCAATATAAAGTACATCTTTTGCAAAATCTAAATAGAATGAGCTTAGTTCAATCGTACAGAAATTATGAACGGCATGATAAATCGCCGCAAATTCATATTGTTCATAAGCTTCTTTTACTCGTTTTGTTAGCTTATTAAGTTTAACAAGCATATATCGATCTACATCTCTAAGGTTCTCTAAGCTAACCGAATCAGTTGCTGGGTTAAAATCACTTAAGTTACCTAATAGGAAACGGAATGTATTACGAATTTTACGGTAAACCTCAGCAACTTGTTTTAAAATCGCGTCAGAAACACGAACATCTGCTTGATAATCAACTGAAGCAACCCATAAACGAAGAATATCTCCACCTAACTGGTTCATAACTTTAGCAGGTACAACAGTATTCCCTAAAGATTTACTCATTTTACGCCCTTCTCCATCAAGAGCAAAACCATGACTTAGGACACCTTTATATGGAGCTTTGCCCGTCACAGCAACTGCCGTTGATAAAGAAGAGTTAAACCAACCACGATACTGGTCAGATCCTTCTAAATACAAGTCTGCTGGTCTTTGGAGATCTTCTCTTTCTAAAAGTACCGCTTGGTGGGAAGATCCTGAATCAAACCAAACATCCATAATATCATTTTCTTTTGTAAACTTACCATTAGGGCTTCCTTCATGTGTAAAGCCATCTGGTAAAAGGTCTTTTGCTTCGCGTTCAAACCAAATATTAGAACCATAATCACGGAATAAGTTTGACACATGCTCAATTGTTTCATCCGTAATGATCGGTTCACCATTTTCAGCGTAAAACACAGGAATTGGGACACCCCATGCTCGTTGACGGGAAATGCACCAATCTCCACGATCACGAACCATGTTGTAAAGACGAGTTTCCCCCCATGCTGGGACCCATTTTGTATCATTAACAGCTTTTAAAAGATCTTCACGGAAATCTTTGATTGATGCAAACCATTGAGCAGTAGCACGGAATATTGTTGGCTTTTTCGTTCTCCAATCATGTGGATAAGAGTGTGTAATGAATTGAAGTTTCAATAATGCGCCTACTTCTTGAAGTTTTTCAGTGATCGGCTTATTTGCTTCATCATAGAATAGCCCCTCAAACCCTGGTGCCTCTTTTGTCATATATCCTTTTTCATCAACTGGACATAATACATCTAACCCGTATTGTTGTCCGACGATAAAGTCATCTTCTCCATGACCAGGTGCAGTGTGTACACAACCTGTTCCTCCATCACTTGTAACATGCTCACCTAACATAACAAGTGATTCTCTGTCATAGATTGGATGTTTTGCCGTAACACGGTCTAATTCAACACCTTTTAACGTACGGTCAATTTCATAACTTTCCCAACCAATAGTTGTTGCAACAGATTCTACTAGATCAGACGCAACAACATACTTTTCACCATCAACAGCTACAACACTGTATTCTAACTCTGGATGTACCGAAATTCCTAAATTTGCTGGCATTGTCCAAGGAGTTGTTGTCCAAATGATAATTTTTTCATCATGTGATAATACGCCTTTTCCATCTTTTACAGGGAAGGCAACATAAATAGATGGAGAGCGTTTGTCTTGATATTCAATTTCTGCTTCAGCAAGTGCTGATTCACTTGATGGTGACCAATATACAGGTTTTAATCCTTTGTAAATATAACCTTTTTTCGCCATCTCACCAAAAACTTTAATTTGCTGTGCTTCATATTCAGGCTTCAGTGTTACATATGGATTTTCCCAATCCCCACGTACTCCTAAGCGTTTAAACTGCTCACGT
This sequence comes from Metabacillus litoralis, assembly GCF_003667825.1. Lineage (NCBI taxonomy): Bacteria > Bacillati > Bacillota > Bacilli > Caryophanales > Bacillaceae > Metabacillus > Metabacillus litoralis. Next base: position 796,416 of record NZ_CP033043.1, on the reverse strand, counting down.
TGACCATTAATTTGTTCCCAAGCGTATTCCTCACAAAGCTTACGAAATTCGGCAACAGACATCTCTTTTCTTTTTACTTTTTTGTTTTTTGTAAGAGCTGTCTCAATTGGTAAACCATGAGTATCCCAGCCCGGAACATAAGGTGCACAATACCCACTCATAGATTTAAAACGAACAATAAAATCTTTTAAGATTTTATTTAATGCATGCCCCATATGAATGTCTCCATTTGCATAAGGTGGTCCATCATGTAAAACAAACAGTGGACGATCTTTTGTTCGTTCTTGTACCATTTCATAAATATTCATTTTAGCCCATTTTTCTTGCATTAACGGCTCTCTGTTAGGTAGGTTTCCACGCATTGGAAACTCAGTTTTCGGCATCAGAAGGGTATCTTTGTATTCCATCACTAATTCCTCCAGTTATTTTAATAGCTCTTTTTTTCATGTAATTGTTCATCAAAATAAGTAAATGTTTTAAAAATTCTATCTAATACAACACAAAAAACCTTCTCATCCCACAAGGGACGAGAAGGTTTTCTCGCGGTACCACCCTACTAGATTAAATACGCTACTTTAATCCACTCTAGTATTCGTAACGTGAATATACGCCACAGCTTACTAATGGTAACATGTTCAGCCTGGAACTCAAGGGTGATATTCATCTTTTATCTTTATGTCGAGCTTACACCATCCTCGATTCGCTAATATAAAGAACATAAAAGACTACTGTCCCTATCACAGTTATATATAGTATTTGTATTATTAGAGCAAAAACATATCTATGTTTCCGTATTATATGCGATTGAAATTAAAAAAGTCAAGTTTAACTTTTGGATTCTTCCGTTTCTCCAAAAATAGGCTCAACCTCATATTCTAATAAATGATCCCAATCATCATTTTTAAGCAGGTCAAGCTGTGCCTCTATAAGCATTTGGAAACGAGTTCTGAATACTTTTGACTGTTTTTTCAGCTCTTCAATCTCCATAGCAATTTTTCTTGATTTAGCTAAAGATTCATTAATAATTCGATCTGCGTTTTTTTCCGCCTCTTTAATAATTAACTTTGATTCTTTCTGAGCATTCCGCTTCACTTCTTCTGCTGCTTCTTGTGCTATAATGATCGATTTATTCAATGTCTCTTCAATATTAGTAAAGTGACCTAGTTTCTCTGTTAGTTCTGTAACACGAGACTCAAGCTCTTTCTTTTCTCGTATAATCATTTCATAATCTTTGATAACCTGATCTAAAAACTCGTTAACTTCATCTTCATCATATCCACGAAACCCTTTATTAAATTCCTTATTATGGATATCTAACGGTGTTAAAGGCACGGGTGCCACCTCCAATATGTAGTGAAATAGTTAATCCTTGTCAACATTATAAATCATATTTCGACAGGTTTGTTGAAATTCCTGTTTTTTCTTAAAATAATTTTACGTTACAATATTTTCTATAACTACTAAAACTATTTCGGGTCATTTATTTTTGCTTATGAATGATCACTCTGAATCGGTCTTTTTTTGTTTTTCCTTCCATTGAAACGAGTTTACTCCTTCCAAAACCTCTGACTGAGAGAGTATCGCCTTCCCGGCATTCAAAAGAGACCGAGTCTACTGTTTTCCAATTTACTTTTACGAGTCCATTTGTAATTAACGGTTGAATCTTTTGTCGTGAAATAGTATAAATAGCTGAACAAACTACATCTAGCCTAAGAGAAGATACAGTTGTTACTATTTCCTGTACATCTTCAACATGAGGTATAAGTTTTTCTACATTCATTTCTTTGAGAGTAACCTTGGCTCGCCCAATTTCATGGAAATTCGCACGTAAATAATCGGCTATTTCACTTGCACACACAAATTGAACAACTTCTTCGTAAAATCGTATATCCCCAAATTTAGATCTCTTTAAACCTAAACTCATTAAAGAACCTAATACTTGTCTATGTTGTAAAGAGATAAATTTACTTGCATAATGAATCTCAAAAAGTGCTAACTGAAAATCCTCTTCAAGTGGCTGATAATAATCCGGATAAATAAAAGCTCTTTTTCTTTCCGTATCCTGAACACCACCAGAAAACATCACCTTTACATCCAGATTTTCGCCTACTACTGATGCTACAATCTCTTGCTCGCGAGGATCTAAAAAATCAGTAAGCTTTGGGCTATATTGATTTAATACAGTATCCTTCCACTCTAAAACTTGATCAATAAATTGTCTTTCTTCATTGCGAAAATGTTGATATATATGATCCATAACCCCACTCCAATATATTTCTTTACCTAAATGAAAAAGAGGGACTACTTATAGTCCCTTAGCCAATCATTCTAAAGATCGAAGCAATTCCATATTGAGCAAATCGTAGAGCTAAAATTGCGACAATCGGCGAAATATCAATCATACCAAGTGGGGGAATGAATTTCCGGAAGGGCTCAAGGTATGGTTCACAAATTTTCGCTAAAAATTGCCCGAAACCTGATTCCCTTGCTCCTGGGAACCAAGATAGTAATATGTAAACAATTAGCGCGTAAGAATAAAAAGTAATTAATGTTGAGAGTAAACTAAATAATATACCCATGTTTGTCTACCACCTTTGATGATCATCTTCTGTTACTAATTCAGATATGGAGCCTGAAACATCAACATTATCAGGAGTACATAAAAAAATGTTCATTCCAATTCGCTGAATATCTCCACCTATTGCGTAAACCGTACCACTCAAAAAATCAACAATTCTTTTCGCCTGATCTCTTTGTATACTTTGAAGATTAACAACCACCGCACGGCGATTCTTCAAATGATCTGCAACTTCTTGAGCTTCAGCATACACTCTTGGTTCACTTAAAACAACTTTAGAGGATTTTTGAATACTTTGCAAACTCACCACATTTTGCTTTGCTGGTTGAGATTGATGTTTAGCTGCCAAAGGTTGTTGTTGTTGATGTGTTTCATACTCTTCATCATAACCCTCATTTTCATCATATTCATATTCTTCATCTTCTAATGCGAAAAAACTTTTAAATCTATTTTTAATTGACATCTTATACACCTCCAATTTCATTTCCGACGAGAGAAGTGCCAATTCTAATAAAAGTAGCACCTTCTTCAATCGCTATTTCATAATCATTAGACATACCCATTGATAATTCCAAACAAGGTGCCGATGGGAGTTGTAATGCTTGTACATCTTGCTGAAGCTGTTTTAATCGTTTAAAACAGCCTCGAATAACATCATGATCTTCAGTGAATGGTGCCATTGTCATTAATCCAACAATCTTAATGTTAGGATACTCCGATAATGTTTGAATAAATTTCACAACATCTTCTGGTGAACAACCATGCTTAGCTTCTTCACCGGAAACATTAACTTGAACAAAGCATTTAATAGGTTTTTGAGCACGCTTATCAATTTCTTTTGCTAATGAAAGACGATCTAACGAATGAATATAGTCAACTTTATTGATGATATTCTTCACCTTACGTGTTTGCAATGAACCGATAAAGTGCCAAATAGGACCTTCTCCTATATTTTCTATTTTTTCAATAAGACCTTCATCTCTGTTTTCCCCTAAATGTTTTACTCCAGCAGCAAGGGCTTCCTTTGCACGTTGAACACTTACATACTTTGTTACAGCAACTACATGAACTTCATTTGCATTTCTACCTACTTGTTCACATGTTTTTTCAATTGTACTACGTATATTACGGTAATTTTCCTGCACGTTCATTTCTACAGGTGAGCCTCCTCATTTATTCCAATAAAGCTTAACATTCTGCCTGTTTTTCCTTTGTCACGACGATGAGAAAAAAACAGTCCACTTTCACAACTTGTACATAAATCGGATGTTATAATATTTTCATCCGGTATACCTGCACTCAGAAGATAGTATTTATTAAGTAGAGGGAGGTTTAATTTGTATTGCCCTTCTGATACAGTGTCATAAGGCAATGGGTAATCTTCTAAAATATTCTTATCTATTGAGGATATCACTTTTTCGTCAACAATATAACAACAATCATTAATTGCTGGACCAATAGCAACTTTAATATCCTTTAGGTTAACTCCCTCGTCTTTATTCCACTTTATGATCATTTCTCCAGCAATATTCTTTACTGTCCCTTTCCAGCCAGCATGAGCAAGGCCAATTAATGAATGTTCGGGAGCAATAAAGTATAAAGGCACACAATCTGCAAAACACAGAGATAGCATGATTCCCTTTTCAGAAGTGTAAATACCGTCAGACCCAGTTAATCCATCTGCATATACACTTATTCCTTTTCCTTTGCTCTCTTTTGTCACTTTCTTTATAACATTAGAATGAACTTGTTCTGCAAAAACCCAGTTATCTAATGAAAATCCTAGAGCCTTTGCAAGCTGATCTCTGTTCTTTATAACAATTTCGTTTTGGTCGTTAACGTGAAGACCTAGGTTTAAAGAGGAAAATTCTTCAACACTATTACCACCGTTTTTGGTTGTAAACCCAACTGAAAGACCATTTATTAAACCATCCCAGGCACTGACTGACAAATACGTTTTATCCTCTAACTGAAAAGAGTTTGCTGTCATCATTGTTTCAACCCTTTTATATTCGACATTAATTTGGTTCTAACGCTCTTTATTTTACCACATATTACCCGTTACGTTTAGCTTTCAGTGACAATTTATTCATCTTGAAGCTCAATTTGTCGATTCATTCTCACTAAAATAACATCTTCACCTATTTTTACTATATTTCGCCATGGAATGACGAATTCCTCGTCTTTTCCAAAAAAACCAAGCATTCTTCCTTGACCATTTATAATGATGGCTTGAATTTTTCCTGTTGTAACATTAATATCAAAATCTCCAATGTTACCCATCTTTTTTCCATCAGAAACATTCACAACATCTTTTGTTTGAAACTCAGATATATTCATTAACTTACCTCCATTATTCAAATTCATTATCTTTTAACTTATTACTGTATACATTTATAAGAAATCCTCTATTACATATCTATGTAGCTTATAGCATAAACTATTCAATTCGTTCAGATTTTTTTATGTCATACTTAAAGATAGGTATTTTACAGCTTGTTGTTGAAGTGAAGGGTAAGATTCCTGCTTATGGGTAGTGAAGGAAGTATACGGACTTTACAAGATGAGTCGGCTAACAACGTACAAAATAAAAAGACTGCTCAAAAGAGCAGCCTTAATTTTGGATATTTTTATTCATTTGTTTAATTGCAGCTTTTTCTAGACGAGAAACTTGTGCTTGAGAAATCCCTATCTCTTCTGCGACTTCCATTTGAGTTTTGCCTTGGAAAAATCTCTTGCGTAGAATTAGCTTTTCTCGACTGTTAAGGCGTCTCATACCTTCTTTTAATGCTAATTCTTCAATCCATTGAATATCACGATTTTTTTCATCACTTAGCTGATCCATGACAAAAATTGGGTCTCCCCCATCATTGTAGATAGGCTCAAAAAGTGAAACCGGGTCTTGAATAGCATCGAGTGCAAATACAATTTCCTCATGTGGGACATCAAGTACTTTTGATATTTCCTCTGCGGTTGGCTCCCGGGAGGTTTCACTCATTAAACGTTCTCTTACTTGTAGTGCTTTGTAAGCGATGTCTCTTAAAGAACGGGAGACACGGATTGGGTTATTATCTCTTAAGTATCTTCGGATTTCTCCGATAATCATTGGTACAGCATATGTTGAAAATTTGACGTTCTGGCCTAAGTCAAAATTATCGATTGATTTCATTAATCCTATACAGCCAACTTGAAACAAATCGTCAACAAATTCTCCTCGGTTGTTAAATCGCTGGATTACACTAAGTACCAATCTTAAGTTGCCATTTACCAGCTCTTCTCTTGCTGATATGTCTCCGTTTTGCATTCGCTTAAATAGCTCTCTCATTTTCTCATTCTTAAGAACTGGAAGTTTAGAGGTATCTACTCCACAAATTTCAACTTTATTTCTTGTCACATCTTTCCCTCCTAACAGGAGTTGCTGTACAGTGTTAAGTATCTCCTCGACAGGAAAAAATATGCACAAGCTTTCAAGTTAAAGGGAGTAGAAACCGTCTAAATAATTGATATAAAAGGACTTTTTACCGAAAAAATTTTTTTAGACCATTTTATTAAATTCTTTTTGCAGCCTTTTAATAATACGCTTCTCAAGCCTGGAGATATAGGATTGAGATATTCCTAACATATCTGCAACGTCCTTTTGAGTCTTTTCTTCACCACCAAGCAATCCAAATCTTAATTCCATAATTTGTTTTTCCCGATCATTTAATTGATGTAGTGCTTTTAATAGTAATTTTCTATCTACATTTGCTTCAAGATCCTTTGTAATAATGTCATCCTCTGTACCTAAAACATCTGATAAGAGTAGCTCATTACCATCCCAATCAATATTTAAGGGTTCGTCAAAAGAAACCTCTGAGCGTAATTTGTTATTTCTGCGTAAATACATGAGTATTTCATTTTCGATACATCTTGAAGCATATGTAGCTAATTTTATTTTCTTTTCAGGATTAAATGTATTAACTGCCTTAATTAAGCCAATTGTACCAATACTAATTAAATCTTCTATATTAATTCCTGTATTTTCAAATTTACGTGCAATATAAACAACCAATCGTAAATTTCGTTCAATTAAAATTGATCGAGCTGCTTGATCCCCTGAAGGTAGTTTTTGTAGCAACACTGCTTCTTCATCTTTAGAAAGAGGTGGTGGTAATGCTTCACTTCCACCAATGTAGTATACCTCATCAGATTTAATCCCTAGTTTAATTAATAACTTATACCATAAGTATGTTAGCTGTAACTTTAATTTTTTCATTTTCCTCCCCCTTCTAAAATATGACAGTTACGTTTTTCTCCCCTGATCTCTTCCTTAAATTCATTATTTTAACAAATTGCTTATTGCCAAGTCCTAATGACGAGAGCCATCATTCTTCTATACTATCTACCATTAAACCTTTTACGTTCTGATAGTATAAAAAATCTTATACCTGGCGTAATAAATAAATGGAACCGGAGTAAGATAGAAGTAGGTAATTTTACGAAACATTTTGGATTGATGGGCCTTGAAGCATTTTGGGATGAACGATACATTGATATTCATCCTCTGAAGACAGAGCAGTTCGATTTAACCCAACAATTGTCTTTTGCACCTTAATTTTTTCATTATTTGTTTCTATCCACACTTCATCTGGCTTAAATCCTAATAAAAACTGATTCTCTTTTCCTACCACACGATAAGGTATAATACGAACTCGATGCTCCCATTCGTGGCCTTCTTGTTGATCGTCAGTCATTGCCTTCATCACATCATCTTGCAGCGCATGGTGAACGAGTTGATCAGGAATATAGTCCTTAACTTTCTGTGTATCTAAAATCATAACAGGACTACGAGTAATTGGATCAAAAAGTTGGTTTCCACTATCAACTAGCCCCTTTAAGGTCATTTGAGTTGAATCTACCTTTATCTTAACAGTCACTAATTGTTCGTAATGAATTTTTTTTGCCTCAAAGCCTTCTAAACTATTCCTTGCAAACAACCACAAAACCGGAAATCCAATAAGTACAAATAACCAGCTGATTGGGTGTCCAAAGCCAGTTGAATTAGTCATTAAGATTCCGTCTAAATAAGTGATTTCTGCCTGTAAAAAATAATGTACGCCGATCATTCCACCACCTACTAGAAAAGTGACAAAATAAAAGGTGAAAAGGCCATGAAAAAAATAGCGAAATCGTTTAAACCCAAATGCCAATAAGACCATTAAAATAGAGATACCCATTTTTCCAAGAGGATGTGTAGAGATAAATGCTAAAGGGCTAAACATCATAATAACAATACTTGAGCCTAATAGTGCCGCAAGAAGAATTCTTATTTTCATTATTTTCCTTTTCAATGCAATGGCTGTTAAAACAAGTAGAAACAAATCAAAGGAAAAGTTTAAGAGCCAAATAACGTCTAAATAAATAGACATCTGTTACTCCTTTCCCTTCTGTTTTAATTGTCCTTGCTACTCTGACTCTGTCTTTTATTACAATTCAAAGCTTTGGGACCTGTTGCATTAAGTATAAATCCTAAGAAATAGGAAGTCTGTCATTTAGTGCCGATAGAACGTAAGAATTTTTGAAAGATTATTAGAATTTTTGTCGACCAAATTATAAGAGTCATAGTCTAGGTTTGCAAAACAATTAGTAGAAAAAGAGATATTTGAGGAGAAGTATGAGGAAGATAAACTTTATTGGCTGGTTTATAGGTTTCTAGTACATCTTTTATACTTCAAAATAATAAAAGATATACAAATAAAAAAGAGTGCTAAATTTTCATTTAACACTCTTTTTTTGGTTTATCGACGTTTATTACGGTTACGTAAGAAGGTCGGAATATCAAGCGTTTCTTCAGGTTGTTGTGTATTAGTACGAGTTGGTGCTTCTTGTACAGGTTCCTCACGATGACTCTCACGTTTTGGCGGGACTTTTGTTAGCGTATTACCATTATTAAATTGACGCGTATTCTGTTGTTTTAAAGGACTAATTTCTTGTTCAGTAAAACCAGTTGCAATAACTGTAACAATGATTTCATCCTTTAGGTTTTCGTTAATAACAGAACCAAAAATCATGTTTACATCTTGATCAGAAGCAGTAGCTACAATATCAGCTGCCTCTTGTACCTCATATAAACTTAAATTCATTCCACCAGTAATGTTCATAAGAACACCCTGAGCACCATCAATTGATTTTTCTAATAGTGGACTGGAAATAGCTTTCTTAGCAGCTTCTGCAGCACGATTTTCTCCAGTGGCTACACCAATTCCCATTAAAGCAGATCCTCTATTTGACATAATCGTTTTTACATCTGCAAAGTCAAGGTTTATTAAACCTGGGGTAGCGATTAAGTCAGAAATACCTTGAACCCCTTGACGAAGCACATTATCTGCTTCTCTAAATGCTTCAAGCATAGGTGTATTTTTATCAACAATTTCAAGTAAACGGTCATTTGGAATCACAATAAGTGTATCCACTGACTCTTTCATTGAAGAAATACCGCCAGCTGCTTGCATTTGACGTTTACGTCCTTCAAATGTAAACGGTCTAGTAACAACACCGACTGTAAGAGCACCTAAATCTTTAGCAATTTGTGCAATAACAGGTGCTGCACCAGTTCCAGTTCCGCCGCCCATACCGGCTGTAACGAATACCATGTCAGCTCCTCTTAAAGCTTCTTCAATTTGCTCTCTACTTTCTTCAGCAGCTTTTTTCCCTACTTCAGGGTTAGCACCAGCACCTAATCCTCTTGTAAGTTTCGAACCAATCTGCATTTTCACTTCTGCTTTAGATAAGTTTAATGCTTGTGCATCCGTGTTAACTGCAATAAATTCTACACCTTGTACACCGTGCTCTATCATTCGATTAACAGCGTTATTACCACCGCCACCAACTCCAATTACTTTGATGGTAGCCAAGCCGTCAATATTCGTATCAAACTCCAACATGCAAAATCCTCCTAATCCATCAAATGACTTCTAATAGATGTAAACTATTCAAAGAAGTAGCCAAAAAATTTCTTCACTTTATTTACCTTTTTTTCTTCTGGGTGTTGCTGAGGTTTTGTACGCTGCTGTTGCGGTTCCTTTGTTGCTGCTACTTCTACAGCATCAACAGTAACGTTTGAACCTATTTTTCTACCTTGAATTTTCGCATTCTTATATGCAAATTGAATCAAGCCTACTCCCGTCATATATTGAGGTTCTCTGACACCAATATAATCCGGACTTGCAATTCTTACACTATTTTGAAGAACAACTTGTCCTAATTCAAGTACTCCAGGCATTCTAACTGTACCCCCGGTTAGAACAAAGCCGCCAGGTAATTCTCCGATTCCTAATCTTCTTAGCTCATGTAAGATAAGCTCATACAACTCTTCCAAACGAGCTTCGATAATGTCCGCAACTTCTAATTGGTTAAACGTTCTTTTCTGATCTGACCCTATAACTGCTGCTTCAAAAATTTCATCTTCTGAAGCATGATCATAAAAGGCATGTCCATATTTCAGTTTTATGCGTTCTGCTTCATCGGTAGTAGTACGAAGACCTATAGACAAATCCTTCGTAATGTGCTCACCACCGACAGGCAAGACACTGGATGCAATTAGGTGATTTTGTTCAAACACTGCGATTGTAGTGGATCCCCCACCAATTTCCACAAGTGCAACACCTAAGTTTTTCTCATCTTTTGATAATGCAACAGATCCTGCAGCTAGAGGTTGTAAACAGATATCAGTTATTTCAAGTCCTGCACGCTCTACACAACGCAATAAATTATGTAAGATCGTTTTAGATCCAGTAATAATGGTACCTTCCATTTCCAAACGAACCCCAAGCATTCCTCTTGGATCATTGATTTCATCTAGTCCATCTACAATAAATTGTCTTGGAATAACATCGATTATTTCTCGTTCAGGTGGAATTGAGATAACTTGAGCAGCTTCAATAACTCGTCTTACATCTTCATTAGATATTTCTCTATTCTCACTCGAAACAGCTACAACTCCGTGGCAATCCTGTAATTGCACATGATTTCCTGTAACACCTACTACCACTCTCGTTAAGGAGATTCCAACCATTCTCTCGGCCTGCTCAACCGCTTTTTTTATAGAATGAACTGTTTCGTCTATATCAACTATAGACCCTTTTCTTAATCCTTCTGATTTTACATTTCCTACACCAATAATGTTTAAAGCATCATTCGTCATTTCACCAATAATTACTTTAACACTGGATGTACCGATGTCAAGACTTACAAATAGTTCATTGCTGTTCATTCTAAGGCACCTCCCCATCTATCACTTTCTATTCTATTCTTTACAGAACAACATGACAATGAATCTAGTTTTACAGGTTTGTAACAAAAATTTTATTTTAATATTTGCTTGATTTCTGCTTTACTAGTGTTTATTCGTCAAATACTTAATTTTTCCTTTTTATTATTCAATTTTTTTCTTTTTTTCCCTAGAATTTGACCATTTCGTAATAAGAATCCTTCTTATTACGGCTATATTTTGAAATAGCCTTACTCCAAAGGCAAACATTGCTACTAAATACAAGTCTACACCAAGATGGACACCTAGAAAAGCTAAACTTGCAGCTAAAATGATGTTAAAGAAAAATCCAGAAACGAACACCATTTCATCATAGATATCCTGAAGATGTGCACGAATTCCTCCTAACAGTGTATCAAGTGCTGCTAAAATTGCAATTGATAAATAATTGGAATACTCAGGGGGAATACGTAACTCTGATACTAGACCTAAAAAGACACCGAGAATCAGTCCTAAAATTGGCAGCCACATTTTATTCTCCCCCTTTATCTGATGACTCTACAGGTTTCATATTCCGAACTCGAATTGGATCTTCATAAGGAGGAATAGTTAACTGTTCAATTGGGTCTGATATCGTTAACTTCAGATTATCAATGGCAAAATCTTCATCAGTATTCGAAGCATTCATTCTGTTATAAAGCTTGTCCACATTATCTGAAATTACGTTTATCTTTATAGGAAAACTGTTTAGGCTAAAATTATCCATCTTCGTTTGACCATTGATATCTCTGATGACAGTCGAATTAATAACCCTTCTGCCTTCTATTGAGATTTCTTTTGCTCCATAAGAATTGAGTTCATTGATTAGCCGTTTTAAAAGCTCTGGTGAGATATTTTGTATTTCTACTCCAAGTAATTCTTCTGAAAATAATCGATCAATTGTAATCGTTATGCCCTCTCCAGATATTTCGGTTAAACCAACTTCTTCCTTTAATACTGCCAAGGTTTCTTTTAAAGCTGTTTCCGGATTCGAATTTTCTTGCTTCTTATATGACTCAATAATTTCATCATATTTTCGTATCTCATTTAGAAGCTCTGCTTGAAGTTGTTGCTCTTTTTTTAAATCTTCCCTAAGCTGCCACATATCACGCGTATCTCTTTCAACTGGTTCTTTAATTGTTTGAAACTGAATTCCAAGCATTAAACCAAAGATCATTGTTAGCAAAGCAAAACTAAGACCCTTTTTCCAACTTTTTTGTTTCACACCAACCACCTATCTAAACAATAATCCTTTAGTGAAACATCGTATTACTTCCTATGACGAAGCTTTTTTTTCTTGTAGAAGTGGCTCCATCTTAATATTTTCTCGTTTTTCTAGAGTTACCACAACATTATCATAAGAAAGCTGATCTACAATTCCACCAGTAATATTCAATGCAGGTAATAAAACATTTGGGTCCCCAATCGCAGATATAACAAAAGGTGCAGGGAACTGATTTCCATCAACTGTCACAACTGGGCCATTGCAATATATATACGAATGACTTGATAACCTTTGACCGTTAATTGAGATAGCATCTGCTCCCGAGATATACAGTTCATTAATAACACTAAACAAATGACTCTCATGCACGATATAATTGTTTACATTTTCTCCTTCAGGGACGTAAGAGGAATCTTCTAATATTACTTGTATCCCTTTACCTTGAACTGCTATATCACCAACATACATACGATACTTTTCAACATCTTCTACAAGGTTGTAGTACACCTGTTTTTGATCCTTTAGAGATTCTTCAATTTCTTTCACTTCTTCTTGTTTTTCAAAAAGTTCTTTTTGGAGATCCCGGTTTATTTCTTCTTTTGAAATAAGTTGTGACCTAATTTCATATTCTTTATCCCATTGTTCGGTGGTTATCTCTTGATTTCGATTACTTTCCCTTGTCAGCTGATAAGAATATGAAAATAGAAAACCCGCAACTAAGAGAATGAGAGAAAAAATTACATAACTACCCCTCAGTTTCATCTTGAGCTTCATCCCCCTCTTCCTTTGACTCTATCGGTGTATAAGATTCAAAATAAGAGCCTACTTCCAGATGAATAATCCCTTTACTGTTCTCGTCTAGCTGACTTACAATTTTAGTGTAAGTATTCATTTTCTTTGAGAAGGTACGAACAGATGCCATTACTTCATAACCATCATTCATATAAAGATGAACTAACCAAGGATCTGTTTTATTAGGAGTATGATGAATTTCTGAAATTGAATTTAAGATACTAGGAGATAATTTTTTTAACTCATTTATCATCTCATTAACATCTTTCTCTTGATTCCAATTTATCAACACCGGTGCATCTGCCGGTACTTTAACAGTACGGTCCTTTAGAACTTGTCCATTTTCAAGAATCGGCTTATATGCACCATTCTCTTCTAGATAAGCAATACTGTCATACTCATCAACCTGCAAGACAATATGGTTAGGAAACTTTTTTTCAACAGTGGCTTGTTTTATTTGCAAATGCTCTTCAACCAACTGACTAGTCTTTGTTGTATTGATATTCCAAAACCCATTAGAAGTTGTAATTTTACTCATTTCAATGATCTTTTCCGACTCAACATGTACATTTCCTTTTACTGTTATACTTGAGACTTTACTTAAGGGAGACTGAAAATAGATAACAAGTAAAATTAATAGAAAAAAGATTGAAAGGAATGAAATAAGTCTTCGATTAGTCTTCTGTTTTCGCTGCTGCTGTAGTTTTGGTATGCGGTCTTCTAACGAAACAACCTTTTTCTCCAATCGTTTTCACCCCACCCTAGTAGTTCTCTCTAGGTAGATTTCTTGCACAATGTTATGGTACTAATCATCACAGTATGTAGTAATGAAATTCTTTCTATTTAAAAAGATTTTCCCCACTTACACACTGAAACGGCATTTAAAAATGCCGTTTAAGAATAAACTAAAATTGTTCAGCAATTTTTATAAAGACATTATAACACAATAAAAGGAAATAATGGGGAGTAATGTGACTATTTCCGACCTATTATTTCAACTTCAGTTTCCATTGTCACATCATACTTCTCGAGAATGGTTTCTTTAATATAATTTATTAAATCCAATACATCTTGAGCAGTTGCTCCTCCAGCATTAACAATAAAATTACCGTGCATCTCTGAAACTTTAGCACCACCTATTTGATATCCTTTTAGACCCGCTGCTTCAACTAATTGACCTGCATAATTAGGAAGTGGATTCCTGAAGATGCTCCCTGCGCAAGGATAATTCCAAGGCTGTGTTTCTCTTCTGTAATCTTTATTCTTTTGCATGATCGAAACAATTTCTTCTTTTTCACCCTTTTTAAGTTGTAGAACTGCTTCTATACAAATACCTGGTTTTTTCGCCTGAAGAATCGATGTTCGATAAGAGAACTCCATTTCTTCATTTGTCAGCCATTCCATCGTTCCATCTTCAAATAATACTAGAGCCTTCAACAGAATTTTTGACATATCTGAGCCATGTGCCCCTGCATTCATGTAGACAGCTCCACCTATTGAACCGGGAATACCACTGGCAAATTCCAAACCTGATAAACCCTTCCTACTAATGAGTGTAGCAAGCTTTACAATGGAATATCCTCCGCCAACTGTTAAAACATCATCATCTAACTCAAAGTGATCGATTCCAATTCCTAGCTTAATTACAACCCCATCTATTCCTTTATCAGAAACAAGAAGGTTAGAGCCTCTTCCTATCACTGTCCATTTAGCTCCATATTGTTTTATTATTTTTATCGCTTTACTTAGGCTCTCACTGTCACTAGGTTCTAATAAGATATCTGCAGGGCCACCTATTTTTATTGTTGTATGTTTTGCTAATGGTTCATCCACAAGGACTTTCCCAATTTCTGCAGTTTTTAATGCCTCATATAACGTAGTCATAATTTACCTCCTCAGGTCAGTTTATCTCTGTTGTTACTTAGAAAGTTCCTTTAGGACTGAATAAAGTCTTAATGCAGCATCAGGAAGACCTAATTTCTTTGATGCCTGCTTCATTTCTTTCAACTTAAATTCATTAAGTAAAACTCCATCAATTTGCGACAGTAATATATCGCCATTCAATTCTTGCTCTTTCAGCATAATTGCTGCATGATGATCACTTAACGATCTTGCGTTTACTTCTTGATGATTAGCCGTTACATAAGGACTTGGAATTAATATACTAGGTAACCCCAATGCTGTAATTTCTGCAAGAGAGGTAGCTCCGGCTCTCGATACAATTAAATCCACTGCCGCTAATACTTCAGGCATATTGTGTATAAATGGTTTTATAATCAAGTTCTCAGAACTGTTTCCTTTTTTTACTTCATTCATTACTTTTTCATAATGTACTTCACCAGTGACATAAACAATTTGATACGGTTTTTCAGCAAGAGATGGAATCATTTCTAAAACAGCTTCATTAATAGCTTTAGCTCCCCTGCTTCCCCCGAAAATCAGCACTGTTTTTTTGTCTTTAATCAAACCGACTGAATGTCTCCCTTTTTCCGCATCTTGACCCAGCACCTCTGAAGCACGAGGATTACCGGTTAATACAACCTTATGTGCTGGAAAATGTTTTCTTGCTTCTTCAAAACAGATGGCAACTTTGTTAACATATCGAGACAAAAACTTATTTGTTATCCCAGGTAAACTATTTTGTTCATGAATAACTGTTGGAATCTTCATTTTAGCCGCGGCATAAACAACAGGTCCACAAACATAGCCTCCTGTTCCAATAACAACATCTGCATTGAACTCTTTTAAATATTTTTTACTAACAGAAACTGCTTTAAGAAATCTTGTAACAGTTTTCACATTTTCAAAAGAGATTTTTCTTTTAAATCCGGATATTTCTACAGATTTAAATGGTATGTTAGCTCTGTTTACAATATTTTGCTCAAGTCCGTTTTCTGTACCGATATATAGAAATTCTACATCTGAATGATGTTTTTTAATTTCATTTATTAGAGCCAGTGCTGGATAGATATGACCACCAGTTCCGCCACCACTTACAACTACTTTCATGCTGGTTCCCCCACTTTGAATGGATTTCTAATAATTCGTACGTACTTTCAACTACTAGGTTACAATTAAACTAGTAGTTGTTTAGAAACACTATGTAAAACTATGAAGGCTGACCTTTTAAGGACTGCTTAGAGGTTAAAAACCCCTAGTCTGTCACTTACCAACGTCAGCCTCGATACTTACTATTTTATATGATAAACAACCTATAATGAAACTAAAATTAGCCTTAATGAACCTAATACTTTGAGTATCTACTAACATTTAATAAGACACCCATTGCCATTAACATTAATGTTAGGGAAGATCCTCCATAACTTAAGAACGGAAGAGTAATACCTGTTACAGGCATTAGCCCGGTTACAACCCCAATGTTAATCATAACCTGAATAGCTACCATTGTTATAATTCCTATGGCCAGGAAGCTACCATATAAATCAGGGGCTCCTAAAGCAATTCGTACCCCTCTCCATAAAAGTAAACCAAACAATAATATAACTAATGACCCACCAATAAAACCAAGCTCTTCAGCTAAAATGGCAAAAATGAAGTCAGTTTGTGGCTCAGGTAAATAAAAGAATTTCTGCCTGCTTTGTCCTAACCCCTGACCAAAAAGACCTCCAGGACCAATTGCATACAAAGATTGAATGATTTGAAATCCACTACCTAGTGGATCTTCCCATGGATCTAAAAATGATGTAATCCTTTTAATTCTGTATGGTGCTGAAAGAACAAGAGCAACAAATCCCGCAACACCTAAAAGGCCTAGCCAAGCAAAATGGACCACTCTAGCTCCCGAAACAAATATCATCACAATACATGTCCCCACCATAACTGTCCCTGTTCCTAAGTCAGGCTGAAGCATAATGATCCCAAATGCAGTGAAAACGAGTCCAAGAGAAGGGACTAACCCCTTTTTAAACGAGGTAATTTTCTTTTGATTTTCTGATAGAAATTTTGCTAAGAAAGCAATCATCGCCAATTTCATAAACTCTGATGGCTGGATCGAAAATGCACCAACACCAATCCAACTTCGAGAACCATTACGCTCCATCCCTATGCCAGGTATTAATACTGCAATTAAAAGAAAAAAACAAATGATAATTAACATCTTTGACCATGTCCGCCATGTCCAATAGTCAACGTTCATAATAAAAAACATGGCTATAACACCAACACCTGCAAATAACAATTGGCGCTTCGCAAAAAAGAAGGAATCATCAAACTTATATGTTGCCCATACTGCACTTGCACTATATACCATGATTAGTCCAATTGTTAAAAGAAGTAATGTTAGAATAACCAATATAAAATCTGGTGTAGACCTTTTTGCTGTCAACGCCGAACACCCCTGTATCAAATTTATTAAGGGCTGTAGCATAGACTGCAATGAATTATTATTCGTACAAGCCCTTAGTTAAGCTTATGCACGGCTTGAATAAAAATGTCTCCTCTTTCTTCAAAAGTTTTATATTGATCCCAACTTGCACATGCTGGTGACAATAAGATCACATCTTCTTTTTCGGAAACATTAAACGCCGTCAATACTGCTTTTTCTACATTATCGACACGTTTAATTTGTTCTATTCCACTTTCTCTGGCAATTCTTTCAAGCTTAGGAGCAGTTTCCCCAAATAAAATCATGGCCTTTACATGATGTAAAAATGGTTTTAATTCATCGAATTCATTACCTCTATCAAGGCCACCGGCCAATAAGACGGTAGGTGTTTTAAATGCACTAAGTGCTTTACTTGTTGCTAATATATTTGTTGCTTTTGAATCGTTATAAAAACGACGCCCCTGAATAGTATCTACATATTGCAACCTATGTTTAACTCCGTTAAAAGTCGTTAAAACCTTGTAAATAGATTCGTTAGAAACTCCTCTTAGCTTGACAGCAGCAATAGCAGCCAGTATATTCTCTAAATTATGTTCTCCCGGCAATACGATATCCTTTAAGGAAACAATTTTCTCATCTTTATAAAAAATTGAATCATCAAAAATATAAACTCCATTATCAATAACTTCTGTAGTTGAGAAATATAATTTTTGTGCCTTTGACCTTTCAGAGCATTCACAAACTTCTTTATCATTTAGGTTTACTATAGACACATCTTCCTCGGTCTGGTTTTCATAAATCTTCCCTTTAGCAAAGACGTATTCTTCTTTCGTTCCATGGTAATCTAAATGAGCATCAAAAATATTTAATATCATTCCAATAGTTGGTTTAAAATCAATTGTTCCAAGAAGTTGAAACGATGATAGTTCCATAACAATGACATTTTCTTTTGTGGCCTTTTGTGCAACTTCGCAAGCTACAGTACCAATGTTACCAGCAATTAAAGGTTGTTTTCCGTCCTCACTTAACATTTCAAAAATAAGGGTTGTTGTTGTTGTTTTACCGTTTGAACCGGTTATTGCGATAATGTCCGCCTCTGAAATTTTATATGCAAGTTCAACTTCCGTGATTATAGGAATGTCCTTTTCCTTAGCAAGGACTAAAAGAGGGTTTGAGTATGGAATTCCTGGGTTTTTCACAATAACATCGATTGCAAAATCCTCTAATAAAGAAAGTGGGTGCCCACCACCAATAACATCAATCCCAATGTTTTTTAATTCTTTTACTACTGGGTCTTCATCAGTCGCCTTTAAATCATTTACAGTTACTGTTGCGCCCAGCCTGTGTAACAATTTAGCGGCCGCTAAGCCGCTTTTTGCCAATCCTATTACCAATACATTTTTATGTAAGTAATCATTAATGTTTTTCAATTACAACCACACCTCAATATAAATTCCAAGTACTGCAAAAATTAAGCCAATCGTCCAAAAAGTAACAACAACTCTCCACTCTGACCACCCTACTAATTCATAGTGATGATGAAGAGGACTCATCTTAAATACTCTCTTTCCAGTTGTTTTAAACGAAATAACTTGAATGATAACCGATAAAGTCTCGATTACAAAAACTCCGCCGATTAAAACTAATAAGATTTCAAGCTTTGTTAAAATGGCAATTGTTACAATAGCACCGCCAAGTGCTAGTGACCCTGTATCTCCCATAAATACTTTTGCAGGATGTGCATTAAACACTAAAAACCCGAGGACAGCTCCAACAACAGCTACCGAAAAAATGGCAACATCGTATTGCGACTGATTCCAAGCTAAAACAGCAAATGCCCCAAAAGCGATAGCAGCAGTACCTGATAACAAACCATCTAAACCATCTGTTAAGTTTACTGCATTAGATCCTCCCACTAACATAAATACAACGAGAATAATATAGCCCCAACCAAGGTCTAAAGATAAAGTTGTTCCAGGTATCCCTATTTCGGTTGAAAAGCCATACTGCGTGAAGACAAGGTAAAATATAATAGCAATAATTACTTGCCCTAGAAGTTTTTGTCTTGAAGTTAAACCAAGATTTCGTTTCATAACCACCTTGATAAAATCATCCAAAAATCCTAATAAACCGTATCCGAATGTAACAAACAACAATAAATACATCTCAACACTAAGTTGCGAAAATTTCCCGGTCATAACAATCGTTGTAATAATGATCGAAATAATGATCATTACACCACCCATTGTTGGGGTACCCGATTTTTTTTGATGAGATTTAGGTCCTTCTTCTCTAATACTTTGACCAAACTTCAACCTTCTTAAAAACGGAATAATGATTGGGGAAAGTAATACACTGATTAAGAATCCCATAACGATTGTAAATAAAATTACTTGCTCTAACATGCATACACCTCCCCACAGAATACTAAGTCATTAGAATATACAAGCGTATCTTTTACGAGATTATCATATGAGGTATTTTTCTGAATATGTTCTTCTAAACTGTTTTTCTTCATCTTATCAACTTCTCTTTCTTCCTTTGTACCTATTCTTATGAAAGGTCTTGGTCATTCACTACAAATTTAAGGTATTTATTGCATTTAATGCGATTTCCTTATCATCAAAATCAAAAACTTCATTACCTATTATCTGATATGTTTCGTGGCCTTTTCCTGCAATTAGAATGACATCACCTTTTCGAGCTTTTTTAACAGCATAGGTAATAGCCTCTTCTCTGCTGATAATAGATGTGTACTGGTTACCCGCTACACCTTCTTCCATTTCCTGAAGAATGACTTGCGGATCTTCACTTCTTGGGTTATCAGATGTAAAAACGGGTTCATCGCTATATGTTACCGCGATTTTAGCCATTAAAGGCCTTTTTGTTTTATCCCTGTCTCCCCCACATCCTACAATACAAAAGATGCGTCCCTCTGCAAATTGTTTAACAGTTTTAAGAACATTTTCTAGGCTATCAGGTGTATGTGCATAATCAACAATAACGGTATAATCCTGCCCACCATCAACTAATTCAAAACGTCCTCGTACCCCCTCCATCGATTCAATAGCTGTAACAATCGTATCTAAATCAACAGATGAAGCAAGTGAAGCAGAAACAGCAGCTAACACGTTATACACACTGAACTTTCCAACCATTTGAATTGTCACATTGCGTGTACCAACAGGTGTTACGAGTTGAAACATTGTACCCTTTGAAGTAATTTTTATGTTATTTGCTTTAATATCTGCAGGACGATCAATCCCATAGGTTAAGATCTTTGCAGCCGTCATCCGTTTAAAATCTTCAGACGCCTCTTCATCTTCATTTAAAACGGCAATCTTTAGATCGTTATGATCAAACTTATTACCTAATTGAGCAAACAATAGTCCTTTAGCATACTTATATGCTTCCATTGTTTTATGATAGTCTAAATGATCCTGTGTTAAGTTCGTAAACACAGCAACATTAAAATCACATCCATGAATTCTTCCAAGATGAAGGGCATGTGATGACACCTCCATAATAGCATCAGAAACATTTTGTTCCTTCATTTCGGCAAATGTCTTTTGCAATGTAAGACTTTCAGGCGTTGTATTCTTAACTTCTTTTTGTTGATTACCGATTTTTATGTACATTGTCCCAATAAGACCTGTTTGCTTATTTGCTTCATTGAATATTTTTTCAATAATATGTGTTGTTGTTGTTTTGCCATTAGTACCGGTAACACCTATCAAATGCATAGAATGAGTTGGCTGCCCATAAAATATATCCGCTAATACAGCCATAGATCTTTTAGTATCTTTTACAACAATAACCGGAACATCTAAATCTAAGTTTCTTTCAGCAACTATAGCTACTGCTCCTTGCTCTACAGCCTTTTGTGCAAAATCATGACCGTCAACCGTATAACCCTTTATACATATAAATAAACTACCGGGCTTTACCTCTCTAGAATCCATTTCTAAAGATGAGATGGTAGGGTTCTTTAAAGATAGAAGTGAGTCATCATGTAAAAATGTTAGTAAATCATTTAATTTCATCTTTATTCCTACTTTCATTACAGGGTTTTCCTTTTAATCCACATCAAAATGGATCAAATAACCATCAATTAAAATATAAATGGTAAAATATTTCTCCGTACTATTTTATCTTACTTAAAAGAAAAGAGCCATCATTCCTTTCAATTTTACGAAAAACATAAATGTTATTATACCAACAGAAAGAAAGCGTGCCAATGCAATTTTTGCAATAGCATGCTCCCCTCTTGTTATTCACTTTCTTTCTTTTCTTTATTTTCATCACCTAGATAAACTCTTAAGGTTGATCCTTCCTTAACTTTTACACCTTCATTTGGGGATTGTTGCACAACAACATCTCCTTCACCTGATACATCAATCTTCAAGTTAACGAATTGTTGAGTTAATTCTTGCTTTGTTAACCCTATAATATTCGGTACTTCTACGAGTTTTGTGTCCAGCCAATTATATTCTTTCTCAATTTGACCGTCTCTTGGCTTTACCCCTATCTCAGGTAAAACATCACGCATAATGTTTCCGACTATAGGTGCAGCAACAGTTCCACCAAATTGGACTGTTCCCTTAGGATTGTCAACTGCAACATAAATAACAATTTGCGGATCATCAGCTGGTGCAAATCCAATAAAGGAGACAATATGGTTATTTTCCATATATCTTCCATCTTTTACTTTTTGTGCTGTACCAGTTTTTCCACCAACTCGATAGCCATCTACAAAAGCATTTCTACCACTACCTAATGCAACAACACTTTCAAGCGCATAACGAATTTCTTTTGAGGTTTCCTCAGAAATAACACGTCTTTTGGCATTTGGTGTATTTCGACTAATGACTTCACCAGTAACAGGATCAACCCATTCCTTTGCTATATATGGAGTATACAAAACCCCTCCGTTTATAGCTGCAGAAACAGCTGCAACTTGCTGTATCGGTGTAACAGAAACACCTTGACCAAATGCGGTGGTTGCAAGTTCCACAGGTCCTACTTGTTCTGGTTTAAACATAATACCCGTTCCTTCACCTTGAAGATCAATTCCTGTTTTTTGACCAAAACCGAAATCCTTTATATATTTAAACAATGTTTCTTCCCCAAGTCTTTGACCAAGTTCTACAAATCCAGGGTTACAAGAGTTTTGGACAACTTCCAAAAATGTTTGATGGCCATGTCCCCCTCTTTTCCAACATCGTAATCTTGCTCCATCGACCTCTACAGAACCAGAGTCATTAAACTCATCTTTATCTAAATTTACTTTCTTTTCTTCAAGTGCTGCAGCTAAGGTAATAATCTTAAATGTTGAACCTGGCTCATAAGTACTCCAAACAGGTAAGTTGCGATTGTAAACCACCGGATCTACCTCTTTAAAATTAGCCGGATCAAAATCTGGCCTACTTGACATCGCTAATATTTCACCATTGTTTGGGTTCATCGCAATCGCAATAATCCCATCCGGATTATAAGTAGCTTGAGCATTATCTAATTCTCTTTCAATAATAGTTTGAACTCTTGAATCAATTGTTAGTTTTAGATTATTCCCATCTACAGGAGCTGTATAGTCGTCCGCTTCATCCGGCATTCTTTGCCCCTTTGCATCTGAATAAAATTTAACGTATCCTTTTTCTCCCTTTAATTGCTCATCGTAATATGCTTCTAAGCCTAGCAATCCCTGATTATCGATTCCTGCAAAACCAAGAACATGTGATAAATAACTTCCATAAGGATAATATCTAATCGAATCTTCAGCTATATAAACTCCCTTTATATTTAAATCTCTCACTTCGTTTGCTTTTTCATGAGAGATTTTTCTCCCCTCAGGATTGATTCTTTCGATAGAAACCCTTTTTGTTATATGTTGATAGGCCTTTTCTTCTGACATATTTAAAACTGCAGCTAATTCTTTAGCAGCATCTGCAGGATCCTCAATTTGTCTTGGTACAACATAAATCGTCGGAGCACTCATATTCGTTGCTAGCTTTACGCCATTCCGATCTAAAATTTCTCCGCGTTCAGGCTCAAATGGAATGTTTCTGCTCCATAGATCTTTTGCTCCTGAAGTGAGTGTATTACCAAGAAAAAATTGAACATACCCTAGACGTATATCAATCACTAAGAAAATTAAAAAACCGAAAAGCAATGTTAAAACAAGACGCTTTCTAACGGTCACATTAGATACCCGCATATACTTTACTCCTCCTTGTCTAGGCTCGTTCAAATATATATGCTTGTACACGAGGAGTTAGAACTGTTATCCATACATATTAAACTCCAAGCTTCAGAAGAAAAATCATAGGAACTATTCAATCCTAATGAATGTATATATGAACCTATGACCTAAGAAACATCCTAATTTAATCTAAATAAAAAAAGATTGACCTCATTTTTGTTGAGATCAATCCTACCATTCATTTTATTCTTGTTCATTGCTTTCTTCAGGCTGTTTTTCATCATTTTCTGTACCCAGTGTTATCGTCAAAACATCGCTTTTCTTTAATACACTATCTTTCTTAATACTCTGTTTTATAACGAAACCAGATCCTTCTGCATTGACAGAAATATTCATTATATTTCCTAGTTTCATGACATCGCGTTTAGACCAACCTGTTAAATCTGGCATTTTAACTTCTTCAGATAACTTTAGAAAGACTTTTTCATTTAACATCATTGAAGTATCCCCTTCAGGATATTGAGCAATAACTTTTTGTCCATTCCCAAGAATAATTGGCGTTAAACCTAACTTTTTCAATTGATTGTTAGCATCAGCAAACTTTGCATCTACTAAATCAGGAAGCACCGTGTCTTCACTTGAAGTTTTTGTTTGTGTTTCAGGTTCAAGTTCTTCTGTAGGTTCAATTTGTAAATATTGAAGGCTGTTTTTCATCACAGTATTAAAAATCATTGAAACTGGAACAGAACCAGCTTGTCCTTCAAGCTTCGGTTTCTGAACAGCTACATATACAATAAGCTCTGGATTATCTTTTGGTGCCATTCCTAAAAACGAAAAGATATGGTTGTCATTTCCTGATAAATAACCTCTTCCATTTGGATTTGGCATTTGTGCAGTACCTGTTTTTCCAGCAACCTGATACCCTTCAATGCTATAAGGTTTTCCCGTACCATTTTCTGAACTTACAACAGTTTCTAAAATATCTAGTGTTGCTTTTGCAGTTTTTTCAGTAATTGGTTGAGAAACAACCTTTGAATTATTTTCCTTTACAACTTCATTAGAATCTTTATCTACTATTTTATCAATAACATAAGGTTTCATCATTTTACCATTGTTCGCAATTGCTGTTGCTGCTTGTACGAGCTGGATCGGAGTAAAGGCTGATGCTTGTCCAAATGCAGTTGATACCTTATCAATCTCATAATTATAGTTTATTTTACTTTCAGCTTCGTTTGGCAAATCAATATTAGTTTTTTTCGTAAATCCAAATTTGTTTAGGTATTGATACATTCGATCAGTTCCAAGCAAATCTTTAGCAAGAATTGAAAAACCAACATTTGATGACCTTTGTACACCTTCATTAAAGCTGATAGTCCCCCAACCGCCTCTTTTATGGTCACGTACAACAGATGGTCCTACCGCATAAGAACCAGATTGGAATGTTGCATTTCCATTATAGACTCCTTCTTCAATTGCTGCTGCTAAAGTAAAGATTTTCATCGTTGACCCCGGTTCAAAAGGATATGAGATGACATCATTGTAATAAGACGTAATGTTCCTTTTATTTGGGTCAAAACTCGGTCGCTGAGCCATAGCTAGTATTTTTCCGGTCTTCGGATCAGCTACAACAGCTACTATCTTCTCTGGTGAATATTCTTCAACTACTTGATTCATAGAATCTTCTAAAAAGGTTTGGATTTTCTGATCAATGGTTAAATACACATCTTGACCATTTTTCGGAGCTACGATTTCATCGTCACTTGTTGGTAACTTCCAGTTGTAGCGATCTTTTTCAAATTTTATGTAGCCATCTTCTTCATGGAGATATTTCTCTAATGTTTTTTCCAGGCCCATCATTCCTACCGTCTCACCTGTTGCTTCTTGCTTTTGCGCATATCCGATTAAATGCGAGGCAAAGATTCCATTAGGATAAAACCGTTGTGTATCACGAATAAACGTAATACCAGGAAGCTCCAATTTTGTTATTTCCTCTTTTAAAGTATGACTAATGTCTCTACCTGCAGATCCAAATTCAACTTGGTATAAATCCTTTGATAAAACCTCTACTATTTCATTTTCTTCCATATTTAATAAAGGTGCTAACTTTTGTGCCGTTTCTTCTACATCAACAACATGCTCTGGATTATCAGGATCTGTTGTTATTTGATCGTCCAGGATTGCAACGAGTTTATAAGAAGACTTGTCTTCTGCAATAACCTCACCCTTACGATCTAATATTGACCCTCTTGATGCTTCAATAGTTCTTTGACTTTCATAGAGTTCTTCAGCTCTTGCTGCAAGTGCTTGACCATGTGCAGTTCCAGTTGATTGAATATAAAAGAAACGAACAAAAATAACTAAAAATAGCAAACCAAAAATCAACGCTAATAATGCAGCGCCTCTATTCATGTTTATATTTTTATGCGTTAATTTCATAGAAAACCTCCTATGGTGTATGATACCACCTTTAACCGTAAATGGATAGAATAGATTGAAGGACTAAGCCATATGAAACTTACACGGCTTAGTCCCTTTTATTTGATTCTTTATTAATTTTGCACACTTTTCACATTGTTTTGATCTAATGTTAACCCTAATTCTTTAGCTTTTTCCCAAATACGATCATATGTACTTAACTCTTCTACTTGAACATGGAGGTCACTGTTTAATTTCGTTTGTTCTTGAATTTTAGCTTCAGTTTTTTGAATCTCCATATTAGCTTGATACACATTATAGGAGTTCGCAACAATTGTAATAGCTCCTAATACAAAGAGAGAAACAAATAATAAAATGAGGAATTTCTCACCTGGGGTTATTGAAGCTCTTCTTGTTCTAATAATAGGTTCTTGTTTAGGGGATTGATTTAGCTGCTCCTGACGTTGTTGTTCTATTTTCATGGCTAAATTACTCATTTTAATAACCTCCTTAAAAAATCTTATTCTTCTTAGACCTTTTCAGCAATTCTTAGCTTAGCTGATCTTGCTCGATTGTTTTCTTCCAATTCTTGTTCTGATGGAAGAATAGGTTTTCTAGTAATAATCTTTATTTTAGGCTCATACCCTTCTGGAATGTATGGCATATTCCTAGGTAACTCCGGTGGTGTTGCCGCTTCTTTAAAGGCAGTTTTACATATACGGTCTTCCAAAGAGTGGAATGTGATAACACTTACTCTTCCTTCAGGCTTTAACAATTCAATTGATTGTTCAATTGCCTCTTCAAATACTTTTAATTCATCATTTACAGCAATTCTTATTGCCTGGAAAATCCTTTTGGCAGGGTGTCCACCTTTTCGGCGTGCAGGTGCCGGAATTGCCTCTTTAATAATTTCAACCAACTCACCGGTAGTTCGAATTGGCTGAGTTTCTCTGTGACTTTCAATCTTTCTCGCAATTTGTTTAGAGAATTTCTCCTCACCATATCGAAAGAATATTTTCACTAGCTGTTCATAAGTCCACGTGTTTACCACTTCGTATGCTGAAATATCTGATTGCTGGTCCATTCTCATATCTAACGGTGCATCATGATGATAACTAAACCCTCGTTCAGGCGTATCTAACTGTGGGGATGAAACCCCTAAATCAAATAAAATACCATCTACTTTGTCGATTCCTATTTCAGCAAGTTTTTCAGAAAGGTAACGAAAATTACTTTTGATTAAGGTTACCTTACCTTTATAATTAGCAAGCTTTTCTTTCGCGTTTTCTAACGCTGTATCATCCTGATCAAAGGCGATTAGATGCCCTTGTTCTGATAACTGTGAAAGCAGATAGCTACTATGACCTGCACCTCCAAGCGTGCAATCAACGTAAATACCATCTTCCTTAATATTTAAGCCATCTACCGTTTCCTTTAGTAACACTGTTGTATGTTTAAACATGTTGTACCACCTCTTCAAATCTGTTTCAGTTAGAAGGAAGTAACGAATCTACCCCTAAAATATTGGACTATTCTTAGCTTGTCCATTTTTCTACTCATTCTTTGCTAAAAAGAAGATTATTATATATCAAAATCAATCATATTTTCCGCAATTTCTTCAAAAGAATCTTCTTGCTCAGCAACATAAGTTTCCCAAATGGACTTACTCCACAGCTCAATCCGATTTGAAACGCCGATAACAACGCATTCTTTTTCTAGTTTTGCATACTGCAGAAGTGGTGTTGCGATATTTACACGACCCTGTTTATCAAGCTCACATTCAGTCGCACCTGAAAAGAAAAAACGGGTAAATGCACGAGCATCTTTTTTAGTTAACGGGAGATTCTTTAGCTTATCTTCAATTATTTTCCATTCACTCATAGGATAACCGAACAAACACTGGTCCAGGCCACGCGTTAAAACGAATGTTTCTCCTAGTCCATCTCTAAATTTTGATGGGACAATCATTCTGCCTTTTATATCAATGGTGTGATGGTATTCTCCCATAAACATGTTCGTTGTCCCCACTTTCTCCCCTTAACTCACCACTTCCCCCCACTTATCTCCACATCTTTATTCTACATTTGTTTTCATAAAAAAAAAACCCTGTATTCACAGGATTTTCAAAAAACTTTTATTTATATTTTGACAATTTTATGTGTTCCATTAAAGGAATATGACAAGTTTAGCAATTCTCCTACAAAATTTGGTCCAAACTTGTTTAAATAGTAATAAATATTCCAAACTCTCTCTTGTGGATGTAAATTTGGAAGTAATGATTGTTCAATTGATTTAAACTTTGACAATTGAACATTATGCTGTTGTTTCTTCCGATTTTCAACAGTTTTATAAATAAAATCAAGGTGTTCCTCAATAAAATGACCATTCTTTTTTAGCATTGGCTCTAAGCTTTGATCAATTAACATTGCAGCATCAACCAACTTAGTATGAATCTCAGAAATTTCTTTTTTAGCTTCCTCAATTAAAGGGGCCATATCAACCGGAGACATTTCCTTGAGAAAATTGTTCATTGAATTCGTTACACCTTCTTGCAGCACTGTCTCTAATTCCACACCTGTTTCCTTTATGTTTCTGTCTATAGCTCTTTCTAAAATAGTCAATTGCAGCCTTGGAAGAACCGGTGGCATTTTTATATCAAATAATGAAAAAACACCCTTTAATTCAGACCAATATGTTACTTCACCTGGACCTGCAATAAAGGCTAATGTAGGAAATAAATATTCCTGCATTAATGGCCTTGTCACGACATTGTTACTAAATTTATCAGGATTCGTTTCAATCAGATCAAAAAGTTCCGCTCTGGTAATAGTAAGTCCAATTTCACTTACTTCATACTCATTATGACTAATTCTCTCTAGAAGGAAACGCTCCCCATCATGATGGTAGAATAGATTAGCACTGTTATCTGTCATTTCTATAATAGGGTGATAATCGAAAGATTGCATTTTTTGCTGTTGTTCTTTTACCGCGTCGTAAATTTTCTCATTTTGTTCTAGAATTGATTTAAAGTACGATTTTTCCAGCTTTCTAAGCTCATGATCACCTGAGTTAATCAGAATAAGCCCTTTATCCTTGAAAAGATCCATGATTATTTTTTCGAAAAATTCAACATATGTTGAAGACTCTTCAGCATATTGCTTTAAGTTAGAAATCAATTGATTGGAATAATCTGTTTCTCCAAAAGCCTCAAAAACTTGGTCAATCCAATCAAATGTTTTTTGTTTGTTAAGCTCAAGTTGTGAAACAGGTTGTTTTTTTATTGGTGAATCCTTGATTGCAAGCTTTTTCGCTATTTGATTTTTCTCTATAAAAACATGATTGATTTCCACAAAGTCATGGTCCTCACCAGCGATCCAAAAAACAGGAATAACAGGAACACCTAATTCCTTTTCTTCTTTCTCAGCAAGTACAATGATTGAAATAATTTTATGTATTGTATACAGAGGACCAGTTAACAAACCTGCCTGTTGCCCTCCAATAACTACAAGGCTATCAGGATTTTTCAATCGTTCTATGTTTTCTAATGTTTTTTCATCACTGTTTAAACATCGGTTGGTGTAGTTTTTTAAGTATGTTGCAAGCTCTTCACGTTGATAAGTACGTTCTCTTAAATCTTCAGCTCTTTCTCTAAAAAGAGAAGTTGAATGAAGGTTATAATCAAAAAAAGATTCAACATGCAACTTTTTCTCAGTTAAGTCATTAATAAATTGATTTGAAGAGCGCAGGGAGAGTTCAACTATCTCCATATATAAACTTCCTTTCTTGATTAAAGTCATATGTTGTCATTTATGTCCATTGTAAAATGTAACAAGGTGAGTATAGCACTTATGGAAATGAAACAAAAAACCTTTGCTTGAATTCTAGTTCTTTTTAAATGAACAAAACTATAATACGAATGCACTTTTAAAAACTCCTGTTAAAATACCACCAATGGTAAGACCTACATAGCTTATGAAAAAAAGTAAAAATGAAAGTCTCCACATTTTTTTAATAGCCATAAATATAGAAGGCTCCCTCGAACCTTTATACTCAAAGTAATAGACAACCAGTGCTAACAAAGTAAGTAGTAAGATAATATATAGAAGAAATGATTGCTTAAATATGGTTAATAAATGAAAGTGCACTGATAATATGAAAACTACTGTTGATAAATCAACAGTCCACAAAATTGTTTTTTTTCCTCTAACAAAAATTCGAACAAGAAAATAAATGAATAACAAACTCAATATCGGTAACGTGATCGCTACTGAGACAATCCAAGTAAAAAAACTGCTCATACGCCCTCCTTTCCTATCTCTATCCCTTTGATTGCTTGATACAGGAATGAAATACGAGGACAGGTTTTTCCATTAGAAAGATCTATCATATATCCGAGAATTGAATCAATTTCAGTTTGTCTACCATTGTAAATATCCTTATACATAGAAGATTTATTTTCCGAGGTATTTTCACATATTGTTTTCACTTGTTTCCAAGATAACTCTTTATTCTCTATTTTAAGTAGGTCGGCCACTTCTTCAAAAAGTTCATAAAAAAGTTTATGAAAATAAGGGTTTGTTATAAGTTCTCCATTTTTGACTCTAAAAAGTGCTGTTAGAGGATTAATGGTAGCATTGACAATTAATTTCTCTTTCAACATTCTTTCCCAATCAGATTTACGTATAAAAGGAAAAACTTCTGAGTGATTTCTTATTATTTGGTTCATTACATCCATTTCACAATCTTTATACGATGAAATTTTTGTTATTCCATTTCCTGTATGTTGTACAACAGAGTCACTTACTTTTAGTGCTCCATGTTCAGATATACCCAATATAAGATTATGATGAGACAAGTGTTTTAGAAAACGCAAATGCCCCATGCCATTTTGAAGAAATATAATGGTTCGTGGAGAAAGTCTTATTAAAGTATCAATAATTGGCTTAAGACTGTATTGCTTAACAGTGATTATTAAAACTGGCTCTTTATAATTTTTCTCAAATGTTGCTTCCACGTTCTTTTTCATTTCTGAATTTCCTTGAACCAACGTAATACCATGCTTATTAATTTTACTTGCTTGTTCTTCCCGTCTGGTATATAAAGTAACTTTATTGTTTTCTGAAAGGTAAAATGAATAAAGTAACCCTAGTGATCCAGAACCAATAATTCCAATTTCCATGAGCTTCACCTTCTGAAATAAGGCCCCTTAAAGCCAATATATACTTAACAAATCATTCACTCTTAATCAACATCATAACAAAACCAGCAGTAATTTTACTAGGATTTTGCTTGTTTGACAATTCTAGCTAATTTTGTGTAAGCGTTAACTAAATCATACCACTATTTACACTCACCATGGTATAATAACAATATCTTATAAAGACTTACATTAAAAGGTTTGTTGTCTAAAATAATTGCGACTTTGATGATTAGAGGATTTATAAATAATCAAACAACAAACACTCTGAAAATAGTCTTTTTATCATGTGAATTTAATTTTAATTTTATTATTGTAGAATTTGCACCAAGGGGGAAAAGGTATGTTAAAAGTTGAGAGATTGTTAGTAAATTACAAAACCCTGGAAGAATTTAAAAAATTTAGAGAATATGGTATTCAAGAACTTTCAATGTTAGAGGATCTTCAATCAAATATTATTGAAAATGACAGTGATTCACCGTTTTATGGGATTTATTACGGTGACAAGCTAGTGGCAAGAATGAGCTTATACCGTGTTGACATGAAATTTGATCAATATTTTGAACCTAAACAGGATTATTTAGAACTTTGGAAACTCGAAGTATTACCAAATTATCAAGGAAAGGGTTATGGAAGAGCGTTGGTGGAATACGCAAAATCATTTAACCTACCAATCAAAACAAACCCAAGAGTCAAATCCAGTGATTTTTGGTCAAAAATGCAATTTGAGCCTGTAAAATATGATATGGATCGAGATAAAGGAGAAAACCCTTTAGTTTGGTATCCAAGTGGCGTTACTATTCAAGAATAAATTTTCAAAGCTAACTAAAAAAACAGCTCATGAAAGGGAAAGTGACCCTACATGAGCTGTTTTAATTTTTACAAGTGAACTTTTTTTACTTTTCCACTCTTTCTAGATTTCCGTTTTTATCCATTTGGAATTTAACTTTCCTACTTCTTTCATCCTCTTGTAAAATAACCATTTTTCTTGCACGATCCATTATTTCAATTAACGCGCGGTAGTCTTCTTCGACAACCTGTAAATGATTTGTTAAAGACTGCTTTTCATCTTGCAGCTTTTCAACTTCATTTTGTAATTCTTGAATTTTATTTCTCAATTGCTGATTTTCTTCTTGGACCTCCTTTATGGAAGGAGCGTCTTCATACTGCTGAAGGAACGAAATAAGGTCCTTAATAGCATTTTTCGAATTAGAACTAGGTTGGTTTGATTGAGTTGGTTGAGATAATTGAGTGGGTTGTGTAGATTCTGTATGTTCCACCTCTGAAGCAGGCTCTTTTACATGAACTTGAACTTCCTTTTGCTCATCTACTTTTTCCTGTGAATTAAGAGTTCGCAACTCTTTTCTTTGTTTTTTTGCAACCTCGATTCCTGTTTTATACTGTTTACGAACATGAGAGTTCCATCTAAATCCACAAGCTGCCGCTGTACGAGATAATTTACGACCTACTTCCTCAAACGCAGCGAGCTGTGTTGCCCCTTCTCGAATATGCCTTAATACCACTTCTGCTAATAATAAATCCTCATCATGTGTCCATGCATCTTGACGCGTAGTTGTCATTTAAATTCCCTCCAATAGTCACTTTTTTTCTATACATATGCAGCTAGTAGAGTAGATAGACTAAATACACTCTATTACGTTAGAAAAAAGGTGTACTAGGACGGGGAATGAATATGCTTAATAAGTATGAATGACACAATTAACTAGACCACCATACTTGATATGGTAGAAATTGTATGTAACAGTTATGAGTATGAGATTTATTAGCTCTTCTCTTTTCTTGTAAGAAAGGCAGATACTGCCTGATGATGCTGCTCAGAAGACCAGAGCTCTGCACAACGATTAATCTCTGACATCATACGAGAATATAAATTCGATTGTTCCCATTGACTAACCTTCACTGCTTTGTAAGCTCTCAAAACATTTGGGTCATTAACTAGTGATTCTTTAATAAATAAATAGCCTAGTTCTTTATAATTTTCATCAGAAACAGTCTTTTGTATAAACCCCATATGTTCTGCATCGTTTGCTGATATTTTTTTTGCTGAATATAAAAAGGAAATTGCCTGCTCGTATGAAAGCTTTTCATATAACAGTGTTGCACCCCCCCAACCTGTAGTAATAGATAATTGACCTTGTATAAAGCCAAGAGTAGCACCTTTCCTCGCAATTCGAATATCACACGCAGTTGCAATTTCACACCCTCCACCTAAAGCAATTCCATTTATTAAAGCGAATGTAGGTAAAGGAAAAGTCATGAGTTCATAAAGAACATCACCCATTTTAGATAGCATAAAATATGCTTCATCCCTTGTTTTAAGATGCTGAAAAGCCTTAACATCACCACCGGAGCAGAACGCTTTATCCCCTTCTCCTGTTAATATTAGCGCTCTTAAGTTCTTTTTTGCTTTAAGTGACTGTAAATATCTCTTTATTTCATCCATGATTGCGTAATCAATTGCATTATGCTTAATTGGTCGGTTTAGGCGTAATTCAACCAATCCATCCTCAAATTCACTTACAATTAACTTACTCATTCTTCCATACCCTCCCATCTAAAAATTTAAACTCAGGAAAAATACTCTTTGTTGCTTTAGGTCCCTTATTATCTATTAGATAAAATTTTTAAATGCAACACAACAAAAAGTTGTTTCTTTATTAAAAGCTCGACGATTAGCGGTCTGAAAGGAAACATAAAAGTTTTATGCACTTATACTCAATAACTGAATTAACTACTACGTAAAGAAACGGAAAAATCTCAGGGGGTGAGTGAAAATATGAAGTGAGGGAAAATCTATAGAAAAATAAAAGGCGTAAGGAACAATGTCCTTACGCCTCGTTGAAACAAATTATTATTTGCTTACAACGTCTTTTCCTTTGTATGTTCCACATGCTTTACATACACGGTGAGCAAGTTTGCTTTCACCGCAGTTTGGGCATTCTACCATACCAGGTACTTGTAATTTAAAATGTGTACGACGTAGTCGTTTTCTCGTTTTAGAAGTTCTTCTAAAAGGTACAGCCATTATTCCCACCTCCTTAAAGAGCATTACGCATTTGTGAAACCGATACAAACGCATCGGCTCAATTGCTTTTTAAGCTATACAAAAAATCATTAGCTTTCTTCATTTTCGAAGAATTTAGCTAGTCCAGCCAATCTTGGATCAACCTTGTTTTGTTGATCTTCCTCAGAAATAACTTCCCAGTCTCTACCAGATTGTGGAGCTGCCCCTTCTTCATTTCTTACATCATCACAGAATACCTGCATCGGAATTTCTACAAGAAGAATTTCTTTTATTAAAGGAGTTAAATCAACGATTTCACCCTCCGGTAAATAGAAATCCTCTGACGTTTCATAGTCTGCGGGTTTTAATAAAAATGTTTCCGTTGTATCAATTAAAAATGGATACGGAACATCCACTAATGTTCGTGAACAAGGTAAAACCATTGAACCTGAAATTGACAGATGGAATGTTACTTTAGTCGAGCTTATATCGGCTCTTCCTTTAACATTTACTGGCGAAATATCACGAATGTCAGATTGACTTTTGATCCAATCGCTTAAATCAATTTCTTCATCAAATTTTAATCCCTTGCTTTGTAATTGATGTAGTTGACTAATTGTCCATTTCAAATCGTATCACCTCAAGGCAACAAAGGTAATTATAGCCTTCGCAATTATATTTGTCAATATTTTTTCTTTACAGTGTAAGTATACATGATAAACCTTTATTTTCAAAACAAAACCATCTTAATAATGTTGATACCCTATTTAAATTTTGTGTTGTAATAACAAGCTTACTTTTCGTTTTTAAAGGATTATTATTATATATTTTCACCTTTAATTATATTGCTTACTCTGAAATCGTTAATAATAGGTAAGATTTATTGGCTATCTTAGATGATAATTTCCTTCCAAAGGTTTATAGATTGTTCTTTATACCCTATAATATTATAAAAATTACCCATAGGAAAATAATAGAATGAATAAGAGTGGTGATTACATGAGTGTAGTAGGTCTAGTTGTTGAATATAATCCATTTCATAATGGTCATTTATATCACTTGAGAGAATCGATTAAAAAGTCAAATGCTTCTGTTGTAATTGCTGTAATGAGTGGTCATTTCCTACAAAGGGGAGAACCAGCAATTGTATCAAAATGGACTCGTACAAAAATGGCCTTATATTGTGGTGTTGATCTTGTTGTAGAATTACCTTACGCATTTGCAACGCAAAAGGCAGAAACATTTGCTAGTGGTGCTGTATCTATTCTTGATGCTTTAGGTTGTGATCATTTATGCTTCGGCAGTGAATTAGGAGATATCAATCCTTTTATTTCCACAAATCATTTTCTAGAACAATCAAAGGCAGAATATGAAGACTTAATCCAACATTATGTAAAAACTGGGGTTAGTTATCCGAATGCATTAACTCTGGCATACAAGAATTTGAACGGTGATAAAGAATTATTAGATCTTTCATTACCTAACAATATTTTAGGGTTTTATTATGTTCGCGCAATTCTTAAGCAGCATTCAAACATAGAGCCTTTAACAATAAAACGTACCTCTGCAGGTTATCATGATGAGCAGTTTCGATCACCTACAATTGCAAGTGCAACTAGTATTCGTAAAGCATTATTTTCAGAAAATCATCACATTCAAAGTTATGTACCTGAAGTCACTTTACAACTCCTTCAAGAAAACAAAAAAGATTATCACTTACACCGTTGGGAACTTTATTTTCAATTATTAAAATATCGGATTATGACGATGACAACCAAGGAAATTGGTTCAATTTACGAAGTTGAAGAAGGATTAGAGCATAGAATAAAAAGATGCATTCAAAGTGCTTTAAGTTTCCAAGAGTTTATGGAATCGTTAAAAACAAAACGCTATACATGGACAAGACTTCAAAGACTATGTACTCATATATTAACTAACACAACAAAAGAACAAATGAAATGTATGAATGAAGGCCAAACATCACCATATGTTAGACTTCTAGGGATGTCTACAGAAGGTCAGGCTTATTTAAGTCATATAAAAAAACAATTAATGCTGCCGCTAATATCTAAAGTTACTTCTTTTGACCATCCATTGCTGGATTTGGATATTAAAGCTGCACATGCCTATCAAATGATTTATGATGAACCAATTCGCACGAAGCGGTTAAAAGAAGAGTTCTCAACTCCACCTATTAGAGTGAGATAATAGCTATAGAATTATTTAAACTTAACCTTTTGTAATCTCAAATTCTAAGTTGACCTCTTTTTCCGCTCTGAGCGTTTATTAATGTTTATAAAAAAGAGAAAGGACAAAATTCATCCTTTCTCTTTTAAGCTTTGTAAATATTCTACTGCTTCATCAAAGGTGTCTATCGGAATAATTTCCATCTTAGTCTGAATGTTTTCACCTGTTTCAATGGCTTCTTTATAATTTGATGTTGGGCTGTCTTTTTCATTAGGAGCAAAAAATACGTCAATTCCTTGTCGATCTGCTGCGACAATTTTCTGCGAAATACCACCAATAGGTCCTACTTCCCCTGTCGAACTAATTGTTCCTGTCCCAGCTATTTCATACCCTTTGGTCAAATCACCTTCTGTTAATTGATTATATATTTCTAGCGACATCATTAGACCAGCTGAAGGCCCCCCAATTTCCTCAGTTTTCAATTCAATATCAGGGTCTACATCTAATTGTCGATCTGTCACTAACGATATTCCAATCCCTACTTTATCGGGATCATTAGGGAATGATGCTAAAGGCAGCGTTGCTTGGTCCTGCTTCCCTTCACGCTCAAAAGTAATTGTTACTTCTTCTCCTTCTTTTTTCTGACTAACATATTCTATAAATTCTTCAGCTGTTTGAAATTCTTTATTATCTACCTTGTATATGCGATCTCCAACTTCTAATATACTTCCTGCAGGCATTTCCTTAATTATTCCATCAACATAAATGCCATGAAATGTATACTCAACCTTTTTATTTGCTTTTTGATAGGCAATTGTTATGGCTGATTCTTGTGAAACCTCCATCATATGTAATTGTCTGTTAAAATACTCTTTATCTGTTTCATCTTCTCTTTTAATATCTTCTAATGGATGAATATAATGGTAGTCTTGAAGCTTGGCCCATATATATGTAAAAGGGTTTGCCCTACCGAAGCGGACAGTTGTTAAGGAAAAACTCCCTTTCTCATTTTCATCACCATTTTCAACCTTAATAATTGGCTCCAATTCCGATGCCATACCGGGTTGAGTAATGTAGTACGGAAGTTTAATGAAGGATATGATAAGGATAATAATTAAAAAAATTAGACTGGATCTAAGCAGTGATTTATTCTTCATTAAAAATTTGTCTCCTTCCACTTTACGATAAGATCTTGAATTTTTTCTACATGTTTCTGAGCTTCTGTTTCCCCAATCTCAATAATTTCTTTAATATTTGTAAATGCTCTTGAACTATACTGCTCAACATGTGGTCTTATCATCACATCAGATGCTATCTCCCTGTGATGAACTAGTTCATCCTGCATTATATCTAAGCTTTGGAGTATAACATCAAAAATAGATGTAATGTCTTCATTTTTTTTCACATGTGACACATCTACAGCAATGACGATATCAGCACCCATCTCCTTTACAACCGAAACGGGCACCCGATCAACCACTCCACCGTCCACTAACAACCTTCCATCTATCTTTTCAGGGACAAATATTCCTGGTATGGCAATACTTGCACGGACAGCATCTGCAACTGGCCCTTCTTTAAATATAACCTTTTTCCCATCATATAAATCAGTTGCAACAACTGCAACAGGAATATTTAATTGATGAAAGTGTTTTTGGTGTGTAAACAACCGAATTAGCTCTTTTACACGATTTCCTGAGATAAACCCCATTTTAGGTACGGTATAATCTAAATAATATTTCCTCTTAAACGCTAATGCAAACTGATAAAGTCTTTCTATACTCGTTCCTGCTGCATACAAGGTTCCAACGACAGCTCCCATACTGCTACCGGCTATTAAATCGATTGGTATACCATTTTCTCTTAAAACCTTTAATACTCCTAAATGAGCAAATCCTCTTGCACCTCCTGAACCAAGCGCTAGTCCGATTTTGGGTTCTTTTTTCAAGGAGAGTTCCTCCTTTTCCACTGGAATAGGATAAAATATATGACTAACTTATTAGTATATTTCGCAACAGATTTACCATCAAGTTTAGAGCAATAATAGTAGTAATTGCTACATTTAATACTGCACGCACCGAGGTCTTGTGACTATAGTTATAGTTCTGTTAGAGAAAATACTATGGTGTGAACCTAAGATGTTTATTTATGCTCCTATGACATTCTTATGGTCTAAAATGTCCACCTATTCACGTATATTGAATTAGTAAGGATTGTACAATTGTTTGGAAAAGCTGTATGATCCTTATTTTCATACATGTGTGTTTAATTTAGGAGGCGTCACATTTTGAGTCTTTCAAAACTTAAAACAATTATCTTAGCTATTTTTATTAGCGGCTTAACAGTTGCCATTATTCTTAATCCTAAGGAGTCTCTTGATGCATCAACAAGGGGACTTTCAATTTGGTGGGAAGTCGTTTTTCCATCACTTCTTCCTTTTTTTATTGTTTCCGAACTTCTTATTGGCTTTGGTGTTGTCAAATTTATTGGAGTTCTTTTAGAGCCACTGATGAGACCGATTTTTCGAGTTCCAGGTGTAGGTGGTTTTGTATGGGCAATGGGGATGGCTTCAGGTAATCCAGCTGGGGCAAAGCTTACGGCAAGAATGAGGCAGGAAAAACAACTAACCACAATTCAGGCAGAGCGACTTGTATCATTTACAAGTTCATCAAACCCTTTATTTATTTTCGGTGCCGTTGCAGTTGGTTTTTTTGACAATCCTTCACTTGGTATATTATTAGCTGCATCACATTATTTAGGGAATTTAGGTGTTGGATTAACAATGAGATTTTATGGAGGATCAGATTCAGCCATTCAACCCAAGAAAAAGAAGTCCTTCTTTTCACCTCTTTCAATTGCTTTTAAGGAGCTGCATGCTACAAGAGTGAGTGAAACCAGGCCATTAGGAAAAATGCTTGGAGATGCCGTCATATCATCAATCCAAACATTACTAATGATTGGCGGATTTATAATCCTTTTCTCGGTATTCAATAAAATTTTAGCCATCATTTCTGTTACGGAGATAATTGGTCTTATTTTCTCCGGATTTTTAGCATTTTTTCACATAGCTACTGATTTAAGCGTCCCTCTTATTACCGGCATCTTTGAAATTACTTTAGGCAATCAGTTAGTGAGTGAAACCAATGCGAGCCTTTTAGATAAAGTTATGATTGCAAGCTTTATTTTAGCTTTTGGAGGATTGTCAATACAGGCACAAGTTGCAAGTATTTTAGCTGACACTGATATTAGATTTAAGCCATTTTTCATCGCTAGAATCCTACAAGGTATCTATTCTTCGTTCATTGCTTACTTGTTGTTCAAGCCATTGTACTTGAATCTACAAGCTCACGATACAAGTGAATTACCTGTTATCTTAATGACAAATGGACCTGAATGGGCTAAAAGCTATTGGGAAATAGTTATCCATACTGGCCCCATCATAACATTAGCGTCTTTACTGCTATATATTATTCTTTATGGAAAAAGGAACGTTTTTACGAAATTATCATAAAGCAAATAACCAAAATATCTAAAAAAGGTGAGGATCTCCCTCACCTTTTATTCATTAACAAATTTACTTTTAAGTGCCTTTTCTACTGCCTTTGGTACCAATTCAGAAATATTTCCTTTATATTTTGCAACTTCTTTTACAATACTTGAACTTAGGAAGGAATATTGATTGTTTGTCATCATGAAGAATGTTTCAATATTCTCATCTAATACTCTGTTCATGGAAGTAATTTGCATTTCATATTCAAAATCTGAAACTGCACGTAAGCCGCGTAAAATTACTTGTGCATTTTTTTCTCGAGCATAATCAATAAGAAGACCACGATATGATTCTACTATGACATTCGGCATTTCTTTTGTCACTTCTCGGATAAGCTCACATCGTTCATCCACTGTAAACAATGGTTGTTTTGAAGCATTATTTAAGACACAAACATATACCTCTTCAAATACTTTTGCTCCTCTTTTGATAATGTCTAAATGTCCGTAAGTAATTGGATCAAAACTACCTGGACATACTGCAATTCTACCCATTTATTCATCCTCCCCAATCGCTTCCTTATAACTATAAATGGTAATTGAACTGGTACCATAGGTTTCTTGTTTAACTTGAACAAGTTCCTCAAATTCTTTAGTAAGTACTATGTCAGCACCATGCTCAGTAACAATAAAACCGTTTTTGTCTAATAAGCCATTTTCACTTATCATTTTTAAAAGCGCTTTCAATTTTTGTTGCTTATACGGTGGATCTAATAAGATTAATTGAAAGCGTAACTCCCTTTTAATTATCGCCTTTAATGCTCTTTCTGCATCATTACGATATACCTCAAATTCGGTAGCTTGACAAATCTCTAAATTTTTATGTATTGTTTGTATCGCCTTTGGCTCACGATCAACAAAGATACAGCGTTCAATTCCCCGACTAAGTGCTTCAATTCCTAACCCTCCGCTACCGGCAAATAAATCTAACGCTAGGCCTCCATCAAAATATGGACCAACCATATTAAAGATAGCTTCCTTAACTTTATCAGTTGTTGGTCTTGTTGTTGTTCCAGGTACAGCTTTAAGCTGTCTCCCTTTATAGTTTCCAGATACTACTCTCATTACGTTCACCACTACTTTTTAATTTTACATGATATAAATATAGATAAATACATGATTTATTAGAGTTTTCACTTAATCCTACCATAGGCCTTCCGTTTGTTACAATATCTAAACTTATTAGTAGTATTTTCTTCAATGAATATTGTTTCCTATACTTATATTTTCTCTATTTGATTTGCAGTTGAATAAAAAGTTAAGAAAAAATTACATAATGATGTATACTCATTAGCCATTTGGTGATAATGATTAGTAACAACATCGATTCGTTGATGTTGTTGCCAACCGCGGAGAAGACTTACGTTTCCCCATAAGTTCTTCCTCCGGTTTCTCCTCTCCCTTTGCCTTCAGCCTTTTAGTTTAAAAGGTATTGAGGGACCCTACAGTTTAATTTCTGTAGGGTTTTTTTTATTAGAAATTTATTACTAGACAAAGGATTTAGGATTAGCACTCGACGATCATCCATGTTTTCAAGAAAACATCTATATACTATTGTCAAACTTCTCTTTTTACAATTTACATGGTATAGTTGGATCGGTTAAATGAAATATTGTTAAATTTTTTATCAGGGGGAAGTT
This sequence comes from Metabacillus litoralis, assembly GCF_003667825.1. Lineage (NCBI taxonomy): Bacteria > Bacillati > Bacillota > Bacilli > Caryophanales > Bacillaceae > Metabacillus > Metabacillus litoralis. The sequence goes on along the minus strand of NZ_CP033043.1, from coordinate 754,977 downwards.
TTTAATGATACAGCGTTTTATTGAATTAGGTGAGGGTTATTCTGATATTTATGAGTTAATTGAAACAGCAATGGCTAATAAACATCGAGTGACTCATTTACTAGCTTTACATACAAAATTGAATGACAAAGATGTTACTTCCGTTGTGGTAATTATGAAACCTACTGATCCAGGAAATTTCCAAGCCTTATATATATGCAGGGAAGGGATACCTAATCCGAACCTATTAGAAAACAAACGATATGATTTATTTAATGAATTGGCTAAAACATTGCAGAAGAATATTATTTCGTTTGATGTTAAACCATCAAGTATGTTTAATGAAACGGATCTTTACTACCAATATCTGATTGGGATTTTAAGACTAAACCATCTTATCCCTCCTCTTCAATAGCATATACTTCACACTTAAAACTAGTCACTACGATCACGACCTAACTTTTCAACAAATGGAAAAAGGCTGACACTATTGTCAGCCTTTTTTGGATGTAGTTTAATAACTACAAGCCAATTTTGTAATCATATTCTTTTGCTTTATCAACTTTTGATTCAAATTCCAGCTTTAGAAAGGGTTTGTATGAGGGCTCAACATGTTTAACAAAGGAGTAGGAAGAGAGCTTTTGAATCGTTTGCTCTGTTACATCCATATTACAATACAGGACAACGTATTTTAATTTCTTTGAAACATAATGAACATTCCCAAATTTTCTAAGCATTTTTAATTGTTTTAATGTATGAAGCCAAACAACTATCCCTTGACGCTTTTCAAACATACTCTGGTCTCCCTCAGGTTATCTAAAAGACATTAGTAACATCTGTATTTCCAATAAAAAGTCTAGCAAATTTTCAATTTATAAACAATATTTGTATAAGCTAATTTGATAAATTTTTAAAAAATTATCAGTTAAATCTGTATTATTTTAATCGTCTGTACATTTTAGCAAAAAAAGAAAACGAGCAGTAATACTCGTTTTAGGATACCTTACACCCACAACTTCCACCAGATCCGCATCCCCCGCCACAACTTGATTCAAAAAATGGGTTACCTGTTGGAACTTTAACATGGATGGAAACAGCTTGACCGATTTGCACACTAATTTCATCTAGAAGAGATTGTACTTCATTCTCAGCTCTTTTAAAATTAGATATACTTTCATTCAAATCTACCTCACGCTTAATATCTCGCAAATCTTTTGTAATTTTACGATAATCAGGATGATATTTACCGAAACGTTGAACATCTTCGTATAGGTCCTTAATTTTAGTAAACTCCTGAATTAGTTGTTGAGCTTCTTGATCTTTTTTTAATATATTGAAACTACGACGATACTCCACAACAATCTCTGATTGAAGTACCAAGTTAGCAAGTTCTTCAGCTTGATCTACTAATAATGTGCTCTCAATTGTAGCAAACATAGAGTATATGCACCTCCAATATTCATTCTAACATGAATATCGTCAAATGAGAAATCTAAAAAATTTACATGATTATCCTTTATTTATTGAATAGTAGCATTCCATGATTTTTTTAGTTCATAGCTAGTAGAATCATTATGAACAACCTCTATTTCAAATGTGTGGGTTCCTTTTTCTAATCCTCTAATTACAAAAGCAGCTGTTTGAATATGATCTACAACCTTGCCGTCAACAGATAACTGTAAATGACCCTCACCGTCTACCTTATTCCCTCCTCTTTCTTTAAAGGTAAATGAAGGAATATAACATTCTACATAAACATCTTGATCTCTAATATGATGTTTGACAGATATATTCATTTTACGCTGTTGATTTATAACTTCTACTGCCTCGAAGGAATGGTTTACCACTTGAAGAGGTACGACCTCTAAGTTTCCTTCTGGTCTTGGTTTATCTTCAACACAGCCAGTGACAATACCTAATAAAAAAACGGTACAAAAAAAACGCTTCATTCTATCTGCCTCCTTTTTCTTAGTGTTTACAGAGGCGTAGAAATTCATGAATACTTTTCAGATGTCTCTTATGTAAGGAGATAAAAGGAACAGGCAGGCAATTATAGCCTAATCACCTTGCCTGTATGTGTAAATGACCATTCTAATCTTGTTGCCTCATAGATTGAAACATCGCTACCATCATCGAAGCCATTTGTATCGAGTTTGAAAATTGCTGAACTTTATGAGGAATTGTCTTTTGATAATAGTTCATCATACTAATTTCCATTTCGTTTATATCATTAGGATTTCTTGACAGTTTCCTATACCAATATGGTTGTTCACGTACAAATTTTTTTCGTTCATCATTTGTAAATAGATATTCTTGAACTTCTTTTCTCATCATTCTCCTCCATTCGGAGTCACGATTTAGTCACTAATCCTTTCTGAATGAAAAGGGATTCTGACTTGCTGTTGCAGACTTTTGATTAGAACCTTTTGAACCACCAAACTGATCGAAAAGACCTTGAATGGTAGAAATAGTACTACTCATGTTGTTAATATGATGGTTTACAGTATCCATATCCATTTGCTTAACAGCTGAAAATATTTGTGTCATAAAGTCAGATTTACTTTTTGTTTCCTTTTCAGAAGAATCCTCTGTCTGATCTCCTTTATACTGTTTCCAAACAATATCATTTTCTCCAAGTAAATACCAATCTTCAAACACTTCCTGCCACTCTTTATTACCCTTTCGGACTTCCTGAACAAGTTTGGGATGTTTTTTAACAAATTCCTTAAACTGTTGAACAGATGGATGCGTTTTTTTGGATGTCATTTTTCTCACCTCATTGATACATTTGCCTATAATATCTTATTAAAAAAACCATTAGACTGTTCGCCCATATTTAGAAAAAATAACACAAAGCAAGTCTATTTATTATTAGAAAAATAACTAAATGTAAGAAATTTTTGGTAAAATATCACTATCTAAAAAGGAGAGGGTAACAGTATGACAAAGGATGAATTATTAAAATTAAGTTCAGAGGTTTTACAAAATGCAAATGAAGAGGATCAATATGTTTTAGAACTTCTACTTAATGGACTGAAGAAAAAGCAATTTCATGAAAAAGGTTCCTACATAGGTGCACTTCTCCATGCTGAAGGCGAGTACAAGGAACATGAATTTAAACTTACAATTCCCAACACACCAATTATTCAGAATGCACTTAATATTGTACATGGCGGAATAACCGCTACTTTATTAGACTCAGCTATGGGAGGACTTGTCCATCATATCCTACCTCCTGACAAAGCAGCTGTTACAACCGAAATTAAAATTAATTATGTGGCTCCAGGGGTTGGTAAGGAACTGTCTTGTGTTGCTGGGATGATTCATAAAGGTAATAAAACGGTTGTTACGGAAGGAAAAGTTTTTCGTGACGACGGTACATTAATTGCACATAGTACGGCAAGTTTTTTTATCATTAATAGATCGTAATGCGGGTGAGTGAGATGAAAAAGTACTTTTTGAAAAAGCAATGTAGAATGTGTAATAAGAAGAATAACAAAGGTTTATATTATCTCAATGATATTGGTCAAAAGATTTTTGTATGCGCACTTTGCATAAGCTATGCTGAAAGAAGAGCGTATCGTAAAGTAAATTAATTTAAACAAGACCCTTTCCAATAAAGAGAAAGGGTCTTGCTTGTTACTATGTTTATTGGTTTATATCCCAAGTAGTAATAAAATTCTGTGTATAATAAAGACCGTCTACTCCAACTCCTAAGTGTGTAAATTCCTCATTAAGCATAGTATCACGATGGCCTTTACTGTTTAGCCACCCCTCACTTGCTGCAATAGCATCTACATATTGAGCAGCTATGTTTTCGCCTGCCATCTGATACTTGATATCCAATTGAGCAAGACGATTAACAAGAGTACCTTCTGTTGGCGATTCATGTGAAAAATACTCATTCTCTTTCATATCTTTACTATGTAAAAAAGCAACCTTTGACGTATCTTCATGCCACTGAACAGCTGATAAACCATGCCTTGCTCTTAACATATTCGTTATTGACAAGATCTGTTGTTCAGCACCAGCTTCAATCTTTTCCCATTTATCTTCACTTATTTCTTTTGCTTCAATGAGCTCACCTCTGTATGTAACCTCATAAGAGCGTTGTTTGATAAATGTCTCAGCATCTACCACCCGAATGCTTGATAAAATCCCGTCAAATTTATCAATATATAATTGCACAAACACATCACCTATTTTTACTGTTGGTCTGGTGTTCATATCTTCCTCCGAAAATTCAAATCGATATGAATTACCTTCAAACTCTAGTGATAAACTAGATGAAACAGGTTGTATTTTAAAGACCTCTTGAATAGGTTGTCCAATCACAAACGGTTTAGCGTTTAATCCTTTTCCAATTCCATAAACTGATACGACCCTTTGATTTAAAACTCCCACTTGAATATATTGATTGTTTTCTTGTTCGTAAATCCACCAATCATAATCATAAGCTGAGGGATCAATACGGTCAGGCTCACCTAATATAGCAGTGATTTCTTCAGATGACTTCTCCATAAATGACAATATCCCCTCATTTGGAAAAGTTTCACCTTCAGCAACTTGTTTTTTAGAATTCGTAGATTCTTCATTTACTATTTGAACGTTCTCTTCTTTAAGTTGTTCCTTTGGAGTATATTTTCCATAATGAAAAAATAACGTATAGCTAACAAAAATAATACAAAAAATTAAAATACTCCGAATCAGTATACGCAGTGAAAAAACCTCCTCCTTATGCTTCTCCCATTTCTTTCATTATATGAGACAACATACTTGTTATTCTCTTTCTACTTTAAATGAACAAGTATGCACTAATATTTTAGAAGCCCCAAACTGTCTTATCATTATTACCCTGCAAACTTAATGTTAAAACTTTTTGATAACTTTAATTGTATCAAATAATTAGTAAGAAAGTTGTTACAAATAAATTATATAATACTTTATCGACTAATAAACATTTGTGTCCAATAGTGGCCATACTCACCTCCATTAACATACCCTACTCCGATCTCCGAAACTTCCTTTTTAAGTATATTAGCACGATGTCCCTGACTGTTCATCCATGCATTTACTACTTCTTTTGGGGTTCTCTGACCTGCTGCTAAGTTTTCTGCTGCTGTTCGAAAAGGAATTTTAAAGTTATTAATCATCGTAAATGGAGAGCCGTAGGTTGGTGAATCATGGCTAAAATATTTAACTCTTTCATGTCCTTTGATTTATATCTTGCAACCCTGGAAAGCTCCCAATTGATCTTTAATGGTGGGAGACCAGCATACTTCCTTTCTAGGTTTGTTAATGTAATTACTTGTTTTTCTATTAATTTAATTTCGTTTAATTGTGGAATATGTAGCTTCTGTCCTGGGAAAATTAAATGAGGATTATCTATATGGTTGTTCGAGGCAAGAATTTCTGATAATCCGACCTGATAAGATTGAGCAATACTCCATAGCGTTTCCCCTTTTTTGACTGTGTGACTAACTTCCTCTGCTCTCACTTGAAGAGGAGATAACAAAATACAAATCATGATAAATAGTAGAATATTACGATGAGTGAATTGTAAACTCATGTATATACCTCCTTTTTTCTATATTTTTTCCAATAATATTTTTTTAATAAGTTCAACTAACTATGAATGAGATAAAGTTTCACTTTAACTTTTGTGTTGTTTTAAGCTATAATAAATAACGTGAAAAGGCTTTAGGAGGGAATTACATATGAAAATGGAAGGCACTGGTTTAGAGGGAATTACAATAGATCTTGCACGTTTAGATGAGATAATGGACGATCTTGGGTTAGTAAGAGCAGGACAATGGGATTATGAGCGTGCTACCTACGATCGTAAGATTGAAGCTAAAGGGGATATCTACTATCTACGTGTTCCTGCTTATGCTGTTGAAGGAGATGTTGGAGGACGTCATGCTGTTATGAAGCTTATTACTCCTCTTTTAGGAAAGCATTACTATCCTCACGGTGTTGAGTACGGAGAAGGAGAAGAATTTCCATCAGCTGTAGTCGATACTAGTAAAAATCTATTAAAAAGATTATCTGAAGAACTAAAAAAGGTTCAGTAAGCTTAAATAAACATGCAAAAATAAAAAAGCACCGGACTAGTCCATGCTTTTTTATTTTTGCATGAATTAACATTTACTTTATAGCTACAACTTTATCTATGGATATCTTGACTAAAGATTTCCTCCCATACCTACCAATTTTTTAAACCTTGAAAATAAACTTTCAAACGTTTTATTGCAACTTTAAAGCGATTGAAAATTCTTTGTTTTCACCGAGTTTCGTACTATAATGAGATAAGAAATGTTTCTTAGAAAGGGGCACAAATTTGACCACTATTTTAAACAAAAGAATTCTCTTAACAATTGCATCAATTATTATTGTAGGTGTTATCCTATTTTACATTCTACCAATTTCTGTTCCACTGATTGTCGCTTTTATTACTGCCCTTTTTCTTGAACCAGCTATCCGATTGCTTCAGAGGAGAGGAACATTAAACAGACACTTATCAGTTTTAATAGTGTTTTTGTTATTTCTAATTCTCATAAGTGTTAGTGGTTATATCTTAACCACAAAGGTAGTTGGAGAGGTTGTTCAGATAGCAGATAATGCTCCGTCCTATATAAATGAGATTACAAAGGTTTGGGAAAGCTTTGAAGATGATATTTCAAATACTGCTCAAGATCTTCCACCAATCTTTGTTGAAGAGGTTAGTAACCAAGTAACAAGCTTTTTACAAAAAACCAGATTAGAACTAACTAGCTATGTAAACATTGAGAATGTAAAGACAATTTTTACAAACATACCAAACTATTTAGTAAATTTAATTGTTTATTTAATTGCTCTTTTTTTATTTATGCTGGAGTTACCTCGATTAAAAACAAAAGCATACTCTTATTTAACTGATAAAACAGCTGAAAAAGTGACTTTCATGATTTCCCGCTTAACATACGTTGTGATGGGATTTATCAAAGCACAATTTTTAGTTAGTATTATTATTTTTGTTGCATCTTTAATTGGTTTATTGTTTATTGCACCTGAAATTGCACTAATTATGTCTTTAATTATCTGGATCATTGATGTAATCCCATTAATAGGATCCATTATTATTATGGGACCATGGACTCTATATCATTTAGTTACTGGTGATATGGCAATAGCAGCAAAACTCGGTGTTTTAACGATAATCCTTTTAGTTATTAGAAGAACAATTGAACCTAAAGTTATGGGAACTCATATTGGATTATCTCCTCTTGCCACATTAATTTCCATGTATTTAGGGTTAAAATTATTTGGTGTACTCGGATTTTTCATTGGACCAATGATCTTAATAGTTTACAATTCAGCAAGAGAAGCAGGTTTAATCAAAATTAAATTTAAATTATAAAAAGAAAGAGCCAGTGCTCTTTCTTTTTTGTTTTATTCATAATCAACTTTTCTTTTAGTTTATGAAAGGCTTTGTCTTTTCATTTTCTGAAAAAACAAATTGAATCTAGGACTTATTATAACAGAGGACTCTAAACTACCCCATGATTATGTAGTTTATAAAAATCTCCCTTAAGATAGATGAAATAGAAAGACCATTTGAAAGCCTATTTCACTCAGATCTTAAAGTTTATTCATCTTTTTGAATTTCCCACATTAAAAACTGCCCTTCTTTTTCTTTGCAGATAAAACCGAGCTTTTCAAATAGTCTAACCGAATGTTTTTCATTCATTTCACACTCCATAACAACCTTCTTAACAGACATTTGATATGTTAGCCAATCAATAAAAGCATCAACTGCTTCATATGCAATTGTTTCATCTAATGTCTTATCTTCAACATGATAACAAAGATGAACTTTTCCTTCTTTAGAAGGGTTTCCTTGCATTAAAATATCACCAATAATTTTCTTATCTTCATACATAATAATCATCCACAATCCACATTCAGATTCTTTTTCCTTCTTTTCTAAACTTTCAATATAGAAAGGTAAAAATCCTCGTACATAAGAAGATGGCCAGCTTTTTGGGATTTCAATGGGTGAACGTTTATCTAATTCTTTTCTATGAAATACTAATGATTTAGCAATATCAAGTGAACAAGGAACAATCATTAACCGGTTTGTTAAAATTTCAATCAAGCCATTCTCTCCCCTCTGATTGATTTTAACATCATGAAAAGAAGTAAATACTAAGTGAATTACAGCACTTATCATACATGGTACCTTCGCAATACTTTTCTTGTTTCAAAACAATAAAAAAAGGCGGTTTAGAACATTTTATTCTAACCCACCCTTAAAATATGTTTAAAACCCTAAGATTGCTTTAATGACTGACGTTGTTTCTCCACCGTGATAAAAAACATATAAAAGTAAATAAACTGCAACTCCCGTGATGGCTGTAAAAAACCAAACAATACTTGTTATCGGACCAAGTTTTCGATGTTTCGCATAGTTTTTTTTGTAACCAGTAATTAAAGAAATAATACCTAGTACAGCTCCAACCGTTGCTAATGTTATATGGAAGATAAGAAAAATTGTATAATAAATCTTTAACTCATCTGGACCACCGAAAGCAGTATTGCCGATAAAAATTGTGCGGGAAGCATATATAACAAAGAAAATGATAGCTGATATGGCTGCTAAAAACATTACCTTCATATGTGCTTCAATTTTTCGTTGTTTAATTAGGTACCAACCAATTGCTACAAAAATCGCACTAATCACGATAAAGGACGTACTTATTGTTGGTAAAATCGGTAATGATGTATTCATGGCTCTTCCTCTCTTATAACTTAAAATACTTATGTAAGGCTGACGGATATAAGATGTCAGCTGTCAGCCTACAATCATTCATATATTATTTTACTGGCTCTGGAGACAAGTTCTTTTTCAATTCTAGTTCATCTTTTCGTCTCTCGCTACCTGCCCATTTAAAAAAGATATAAGCAAGAATTGTCCCATAAACAATTTCTTGGATGATTTTCATTAACACTCCACCAAGCTGTTGATCCTCAACAAGTGGTAATGTATTAAACATATCAGGACCAGTAAGATTTAATCCAGCTAACATATCAGCTGGAACACATAATTGTAATGCATTAATCCATGCTTGTGGCTCGGAATAAGTTAAATAAAGTGGGTCATTAGCAAAAATAATAAGTGCACATGCAGGTGTTAATAAGACTCCATCAGCAAAAATATATCCTACTTTTTTTATACCTGTAAGCGATTTCCAATCTGATAATGTATTTAATAATGGCCACCACATACACATAGCACCGATAAAAATAGCTGTCGTCATGATCGCGTGATACAATGAATCAGTTTTCACAAAATCAAAAACTAACGGAACATGATAAAGTGAGAAAACTCCATTGAATACAATCAAAGCTATGATTGGATTCGTTAACACTTTCATTATAGGCTTTATTACTGGACGATATAATATTGATCTCCATAACCAATCCGGTACTCCCAAAATAAGAAATGGGGGTACAACTAAATATAATACTGCCATCTGTGTCATATGTGCACTAAACATAATGTGACCAAGAAGATCAACTGGACTTCCTTTACTAATATAGAGAAACAGTATAGCCGTGACAAAAAGTGCTTTTTGTTTATTTGAAACAGGAGAACTATCTTCAAACTTAGTTCGCCAGGGTCCAATTATCAAAAAATAGATGGCTACAATCAAAAGTAAAACAATGAAAAAATACGGACTCCATAAGGCACGAAATCCAAATATATCAAAGCTCATCTTTAAGTCAGCTCCTTAAGCTAGTCTTTCAGCATTTATTATACACTTTTAGTTCATAGCGTATCAATGAACGTTCTATGACAAATACATTGAGGTTTATTATTGATAACACTCTAAGAGAGCATGATATTTATCTATATACCTTCTCTATTAAGGCGATTTATAATACATCTAACCAATTATATTCAGTCCAGATGGGGGTTTTAACTATTAATGGATAAAGAAAGAGCAATCAGCATAAATGCCAATTGCTCTTCATTGTTTTCATTACCACCAAATGATCGTAACGAAAGCTAAAACTGTTAAGCCAGCTACTCCTACACCTGAAAAAAGAAATAATGCTGGAGTTTCATGTCCTTTATGACTCATATGCATAAAGTAGTAAAGCTGAAAAATGACTTGAATCACTGCAAGCGTAATGATAAAAGGAATCTTGAACCATTCAGCAATTCCATCATATCCTACAGCAATAAACGCAACGATTGTTAAGAAAATCATCATGGCAAATGTTACAACCTGATGTTTCATATCCTCTGCATTTTTTTTACGACGATAAGCAAGGTCTACTTTAGGGTTTGTTGAATTATGATTATTTGCCATCAGTTTATCCCACCATTCCCATTAAGTATACAACAGTGAAAATGAACACCCAAACAACATCAATAAAGTGCCAATATAAACTTGCAACATAATATTTAGGTGCATTATACAAACTTAAACCACGTTTTGCATTTCGAACAATTAAGGTAGTAATCCATAATAGACCAAAAGCAACGTGAAGTCCGTGTGTTCCTACTAGCGTGTAGAAAGAAGACCCAAGTGCACTACTAGTAATTGTGAATTCAAATTCGTGTACATAATGATTAAACTCATAAATTTCTAAAATCAAGAATGCTAATCCTAATAGAACAGTAATGATTAACCAAAGTTGCATTTTACCAAAATTGAAGTTTTTCATATGGTACATTGCATATACACTAGTTAAACTTGATGTTAAAAGTAACATCGTTGCTGCAAATACAAGAGGAATTTCAAATAACTCTTGTGTGGTAGCTCCACCTGCAGTAGATTCTCTTAAAGCTAAGAAAGTTGCAAAAAGAGTTGCAAAGAGTACTGTCTCTCCACCAAGGAATAACCAAAAGCCAGTAAATTTATTTTTGCCTTCAAGGGTTGACTTTTCAGGCGAAGCAGGGAAATTTTCTGCTGTTAATTTTTCTTCAACAGATGCCATTACGCTTTCCCTCCTTTATCTTCATTAAGTAAGTCCTCTTTATGGATATGATATCCATGATCATCAATAACAGAACGTAAGAACATACATGCGAAAGTAATAATGAAACCTACAATTATCGCAGGAAGTCCCCAACTGTAATCCTCACGGTACATTAATCCAAATGATACAATAAATAATCCAAATGACATAATAAACGGTAGGATTGATCCGTTAGGCATATGAATGTCACCAAGTGGTTCAGCTGGTGTCATTTCTTTATTTCCTTCCATCTTCTCAATCCAAAGAGCATCTAATCCACGAACAAGTGGAGTTTGTTTAAAGTTATACTCAGGTGGTGGTGATGAAATCGCCCACTCAAGTGTACGACCGTCTCCCCATGGATCTCTGCCAACTTTTTTACCTTTTACTGCCGTGTAGACAATATTGATAAGTAAAAGAATTGTTCCAGCTGCCATTAAGAAAGCACCGATTGTACTAATAAAGTTTCCTGTATCTAAGCCTTGACCAGGTAAGAATGTGAATACACGACGAGGCATACCCATTAAGCCTAAGAAATGTTGGATAAAGAAAGTTAAATGGAAACCAGTAAAGAATAAAACAAAGATTACCATGTTTAACTTTTCGTTTAACAATTTACCAAACATTGTTGGCCACCAGTAAATAGCACCAGCAAATAATGAGAATACTACCCCACCTACAATTACATAGTGGAAATGAGCTACTACAAAGTAACTATCATGGTATTGATAGTCAGCTGCAGCCATAGCAAGCATTACACCTGTTACTCCACCCATAACGAATGTAGGAATAAATGCTACAGACCATACCATCGGGGACGTAAATTTAATAGATCCTCCCCAAATTGTAAATAGCCAGTTGAAAATTTTAATACCTGTTGGTACAGCGATTGCCATAGTAGCTACCGCGAAAATAGCATTTGCAATTGGTCCTAAACCAGTTGTAAACATATGGTGAGCCCATACCATGAACCCAAGGAAACCAATTAAAACGGTCGCAAATACCATTGATGAATATCCGAACAAACGCTTTCTTGCGAAAACCGGAAGAATATCTGAGAAAATACCGAAAGCAGGTAATACTAAGATATATACTTCAGGGTGTCCAAAAATCCAGAAAATATGTTCGAAAATTACTGTGTTACCGCCTAAAGCAGGGTTAAAGAAAGCAGTACCAAATAAACGATCAAACATTAGAAATGCTAATCCTACTGTTAATGCAGGGAAAGCAAATAAAATAAGTGCAGAAGCTACAAATGTAGTCCATGTAAATAATGGCATACGCATGTAAGTCATTCCAGGTGCACGCATGTTAATGATCGTTACTAGGAAGTTAATCCCAGCTATCAACGTACCTAGACCTGAAACCTGTAAACCTAATAAGTAAAAATCAACACCATGTCCTGGTGATTCTAACGCTAAAGATGCATATGACGTCCAACCTGCGTCAGGTGCTCCTCCTAAAAACCAACTTAAGTTTAAGAATACTCCACCAAAGAAGAATAACCAAAAACCTAAAGAGTTTAAGAATGGAAATGCTACGTCACGAGCACCAATTTGTAATGGTACAACCGCATTCATTAATGCGAATAATAAAGGCATTGCAGCTAAAAATATCATTGTCGTTCCGTGCATTGTTAACACTTCATTGTATAAACCAGCACTAACAAAATCATTGTTCGGAACGGCTAGCTGAATGCGGATCATCATTGCTTCTAATCCACCAACAAGGAAGAAGAAGCCACCGGATATCAGGTAAAGGATAGCGATTTTCTTATGGTCTACCGTTGTGAGATAGTCCCAAAGAACAGCGCCGACCCCTTTTTTCTGAGTTAACGTGCTCACAGTGTTACCTCCCTTTTCATTTAGCTCTTAATTAATTACTTGAGACTTTAAGTCCCATTAAATATTCAGTTAGAGCATCCAACTCTTGATCATTCAATTCTGGATAAGTACCAGTCATTTTATTTCCTGGCTTGTAAGCTTCAGGATCTTCTAACCAGGCACGAACGGTCTTAGCATTGTGTTCAAGAACACCTGCTACACGAGCACGCTCTCCAAATGTTGCTAAGTTTGGAGCAGTTCTTGCAGCTGCTGGTCTCTCATCAGTAGGAGAAACAGCATGACAAGCAATACATCCTTTTTCTTCGAATAATTGCTCACCTTGTTTTGCTAAATCAGTTGATGCAACGGCTTTAGCATTTTCCATGCCAGAGATCCATTGGTCAAATTCGTCTCTGGAAATAGCTTTTACTTTAAAGTCCATTAATCCGTGTGAAGGTCCACAAAGTTCAGCACATTTACCATAGAAATACTCACCAGCTTGGTCAGCTCTTGCTGAATCAAACTTTAACCACATTTGGTTTACATTGTCTACGTTCGTATCCATCTTACCACCAATTGATGGAATCCAGAATGAGTGCTTAACATCTGAAGCAATTAAGTTAAAGTAAACTTTCTCATCAGTTGGAACGACTAAATCTTGACTCGTAATTACTCCGTAATCAGGATATTCAAATTCCCACCAGTATAGATTTGCACGAACATTTACCACGATCGCGTCTTCTGGTTTTCGATTCTCGTCATCGATAGCATCCACCTCTGCAAGTTTAAATGTTGCAGATACCACAGGCACAGCTAAGACAAGAAGTAACAAAATAGGAATAACAGTCCAAATGATTTCTAGCTTATGATTCCCTTCAACTTGTACAGGAATGTTGTCTTCTCCCGTTTTGCTTCTACGGAATTTCATTACAACATAAATGAAGATTACCGTTACGATTGCAATAACGACGACCATAACTAAAGTACTTAATACCATGATGTCGTACTGCATATCCGCTACTTCACCAGCAGGTTTAAGCGTGGAAAGAAACGGTTCACCGCAGCCGGCTAAGACAAGCGTCATAACTGCGAAAAGTGAAAACAGACGCCATTTTGTCAGCCATTTTCTCATAGCCAAATCAAACCCCTCTTTCAGTAATTTAAAGTCCTATCAATTTTTACAGGAACTCTTGTATAAATAAATTCTTTTTAAGAAAGAATTTCACAATTAGATAATGGTGAATAACACCATTGATACAAACAAAATCGTTAAGTAGTTAATTGAATAGACAAACATTTTTGTTGCCCATTTCATTTCAATTTCTTTATTTTTAAAGCCTTTGATTCCAATTATTACCCACCCAATATTAAGAGCGGTTGCTAGAATTAAAAATCCCAACCCAAGCTCATATAGGTAAAACGGCAAAGGTATTAAACAAGCAACCCATACCATAATTTGACGTTTCGTAACATCAAATCCATGAACAACAGGAAGCATTGGAATATTAGCAGCTCGATACTCTTCTGTTCTTCTCATTGCTAAAGCTAAAAAATGTGGTGGTTGCCAAATGAACATAATTAAAAATAGTACCCATGCCATAACACTTAAGTTAGAGTCAATTGCCGCCCATCCAATTAAAGGTGGAACAGCACCTGAAACACTTCCAATAACAGTATTAATGGTATATAAGCGCTTTGACCACATTGTATACAAAAAGATATAAGTAACAACCCCTACCAACGAAATAATTGTCGCAGTGATCGTTGTCATAAGCATTAATGCAAATCCTACAGTTAACAGAAAGATTCCAATCCACAATGCATGCATTGGATTCATTTTTCCAGTAACAGTTGGACGCTCCTTTGTTCTTTCCATTAAATGATCAATATCTCTGTCATAGTAATTATTAATTGCACAGGATCCAGCGATTACTAATGAAGAACCAAGTAATGTAAATAGTACGACATCAATATTAGCTAGAAATCCTTTACCACTAAAGTAAAGAGCAAGCCAAATACCAGTAAAGGTAGTTATTGCATTTGAATTAACAATCCCTACTTTAATTAATGAAAGGAAATCCTTCCAGAGTGTCGTCTCACGTATATCATTTGAATGATGCTTAATGGCAGCCTCATCCAAGACTTTTGTATCTGCCAATTCATTTACCTCCTTACCCAATATAACCTAATGTCATTAGGCTATTTCAAATTCCTTCACCTGTCTTTAAAATACTTGCTTTTGAAATAAGCAGTCTCTTCTATTACATATGATAACATAGTTAAGAGAAGTAAGATGAAGGCGGTTGCAACCTGCTAATTTTCTATATCTTATCATACTAAAAAAATAAACATTTAAAAACGGTCTACTTGATATTAAAACATAATTCTTTCTTAAATTGTGAATAATTTATGAAGTATTTTTGTCGGAATTGTGAAGGGATACATCCCCTTGAACTATACTACTATACCAAGCCTTCCTATTTTATCATAATTTCCATTTCAATTCTTAGGAAAAAATAGTTATTGTAATAAAAATAAAGGTACATTTTATTTCTAGCAAACTCCTAATACACATTCAACCCCTTTAACGGATCAATAAATTGTATGAAAACTATATTTGACACCCTTTTCATAAAACTTAAGAACTTTGTGAACATTTTACGTTATTTATTGTCTTTTTCTTGTACATTGTGTACGATACGGTGGAGTATTTTTTTCTATTATTAATCTCAATTGACTATACTTAAGTAGGTGAACATGTTGCAACGTGCTCTTAAATGGTTCGCCGTTTTGACAACAGTGATTATGTTGTGTGTTTTAATTGGCGGAGCTCTTGTTACGAAAACTGAGTCAGGTGCAGGATGTGGAGATTCTTGGCCGCTATGTCATGGCGAGTTTGTACCGAGTGAAATTACTTTTGAACTCGTTGTGGAACTTAGTCATCGTTTGGTTAGTGGACTTGCTGGTATAGCTGTGTTAATTCTCTCAATATGGTCTTGGAAACAAATAGGTCATATAAGAGAAACGAAGTTCTTAGCTATACTATCAGTGTTTTTTCTAGTATTGCAGGCCTTAATTGGGGCTGCTGCTGTTATGTGGGGCCAATCAGATGCCGTTCTTGCTCTTCATTTCGGTATATCGCTTATTTCCTTTGCATCTGTTTTGTTATTAACACTGTTAATATTTGAAGTTGATAAGAAATTTGACTCAAAGACATTAATAATTGATAAGACTATGAAATTTCATATGGTGGGCATTATCGTCTACTCATATGTTGTCGTTTACACTGGCGCATATGTTAGACATAAAGGTGCAAGTCTAGCCTGTCCAGAATGGCCGATGTGCAGCGGACGAGCAGGTGGTCTGCCGACTACACTTCATGAATGGATTCAAATGGGCCACCGAATGGCTGCGGGCATTATTTTTATTTGGATAGCATATACCGCATGGCGCGCATTTAAGTATCACAAACATCAAAAAATAATTTATAAAGGTTGGATGATTGCCTTTATTTTAGTATGTATGCAGGTAACATCCGGAGCATTTGTTGTTTTATCAGGGTTAAATCTTTTTGTATCGTTAGCTCATGCACTTATAATTTCCTGTTTGTTTGGCCTATTCAGCTATTTTCTTTTATTAGTTAGTCGTAGTAATTTAAATACTGAGGTTAGTTCAACAACTGAACAATCATTTTCCAAATAAAAAAGAGGCTTTCGCCTCTTTTTTTATTTTTCTCTAAAGTATTGGTAGATTAACCTTTAGAAATTTCTATTAACAGATCACCGGATTGAATTCCCTCACCATTAGAAACATGAATATCTTTTACAACTCCTGTAAAGGGAGCTTGAACTGTAGTTTCCATTTTCATAGCTTCAGTAATGATTAAATGATCCCCTTTGTTCACTTTTTCACCTTTTTCAACTAACACCTTAATAACTGTGCCTGGCATGGTCGCACCAATATGGTCTCCATTGCTTTTATCAGCCTTAAGCTTTGATACTACCGTAGATTGAATGTTATCGTCTTTAATCATCACTTCACGGGGCTGACCATTCAATTCAAAATAGACAATTCTATGTCCATCAGCTTGAGGTTCACCAATTGAAACGAGTTTCACTATTAATGTTTTACCTTGTTCAATTTCAACCTCTATCTCCTCACCCAACCTCATCCCATATAAAAAAGTTGGGGTATCAAGGACGGAAATATCACCATACATGTCGCATGTTTTAATATATTCGGAAAAGACTTTTGGGTAAAGAGCATTAGCAATTAGTTCAAAATTAGTTACAGGTCTCCCTAAACTATGAAATAGCTCTTCTTTCATAGCTTGAAAATTTACAGGTTCAAGTTTTTCACCAGGTCGTTCTGTAATAGGCGTGCGACCTTTTAAAATAATTCGTTGTAATTCTTTAGGAAACCCTCCGTGCGGTTGCCCTAAATACCCCTCAAACAATTCAATAACAGAATCTGGAAAATCCAGTGTTTCTCCCTTTTCAAAAATATCATCTTCATTTAGTTTATTTTGAACCATAAATAATGCCATGTCGCCAACAACCTTTGACGAAGGGGTAACTTTAACTATGTCTCCGAATAGATCATTCACTCTTCGGTACATCTCTTTTACTTTATCCCATTCATCACCTAATCCAACAGCCTTTGCTTGCTGCCTAAGATTACTATATTGTCCTCCTGGCATCTCATGCATATAAATTTCTGAATGTGGTGCATTCATACCACTTTCAAAGTTAACATAATATTTTCTAACATTCTCCCAATATTGTGAAAGCTGTTCTAATGACTGTATATCTATATTTGGTTGTCGCTCATATCCTTCTAGTGCATAATAGAGGGAATTCGCACTAGGCTGTGAGGTAAGCCCCGCCATTGAACTTACGGCTACATCAACTATATCCACTCCAGCCTCAATCGCTTTTGAATAGGTGAAAATTCCATTACCACTTGTATCATGGGTATGAAGATGGATTGGAAGATCAACTGCATCTTTAAGAGTAGATATGAGTTCATAAGCTGCTTTAGGTTTAAGTAAACCTGCCATATCCTTAATCGCTAGGATATGTGCACCAGCTTGCTCAAGCTCTTTTGCTATGTTTTTATAGTATTCTAAATTATATTTAGGTCTACTTGAATCCAATGTATCTCCTGTATAGCAAATAGCAGCTTCAGCAATTTTTCCGGATTTACCTACCTCATCAATTGCCAATGTCATTCCTTTAACCCAGTTCAAGCTGTCAAAAATTCTAAAAACGTCAATACCAGCATATGCTGATTTTTCAACAAATTCCTTTATGACATTATCAGGATAATTTTTATATCCAACTGCATTTGATGCTCGTAGTAGCATTTGTAATAATACATTCGGCACTTTTTCACGAATTGTTAATAAACGATCCCACGGATCTTCTTTTAAAAAGCGGTAAGAAACATCAAAAGTTGCCCCTCCCCACATTTCTAATGAAAATAAATGAGGTAACAGATGCGAAGTAGGTTCTGCTATATTCTTCAAGTCATTTGTTCGCACTCGTGTTGCAAGTAAGGATTGGTGTCCATCCCTAAATGTTGTATCAGTTAACAGTACTTGATTTTGATCCTTTATCCACTTAACAAGCCCTGAAGCACCTTGTTGGTCCAAAATCTGTTTCGTTCCATTTACTCTTTGTTCAGAGTACTTTACTTTTGGAACAACAGGCTTCTCAAACACTGGCTTCTTTTGTTTATCTATTCCTGGGAATCCATTTACAGTAACAGTTCCAATGTATGAAAGCATTTTTGTTCCCCTGTCTTTCCTTTTTGGAAAAACGAATAACTCAGGTGATGAGTCAATAAAGGATGTATTATATTTTCCACTTAAGAAATCCTCATGCTTTACTACATTTTCTAAGAAAGGAATATTTGTTTTAATCCCTCTTATTCTAAATTCCCTTAAATTTCTGACCATTTTAGATGCAGCTTGCTCAAATGTTAAAGCCCAAGTCGACAGCTTTACTAGTAATGAATCATAGTGAGGAGTAATAACAGCCCCTTGAAACCCATTTCCTGCATCTAATCGAACACCAAAGCCGCCACCTGATCGGTAGGCCATAATTTTACCGGTATCGGGCATAAAGTTATTTAAAGGGTCTTCTGTCGTAACCCTAGATTGAATTGCATATCCATTTACTTTAATTTGATCTTGAGATAGAATACCAATCTCTTTACTTGCTAGATTATGGCCCTGAGCTATCAGAATTTGAGTTTGAACAATATCGATCCCTGTTATCATTTCGGTTATCGTATGTTCAACCTGAACACGTGGATTTACTTCAATAAAATAATAGTGATCTCCTGAAACTAAAAATTCAACTGTTCCTGCATTTAAATATTTTACATTATCCATAAGCTTTACAGCATCATCACAAATTCTAATACGTAGGTCCTCTGATAAAGAAACACTAGGTGCTACCTCAACAACCTTTTGATGACGTCTCTGGACAGAACAATCTCTTTCATAAAGGTGAACAGTATTCCCATCATGATCTCCGAATATTTGAACTTCAATATGTTTAGGATTCTCAATAAATTTTTCTACATAAACCTCATCATTTCCAAAAGCTGCTTTTGCTTCAGATTTTGCACGTTCATATGATTCTTGTAAGCTTTCTTTACTTCTTACAATCCTCATCCCTCTTCCGCCTCCACCAAGTGAAGCCTTAATCATAAAAGGATAACCGTATGTATCTCCAAATTCAATCACTTCATCAAGGCTTGCTACAGGACCATCACTCCCCGGAATAACAGGTATATTTGCTAGTTCTGCCTGTTTTCTTGCCTTTACCTTATCTCCAAACATATCTAAATGCTCAGATTTAGGTCCTACAAAAATGATTCCCTCTTCCTCACATCTTCTAGCAAAATGAATATTCTCAGATAAAAAACCATAACCTGGATGTATGGCATCAACCTGATTATTTTTTGCGATCTCAATGATTCCTTCAATATCAAGATAGGCATCAATTGGTTTCTTTCCTTCTCCTACTAAATAAGCTTCATCAGCTTTATAGCGATGGTAAGACCCGGTATCTTCCTTCGAATAAATCGCTACTGTTCTAATATTCAACTCTGTGCATGCCCGGAACACCCTTATTGCGATTTCCCCTCTGTTTGCAACTAAAAGCTTATTCAATGTACCCATTAACAAACTTCCCCTCCTAAAACAAACAATTAGTTTGTTGATTAGTATAACACATTAAAGAAAAATGTTATACAAAAATTCACTGACTATTTGGCCTTTTAAACAAACACAGTAGGTAGGTATATGTATAATATAAATAAAATACCCTTCAGACAAACATTTGTGACTGAGGGGTATTTTAAGTAATTTTATCTTATTGAAGTATTCTTTGTTGTTGGTTGAATAGGCTGAACTTCTTGTAATGGTTGATTATCCATTTTCACAGGCTTCTTATACGTATCGCGATATGTTGTAAACATTGATACATTTATAAGTAGCCCCATAGAGATAAGGAGCAAAAGAATAGAAGAACCTCCATAACTTATAAACGGTAATGGAACACCTGTAATCGGTAGTAATCCCGTTAAGCCGCCTAAATTAATCATAGATTGAATGGCAATCATACTTGAGATGCCAACGGCAAGCAAGGTACCAAAAGGATCTTGACATTTCCTAGCAATATAAAACCCTTTTATTACAATAAAAGCTAGTAGAATCAATACAAATAGGACTCCAAAGATTCCTAATTCTTCAGCAATGATAGACATAATAAAATCAGTATGTGATTCAGGTAAGTATCCATACTTTTGAACACTTTGTCCCAATCCTAATCCTGTTAAGCCACCAGAACCAATTGCATAAAGAGAATTCACAAGTTGATATCCTGCTCCCCCTTCGGTTCCGAAAGGATCTAGCACACCAGTAAAACGACTCATCTGTTCATCACTAAAAAACCCTTTAAGTACGATATACGGTAGCATCAATAAACCAAATAACCCTAAAAGAGATATTAGCTTTAACATACTTTTTATCGCCATTCCTGAGCAGACAATCATACAAATAGCAATCATCCCGATTATAAAAGCAGTTCCAAAGTCAGGTTGAATGACAACAAAAAAGCAAATAAGTCCTGTGAAAATAAGCGGAGGAAGAACACCTCGTCCAAATTCATCTATATAAGACTGTTTCTTATCATAAACAGCTGCAAGATAAATGATTACACTTAGCTTCACAAACTCACCAGGCTGAAGGCTGAAACCACCTAACTTGATCCAACTTTGAGCGTTACCGGCTACATGCCCGATAAAAAATAAGGAGACTAAGAGGCCAATTGAACCAAAGACAATAAATTTTAAAATTTTACTATTTAAAAATGCTCTGTAAGGAAAAATCATCATTACAATAAATGCAAGACCTCCTCCAATTAGAGCCATTTTTTGCCTTTGGAAAAAATGATCTGGCTCAAAGCCATATCGTGCAACTGCTGTGATCATACTAGAACTATAAACCATAACTAGTCCAAATGAACATAACAGGATAACAGCTAATATTAATGAATAATCATATGATTTTATTATTTTTTTCATCATAATTATCTCTTCCTTACTTAAAAACATGAAGTAAATCTAGTTGTACCTTTATTTTACTATATCTTCGCTTTTTGTAGAGGAAAATCCTTTAAAATCGTTATATTTTTATCAATAAACTAAAAAAACTCAAACTATTATGTGTGAGTTTGAGTTTTTAGTCAACTATTTTGTTGTAAATGCATCGTGTAATGCAGACAACTCTCTTTCAAGCGAATCAAGAAGTTCTTTTCCTTCACGTTCCTCAACTAAACCAAGCCTTACAGCGAAGTCTATTTCCCTAGATAAACCAAACATTTGTGTATCTAAAACCTCTTCATAAAGTGGACATTGAGGCATCGTTAAATTATCCATTTGAACCTTGATTAATTTCATGATTTTATCAGCATCTGCCTTAAGTACCGCAAGTGCCTTTTCTCGATGATTAACAGCAATCTCAGACGCCAATTTAATCCCTCCGTTTCCGAGCGATTACCCTATTCTATGTATTAATATTAAATCCATTGAAGGAAAAAAGCAAGGACAAACAGACTAAAGATTAAATAATCCTCTAAAATTTAAGCCTATTTGTTAATTCTTAAAAATTATCATAATGGAATTAGATTTTGATAGGCTAAAGCTATTGTATTTTTTAAACTAATGATCTCTCTTCTGAAATGGAATTATTTGTGAACTTCGTTTAAAAAAGGATGCTATCTTAACATGTGACAAATTTTCCATAAAAGCTTATACTAGCGTTGTAAAGGGGTGTTCATAATGAATTCAATTATTATTATAAAAGGAAAGGTAAATTATCAAATTACCTTAGATCCAGGTGTTTGGATTTTCGATGATAGAAAAGTTGATTTGACAACTTATTTTCATACGGAACAGGAATCAAAAGATGAGTTAGAAGAGTACACGAAAGCGGTATCTAAACACTGGGAACGTGAAATTCGCGAAGGAGCTATTTACCCTCCAACACTTAAGACAGAACGTACATATGAGAGAGAGAAAATTTTGAACGGAACCTTCGGAATTCCTTTTAAACCCTTCCTTCAAAATGCCGAGTTCCAAGATGATGCAAAAGAGATTCAATTTATTACAAAAGACCAGAAATACATCGTTCCACTTGAAGATGCATCAGAGATGATATTAGGGTTTAGCAAGAAAGGAAAACCTCTTAAGGAAGATGGTCCAATTCACGTTTATTATGGTAATGGTTCAAATATCGATTCACCAATAACGCATGTAAAAGAAATCATTGTTTCTTAATTAGTTACGAAAAGGGCTCATTAAAGCCCTTTTCGATTTCACTAATTGTCCATCACTATAGTATGTCAGCTGCAAGCTGAGCCAACCCAGACCTTTCTCCTTTTACCAGCCTTACATGACCAGCTATAGGCTGATCTTTAAACTTTTCCACAACATAAGTTAGTCCATTATTATATTCATCTAAATAAGGATGATCTATTTGTTCAGGATCTCCCATTAAAACAATTTTACTTCTCTCTCCAACACGCGTAAGAATGGTTTTCACTTCATGCTTTGTTAAATTTTGTGCTTCATCAATAATAATAATTTGCTCAGGTATACTTCTTCCACGAATATACGTTAAAGCTTCTACTTCAATTGACCCCATACCAGCTAATATAGCATCAAGCTCACCTGGCTTTTTGGTATTAAAGAGATATTCAAGGTTATCAAATATTGGCTGCATCCACGGTCTAAGCTTTTCTTCTTTCTCACCAGGTAAAAATCCTAAATCTTTTCCAACAGGTACAATCGGTCTTGCAACAAGTAACTTTTTGTAAGAACCAAGATCTTCAGTTTGCATAAGACCTGCCGCTAAAGCGAGTAATGTTTTTCCAGTTCCTGCTTTACCAATTAGTGTAACTAAAGGCAAGTCCGTTCTAAGTAAAAGCTCCATAGCCATCGTTTGTTGTACATTTCTAGGTTTGATTCCCCAAATGTGATCATGGTCGAATACTAGTCTTTGAATTTTCTTACCTGAATGATCTACCTTACCAATTGCAGAGGACGAACCTCCAAGTGCATCTTTCATGATCACAAATTGATTTGGATAAAAAGGATGATCCGTTATTTCTGATAATATCAATTCATTTTTTTCATAAAAACGATTTAAATTTTCATTACTAATATACATGTCGAGAAAGCCTGAATAGATGTGATCGATTTCTACTACTCGATCACTTAAAAAATCCTCAGCAATTAAACCAATCGCATCAGCCTTTACTCGAACGAGTGTGTCCTTACTCACTAATATTACTGCTCGGCCATTTTCTTTCGTCTGTTCCTCTAATGATAAATTCTTTGCCACTGCAAGTATTCGGTTATCATTTGTTTTTTCAACAAAAATTTCTTGTAATTGGTGAAAAGACCGATGATTTAATTCTATCCTTAATGACCCACCATTGGGTAAAGGAATTTTCTCATGAAGTTTGCCTGTTTCTCTAAGCTGATCAATCAGTTTTGAAACTTGTCTTGCATTTCTTCCTATTTCATCCATATACCGCTTCTTTGAATCAACCTCTTCTAAAACCACTGCTGGAATAACTACTTCATTTTCTTCAAAGGAAAAAATTGAATTCGGATCTTGCAATAATACATTTGTGTCTAGAACATAAATCTTCCTCAAACCTCCGCCTCCTACTCCGTTCCTATTTTTTTATGGAGTTTAAACAATTAGGTGGTGAAAAAAAGTCAAGCTGTGAATGAAGCGTTGCTAAAATATATGAAAGAATGAATAAAGATAGAAGGTTTATTAGACAATAAAATTAAAAAGCAGTAAAAAAACTTCTTTTCAACTTAAATTCGGATGTAAAATCAATAAACATTTCGGTGAATATCAGATGAGTTAAAAGTGGTGTACGGAAAGACTCCTTAGTGAAACACACTAAAGGAAAAAAGGATCAAAAACCAGGAAAGATTAACATGAATATTTAAAAAAATCATAAGGAGTGATCTCATGAAATTCATTACAATTCTTTTGTTATCGTTCCTCATCATAACCGGTTGCAATCAAGACCAAGGTGCTAATGATACGCAAAACAATGACGGAAACGAAACACAAATAAATGTTAAGAACAGCGTAGAACAGCATGTGGATCGTAAAACAGGACAAGAAATCTCAAAGCATCTTGTGGAGCTTGCCAATCAAATACCTGAAGTTAACGATGCAACAGCTGTTGTGCTTGGACAATTTGCAGTTGTAGGTATTGACGTTAATTCAAAACTTGATCGTAATAAAGTAGAATCAATAAAATATACAGTTGCTGAAAGCTTAATGCATGATCCATATGGAGCAAGAGCAATCGTCATTGCAGATGCAGATACAAACGTTAGACTACGTGAAATGGCCAACGAAATTCAGGAAGGACGACCAATTGTGGGTATCTTAGACGAGTTAGCAGCCATTGTTGGACGTGTCGTACCAGAAGTACCGGCTGAAATCTTAGATAACCAACAAAAACAACCAACAGAGCAAAGTAAGAATCAACTAAATGAGCAAGAAGAAAAGTCGTTAGAAAAAGAACAGCAAGATCAATCGAATGGTCATTTAAACGATAAGTAAATCAGTTACTTTGTTAATATAAAAAGACTGCCTGGAACAATTTATGAATACCTAATTCGTGTTAGCTATGTTAGGGATCATCTTGTTTCAAGCAGTCTTTTTTCTAAATACGACTATAAGATATTCACTTTTCAAGCATGATTTTTTAAAGCATCTAATACTTGTTTATCTAACTTAGACGCCGCTTTTTCATCATATGTTTTTTCATATTGTGGTTCGGCTGAAATCTTTGAACCATAGAACATAACATCACGAACTTCAATTATCGATATTTCAATTAAAGCAAGTTTCAACGGAACTTCTTCCAACCTTTCTCCTTTAAGATGTGCATTTCCGTTAATGGAGTATGTAGATTCGTTAGCTATTAAATTTAAAACAACTGCAGGATGTTTCTTTATATTATCAATGATTCGTGAACGTTGATCTATTGCTAAAAAAATCCGGTTAGTTTCCGGAGCAAAAACCCAAGAAATGGCACTTATGTTTGGAGAACCCGTTTCATAATCAATTGTTGCCAAAGTTACATACCGCTCTTGTTGCAAAGCATTAAATAAGGGCTCAATTAACACTGGTTCAACTTTATTAGCCATCTGAATCCTCCCTTTCCATTTTATATAGAAATATCATACCTTTTTTTCTAAAATGTTCCAACTAAAAACATTCCTTCTCAATTCTTTTAAAGGCTTATGTTATAATATGACCAATAGAATTAGTAAAAAGATATTAAATAATAAAGAGGTGCCAAATGAGAGTTAAGTGTGTTATTTGTGATACAGTGGAAAACATTGACGATGAAACATTAGTTGCAAAACGACTTAGAAATCGTCCAATTCATACATATATGTGTAATCCTTGTCAAAACAGAATTACAGAAAAAACAAATGAGCGAATTGCAACTGGTAAGTTTCGACTTTATCAAGATAAAAAGACAGAAGACACCTGGTGAGAATACTTCAAGGGCTCGTTACCGGACTTATAAGCGGAACGGTATTGGGCTTGTTTTTAAAATTAGTCGAAACATTAACAAAACTAAAGGTTTACACACTATTATTAAATATTGATTTTATTTATATTGGTTATATTCCTGAAATCTTAGAATTTATTATTCATCTAGCAGTATCTGTTATAATCGGGGTAATCTTTGTTTTTTTTACTCATTCCCCTAAGCTCATACAGATGAAACAGCAGGTTCTTCTTTCATGTTTCCTAACCTTACCAACTGTTTTTTTATATTTCCCTTTAACAATACTTTCCATAAAAGAAACACCAGATATACTTGACTTTACAGCTATACTTTGGTGGACACTAGGACACTTACTATACGCCTTAATCCTACCAATTCCACTACGATTTTTTTCTAAATCAACTAAAAAATAAAGGTTCTGACTTTGGTCAGAACCTTTATTTTGCTTCTTCTGCTTCTTGTTTTTTGACTGATATAGCCTGATTTTGTAAATAATTAAAATAAGTGCTGCAACCACTAATCCTTCTGCAACTGGTAAAAAGATCCCTAAAAACGTTAATACCGTACAACCAAAGGCTAAAAAGGTATAAATAACAGCCGATTTTAAAATTGGGAGTTTTTTAGCAAACCCAAGTTTATATACAAGAATCGATAAAAATAAGATTGTTAAGTATAACATCCACATCCCAAGCTTCGGATTATCGACAACTTGGTACAGGCTAGGAAAAAACGAAAGTCTTTCTGAAACATCCATCATGTCCCCTCCTCACAAGTTTACTTGCTAGTTACTTACTGTGGACAAAACTCTAATTATATACTAACACATAAATTGTTCCATTTTTTTAGTAAATTGGAGCTAGGTAAGTCAGGTTACCATTCATCCACAAATTAAACTATGAACATTACTTTAAGTGAATAGGCTGATTCTATTCAATAGAATCAGCCTATTCAAATTAGCTTTCCAATTACATGCCAGCTAGTTTTTTCTTTTTAGCTGCTTTTTCACGTTCATTTTTATCAAGAATTTTCTTTCTCAATCTGATCGATTCAGGAGTTAACTCGCAATATTCATCATCATTTAAATACTCAAGGGCTTCTTCTAATGACATAATACGAGGTTTTTTCATCGTACTTGTTTGATCTTTAGTAGCAGAACGAATATTTGTTTGTTGTTTCATCTTACAAATGTTAACAACTAGGTCATTTTCACGAGTGTGTTCTCCAACAATCATACCTTCATACACATCCACACCAGCTTCAACGAAGATCACTCCACGGTCCTCAACACCTTGAATACCGTAAGTTGTAGACTTGCCATTCTCCATTGAAACAAGAACACCTTGACGACGTCCCCCTACTTTACCAGGTTGCATTGGCTGGTAGCTGTCAAATGTGTGGTTAATAATACCGAATCCACGAGTTAAAGACATAAACTCTGTTGAATATCCAATTAATCCTCGAGCTGGTACATTAAATATTAAACGTACTTGACCATTACCGTTATTTATCATGTCAAGCATTTCACCTTTACGAGCTCCAATAGATTCCATAACAGAACCAGTGTGCTCTTCTGGAACGTCAATTTGTACACGTTCTACTGGTTCACATCTTACTCCATCAATTTCCTTAACAATAACCTCTGGTTTGGATACTTGTAATTCATATCCTTCACGACGCATGTTTTCAATTAAGATTGATAAATGAAGCTCTCCACGACCGGAAACAACCCACGCATCTGGTGAATCTGTTGGATCAACACGTAAGCTTACATCTGTTTGCAATTGAGCTAACAAACGTTCTTCAATTTTACGTGCTGTGACAAATTTACCTTCACGACCAGCAAACGGACTGTTATTTACAGCAAATGTCATTTGTAATGTAGGCTCATCTATACGTAGAATAGGAAGTGCTTCCTGATGTTCAGCTGGACATACTGTTTCACCAACATTGATATCTTCCATACCTGATACTGCAACAAGGTCCCCTGCGACAGCTTGTTCAACTTCAACACGTTTTAAGCCTTGGAAACCAAAAATCTTTGATACACGGAAGTTTTTAATTGAACCATCAACTTTCATTAATGAAACCTGTTGTCCAACCTTCATTGTTCCACGGAACACGCGTCCAATCCCGATACGTCCTACGTAGTCATTGTAATCTAACAATGCTACTTGGAATTGAAGAGGCTCTTCTTTGTTATCGACTGGTGCAGGAATATGATCTACAATGGCATCAAATAATGAAGCCATATTTTCTTCTTGTTCAGCCGGATCAGGACTTGTACTTGCTGTACCATTAATAGCAGAAGCAAATACCACTGGGAATTCTAATTGATCTTCGTTTGCATCTAGCTCGATGAATAAATCTAAAACTTCATCGACTACTTCTGATGGACGTGCAAAATCACGGTCAATCTTGTTTACTACAACAATCGGTGTTAAGTTTTGCTCTAATGCTTTCTTTAATACGAAGCGCGTTTGTGGCATACACCCTTCATAAGCATCAACAACAAGCAATACGCCATCAACCATTTTCATAATACGTTCAACTTCTCCACCGAAGTCAGCATGCCCTGGTGTATCCATAATGTTAATACGTTTGTCTTTATAGTTTATAGCTGTGTTCTTAGCAAGAATTGTAATTCCACGCTCACGCTCAAGGTCGTTTGAATCCATTGCACGTTCAGCAACTTGCTCGTTCGTACGGAATGTTCCAGACTGATGTAAAAGTTGGTCAACCAAAGTCGTTTTACCATGGTCAACGTGGGCAATAATAGCAATGTTGCGAATATCATTTCGAAGTTTCACAATTTCATCTCCTAAAAATATATAATAACCAAGAATGAGGTGTTACCTAATTAAAAGGCTCATTCCTGTAGTATTCTGAGTTAATACTATCATTATTTCAAAATCACCTTCGATATTATACCATAAACAATCTAGAAAAGCTGAAAGATTTTAAGTAAACTATAAGAATGGAACAAAAATTAGGCAAAGCCATGGTTGGGAGCTGTCATTTTTAATGAAACAAGGTAAATGGATTTTTCTTGTATTAGCTGTATTAGCAGCCCTTTTTATGATTGGAATTGGAGTGGCTGTTGGTGAACGAAGCATCCTAGGAATTATTTTGGCCATTATTGGTCTTAATGCTGTAATGGCTGCAGGGTTTATTATGAAAAAAAGAATGAGAGAAAAAGGATTAATATAAGATCCTCTACTTTTCTCTAAACGTTAAAGAAAACTCGCCATTTTCGGCGAGTTTTCTTTATAACGGCTTAACAGAGATCATAAATTTTTTATGAGATGTATCGTCCTCTTCAACCTTAAATTGCTCAAATCCACATTTCCCAAGAAATAGAAGCCAGGAATCCCTCTGAATAGGACACCCCGCAAATACTGCTTTATGTCCGTTATCACTTAAAACCATTCCGATCTCATTCAGTATTGCTCTTCCATATCCTTTTCCTCTAAAGTTTTCATGAACAATAATCGTACCAATCCAAGGTTTCTCGTTAGATGGAGCCCATTCCAGAACATATGATACACCCAATAGGTGATTTTCATCCAACCATACCCTCCATTCACCATTGAACATTTTGTATGATGATAGGTATTCAGTAAGGTCTTCTGCTTTACATTCTTCCTCTTGCCATTCTAGACTTGTCCTAATTAAATCCATGAAAAATGGATGATCACTCGTCTCAAGTATTCGAGATTTTAATTTTGTCATTTTACCAAAAATTCTTTAAGGATATATTGATGTAATGATTGTTCGCCAATAAAAAAGCTATTCTTATTTAATAGATCAAGCTTTTCTCCTGATAATGTTGACGCATTTGCACCAACTTCCTCTAGCAGAACTAAGCCTGCTGCGAAGTCCCACGGTGCCAATCTCATTGTCATATAAGCATCTAAACGGCCGGCTGCAACATATGCACATTCAAGTGCTGCTGATCCATATGATCTTGTACCACGTACCCTTTTAACAATCGGTGTAATTAATTGATGATCGAACCGTTTATTCTCTGTTACCCACATCGGACTTACACTTAATATAGCTTGCTCGATTTTCACTTCATCAAGTTTAGGCAAAGGTAACTCATTCATATAAGCTCCCTCTCCTCTAAAAGCATGATAAAGCTCTTTATGTACAACATCATAGATCAACCCTATGTATCCAATACCATCTCCATATACGCCTACAGATATAGCAAAGTTTCTTTGCTGATGAACAAAATTCATTGTTCCATCAATTGGATCAATAATCCACACGACTCCGTCTAAGCTTTCTACCTTATCACCATACCCTTCTTCACCAAGGATTTTGTGGTCAGGGTAGGTTTCTTGAATTTTACTGATTAAATATTGTTCTACTTCTTTATCCATATTTGTAACCAAATCATTTGGGTTTGACTTGTACTGTATAGAAAGGGCAGAATCAAAAGAGTTTCTAATTAATTCACCGGCTTCTTCCACCCACTGTTTTGCCCTTTGATCTAATTCCTTCCAGTTCGTCATTAAGCAACCTCATTTCTATGTAATAAATCACCATTTCTATATTAAGCATACTGTATGGAATTAATGGAAATCAAGTATCTGACACTTTGTCGCGCAGATAAAAACGAACCTAACCTAAGGTTCGTTTGTAGATATTCTTCTCTACTAAGCTTGAAGTTTCATCCACTCTTTTCTTAACTTTTCCAATTTTTGTTTACACTCTATTTTTTTCTTTTGATCTTTATTCTGCATAGCTTCGTAAAGGGAGGCTAATTCGTAATCGAGTTCGAGTCTTAACACCCCAATACGATTGTTAATCATTTTCTGACCACTCGTTTTAACTATTTGTTTCACTTTTTACCGCCCCTTTCATTTCATCTTTTTTATAACAAGGTAACCATCAAAGCGATTTCAAAGAATCATTTAATGTTTTAATAGTTTTTTTATATAATATGTGGTCGTAAAAAAAGTTGGAACCAATTAGACAAAATTGTGTATTTACCTAATCTATACCACTAAATTTTTTTTTGAAACTTAAAAATGAGAGTATCAAGAATGTACGTTCGGGTAGTTTTAACTAGTAAATAATCAATTGTTTTTAAGGTAAACTTAAAGAAGTCATATAACTAGGAAAAAGGAAGGGAATTGTTTATAATAATTATAAATTAAAATTAGATATAAACTAGGAGGAACTTTGATCGATGAAGTTTAATGGGTTTACGAACGAAGATTTTGAAACATTTACAATAGATGGTTTGGATGAACGGATGGAAGCAATTCGAGG
The DNA here is from genome assembly GCF_003667825.1 of Metabacillus litoralis. NCBI lineage: Bacteria > Bacillati > Bacillota > Bacilli > Caryophanales > Bacillaceae > Metabacillus > Metabacillus litoralis. The sequence continues at coordinate 723,749 of NZ_CP033043.1, read as the reverse complement.
ACGCATCCAACCAAAATTCCATGAGTTAGGACAAGCTTTAACAGATGATCTTGCTTCTTTGCTACAAAAGGAAATGTTTTTACATATAGCAAAACATGCAAGAAGAACGGTAAATCCACCTAAAGACACATGGTTGGCTATTGCAGATAATAAACGTGGATATAAACAGCATCCTCACTTTCAGGTTGGATTATTTGATGACCATCTTTTTATTTGGTTGGCATTTATTTACGAATTACCAAACAAGGAAAAAATTGCAAAAAACTTCTTAGAGCATCTAGATAAAGTTGTAGAAATTACACCTGAAGAATACTATGTTTCTTTAGATCACACAAAAAAAGATGCTAAGCCACTTCATGAGGCTGATTTAAAAAAATCTTTAGAAAGATTTAGAGATGTAAAAAAAGCGGAATTTCTTATTGGTCGTCATTTCCGAGCACAAGACCCAATTGTACGAGACGGAGATAAGTTATATGAAGTTATTCGTGAAACATACGAGACACTTATTCCTCTTTATAAGCTGTCTTTCGATAAATAAAAAAACAAATGATTTATAATAATAAAACGTCCAAAGTGCTTTTACTACTTTGGACGTTTAGTTTCCTATATTTTCACCAAATGAACTTCTTCAGCATCTTTTGCTTTTTTGATCACGCGATAGGATGAATAACCGCTCACTTCTTCAAATTCATTGCATATTGTCTTTTCCTCTGCCTTGCTTGGCACGATCTCTTTAAATCTTCGATATGCTGTCATTAGTTTTGTCCGATCAATTCCATTTTCATATGCTTTTTCGATACATTCAAAAAAATGAATAACATCAACTGTTTCTTCTGTGTTCCAGTCTAAAGAAATAGGATACTGATATTCCATGTTTAACGCCTCACTTCCACTATGTCTATTAACATTATGTCCATTCTTTACGGATTGTTTCCGCATCTGTAATAATCCGGGTTACTAGCTCTAGGACAGAAGGTATGTCTGATATTAATCCCATTACTTGTCCTGCCCATGCGAACCCATCATTTATCTTACCATCATATATGTATTTTTTGTTAGCTACCCCACTAATGTAAGCTTTTAATTCTTCATACCCACCAGAATTCTTTTCGATTTCTAAGATTTTGTCTGTCCATTCATTAGCAATTGCCCGCGCAGGTGCTCCAATTGATCTTTTAATAACAACTGTGCTGTTTTCATCTCCATCAATTAATGCTTTCTTATAAACAGGGTGTGCATGAACACATTCTTTCGTAGCAATAAATCTAGTGCCCATTTCAATTCCATCAGCTCCTAGGCTTAAAGCAGCCATTAGCCCTCTGCCATCAGCAATACCACCTGAAGCAATAACCGGTATATTGACAGCATCAACTACTTGAGGGATTAACACCATAGTTCCTACATCTGTTCTTCCAAGATGTCCCCCGCCTTCTTGTCCTACTACCATTACAGCATCTGCACCCAACTCTTCAGCTTTGATAGCCTGCCGTTTTGCTGCTACTAAGACCAGTTTTTTTATTTCCGTTCCTTTAAGTAAATCAAAAATAGGACTAGGGTTTCCACCTGTCATTGAGATCACTGGGACATTTTCCTCAATTGCTACTTGTACTAGTTCTTCATACCCCTGCCCGTGTTGACCGATAGCAAAATTCACTCCAAACGGTTTTGATGTTTTATCACGTATCTTTTTAATTTCATTACGAAGTGCATCAGCTGTTCCAAGTGACATAGCTGTAATTTGCCCCAATCCACCAGCATTTGAAACTGCAGCAGCTAAATCAGAATAGGCTAAATACGCTAAGCCTCCCTGTATAATTGGATATTGAATCCCCAAAACATCAGTTACTCTTGTTCTCCAATACATTTCTACCCCTCCTTTATTACATAACTATTCTAGTCTTGCTAATATCTCCCTTCTATCTTTTGAAATTTAATCTTTTCTGTTGACTGAGTTTATTGATAGCGATATAATTCACTTGTTTTATGTCTAATAATAAGGCAGATTTCGACATAAACTTATGTAATACAAGTAAAACTTAAAAGTATCGGATCTCATACATAGACACTAAACATCATCCGTTGCTTTTGATGTCATAAAAAACGCAATAATATCTTTCAAAAAAGAAGGTGGGAACAACTTTGTCACAAAAAGAAACACCATTGTTCACTGGTTTAATTGAACATGCAAAAAAAGACCCTATTCAGTTTCATATTCCAGGACATAAAAAAGGAGCGGGGATTGATCCTGAATTTAGACAATTCATTGGTGATAATGCCTTATCAATTGATCTAATTAATATCGGACCTTTAGATGACCTCCATGCCCCTAAAGGTATGATAAAAAGAGCTCAAGACCTAGCAGCAGAAGCATTTGGTGCAGATCATACATTTTTCTCTGTTCAAGGAACGAGTGGTGCCATTATGACAATGGTTATGACTGTTTGTGGGCCTGGAGATAAGATTATCGTTCCTAGGAATGTTCATAAATCCGTTATGTCTGCCATTGTCTTTTCTGGTGCAACTCCTATTTTCATACATCCTGAAATTGATAAAAAACTCGGCATTTCTCACGGTATAACAACAGAAGCTGTTGAGAAAGCACTTGAACAACACCCTGACGCAAAAGGTGTACTTGTAATAAATCCTACTTATTTTGGGATTTCTGCTGATTTAAAGAAAATCGTTGAAATTGCTCATTCCTACTCAGTTCCAGTCTTAGTTGATGAGGCACATGGGGTGCATATACATTTTCATGAAGATTTACCTTTAAGTGCGATGCAAGCAGGTGCCGATATGGCCGCGACTAGTGTTCATAAACTAGGTGGTTCAATGACTCAAAGCTCTGTATTAAATGTAAGAGAAGGACTTGTATCACCACAACGTGTTCAATCCATTTTAAGTATGATGACAACCACCTCAACTTCGTACTTGCTTCTTGCTTCACTTGATGTTGCAAGAAAACGATTGGCAACTGAAGGACATGAACTTATTCAGAAAACGATTGAGTTGGCTAATTATACGAGAGATAAAATAAACGAAATTCCTAACATATCTTGTATAGGTAAAGAAATAATAGGTACTAAAGCAACATTTGATTACGACCCAACAAAATTAATTATTCCAGTTTATGAACTTGGTATTACGGGCTATGACGTTGAAAAATGGCTTCGAGAAAAATACCTAATTGAGGTAGAATTATCTGATTTGTACAATATCCTTTGTATTATTACACCTGGAGATACTAAAAATGATGTTGATACATTGATTAAAGCATTGAGTGAGCTATCTTCAGAATTTAAGGCAATGAAAGAGCAAAATGATGTAAAAGAACGCATTTTATTACCTGATATTCCAGTACTTGCGCTCACACCGAGAGATGCATTTTATTCAGAAACTGAAATTGTGTCCTTTGAAGAATCCGCAGGTAGAATTATTGCTGAGTTTATCATGGTCTACCCTCCAGGTATACCAATTTTTATACCAGGGGAAATCATTACTGAAGAAAATTTAACATATATTAAGAAAAACTTGGAAGTAGGTTTACCAGTTCAAGGTCCAGAGGATCCTACACTTAACAAAATACGAGTGATAAAAGAACACAGAGCAATTAGATAAAAATCCCCTCTCTTTTTGGGAATTCTAAAACGTTTGTTAGATAAGAAAAGCTTAGCAGGTAGCCCAAACGAAAGCCTTAGCTTTTCTTATCCACATCCATAAAATCTTAACTTTCTGATCGTACAAAACAAAGCTCAAGTACCTATACAAGTACTTGAGCTAATTTTTTCAGTACAATTCTCCAGTACTGAATTATCATTCATAGTCAATCTTACCTTTTATATTTAACCCCTTTTACTTGACCTTTACTGAGCTTCGTTGCTGGTTTTGGCTACAACAATCATTATGACTACATTTACCATATAAAATTGTCACTTTTTCTCCTTCTACATGACCGATTGTAGAGCTGCAGTGCTGACATACGATTGTTCCCATCTCCATACCCCTTTTCACTCTAGATAATTAAAACTCTTTAATTCTCCTTATCTCTGAAAGCGTTTAATTAACTCGTTACATTCATAATAATATGTCACATTTAAATAGTCAATAGTTAATTGTATAACACATTTATTTATTAGTTATTTTAAGCATTTGTTAATGTGAAGTATATTTTTAGTTAGAGGAGAATACATATAATCTTAATAAGTTGATTATAAACTCTTAAGTAACAATTTTAATCCAATAAAGTTTTAGATGAAAAAAGGTCACTCTTTTTTTCAATAGAGTGACACATTATAACGTTTATAACCTAATATTTTATTTTCTTTTTTGCTTTTTCCAATTCATTTAATATAGATTGATATGTGTTTTCCGATAGTACTGTTGGGTCATTTTTATAAGCATCCACTAACATCTCAAAGTCTTCAATCGCAGTTGAAGTGCGATGAAAAACTGATTCAGGCATTCTTGCACATACATTACCTCGTAGAATACGTATTGTATGATTTGTTGGTTCGTTCGAAACAGCTTGATCTAGCATTCTCAAACCTTCTAGTGCATATTTTTTCTTATCTTTAGGGATTGGGGTATCTCTCGCTAAAAGTGCTGTAGCACTTCCGTAATATCCTAATGACTCTATGTGATTTGGTTTTTCAGTTGCTAACGTTGCAAATAAATGATATGCCTGCTGAGCAGCTTTTTTATTTCCCCTTACACCTTTATGATAAAGGTCAACAGCCTCATCAAAACGAAGATTCCATTCTGTATTGTTAGCCATACATAGCCTCCTAATTTTCAAGTTAAACAAACAAAGAATCAATCCTCAATTCGTATCCCTTTTTCACTCAAAAACTCCGAATAAAATAAATCTTCATCTTCCTTAGCAAGTTCAGACCAAATTTCTTTGGCTTTATGAACAAAATATTTTTTCTCATAAACAGTTCCAAGATCAGCTAATACCTTTAAATATTGACTATGGGTTATATCAATATCTGAGCTACTTTGATACATTTTAATAACCGCTTCGAAATCCTTAATTATCTGATCACTACAACGAAAGAACGTATCTGGAAGGCTAAATTGTATATAGGCTCGATGTAAAAGAAGTTGAATATACCTTGGATCATTAATCGGAATAGATGTATTTAGTTTCTTTAGCCCTTTAATAGATTGACTAAAGACCTCATAAGGATCCGAAAAGAATCGACCTAGTAAGGTTAACGATGCAGAATAATAAAACTTTGCTACCGGGCAGCTGCTATATTCTTTTTGAATAAATTCCCATAAAGCTAGTGATTGTTTTGCTGCCTTTTCATTACCGTTTACACCAATATCATGAAGTTGTAATGCAGTTTCATATAATTGTTCCTTTGGTTTTTCAATTATTTCATCAAGTAATAGCTCTTCAAATGAAAATACGTTAATTAATTCGTTTGCTTTGGTAACAATCTCTTTATTTGATGAAAATTCAACAAGTTTATGCCATTGTTTGACTGCTTCCTCTACCATATCTAATCGAACAAAGCATTCTCCAAACCTAAGTAGGATATCTTCATAGATAGCCAAAGAAAAAATAGTAGGATTTTTTTCATACTGAGCTGATAAATATTGAAAATCACGTGCTGCAGTTGAAGATCGAAAAAAGAAAAACTCTGGCAATCGATAACTTTGCATCGCCCTTACATATCTTATTTTATAAAGTGTAGGATATTCACTTACAAGCTTATCTAAAAGATTTAAAGTCTTATACGCATTAGTGAAGAGTTCAACCATACCGGCAAAACTATGACTATCTTTAATTGAGTTCAAATGAACATTATAAGCTTGTAAAATTGGATTTGAAGAATCTTTATCCATTAATTGTGAGACTTTTTTCATAACCTTAAGTAAAGAGACCTCATCACTACAAATTGCCATAGTATATAAAGAATGAATTTCATCATTAATTGGATCATTTATATTAGCTACTGGTATAGATTTAATTTTGCTATTAAACTTAGGGATTTTATATGAAGAATCTATATCTAATAATTTATTTACTACCTCCGTTGCTTCTTCTATCTTACCTAAACGTTCATATGCAGTAATTAAACTCTCCATTGTTTCAATATATAGTGTTTGTGGAATGCCATAAGAATTACGTTCATACATGTTTATAATACGTTCAAAATCCTCAATTGCTGTTTCCGTTCGATGAAAGCGACCTTCAGGCAAATTAGTGGCAACATTACCTCGTAATGTTCGAATTAATACATTAGAGGGATCTTTTAAAACCGCCACATCAAGCAACTTTAGCCCTTCATTTGCATATTTCCCTTTCTCTCTCAGGTCAAATGTATCTCTTGCTAGCAAAGCCTTTGCCGATCCAAAATAAGCCATTAATTCTGTATTATTGGGTTCTTCTTTTGTAAGCTCCTCAAAAAGACGATGTGCCTCAATACCTGCATTTTTATCACCCTTTATTGCCTTGTAATACGACTCTACACCTTTATCAAACTGTTCCTCCCAATATTCCTCTAAATTTTCATGAGAATTCATGGAACATATCAAACCTCCAATCAACATTCGTATTCTAGAAAATACAGTGATAATCTATGATTTAAAACAGAAACAAGTGTCAGAAATATAGAAAAACTATGAAATAGTCTATATTTTTCACAAAGTAAATGAAGAGATGTTCAAGGCTTACTAGACCTTCTCAAACAAACAACTATTTTTAGATTCTCTGAAATTTCCTTTATACATCGTGATTTGTCGTATAGATTTACCTTTATTTCAAGAGGGCGAACGATCCGTGAATTCGTCACCGGTGTCCTTGCAGTCCCAACCATTTTCGGGGCACTCTGGTTCTCTGTTTTTGGTGGATCAGCCATTTATCTAGACTATCTACAGAATGTGTCAATCGTTGACATCGTAAATGAACAAGGAAAAGAGGTTGCTCTTTTTGCAGTATTAGATCACTTTCCTCTTGGAACGTTCATGTCATTTATTGCGATTTTTTTAATTAGTACATTCTTCATTACATCAGCTGATTCTGCTACGTTTGTGCTTGGTATGCAAACCACAAACGGTTTATTGAATCCGCCAAATAAAATAAAATTCATTTGGGGCGTTATACAATCTGCCTCAGCTGCTATCCTCTTATGGTCAGGTGGATTAGGCACATTACAAACTTCAGCGATTATTGCAGCACTTCCTTTTGCCGTGATTATGATCCTAATGGTTTTCTTATTATTAAAATCACTGCAACAAGAAAAAGTGGTTAGAAAGTAAAATGGGTACCAATTTGGTACTCATTTTTTCAATCCAATAAAAATAAGTTGATTGACAATAGCAAAGAGCAGGAGAGAAAAAAGAGAAAAGTATATCGCATTTTTCCTCGCTTTTATTAAAGTATAGGCAATTAAATATGAAAGATAGAAAAACATGACCAATAAGATCATTTTTGCTAAAAAGCTATCTTTTTTTGAAAGCCATTCTATAACACTATAGCTACTCCACAAAAGGAGATGAGTAACAGAAAGCAAGCTCCATGTTTTTTTCATTTCATCCTCCCCCCTTTACCAATTCTTATGCAACAACATAAGATTCTTTCAGGGATTTTGAAGCTTAATCTTAATTTTTTGTATAGAAACTTCATTATATTTTTCATTTATGTAACAAATAGATGACAACAGGAAGAAAATTGAATTATTATGATAAAATGTGTTTAATTTAGATACATATTTTTGGATTTTATAAGTGAAATTCTGACATAAATAATTATTTCGTTCTATTTTATTCTATTAAAAAGAGGTGGACATGGATGAAAAGATCAATACTTATTGCCTTCATCATACCAGTCATTGTTCTTTCTTCATGTGAAAATCTGTTGTTTTCAGAAGGTCCCTTAAATGAAGATATACCCCAAGACAAACAACTAGTGTTTTTTTCCGATGATGAAAATATTCAACGTGAAGCAGTCTATTATGATGCCTTATTAGACATTAAAAAGAATTTCCCAGAGGAATTTGAGAATATGAAAATAATCTCAGAGAAAACAGATCATAATCAATTCGAGATCGAAACTTTTCCTTCCTTGCTTGTTATTGATAAGAAACAAGTTTTAGTACAAATCGAAGGAACCGTTGTATCAAAAGAAGATATATTAGAGCCTGTGTCAAGCGCTCTATCGAAATAGACAAAAGTACATGCAAAAAGGCTGACTCTAGTAGTCAGCCTTTTCTTTATTTATTATTTCACAATATGAATTGGGCTACCAATTGCAACTTCAGCAGCTTCCATTGTGATCTCACCTAATGTTGGGTGAGCATGAATTGTCATTGCAATATCTTCTGCTGTCATACCAGCTTCAATTGCTAATCCTAACTCTGAAATCATGTCTGAAGCACTTGGTCCAGCGATTTGTGCACCAATTACTAATCCATCTTCCTTACGAGTTACAAGTTTTAAGAAACCATCAGTATTGTTAAGTGATAACGCACGACCATTTGCAGCAAATGGGAATTTAGAAGCATTCACTTCAATACCTTCTTCTTTTGCTTGAGCTTCTGTGTAACCTACTGAAGCTAATTCTGGCTCAGAGAATACAACAGCAGGAATAGCTAAGTAATCAATCTCTGCTTTTTCTCCAGCAATTGCTTCTGCAGCAATTTTACCTTCATAAGAAGCTTTATGAGCTAAAGGAGGTCCCTCAACGATATCACCGATTGCGTAGATGTTTGGAACGTTTGTACGGCATTGTTTATCAATTTTGATAATTCCTCTGTCCGTCATTTCAACACCTACTTGCTCTAAACCAAGTTCATCAGTGTTTGGACGGCGTCCTACAGTAACTAATAGGTAGTCAGCTTCAACTGTTTTTTCTTCACCGTTTACTTCGAAAGTTACTTTAACACCATTGTCAGTTTCTTCCACACCTTTTGCCATTGCTTTTGTGTGAATTTCAACATTTCCTTTTTTCTTTAGGTTACGTTTTACAATAGCACTCATTTGTTTTTCAAAGCCAGCAAGAATTTCATCAGCAGCTTCGATAAACGTTACTTCAGTACCAAAGTTTGCGTAAGCTGTACCAAGCTCAGTTCCGATATATCCTCCACCAATTACAACAAGCTTATTAGGGATTTCTTGAAGGTTTAATGCACCTGTAGAATCTAATACACGCTTAGAGTATTTGAAAGCTGGGATTTCAATCGGACGTGAACCAGTTGCGATAATAACATTTTTAAATTTGTAAGTTTGTGAAGACGTTTCGTCCATAACTTTTACTGTTTCATTATCTACGAAGTAAGCTTCACCACTAACTACGTCAACTTTATTACCTTTAAGTAATCCAGCTACACCGCCAGTTAATTTTTTCACAACACCTTGTTTAAATTCTTGAACTTTTGAAAAGTCAACAGTTACGTTTTCAGCTTTAATACCCATATCTTCAGAGTGTCTAGCTTCTTCATAACGGTGACCAGCAGAGATTAGCGCTTTTGAAGGAATACAACCAACGTTTAAACAAACCCCTCCAAGTGTTGCTTTTTCAACTACTGTTACTTTTTGTCCTAGTTGTGCAGCGCGGATCGCTGCAACGTATCCGCCTGGGCCTGCTCCTATGACAAGAGTATCTGTTTCAATTGGGAAATCTCCTACTACCATCGATTACGCCTCCATTAAAATTAATTGTGGATCGTTAAGTAAACGCTTGATGTGGTTAAGAGCATTTTGAGCTGTAGCACCATCAATCATTCTGTGATCAAAGCTTAATGATAAAGCAAGAACCGGAGCTACAACAATCTCTCCATCACGAACAACAGGTTTTTCTGCAATTCGTCCAATACCTAGAATAGCAACCTCTGGGTGGTTAATTACTGGAGTGAACCATTGACCACCTGCAGAACCAATGTTAGTGATTGTGCAAGAAGCACCTTTCATTTCATTTGGTGCAAGCTTACCTTCACGCGCTTTTGTAGCAAGTCCGTTAATTTCATCAGAAATTTCAAATACAGATTTGCGTTCTGCATTTTTCACAACTGGTACTAGAAGACCTTTTTCAGTGTCAGCAGCAATACCAATGTTGTAATAATGCTTTTGAACAACTTCTTCTGTTTTGTCATCAAGTGAAGTATTAAGTACAGGATACTTTTTAAGTGCTGAAGTAAGAGCTTTCACTACGTACGGTAAATATGTTAACTTAATACCTTGCTCTGCTGCAACATTTTTGAATTGTTTTCTATGAGAAACTAAATTTGTTACATCCACTTCATCCATTAAAGTAACGTGTGGAGCAGTATGTTTTGAGTTAACCATCGCTTTAGCAATTGCTTTACGGATTGGGCTCATTTTTTCACGAGTCTCTGGGAATTCACCCTCTGGAATTGCTTGAGCTGCTGCTGGTTGAGCTTGTTTTTCTTCTTTTGCAGCTGGTGCTTCTTCTGTAGTTTCAGGTTGTGCAGAAACTCCTCCACCTTGTAAGAATGAATCAACATCTTCTTTTAATACACGACCATTTTTACCGCTGCCTGAAACTTGACGAATATCCACATCTTTTTCACGAGCATATTTACGTACAGATGGCATAGCAATAACACGCTTAGAAGGATCTACCTCTACTTCTGCAGGTGCAGCAGCTGGAGCTTCTGCTTTCTCTTCTGCAGCAGGTGCAGCTTCAGCTTTTTCTTCCTTCTTAGGCTCATCATCACCATGATCACCTTTGAATTTAAGGTTTTCGTAACCAGGTGCATCAAAAGTAATAATCGTTTGACCAACAGTTGCAACTGTTCCCTCTTCTACATTTACTTCTGTAACTGTACCTTTAACTGGTGATGGGATCTCAACAACTGCTTTATCATTTTGAACTTCAGCAAGGACATCATCTTCTTCAACCTTGTCGCCTGGTTTAACGAACCACTTTACAATTTCACCTTCGTGGATACCTTCACCAATATCAGGCAGTTTAAATTCAAATGCCAAATCATTCAACCTCCTATAATTATGTTAAAAATTCGTTTTGAAGTATTAATTAAAATTCAAGAACTTTTCTAGCTGTTTCTAAAATATCTTTATAAATTGGTAACCAAATGTTTTCCGCTTCAGTAAATGCATATACAGTATCAGGAGCAGTCACACGCAATACTGGTGCTTCTAAGCTTAAAATTGCTCTTTCAGTAATTTCAGCCACTACATTAGCCGCAATACCTGCTTGTTTTTGTGCTTCTTGAACAACAATTACACGACCTGTTTTTTCAACAGATGCAATAATTGTTTCAATATCTAATGGGCTGATTGTACGTAAGTCAACAACCTCAACAGAAATACCTTCTTTTTCTAATTCTTCCGCAGCCTTTAATGATTCATGAACCATTGCTCCGTAAGTAATAATTGAAAGATCTGTACCTTCACGTTTTACATCAGCTTTACCAATTTCAATTGTGTACTCTTCTTCAGGAACTTCCTGACGGAATGAGCGGTATAATTTCATGTGCTCTAAGAATACAACTGGGTCATTATCACGAATAGCAGAGATTAAAAGTCCTTTTGCATCATAAGGAGTTGAAGGAATAACAACTTTCAATCCAGGTTGTTGTGCAACAAGGCCTTCTAAGCTATCAGCGTGAAGCTCTGGTGTATGTACGAATCCACCAAATGGCGAACGAATTGTTACTGGAGCAGTCCAATGTCCACCAGAACGATAGCGCATACGAGCTAATTGACCATTTAATGAATCCATTACTTCATAAACGAAACCAAAGAATTGAATTTCCATAACTGGACGGAATCCAGTTAAACCGAAACCAACTGTTAATCCACCAATACCAGACTCAGCAAGTGGCGTATCAAATACTCGGTCTTCTCCAAACTCTTTTTGAAGTCCTTCCGTCGCACGGAATACCCCACCGTTCACACCAACGTCTTCACCATATACAAGGACGTTTTCATCATTTTTTAATTCGGTGCGTAATGCATCAGTGATGGCTTGAATCATTGTCATTTGTGCCATGGATTATTTCGACTCCTTTGCTTTGTAAATTTCATATTGCTCTTTTAAGTTATAAGGCATTTCTTCGTACATGATTTCCATCAAGTCCGTTACCTTTTGTTTTGGATATTTATCAGCTTTTTGAATAGCATCTTTAATATCTTCTTTTGCTTGTTCAATTACTTTGTTTTCCTCATCTTCGTTCCAGATTCCTTTGTTCTCTAAGAACTTACGGAAACGAACTAATGGATCTTTTGCTTCCCACTCATTTTCTGTTTCTTTTGTACGGTAACGTGTAGGATCATCTCCAGCCATAGTGTGTGGTCCATAACGGAATGTTAATGTTTCAATTAATGTTGGACCTTCTCCGTTAACTGCACGCTCACGAGCGTCACGAACTGCAGCATAAACTGCTAATGGATCCATACCATCAACCTGAACACCTACGATACCTGCTGCGACTGCTTTTTGCGCAATTGTTTGTGCAGCAGATTGTTTTTCAACTGGAGTTGAGATCGCATAACGGTTATTTTGAACAACGAAAATTGCAGGAGCTTTATATGCACCAGCAAAGTTAATACCCTCATAGAAATCACCTTGTGATGCACCGCCATCACCTGTATAAGTGATCGCAACCGCTTGTTTGCCTTTCTTCTTAAGACCTAATGCAACACCAGCAGTTTGGATGTATTGTGCACCAATTATAATTTGTGGCGAAAGACAATTTACTCCTTCAGGCATTTGGTTACCATGGAAATGTCCACGTGAAAATAAGAATGCTTGATATAACGGAAGGCCGTGCCAAATGATTTGTGGAACATCACGGTATCCAGGTAAAATCCAATCTTCTTTTTCTAAAGCATATTGAGATGCAATCTGAGAAGCTTCTTGTCCTGCTGTTGGAGCATAGAAACCTAAACGACCTTGACGGTTTAAAGAAATAGAACGTTGATCTAAAATACGTGTATAAACCATACGACGCATTAATTCTTTTAATTGATCGTCACTTAATTCTGGCATTGCCGCTTCATTTACGACTTTACCTTCTTCATTTAAAATCTGGAATGTTTCAAAAACCTTAGAAATAGCTTCAAACTGTTTTTTACTGTCTACAACAGCGCCTTTTGTTTTTGCAGCCATTTTACAACCTCTTCCTTTCCATTTTAAGAGTGTTGTTCAATCCATATTAAGAATTGAACTTCAAAAGTATTAGTAAGAGAATTCCAATATTCACAGCAATAGGTTACCCTAAAATCTTATGGATGACACAATTTTTTTGAATTCGACTCTTCTTACCTTTTATACCACTCACGAGATGTATAAAAACGTTCTCTATGTATGGTTTGGTGGTCTATTTAACCCACACTGTATTAGTTTAAATTTAAAATAAACTGATACACCTTAACAATTCATTTACAAGTTTACACCAATGTTTTCACGTCCGTCAATCAGTTTATATCTATATTTCTTAAAGAAAAATAAATTATATATTTAGTCATTTTTCTTGTTCCCTTAAACTGTATTATCACAAATATAAACTCTGTAACATTGTTTATAATACAGTTTTATATAACAACTTGATTTTATAATATGTATTCGACACTTTTCACCTTCTCAAACACAGTGACTTAGCTATTAATTTATTTAACCTTAAATGAATACCATCTTGGAAAAGAGAATCAAAAAAGAACCTTCTAGGTGGAAGGTTCTCATATACATGTGCATTATTCACTTTTTTCAACGTTTAACTCAGCTTCTTCATAAAACTTTATTTTTAAATCATTATATTGTTCAGTTAGTTTGTTAAATTCATTATTTTGTTCCATAACTGATTGATATGACTTATTAATTTTAGCTATTTGTGTTTCCAACTGTTTCATCTCCAAATCTTTATTTTGAAGCATTGAATACAGTTCTTTGTCTAAAGAAATTGATTTTTTGTAGTTTTCATAAAGATTTTCGTATGATTTATATCGATCTTCCATAGTAGACTTAAGCTCTTGTGCAGATTGCAACAGTGTTTCATCCTTAATTTTCTCGATTTCTTCATTAATTTCATTGAATTTATCTTTCGAAGACATAATACTGTCATATTCCATTTGTAGTTTAGATTCTCGTTCCTCTACTGAAGTTAAAGCTTCTTTAGATAAGGAAACAACTTGTTCAAATTCTTTCATTCCTAAATCCATAATCCTATTATAGAGATCCGCTTCCTTCTTTTCGAGTTCAAGTAATGGCTGTTGTTGCTCTTTAAATGAATTCTCTAATGTAACAGCTTCCTCCAATATTGTATAAATCCTTTCTTCTGGTGCAGGACCGAAGCAGCCAGAAAGTAAAAATAATAATACAATAAACAAAGCGTAATTCTTTTTTTTCAGCATCAGAATGTATATCCCCCTAACTTACAGACATTTCTACTATAATTGGTCTAACATATTTTCTCAATGGTTTTCATTATATATTTGGAATTATTTGGATAAAATCTTTTGATCAATTAGATTGATTCTTTGTTATATACATTTATATGAAGCCTGTCTTCATCTTAGACCATTCTAGTTGTTTTTCAGTTACTTAAAGCATTTCTCAAAACCAATCATAGGGGGTATATATACAACGCGGGTAAAGTATCCGATACAATTCAGTAATGAACTACTCCTTTCCCGAAGTAAGAATCAATTTAATATATCTAGGCGAATGTCTATACACTTTTGAACTACTTTCATACAGTGTACTATACGTCAAAACAAAGGACGTAATCATCATGAGGAGGTCGTTAGAATGCATTATTTTGATTGCAATTACGGGTGTGGAAATTATGGTTACGGATATGTTGCACCAACAACTGGATACGGAAACGGCTTTGCGTTAATCGTTGTATTGTTTATTTTACTAATTATTGTAGGTGCAGCTTACATCGGCTATTAAAAATAAAAGCAGAGATATTTGTCAAAGGGCTAACATTTTTCCACTGTTAGCCCTTCAATTATTTATGTAATCCCAAATTCTTTTCGATTTCTGCTATTTCCTTTATAATCTTGTAGTATAATACAATGAAATTATATCTAGTCTATCTATACATAATGATTTTAAGGTTGTAATAACTTAGTTTGACTTCCTTAGTCATTCACCTATTAAATATTTTTGCTTTATGTTTAAAGGAGTGTTCACCATGATAACAATGGAAGATATTATAAGAGAAGGTCATCCGACTTTGAGAGAAGTGGCGAAGGAAGTAACATTACCTCCTTCAGATGAGGATAAAGAAACGTTATCTCAAATGATCCAATACGTAAAAAATAGTCAAGATCCGGAAATTGCTGAGAAGTACGGATTACGCCCAGGTATAGGACTTGCAGCTCCGCAAATTAATGTATCAAAAAGAATGATTGCGATCCATGTTGTTGATGAAAAAGGAAACCAGCACAGTTATGCTCTATTTAATCCAAAGATTGTTAGCCACTCTATCGAGAAAAGCTATTTAACTAGCGGCGAAGGGTGCCTTTCGGTCGATCGAGCAGTTCCAGGCTTTGTACCTCGTTATGCCCGAATTCGCGTAAAAGCTACAAGCCTTGAAGGAAAGAATATTGATGTTAGACTAAGGGGTTTATTGTCCATTGTTTTTCAGCATGAGATTGATCATTTAAATGGTGTGATGTTTTATGATCATATTAATGAGGATAACCCGTTTCAAGAGCCTGAAAATGCAGTTCCAGTTGAACGTTAAAGAAGGGATAACTCCCTTCTTTAGTTTTGTCTACGAGAGTTTTTCTTCACTTTAATGATTACTCCCTATTGAAGTATTAATACTGCTTCTTTTTTTCGCCATTTTAGCTGAGCTTAAATAAACTCCTGCAAAAACAAACAATAAACCTAAGATCATATGTGGAGAAATACCTTCCCCAAGTAATAAATATCCCCATAACATTGCCGTAATTGGAACGATATAGGTTACCAATGAAGCAAATTCAGCACTTCCTTCTTTAACCATATAATAGTAAAAAAGATAAGCAAATCCAGAGCCAAACACACCTAATCCAATTAATGATAGGAATGTATGTGTTGAAAAAACTGATGTAAGATGAACAGATTCATTTAAAATTAAAATAAATATTAAGCTGATCATTGTTGAAAAAAACAAAGTAATAATTGATACAATTATAATAGATAATTCCTGTAAATATCTTTTTGCCATTTGAGCGCCTAACCCATAACAAAATGTAGCAAAAAGCATCGTTCCTGCCCCAATAAAGTTTTCATTTATTAAGCTTTTAAAATCAAGATTTAACAAAATTAAAATACCTAAAAACCCTATTGAAACTCCAATCCATTGTCTCCCCTTAACAGGAATAAAGAAAAAGAGTGCCCCAATGACAATCGTCCATATTGGAGTTGTTGCATTTATAACAGAGGCAAGACTACTTGAAATCCTCATTTCACTCATAGCTATGAATGCAAAGGGGAGTGCATTATTAAAAAGTGCTACAAGAAAAAGCTTCAGCCATGGTAGACTTTTGAACCTTACTCTTTTCAACTCTTGTTTTTTAAACACAAAAAGAATAATGAATAGTGTGATTGTGCCAAATAAACACCGCCAAAACACAACACCCCATGGCCCTAGATCTTCTACTAGGAGCTTTATAAATAAAAAAGACATCCCCCAAATCATACTTAAAATAAATAATGAACTATATAGTTTTTTCATTTCAGTTTATCCTCCTGATGTGTAAAAAGCATGTTTTCAAACTAAGTGAAAATGAAGAAATTGTCAATTTCTTTCACATTAATTCCCATGAAAATATCACAAAAAATGACATATACTAAAACCGATAACAAGAGATCGGTAAATAAAATTAGATAGGAGGATTTTCTATGTTAAAAAAATTAAAGAAATCTCTTAGAAGACAGTGGAAGCACTTAGTAAAGAGAAAAACAATCGCATAATAAAGCCTATTCCAACTGGTAGCTATATTTTATTTTTAACTGTGAGTTATAGACTTATTTACCAAAAGAAGACATGCTCTTGCCCTATAGGCTTGGCTTGAATAGAAATATCGCATATAATAGAAAAAGTTAGTCTAACATTCGGAAGTTAAGGAGAGATTTGGTAAATGATTTTTAAAGTTTATTATCAAGATAAAATTACAGAGGTTCCTGTTCGCGAACGAACAAACACTCTTTATATTGAAGCAACATCTGAAGCAAATGTGAGATTTAAACTTAAAGAACGCGGCTATAATATTGAATTTGTCACTCCAGTTGATGGGGCTTATTTAGAATATGAAAAGCAAAGCGAAAATTATAAAGTATTGGAGATCTGATTGTTATGAAATTTGTAAAAAATGATCAAGTTGCAGTCTTTGCATTAGGCGGACTTGGTGAAATCGGAAAAAACACGTACGGAGTACAATTTCAAGATGAAATCATCCTTATTGATGCTGGAATAAAATTTCCGGAGGATGAGCTACTAGGAATTGATTATGTCATTCCTGACTACACTTATTTATCTAAGAACGAAGATAAAATAAAGGGATTATTTATTACGCACGGACATGAAGACCACATTGGTGGAATTCCATATTTACTTCGTCAAGTAAACATTCCTATTTATGGTGGTAAGCTTGCTTTAGGTTTACTTAGAAACAAACTTGAAGAGCACGGACTTCTTCGACAATCTAAATTAATTGAAATTCAGGAAGATGATATTATTAAGTTTAGAAAAACGTCTGTGACATTTTTTAGAACAACTCATAGTATTCCTGATTCATATGGTATTGTTGTTAAAACACCACCAGGAAACATCGTACATACCGGTGACTTTAAATTTGATTTTACACCTGTAGGAGAACCTGCAAACTTAACAAAGATGGCTGAGATTGGTCGGGACGGAGTTCTGTGTTTACTTTCTGACAGTACAAACAGTGAGATCCCTACCTTTACGATGTCAGAGAGACGTGTCGGTGACAGCATACACGAAATTTTCCGTAAGGTTGATGGTCGTATTATCTTTGCAACATTTGCATCAAATATACACCGACTACAACAAGTAGTTGAAGCTGCTGTTGCACACGGACGTAAAATTGCCGTGTTTGGGAGAAGTATGGAAGCAGCCATACAAATCGGACAAGATTTAGGTTATATTAGTTGTCCTAAAGATACTTTTGTAGATGCACATGAAATTAATCGTATGCCAGCTCATCGTGTGACAATTCTTTGTACAGGATCTCAAGGTGAACCAATGGCAGCTTTATCGCGTATCGCAAACGGCACTCATAGACAAATTCAAATTATTCCTGGAGACAATGTTGTCTTCTCTTCTTCTCCAATACCAGGAAATACACTTAGTGTTAGCAAAACGATTAACCAACTGTTCCGCGCCGGAGCAGAGGTAATCCACGGACCACTTAACGATATTCATACTTCAGGTCACGGTGGTCAAGAAGAACAAAAACTTATGCTTAGGTTAATGAAGCCAAAATACTTTATGCCAATACATGGTGAATTCCGCATGCAGAAGATGCACGCTAGACATGCAGTAGACTGTGGTGTTGAAGAAGAAAACTGTTTTATCATGGATAATGGAGAGGTTCTAGCAATAGGAGACAAAGAAGTTGGAATTGCTGGGAAAATCCCTTCAGGTAATGTTTATATTGATGGAAGTGGTATCGGTGATATCGGTAATATCGTCCTCCGTGACCGCCGAATTCTTTCAGAAGAAGGTCTTGTGATAGTCGTTGTAAGCATCAATATGAAAGACTTCAAAATCGCAGCAGGTCCAGACATTATCTCTAGAGGCTTTGTCTACATGCGCGAATCTGGTGACTTAATTAATGATGCACAATCACTAATCTCCAAGCATCTGAACAAAATTATGGAACGTCGCACGAGTCAATGGTCTGAAATTAAAAATGAAATCACTGACACACTCGCTCCATTCTTATACGAAAAAACAAAGCGTCGTCCAATGATTTTACCAATTATTATGGAAGTTTAATTAAAAAAGCAGTACACCGATTGAAAAATCGGGTACTGCTTTTTTTAATCACCTAATAAACGTTTTTCAAAACGGTTAATATCTGTATCCGCACCAATAACAATTAAAATATCATTTTTTTGAATAATTTCATTTGCTTGCGGAGAAACAATAATATCTTTTCCTCTTTTTACAGCAACAATGTTGATTCCATATTTAGCACGAATGTCCAAATCAATGATGGAGTTTCCGTTTAGCCTGTCATTTGCAACAATCTCAACGATGCTGTGCTCATCAGAAAGCTCTAAATAGTCAAGAACGTTGTTTGAAATAATTTTATGAGCAATTCTTCTCCCCATATCACGTTCTGGATGAACAATACGGTCAGCCCCAATTTTGGACAGCACTTTTTCATGATAATCATTTTGTGCTTTAACAGTAATATGCTTAACTCCTAACTCTTTAAGAATCAATGTGGTCAAAATACTGGCTTGAATATTATCTCCTATCGCAACAATAACATGATCAAAGTTACGGATACCAAGACTTTTTAACACTGTTTCATCTGTGGAATCTCCAACAACAGCATGTGAAGCAACGTTTGCAAACTCATTTACTTTGTCCTCATCTGTATCAATAGCCATTACTTCCATACCCTCTTCACTTAGAGCCCGACAAATACTGCCTCCAAAACGCCCAAGTCCAATTACCGCAAATTCTTTTTTCATCTAAAATCCTCCGCAATATCACAATAAGTAGTTAGAAAACGCTTTAAGTAACCAAAAACCTTTTTATAAGCTAGTACTATTAAAAATGTTATCACATTTCAACTTTTTTTTACAGGACAACTCATGATTATCTGTTTGTTTCTATAACCAAAAATTAGTACAAAGATGTGCCTGATAACCTTAATACATATCACGGACTTTATGATAAAATAGAAAGAATGGTGTAGTAACAATAAAAAACAGCATGACGAAAGTCAGGGGAACAACAGTGTAAGAATTAAACACATATTTAACGAAAAATTAGTAAACAAGTAATTTGGGAGGAATAGAATGAGTACAAAACTACCCAATGTCATATTTCCCTATCTAATAGGAACATTTGGAGGATTTCTCTTTTATCTTTCTCATCTCCCTCTAGCTTGGATTCTAGGTCCTATGGCTTTTCTAATAATATGGCGATCACTTTTTAAAAAGATAAGTACATTTATACAACCGAGCTTTTTAAAAAACGGTTCATTTATCATTTTAGGAATATCATTTGGACTTTCATTCACAAAAGAAACCTTTGTCCTTGTGGGTCCATACGTGATTCCCTTTTTACTTACAACGGTTTTATTAATTTTTCTTAGCGTTTGTAACGGTTTAATCATAAGTAAACTTGTTAACATCGATCGAAACACGAGTATTTTTGCTTCAATTCCCGGTGGATTAACAGAAATGGTTGCCGCTAGTGAGGCTGTTCATGCAAACTCTTCATTAGTTACCATCTTTCAAACTGTAAGATTATTAACAGTTGTCTTTTTGGTCCCATTTACAATACTACATATGTTCGAACCCTCGTTCTACTCACAAACAACACTTTCAGTACAAAAAGATTTATCATTATTTTCATACAGCTGGTATTTCCTTGCAGGACTTGCAGGTTGGGGGTTTAGAAAATTCTTACCAGCATCATATGTAATTGGTCCTCTTTTAACGACAGCCTTATTGAATATTATAGGTATAGAATTACCCCTTTTTCACGATCTATTTATGATTTTTGCTCAAATATCAATCGGTGTTGGATTTGGACTCATGATCACATTTAATGATCTTAAAAAGGGTGGAAAATACTGTGGTTTGTATTTTATAACTACAATGATTCTTATCGTAGCAAGCTTTGGCTTTGGCTATGTTTTCAGCCTTTTAACAGACCTAAACTTAGCAACAGCCATGCTTTCTCTTGCACCAGGCGGACTAGTCGAGATGGTTCTTACGGCCTCGTCAATTGGTGCTGATCCAGCGATAGTTAGTTCCTTACAATTTATCCGTTTACTATTTATCATAAGCGTTGTCCCAAGCCTTTTAAAATACAGCATTAACAAACTTCCATCCAAAAGTTTAAATTAGAAGAAAATCAGAATTAAGACTGTTTTTAATATGGATTAATATTAAACTCTTATAGAAAAAGCTCACATTCCTCAGTATCATTCTCGAGGATGTGAGCTTTTTTCACGAACTGACCACTTCTAGATTCAACTTACAAATTGCTGCTTTTATTTGAAAATAATTAATGCTAGCAGGTAACACTTCTTTTAAGGGCTTTAGCAATTCAGTATTCATTTCCTTAATTTTATCGATGATTAAGTTCTCTTGTTCTTCGGTAAATATGCTTCTCCATTCAATCGGTTGTCCTTCTTCCACCGCCCGAATGATATGATTTTGTACAGTGATTTCAGTAATTCCTCGTTGTATACTAATTTCCTTCATCTTTAACCCATCCATATATAATTGATAGGTAAGAAGATGACTTGGCGTCTTATCAACTGATTTTTGTGAATGTGATTTTTGTATCACCGTTTGATTAAACGGCCCTTGTTCGATTTTCATATAGTCACAAATTGCCCTAATAAATGGTTGTCCATAACGTTCAAGCTTTGTTCGAGCAACACCTTTTACTTCTAAAAACTCAGACTCATTAATCGGACATTTACTACTCATGTCTTTTAGACTACTATCAGAAAAAATAATATATGGCGGTACTCTATGCTCAGAAGCAAGTTCTCTTCTTATATTCTTTAAAACTTCAAATAGTTCATCATCGCTTTCGATTGATTGAATCACTAGCTTTTCCTTCTTAAATACCGGCGTTTTATCAACTAATACAAGTAACCCTTTTTTACTAAGTTCGATAACAGGGTATTGAGCATTTGTTAAGGATAAATAACCTTCAGCAATTAAAAAATCAATAAATTCTACAATTTGTTTTTCTGTCTTGTTCTTCATTAACCCATAGGTTGATAATTTTTGAAATCCCATTTGAGAAATTCGCTTATTATTAGAACCCTTTAGTACTTGTGCTACAAGAGTTTTCCCAAATTTTTCGTTCATTCTTTTTACACAAGAAAAAACCATTAAAGCTTCATTTGTTACCTCAATTTTTTCCCGTGTATCCTTACAGTTCATACAATTGCCACAATCTGCTTCAGTATTCTCTTCACCAAAATATTCAACAATATAAGTTTGTAAGCATTTTTCTGTATGACAGAGATCTACCATTTGCTGTAATTTTTGATATTCATGAACCTTCTTTTCATAACTAAGAGATGTTTGCTCTATTAAGAATTTTTGAAGCTGTATATCTTGTCCAGCAAACAGAATCGTACATTCACTAGGCTCTCCATCTCGCCCAGCACGGCCTGCTTCCTGGTAGTAAGCCTCTATATTTTTAGGTAAATTATGATGAATGACATATCGAATATTGGATTTGTTTATTCCCATACCAAAAGCGTTAGTTGCAACCATAACATCAAACTCGTCATATAAAAATTGATCCTGCTGTTGCGCTCGCTCTTGTTCTGACATACCAGCATGATATTTCCCAGCCTTGAAGCCACTTTTTTTAAGAAATTGAGATAACTCATCCACTTCTTTTCTAGTAGCTGCATAAATAATTCCAGCCTCATTTTTATTTGCCTTTATATATTTTTTAATATAGTCGCGCTTATTTTCACCTTTAACTACATTAAAAGTTAAATTTTCGCGGGAAAAACCTGTAACAAACGAATTTTCCTCTGACAAATCTAACAAATGACAAATATCAGCTGTTACTTCTTTTGTTGCTGTTGCTGTAAGGGCAACAACAATTGGTTTAGCAGAAAGGTCCATGATCATTTTATTAATAGATCTGTAGCTAGGACGAAAATCATGCCCCCATTGAGAAATACAGTGTGCCTCATCTACTGCTACCATAGATATATTTAACGTTAACAAGAGATCACGAAACGAATTTGTTTCTAATCTCTCAGGTGCAATATAAACAATTTTATAAGAGCCCTCTCTTAGCTCTGCGATTCGTTCATTTATTTCCGGAATCGAAAGACTGCTATTTATATAAGTTGATGGTATTCCAACACTTGTTAATGCATCTACTTGATCTTTCATTAAAGAAATTAATGGCGATATGACAACAGTAATACCATCCATTAATAAAGCAGGCACTTGATAACAGATTGATTTTCCACCACCTGTTGGCATAATGGCTAGCGTGTCCTGCCCCTCTAGTATATTGCGAATAATATCCACTTGGCCTTTTCGAAACGATGAATAACCGAAATAATCTTTTAACAACTTTTCAGCTTTTTGTAGCATTTAATCACCTTTGCTTTTATTTTTCTTATGTTTATATTAGTATAACACGACCAAGCTTTATCTTTTTTTAGTAGATTTTATTTTTCAATGGTTATTATGAAGTTTTACTAAAGTGAAAAATTAAAATTCTAGGATTCATTAAACCTCATAATACAATTTAACCATTTAGGAAAAAAAATAACCCCTCCCTTTCATTGAAAGGAAGGAGCTACTTTCTTTTTACTTATGAATCCAAACTGCACCGGCAGAATTATCTTTCGCTTCACCAATAACCTCAAATTTCAAGCCATGGTTAGGAACAATTCGACCTGCATCTGGAATCGCAGAATTGATATATGTTTTTGAATCATCAAACTTAGTATTTCCTTTAAAGCTTAGGAACTCGTATGCTCCACGAGTAGGAGAATCAACGAAGAATCCTGGTGTTTTATCTAAAGAGAACGCTGCATCCGCAACTTGGTAGCGAGTGCTTTGAGTAACCGTTTTTTGGCCATTTAATAAGCCAAACACAGCCTCTGGATGTGAATCAACAACTCCAAGGAATCCTTGTCCTGGATGTACCCCAACCCAGTTATCAGTAAAACTTTCATCTGCATACCAAACAACTAAACCAGTATTATACTTAGCACCGCGAGAGAATGCTAATGCTTTATCAGAGCCAGCATAGTTTCTCCATTCTAAGTAATAGTGATTTTTCGCTTGAGAGTAGCCATTTGAAACGATAAAGCCATCTAAAGCAACTTTTGCTTCACCTTCAGCATTATCGGCAAAAATTTCATTACCGTCAGCTGTTACTGAAATATTATCAATGGCAAACCCATTAGGAGCTAATCCGCCATCGGTTACATATTCAAATACTAGTTTTACTTTTTTACCAGCAAAATCGCTTAAGTCATACGTTTTTTCAACCCATAGACCATTTGTTGTTTCCATACCATCTGCAGTATTGTCATCACCAATAACATCTAGCGTAACTTCTGTTCCATCCTCTACTACAGCCTTTACATATACATAATCATAATCAAATTCAACTTCAAACCATTGTAATGCACTAAATTCCGCTGAGGTTGCTCTTGTTAAATCAAATAGCGGTGTTTCTAATGCTGTATGAAGATCATCACCTTTTTGGCTGTAGAAATAGTTTTCTCCACCATTCTCAGCTGGTAAAAATCCTTCTACATCTTTAGCTGGTAAGTTCACTTTTACTATACCGGGGTTATTTGATTTCGTTACACTTTGATCTAGGAAAGTTGCAATCCCGTTCTTCGTGATATCTGCATAATCAACTTCCATAATATTTGCCCAGTTTCCTCCCATTATATTTTGGAAGAATTCCTTGTTTTGAGGTGAGAAGCTTGTCGGAGCTGTTCCTGCAATGTTTCCATTCCAGCTTCCTCCACTCATAATGGACCAAGAAGCAACTGGCTCACCTTGACCAGTATATTGAGTGTCATATTCATCTGGAAGACCTAAATCGTGTCCAAATTCATGTGCGAATACACCAACTGCACCATCTTCAGGTTGAATTGTGTAGTCGTATGCAGCCATTTGACCACCCCAATAATCAACTTCAGCCTGTGTTTCAGCAACAGGATACACTCCATTTAACGTCCATCTATGTGACCAGATTGCATCATCACCTAGAGTACCACCACCAGCTTCCTGACCTGTACCTGCGTGAATAATCATCAAGTGATCTACTAGTCCATCTGGCTCATTTTGATTTCCATCACCATCAAGATCATATAAATCAAATTCATCGTATTGGGCTAAATCAATACCAGAAGCTACTGCTGCATTTAAGGCATCCTTTACAAGGTCTCTAGGTCCTTTAGGATTAAGGTTATCATGCCCACCTTCAGGATTGTCATCGCCATAGTCTGCCGCATTACCTGGTACGGTTAACCATTCTGAAACTGTTCCATCAACTGTGTAACTACCACCTGATTGCTCTTCATAATATTGTTTAAAGGTTTTAACTTTCTCTCCATTAAACAAGGTAAAGTCTTCATCACCGAACATTAACTTTTCATAATGCTCTTTATTAAAGTCATCTGCATACATGTAACCATCTTCTTGTACAACATTGTTATGCTTGAAATCTTCAAATTCTGTTAATAATACCAAGACTTTATCTGAGCGAACTTCTCCGTTATATGGTGCTTGTTTAGCAGCATCCACCTTCACCGCACCATTAGGTTTACCCTTTTTGAAGTTTCCATGGCCTTTATTTAGCTGTTTTGCTAGCTTGTCCTTTTGTTTTGTAAGGAAGTCTTTCGTTTTTTGATCCATCATTTCTTCATGAGAAGTTTTATGAGAAACCTTACCTGCTTTTTCGCCTTCCTTTTTCTCAATATATTCTTTAACCTTTTGCTTTACTTCTGCAGCAGAAGCATTTTTAGAAATAACCCCTTGATCTTTCAATGCTTGTGCTAATCTCTCTTCAGGAACAATATTGTAATCAATTGGTGCTGACTCTAGTACTGGACTAGCAGCTTGTACATTTGATGCTACCGGCAAGTATGTACCAAACAATAGTCCCCCCATAATGACGGAACTAGCAGTCACCTTTAGCACCTTTTTCAACTGCTTATTTCGAGCCTCAATTCCTCTTCTTAACTTTCTCACTTTAATCCCCCTTCTTTTAATAGAAAGCATTGCAAGATGGAACTTCATAACTTCAAAATACTTTTCTACTAAAAATTATTATAACTACATAACTATTATAATCTTTATATAAATATAATAAATAGTCCGAAAATTCTATTTTCTGAAAATTATAACAAGTCCATTTTCCCTATACATAAATTAAAAATAGGTATTTTTACCCCCGCAACATAGAGAGCAATAAATCCTTATAAATAAAGGTTTTTGTAAGATTTTCTACCGAGAAAAAATGTCCACTCATCAAACACATATCCAAATCACAAAATTTCAACCCTATATTTATTCATTTTCACTTTAAAGCTTTTATTCAATAAAGAAATTATATTTAAAAATTATCTAAACACTTATATGACAAAAAGATGACGATCTCTTTTCATATTGATAACAGCCCCCAAAAACCAACAATATTCAACAAATTCTATAAATAACGTTAATAGGAAAGAGGTTTTTATGTTTATGTTTTCTACTACCGAAATTGGAATAGATTTAGGAACAGCAAATATTTTAGTTTACACAAAAAATAAAGGGATTATCTTAAATGAGCCCTCTGTAGTAGCGATAGACACAACTACTAAAAAAGTATTAGCAGTTGGAACAGAGGCAAAAAGTATGATTGGAAAAACACCTGGACAAATCATCGCAGTAAGACCTCTAAAGGATGGAGTTATAGCAGATTATGACATCACAACAGACATGTTAAGACATGTCATGAAAAAGGCGTCAGGAAAGCTTGGTATGTCTATGAGAAAACCAACTGTTGTCGTTTGTACTCCATCAGGTGCTACATCAGTTGAAAGAAGAGCAATTCAAGATGCTATTCGTAGTTCTGGAGCAAAGCAAGTTCATTTAATTGAGGAGCCTGTAGCAGCAGCAATCGGAGCGGATCTTCCTGTTGATGAACCAATCGCAAATGTCATAGTAGATATTGGCGGGGGAACAACAGAAGTAGCCATAATTTCGTTCGGTGGAATCGTAACATGTCACTCAATCAGGATTGGCGGAGATCAACTAGATGAGGATATCATTCAATATGTCAGAAAAAATTATAATCTTCTAATCGGTGAGAGAACAGCTGAACAAATGAAAATGGAAATTGGATACGCACTAATAAAGCATGAAAAAGAATCAATGGAAATACGAGGTAGAGATCTCGTAACAGGTTTACCTAAAACAATTAGTGTTTCGTCATATGAAATGCAGGATGCAATGAAAGAATCATTACTTCATATTTTAGAAGCAATTCGAGCTACACTTGAAGACTGTCCTCCTGAGTTAAGTGGTGATATTGTTGACAGAGGCGTTATTTTAACAGGTGGTGGTTCACTAATGAAAGGGATACAGGAATGGATAAGTAATGAAATGATTGTACCTGTTCATATTGCGCCAAATCCGTTAGAGTCGGTAGCAATTGGCACCGGTAGATCACTTGCAGTTATTAATAGATTAGTAAAAGTAGCAAAATAATGCACAAAGGAAACCAAATTTGGTTTCCTTTTTGTCTTTAAATGTAAAAATTCACTATTAAACCCTTTTATCAAAATTATATATTTACACAAAATTAACATATTTTTCAGCATCATTTCTCTTATTCTTGAATAAATTATATTTGGTTTAATAGTAATACAGTAATAACTTTGTATATTTTTAGCAGTTACATGAAACTTTAATCAAACTCCATCCGTCTAATTATTGAATTGTAAGGGAGGTACATGTGTGAAGGACCTGAGCAGACGTATCATTATTAGTTTAACATTAGCTGTCATCATTATGGGAGGAATGAGTGTTTCTATGGCAAATATGCCTGGTAGCCCATCCCAAAATAACGAAATTGTTTCAGTTCAAGGCGAGTAATTAGAAAGAGAGGTTATTTAAAAAGATGAAAAATAAAGACAAATCTAAATTACGACAATTCGTTCCATTTGTATTCCCGATTTTTGCTCTACTACTACTTCTAAGCGGTTTATTAGGTACTTATACGATCCCTGTCTTTGTCATCGTTTTACTTTTTGGTTTTGCTTATTCCTTCGTTTCCATGCTAACAAAAAAGGCATTAATTGGTTCGATTATTAATCTCTATGTTACTGGCATTTTAATATTCGGAGGAGCTTTACTTTATATAATGGCTATAGCCTCAGGTGTATAGATGTACTCAAAATAATACATAAGCATTCAAGAAAAATCATTTCTTGAATGCCTTTTTTTGACCAAATCAGATAATTACTCTCTAAATGCACGCTCACCTAATATTTTTAATGTTATATCATCAGAAGGTGGGTTATGTAGCCCTGCACGAACATCGCGGTAATGCCTTTGCAAAGCATTAGAGTTAAAGAGACTTTGCCCACCTACTATCCTCATAGCTAAATCAACAACTTCAACAGCTGTATTTGTCACGACAGTTTTTGTAACTGCCAAATCATACGCTAAAGAATCACGCTCATTCTTACTTGCTGAATCCCATTTCTCAGCTGTAGAATACATGAGTGTTCGCGCCGTGGTTAACTTCACATCAATTTCAGCAACCTTTCTTCGTACTTCAGGCACATCTTTAATTGGATGAGTTAAACTTGTTGGTTGATATGTTTTTGCAAATTCTATTGCTTTATTTCTTGCAGATATGGCAATGCCTATATAACATGCTGGAATATGAAGAAGCCAGCCTTGTGCAGTAGGTCTTTCTTTCTTCTGTTTTCTTTCAACTAAAGCTTCTAATGGGACCTCAACCGAATTTAATATAAGATCGTCACTTCTAGTCCCACGCATACCTAATGTATCCCAAGTTTCCTCAATTTCCACACCAATTGCTTCTCTTGGAATTAGAAAGTCACCAATCTCTCCAGTTTCTTCAAGTGTGGCAGGTACAATAAAGTAATCAAGTGCCGGAGCTAGTGAAGTAAAGATTTTTTTACCATTAATAATCCAACGTCCTTCTTTTTGTATAGCATTTGTTTCAGGTTTACCACCTCTTGCTGGACTTCCAGAGTTTGGCTCTGTTGCAGCACTGTTAATTAGCTTTTTTGAAGAAATAATTTCTTTACATATTGTATTATAAGTATTTTCTCCCCACTTTTCCGTTTCTCTTAGATGCATCATTAATCCCAAATGCCATCCTAACGATAATGCAGTTGCTGCATCTCCTTGAGCTATTTTTTCTTGTACTAGTAAAAATTCGTACAAAGTTGCCCCTGTCCCTCCCAAGTTTTTCGGAATGGTAAGATGTAAATATCCAGCTTCTTTTAAACGATCAAAATTTTCAAATGGAAATAAGCCTTCTTTATCATATCGGTCTGCACGTGTTTCAAATTCTTTTGCAAGCTTACTTGTTTTTAATAACAATTGCTTTTGATCTTCATTTTTTATAAATTGTTTATCTATATAATTCACGTTATCACCTCGTTATCCATATTGTAGTCATTTTAAGAGTTAACTGAAAGTAATTTGGCTTAACAAATTGTTTACCTTTTCATTCTTCTATTTGTTTTGATAAAATAAAAGAGGAACTTCATTAGAGGCTCTTTTCATTACATATTCATCCTAGGATGAAGGAGGTTTTTTTCTTGAGTAATTTCAAACAAAACTTAGAAAAATATGCCGAACTAGCAGTTCGAGTAGGGGTAAATATTCAGCCAAATCAAAACTTAACGATTAACGCATCTACAGAAGTTGTAGAATTTGTACGTCTTGTTGTTAAAAAAGCTTATGAAGCTGGAGCACGTAATGTATATGTTGAATGGCATGATGATGTGATTACGAGAACTCGTTTTGAACTTGCTTCAGAAGAAGCATTAAGTGATTATCCTGAATGGAAAGCGAAAGGCTTGGAAACATTGGCTGAACATGATGGTGCTTTTATGTCCATCATTTCTTCTGATCCTGATCTTTTAAGTGGAATAGATCCAAAACGAATTGCTGCTTCAACAAAAGCTGCTGGAATGGCGCTGACAAAATATCGAAATTATTTACAAGCAGATAAAGCTAGTTGGACAGTCATTGCAGCACCTTCTAAGGAATGGGCCGCAAAGGTGTTCCCTAATGAAAGCGAAAATAAACAAGTTGAAAAACTATGGGAAGCCATTTTTAGAACAACTCGTATTGATCAAGCTGATCCAGTTGAAGCATGGAAACAGCATAATGATTCATTACATACAAAAGTAGACTACTTAAATAATAAAAGATACAAAAAGCTTCATTACAAAGCAAAAGGTACAGATCTTACGATTGAATTACACCCTACTCATACATGGGTTGGTGCTGGTAGTGAGAACGAAAAAGGCAATTTCTTTATGGCTAATATGCCTACAGAAGAAGTTTTTACCGTTCCATTACGTAATGGCGTAAATGGTGTTGTTCAAAGCACGAAGCCCCTAAGCTATAGTGGTAATTTAATCGACAACTTCTCACTAACTTTTGAAGATGGAAGAATTGTTTCAGTAAAAGCAGAAAAAGGTGAAGCAGTCTTAAAGCAACTTGTTGAAACCGATGAAGGTTCACATTACTTAGGTGAAATTGCTTTAGTTGCTCATGATTCTCCTATATCACAGTCAGGTATTCTTTTCTATAACACACTTTTTGATGAAAACGCATCTAACCATTTAGCAATTGGAAACGGTTATGCATTTTGTGTTGAGGGCGGAAAGAAAATGTCTCGTGAGGAGCTTGAAAAAGTAGGTGTAAACTCCAGTCTTACCCATGTTGATTTCATGATTGGTTCAGCTGACATGGACATCGATGGTATTAAGGAAGACGGAACATCTGAACCAATCTTCCGCAATGGAACTTGGGCTTTCTAACTTTCAATTAGCCAAAAGGTCTGACAAAAATGTCAGACCTTTTTAAATATGTTAAGATAAATTTTGTATCAATTTTATTAGCCAATTTAGCATACCACCCAAATGGTTAATAAAGAAAATAAATAAGAAGTCACGATAAGGAGTTTAGTATGAAAAAGGTTGACGTATACATATTAGCTGGTTTTCTAGGAGCGGGAAAAACAACACTTCTTCAAAACATTCTTACCCAAGAACATCAGAAAAACAGAAAAATTGCTGTTATTATGAATGAACTAGGAGAAATTTCAATAGATTCTGATGCTGTTTCTAAGGATACACCCTTAAAAGAGTTGCTAAACGGTTGTGTTTGTTGCACAATTCAAGGTCAGCTTGAGGTTCAACTAAATCAAATGCTTCATGAATATGAGCTGGACGCAATCTATATCGAAACTACCGGGGTTGCCCATCCAATTGAGGTACTTGATGCATGTTTATCTCCCCTTTTTGCTGAAAAGCTGGATGTTAAGGGCATTATCACTTTAGTAGATGCAAAAAGATGGCAGGACCAAGAAAAGCTAAGCATTCAATTGCGTAAATTACTAATAGAACAAGTAACACATGCTGATATCGTTCTTTTAAATAAAACAGACTCACTATCCGAGAATGAAAAAGCAAAGTTGGTGGCAGGTATTCAAGGGTTAAATCCAAACGGAAAATTATACATGACTGAGCATGCGAAGATACCACTTTCTGCCATTCAACCACAACAACCAGGTGAAAAAAAACACCATGAACAATCACATGTTTCTAAGAACCTGCACTTACGAAGCTATGTTCACACCTTTACAAATCCCATTGATTTAGATCAATTTGAAAAATTTCTAAGGGAGATGCCCGATACTATTTACCGAATTAAAGGTTATATAACCTTTACTCATTCTACTGAGTCCTTTCTTTTTCAATACTCCTATGGCATGCCGTTATACATGAAAGAACAGATTAAAAGAAAACAAACTCTTGTTTTTATCGGGGAAAATCTAGATCATAAACAACTAAAGCAACAGCTCGCTACAGTAGAAATCGTATCAAATTAACTCGAGAAGGCAAGCATTACATCTTGTAAGCTTGCCTTTGTTCTATCAAAATCCTTATTGTTTTCCATAGGTTTCAAGGTTTGCATAGACAATTTTCAGATAAGGAGTATTCACTTTGTGTTTTTCTGACTCAGAAAGCAGATAGCCTTGTAAATGATCAGCTTCAACTTGAAAGCCTTTTTCCATATCTCTTTGCATAGATGACTTCATCGTATAATCCATTTCTTTTACTCTATTTACCTGAACCTCTTCAATACCATCTACTATCGGTGCATTCATTTTACGCATAATAGAACCAATTTCAAAAAATAATCCTTCAATTACTTCTAAGCCATGTTCTGTTTTAAGAATTGGTCCAATACTTGATCGAAACAACGAGGTAATACCCGATAATCCAGTTATGAACATATATTTATGCCACATATCCTGTAAAATTGTGTTACTTCTTTTAATTGAAGCTTTAGTATGTGAAAACACATCTTCTATTTTCTTAATTCTTTCGGTTTCTTCTCCAGAAAGTTCTCCATACACTAAATCATGACTTGGGCTTGTTTGGATGATGGTACCTTCTTCATTAACAGTAGATTCTACAAAGCAAAGGCCACCTATGATTTGTTCTTTTGCAAATATATTTTGAAGTTCATAAAGATGTTTAATGCCATTTAACATTGGTATAATTGTCGTCTGAGTTCCAACAAACGGTTTAATGTCTTGTATAGCCTGATTAAAATGATACGATTTCGTACCAATCATAATAACATCATATACCTCAACATCAGATTCTGTAGTTAAAACCGTTTTCGGTTGAAATGTATAGTTGCCATGAATGCTTTCTATTTTTAAGCTCTTCTCTTTTATTTGCTTTTGACGGCCTTCTCTTACTAAAAATGTCACATCTACACCTTTCTCATGAAGTCTTCCTCCAAAATAACCTCCTACTGCACCTGCACCAACTACTAAAACTTTCATTGTGTTCTCTCCCCTGTATGTTTATTTTGCTTTAATAGAATCTTCTTATTAAAGTATAAGTAAGCGATAACAATTTGTCATGTTATAAACTCTTCCCCTTTAACAAACTCTACTTCCGATCATCAGCTGTGCTAAAATATGTACAAATAATAGCGAGGTGTGTAAACATGTTTGTGTTATTTTTGACGATGCTCGAAAGATTAGGAATCATTGTTACCGTTGCTCTTATTATGACAAGGTTGCCTTTCTTCAGACATATGATTGAACGAAACGAAATTAGTAGAAAACAACAATATTATGCAATTTTATTCTTTGGTGCTTTTGGTATAATTGGTACATATTCTGGTATAACGTTTGATTCAACCTCTTTACAGTTTGACAGATGGGCCTATGCTCTAGGAAACGAGGAAGCAATTGCCAATTCAAGAGTTATTGGCATTATTATTGCAGGACTACTGGGTGGGTATAAAGTCGGTATTGGTGCTGGTTTATTAGCTGGAATTCATCGATATTCTCTCGGCGGGTTTACTGCTTTATCTTGCGGAATATCTGCTATACTTGCTGGAATTCTATCTGGATTTTTTTATAGAAAAAAAGCTCGTCTAAATTTGTCAACTGCATTATTTGTTGGAGCTTTGGCCGAGACAATACAGATGCTTGTGATCCTCCTCATTTCAAGACCATACAATCAAGCGTTACAGCTTGTAGAAGCAATTGGTCTACCAATGATTGTTGCAAATGGTGTTGGATCAGCTATTTTTCTTCTCATCATACGAAACGTCTTAAATGAAGAAGAAAAAATTGGGGCATTGCAAGCACAAAAAGCACTGAGATTAGCAGAGCAAACTCTTAGTTATTTAAGAAATGGGCTAACGTTAAAAACCGCAGATGTTGTGTGTAGAATCATTTTAAAAGAGGTAGATGCCTTGGCCATCTCTGTAACAAATCAAGAAAGAATTCTAGCTCATGTTGGAATGGCTGATAATCATCACAAAGCTAATCAAAAGATTCAAACAACCCTAACAAAACAAGTTCTTGAAAATGGAAAGCTCACAATTGCCAAGCAAGAAGATATTCAATGTCAAGAAAAAAACTGTCCATTAGGCGCCGCTGTTATTGCCCCTCTAAAAATAAGGGACGAAACAATTGGAACATTAAAATTTTATTTTCAATTTGAAAAGGATATTTCTTATTTAGTTATCGAATTAATTAGAGGGTTAAGTTCATTGCTCAGCAACCAATTAGAAATCGCAGAAGCCGAACAAGCAAAACAATTAGCAAACGAAGCAGAAATTAAAGCGCTTCAAGCACAAATCAGCCCTCACTTTTTATTTAATTCATTAAACATTATTGTCTCATTAATTCGGACAAACCCTGACTTAGCAAGGAAGTTACTTTTATCTTTATCACAGTTTTTCAGAAAAAATCTAACAGGAACAACGACAAAATGGACTACCCTTGAGGAGGAGCTTGCACATGTAAGAGCATATCTCTCTATTGAGGAAGCAAGATTTGTTGATAAACTATCTGTTGAATACGATATAGATCATCAGGCTTTATCTCAAAGAGTTCCTACACTAACTTTACAACCTATTGTTGAAAACTCCATCAAACATGGAATAAAAGATTTGGATAAGAATTGCTTAATAAAAATTTCTGTTAGACATAAGGGTACTAGTATATTTGTAACAATTGAAGATAACGGAAAGGGGATTGAGCTTAGTCGATTAAACTCTTTAGTAAAAAGTATTGTTGAGTCCAAACAAGGCACTGGCTTTGGGTTATATAATGTGAATCGAAGACTTTTGCTCATGCTCGGAGAGGAAAGCACACTGCGTATTTCTTCAAAACTTAATCAAGGTACAGCCGTGTCTTTTAAGGTAAAGTAGGAGGACAAAATGAAAAAGAGACAAATCAAAATATTGATTGTTGATGACGAACGCTATAGCAGGGATGAATTAAAACACTTACTTTCAGAGCATGATATTATTCATGTTGTTGGTGAGGCAGACTCAGGCGAATCTGCCTTAGTTAAAACTTTGCAACTAAAGCCAGATGTTGTTTTTTTAGATATTGAAATGCCTAAAATGAATGGAATGGAAACAGCTATGGCAATGAAGGAATTAAAGCATCAACCTCTCCTAGTTTTTGCAACAGCCTACCCTTCATTTGCAGTAGACGCCTTTCGTTATGATGCAATTGATTATGTATTAAAGCCTTTTGAAGAAGAGAGATTGCAAGAAACAATTGGTAGATTGGAAGACCGCTTAGTAAATATAATCCCCCAGCAAGAAGAATTTCCATCAAAATTGGCTGTGGAAAGTGATGAGGGAATTGTCTATATTCACCCAGACGACATTCTCTATTTATATCGTGATGAACGGGTAACGAAAATTGTTGGCAGTGTATTTAAATATGAAACAAAAACTCCTTTAAAAGATTTAGAAATACGACTAAAGGACTTTAGTTTTTTCAGAATACACAAAAGTTATCTTGTTAATTTAAAATATGTAACAAAATTAATTCCATGGTTTAACGGAGCTTATCAACTTGAACTGAAAGGTTATTCTGAGCAACTTTCAGTTAGTCGTAATTACGTAAAAGCCCTACGTGAACGGTTAGAGATCTAAACCTCAATATTAAATTTTTCACAAAAAGGTAAACTTAACTAGAACAAAAAAATAGCTGGTATGAAATTTTCATACCAGCTATTTTTAATTAAGCATATAATTGCTTTACTTGCTTTTGAACATTATCATCTTCTAAAAATTCATCGTAAGTCATTTGTTTATCAACTAAGCCATTCGCAGTTATTTCAATGATACGATTCGCAATTGTTTGAACAAACTGATGGTCATGAGAAGTAAAGATCATTGCGCCTTTGTATGCGGTTAGACCATTATTTAAAGCCGTAATTGATTCAAGATCTAAGTGGTTCGTTGGTTCATCTAGTAAAAGCACGTTAGCTCCACTAAGCATCATTTTTGATAACATACAACGAACTTTCTCTCCTCCAGACAATACACTTGGCTTTTTCAAAACTTCTTCACCAGAGAACAGCATACGGCCTAAGAAGCCACGTAAAAAGCTTTCACTTTGGTCATTAGGAGAATATTGACGTAACCAATCCACTAAATTCGGCTCATCACCTTTAAAATATTCGCCATTATCTTTTGGGAAATATGCCTGAGAAGTTGTTACACCCCATTTAAATGAGCCACTATCAGGTTCCATTTCCCCGGCTAAGATTTTGAAAAGAGTTGTAATCGCAATTTCATCTCGACCAACTAATGCAATTTTATCTTCCTTATTTAAAGTAAAGCTAATATTATCTAAAACTTTTACACCATCAATTGTTTTTGATAATCCTTCAACACGCAAAACATCGTTCCCTATCTCACGCTCAGGTGTAAAGTTTACATAAGGATAACGACGAGAAGATGGTTGTATGTCGTCTAAGGAAATCTTATCTAATAATTTTTTACGTGATGTTGCTTGTTTTGATTTCGAAGCATTAGCGCTAAATCTCGCAATAAAGTTTTGAAGCTCTTTAATTTTTTCTTCTTTTTTCTTATTAGCTTCTTGCCCTAGTTTAAGTGCCAATTGACTAGACTCATACCAAAAGTCATAGTTTCCAACATAGATTTTAATTTTAGAGAAATCTAAATCAGCAATATGCGTACAAACTTTGTTTAAGAAATGACGGTCATGAGATACTACAATAACGGTATTCTCAAAGTTGATTAGGAATTCCTCTAGCCATTGAATTGCATGGATATCAAGATGGTTTGTTGGCTCGTCCAGAAGAAGAACATCTGGCTCACCAAAAAGCGCTTGAGCTAAGAGTACTTTAACCTTATCTCCACCTGTTAAATCTGCCATCTTCTTTGTATGAAGGTCCTCTGAGATACCAAGTCCTTTTAAAAGGATTGCAGCTTCACTTTCGGCTTCCCAACCATTTAGCTCAGCGAACTCACCTTCTAACTCAGCCGCCTTCATACCATCTTCATCTGTGAAGTCAGCTTTCATGTAGATAGCATCTTTTTCTTGCATTACTTCATAAAGGCGTTTATGACCCATAATGACAGTTTTCAAAACTTCATGCTCTTCATATTCAAAATGGTTTTGTTTTAGTACTGCTAAACGTTCACCAGGTGCCATGCTAACATCACCAGATTGGGCTTCAATCTCACCTGATAAAATTTTAATAAATGTTGATTTCCCGGCTCCATTTGCCCCGATTAAACCGTAGCAGTTACCCGGAGTAAATTTAATATTAACATCTTCAAAAAGCTTGCGATCTCCAAATCGTAAGCTAACATTCGTTACTTGAATCATGAAACATCCTCCACAAATAAGGGTAATCCCTATATCTTTATTTTTTAGTAATCATTATGCCATTAATGAAAAATAGCAGTAATGAATAAAACTAGACACACTTTTACAGACATGCCTATTATAATGGAAATTCCTAGTGATATCAATGAATACAGAAAAACAGGTGACAAAAGATGTATAAACAGAAGGAAGCACCCCATATTGGTTGCTTCCTTCCCTTCCTACATAGATAAAGCTTTTTTTGCGAGATTTATATCATTGTTAAGTAGTTTTTGTAAATTATATGCGGGATAAAAACCTCTTTCATACATGTAATAAAAGATTCTTGCATGAATATTTATAGCTGATTGTAATTGTTTAGCTAGGACACTCCTCAACTCAGGAGTAGCTGTCTCGGTTATTGCCACAGCATAGTTTCTAACTGCCGCTTTTGAGAATGCTAGTAAATCTCCAGCATAAAAAGCTTTATCCATGTCTCTCGAATCTTCCTCTCCACGTGCAGCTAACGGATAAAATTGTAACAATTCTCTTATGTTTGTTTCTAACTCACGGATTGACTGAGAATAAATTGATTTTAAAGTAGGACAACTAATTTTATTAAGACCCTTCTTTAATTTCATTAATCCAATTGACGAAAAAGCTACTAATTCATGTAACTCTAATGTCTCGTGCCAAGCAAGTGTTTTTTGTTTTGGTACATTTTGATATGAATAATTCATTGTCTCTCCCCCTGATCATTAATCCCTATAGCTTTATTCATTAAAAGAAAAATGGTCGTTTGTCCTATCAAATATGGGCTGTGAATTTTCTGATTTTATAACCCAGGTTGATAATTTGATGTATAAAATTCATGACAATTGTTAACGACTTAATTTAGGGAACGGAGGTAATCATCATATGATTTCAACACGCGGGGATGCACATAAACTTTATTTAAAGTTTAAAAAAACAGTCGAAAATGGACAACCGCTTCATAAATTAAAAGAACTAAAAGAAATAGAACAAATTAAACATTTCTATCTTTCTATTGATACCTCAACATTAGAAAAAATGTATTATCGAATTTTAAAAGAAAAAAATGGAACAGGAATGATTCCTGTATTTGTATCTGCTGGTCCTTGGCTACTTTTTCTTTTTTCAAAGCAACTTCAAGATTTTTTATTTAAGAACGGCAGTATGCCTTTTGTTATTTTTATTTCCATCTATCTAACAATACTAGTGATAAGTGTTATTCTACATTTTCGAGAAAAATCCTGGGCTGCAATACACCTAACCTTGATAGAAAATATTCTAAAGGAACGACAATCGACACTTGTTCACTAATTAGCAAACTTGACTTATCGCCAAGTCCTAATGGCGAAAGCCTTAGTTTTCCTTATACGATCACCCACAAAAACTTATACCTTCTGATAGTATAAAAAAAGAGCGCGCTAAATAGCACGCTCTATAGATTAAGTCTCTATTTCATCTCTTTCTTTTGTTTCTGAAATACAATGATTGTAAATAACACACCAGTGATGATCGTAGTAAGTGTCGATAGCATTGCATTGACATTCGTTGTTACAAACACGGAAGGTATGTCACCATAAACAGTATCGTCCATTGTTAAAAATAAGCAGAGAAACATATTATTTGCTGCATGTGCACCAATAGAGAACTCTGAACTGTTTGTTTTTATTGAAATATACGTCCAAATAAACCCCATTGCTAAATAATCTAGCGCTACCCAAAAGGCTCCATACTCCATTTCTGGGTTAAAAAAGTGAAGACTACCAAAAATCCCGCCAACTATAATAGCAAGCAATATCGGATTTGTCGTAAATTTTGCTCCCCACTGAAGAAGGAACCCTCTGAACAGAAGTTCTTCAGAAGTTGTTTGAATCGGAACCAGAAAAATTACCGCAACCAATAACCACATAAACCTGTTAGCATCAAAATCATTTAAATAATAATCATTTGGGAAAAAGGCATAATCGATTAATGTAAACACAACTAATAATATAAATAAAACTACATAACCATAAAATACTTTTCCCCAATTAAGGTTTTTATACGGTGTTATTAATGAGATAAACCTTCTTTTTAAGATCGCTTTAACTGCAATAAGTAGACCAAGAATCAAAAAAATGCTTTGCAAGTGTAGCAGGTAAAGATCAACTAAAGGGTCTGTTACCAACCCCGTCTCAAAATCTATCAAACCAGGTTGAACAAGCTCCCCTAATATAAGTGCTACTGTATATGCAACTGTTCCTAAAATAAGCATAAAAGCTAAAATAACAAATAGAGAACCAATATACCTCTTATGCGTATTTTTACCTTCTTCAATTTTGATAAAACTTTGCCTCATCAACAAATCTCCTTTTAACTTATTAATTGAAAGATTAAATAAACAGCTACTGCCCAAATAATAAGAGCAGAAACTTTATTTATCTTTCTCAAGTGTTTTCCATTTTGATCAATTTTCTTTATACTTCTTCCTGTCAGCGCGAGACCAACAAACCAAATCCACGAAACAATAATACAAGCTAGTGTAAATAACACCTTGTCTCCTTCATTATAAGCAAGTGAACTCGTCCCAATGACACCAATTGTATCTAAGATTGCATGTGGATTTAATAAAGAAACACTCATCGCAAACATAACTTGTTTTTTTGGAGATAATGAGGAGGATTGGTGCTCCTTACCTGCCTGTTCATCTGACCTCCAAACAGACCAACCCATATAAAGCAAAAACATAATTCCTATCAAAAATATAGTTATTTTTAACCATTCAAATGAAAAAACAATAACAGATACTCCTAGGACTGCAAGAATAATTAAAAATGTATCACAAAGTGCTGCTGTAACAATAACTGGAAGAGCCCGCACAAATCGAGGTTGAAGTGCTCCTTGGTTAAAAACAAACACATTTTGTGCACCTAAAGGAAGAATTAACCCAAATGCTAATAATATTCCATGCAATATTGCTTCCACTTCTTTTCCTCCATTATTTAGAGTTTCCTTTTTTAACAGATATTAACATCATATATGAATACGAATTGTTTTTAAATATATAACTTTAAATCTTACATTCTATTTATTATCACCTGCATCTTGAAAGCGTTTTACTACATGTTACACTCTCTATTTTACATCTTAATCACAAAACACTCCGTTTGAGTTGTTTTTTTGTTAAGATTCATGTAAGCGTATTCATCATTCTAATGGAGGTCCTTTTATGTATACATTTATTGCTGGAATTGTACTATTAATCTTAGGATATTTTATTTACGGTCGTTTTGTAGAAAAAGTCTTTGGTGTGAAAGAAGCAAGAAAAACACCAGCTATCACTCGTAGAGATGACGTTGATTACCTCCCTATGGGCAAGAAACGTAATTCTCTTATTCAATTATTAAATATTGCTGGAGTAGGACCAATCTTCGGACCTATTATGGGAGCATTATATGGTCCAGCCGCATTCATTTGGATTGTCATCGGATGTATTTTCGCTGGTGCTGTTCATGATTATTTGACAGGAATGATTTCAATTCGTAATCGTGGAGCACACTTACCAGAGCTTGCAGGGAAATTTTTAGGTAAAGCAATGAAACATGTTGTAAATGCTTTTGCTATTTTATTATTACTTTTAGTGGGAACTGTATTTGTAACAGCACCAGCCGATTTATTAGCAGGTATTACTCCTGACTGGGTATCATTTGGAGTGATTATAGGTGCTATCTTTATCTATTATATTTTAGCAACACTATTACCAATCGATAAGGTTATTGGTCGTTTATATCCAATTTTCGGGGCTTTACTTTTAATAAGTGCAATTGGTGTAGGTGTCTCATTAGTCATTACCGGTGCACCAATTCCTGAATTAACGTTTGCTAATATGCATCCTGATAAAGCACCGATCTTCCCACTATTATTTTTAACTATCTCTTGTGGAGCCTTATCTGGATTTCATGCAACACAAACACCGATCATTTCACGTACAACACAAAATGAATCTCAAGGTCGCTTTATTTTCTATGGAATGATGATTGCTGAAGGTATTATTGCGATGATCTGGGCAGCTGCAGCTATGAGTTTATTTGACGGCTATAATGGATTAGCTGATATTTTAGCTAATGGTGGTCCAGCTGCAGTTGTAAGTGAAGCTTCTACTGCCATGTTAGGAGCAATTGGTGGAACGTTAGCAGTTCTAGGTGTCATTGTACTACCGATTACTTCTGGAGATACTGCATTTAGAAGTGCACGTATGATCATTGCAGACTATTTAAACATTTCTCAATCTAAAATTATGAGTCGCCTTTGGATTGCGATTCCATTGTTCATTATCTCATTTGCGCTAACTAAAATTGACTTTACACTATTATGGCGTTATTTTTCTTGGGCAAACCAATCAACAGCAGTAATTGCATTATGGGTAGCTTCAATGTATTTGTTCATCGCTAAGAAAAACTATTGGATTGCTATGATTCCAGGGATTTTCATGACAATGGCCACAACCACGTATATTTTGAATGCAGCAATTGGCTTCGGATTATCATTAACAACCTCATATATCGGCGCTAGCATCGTCACTGTTTTAATTATTGGACTCTTTTATAAGTCCGCTATTAAGGCAAGAGAAAATAATTTACAACTTGATGATGACATAAATATTGCAGCATAGCATTATCCCAAAAAAGAAGCAGCTTTCCTGGCTGCTTCTTTACTTCCATAAGTTCAATTTTTCGTCCTTGCCTTTCTTAAACTCATATTCAATTTATGTTAAAATAAGCTATCTAAAAGTTTAAGGGAGACTATCACTATCATGAAATTACACACTCTAATTGAATACTGCTTACTAATCTTTTTTTCAGGAATTTATTTTGCCTTTCTAGGTTTTGAGTCTAGTGGTGTTACGTTTATTATCGGGGTTATATTCATTTACATCATTATTTCGCTCTCACTAAAGAGAATTCTTCCCCGTTATCACCTTGAGGATAAAAAAATGCCTATTTTAGTTAGTGTACTACTAGTAATAGGTTCTGTCTTTATTACGATGCTTATTTTAACGGTCTTGGCTACATAATAGCATTTCATTTATTCACCTAAATTAGTTGGTGGTTTTCCTTGATTATGCTTTCTTTTTCTTTTAAAAATGAAAAGCGTAATAAAAAGAATTCCACCTATAAGAATTAAAATCGGTAAACTTCCAACTAAGAAAATAAAAATACTAGACATTGATTTTAAAACAACATTCACACTTTCCATGAACTGCTTCTTTGTCCGCTCCCAAGTATTCAAATCCTCATTATCAAGTCCTGGAACATTTACTTTATCTTCTCTAACTTGAAGGGTTACAGTAGCTAAACTTACTTGATTATCTAAGTAATTCATTCTTCCCTTTACTGTCTCAATTTCTTCTTGAATAGCTGCTAAGTCGCTTGAAATTTTCAATAAATCCTCTGTTTTTTCAGCATTCTCCATAAATTCAAGCAATCTTTTTTCAACAACTTGTTTAGATTTTAAACGTGATTCAAGATCAACAAATTCTTCTGTTACATCTTGACCTGATATTGAACGATCTAAAATCTTTGTACTCCCCTTTTCAACACTCTCCAAAAATAAATGAAAAGATTCCTGGGGTATTCTCACTGTTATTGTACCCTCAACCGTTTCTCCACCATCCACAGAGTAGGAATGAGACTGTACAACATATCCATGTAAAGTTTCTATTTTCTCTTGAACAAATTTCACTGTTTCATCAAAATTCAATACTTTTATAGACAGGTCAGCTGTATAAATAACCATCCTATCACTATCAATGCTATCTTCCTTTTTTTCCTTTTCAACCGTATTTTCTACTGAGCCTGATTCTGATTGTTCTTTCTTTTCCAGTTCCGGAACAGCTTGATCAGCGGATTGACTCGTCGTATTCTCAGTTGCACTCTCACTTGAATTGTTACTACAACCAGTAAAAAGTATAACGAGAAAGAATGAACATAAAAGAAACCTCCACTTTTTCATCTTTTAACACTTCCTTTGTCGTGTTTGACTTATATATGTAGTCGCTTAAAAGTATGAAATGTTACAAAGATATGGAAGATAACTTTAAAAAGAGGCTGACCCAAAAGTCTAGATTTTAGACCTTTAGGTTAGCCTTTTTTAAAAAATAATAAAATTAACTATAAAACTGGTTCGTTCCATCGCGCTCCAGACACTTGCTTTCCGCGGGGAGCAAGCTGAGCCTCCTCGGCTTCGCCTGCGGGATCTCAGCCTTTCCTCTACCTCCCGCAGGAGTCAAGTGTCTTCCGCTCCATTCCACTATCAATTTAAAATAATATTTATCTGCAACAATCTTCATTTAGTCAAGAACAAACACTTCAAAAAACACGATTGAATGAGGGCATCTTTGCGCTGCACAAAACTTTAAACAAATACAGAAATAAAGAAAAAGAGAAAAATGGATACAAAGTAAGGGGAAGAGATACCTCTTTTTCATTAAAATATCCTTGTTATTTGTTTCTACACAAAAATAAAGAAAGGCTGCTCAAAAGTCGTTATTTTATGAACCTTTTGAGTCAACCCTTCGTTGCATGAACTATTCTGTTTTACTCAAATGATCAAATGGGAAAAAGATAAATTCAGACTTACCCAAAATACGATCTTTTTCAATTAAACCTAGACCGTTTCGACTATCCATACTATTTAGTCGGTTATCTCCCATAACAAAATAGTTACCGTTCGGTACCTCTATCTCTTCAAAATCATCCGTTAAGTCAATTCCTATACTCTCTGCTTCCTTTTCATTACTATTAAGATATGGTTCCTCTATAACCGTTCCGTTTACATACACTTTTCCATCTTGCGCACTGACCTTATCTCCAGGGACACCTATTACACGTTTTACATAGCGAATGTTTTCTTCTTTGCCATCAATAATAACAATATCACCTTTATCGATCTCACCAATAAATTTTAACGTTTTATTAACAAAAAGACGATCCCCATCATGTAGTGTTGGATCCATTGAAGATCCTTCTACAAGATATGGTTCAAATAAAAAAATACGAATAATCATAGCTAGTCCAACCGCTAGCACAATGGCCTTTGTCCATTCCCACATCTTTGACTTCGTTGTTTCTGTTTCTGTTTGTGACATGAAGATCCTCCTAAATTACATTGCTCTTTTATCATTATACCTTTTTATATGGATATTTTGCCAATAAATATACAATTTCTATAAAAACAATTAATCCCCGAGTGAATGGAAAATTCACCGGGGATTAGAAATAATATTTTGTTTATTTAGTTGATGAAATCTTTACTATTAAAGGTAACTTCTTATTCTACCTCTAGTTCCACTTCAATATTTCCTCTTGTTGCTTTTGAATATGGACAAAATCCATGTGCTTTCTCAACCAATTCTTGAAGCTTGTCCTTTTCAATAC
The DNA here is from genome assembly GCF_003667825.1 of Metabacillus litoralis. Classification (NCBI taxonomy): domain Bacteria; kingdom Bacillati; phylum Bacillota; class Bacilli; order Caryophanales; family Bacillaceae; genus Metabacillus; species Metabacillus litoralis. The sequence continues at coordinate 679,201 of NZ_CP033043.1, read as the reverse complement.
CTGTCCCTTTTACTTGTAACGTAACACCAAGTTTAAAACCATCATCAGACTCGTCCTTTAGGAGACTAACATTTGCCGTAACTTCAGACTCAAAGCTCACGTTTTCTTTTTTTGCCATTAATTGTAACGCACCGTCAAAGCATGCAGAATAACCAGCCGCAAATAATTGCTCAGGATTTGTTGCTTCAGGGATTTCCTTGGCTCTAGGTGAACCTGGCATTGCTAATTGTAAATTGATATTGCCATCAGATGACTCAACTCTGCCATCTCGTCCACCGACTGCTTTTACTGTTGATGTAAATAATGGTTTTGACAAGTTTATTCCACCTTTCAATTCTAGCTTTTTCTCTACTACTTTTATTTACCCAACTTTTTTCACTTTTAATCACTTTACTTGAATCAATTTCATAATGTATCATTTGTTACCAAAAAACGTATGAATTTCACATTTAATCATGTTTTTATCCGCGTATTGTTTACTAACATGTTCAAGATGAAGAAAAATGTTCGTTTTTTGATTTAAGTGTCATAATTATGAAATTAACTCGCTTATAAAAAAAGCTGACTGATTTCTAGTAAACTAAAAATCAGTCAGCTTTATTAATTACATTCTTTTATTCAGTAACACGCTTCTTTAAAATCCCAAGCATTAATGCAGTAACTACTGCACCAATTACTATAGCTAGTAAATATAAAACTGGGTTACCTTCAACTAAAGGAATAACAAATGCACCGCCGTGTGGAGCGCGTAATCCATTTCCGAAGAACATTGCTAAAGCTCCAGCTACTGCAGAACCAGTAATAATGGAAGGAATAACACGACCTGGATCGGCTGCTGCAAAAGGAATAGCGCCTTCTGTAATAAATGAAGCACCCATAATATAACAAGTAATACCTGCTTCACGTTCACGTTTTGTAAATTTATTTTTGAATAAAGTAGTAGCTAATGCAATTCCTAGTGGAGGAACCATACCACCTGCCATAACTGCAGCATGCGGAGCAAAGTTTCCAGCATCAATCATTGCAATACCAAATGTGAAAGCAGCTTTATTGATTGGACCACCCATATCTACTGCCATCATACCGCCTAACAGTAAGCCTAGAAGTATTAAGTTTCCTGTACCTAAGTTGCCTAAGAAGTCACTAATCACACCATTTAATGCACTTACAGGTTTATTTACTACAAAGAACATGATCATTCCAACAGTGAATATACTTAAAACCGGATATAACAGAACGGGCTTAATACCTTCTAAAGAAGCTGGCATACCAGATAAAAGTTTCTTTAAAAGTACAACAATATAACCTGCTAAGAAACCAGCAATTAATCCACCCAAGAAGCCTGCGCCACCTTGAGCAGCCATAAATCCACCAACCATACCTGGTGCTAAACCTGGACGGTCTGCAATACTTAATGCAATGAATCCAGCTAATACAGGAATCATTAATCCAAATGCATTTCCGCCACCAATTGTGCTCAATGCTTCAGCAAAGGCGTTATGTGAAGGGTCATTAGGATCTGATGCATGAATTCCAAACATGAACGATAAGGCAATTAAGATACCGCCACCTACAACAAACGGTAACATATTAGATACACCGTTCATTAAGTGCTTATAAAATCCAGTTCTTTCACCACTGCGATCTTCTTTTTTCGACTCTCCACTTCCTTGATAAATTGGAGCATCTTGATTCACAGCACGATCTAATAATTCTTTTGTTTTACGAATACCATCAGCAACTGGAACAATGATCACATGCTTACCTTTAAAACGTTCCATTTCTACTTGTTTATCTGCAGCTACGATAATTGCTGTGGCTTCTTCAATTTCTGCAGGAGTTAAAACATTTTTAGCTCCACCGGAACCATTCGTTTCTACTTTTAACGATAAGTTCAGCTCTTTTGCTTTTTCTTTTAATGCATCTGCTGCCATATACGTATGAGCAATACCCGTTGGACATGCAGTAACAGCTAATATTTTACCTATTTTCCCTTCGGATGACACAGCTACATTCTCATCTTCTTGAACATCATATTGGTCGATAATCGCCAACACTTCATCCTCTGTTTTTGCTTGTAGTAACTGATCTCTTACTTCTTGCTTCATTAATATACTTGAGAGTTTTGACAATGCTTCTAAGTGGGTATTGTTTGCGCCCTCTGGAGCAGCAATCATGAAAAACAAGTAACTTGGCTGGCCATCTAATGACTCATAATCCACACCATTTGTTGAACGTCCAAACACAATAGCAGGTTCTTTCACTGCATTTGTTTTAGCATGAGGAATCGCAATACCATCACCAATTCCTGTTGTACTTTGTTTTTCACGATTTAATACTGCTTGCTCATAAGACTCTTTGTTTGAAAGCTTACCAGCACGATCTAGAACATCAACTAATTCTTTTACAACGTCGCCCTTTGACGTTGATTGGATTTCTAATTTTATTGTCCTTTTTGTTAATACTTCTGTTATCCTCATCTTTTTTCCCCCTCTATATTTTGACTACTTCTATTTGAGGTAATAACTCTTCTACTTCTTTTTTTGTGCAAAGCTCAAGTGAGAAGGCTGTTGCACTGCCTGAAGCAACACCAATCTTAAACGCTTCTTCCAACGATTTATTTTCGGAGAAAGCACCTAAAAATCCACCAACAACTGAATCACCGGCACCAACAGAATTTAACACCTTTCCTTTTGGTACATTTGCTACATAACCGATTTCATCTGTAACTAGAAGTGCCCCTTCACCAGCCATTGAGACAATTACATGCTTTACACCTTGTTGAACAAGCTGCTTCGCATATTTATGTGCATCTTCCACAGATTGAATGTTTGTTTCAAACAATTCCCCTAATTCATGATGATTTGGTTTGATTAAGAATGGCTTTTCAGATACAACTTCTTTTAGCGCATCACCAGAAACATCTGCGACTACTTTTATCTCTTTCTCTTTACAAATAGTCATGATTTTTTGATAGATAGATGTTGGTAATGTCCCTGGAATACTACCTGCTAAAAGAACAATATCGTCTTGATTCATATGCTGAAACAATTTTAAAAACTGATTTAGCTGTTCTTCTGACACACTAGGTCCTACTCCATTTATCTCTGTCTCAACGTCAGTTTTTAGCTTAACGTTTATTCTCGTATCACCAGAAACGTTTATAAAGTTGTGTTGAATATTCTCTCCAGATAGAAAATCTGCTACAAAAGAACCGGTAAAACCACCTATAAAACCTAATGCGTTAGATTCAACACCTAATCGTTTCAACACACGTGATACATTAATCCCTTTACCACCAGGAAATTTTGAATCTTCCGATGTACGGTTTAACGATCCTAGCTCAAATTGTTCAACTCTTACGATGTAATCAACTGATGGATTCAATGTCACGGTATAAATCATGTATTCACTACCTTTATTGCTGTATTTTTTGTATATGGATAAAGGACTTCATCTTCCCCTTCATCCGTTATAATCTTTGCTTCTGAAAGCTGAGCAATTCTTGAAAATGCAATTTCTCCAAATTTGGAATAATCAGCTAAAACATATTTTTCTCTTGAAAGCTTTAGCGCTGTCATTTTCATTGCTGCTTCTTCTGGATCAGGTGTTGTATAACCTAACTCAACATGTATGCCATTTACTCCTAAAAAGCATTTATCAAAACGGTATTGTTCTAATGCCGTTAAAGCACCGCGTCCAATCATAGCACCAGTGGATGGCTTTAAAAATCCACCTATTAAATATGTTTTTATACCTTTGCTTAAAAGCGGTTCAATAACAGTTAGTCCATTAGTTACAACGACAATTTCTTTTTCAGGTGATAAATATTCAACCATTTGTAGTGTTGTTGTACCTGCATCTAAAAAAATACAATCTCCTTCTTCTACAAGAGAAGCTGCTTCAGCTGCAATCACTTTCTTTTGTTGAAGGTTTTTGGCAGATTTTTCACTAACATTTGGTTCCTTTAACTTTCCTTGTAAAAGTGCTGCACCGCCATGAATTCGTTTTAAATATTTATCTTCTTCCAGTTGTGTTAAGTCTCGACGAATTGTTGACTCTGATGTGTTAGTTAAGTCGACAAGTTCATGTATTTTCACAGAATGTCTTTCTTTTAAAAGATCAAGAATTAGTCGATGACGTTCAGGTGTTAACAACTAACAACACCTCCTAATTTTTTGTAAGCGAATACATCCTCTGCTTACTTTTTCATTATACTTTCATCTCCAACCAAAATCAATCATATTTTATCAAAAACTATCACTTTTTATCACTATATACATACAACTCTTTCAAAAACATTCATACACCGAATGATATTTTAATAAAATAATAGTAAAAATTCATTATAGGTGAATGAAATTGATTGTTTTTTAAAGAATTCGATTGTATTAGTTAAATCAGTCTCTGCATTTCAAGATAAATATAATAAAAAACCTCCCATAAACAACTAATGGGAGGTAAATAAAATGTTATTCATATCGTAAAGATTCAATTGGACTTAAGCGGGCCGCTTTATTCGCAGGTAACATTCCAAATACAATTCCAATAACCATTGAAAATATTAACCCTCCTAAAACAACCTGCCATGAAATGAGAGGTGGCCATCCAGCAAAGATTGATACAACATTTGCTGCTACTGCTCCTAATAAAATTCCGATAATTCCACCTATAAGAGTAAGGGTGACCGATTCAATTAGAAATTGAGTAAGAATTTGACGCTTTGTTGCACCTAATGCCTTTCTTATTCCGATTTCTTTTGTTCGCTCAGTTACGGAAACAAGCATGATATTCATCACACCAATTCCCCCGACTACAAGTGAGATGCCTGCAATTGATCCAATGATTAACGTCATAATGGTTGTGATTTGACCAATTCCTTCTGCCATTTCTTCCATATTAAACACTTTATAAGAATCATCTGTATTATGAGTTGTATTTAAAAGAGTTGTTGCCTTTTCTCCAACCTCTTTCATTACATCTGCATTTATAGCCTGTAAAGTAATTGAATTATATTCATTTTTTCCAAAAGAGTTCCGAAATGTATTCCATGGTACATATACTTCCATCGCCCCGAATGCGAATAAACCTTCTGGCTTCTCTAATACTCCTATAATTTCAATCGGTTGACCATTAATCCAAACAACTTCACCTAACGGCTCATTTTTATCAAACATTTCCTTTTTCAATTCTGAGCTAATAACCCCTACACGTGTGCCTCCAATAAAATCTGCTTCAACCAGATTTCTTCCTGATTCAACTTTCAAGTTATTTACTTCCATATAGGCTTGGTTTATACCGTAAACACTAGTATCGGCTGTTTCTTCCTGATATCTTGTTGAAAAGTATTCTGATGAAGCAGCTACCACTTTTTTCACTTCTGGTATATTACTTAGTGAATGAACATCTTCTTGAGTAAAGGCAGCATTCATATAGGCATTTGGGTTTGACATTAATTCTTCTTCACTTGGTTCGTAATAAACTTCAATCGTATTACCAGGACCAGTTATTGAAGTTTTTAGTAATTGCTCTCCACCTTGACCGATGGCAACAACTAAAATAACGGATGCCACACCTATAATAATTCCGAGCATCGTTAAAATGGACCGCAATTTATGAGCTAAAACTGAACTTAATGCCATCTTTACATTTTCAAGTAAGCTCATACTTCTCTCCTCCGCTCTACATCTGAGAGAATGATACCATCTCTAACGGTTATGATTCGCTTTGCATAATCAGCTACCTCTTGTTCGTGGGTAACAAGTATAACTGTGGTACCCTCCAAATTTAATTGTGTGAATTGCTCCATTATTGAAATGCTTGTTTTACTATCAAGTGCACCAGTTGGTTCGTCAGCTAGTATTATTTTAGGGTTATTTACAATTGACCTCGCGATTGCAACACGTTGTTTTTGTCCCCCAGATAACTCATTGGGCAAGTGATTCATCCTCTCAGCTAGCCCAACTTTTTCAAGAGCCTGCTTTGCTCTCTCCTCACGCTCTTTTTTCTTATAACCGGCGTAAACCATCGGAAGCTCTACATTTTTTAGAGCAGTGAGCCGGGGAAGAAGCTGAAATTGTTGGAAAACAAAGCCTATCGATAAATTACGTACCCTAGCTAACATTTCATCCTTATAAGTGGAAATGTCCTCATCACCGAGTAAGTATGTTCCCGAGGTAGGGTTGTCTAAACACCCAATCACGTTCATTAGTGTCGATTTTCCGGAACCAGAAGGACCCATAATCGCTACAAATTCACCTTCGTTAATTGTTAGACTAATTCCTTTAAGAACATCTAATGTATCCTGTCCAACTTTATAGCTCTTAGTAATGGAAGTTAACTCAATCATTTCTCATTCACTTCCATGTTATTTTGCAGTTCATTTGAAGGACTAACAATAACTCTTTCTCCTGTCTCTAACCCTGTTTTGATCTCCATATACTCATCACTTGCCGCTCCTGCTTTTACTATTTTACGAATCGCCTTTCCTTCTTCAACAACAAATACATAATATTCTTCAGCATCCTGTTTAACAGCTTCTAAAGGAACAGCAAGAGCTTTTCTTTTTTCTGTTTGGATATCCATTATTAATTTAAAACCTGGTTTTGCTTTAATACCTTTATCATCAATTGTAACTTCAATTGGATATTGAACAGCACTCTCTTCATTACCCATTACATTTTCACTCTGTTCCGGTAGAAGACTAACCTTACTAACGACACCAACCCATTCCTTTCCTGGTACAACATCAGATCTCAATGTTACAGGTTGCTTCTCCTTAATTTTTAAAGAATCATATTCAGAAATGGATCCCTTTACAATAAGCTCATCAGGTTTTGCAATGTGTAAAATAGCTCCTTGAGTGACTCCTTTTGATGCATCTTTACTAATAGAAAGAACCGTACCAGAAATTTCACTTACAACTTCAAGTTCTCCCAGTTTTTTCTCAATTGTTTCTTTTTGAAGCAGCACTTGTCTAGCTTCGATGTTAGCTAATTTTAAATCTGTTTTTAATTGATCTCTTTCGGCATCAACTTGTTTTTTTGCTTCATCCTTGCCTACTTGCTTCGTCAACTCTTCCTCTTTTTCATCCAAATCATTTATTTGTCTTTCCACCTGATTAATTCGTAAGTAGGAAGATTCTAGAGATAAAGCATTTTGTTCTTTTTCTAATAATAGCTGTTCATTCTCATACCGAAGTAGAGGTGTTCCTTCTTCCACCTTATCTCCTTCTTTTACAAGAATCTCAGCAACTTTACCGCTTTCAGGGGATAAGTAAACAAAACTCTCATTTCTTAGCGAAAGTGTACCGGGAACCATTACATTCCCGGTCATTTCACGTTCTTCAACTTTTATTGTATCAACTGTTAGATTTTCCTTACTTACTGTTCGAAAAACATTAACTCCAACTAATATAATGATTAAGCACGAAACGCCTATTCCTATCCAAATTTTTTTCTTCATTAGAACTGTGCAATCCCTTCAAAAACTCCTCCAATTGCTGCAACAATAAGACCTAAAATAAAGAAAATAATAGCAATTGTATATGCTGCCGGTTTGGATAGTTGAGCTACTTTCACAAGTCCAAGTGCTAATAAAACATAATACCAAATTTGAAATACTTCAAAAACACCTAAAACGGCTCCTAAAACACCATCTGCCCCTACAAAACTGTTAATACTAGTTAGCATAATGTACGGATCCCCGCCAATTGCATAAATAATAAGTTGATTCAATAATTGACCGATTGTCGTGATAAAGCTTGTGAAAATCATAAGCGAAAACATTTGTTTGAATGAAACCGGCGATTTAACTATTTTGGCAATTCCAAATAAAATAGCTCCAAATACTAATAATCCAATTGATGTACCAAATAAACCACCAAGTCCCCCGAAAATGATACCAAACATTTTTGTAAGCTCAAGCTCTTCAGCCGACATAGCTGGGCCTGGTATTGTAGAATAATCCACGTTAAGTGCTATAAGTACAGCAACAACCGTTCCGAGTATAGACAGGAGAATTAAGGGAAGCCAAATGACTGGTCTTTCTCTTAATCTTTCAAATTGTTCTCCAGGTTGAAGAATCATTCCGAATAATGACGGTTTCTTAGTTTCTATTGTTTGTTCTTCCATGTTTCTACCTCCAAAATTTGTCTTCATTACCTAATACGTAGGAGGTATTAAATGGTTTCAAAAAAAAGCAAAAAAATCTTAAGCTACTTGTTTTGAAAAACTAGTAACCTAAGATTTTTTACTAATAACTTCTCACTAGTGCATTTTCTTCTTTAAACAGATCTTTTCTTGCCACACCAGATTCATAAGCAGCCTTTACCACTGCCTCGCGTACCTTTTCAACAACCTTTTGATTGAAAACACTTGGAACAATGTAGGTTTCACTTAATTCATCATCAGAAACGACATTAGCAATAGCTTTTGCAGTAGCAATTTTCATTTCTTCATTAATTTCTGAAGCCCGGCAATCAAGTGCTCCTCTAAAAATACCAGGGAAACAAAGGACATTATTAATCTGATTTGGAAAATCGGATCTACCTGTCGCCATCACTCTAACATATGGCTCAGCTAGTTCTGGATCAATCTCGGGTACAGGGTTAGCTAATGCGAATACAATTGGATCTTTCGCCATTGTTTTAAGATGTTCTACCGTTAACACACCAGGAGCTGAAACTCCGATGAAAACATCTGCTCCTATTATTACGTCAGTTAAGGAACCACTGATATTTTCTGGGTTTGTCATGTATGCAAAGTCTGTCCAATTTTTATTTTCGTATGTTTCATTTCTATTAATAGCACCTGCTCGATCAACACCAATGATGTTTTTTACTCCAGCAGCTAACAACATTTTTGCACAAGCTGTTCCAGCAGCACCTACTCCATTCAAGACAACTTTAATTGATTCAATATTTTTACCAGTAAGCTTTAGTGCATTGTAAAGACCTGCTAGTAATACGACAGCTGTTCCATGTTGGTCGTCATGAAAGACAGGTATGTCCATTTCAGCCTTTAATCTTTCTTCAATTTCAAAGCACCTAGGAGAAGAAATATCTTCTAAATTAATACCTCCAAAGGCAGGCGCAATTGATTTGACAATCGAAATAATCTCTTCCGGATCTTTCGTATCAAGACATATGGGGAATGCATCTACATCTGCCATTTGTTTAAACAGCATTGCTTTTCCTTCCATAACAGGCATTGCAGCCAAAGGCCCAATATCGCCTAGTCCTAAAACTGCAGTTCCATCAGAAACAACCGCAACCGTATTTCGTTTAATCGTTAACGAGTGAGCTTTAAGTGGCTCATCAGCAATGGCGTTACATACTTGTGCGACTCCAGGTGTATAAACTCTAGATAAATCATCTCGATTTTTAATCGGATTTTTTGGAGTGATTTCTATTTTCCCTCCAAGATGCAATAGAAATGTTCGATCAGAAACTGACAAAATCTTTACACCTTCAAGTTGACCGATTTCGTCCATAACAGTTTGACCATGTTGCTGGTTCTTTACTGTTATTGTTATGTCTCGTACCGTTTGTGTTTTACTTGTTGAAATCACATCAATTCCAATTACATCACCTCCAGCTTCCCCAATTACCTTAGCAATCTCACTAAACGTAATAAGGTTTTTCTGAAAATGAAGTCTAATAATTATATTCATGCTTGCATTACTAAGTTGAGACATTCGATACCTCCAAATGCTTTATCAATAAAGGGGATATTAGAACGACTAATCTATTTCTTGTACGTAGCGAAAGCCTGTAAGCATTTGCGCTTGAAATAAATCAGATAATTGGAAGCGTTTTAATATCCTGAATACATTTTATTATAGGTTCTCTTACCTGTAATCGTTTTGACAATTTATTGCTTTTAATTTTTTCTGTGTATTTTGTTCATTTTATTTACGGAATTTAATAGCTTGTAGTAACTGACTTTTCCTCAATTGAATTTCCACCAAAAAATTTTCTTAAGAATAACGGAATGATGAATAAGATAAAAAATACACGAAATAATTGGAAGGCAGCGACCATTGAAACATCCGCATTAACTGTATGAGCTGTGACACCCATTTCAGGTAACCCGCCCGGAGCAATGCATAGAAAAGCTGTAGACATGGAAATAGAGTATAAGCTATGTAATCCGTATGCTAATAAAAGAGCAAACCCAACAATAAGCAATGATGACAAGACTGTAACCGGTAACAAACTTCGCCAATTACCTAGCATATTTGTTTTCATTCCAAGACCTAGGTAGATCCCCAAGCAAAGCTGGGCCAATATAGTCAAAAAATCAGGCACAGGTGGAACATCAAACCCAAATACAGTTAATAGTGCCGAAGAAATAAGGGGACCAATAATCCATGGAGTAGGGCATTTAAAACGAATGGCCAATTTTGTAAGAAAGAAAACAATGACTAAAAAGATTAATAGTTGTATGTAACCGCTTGTATTCATTTGAGAAACAGGGTCTTCCACGAGGCTATCGGTGTGAGAGTTAGATAATGCATGGATCGTTAAGAAAGGTACTAGGAAAATAACCGTTAACATTCTCACCGTTTGCATAAATGTAACAATTGTTGGTTCTGCATCAGTAATTTCTTCACTTAAAATAACCATTTGTGATAATCCTCCGGGTGTTGTCCCCATGACCGCACTTGCTACCTTCATTTTTGTGACCTTTGAAATAAACTTAGCCATTATAAGACCAAATCCAACCATTAAAATTGTTGTTACCATCATTGAGGGAAATTGCTGGACTATTTGCCTTGCACTCTCCGTTGTAAATGATAACCCCATACTAAAGCCTAAAATCATCTGTCCACCGTTACGAAAACCAACCGGCCAATGTAATTTTCGTTTAGTGACCAACTTCCAAAGCATAACAGCACTTAATGGACCAAGCATCCATGCTAAAGGCAAATGAAATAGTAAGAAAAGAGTTCCCCCAACTACTCCAACAATGACTGTTTCAAAAATAAAATAAAGGTTCATTTGCTTGATCAACCTTAATCACCCCTCTTAATCTGCGTTCCTAACTTCTGTTACAACAACTAAAAAATGACCCTAATTCACTACCCTTTTCACATAACAATGGGAAAAAAGTACTTTATAGGGTCACTTTGGATTCTATTAATTAGCTACTGTTTCTACTAAGTAATCATTAAAATAAACAACATGTGAGAGGATACTACGTCCTTTCATGCTTTGTAGTGATTCTTTAGCTTCTAATTCACTTTCATATTCGAACATTTTAATACTTTCATCAGTAGAATAAACAGTAATTACCCACATTTTTTGCTCCCCCAATATCATTGTTAAAAAGCTAATCATCAAATCAAAATGGTAAACTTGTCAACTAAAATTTTAAAATGCAACCTTTTAATAGTATAAAGTTCCCCTGTAGAAACACTTGCTAAGACATACAGTTTTGCAACCTTTCATTCCATATGATAATTCCAGTTACTTTCAAAGTAAATAATACAAATAATTATTTTATTATGTTCATTAAGTGAGTTTTGACCATTTTGTTCACAAGAATCAACTCATCTCATTAACCCCCATTAAACGCTCATACATCTCACTTTGTTGTTTAAGATAATTAAAGGTATCTTTACTGTCTTTATAAAAACTCTTCCACATATATTCGTCTAGTATCCCTTGCCATTTTTTTGTTTTGACCATTTCACTTAATGTCTTATCCCAAAATGAAATCTCTTCTTTCGTCATATTAGGCGGTCCCATTATCCCTCGCCAATGGCTAAAAACGACGTCTATCCCTTCCTCCTTCCAGGTGGGAATCATTGGAAGTTCACTCAATCGTTTATCGGCCGAAACGACTAGAAGCTTTACTTGATGTAACTCATAATACTTAATTGCTTCTGATATTGTCATAGTGGCAACATCTATTTGTTTTGCAAGTAATGCATCAACAACCTGCTGGCTATTTTCATATACCCGGAAATTAAGCTTTGTTGGCTCTATATCTGCTTGTTTACTAGCCAATACAAAAGAAAGTTGGTCATCGTTTCCTAGTCTCGGCGAAACCCCAATTTTAAAAGATTCTGGTGCTGATTTCATATTTTCCATTAACATTTTGGCACTATTCATTTCAGATTCTTTTGAGACAATAACTGCTTCCCATTCAGTTGCCAATGTTGCGATTGGAGTAAAATCTTTAAATGTTAGCTTACTTTGACCTAACAAATGATTTGTTATAAGAAGACTTGAATTCATTGCAAGTACTTGTCCATCTTGCTGACTTAAAAATTTCCATCCTAGTTCTCCACCAGCACCAATTTTATTCACTACTTGAATATCTTCTTCTATGATCCCTTCACTTAAAAGAGTACGTTGCACAGCTCTTGCTGTTAAATCCCACCCTCCACCTTTTGAGCTTGGGGCTATGATAGTTATATCTTCATTAAGCGGAATTTTATTATTTTCTTGTACTGAACATCCAAAAAGGAAAAGGAGAAAATATAAGCAAACAAATAAGATTCTTTTTCTCATCATTACCTAATAAACTCCACCTTTTTTAAAGTACTTTCTCTCCGGTCTTCCAACTATGCCATATTCATGTTTTGATATACAAACATCAATTGAGACGAGATACTCCAAGTACCTTCTTGCAGTTGTTCTTGATGCACCCATTCTTTCCCCCATCTCTTCAATCGTAACACCACCGTTACTAGCATTGAGAACCTCAATTACCTTTTGTAGTGTTATTTTATCAACTCCGGAAGGTAAATCTTTTTGATTTAGTGTTTGTTGATTTCCTTTTGTAAAATATTGATCAATGAATACTTGAGTTACTTCATCTTGGCTATAAAATAATTTCCTTCTATTTTTATAGTTTTCAATTGTTTCAATAAATTTTTCCATCGTAACAGGTTTTAATAAATAATGAAATACACCTTGTCTTATAGACGTTTCAAGCATGTCTTTTTCAGTTGCGGCTGTGATCATGATTACATCGGTGGTAGGATATAACTCTCTAATTCTAGGTAATATATCTGTACCTAATTCATCTGGTAAATATATATCAAGTAAAAGCAGATCAACTTTATTTTCGTTCAACATCTTCATCGTTTCTTTTGCATTTAGTGCCTTTCCTACTAATTGAACGTCTGCTACCTTCTTTAGAAATTGCTCCTGAACCTGTGCAATTCGAAAATCATCTTCTGCAATTAAAACGTTAATCATTTGAACCTTCTCCTTAATCTTTACTTAACTTCCTTTGGAAGAAACACTGTGAAGATTGCCCCTCCTTCTTTACCATTAATTACATCAATATCTCCGTTTAAGGCATCTACAATGCGTTTTACATTATATAGTCCATATCCTCTATTTTCACCTTTAGAAGAAAAGCCAACTGCAAAAAGTGTATCAAATTGTTCTTTTGATAACCCATTGCCACTATCAGTTACCTCTATAATAATATCATTCCCGATGTTTGTTATAGAAAATGAAACTTTTCTCTCATCTTGAAAAATGACTGATTCAAAAGCATTGTCAATTAAATTCCCAATAATTGTGATAATCTCTGTTACTCCAATATGTTTTGGGAGAGGATCTACATAACTTTCCGGGTCTATTTCAAAATGAATCTTCATCTCTGACGCTCTTCCCAATTTACCTAATAGGATTGCCTGAATATTAAGGTCTTGAATTTGATTAAACAAAAGTTTTGTTTGGTGATGATGGATCATTGATTCTTTATTTATAAAATCAAGTGCATCTTGATATTTTTCTAATTGTAATAAGCCTGATAATAAATATAATTTGTTTGCATACTCATGTGTTTGTGCTCGAAGGCCTTCTGAATAGTTACGAACTTCTGAAATTGTATCTATTAATTTCTTTAGTTCTGTTTTATCACGAAAACTTGAAACCACTCCAACAACTTTGCCATGTTCAATGATAGGAATGAAATTAAAAATATACATTTTATCATGAAGTAGCAGCTCTACATTATGGATATTCTGTCCAGTTTTCAATACAGTATCAATTTTGATATTGGGTAAAATATCATGAATATGTTGATTAATGAACTGTTTTTCATTAATGTTTAACATATCTGATGCTGATATATTAATCATTGTGATGAGCCCTCTTTCATTAATAGCGATAATTCCTTCTTTTATAGAAGAAAGTATCGCATTTCTTTCTCGAAATAAAGATGAAATTTCATGTGGCTCTAATCCAAGAGTATCTTTTCTTATATTGTTTGTTAAATAAATTCCACCGATGATTCCCAAAATGAATACTCCAAGAGAAGCAAATATAATAAATTTTATTTTCTTATATAAATTGTAAAGAAGATCTTTCTCTAAAAATTCTACAGATACTGTTCCAATAACCTGACTATATGTACCATAGTCAGCAATGATTGGAACTTTCCCAACAATAACTCGCCCTTGTTCTCTATCTATTTCAAAGCTATTAGATCCACCAAAAATTAAAGCTTGGTCATTTGTATGATTAGAGTTTCTTTGTCCTATTAATTCCAAATCGGAATGAGAGTAAATGATGAGTTCACGGTTCTCTATTACTATATTTGAAGCATTTGCCTGGTCTTTAACCTGTTCGGCAATTGGTCGGAATATTTCCTCCAAGTTATCTTCTTTAATTGCCTCGTAAAGCTCTGGCATGAAAGAAATCGTTTTTGCTGTTTGCAACACGAGCTGCTCTGCTTGTGTCCTTGAATCAACGTATAATATATACGAGAAAATACCAGCTAAAAGTAAAATGATAACTAATAATAGGACGCTTATCAGCGACAATACTTTAAATTGCAATGAAATTTTATTTTTCCCTCTCATTTTCATGTCCTTTTCAATCATAAATTAAATCATTTTAAAGATTATACCATCATCTTAACAACCTATTTTAACTATATTTACTTTTAAAAGAGCTAGAGTAACTCTCTAGCTCTTACATGATTTTATATAGAGATTACACCAACAATAATTGAAACAATTAACATGGTAAGTGAAGTACCAACAGTCCATTTTAACGTAAATTTTTGAAAGTCACCAAACTCTACTTTTGACATACCCACTAACAAATACGTTGAAGCAACTAAAGGACTTAACAAATGAACGGGTTGACCAATTAATGATGCACGAGCAATTTCAACTGGATTGATTCCATAACTAGTAGCTGCTTCAGCAATGATTGGTAGCATGCCAAAATAATATGCATCGTTTGACATAAAAAAAGTAAAAGGCATACTCGTCAGTGCTGTAATAATCGGTAAATAAGAGCCTAATGCATCTGGAATTAACGCAACAAGACTGTTTGCCATTGCATCAACCATCTTCGTACCTGATAGAATACCAGTGAATGCACCAGCAGCAAAAACAAGCGATACAACAGCTAAAACATTTCCAGCATGTGCTTTAATGCGTTCCTTTTGTTCTTCTAAATTAGGGTAATTAATCACAATTGCAAGTGCAAAGCCAATCATAAATAAAGCGGGTAGAGGCATAATTCCCATTATTAATCCTAAAAGAAGTAGGACAGTTAGTGCAAAGTTAATCCAAATTAGCTTTGGACGTTTTTCTGAATGCACTTCTGATGCTGCTGCTTGTTGATTAAATGCGAACAACTGTTGCTGTGGTAATTGATCTAACTCTAAAGTTCCAACACGTTTTCTTTCTTTAACTCCAAATAAATACGCAACAAAGATAACCCATATGGCTCCACCTATCATTGCAGGAACAAGTGGCACAAACACTTCTGACATATCCAAATTTAAAGCACTAACTGCGCGGGCAGTTGGTCCCCCCCATGGCGTAAGATTTGTTACACCAACACTCATGATCGCAATACACGGAAGAATTAATGGATTCATTTTTAATCGTTGATACAGTGGAAACATAGCTGAAATTGTAATCATATAGGTTGTTGTCCCATCTCCATCTAAGGATACAACTAATGCTAACACTGCAGTTCCGATAATAATTTTTAATGGATCACCTTTAACAGCCTTTAAAATTGCCCCTACAACAGGATCAAATAATCCAGCATCAATCATAATACCAAAATATAAAATCGCAAACATAAGCATAACACCGGTAGGAGCTAATTGATTTATGCCATCTATTAGCATTGGTCCTAAATCACTCGCAAACCCTCCAACAATTGCAAATAAAACAGGAATAAGAATTAAAGCGATTAAAGCTGATAGTCTACCAGTCATTATTAAAAACATAAACACAAATACCATTAGAAAACCTAATATAGCTAACATAATAACCCCTCCATATCTGAACACGCTTACAAAATGTAATAGTTAGAATTCTTTGTTATTTCTAACTATAAATGAAGGAAAAATGGGGGTAAATATTATGGTTGATTTATCCTTAAAAACCTATTTGTATGTATAAATCTTTTCGAACAATTAATATGTTTTGTTCATTTAATTCACGAAGGTTTTAAAAGAAATTTAAATTTCATCTCTTTTTTTATGAATGAAAAAAGCACCCATTTTGGGCGCTTTCTAGTATAAATCACAAAAACTATTATTTTTAATTTGGTATATATAGGATTATCCCACTTCTAACATATTAAATTGAGCTTTGACCAATCCATAGTAGACACCCTGTTTTTCCATTAGTTGCTCATGATTTCCTTGCTCCATAATGTTACCATGGTCCAAAACAATGATATTATCAGCCTCACGAATTGTTGAAAGTCGATGGGCAATCATTATTGCAGTTCTTCCACTCAGGAGGGTTTTCAATGCTTGTTGAATTTTCACTTCTGTTTCAGTATCAATACTTGCAGTTGCTTCATCAAGAATAATAATGGTTGGATCTGCAAGTAGTGCCCGAGCAAATGAGATAAGTTGTCGTTCACCTACTGACAATACATTTCCTCTTTCCTCTACTTCTGTTAAGTAGCCACTAGACAAGCGGCATATGAAATCATCCGCACCAACTGCTTTCGCCGCATTTATCACTTGTTCGTCCGAAGCTGTTGGGCAACCGAATCGAATATTATCCATAATTGTCCCTGAAAAAATAAATGTATCTTGAAGAACAACACTGATACGTGACCTTAATTCACTGATTGATACATTTTTAATATTTATATCATCAATTTTTACACTTCCCCCAGTTGCATCGTAAAAACGACTAATTAAATTAGCGATTGTTGTTTTTCCAGAACCTGTATGGCCTACCAATGCAACTGTTTGCCCGGCAGGAATTGATAAAGAGATCTTGTTGAGTGCTTTTCTAGAAGAATCATAGGCAAATTCAACTGATTCAAAGTCAATTTTCCCCTTCATACTCTTAAGGATGGTCGGATTATCTGAATCAGCAACATTCGGTTTTTCATCAATAAATTCAAATATTCTTTCTGAAGAGGCCATCCCCATTAACAATTGATTATATACCTGACCTAGTCTCGAAATCGGTTCCCAAAACATTCCTAAATAAAAAGCAAAAGAAACAAAAGTTCCAATTGTAATTGATTCATTTGCTATCAGGGTTGCTCCATAAGCAATTAAAATAGCAGTACCAATTGCGTTTGTCATCTCAACCATTGGTGTAAACATTGCATTGCGTTTCGTAGCATTTTGCCATGACCCAAAATTCTCCGTGTTAACTCCATCAAAGTATTCAATGTTTTCTTTTTCTTGTGTAAATGATTGAGTCACTCGGATCCCCTGAATGGATTCATTCAGATGTGAATTCAGTTTTGATTGCTTTAATCGTACAGTTTGCCAAGAACGACGTATTTTTTTTCGTAGACTGGTAGAAATGAAAAACATAAGTGGCACAATGACCATAATTGCTAATGTGAGTTGAGGACTTAGAGTAAACAAAAGTACTACAACCCCGATTAAGAGGATGAAATCCATTAACAGGTTAATGACCCCACTAGTAAATAGCTCCTGAAGGGAATTAATATCGTTCATAATTCGAACTAGGATAGAACCTGCTGAACGCTGATCAAAAAATCTGTGAGACAATGATTGAACATGAGTAAATATATGTTTTCTAATATCATAGATTACATTTTGACCAAGCATGTTCATCCACCTAATTCGAAATGTGTTGGCTATGTAAGACACAAGATAAAGACAAGAAATTGTCGTAACTAAGATAATGAGAAGCTCGGTATCCTTATTTGCAATTGCATAATCTAGTGTATATTTTCCTATTAAAATAGGTGTCACGAGACGGACCACTGCAGAAATGAGGACAGCAATAAATGCTGCTGGAAGTAATGTTCTGGAATACGGTTTTAAGTAACTTAGTAATCGCCACATTTGCTGCCAATTAAATGGTTTATCTATAACCGTTTCTGAGGAGTAATGAAATCTCTCCTTAATTTTTTCTTTTATATCTTTGTTTCCCATGTCATCACCTACCCTGCTGTTGAGTGTAAAACAGCTTTTTGATCTTTATATTGAATATCATAGATTCGCTTGTAATAACCTTCTTGCTGTAGGAGCTTTTCATGAGTTCCTCTCTCAATAATTGAGCCACTATCTAGGACAAGGATCTCATCAGCATGCTTCAGAGAAGAAATACGATGGGCGATGATAAATGTTGTTCGTCCCTTCATCACTTCTTTTAACGCTTGTTGAATATGAGACTCTGTCGTCATATCTACAGCACTTGTTGCATCATCTAAAATAAGAATGCGTGGATCCATGCAAATTGCTCTGGCAATTGCAATTCTTTGCTTTTGTCCTCCCGAAAGCCCGAGTCCTCTTTCACCTAGCATCGTATCGTATCCGTCTTTCAGTTCCATAATGAAATCATGTGCCTGAGCGCGCTTTGCTGCATCAATAATTTCGTCTATCGTGGCATCTGGTCTTCCGTAAGCTATATTTGATTTAATTGTGGATGAAAATAAAAATGATTCTTGTAAAACCACTCCTATATTTGAGCGTAATGCTTTTAATGAATAATCACGTATATCTTTTCCATCAATTAAAATTTGACCACTTGTTGGTGTATAAAACCTTGTCATCAACTGAGTCAAACTTGTTTTACCAGAACCAGTTGAACCAATTAACCCGATTGTTTTTCCCATTGCTGCCTGAAAAGTTAGTTGATGTAATGCCAGTGATTCTTCCTCTTTATAACGTAAACTTACATTACAAAAGGCTACCTCTCCATTTATTTTAGTATCGGGAAGGATATTTTCTTGATCTCGAATGCTTTCATCAGCCTCTAAAATTTCAAGTAATCGCTCTCCAGAAGCCTTTGATTGCGAAAATAAGTTAATCACAAATCCTAAGTGCATGATTGGAGTCATCAAATACCAAACTAAACTAAAAAAAGCAACAAGCTCACCAGGCTGTAGGCCTCCTTGAATAACAAGTACACTACCGTATGCCAGTAATGCTACAACACATATATTTCCGATTAACTCCATAAGTGGGAAAAATTTAGCCCAAACAAAGGAGGTTGTTAATGATTTTTCTTTGTAGTTGCCATTTGCTTGGTTAAACTTTGATATTTCAAAACCCTCACGTGAAAGTGCCTTAACCGTTTGTATTCCACTAATATTTTCTTGCACATTCGTGTTTAGCTTTCCAAATGATTCACGAATGTTCCGAAAAGCAGGATGAACACGTTTATCGAAATGATATACAGCTACTGCTAAAAAAGGTAAAGCAGCAATTGTCACAAACGTTAACGGAACAGAATAAATAAACATAACTGTTAAGGATCCGCATATTAATAATAAAAATCGAACAAGCTCTGAAAAACCAAAAGATAAAAAGAAGCGAAATCCTTCTACATCAGCGGTCAATCGGGACATTAAATCACCCGTTTTAGCATTATCATAGTAAATAAAAGGCAATCGTTGTAACTTTTCATATAAGGCATTTCTAAGTTTATAAACTGACTGTATCCCAAACATATCTCCTAAATATTGATGAAAAAATGCAGATACCCCTTTTATAACCATCAGTGATAAAAATCCAACTACAATCCATGGAATATAATCATATTGCCCCTTTAATACTATTTCATCGATTGTTAATTGCAGAACGATTGGATAAATCACGGTAATGGCTGTAATAAATAAGACAAAGAACAATGACCATAAGAAATACTTTCTGTATGGCCAATAAAAGCTTTTTAACTTTTTAAACGTTTCCATACTTCCCCTCCCCTAAGTGGCTTACCATCACACTACCTATAAATATAACGTAATACGTTTAAATATATCGACAATCGAAATAATTATCCATATATTTGGCTTAATTTTCTAAAAATATATCCTTTGAAGGAACTTACCTCCCTCTAGTGGACGAAAGATCTACTACTTTTGGATGAAAAAAGATGCTCATCATTAGTGAAATTTCAACTAAATGATAAGCATCTTCTAAAAACCCGCCCTATGATTTTGCTTCATTAAGAATAGACTGAATAAATTTCGCCTTTGCACCAGCATACTCATTTCCATTAGTCCATTCCTTCTGCGCTAATTCCTTTTTAAAGTTTCCATACTCCAAAAGATGTTCTTTCGATTGTGTAAGAAAATCACGAAATAAAAGATGATCCTCCCACCATTGACTCTCAAAAGGAACTGTATGTATATGTGCTATCCGGTGTTGATGGGGAATCTCCATAAAGTTCTCTGTTGTTAAAACATGCGGGTATAAATCTGCATAAGCTTTTTTAACGACGATAAAGAAACGTCGAAACGGTAGCTGTTTATCATAGATTGATACATAAACATAAGGGGATTGTGCCAATGCATCAACAACCTTTTCAAGCTGATTTTCCTCTCTAACACCAATCATCATATCAATTATTGGCTTTGCTGATAAACCGATTATTGACGTACTTCCAATATGCTCAATCATCGGGTTGATAAACTGAAGTCTAGTTAGCAATCTTTCCTTTTCAAGTAAAAATTGTTGCTGCCAATTTGGATCATATTCAGACAATGAAATCTTCATATTCTTCTTCTCCTTCTAAACTTGTCTTATGTGAATAATCTTTAGTAAGGACTGTTTTATAGTGTCCTGTTTCAAAGTATTGAATAGATTGGAGTAAATAACATGCTAAAACAATTTCTACAATTCGCCATAAGAGGGAATGCAATTGACCTAGCAGTAGGTGTAATTATCGGAACAGCTTTTGGAAAAATCGTTAGCTCATTAGTTGATGATCTTGTCATGCCAGTACTAGGTGTACTTTTAGGCGGCATAAGTTTGAAAGATTTCTCTTTACCTTTTGGAGCATCAGTTATTCAATATGGGTCATTCATACAAACTGTTCTAGAATTTTTAATCATTACGTATAGTATTTTCTTCTTCGTCCAACTATTTTATAAGCTCCGGAAAATAGATAACGACAAGCCCTTTGGTCAAACTAAAACAAACACTGAACTTCTACTGGAAGAAATACGTGATTTGCTAAAAGAAAAAAAGGATGACGAATAAATGAATCAAATTGCCACTAGGAGCTTCTTAATTTAAAATATTTTCTTTATTCCATCAGCTTCATCAACTAGTTTCATTATTTCATTATCCGTCATTAAGTACCCGTGACACTCCATTAAAGCTTTTTGGACCTCTTTCGTTAATCGG
Organism: Metabacillus litoralis; assembly: GCF_003667825.1. NCBI lineage: Bacteria > Bacillati > Bacillota > Bacilli > Caryophanales > Bacillaceae > Metabacillus > Metabacillus litoralis. Next base: position 657,617 of record NZ_CP033043.1, on the reverse strand, counting down.
TCTAAATTATATGCACAAACACCAATTATATCCATTTCCGGCATTAACCTGTCTACTTCAAATTCAAATTCTTTCAATGTACTATTAATATGTTTTTGAGTCGGCCATTCCACATGCCCCCAACATCTTATTTTTAAATTTTGATCAAAATAGGGATCTAATGTGTTAAAAAAGTAGTTTAGAATTGTTACTGTATGGAAATTACCTGTGGAACAGTAGAAATCAAAATTACTAATTTGGTGGACTCTCTTTATTTCATCTGCTCCTAGAATATTTTCTAGTTTTTGTGATACTAAAAGATTAATAGGCTCATTTTCAACAAACAACACATATTCATTGTTTTTTATACCACTAATTATAAATTCAACAGCGTTTTGAACATAATCATCCAATTTCTCCGTAAAATACAAAATGTGGCCTCCACCATTTTCATTTAATTTATATGTAAATTCAGCCATGTTTTTTATCATTTATGTTATTTTCTCCTTAACTTCAAACTGTTTAATCTATAGTTTGCCTCACATATAATAGTATAACAAATTTGTTGAAAAAGGTTATCAATTCTAAATAATATAACAGAATTAATCAAAATCACGCTGTGTGTTTAGCTTAAAATAAATATTTTAAACATAATTATTAGAGGTGGACAAGCATTATTATTTTTTTCTATTTTTCTATTTGTCTGTACAGTTAATGTTGACTACGACCAAATTGATTTGATTCTTGTCCTAACAATTATCATCAAATATGATAAACTAGGTATTATTTTATAGGATGTGATGCTTTTGAAGAGATTTAAAATTGTGCTGCCTGTAATGATCATAGTGTTTATTTTTGCGATAAAAGTACTTGACCAAAACTATGGTAACGCTATTTCCATACAAATCCGGACTTTGATTTCTTTAGGTGGGGCTCTTTTTTCCGGCTTAATTACGTATTTTCTTTTTCCCAGTAATGAAAACCCCAAAAATTGATAGTGGTTTCCAAACCTGTATATAGGGAACTGTTCATCTAACGTCTGTTTAGAGCTTGATTCACTTACAATCAAGCTCTTTTTCCATTTAGCATCATTCTAAAAAATTCACCATCTATGATCAGTGGCGGAAGGAATTGCTGAAACATGGAAATAACCCCCATAATCCCAGCTATTTCTTTTCGAGAATAAAATTGTGATAGTAGAGATCTATTTATTGTAACTGGGAAGGGCATTTGATGTGCAAGATCAATTGATTGTTTCTTAAGTTGCGTTGATAATAGCTGATAGGAATCTGTCCCTATAAACTCCTTTAAGTGAATCCAGCTCCTTCTTAAAAATTCAGGATATCTCCCTAATGCCCGGTAATCACTAGCTACATCGTATGTATGGTGAGTTTTTGCTATATCTAATAAAAGACCTTTCACTTCTTTAGGCGCACTTTCTATCTTTATGAGATTAATCTTCGGAAGACTAGGCAAGATTCCCGGTTGAATATACCCATGTATTTGATTTCCTCCGTGGATTGTTCTATTGGATAAACTTTCTGACCAAGCAGATGCAATGATTAATAATTTACTATTCACATAATTAAATGTAAAAATAATCTTTTTTATTCTTTCGATGGTAGCTTGGTCGTAATGATTTGACCAATTAATGGTAGGCATCTCAACACCAAGCTTTGGATTTCTTAATTCTGAAGCTGCATTTTCCATATTTGATGTTAGCATGCTTGGGCGCACTTGACTCCAGGCTAGTTTTAAAAATGCTTCATAAAGCGCAGTTGTTCTAAATATAAAATTTACAATTGGTACCTTAAGTACATATTGAATATCCTGATACAAATAAGCTAAATTTCCGTTTACGTTCTCTTCAAAAATTTCAGGTACTCCATATTTGTCACTTTTCATAGAACTCCCTCCCTCTTACATTATTTTTATTCACTGTATCCGGAACTTAAACCACACTTCTTTCTGCGCACAAAAATACCCTTATGTTGAAAAACTTAAAAAGCCAGCTGCAACTTCAGCTGACTTTTTAACTATTGCTTATACTTTAAAGCGATCAATAATTGATTGTAGTTCTTCAGCCATTCCAGTTAAGGCTTTTGAGGCTGCTGTAATTTCCTCCATTGAAGCAAGTTGTTGCTCTGTTGTAGCCGCTACTTCTTCAGATGTTGCTGAACTTTCTTTTGCAATAATAGCAAGCTCATTGGCTGATGCTGTAACTTCTTGAATAGCAGCTGTTATTTGCTGTACAGTTGCTGAAACTTCTTCAATTTGTGGAGTCATAGTGTTCATTCTATTCAATATCGAATCAAATTTCTCAGATGTTTCTGTTGATATTGTTAATCCCTGCTCTGCATTTTTAGATACTTCGCTCATTACCTGTACGGAATGGTTTGTGTCTTGTTGTATAGATGAAATTAGTGTAGAAATCTGACCAGCTGATTGTTGAGATTGTTCTGCTAATTTGCGCACTTCATCTGCTACTACTGCAAATCCTTTTCCATGTTCACCAGCTCTCGCTGCCTCAATTGCGGCATTTAATGCAAGTAAATTTGTTTGATTAGCAATTTCAGAAATAGCATCTAGGATCTTTCCAATTTCCTGTGATCTGTTGGATAAAGATTGAATGACCTGATTTGATTCTGTCACGGAGGCATGAATAAACTTCATTTGCTCCAAGCTATCCTTTACAAATTTCCCTCCAACTTCTGCCTCACTTACAGTTGCTTGTGCTAAATCAGAAACATTTGATGAGCTAGACGAAATTCTTAGAATTCCTTGTAGTACTTCATCTAATGCAGCATTATTTGCATCAATTTTCTGTGTTTGGCTTTCGGCTCCACTAGCTACCTGTTGGATTGCTTCTGTTACTTGTTTAGTTCCAGCAGTCGATTGATCTGCACTAGCAATCAACTCTTCAGAAGAGGAACTCACCCTTTCTGATGCTGTTTGAAGACTTACAACCACTGCACGTAAATTTTCGACCATTTTGTTAAAGCTCTTGGACAATTGTCCTACTTCATCATTAGAAGTTATGTTAATATCAACCGCTAAATCTCCATTAGCAATTTTTTCTGAAGAAGCAACTAAAATACGAATTGGTTGTAAAATAGAACGTATAATAACAAAAATAACGATTGCTCCGAGAATAGATGATACTAGTACTACAGCTAATGTTTTTAAAAAGATTCCTTTAGCGGCTTCTGAGATTTCACTAGTATACATCGTACCAGCAATTTTCCAGCCTGTTAATTCATTTGTAATAAAATCCATTTCCTTCGCTTTACCATCTATAGTATAAGAAAATTCACCAGTATTACTCTTAAATAATTTTCCTACCCAATCACCCGTTACCTTTTCACCTTGCTTAGAAGGATGAATTAAGTAAGTTTGAGTTTTATCAACAATTGTTACATAGCCCTCTTCCCCAACCTTCACTACACTTATCATATCTTTTAGTACATTTAAGTTCACATCAACTGCCACTACACCTGAACCATCATTTAGAACTTTAGCAAATGTAACTGATGTTTCATTTGTATTAGCATCAATATACGGATCTGTTATAACAATTTCTCCTTTATTCTCCATTGCTAATGTATACCAAGGGCGATCACGTGGGTCATAATCATCAGGAAGTTGAATTTTCGGCGAAACAATCATTTCACCCGTATCTGTTCCAATATAAATCGCTTGTGCTCCTGGTTTTGTTTCAATATATTGATTAAATTTCAATTTAATTTTCGAAATTTCCTCGATATCAATTTTTGCATTAGCCGTTTTTGCTGTCTGAGCAAAATATTCAATGTCCTTTTCTATAGGAATTAGCTGTGAATTCATAGAGGAATCAATTAGTTGCACACTTTCCTTAGCTGTTTGAAGCATGCTATCTTGTAATTCAGATTTTGCAGATTGATAAGAAATAAATCCTATAGCAAGACTTGGTACAAGTAAAATACATGCAAAGGCAATGATTAATTTTTTTCTAATCGTGAGGTTTCTGTCAAAACCTTTTAATACATTATTCTTAAAAACATTACGGATTTTCATGATGTTCTTTCTCCCTTTCTCGCCTCTATTACTCTCTGTAAAAATAATAAAACTGCCCAAATGATAAAAATAAGGACAGCTCACTAACAAGTTCAAAGTTAATCATATCTGCAACTGGCTGGCATAAAATGATAAGCCCCTTTAGTTTTGCGTCCCATTTTTTCAAATGGTTTGCCCATTTCTTTATATTATATACAAATAATTTCGGCAATTCTGTCTAAAAATTTTGTAGTACTATCATACTACTTATAACATAATTTGGCTATCTTTTTAAGATAAATCATTATATTCTGAAACTTTTCCTATATAAAGAAAGAGCTATCATTTAGATAACCCTTTTCATTAAACCATTGTATAACGTTCATATAAATCCTTTAAAGATTCACACCCTAATCTTTTAAGCTTATTAACATAAATACTCCATAACTGAGCGGTCAACTTGGCATCCTCCAGAGCATGATGTCGACCAATAATCGGTATTCCATTATGGTTGCAGCATTCTTCAAGAGTAATAAGCTTTGCTTCAGGCTCTGCGATTCGGTACAAGAAGGACATATCTACAAGACGGTGCTTAAATGGTGCCCGGTATAGCTTCCAAGAGGCATGCTGTAAAAACATCTTTTCATGGTTTGCATGATGAGCAACAAGTGTATAGTCCTGGGCAAACCGAAAAAATTCAAACAAGGTTTCGGATAACAGCGGAGCAGTTGTTAATTGCTCGTTTGTTAAACCTGTTAAAGAACTAATTTCATTAGAAATTGGTTTTTCTGAGCGAACAAGTGAGTAAAAGGTTTCCTCTTCTTTAATTTCATCTCCCTTTACTTTAATTGCACCTATTGAAATAATTTGGTCCCCTTGATCAGGATAAAAACCTGTTGTTTCGATATCAAAAACAATGACGTTTAATTCAGTAAGAGGAATATGTAATGTTTCCTCTACCCTCATTTCTCGTTGTAATTGTCTAAGGTAGGCTACTTGTTGCTGCGATTGGCCAGATTGAGAGCCTCCAAGCTTACCTCTCATAAAAAAGAATGGGTCAAATGTCATTCTAAACACCCTTTATCAATGATCCCCTGCACATATTGATGCAGTTTTTTACCATCTTTTAAGATTAATTTTATCTCTCTTTTTTCTTCCTTAGTCATTTTTTTTATGTTTAAGTAATGCACATCATCATAACTTTCAGCACTTGCAAATAATAGTCTTCGGTATTCAAGGAGCTTCTCAAAATTCTTTTTATAATAAAGCATTTCTTGTTGATAAGGGTCTTTTTTACTAAGGATGGTAATTCTCTCAAGAGTAGAGGTTTCAATTATTCCCTCTTTCATTGCTAGTAACCTAATTGCATTAACATACGGTAAAAAAGCTGCTTTTTTTAGATCAATACATCCTTCATACTGGCCACTTTGTTCTACATAAATTTGACCTAATGGACCAACTGAATGTTTAATATGTTGAATATTGTCCATAAATCGCTGTAAAAGCTTAGGATTTGTATTTCGATATTCAAAGATTGTATTTTTTAACTCCTTTATAAAAGCATCATTTCCAACTATGCTTCTACAGTCATAAAAGATCTGTAAAAATCGAATGGATTCCCAGCTCTTTTCATCCATCCAATGAACTAGCTGCTTTTTCCAGTCATCTAAAGATTTGCACCACAAAGGATTTGAGCTCATTACATTTCCTTCACAATAAGGATATCCGATTAAATGAAGTCCTTTTGATAATTCTTCTCCAAGGGCAGAGAAATATTTGCTTGCACGTTCTGACTTTTCTTCGTAAACTAAGCCATGATCTTGATCGCTAATGATACCTTGTTCAATTCGTCCACCACTCCCTGTAATAAACCACGTAAAATCACAAGGTGGAGCCCCAGAGTTTTTTTCAAGATGAAAGAGTGCTACTTTACTAGCACTCTTCATCATCTCATCATGAAATTTATTTAACTCTATTGTATTTGATCCATAATTGTGGATATGATTGTCTTTCCACTTTTTGATTGATTCATAGGAATCAAATGCACCGTTCATGAGAGACACTTCCTCACGTTTATTCAATATAAGCGTATCTAACCATTTATGTTGTTTATGAACCAACATTCTGATTCTTTGAAGCAAACACTTCTGGGTAACCATAGCTACCGTGTTCACTCATATCTAATCCCATTACTTCCTCTTCTTCTGTTACACGAAGACCATTCATCACTTTCTTAGCAATTGCTAAGATGACAAAAGATACGACGAATGCATAAAGACCAGATACTGCTACACCCATAAATTGTACGCCAAGTTGGTCAAATCCGCCACCATAGAATAAACCAGGCTTACCAACAGATGCTAGTTCTGGTGTTGCAAAGAAGCCTGTTGATAAAGTTCCCCATACACCAGCAACACCGTGTACAGATAAAGCAAAGATCGGATCGTCAATTTTTCTCTTTTCAAAGAATCTTGCGCTATAGAATACTAGAATACCAGCAATGAAACCAATGACGACTGCAGCCCAAGTATCAACGAATGCACATGATGCTGTAATAGCAACTAATCCTGCCAAAGCACCATTTAACATTGTTGGAACATCAGATTTCCCTAAAACCATCCAAGAAATAAGAAGTGCTGCAACTGCACCTGCACCAGCAGCTAAGTTCGTGTTTAAAGCGACAAACCCGAAGAAACCTTCATCAACAGCTACAGTACTACCTGCATTAAATCCGAACCAACCTACCCAAAGGATAAGAACACCTAAAGCTGTGAATACTTGGTTATGACCTTGAATGTTATTAGCTGAGCCATCTTTATTGTATTTTCCAATACGAGGCTTTAATAAAATTGTTGCTGCAAATGCTGCCATAGCACCTGTTAAGTGAACAACTGTTGATCCAGCAAAGTCTTGTTTACCATGTTCTGCTAACCAACCGCCACCCCAAATCCAATGAGCAATAACCGGATAAATAAGAGCTGAGAATAAGATGGTAAAAACTAGATAAATTGATAGCTTAGCACGTTCGGCAAATCCACCTAAAGCAATTGTAATTGAGATACAGGCAAATGCACATTGGAAAACAAAGAATACTGCTGTGGATAATCCCATACCTTCCGCTTGTGCTCCTGAATAGAAGAAATCAGTTAACCCGATAAAGAAATTACCATTTCCACCAAAAGTAAAGGCATATCCTACCGCCCAGTAAACTAATGAAGCAAGGCCGACTGTGAAAATTGTCTTACCTGCAATATGACCTGCATTTTTCATTCTTGTTGATCCTGCTTCAAGTAAAATAAATCCACCTAACATAAAAATAACTAAAATTGCACTTAACATGACCCATAAGCTGTTCATTAAAAATATTGAATCCATGTCATTTCCTCCCTCGTTTGATTAGTTTACACAAGATGTAAGAAAATATAACATCTATTTCTTATTTACTATTCTATACGATATTTTCAAAGTGTCAACACGTTTTGCAAAGTTTCTGATAATTGTATGTAAGAATATCTCACATAGGTGATTTGGAACATGATTATTCCGCTTTCAAAATGGAAATTTTTACACTAACAATAAAAAGAGCACCTCAAATTCTTGAGGTACTCAATAAAAACAATTAAATCTAACGTGATTTTCTAGCTTTTAATTCTAAATTAAAGTCCTTTAAAATGGAGAATGACATTGCAATTAAAACAAATGTTAACGGAAATGCACTAACAATAATCGCTGTTTGCATTGCATTTAAACCACCAGATAGCATTAGAACAATCGCTGATGCGGATAGGAAAAATCCCCAAACAATCTTTACAATATTCGGTGGATTAAGGCTTCCATGTGCAGTCTGCATACCTAATACAAATGTTGCCGAGTCTGCAGATGTAATAAAAAACGTGGTAATCAACATTAATGTTACAACAATTAACAAACCTGTTAATGGTAACTGCTGATACACAAAGAAAATCACTGTTTCCAAGCTTTGACCACTCACATTTAATCCTTTAAAGAATTCAAAATAAATACCAGTTCCACCGAATACCGCAAACCAAAACGCACAAACAAGTGTTGGAATCACTAATACAGCAACCATAAATTCACGAACGGTTCTCCCTTTAGAAACACGTGCAATAAACGTTCCTACAAAAGGAGCCCATGCAATCCACCATGCCCAATAAAAAATTGTCCAGCCCTGGATCCAAGAAGCACTTTCTTCATTAAACGGTGCAAGTCTTAAACCCATGCTAGGTAAGTTTTGAATATAGCTCCCAAGTGTTGTAGTAAAAAGATCTAACACAAATCTTGTTGGGGCAAGAATCAAAAATACAATTAAAAGGATAACAGCTAGAGCCATATTTGCATTACTTAAATATTTAATCCCCTTTTGTATTCCCGTACTTGCAGATAAGATAAACAATACTGTAACAATTGATATGATGATTAACTGAACTGTAAAATTATTTGGAATTCCAGCAATATAACTCAATCCGCTGTTAATTTGTGCAGCCCCTAATCCTAAAGAAGCAGCTACCCCAAATATTGTAGCAAAAACAGCTACTACATCTATAATGATTCCTATTACACCGGTTGCTCTCCTGCCAAGTAAAGGAGTTAATGTTACACTCATCAACCCCGGCTCTTTTTTTCTAAATTTATAATAAGCTAGCACTAATGCAATAACTGCATAGATTGCCCAAGCATGAAATCCCCAATGTAAATACGTGTATCGCAGCGCTACTTTTGCTGCCTCACCAGTTCCCCCTTCACCAATTGGAGGATTAGCAAAGTGAGATACAGGCTCAGACACTCCAAAAAACAAAAGTCCAATTCCCATACCAGCACTGAATAGCATAGCAAACCAAGTTGATCGTTTAAATTCCGGTTTATCATCATCAGCGCCTAGTTTAATTTTCCCATACTTGCTAAAAATCAGGAATATGGCAAAGATTAAAAAGAAGGTTGCCGATAACTGATAAAACCAACCAAAGCTACTAAGAAAAAAAGCTTTAGTTGTATCCATTACAGCTCCAAGATGTGCAGGAGCAATCACTCCCCATCCAACGAATATTGAAGCGATGACGATTGAAATCCAAAAAACTTTTGACACCTTTTCCATAAATCGTTCTCCTTTTCGGTTAAAATCATGCTAATTGTGTAAGTTAACATGCTGACTTTTTAGCAGGATGAAATATTCACGATAAAGACATGTTTGACCGTAACATGAATGCACCTATTCAGTAGCATTCTCTAAAGAATGAGAATTACCATAAAAACAGTTACTTTTTCAGAAATGCTCATTGCCACATTTTTAATAATCTAAGTTATTTTAACTACCTGCACTTCTACAAATTTACTCTTTAACACTATAGAACTTATGTTCAGCGTGAATCTCATGTGTAATTGTTAAAATTCCATATGAATAGGAACTTTGTCTCCTTTTGTCAGTAGCAGAACCCGGATTAAATAAGAGAATACCATTTACTACCTTATTAAGAGGAATATGAGAGTGACCAAATAAAATACAATCAACGTTGTGATCTTTAAAAGCTGCTATAGCACGTTTCTCTGTTGTTTGAGACTTCCCATGCCCATGTACTATTCCTATTTTCTTACCATTGAGTGTCACTATTTTATTCTCAGGCAAAACTTCCATTAAGTCTTGGCTATCGACATTTCCGAAAACACCGTCAAGTGTTCCAAGCTTTGAAAGTTCTTCATACACCTCAATTGTTTGCCAATCTCCCACATGTATAATACGATCCACTTCCTTACACACTGTTTTAATAATAGATGGAAGTTTTTTTGCACGTTTAGGTATATGTGTGTCTCCAAGGACCAAGATTTTCAAAGGACCACTCCTAATTTGGATTATCATCAAGAAAAGGCTATAATATTAATGCTCTAAAAGTTTGACTAGGTACATATTTTCACACCATTAAATGAGATTATTCAAGAATAGGAAGAGGTAAGAGATAAATGAAAATCATTGAATCAACAATTGAACAATTAGATGACCCATTCGGCATTCTTTCTGGAGATCGTTACGAGATTTTCCTTACATTAGATGTAGATGAGGAGGATGAGTTGTTTAGTGAACACGGAATTAAACTAAAATTAATTTTTGCTGTTGACCAAGATCAATACAATATTGCACAATATGATTTTATTGAGATGACAACAGAAAATTTTTTGGATTTCGGTCTTGAAGAAGAGGAAGAAAAAGAAATTGCCGCACATTGTATGGAGCTTGTTTCAACCCTATAAAAAAAGGACGACTGCATTAAGTCGTCCTTTTTTATACCGCTTCTTTGTCTCGAAAAATCTTCTTCTTTATAAAAGAAAATTTGTGTATAGGCTCTTTCTGTACAATTAAAATGAGTTGTAAAAGCAGTAAAAATAATAAGGACTTTTTATAAACTAAATAACGAGGAGACCAATCCGTAGCAAATTTAGCTTTATACCTACGCAAGCCCTTAAAATTATAAAATTTGCATCCATTCAAAAAGGCAAATCGGGCTATTTTCTCTTGAAAAGGTGAGTTATTGTCAACGCCCACATTTGATAACGGGGACATTCCAAGACTACATGATGTATAACCCATTTCTTTTGCCCAAAGAATCGTTGATACAAATACCATATCCATGGCACCTCTACTATCATTTCGATATCTCATTATATCAATACTTAATGTTTCTTCTTTTTGGTAATCAGATGGCAAACTTGCAAAGGCAATTAGACGTCCATTCGGATCACGAAAAAGCGATACCGGAAAATAACTAATATATTCCTCAGAAAATGAACTTACAGAAAACCCTTTTTCTTTTCGATCATTTAACCATTCATTTGAAACAGATTTCATTTCTTCTAAAAGACTAGAATTGAACGGTGGATGAGCAACAGAAAAGATATAACCCTCTTTTGTAAATTTATTTTTAATATTTCGGATATTCCCGAACTTTTTCCCTTCAATTACAAAGCTTTTAAGATTCACTTTAGCTTCTTCCCCGACTTTAAATAGTTGGTAACCATGCTTTCGATAAAGTGAAATATATTTTTCACTTGCTTGATAGAAGACCGGTGTTAATTTTCTATTAGATGCATAAGAAAAAAACTCATTCAACCCTTCTTCAATCTTCGCCTGATCACCAAACGGATCTCCAAGGACAAACAGTCTTCTCCCCTTTTTTCTATACGAAATTAAGACAGAACCTCCCTGTGCTTGAAACACCTGCTTATCCTCTAAAAAGAGAAGATGCGAAAGGGTGGTCCCACCATATTTTTTCATAACAGATAAAATGAAAGAACTATTAAAAACATTTTCACTTATTCGTTGTTGGTTAGAATATAAATAAATGACTGCAATACTAATGAAGAAAAATAGTAAAAATAGAATAGCGCTCATCAATTACTCTAATCCCCCTTTTCTCTCTATACAAGATAACACATCTCACACCGTGAGAAAATATATTTAAAATATCAGTTTATTCTAGCATAGTTTTCTTATATTCGGAGAACGTAAAAATATACTTATTGTGAAAGTTCTATCATCATAAGATGACTGTTAATACAGCGTCTTCAATCAATTCAAAATGGTTTTCTTGGATTTAAGTAAAACTTTCATGAAGAGGATTTTATTAAATAAAGTGGAGTTGATAATATGAATGTTAATCGCGCAAAAGAAATCTCAAGTATGGGTGAAATGGTGAATGTTGAATTTGAAGGAGAATCCATTTACATACAATCTGTGAACGAAGAGCAAGAAACAGCACGCATTTTTCCGATAAACAACCCTCAAGCAGAAAAAAACGTACCAGTTTATCGTTTAACTGAACGATAAGTTATGACTGCAAAAAAGTCTAGGAAATGAAAAACAAGGCGAGAACCTTTATAAAAAGACTTTACTCTTTGTATAAGTTTCCCCTAACAAAATGGACTAACAAGTGATTGTTAGTCCGTTAATAACTCAAAACCTTCTCAATTATTAGTATTGAAGTAAACAAATACATCGTTACCTTCTACAACTTCTATAAATCCGAAACCTTTTTCTGATTTAAGCAATTTTACACTACAAATTGTTTTCAAAAGTAGTACCTCCAAAGATTTTTTAATACAGGGCTACTCGTACCGGAATAAATAAAATTCACATATTATAGAGAATATCAATGGTTGATATATAGATATTCTTTATAATATGTGAATAAAGCAGCTCTATATTTCGTTAGTTATAATAAAAAATAGTCTATATTTATTTATAAAAATTGCTGAATTTTCAAAACAACGAAAGCCCTACCTCTCCTTCGTCCTTACGGCTCCTAGTCCGCGCCAGTGTGAATTGATTAACATCTACTTACTCTTTATGATTTGATCACTCACACAACACTAAAATATTAAAGGTTTTTCAAGCACTAAATTCTATAATAACCTTTTTTCCTATAACTGTCAAATCATCAGTAATATTAATGTGCTTTCTTATTCATCCATTGAACAATTAATAACATAACCGAGGATATAAGGATCATCGACAATACCCATAACCATGCAAGGTCCATTTTTCCACTATCTATCGCTACATAAATGGCAGTTGAAACTGTTTGTGTCTTCCCTGGTATATTTCCCGCAAACATCAGAGTTGCCCCAAATTCACCTAACGCTCTAGTGAAACTTAAAACGAAACCAGTAAAAATATATTTTATTGTTAACGGAAGGGAGACTAGAAAAAAAACTCCTCCTTCATCAGCTCCGTCTACACGTGCAGCATTTTCAATATCGGTGTCAACATGTTCAAATCCAGCTTTTGTGACTTGATACATAAGGGGAAAAGCCACAACCGCAGCAGCAACAACCCCCGCCCACCAAGTGAAAATAATGGTTTCATTAAAAATATTTTCAATCACTTGACCTATAGGGCTGTTCATCCCAAATATAATGATCAAGAAAAAGCCAATTACAGAAGGCGGCAAAACCAGTGGTAAAATCAATACTGTTTCAACTAACATTTTCCCTTTAAATGAAGATTTTGCCATAAACCTGCCTATTAATGTACCCATTAAAAGGACAAAAACACTGGCAATTAAAGCAATTCTCACTGATAGAAAAATTGGATCCCAAAATTCATATGTCATTATTTATTCCCCATTTAATCCACATCTTGTTATAGTGATTCTTGAACTGATGTTGTCATCCACCACTAACAGGTGGAATAAATGCAACAGTATCACCTGTCTGTACAAGATCTTCTTCAAGTGCATATTCTTCATTTACGGCAACCATAACATTTTCTAGTGAACCTACTTCATACGTTTGACTAACAAAATCTCTTAATTCTTTAACCGTTAGTGAGTTTTTTTCAATTACAAGATTGTCCTTTCCAATCTTTTCTTGTAAGTGAGCAAATAAAAGTACTTTAATCATGTTTTTCCTCCAATGGCTTTCCACTTGGATATGGTGTTTTTTCTAATTGATCACCAATCCAAGCTTCTCCGTTTTCCCATATTTCTTTTTTCCAGATAGGGACAATTTGTTTAATTCGCTCTATTGCATATTCATTTGCTTCATACGCATCTTTTCGATGAGGTGTTGAAACCGCAATAACAACAGCAATATCAGAAATCTCTAATTTTCCAATCCTGTGTGTAATCGCTACTTTTGAATTCTCCCATTTTTCATTTATTTCTTTACCTATTTGAGCAAGCATTTTCACTGCCATTTTTTCATAAGCTTGATATTCTAATGACAATGTTCGTTTACCGTATGTAAATTCCCTCACCGTTCCAATAAACGTTGTTACAGCACCCGCTTCCCTGCGTATTACCTTTTTTGTCATTTCTTCTACTGAAATTGGATTTGTTACAATTTCAAACATTGGAATTGTCAATATATTCACCTGCTTTAGTATTTATTAACCAGTTTATACACTCTTTCATGTTAGAATAAACCCTGAATTTTTCGCTGTAAATTTTCGGTAAAGAAAAACTAGCTAGAATACAACAAACATTTTCAAGCTTGTCTAACAGCTCAATATCTTCTTCTCCTCGTAGTAGAACAACTTTCGGATATCGTTCAAATTTAAAACCTTCAACTAAAATCAAGTCTAGTTCAAACACATTATATAAAGTAATCATTTGTTTGAGAGTTAAAGTTAACTTGTCTGAAGACAAAATAAACGATCCATTGCCTTCAACAAGTGTAACATAAGCTCCTGCTTGACGATGCTTTCCTGTATCTTTTTGTTGATCATGATGAAGGGATGTTCCCCCATGTCCATGATGCTTAATTGTGCCTACTTTTAAATGCGCTTCTGCACAAGCTTTAATATATCCCGTTACAAATGTTGTTTTTCCACTATTTTGAAACCCGACTACTTGAAGGATTCTGCCCAAGGTTGTTCACTTCCTGTTTGATCTTCAATTAAAAGGACATCAATTGTATCTCCAGCTTTATATCCTCTTGTTCCTCCTGGTAATACAATAAAAGCATTTGCTTCAGCAAGTGATGTAACGACATTCGATTTATCTAATCCAACTGGTGTTGCTAGTACCTGCCCATTTTCCATCGAGATAAACCCTCTAACAAAGCGAGTGAAAGGATTTGGCTTTGGAAAATCCTTTCCTAAGGTTGCAGTAACCTTTTGAAGATGGGGATGTTTTGAATTTAAAAAGATTCTAACAATAGGACGTACAAATAACTCAAAACCAACGTAACAAGCAGACGGGTTGCCCGAAAGTCCAAACAATAATTTTCCATTTAACTCAGCTACTGTTGTTACACTTCCTGGTCTCATCGATACTTTATTGAAAAGAACATTTGCACCTAAACGTTTATAAATTTCGGGCAAATAATCATAGTCACCAACGGAAACTCCACCTGTTGTGATTAAGAAATCTACCTTTTCTAAAGCACTTGCGATCGCATCATAGCATTTTTCTAGATCATCAACAAGTTTCCCTAGATAAACAGGTGCAGCCCCGCTTCGTCTAGCTTGAGCTTCAATCATATATGAATTACTATTTCTTATTTTACCAGGAACAAGCGGCTCCCCAACATTTAATAACTCACTACCAGTAGCAATGATTCCAATTTTAGGCTTTTTTACGACAGAAACCTTTTCATATCCGAATGTTGCTAGCAATGCTATAACACCAGGGGTTATATATGTACCTTTTTTTACTAATACGCTACCTTCTGGTGTATCTTCCCCTTTAAATGACACATTATCTCCCTTTTTAAAAGGTCGTTTAATCGACATAAATGACTTATTCTCTTGTTGGTACATTTTCGTTAATTCCAACATAACAACTGCATCACTACCTACCGGCATCTGTGCACCAGTCATAATACGAATTGCCTGCATTCTTCCGAGTGTATATTCACTAACACTTCCTGCACCAATCTCATCAATTACTTCAAATTCAATAGGATGATCACTTTGAGCATGTATAGTATCGATAGATCTTATTGCGAAACCATCATACGGAGAACGATCAAACGGTGGAACAGGATGATCTGCAATAAGATCCTCTGCCAAAAAACGTCCATAGCTTTCTTGCAGTGTTACCTTTTCACCATTACCAACTATAGAATAACTCATGACTTTATTAATTGCTTCTTTTACAGCCAAAGGCTTTCTTTTTTCTATCATCATTTCCACTCCGATAAATAAAATATTATAATTAATCAGATTCTGCTATTTTATCATTATTTAGTATTTCAACATAATCATTTGGTGAGTTTATGTTACTAAATATTTTAGAATCTACCTTCAATTGATGTTCTGATACATAATAAACAGGTACCTTTTCAAACAATGACATCATTTTTAACTCATTGTTCAATAGCTGGTTCTCCACAACAGGTTGTATTGAATAGTGATAGATTCCTATTAAAGGATGAAGTTTACCATTCATTTTAGGAATAATTATTTTTGCACCTACACTTCTATATGTAAGGAGTGTTGATACAACTTTATCTGTTATTAAAGGAATATCACATGAAAGAAACACAAACCATTCGGCTTTTTCATCTTTCATTGCCGTATAAATTCCAGCAAGCGGTCCTTTCCCTTGTACGATTGGATCATCGTTCAAAACTTTTATATTCGTTTGTTTTTTAAATTTTTCAATTAAACTAGGGTGACTAATAATTGTTTGGCTTTCTGTTGAGCTTTCGAGTGCTTGTATGGAATACTCCCAAAACTCCTTACCTTTGTATGTAGCAAATGCTTTTGGACTTCCGAATCTACGTGATTGACCTCCAGCGAGCAAAACACCATGTGTTTCATTCAACTTTTACCACCTCTTTATAAACATCTTTCCTAATGAACAAACCAAAAAAGTCAGCTACCTTAATGGTAACCGACTAGGTTAAAATAATCTAATATCTTACTCTGCGGATGATTCTAATTCACCTAAAACACGATTCACCCGTTTTTCAAGCATTTTCATTCCGCTGCCACCGGCTTGAAAATGTCGAAGCTTTCCTTCCCTGTCGAAAACATAATAGGCAGGGACATATTGATTTTCTAAAGCATCTGTTAGTTTATGCTCACTATCAACAAAAATTGACTGTGTGATATCATGCTCTGCTGCAACTTTTTTTATTTCATCAATATTTAAATCATCCTCAGAACGAGGCATATGAACAGCTAAAACATTTAATTTGTTAGAATATTGATCGCGGAATTCATTCACTGCAGGCATTGCTTCTTTACACAAGTGACAGCTAATTGACCAAAAGTGGATCAGAGTCGGCTTATCACCAACTAAATCCTCTCTTGATACTTGGCCATTAAGCCACTCCGTTGCACCGTTTAACTCAGGCATCGGTTCACGTAATTTCATTTGGTAACCCCCAAACACATTGGTAATTGAAAGAAGAAATGATTATTATACCTGAGGTCATAGAGTTGATTGACCTGGTTTCCAGTTTGCCGGGCATAGTCCACCTGTTTGAAGAGCTTGTAATACACGTAGTGTTTCATCAACATCACGGCCAATATTATTATGGTTAACAACAGCATATTGTATTTCACCTTCTGGATTAATAATAAACAACCCACGAAGTGCAATACCTTCTTCTTCAATTAACACACCATAATCGCGAGAAACAGAATGGTTCGTATCAGCTGCCAATGGATAGTTTAAATCTCCCAAACCATTTTCTTTACGATCAGTCTTAATCCATGCAAGATGGGTATGAATTGTATCTGTTGAGACACCAATTACTTCTGCATCTAAATCTTCAAACTCTTCATATCGATCAGAAAGGGACGTTATTTCTGTAGGACAGACAAAGGTAAAGTCCATTGGATAAAAGAAAAGCACAGTCCATTTGTCATTTTTCATATTTTCCTCTAAACTAACTTTTCCAAATTCTTTGTCATCCATTACTGCATCCATTTCAAATCGAGGTGCTTGTTTACCCACCATACGTTCAGCCATATCTCATACCTCCTAATAAAAGAATGTTTTCCATACTTTTTATAAAAAATTATAATGAGTTAATTCACACTGACAATTCGCTAATTTTTAGTTACAAGTTTTTTTACCATTATCATTATGGTCACCATTTAAGTATTTCATGCAAAAGCATTTTGATTGATCACTAAAAATCCATATCATTTTAGACACAATAAGCTAAATTCCTTCATTTTTTACACAGAATATGTTTAACATAGTAGAAGTAGGGTATAAATAACTTGTTCTTTCTTTCAAAAATTAGAGCGTAATAACAGGTTGCGTGCAGTATTGAAAGGACCTCTATTTCGAGAAAGGATGTTGTACAATGGATTGGTTTGAGGAAATTGATTGGTCATCACTAATGACTGAAGCAGGAATTATCATTTTAAAACTTATAGGAATTATTATTGCTTTTTTAATCATAAAAGCAATCGGAAACAAAATTATCCGAAGAATGTTTCAACGTTTACAAGAACGTGACAATATTTCATCAGGTCGAGCTTTAACTCTCCAAAGTCTTTCACTAAATGTGTTTTCATATGTGTTAGTTTTTATTTTTGTTGTCATGATTTTTGAGGTATTTAATTATAATGCTTCTGCACTAATTGCTGGTGCAGGTGTTGTTGGGCTAGCAATTGGTTTTGGAGCGCAAGGGTTAGTTAGTGATGTCGTAACCGGCTTCTTTCTGTTATTAGAAAAGCAAATTGATGTAGAAGATTATGTTACTGTAGCTGGGTTTGACGGTGTCGTTGAACAAGTAGGGTTACGCACAACTCAAATTAGAGGATTCGATGGGACTCTTCATTATGTTCCAAACCGTGAAATCACAAATGTAAGTAACCATTCTCGTGGAAATATGAGAGCATTAGTAGATATTGGAATCTCTTATGATGATAATATTGATAAAGCAATTACTGTTTTACAAGATGTATGTGACAAATTTGCGGCTGAGGATAACACTGTTGTAGAGGGACCAAACGTACTCGGTGTTCAAGCATTAGGTGCATCTGACGTTGTCATTCGTGTGCTTGCAAAGACTGAAAACATGCAGCAATGGGCTGTTGAACGTAAATTACGTAAGGCGATGAAAGAGGCTCTTGATGCAAATGGAATCGAAATTCCATTTCCACATCAAGTATATGTTGAGAAAAAGAGTCAGTAATATTTAAAGTAAAGAAGGGTACCCAAATTTTTTAGGTACCCTTTTTATATTCTTTCATTGATTAACCAATCTTAAACCGGGCAAGTGATACAGATGAAAAACTAATCTAATCACTTGCCACATAGTTTTTACTAACGGTTGATTTTGCTTTCAACTTGCTGACAGATTTCATCAGCAGACATACCGCTTGCCTGAATAACAGATCCAGCTGTCACTACATTACTAATTCCCATTACGTTAGAATCCTGTCCTGTAATGACACAGCAGTCACAACCTTTTGCATCATTTTCATTTTTTAATTGGACAACGTCATAGCCTTTTTCTTGTAAAGCAGAAGTTACATCAGATAGTGATTGTTCTACACCGATTTTTGCCATAATTTATCCACCTCCTACATGTATTGTGTACATGGTTGGATAAAATATACTTTAATTCTTTCTCGTTTTTTAACTCAATTTAATTTTACATACTATATAAACAACCTTGTCTATTTTGTGATTTAAAAAACCCAATCATTATGATTGGGTTGCTTTGAACGAAATATATTTACTCATAACATTTACAGCAACCTCAATTGCTGCTTCATCTGGTTGAAGTTTTGCATGATGTAATCCGTATGATGAATTAACCCCTAGCCAAAACATGAATCCGGAAACTTGATCGACCATATAACCAAAATCTTCACCAGTCATTGCTTCTGAACACTCATTTACATGGTAAGACGTATTTTCAGATATATAATCCATAAATTCTGTTGTTAAAGCTTCATCATTAAAGACTTGATGATACATAGAGCCATAATCAATTTTGGCTTGACATGAATATCCAATTTCAATTCCTTTTACGATTGCTTCAATTCTTTCCTTTACCCTATCCATTGATTCAACTGAAAGCGTACGAATGGTTCCTTCTAATCTAGCGTTTTCAGCTATAATGTTCTGGACTGTTCCACCAGTTATCTTTCCAATTGTAATAACTGCGCTATCTAATGGATCAACATTGCGTGCAACGATTGATTGCAGCTGAGTAACAAGCGAGCAAGCCGCAACAACCATATCATTTGTTGTATGAGGATATGCTGCATGGCCACCTTTTCCTTTGAGATCTATGAACAATTCGGAGGTATTGGCAAAAAGCAAACCAGGTTTTGTCGCAATTGTACCTACTGGAAGCTCGGGAGAAATATGAAGTGCAGTAATAATGTCCGGTCTCCATTCTTGGGCTATTTCACTATTTAACATTGGTTCCGCTCCACCTGGACCTTCTTCTGCTGGCTGAAATAAAAACAAAACATGATCAGAAATAGGATTTTCAATAAAATGCATAAGAATTCCGATCGCAATTGTCATATGGAAATCATGTCCACATGCATGCATATAACCAGGATGTTCAGATTGGAAATCATAATCGGTTTCCTCAGTTATTGGCAAGCCATCAATATCCGCTCGGTAGCCAATTGTTTTCTTTGGGTTGGTTCCTTTTACTAACGCAAAAATTCCTGTTTTCCAAGTTCTTACTTCCAAACGGTCTTGTGGCAGCTTATTTAATAAATCTAGTAAATATTGCTGTGTTTTGAATTCCTGGAAACCAATCTCAGGGATACGATGAAGATCCCTACGAATTTGAATGAGATGTTCTTTCCCCAATACGACCATTCCTCTCTATACTTAAGGCGTGGATCATGATCCACGCCTTTTGTTCTTATAGCTGTCTTAATTCTTGCATTATTTCAGTTTTTGATTTTGTACTATCGTCAATATCCTTGATTTTACGAGCTGGAGCACCGTAAACAACTGTATAAGGCTCAACATCCTTCGTTACGATTGAACCTGCACCAACAACGGCACCTTTACCAACTGTTACACCTTCAAGTACAACAACATTAGCACCGATCATAACATCGTCTTCAATTACAACTGGTTTTGCAGAAGGTGGCTCAATAACACCAGCTAATACAGATCCAGCACCGATATGACAGTTTTTACCTACAGTCGCACGGCCACCAAGTGTAGCATTCATATCAATCATTGTACCTTCACCAATAACAGAACCAATATTGATTGAAGCCCCCATCATAATAACAGCATTATCACCAATTTCAACTTGATCACGGATGATTGCGCCAGGCTCAATACGTGCTTTAATACCTTTAAGGTCCAGTAAAGGAATTGCAGAATTACGTCGATCGTTTTCTACAACAAAATCCTCAATATTATTTTTGTTATTTTCTAACGCTTCTTGAATTTCTGCCCACTCTCCGAAAACGACACCAGTGTTTCCAGTAATAAATGTTTTTGCAGAATCACCAAAGCTTACACCTTCCAGATTTCCTTTTACGTAAACTTTTACAGGTGTTGATTTTGTACTGTTTTGTATAAATGAGATAATCTCATTTGCATCCATCATTTTCATATGTATATCCTCCTTGTACATTTCAGTCATTCTTTACTGTATCAAAGGATTCATCGGTTGACAAGCTATCTGCTAAATTTGTTATGCAGTCGGTTATGTTTTATGTTTTAAATTAAAGTTTAAGTATTTTTATACTCTTCCACTACTTCTAAAAACGCTTTAACTTGCTTTAATTCAAATGACGATTCAAAACCTAATAACCATGTATCTCTTTCAATAGGCTTACCATCTTCATCTAGAAGTGGAATTCTATAAACATCTTGCTGTTCTTCTTTAAGGGTAACAGATGGAAGAATCGCGTAACCGATTCCATTTAGAGCCATTTGTTTACAAGTTTCAATCTGATCAACAACAATTGTTCTTTTAGGTGAAGTATGAAATTGTCTGTGCCACCAATCTTGAATTTCTTGATAATAAGACGAATCACTTTTAAATTGTATAAAAGGTCTTTCTGTATGTAGAACATCTTCTATATTGTTAATTTCTGTGTCTACTAAATACAAAGTATCTGTTAATAAATGCCTCTTAATACCTTTCCAATCTGGATTTCCTCGAATAATACCTAAATGCACGTGATCTTCATACATACTTCTTAAAATCTCGCTGCTCCATCCAGTAATAAGAGATATTTTTGCATGTGGATATTTTCTTACATATGTTTTTAAAACACCTGGCAACCAATGCTGACCTATTATAGAGGCTACAGCAAGCTTCAAGGTGCCATGAACTTCTCCTTCCAATTCTAATATTTGTTCCTTTACTTTCTCCTCTTTGAAAACGACTTCACGTGCATATTGTATGACTTTCTCACCCGCTGGAGTTAGTGTTAACCCTTTTTGGGAACGAACAAAAATTTGTATTCCCCACGATTTTTCAATTGTTTGCAATCTCTGTGATAAAGCTGGCTGTGAAACAAATAGACGTTCAGCAGCTTTTCTCATATTCATTTCCTCTGATAAAACAACAAGCATCCGGAGCTCTGATGTTTGCATATAGCACCTACTTTATAAGTTTTTCTTATAATATGTATCAAAGAATATCTAATTTTATTATATTGATTTTAATTGTATGATAAGGATGAATAAAGGGTTTGTAAAGTAATAATTTCACCAGAAAAGGGGAATTGTTTTATGACATTGAGAATAACAGGACTTGATCATATTCAAATATGTGTTCCTACTGATCAAGAAGAAACCGCTCGTGGATTCTATCTTAACATATTAAACTTTGAGGAAATCGAAAAGCCAAAGAGTCTAAAGAATAACGGCGGTTTTTGGTGCTGTGCAGGCGACGCTTTTCTTCATATAGGTGTAGAGGAGTTTGTTACAATAACAAGCAAGCGTCATCCAGCATTTATTGTTGAAGATATTAATGAAACAAGAAAGCACTTGGAACGCTATCAGGTCCCAATTAAAGAAGATACACCTATTCCCGGGATTGTTAGATTTTCATGCTTTGATCCGTTTAACAACAGAATTGAATTATTACAAAGAATAGATGACTAAAAGACTGATGCTCACACATCAGCCTTTTGCTTTTTAGGTAATAACAATATGAACAAAAAGCTTAAAACAGCAAACCCAAATACTACCCAATAAACATCATTTAAAGCAATTTCAAGTCCTTCCTGTAAAAGAGATCTTGCCTGTACTGTTAGTTCGTTTCTTTGCTGATCATCGAGCAACATAGTAGTCGAGTCAAGGTTCATTTCACCCTCGACACCTTTGCTTGAATAAAAAGCAAGTAGCTGACTATTCAAAATTCCTCCTAAAAGAGCAGCACCTACTGTACTACCGACATTTCTCATAAACATATTAGTAGCAGTTGCAACGCCTCTTGTATTCCAAGGAACGGTGCTTTGAATGGAGACTATAAAAGCCGTAGTAGTTAACCCCATCCCAATCCCTATCAGAAAAGATCCAAAAGCAGCTAATAATGGACTATCACTTCCTGAGAGTATCGTAAACACAATACTTCCTAAAATAAGAGAAACTCCTCCCAAGATGGAGGTAGTACGGAAGCCAATTGACAATATGGCCTTGCCTGAAATTGTCGCAGCTATTGGCCAGCCTATGGACATTGTTGTCAATGTTAACCCAGCAATGATTGGTTTTTCCTCCATAACACCTTGAACAAAAGTAGGCAAAAACGTCGACAATCCGATTAATATTATTCCAGTTGTTAAAGAAGTTAAGTTTGCTATTAAAATTGAACGCTCACGCCAAAGCTCAAATGGCATCATAGGATCATCTACTTTACGCTCATAAAAAACAAAAATCACCAAACTTAGGAGCGAGAGTAAAGCCAGGCTGACAATAGGCCCGGATAGCCAGTCCCAGCGCCCCCCTCCTTCTACAAGAATAAACATAAATGTAGTTACAAATAACGTTAAAAGAAAGGCACCGACATAATCAATTTTTGGCTTACTCTTTTCAATTTCCTCATGTAGGAATAAATATAATCCAATGATCGCTAATATTCCTAATGGAACGTTAAGCCAGAAGACAAATCTCCAGCTTACAAATTCAACTAATAGACCACCAATTGCCGGCCCCATAATAGCCGAAATCCCCCACACACTTGATAAATAACCTTGTATTTTCGCCCGTTCTTCTTTTGTATAAATGTCTCCTATTATAGTTGATGCAATCGGCATTACTGCACCTGCCCCAAATCCTTGAACAAAACGGGCAAATATAAGCCATTCCATTGATGATGCTAATCCACAAAGGATAGAACCAATCAAAAAAATAACAATCCCAACTGTCAATACTGGTTTTCGCCCAAAAATATCGGATAATTTTCCATATAGTAAGACTGTAACAGCATTCATTAATAGATATGACGAAAACACCCAGCTATATAAAGAAAAGTCCTCAAGTTCTGCAACAATTGCCGGCATAGCTGTTGCAACAATTGTTGCTTCAATTGCCGCCATAAACATAGCTAACATAACAGTAGCCAATACATATGGTCTTTTGGTTATTTTAGAGTTTTGGCTATATGCTAAAAATTCTTTTCCTTCTCCCATTACTTGATCCGCCTTTTATGTAATATGAAAACGGTGTAAATTTTTACACCGCTTAAGAATTTCTATTTATTATGTTGATTATTATTTAATAAATGAATATGTTTCTTTAATTGCTTTAAGATTGCCCTTCTTGTAAAAATCCCTTCGAATATCTTCTCATCATTTTGCACACAAATAAAAGGATTGTTTACAACAAGATCCAGTCCTTTTTCTAAAGGGTCATTTAAAAAGAGTCTTGGTATTTCTGTATTCATTACTTCTTCTACTTTCATGTTTTCTAATTTTTCAAATTCTATCCTCTCTAGACCAAATATATTGTCCATTATTAAATTCATCCCGATAAGACCGTGAAGCTTAAAAGTTGGATCCAAAACAGGAATGGCTGTATATCCTGTCTTCGTTAAAACAAGTAAAGCATGTTCTAAATTATTCCCAATTTGAACATGTGCTACCTTATCTCCAGGAATCATTAAATCTCTAATGGTTAAACCCATTAACTCATTGGCATCAATACTAAACATAGCTGTTCTTCCTCTCTAAAAAACTTTTCTATATTAAAAAGGAGGTCATGAATAATCCTAATCTATCATATCATAAAAAGCTATTGTATATGTTTCATTTGATCTTTTCTAACACTCATGTTTATACATTACACTCTTTCAACATGTAATATAGATCATGCTAAACCTTAGAAGAAATAAAAAAATGATACTCATTAATGAGTATCCACTTTTAATCTTACTTTTTTAAGTAGAGAATAACTATTTTATTCTTAATCTGTCATATAACAACTTAAGTTGATGATAATTTCCTTCATCCACCTGTTTTAAACCTGATTCAATATCATTTATTTCACTGCTAATTAATTCAATAGCGTAATCTTGTCTTAATAGTGTTTCTACTAAAAGCTTTTGCTCATCATACGATAATCTATCAATTGTTTCCATTCGAAGAATCCCCCCATGAAATTGATTCCTTTCCCTAAGCATAATCAATTCAAAAGTAGGGAGTCAAACGCAAGTTTCGACAACATCCTAAATTTCTATTATTTAGTATATCGATTTGCATAGCTAAATGCTGTGTAAGAATCTGGTTTTATTTTCGCTTCAATTCCCATCGCTTCTATGCGACCTGTCATTTCCTGAATTAACTCCTTTGTTAATCCTTTTCTTCCTATATCAAGATGAATTTCAAAAACTAAATCTGCTCCTTCATCTGAAAAAGGAATTAATACATCTGTTAATTGTTCTAAATATTGAGAAGTAAAGTAGTAAGCAATTTCTTGACTAAGTGCAGTTTCCATCGAAATTTTTTCACGAATACTCGAAATTGGCCTATTCACACTATGGTACTTTAAACATCCCCATGCACCTTTACCAACACGATGTACATGTATGGCTGTTATAAACTTAGTCTCTGTTTGATGAACATGTGAGTCTGAACCAATTGACAATACATAAAGTGAACGTGGATCCTTTAACATAAAGCCTTTTATACGCTCAATTACAGTTTGGAAGGACATATTCTTCTCAGAGACATTATAAAAGGTGAAAGATTCGTTCATGTCACATCTCCTTGTCAATGATTTCATTTTTCAAAAGAGTTTTTCCCTTCTACCTCACTATATGTATTAAACAAGGAATATTATGAGTATTTCTCATTAATTCTAACTAACTCATAGCAAACGTATAATTAACGCAGAAAAAAAGTAGCCATACCTTAAGGCATGGCTACTTTCCTTTACTAGTCTCAATGTTTTTAATGGTTGCATGACAATGAGCGCACGTAAAGATAACATTTTGATTAGATTGAGCTGTTAATGATTCTGATAGTGGTCCTTGTCCATGACATGACGGACAAATAACAAAAGGCTCTTTTCTCATTTTGCCTCCTTACTCCATTAGTTACTGGAGGAGATCAAAAATTTCCATCGCAATCATATCAATATTGTCGAACTGGTAAGATTGAGGTTTTTCACCCTTTTGATAAACCTCAAGTTCAAACGTGCTGTTTTTATCAAAATATTTTACACTACAGCGTTTTTCACCTTCTACTTCGAAAAAACGTTGAACTGGTTCTCCAGCCCCCGCATTTTCTTGTAAATTTTGAAGTCTTGTAATAATACCTAAAAGTTGTGACACTAGAATATCCCCCTTCCGGAAGAGTTAACGTATAACTAATTCCTCATATTTTATTGTTTTACTCTACCATACATTCTATCCACTAAACAACGATTCAATAATCAGTATCTTTACTTTGTGCCATATCAATTTTACACTATGTATATAAGGATTTCCAAGGAAATTGTCATAGTATTGACAAACGTTGATTTATTAATATCAACAACACAACTGAAGCAACAAAAACTGCCTTGATATTAATTGCTAGGAAATCACTTTCACCCTCGTCAGTCAAAAAATTCGTGTTTAAAACAAGGGGGAAATTAATTTTGGCACTCACAAAAAAGATTAATGATCGAATAACAATCATCGACACAATGGATTTAGGAATGCAAGGTAGAACAAGTTGCTATGTTCTACAGGATGAAAAACAGGTAGTCCTTTTTGAACCGTCAGCAAGCCCTTCAGTACCTCATATCCTAGAAGGACTAAACGAGCTAAACATTCCGTTTGAATCAATAGCCTATATTATTGTAACACATATTCACCTAGACCATGCCGGTGGAGCAGGATTACTTTTAGAAAAGTGTCCCAATGCAAAGCTTATTGTCCATCCAAAAGGTGCTAGGCATATGATTGATCCCTCAAGATTAATTGCTGGTGCAAAAGCAGTCTACGGTGAAAGCTTTGATCGTTTGTTCCATCCAGTACTTCCCATTGCTGAAGATCGAATCATAATTAAGAAACATCTTGATACTCTTGAATTAAGTAATCACTGCACTCTAACCTTTTATGATTCTCCAGGTCATGCAAATCATCATTTTAGTATTCATGATTCGGTAAGCAATGGAATATTTACTGGGGATACGATAGGGGTTTTTTATGGAGTTCTACCTGAAAACAATAAGGAATTTTATCTACCTTCTACATCGCCTAATCAATTTGACCCGGAAGCAATGCTTCGTTCTGCAAAAATGATTGAAAATTTAAATGTGAGTTCAATTTATTTTAGTCATTATGGAGTCAGTAAAAATCCAAACAGGGTAATTAATGAATTGAGGAAGTGGTTACCTCGATTTTTACAAACAGCTCAACAAACTCTTACTAACAATAGCTTTGAAACCATTCAACAAGCAAGTAAACAGGTAAATATTGAATTAGGTAACCTTGTTTCACAAGTGTTAGCTGATCAAAAAGCTACACTTTCTAATGATGTTCATGATATGGTATTACTTGATTTATCAGTTTGTGCTCAAGGCCTTGTTGATTACTTTTATAAACTTGAACAAAAAAGAAAAAATGTCAGGGGGATATGAGTGAAAAAAGTTACAGTTTATACTCAACCAAGTTGTCCACCATGTCAGGTGGTAAAGAAGTTTTTAGATCATCATCAGATTTCCTATATTGAAAAAGATGTTTCAATAGACTTAGATGCAAGAACCACACTTATCAATGAATTACAATCTACTTCCACACCAACTGTAACAGTTGATGATGCAGTAGTAACAGGTTTTGATTTGCAAAAGCTTGAAAAGTTATTGGAGATTGAAAACTGAAGAATCAAGAAAGAAAAAAAGCTTGGTGACCAGCCAAGCTTTTTCCGTCTATTAAAAGGGGTTTGGGGAAAATCGAGAGTTTAATGACTAATCAAGTTCCTACAAGCACATTCTAAGGTGATGAAACAGGGTTTCACCTCCGTAAAAAATGTTTTATGTAGTTCTAGATTGTTTTATTCTCTTTCTTAATTACAATGATAATGATTATCAGTTTCATTGTCAACGTTTTTTTTACTCATTTTCTATAAAAAAACAGCGGAAACTCTGTCCGCTGTTTTTACCATGATATTGTAAATGCCAAATAAAAAATATATGCAAGTGAGAGAACAGCTGCAATCAAATAAGTTAAAAACACTGGGTTGCGAGTATAAGGATGATCTTGAACTCTTTCATTAATTTGTGTGTCATATTTCGCTTTTCTTTCACTTACAAGCTTTCCTACCTTAAATGTATAAATTAAGCTTGTAGCCAATATAAGCAATGCTATCACACCGAGTACCATTGTTAAGTAGGTCATCTTGCTGTCACCCCTTCTATAAATAGGATGACTCATTAACTGCAAATTATTCTTTCAGTACTTCAATGAATACAAACCAGTTAAAAGCGAAAAATTTATAATAAACCATCCGCCTCATATAAATACTCGTAGGATAAATCAATAAAAAGATACAGATTTTGATCTAATGGATAAGAAAAAGTTCTAATCAGCTCACCAGTCTCTATGTCACTATAAACATCACTTAAAAATCCCTTTTGATCAAATCTCATTCTTATAATATTTGCTAAAAAGTATGGTCTCCAACTCCAATTTTTTAAATAATACTGAGGTTGGATTTCCCAATTAGCTTTTTTAAATATATTAACGGATTGCTGAAATCCATCTTCATCACAAATGTATATACGAAAACAACAATCGTCTAACTCCTTTGAAAGTTGTTCAAGTAATTGCTTATAATCAGTATATTGCTTACCAATTTTATTAAGCATTTGCTGGACTCTTAAGTTAAACTTCTCAGTAAAATTATATAATCCTTCAAGTTTTTTCTTCTCAGAGCTTATATAACGCTGAAATTCTAATCTTAGTCTTTCTTTACAATCGTCCCTTTCAATAAAATTACGAGTTGGATTGCTTAAAAAGTATCCTTGATAATATCTCCCACCATTTTTCCATGCATATTGAAGTTGAAAATTAACTTCAATATCCTCGTATAAAAGGGTTGCCCCAATTTTCCTTGCTAACAAAGCAATTGAATAAAGAACATCGTAATAAGATTGAAGTGGTGAAGTTAATCGGAGTGGCTGTAAATCTATTTTCAATATATCAGGTGTTAAAAGGCCTATTCGATCTAAATTGCTACCTGCCTTCCCAATATTATCAATAGCAACTTTAATACCATAAGTTCTGTAATATAGTAAAAGATGATACAGTTGTTCAATATCTCCTAGAAAATTATGCTCTGTAATTTCCAGTACAATTTGATCTAAATGTAATCCTTTTTCTTGTTTTTCTATTAAAATTTGCAAAAAATTTTCACCATGATCAAGCATAAGCAAATTTGCATCACGATTAATGAAAAGCATCAATTCTTGATTATTAAGCTCTAAAAATTCATCTACAGCTATATGTAGTAAATGATCATCGACTTCAATTCGGTATTCATCAGGAATGCTTTCATCATGAAAAAATGAGCCTAGGCTATCTACTTGATCATTGATTTTTATTCTTCCTAAAACCTCATAGCCGATAACTGTTTGTTCATCTGCACTGAAAATTGCTTGATAATATGGAAAAACTTTATCCAAATTCGTTAAAACGTCTAACGGATCCATTGCAATCCCCTCACCTATATCTATCTAGAAAGTAATCATATTATAGCACATTCAAAGAAAAGATTAGACAAAATTGCACCTAAAGGAATTTTTTTACAAAATGATTAAGGCTTTCAAAGATATTATGAAGGAACAATAAAGCTGCCAAAACACCTACATTATTAAAAGGAATTGACAGCCATTTTTTATCAAATAATCAAACTTCAAATAAGGTTTGATTATCACATTTTAAAATGGTCGTTGATTTAACCACTGACCGCCATCCATTGTGATGCATTCACCGTTTATATAAGATGCTTCATTTGATAATAAGAATGCTGAGAGCGCTGCAATTTCTTCCGGAGTTCCTAATCGACCTAGAGGCACACTATTTAAAGTACGTTTAGCAGCTTCCTCTGATTCCCATAAACGATCGGCTCCACCTGTTCTTTCAATTGGACCAGGCGCGATAGCATTGACTCTAATCCCATATTTACTGCCCCATTCAACAGCAAGTGTTCGTGTCATTGAAAGCACTCCAGCCTTTGCAGCAGCAGAATGAATAACACCTGCCCCGGCTCCCCATGCATATGTAGCCACCATATTTAAAATTGATCCCTTTACTTTTTTCTCAATCCAATACTTTCCGATTGCGGAGGAACAATAAAATGTCCCGTTTAACACAATGTCTATTACGGCCTTCCAACCATTTATAGAAAGATTTTCAGCAGGGCAGATAAAATTTCCTGCAGCATTATTAACAAAACCATCAATTTTTCCAAATTTAGAATCAACGTGCTGAATCATCTCTGATATTTTTTCAGGATCTCTTACATCAAGCTGTATGGGAAGGACCTGTCCATCATATGTTTGAATCTCATTTTTTGCTTCATTCAGCTTTTCTAGCGTTCGCCCAATTATAACAACCTTAGCACCATCTCCAGCAAATCGTTTTGCCATAGCCTTTCCCATCCCACTTGAGCCACCTGTAATAATGATAACATTATCCTTCATAATCATTTTCCCCCTTTTATAATGAATGACCATTCATTCATATCTTAACATAATTACATTTCTGTTTCTATTCAAATAGTATGAAATGGTTCTTTAAATTGAAGCATGATATACTTGTATGGAAGAATTTTTTCAGGTACGGACGAAAAAAAATAAAATCACTTAATATATATGAATAAACACGGAGAAATGGTTGGTAGAAACATGACAAAATTATATTCAAGAAGATCTTTTTTAAAAGGTCTTCTTTCCTTTTCTTTTGCAAGCTTATTAACAGCAGCGGGTGGCTATACATATGCCAGGTATATTGAACCTACTTTTTTAGATAAAAAAATTCTTTCCCTGTCACACCCAAACATCCCAAGAGCGTTTGATGGTTTTAAAATTGTACAATTTAGCGATACACACTTAAGTGAATTTTTCACATTAGAACGATTAGAAACAATTGTAAAGGAAATAAATTCTCTTTCTCCTGATCTATTGCTTTTCACTGGTGACTTAATGGACGAACCAAATCAATATGAGAAAATAAATAAGATTGTTCCTGTTCTTGAAAAGTTAGAGGCACCATTTGGAAAATACGCTGTTTACGGGAATCATGACCATGGTGGTTACGGTACTGATATTTATCGAAATGTTATAACGATGTCTGGGTTTACATTATTACAAAATGAGGTTGCAAATGTAAAAATGGTTGATGGAAGTAAAATAGCCATTGCAGGAATTGATGACCTTATGCTTGGGAAACCCAGCTACGAAGGGACATTAGGAAATTTAAATAAAGATATGTTTAATATTCTATTAGCTCATGAACCAGATGCTGCACTTGAATCAAAAAAGTATCCTGTTCACCTACAGCTTTCAGGTCATAGTCACGGCGGACAAATTCAACTGCCCTTTATCGGACCGCTAATTACACCACCTTATGCTACTGAATATATTGAGGGTTTATATGATGTGGAAAAGATGAAGCTATATGTTAATAGGGGATTAGGTACAACCAGACTTCCGTTTAGGTTTTTATCTGTGCCAGAATTAACTCAGTTTACACTCCACTCATTAAAATAGGCTAAAGGATCTAATCCTTTAGCCTATTGGTGATTTCATCGGGTGGGATCGGTTTGCTAAAGTAAAAACCTTGTCCCTTTTGACAGTTTAACGTCTTTAAAAATTTCAGCTGCTCCAACGTTTCAATTCCTTCTGCCACAACAAAGAGTCCCAAATTTTCGGCGATAGAAAGGATTGTTTTGACAATTGCCTCATCTTTTTGATCGGTTAACACTTCTCGAATAAATGATTGGTCAATTTTTAAGGAGTCAATAGGAAATTGTTTTAAATACATTAAAGAAGAATATCCTGTGCCAAAATCATCAATTGAGATAGCCACTCCAATTTCTTTTAACTTTCTCATAATGTGCAATGCTTCATCTACATTTTGTAAGGCACCTTCTGTAATCTCAAATTCAATTTGATTAGGATTTATATCATACTCACTAAATAAGTTCTTTATTTTTTCTACTAAATAAGGTTGTTCAAATTGCTTAGCTGACAGATTTATAGCTAGTACAACTTCACCTAAACCTTCTTTTTTCCATTGCATAAGCTGTTTGCAGGCTTCCTCTATTACCCATTCGCCTATAGAAATAATCAGTCCTGAATCCTCTGCAATGGGCACAAATTTAGCAGGCGAAACATTTCCTAAATGTGAATTTTCCCATCTTAATAATGCTTCATAGCTCACGATCTCATCTGTATGCAAATCAACTTGTGGTTGATAGTGCAATTTTAATTCATTATTTCCAATAGCCCTTCTTAGAGCAGTTTCCATAGATAACAACTCATTGGTGTTTTTATCCATACCCTTATGATAAAGTTGGTATTGCGCCCTGCTTCTTTGCTTTACAACATATAGTGCTTTATCCGCATTCATGATTAATGAGTCTTCATCATGACAATCATCAGGATATATACTTATACCTATGCTAGCTGACACATAGTATAAGTTGTCACTGATAGAAAAAGGGTGTTTAAATATATCCATAATTTGCGAGGCAACCTTACTTGCCACTTCTACATTGGATGATGGCAAAACAATGATGAATTCATCTCCTCCATGACGGTATACGTTAAATTCAGGAGAGTTTATACTTAATAGCCTTTTCCCAACCTCTATTAAGATTTGATCACCATTATTATGTCCAAGAGTATCATTTAACATTTTAAAGCGGTCTAAATCCATAAACATTAAAGCCAAAGATGTTTGGTTTTGTTTAGACATCTTCATAACTTTAGGTAAGTCTTTTTTTAACGCACTTCGATTATACAATCCAGTAAGAGAATCATGATATGCTAGGTGCTCAATTAGCTCTGCATGCTTTGCCTTCTCTGTGATATCCCTTAATATAAAAAAGATCCCACTAACTGTTTCATTTATCATAATAGGCACTGTTTTATAATGAACATTTAATCTGTTTTGCTTTTGAATAAGGACCGCTTCCCCTTCAAAAGATTCTCCATTAATAGATCGTTGAAATGCATGCTGTATTTCTGGATGATAGCTGTATTCAAATAGCGAGAAAACGCTCACATTAATAAGTTCATCATCTACCTTAAGTATTCTTTTAGCCGAATGATTTAACGAACAGATTACTCCATCATTATCAACTGATAAAACTGAATCCATATTGAAGTCAACAAGTGATTTATACATTTGTTGACTTTCTATTAACAAGGTCTTTTCATGAACCCTTTCTGATATATCTCTAGTAACACCAATTATATAAATAACATCGCCATCATCATTTTTTATTGGTGTTAAAATTGTTTCACCATATGCAAAATGGTTTTCATCAATTTTTACTCTATCTTGAAATGTGGTTGCCATTTTATGATTTTTCACAAATGTATATTTCTCATTTAATTCATCCGCAATCTTTGCAGGCTGGAGGTCGTAAAAGGTCTTCCCCGCATAATTATTGTTAAGCTTTGCTCTTATTTTTCCCATCTCATTCACAAATAAGTAAGTAAATGCACCATCATTTTCAACCTTCATAATAAATATCAAATCATTGATATGCTTTAAAATTATTTGAAAAATAAACGACTCAATTACTGATAACTTTTTGTCATTATTGAAGTCTTTTTTTAAGTTTAAAAAATCGGTCATTCCCATCATCCTGTACATGTCTATTTATAGTGTTTAACAATTAACTATGGTTACTATTTAATTTTGTTTGATGCTTAGGATCTTAAATTTAATAGTACCATAATGTCATCATTTAACAACTGCTGCCTAATGAGTTGATAAAAAATTACCTATTAGTATTCCAAGAATACTTCCAACAATGGTTATAAGAAGATACAAAATAAAATGCAAATATTTTTTCTCTTGAACTAACTGTATAGCTTCTATACTAAAAGTAGAATAAGTCGTAAATCCTCCGCAAAAACCTGTGGCTAGAAATAATAGTATGTTTCCGGGTGTGATATTGATAAACAAACCTAATAAGAAAGCTCCCAAAAGGTTTATTAACATGATTGAAATAGGCATTGAAGATTTGAAAGCAGTATATATGTATTCACCTATTAAATATCGTGCTGCCGCGCCAAAAGCACCGCCAATTGCTACAGCTATCATGACTGCGTCTCCTTTTTCACTATAGTACTTGCAATTTTCATTCCTATTAGTACTAGTAAGAAACTTATGATTAGAGTACTTGTAAGGTAGAAAATAGCATGATGTATCGGCATAGTCGTTAATTCCCAACTAAAAGTTGACATCGTTGTTAATCCTCCACAAAATCCTGTACCAAGAAGTAACTTCGATTTCTTATTTTCTCCCCTATTTATAAAGAAGACCGTGAAAAAACCTAATATAAAGCTACCTGTTATGTTAACTGTAAATGTGGAGAATGGTCCATAAGAGTGAACGAAAGAAAACATATATCTGAATATAGAACCTATTGCTCCTCCGATTCCAACAACTAAGCTATTATGAAATTTTTCTTTCATTATAAGTATCCTTTCCATCTAATCTTTCTAAAAAGAGCAACTTTCTCTTATTATCTCAAAAGAAAGCTCTTTATCAAGAAAAAGAAAAGACCTTCAGCTCAATATGAAGGTCTTTCTTTTTGAATGTTATTTATTCTTCATCTTCTAGCACACGATAAGCCTGACCAAAAAGTAATAATTGGCTATCAATCATTGGCTCATCATCCACCTCACGAGTAACATAATGATATACTCCATCTTTGTCCTGCTCTCTTGCCTTTACATTATCAGCTAAATTCGACATTAGGACTTGATTTAAGCGTTTCTTAATTCGGCCATCAAAGATAGGAAATAAAATTTCAACTCGCTTTTCCATATTTCTTGTCATCATATCAGCGGATGATAGGAATGTTTTTTCTTCTCCATTATGGTGAAAGAAATAGATTCTGCTATGCTCTAAAAATCTACCAACAATGCTACGTACCCTTATATTTTCACTTACTCCTTTTATTCCCGGACGTAAACAGCATGTTCCTCTAATAATTAAGTCAATTTTCACTCCAGCGTTTGAAGCTTCATAGAGCTTTGTAATGATGACTTTATCTGTTAAAGAGTTCATTTTTGCAATAATCCGTCCATTTGAAAATCTCTTATGGAAATTAATTTCATCATCTATAAGTTGAATAAAGTCCTTTCGAATGTCAAAAGGTGCTACAGATAAATGGTGAAACTCAGGCTTTTCTGTATAACCACTTAAATAGTTAAAGAAATTAGTAGCATCAATTCCAAATTTCCTTTTCGATGTAATCAAGCCCATATCTGTATATATTTTTGCTGTTTGATCATTGTAATTACCTGTTCCAAGATGGACAAATCGCTCAATTCGGTTATTTTTTCTTCTAACAACGAGAGTTATTTTACTATGAGTTTTTAAGTAAGTCATCCCATAAATAACGTGACATCCAGCTTTTTCAAGCTCCTTCGCCCATTGGACATTATTTTCCTCATCAAATCGAGCTTTTAACTCAACGAGAACTGTTACTTGCTTCCCATTCTCAGCAGCACGCATAAGCGCCTCAATAATAGGGGAATCACCACTAACCCGATATAAAGTTTGTTTAATAGCAAGCACATCTGGATCATCTGCTGCATCAGAAATAAATTCTACAACAGGCTCAAACGATTCATAAGGATGATGCAAGAAAACATCCTGTTCTGAAACTTTTTCAAAAATATCTTCATCTGAGCCGATATCACGTGGTGGCTGGGGAATAAGTGTTTCAAACAAAAGATCCTCCCTAACTTTAGAGATTTCTTTTGCAAAACCAAATAAGTATGTTAGATCTAGAGGACCATCGATTTCATATACATCTTTTTCATGAATTTCGAGTTCTTCTGTAAGATAACGTAAAATATTACGATCAAATCCTTGTTTTTGGATTTCTAGCCTAACAGCTGCACCCCATTTTCGTTTTTTTAGCTCTTTTTCAATTTCTTTTAATAAATCACGAGCACCTTCTTCATGAATAGTCATATCTGCATTTCTTGTGATCCGGAAAACAGATACAGATACCACCTTATATCCTTTAAAAAGTTTATGGATAAACCTGCTAATAATATCTTCAAGCAGCACAAATTGAGTTGTTCCTGAAGAAGAAAGTTTAACAAAGCGATCTAAAACAGAAGGAACTTGAACAATAGCTGTTTTATATCGATTTTCTTCATATTCATCGTTATCTTCGATGACAATAGCAAGATTTAAGCTTTTATTTAAAAGCATTGGAAACGGCCGATATGCATCAACGGCCATTGGAGTAAGGACAGGGAAAATTTGTTCGTCAAAATATTCCTCAAGAATTTGTAGCTGCTCAGAAGCTACTTCTTCCATCTTTAATAACTGAATCGCTTCTATATCAAGATTTGGGATCAGAAGGTGATTATAAGCTTCATATTGCATTTCAACAAGGCGGTGAGTTCTAATCCCAATTTGGTTAAGTTGTTGTTTTGGGGTCATCCCGGCCTTATTTTCCGGCTTATTAAAACCTGCTTTTACTTGGTCTTTTAATCCCGCTACACGAACCATGAAAAACTCATCTAAATTTGAACTAAATATTGCTAAAAATTTTAACCTTTCTAGTAAAGGGTTACGCTCATCTAGTGCTTCTTCCAAAACTCGTTCGTTAAAAGCAAGCCAGCTTAGTTCTCTGTTGTTATAATATAGCGGACTCTGTAGATCTATAGCGTTTTTATTTAATGTATTCATTTTAAGCCACCCTTTTTCGACAAATATCTATTGTTTACATGATAGCACTATGGTACTAGTCTAATTGTAAAATTTTTGTAAATTTTATGTAAATAATAGCTAGCTTATGAATAAATTTAGACAATACCCTTTTTAGATTATCAAGACTTTCCTAACAAGTAGTTCTTACCAACTTAACAGTACAAAAAACAATCATTCGACATTTACTATCAACAGTGATTTATCTTTTTATTCTTCAATAAAATTAATAGATATTGACCTTTTCAATACTTTTTCCAAATGTTTCTTTTGCTTTTCAACTTGATATTGCTCTGGCTTCCAATCTCTGTTACATATAACATTGAAAACCAACTTCCCCTGCTCAAGTTTCAAATCAAGGGTTCTAATAATATTTCTTTTCGTCGCATTTAAGCTATATGCAAATTTTAATATAGCTCCTAACATTCTATACTTTGCTAACTCATCTTTTGTGAACCAATCACTATATGAAGAAACATATCTTTTAAAATTTGTTTTACTTGTATAAGAGGCAATCAATGCGATAATAATACGATCTCGATGAAGCAACCCGTCAATTGTTCTATTAGCTAGGAGGTAGAAAGTATGTTGACTGCTTGATTCCGAGTCAATATATGAGCCAAGGTCATAAACAAATGCCCCTCTTTTAAGTAATAGCTCATCTTCTTTATTAAATGAAGCTAATTCAGCTTTATGAAGAAGAGTAGTTATCATTAATGCATTTGTTGTTACATGAAAAACATGGTTTAAGTTAATGCTGTAATCTGTTGCCAATTCATAGAAACTCTCTTCAATCACATTAGGGAAAATACTTATTCCAAATTCCTTTGTAAGTTCCTCAAAGAAAACACCATCTCGCAAACCTTTTTTACTTAATGCAAACTTATTTGTGTTTACGATCTCAACTAAACAATGAAACACCTCAACAGCAGGAATGATAATATCTGCTCGGTCCTTAGAAAGCCCTTCGACTCGTTGTAACTCTGAAAACGTTAATGACTGTAGATACTGATTGATTTCATTAATGTCCTCATTATTCATCAAATATTGATGAACACCTGCAATTGGGTATCCGATACGTTCTTGGTGTATTTGAACCATATTTCTCGCGCTTCCTCCAATACCGATAATTGGAAGCTTTCTATTTTTTACCCAATCAAGTGTTTGAAACTGTTTATATATATACGCTCTTAATTCTTTTAGTTCATCCGTATTCGGAACGTCACCTTTTATAAATTGTTTTTTCAAAGATAGCGCTCCAAACGGAAAACTGTGATAACTTATTAATTTTCGATTGGCAAAGTACGTAAGTTCTGTACTTCCCCCACC
The DNA here is from genome assembly GCF_003667825.1 of Metabacillus litoralis. Classification (NCBI taxonomy): domain Bacteria; kingdom Bacillati; phylum Bacillota; class Bacilli; order Caryophanales; family Bacillaceae; genus Metabacillus; species Metabacillus litoralis. The sequence continues at coordinate 619,451 of NZ_CP033043.1, read as the reverse complement.
AATATCAATTGTAATACCATGATCAAAAGGTGTTGTATTAACTACAGCTAAATAACCAAAATAGGCTTCTTCATACTCTGATAAGATTCTAATCACAAAGTCAGTCTCAGCTTTTACTTTTTCAAGAACTGCTTGCTGATTTTTGGCTTGGCGAATTGTAGCGGTGGCCACACACTTTACCTCATCTAATTTATGATGATTTGTTACCTCCTTGAAACTAAGAAGCGTGTTAATCAAAATTGACATTCCTTCGTCCATTAACACTCCCTCATCAGATAAATAGTTTCTAAGACGTGCCACTACCTTTACATTTTCAATTTCTTTTAATCTTCCGCTTTTCTCCCGTAAGTAAATAACAAGTCGCATTGTATTTGATCCGATATCAACTATTGCATATTTTTCTTGATTCAATTTCAACACCCTTACATATATAAATTACATACAACTGTGCGAATAAGTTTTAAACATTTATTTTTGATATCTTACAGTAAACGTCATCTTATAGGAATAAATTAATGTACATTATACCATATCCATACATAAGTTATATTGATTTCTTTTTTCACAAAAATCTCTGTATAACAGTGTCTATTATAAATGGAGGTATGAACATGATTCATATTGTTAAACAAGGAGAAAGCCTTGCCCTGATAGCTGCTAATTACCGAACTACTATAAATAAGCTATTAGCAGCAAACTCAATTCAAAATCCTAATATTATCTATATTGGACAAAAAATAACAATTCCAGGATTACCTAATCCTGATACCATTCCTTATTCGATACAAATATCTATATCCAAAAAACGTTTAACCCTAAACAGAAACGGACAAGTTATGAAAGAATACCCTATTGCCGTAGGAAAAATGGTTAGTTCAACACCTGTAGGAGATTTTGTCATTGTAAATCGGGAACCAAACCCTGGTGGACCTTTTGGGGCAATGTGGCTTTCCTTGTCTAAAATCCACTATGGTATACATGGAACAAACAACCCATCTTCTATTGGTAAAGCCGTTTCACAAGGATGTATTAGAATGTATAACAGCGATGTTTTAGAACTGGCTTCACTAGTTCCTAATGGTACTAGTGTCATGATTAGACCTTAAGATTTTATTAAGATTTTGTAATTTACGTATCCAAACGTTATTTGTTACCTTATAATGACAATTGTAGATACGGACGAAGGATATAAGGAGCGAACAAATGAAAATTTTTCGTAATCGTAACTTTGTTAAATTATTCTATGCTGCCCTTTTTTCGCAAATGGGTACAACAATAGGAAATATGGCTTTTGCCTTTTATTTACTGGATCATTTTAGTCATCAGCCTTCTTATGCAACAATAGCAGAGCTGATGTACTCATTACCTACCATTCTCGTTTTTTTCATCGTTGGAGTTGTCGCAGACAGATTTGATCGTAAGAAAGTAGCTGAAAATTGTGACTGGATACGGGCAGCTTTAACCGTTATCTTATTTGGTTCACTGTTTACTAACTCTATCCCTCTTATCTTTCTGGTACTTTTCTTAAGAAGTGCTGTAACAAAATTCTTTTTCCCTGCTGAAAATAGTCTTGTTCAAGGGATTTTAAACAAAGATCAATATGCACAAGCAGCTGGACTAAATCAAATGCTTTTTAGTATTTTTATGGTATTTGGAGTCGGCATAGGTGCTGCAATGTATAAAACAATCGGGATACACGGTGCAGTTGCTGTTGACTTTGTAAGCTTTATTATCTCTGGCTTACTTATTAGGTCATGTCAGATACCATCTTCTGCAAGACTCCCTAACGGAAGGTTAAAATGGAAAGATGTTAGTATTAAATCTTCATTTGTCGACTTTAAAGATGGAATACTCTATATTATTAAAAATCGACTGTTAGCTTCTTTAATCTTTGGTTTTTTTGTTTTTGGCTTTTTTAATGGAGCATTTGCTATTTTACCTATGTTTACAATGAAATATGAACTCTCACCTACAAACTATGAATGGTATGCATCCCTTTTCGCCATTTCTTTAGGTTTAGGGTTATTAACAGGAAGTGGTCTTGGAACATTAATTGCCTCGAAGTTTAAGCCACATCAATTAATGATCTTTCCAATCTTTCTAACAAGTTTGCTCGTTTTCTTTTTAGGTTTTACAGATAAAATATCGACCTTTCTTATAATCGTGTTTATTATTGGGACATGCTTAGGACCAATTAATATAGCAATTGGCGGCTGGATGCCTAAAATTGTTCATCCTAAACTTATGGGCCGTGTTAGTGGCTGGATTGACCCACTAATGATGTTTGCACAATCTATGACATTAGGTCTTATCGCTCTTTTATTTCCGAAAATCATTGAGGAAATTGATTTTCTTTATTACGGAATTGCAGCTATAATTTTACTAGTTTCCCTCTTCTATGCCTTCACATTACCAAAATTAAGTGAGGCATTTGAGAGAAAACAAAGAAAATTAAATCATAATGCTCGTAAAGCTACCAACATCTCCTCAATATAGAAGGATGACTTCACGATGAGTCATCCTTGTCTTTTATTCCCCTTAATATTTTTTATTTTTATCCGATATATATGGAGACACTTTTTCTTTACCATTTATGTTAGGTTGTGAGCAAAATGCGACAGACAATTTTTAAACACTTTTTACTGATACTCCTTAGAAACTATCTATTTGGGTCCTTACTTGCAGTTTTTGGAGTTGGGGCACTTTTCATGTTTACAACAATAGATGTTCAACTAAATGAAACCATTTTATTGGGTAAAATAATGTGCCTTTCACTTTTATGTATGCTTTCACTTGAAAGTATTGTATTTTCACTTATGATCAAGCCAATAAAAAGAACATTCTTGAATGATCAGCCATCACATGAAGACTTAAGATTATCTTATAAACAAGCACATCGATTACCTATTCTTAGTGTTTATAGAATTTTCGGTCCACATTTATTTGGATTTTCTATACCTGCCATGGCAATGAGCTACATTTATATTAACAATGAAATGCTTCCTTTTCCTCTGTATTATGTTGGAATTGCTTTCGGTGCCTCTGTTCTTATAGCAGGGATGCATGCTATTATTGAATTCTTCTTAGCCACGAAGGCCATACAGCCAATACTCGTTTACATTAGAGATCAAAGTCAAAATTTATATAACATGGACTTTTCACATCAATCACATATATACATTTCAATTCAAAAGAAAGTATTGTACAGTGCCATTTTTATAGGTGTTTTTCCTTTGTTATTGTTTAGCTTAGCCACTCATTTTCGATTTACCGAAGCCTCTATCCCATTATTGACAGAATACTGGAGTTGGGCTGTTATCGTTTTAGTTGTTTCGATATTATTTGCTTTTTATGGTGCTTATTTATTATTTCATAATATAGCAGAACCTATCCAAACGCTTGAAAATGCGATGCAACAAATTCAGCAAGGCAACCTTGTTTATCAAAAAGATGTGTATTCTGATGAATTTTCCAAATTAATATCCGGCTATAATCAAATGGTTAGCGGTCTTAAACGAAGAGATCAAATTAACAAACAATTATTAGACAGTCTTTTTACAACACTAGCTTTGGCACTAGATGCACGTGATCCATATACTGCTGGTCATTCAGTACGGGTAGCAAAATATTCAGTATTAATTGGTGAGCAAGCTCAGCTAAATAAGGAAACACTAGATTTATTAAGAAAATCTGCTTTATTACATGATATTGGAAAAATAGGAATTAGAGATGATATCTTATTGAAAGATGGTCGTTTAACGGATGAAGAATTTAATGAGATAAAAACCCATCCTGTTATCGGAGCAACCATTCTCTCCCAAGTTCAGCCTAAAGAGGAGATGGATGCACTTATACCAGGTGTAAAATATCACCATGAACGATATGACGGATTAGGTTATCCGGAAGGTCTTCTAGGGAAAGAGATTCCTCTCTTCGGTAGAATTATGGCCGTTGCCGATGCTTTTGATGCTATGACATCTGATCGTCCATATCGTAAAGGGATGCCTATTCAAAAAGCCCTAGCAATTATAGAAGAAGGAAAAGGGTCTCAATGGGATCCAAAATATGCTCAACTTTTCATAAACTATATGAGACAAAATGAACACTTAGTTAGCGATCAGCTTAAGAAAAGCGTATAACTTTTTTAGAAAATGTATCATAGAAGCATTCGTTTTGACTTATGCTGACTTATGCTTCTATTTACAGACTTTAATGAATTTTTGCAATTAAATACCCTTTTCTAGTTGCATTTTACTACTGACCAAGTATAATTTATATAAGATAGATACAAACTGAAAGTGTAACAAGAAAAGGAGAGAACCAATGGACGATCATAAGCGGCTCGATCCAAGATTAAACCCAACAATTGAAAACCTCGCACGTGCTATTTACGTAGTTAACCGTCATGCAAAAACTGCACCAAACCCAAAATATCTTTATGCTTTAAAAAAGAAAGCATTACTTAAGCTTGTCCAAGAAGGAAAAGCAACTAAAAAAGGACTTCACTTTTCAAATAATCCAAAATTCAGCCAACAGCAATCTGATGTTTTAGTTTTAGCTGGGGAGTATTACTTTCATATGCCTCCTACAAAAGACGACTTCGATCAACTTCCACATTTAGGTTCATTAAATTCAACTTATCGTAACCCAAAAACACACATGTCCTTAACAAAGGCCAAGATTCTCTTACAAAATTATGTTGGAATGAAGGAAGAGAAAAAACCTAACACACACAATTATCGTACGAACAAAGCACGTACATATGAAAAGCCGGTTTTCAAAAGATTAGGCGAGAGCTACAGATAAATACAAAAAAGCCACATAAATGTAAGTGGCTTTTTCTTTTGCCTTTCAGTATGTATTCATCACTGACTAATGCAAATCAGGTAAATTACATTTCTTCTTGAGTAAATAGCCTTTCAACATTACTTCTAAGAATATGAAAAAAATAAGGAACTTCCGTTTCATTTACATTTTTAAATAATGCTTCTGTTAAGCCCTTATAATACCAAGCTTGTTTTTCATACCCTCTATTAAAAAAATCCCAGACTTTGTCTCCATATTGTTGGTAGTAGTTCAGTAAATCCTGACTATTATCTAGTTTATCCGCTGCTATTAATGCTTTAATTTCAAACGATGATTCTTTTGCTTTTAGAATCGTAGCTTGTTTTCTTTGCTCCCATTCCAAATCTTTGTTTTCTGTATTATGTAAAACAAGCTGTAAGATCTCCTCACCAAATATCTCTCTAATATCTTCTTGGGATACGTCTGTATCCTCAATAACATCATGCAAATATCCTGCTGCAACGACGCTATCAGGAAAACCGGATTGTTTAAGTATAGCTGCCACATTTTCTACATGTGTAAAATATGGTTTTCCACTTATTTTTCTTTTTTGTCCATTATGTTCCTTCTTAGCAAGATCTCTTGCTTTTAGGATAATCTCCATTTCTTCACCTTACCCAAAAATAACTAAATGATTGCTTTATTATAAACCAGAGTGATCTCGATCAATTCGTCCCCAATGCACATTTTTTCTTCTAACGAGCAAAAAGACTGCATGTTATGCAGTCTTTCGTATATTAAAGTACATACTGATCGATATTTTGTACAAGAGTGCTAATTTCAGGTTTACTAATTTGCTCACTTGCCCCTACCATCTGTCCCTTATGGCGAAGGTCATTTGTAATTAAGGAAGAAAAAATAATGACTGGTAAAATACTTAATGATGGATCATCCTTTATTCTTCTTGTTAAATGGTGTCCATCCATTTGGGGCATTTCAATATCAGTAATAATTAATTGCACCTCGTCTTCGATTGCTTTGCCTGCCTCTACAATCGACTTTAAATAGGAGAGTGCATCTTTTCCATTTTCAAAAAATTCGATATATTGAAATCCAGCTTCATTAAGTGTTTCCTGTAGTAATTTACGTAATAACGGTGAATCTTCTGCAATAACTAATTTTTTTTCAGATCTTTCTCTTGTCCCTAGCTTTTTTACACTTTCAACATTAATCCCTGACTCTGGATTGATATCAACAACAATTTTTTCAAAGTCTAACAGAAGAATCATCTCTCCGTTAATTTTTACTACTCCTGTAATTTGACTTTCCAAGCCTTGATACATTCCAGATGGCTTTTCAATTTTATCCCATGAAATTCGGTGAATTTGTGTAACTGCATGTACATGAAAAACAACTTTTGTTTGATTAAATTCTGTCACTATAAATTTTTCATCTTTTACTGCTTCATCTTGTCCAAAACCTAACGCTCTAGAAACGCTTACGACAGGCAAAATTTCGCCTCTGATATCTATTATTCCTTCCACATTTGGATGTGAATGTGGTATTTGCGTTACTTGTACTGGCTGAATAATCTCTTTTACTTTAATAACATTAATACCAAATTTATTTTTACCTACACTAAACTCTACAATTTCAAGTTCATTTGTTCCACTCTCAAGTAAAATCCCTTTTTGTTGATCCATTTTCTTCTTCCTTCCATCTAAATACATTTGTACTTATTATATCGGCAAATATTTTAAAAACTTAAAGGATTTTATTGGAGTTTATAAGAAATACCAAGTCTTAGCAGTTGTTTTAGTATTTAAATTGAACATCTTAATTCAGTCTATAAGCAAAAGCTTGGATTTCATTCCAAGCTTTTATATTAATATAAATAATTTAATACTCTTTCATCTGCCAGATTAGTGTCTATCTGGCATTTCGTTGCACCCCTACCATATTGCCATACCCAAACATTTGCCTTACAATTTGGAGTTGCCGGATTAAATCTAGGGGCTTTTCTTTCTGATGTTACTCCAGGTTCAGGTTCCGTACTCCATAAAATCGCTTCTAGGGCAATCTCTTTATTTTGCTGAACAGCCTGACAATAAGCTTGAGTAAAATCTCCTTCAACCGGATCATGATAAAATCCCGATCGATATCCGGTCGGTAATAGTGTTTCGACCCATCCTCTTATCCAAGCTGAATCAACATTAAAGAAATTCTCAACATTTGCAAACAGAACGGTTCCTTTAGGTAAATCTAGCCTTCTAGCATGATAAACAGCATTTCTTACAGCAATTTGTGCTTCATCATAGCCGACGGCTTCTCTAATAACATTATAAATAGGTAATACTTTTATTCCCTTGCTTCTGATTAATGTAATTTCCTGTTTAGTTAAACCGTTTGAAACGTTAGGAATATCTGTTAAGTATCTCCCCCAAAACTTAGGTGAACCAAAACGTTTTTTTACACAATCTAATAACTCTTGATTAACTGTATTTGCTGAATCAACACCCCAAACTTTTCGTGCCAGAGACACCACACCCTTTCTCTACGCTCTACACATGTATATGAAAGATCAGGGTTGTCTCAAACATATAATTAATAAATCCCCCTCTTTTCACTCCATTTCCATTCATTCAACCTCACTTCTAAACTTGTTTTATTTAAAAATTATGAAATGAAATAGCCTTATTGAGTTCATAATTGGTCTATTTTCTAAGTTGTTTACATGTTTATATAAAATCTATGACATGATAGTAATGTACTTTGTAAATATAAAGAAATAAAAATGAAATGCAATTTTGTGACACTCTTGTTATAATCCTGTTGTGAATCGTTTTATCGGTTTCAACGGGTTGGGTTGAGGGGCACAATTAAGGAAGGTCTACATTGGATAAGTTTTTTCGATTAACTGAAAATAAAACGTCTATAAAACAGGAAATACTTGCTGGATCCGTTTCTTTTTTCACTATAGTCTATATTGTCGTTGTTAATGCTTCTATCTTAGCAGATGCCGGGATACCTTTAGAAGCAGGGATAATAGCAACAGTTCTAACATCTGTCGCGGGTTGTTTCATTATGGGGTTATTCGGAAATACGCCTATAATTCTTGTGCCAGGCATGGGAGTAAACGCACTTTTTACTTACACTATTGTGTTGGGGATGGGGCTAACTTGGCAAGAAGGTTTGGCCGTTGTCTTTGTTTCCGGTATTCTTTTTACTATTATTGCCTTTACAAAGCTTTCAACAATAATCTCGGAGTCAATTCCACTTTCTTTAAAAGAAGCCATAACAGTTGGAATTGGGTTTTTCTTAACGTTTATAGGTCTACAAAAAGGCGGCATTGTTGTTTTAAGTAAAGAAACATACGTAGCTTTAGGTGATTTTAGTGAACCCACTGTTTTTTTGACTCTCATCACTTTAATCGCAACTGTTATATTATTTTCCAAACAAATACCTGGTAACTTTCTAATTAGTATTTTATTTGGGACAATTCTTTCAGCATGCTTTGGTCAGCTCAACTATGATTTTACTTTTAAATCAGTTGATGCATTTGTTATGTATAAAGAGGTTTTTTTTGCTATGTCTTTTGCAAATATGATTGATATAGCTTTCTGGACAGCAACATTTTCTTTAACAATGGTTATCGTATTTGAAAACATTGGCTTAGTATTTGGTCAGGTACATATGATTGATCGTCCACAGCGATATAATCGATCTTTACAAGCTAACGCATTATCAACAATTACCTCTGGGATTTTTGGCTCAAGCCCAACGGTAAGTACTGTTGAGACAGCAGCTGGAATTACCGCTGGTGGAAGAACTGGTTTAACATCACTTACAACAGGAGTTTTGTTTTTAACTTCACTTTTATTTTTACCATTTGTAAGAATAATTCCCGATAGCGCGATAGCTCCTATACTAATATTAATTGGAAGTTTAATGATACAAAATATCCAGCATATTGATTTAAATGACTTTAGTGAGAGCTTCCCAGCATTCCTGATTATTGCATTAATACCATTTACCTATAGTATTGTAGATGGTATGGCATTCGGCTTTATTATGTATCCGATCTTAAAGATTGTACTTAAAAGACAAACAGATGTTAAACCACCTCTTTATATTATTGCATTGTTATTTTTGTTAAACTTTATCTTTCATTCACTTCATTAGGACAGACGGATATGTCTGTCTTTTTTATTTTTTGATCCGTACTCATTTCGAATAAATTGCACGCTGATTTAACAAAATAAGCATGAGTTATGATAAAAGTCGCGAGGTGGATTATGAAATATCTTGTTATATTTATGACTGTTCTACTTTGTACAGCTTGTAATACGAATAACCAAGATGAAGCAATGAATGGATCAGAAGTAGAGCAGGAACAAGGCTTACTTCAAACAGGAAACGATGAAATAAAGAGAAATGATGACCTACTAGTTGAATCAAGAGAAGAAGTAAATTTAGATGAAAACGATGATCCGCTACATCCTACTGAAGCTGAGAAATTAGTTAAGAAGAAGATAGGTTCGGAACATAATGAAAACACAATTGTTCAATATGATCACTTAGAAAATGGCCATTATATAATCCATGTATATTCACTTGATGGTGAAAAAGAAAATAGTGAAGCATGGTACATGGTAGACTTAACAACCCAAAAGGTCGAAAAATTACAACGATAATAAAAAGAAGCTGACATAGAGTTGTCAGCTTCAGATTGTAGACGAAAGGGGGTTTGGAAAGGTCATATTTCAAACCCCTTTTGTCTTTGAGTTGGCTTTTTTATTAGAAAAGACACCCCGTATAGACTGTTTTTATGCTTTTTATGCTTTAACTGGCCCCTCCCATGTCCATCCTTCTTTGTTGGTCGTGGAATACTTCAGGACCTCTCCAACCCCATGCGCTATATAAGTCCATTTTATATTATGTTTTATTACTGCTGCACATAAAATTTAAAGTTTCTGTTGATTGAAGTGGAAGGCGCGCAGACTCCTGCGGGAGCAGCTGGACAGGTGAGACCCCGCAGGAGCTACCGACGAGGAGGCTCACCGCCAGCCCCCCGGAAAGCGAAGCCTGGAACGGAAATCAACAGCCAGCTTTCCACCTCAAACCAAAATAAAAAGACTCTAGGCAAGCCCGATTTTTATCGAGTTTGTCTACAGTCTGAAGATGACAAAGAGTTGTTAGCTTTTTATTTATTAAAAGTAACAGCTAGACTAATTGAAAAGTAACTGTAACAGCAGTTCCTTTTCCTAATTCACTACTATATTCTATCGTTCCTCCAATTTGTCGAATTAGCCGATTTGTGATCATACTTCCTAAACCTGTACCTTTTGTTTTCGTTGTGTAAAAAGGTAAACCAATATGCTTTAACTCTTCTTTTGTCATCCCTTTTCCATTATCTTCAATGGTAATAACAGCCCTTCCTTCATTTCGATCTATATCAGTTCGAATAACGATCATTCCATATTCTTCAATGGACTCGATCGCATTTTTTATAATATTTAGTAAAGATTGTTTTATATGCTGTATATTCCCATTTACAAAACAACTTTCTTTACAAGGAGTAAACTCAATGGATACGTTTGAGAAGGTGCCTAAAGGACGTAATAATTCTATAGAATCACTTAGGATTGCATTTAGTTCTACCTTCGTTAATTCAAAAGACTCTGGTTTCGCTAACTTCAAATAATTAGTAATGATATTATTTGTGCGATCCAATTCCTCCAGTATAAGAGGAGCAAACCTTTTTAATTTTTGATCAACAGTATCTTGTTGAATTAACTGGATAAAACCTCTTACAGTTGTGATAGGATTTCGTATTTCATGAGCAATTGATGCTGCCATTTGACCTGTTGTTGTCAGCTTATCCATATAAACCATTTCATCAAATTGTTTATTGGACTTCATTAAGGTTTCAATGATAAAGATCGTAGCCATATATGTACCATAAAAGGCTAAAAAATAAATATAGTAAAACTTCGCATCTAAGAAATCGATATTAATATAAATCACGATTATATAAAATAAAAAATAAATTATTGAAATATATGAAGCACTTACAAAACGATTTGTTGCATTCAAATACTGTTTTCTAAACAATAAAGAAATAACAAAAGCACCTATAGAAACAATAATTCCAATATGTAAAAAAGATCCTCCGATAATAAATCGGGCAATTGATACAATCGTAACAATAATACTCCCAGGAATCCACCCAGCATATAAGGTTACAACCATAATAGCAATCATACGCAAATCAAAATTTGTTTCTCCTAACGTCTCTATAGGATAAGCCATACATAACAATGCACCAAATGCACCTAAAAAACCATATATTGATTTATATTTTAAGGTTAGTTTAACGTTTTTTTGAAATGGTAAGAACAAATTAGCATTAAATGTTAATGAAAATAAAATGGTAATATTCACAATAAGTGGTTTTATAAGTGATAACAAAATGATCCTCCAATGATGATATTCAATAATTCTTATAATAAGTATAGGATATCAATGTTTTAGGAAAAAAAGCAATATAGATATTTATACCTATTTACTTCATTTGAATAAGAGAAATCATTTATATTATTTTTCAAAATTGAAAAATTTACATTTATTTAACAAAAATTTGCTGTTTTTATAGTAAAATAGTAGGTAATACATCAGCCTGTTCATCAAATAGGAGTCGTGAATAAATGGTAACCATAGGAGATATTATCGAAAACGTACCAGTTGTTTCAATTAAAACCAAGAGTTCTGAGGTAAATCAGATTTTTGAAGATTTACCCGATCTTGAAGGAATCGTCGTTGCCAGTGAAAATCAACCAGTTGGACTTGTCATGAAAGCACAATTTTACCAGAAAATTTCTACCAAATACGGTTTTGATCTTTTTATGGGGAGATCAATTGACCTAGTCATGGACACAGCTCCACTTATGGTCGAACATACTGAATCGATTGCTGTCGTTAGTTCAAAAGCAATGGGACGAAGCCAAAAAAACCTGTATGATTATGTAGTTGTAACGAAAGATCAAATGCTAAAGGGGATAGTCAGCATTAAAAACCTGCTCATTAAACTAGCAGAAGTACAAGTAAATCAAGCAATGTATACTAACCCCTTATCAGGATTACCTGGAAATGTTCTTATTGAAGAAAAGATGAATGAATTTCTGAAAAATAAACAAAAAGAATTTTCATTTCTTTATGTTGACCTTGATCATTTCAAGGAATACAACGACACATATGGATTTAAAAAGGGTGATTTGTTAATAAAAGAAGTAGCCAACCTATTAAGCAAAAACATTCTATTAATTGATGATAGAGATGCCTTTGTTGGACACATTGGTGGAGATGATTTTGTAGCAATTCTTCCTCATTACCATTATGAAGAGATTTGCCAGCTTATTATCCAAGAATATGAAATTCGCATTAAACAATATTATGACCCTCATGACTGGAACAATAAGTATGTTTACACTAAAGACCGTAACGGTAAGTTCAACAAAATACCATTAGTAGCTCTCTCTATAGCTACTATTACAAATCAAAATCATATTTACCATTCAATTGATGAGATTAGTAAAATTGCTGCAGAAGTAAAGAAACTCTGTAAGTTACAAGAAGATAGCTGTTATGTTAGCTATGATTTAAATGCTAAAAGAGATTGTTGTACACCGCAACAATAATAAGTAAAGATAATGGAGAAGAAATTTCTTTTTCATTATCTTTTTTTATTCCACCGTGCTTTATCAGAAAAAATAACCTGCCTCACTTATCAATAAAAAAACAAATCCGGGACACTCACCTATCTAGTTTTATGGCATATTGTAATACGAAGGTTCATGAAAGGAGAGAAAAATATGTATCCATATCGTCAGTTTTCAATTCAAGTGCCCGGATTCCCGCCTTATGGGCCACCGGTTGGTAATGGTTTTGATCAATATCCTTTTGGTCCACAAAATGATTTTGATCAACAAGCTCCATTTGGACCACCTGGCTACGGTCAAGGTGGGTTTGGAGGTGGGTTTGATCAAGCAGGTCCTCCCCCTGGTCCACCACCAAGTGAAATTCCACCACTTCAATCACAAGGTCAAGCAAGTGTATTTGCTGTAGATCCAGGTGGAATTCGTGGTTGTTTATATCGATACACATTTATTCGTTTAAACAATGGACGTGGCTTCTGGTTTTATCCAACATTTGTAGGGCGCAACTCTATCGCGGGATATCGTTGGCGCAGACGTCAATATCGTTGGGTTTATTTTGGTATTGATTTAGATCGTATTCAATCATTTAGTTGTCGTTAACACTTAAAGGAACCGTTGTTACGGTTCCTTTTGTGCTACCTTTCTATGTCCGCTCTCTCTCTAAGAAAATAAATATAATCTGTAGATATTGTTTTATTTCCTAATTGTCTTAACATAGCTGAAATATTTCCTCTATGATAGGTACCATGGTTTACTACATGTTGAATAATCTCATAACATATATTTTCATATTCTATTCCCTCTGAGCTTTTATATGTAACTAATCGATCCAAAACATCATGGCCTAGTTGTTCATATTCATTTAATAACGCTACATAATTTGCAAATAGTTGTTCAATTGTATTATTTTCATTTACACTAATTGCTCTATTTTTTATTCTTGTTAGCCATAGTTCATCTACCTCTAACATGTGTAATAATGTATCAAATAATGAGGGGAACACACTTTTTATTTCTTGTTTATGTATCTCTTTGGGTAAGGTTCGGATATGCCCTACCACCTTTAGAGTTGCCCACTTGTGATAAGCAATACTTAAACTGTGATTATTCATTAATTAAACCTCCTCTTTTCAGAAACACCTTTCTTCTATCATACCTCCATTAAGGTAGAAATTGCTAAAATAAAATGATATGATTCGTTAAAAATAAAAGAGTATTGTTAGATTATTTTAGGAGGCACATACATGACAAAGAGAAATGTACGTACAAAATCAGGTCTTCAAACAGCAAAACCTTTAACAGACCCTGAGTTCTCAAAAGAACTTACTTCTACAAATAAAAAGGCAGAAAAAACACGCCCTCGTAATCAATAAGAACTAATTAAAAAGACCTATCATATTCCTTATGAAGAATTACTTAGGATGATAGTCATTATCACTCAAATAAAAATGAGGTTCCCTTTTAGACTTTTTCTCAAGTCATGAAGGAACCTCATTTTTATACTAAAGCTTCTTTTTCGAGCTTCTCAAGAAAGGAATTTCTACGTTTTGCCTGTGAAATGATTGCTTGGATTTCATTTTTATAAAAAGTCATATGTGCGACAGTAAGGGCAAAAAGCATTTCTGATTCTAATTTCGTAATGATTTTTTGTTCTTCTTCGGTTAATAATGAGTTCATATCATTCATCATTTACCACCTCTTCTAGTAAATAAGTACTAATTGTATCTTACTATATAGTTCGTAGAGTACAAAAGATATTTGTCCGTTGTTACAATTTTGTTCCTTTATGGAATCGAAACCATCCCATTTTATAGAAAAACCATACCATCCCAAGACCAATTAAGCCCATAAGTCCAAGAACAATAAAATAGCTATATTTCCCCGTCAATTCAGGCATATATTGAAAATTCATACCGTAAACTCCTGCAATAAACGTTAAAGGCAGAAAAATTGAAGACATAACGGTTAACGTCATCATCACTCGGTTCATGCGGTCAGAACTTATTGATAAATAGCTATCACGTATATCAGAAGATAATTCTCTGTTTGCATCAATCATTTCAACTAGCTTTAACAAGTGATCATAAATGTCTTGAAAATAAATATGCTTTTCCTTTAATGAATTCAACCGTGATGAGGAGATGATTCGATAGAGTAGGTCTCTCATCGGGACTATGGTTCTTCTTAATTTATTTAACTCTGACCTAATATCAAATACTTGTTCCATGAGTTCACTTATTGTTTGGTCACTAGTATTATCTTCTACCTGATTGATTGAATCTTCTAATTTGTAAACAGGAGGAAAATATTCATCAACAATCTTGTCCACGATTTGATACAAGATTTGCATTGGGCTTTTTTGAAGGCTCATTTCTTTTTTTACACGTTGCCATATGTTTGTTATATCCCTAACAGGGTTTTTATGAAAAGTAACGATAAAGCGATTCGAAACAAAAAGATCAATCTCATCCGCTTCTAATGTACGTTGATTAATGGAATGAATGACAACAAAAAAATAATGGTCATAAAAATCCATCTTAGGTCTTTGAACAAACTCTAAGCAGTCTTCAATAGCTAGTGGGTGGAAATGAAAAAAAGATGATAGCTTTTTCACTTCATCATCGGTTGGCTCCTGAAAGTCAACCCAATACCACTCTATGTTTCCTTTTTTTAGTTCACTTAGAGGTAGGTCATAGATAATCTCTTCCTCTGTTGTTATTGCTAAAGTTCTAATCAATTTCTTCACTACCCTCTTTTTACATTCTCTATTACTATTCCCGTTCTGTAGATTGACTAAACGAGTTAGAAAAGGATGACTTGTATAAGAAAAATGGTAAAATAACTGTTATGAAACTTTTTAGTTCATTTATTCTTGCATTCATTAATTTACTAACCTTCTACACAATTTAATATGATTAGTAATTTGATGCTTAAAAAAGATTTATAGGAGGTTTTTTAGTATGGAGCATTTGGTTAACTCAAAAGTTAAGGAAATTGAATTATCAGGCATTAGAAAGTTCTTTAACATGGTTGCTGACTATGAGAATGTTATCTCTTTAACAATTGGTCAACCCGACTTTACCACACCTAGCCATGTAAAAGATGCAGGTGTAACTGCTATTCAGCATGACTTTACAACGTATACGCACAATGCTGGTTTTTTTGAGCTTCGTGAAGCAGCATGCCAATTTGTTTCAAAAAAATACGGCCTTACCTACTCCCCTGACAATGAAGTGATTGTTACAGTTGGGGCTAGTCAAGCAATTGATTGTACTTTCCGGACTTTATTAGAAGAAGGTAGCGAAGTCATATTGCCAAGTCCTGTATATCCTGGATATGAACCACTAATTAAATTGGCTGGTGGTGTACCAGTATATGTTGATACAACTGAAAATGATTTTAAATTAACAGCTGAATTGCTCGCTTCTTACATAACAGAAAAAACAAGATGTATTGTTCTTCCATATCCATCAAACCCTACAGGTGCAACACTTAGTAGTGATGAACTTGAGAAAATTGCAAACCTATTAAGAGGGAAAAATATTTTTGTTTTATCGGATGAAATCTATAGTGAGTTAGTTTACAACGGGACACACAACTCAATTGCTTCTTATCTTAGAGAGCAGACAATTGTTATTAATGGCCTGTCAAAATCTCACAGCATGACAGGTTGGAGAATTGGTTTGTTATTTGCACCACATTCTGTAGCAAAACACTTATTAAAAGTTCACCAATATAATGTATCGTGTGCAACATCGATTTCTCAAAAAGCAGCATATGAAGCATTAACAGCTGGATTAAATGATGCAGAGGAAATGAAAACAGCCTATAAAGAGCGATTAGATTACGTTTATGGCCGCTTGGTTAAAATGGGATTTGATGTAATAAAACCTAATGGTGCTTTTTATCTTTTTCCAAGTATTAAGAAGTTTGAACAAACTTCCTTTGACTTTGCTCTCTCTCTTGTTGAAAAAGCCGGAGTTGCCCTTGTACCAGGTAGTGCTTTTTCTACATATGGTGAAGGATATGTAAGACTATCTTATGCCTATTCAATGGAACAATTAATTGAAGCTATGGATCGAATCGAGGAATATTTAAAAAGCCTGTAGCTCATTTATCAAGAAAAGCGCAAGCGCCTCGTTCAGCCTCGGGCAATAAGACGATTTAGAATAGAAGGCGCTCTTTGCCTTATATACTAAATTGGCTTATGACCTCGAGGGGCTAGGCATCTGACTTTTTTGCCAAAAAGTCAGACTGCTGGAGCTAGACACTAATACTACGTACAAAAATTTGTTACCTCTCCAAAAAGAACCAAAGGATATTATCTGTTGGTTCTTTTTTGCTTACTGTATATAAGGTAAAGTAATGGTAAAGGTACTTCCCTTTCCTTGTTTACTGTCGACCGACATACTACCATTGTGATTTTCAACAATTTTATAACTTATCATTAAACCTAATCCGTTACCTTTTTCTTTTGTTGTAAGAAACGGCTCACCTATTCTTTTTAAAACGCTTGGAGGAATTCCCTCACCATCATCTTTAACAATAATTTGAACATTATGATTTGATTTTTTTGTTAATACCGATACTTTTCCACCTTTAGGCATCGCATCAATAGCATTTTTAAATAAATTTATAAATAATTGCTTTAATTGATTTTCATCACAATTAATTGATAAAGATTGATTGTCATGATTTTGAATAATAGCAACATTTTTCATATTACCTTGTGTTTCAAGTAGCATTGCAACATCGTTTAATAAGGTAATTAAATTTGTTTTTTTAAATTTTGTTTCCTGTGGTTTAGCGAGAACAAGAAGTTCACTTAATATCATCTCAATTCGATTCAACTCAGAAAAGATAATATTCAAATATTGACGATGATGTTCTAAATCAGGATGCATAATTTGTAAAAAACCCTTAATTGCAGTTAGTGGATTTCGTATTTCATGGGCAATTCCTGCAGCTAATTGACCTGCTATAGATAGTTTTTCAGAACGCAACATAAGCTCCTCTGTTTTTTTCCTATACGAAATATCACGAAGGATAACTTGAACAGCTTGCTCACCAAAATATGTAGTTGGAATACAAACCATTTCTGTAAAAACCTTTTTTTCATTGGAAATTAACCAAGATTGGTTTGTTACTTGAACATCAGCAACCCCATCTTGTATGTTTTTAAGTGTATTTTTCATTGTTTGATGATCACTAGGATGCAGGTAATCATATATATTCCGCCCTAACAAGTCAGGGTAACACTCTGCATCAAAAAGCTTAATACCAGACTCGTTCATGAAAACAAATTGATCCTTATGAATAACTGCAATGGTATCAATTGAATTATCAATTAAACGCTGATACCGTTCCCTACTCTTTTGAAGAATCTTTTGGAAGTTCCTTCGGGATGAGATATCATTTAATATGACAATTTCTGCTTGTCCCCCATTAACATTTGTTAAAGATGCCATGATCTCTACATTTATTTCACGCCCATCAATCCTTCGCCATGTTTCCTCAATAATACCTACTCTTTCCCCTTTATGTAACCGCGACTCTCTATTTTTAATAACAGAATGAAAAGTTTCATCGATAAAATCAAACGTGTGCTTTCCTATTAGTTGATCAGTAGATCTAGCACCTAACAATTCCTGAAAAGCCTTGTTTACAAAGAGCAACTTACCTTTCCTTGAAATAAAGACCGGCGTAGGTAAATCCTGTAATATAGCCCATTCATCATGTTCATTTATTACCTCATTCGATTGATCTTCAACGGTAGACGCATTATTAATCGAATGAGGTGTTAATGCTTTCATCTTGAGGATAATATCATGTCCTTCTTTTTGGATGTTACTTCTGATAAAATCAACATTTGTTTCTAGCCATATATATCTTCCATTTCGCATCAAAAATCGAATGGAACATGGATATAAATGATGTTCGTTATAAAAATAGCTCTCTATTAAGAATAAATCTTCATTATGAATAAAGTCTTTTATATATCTTCCAATTAGATCAGTACTTGCGTAGCCTATTAATTCAAAAGAATTAGAAGAAATGTATTGAAATCTCCCATTTGAGGATACAACGGCATAAAGTTCCAGTGTTTGTATAGCTTCCTCTTGATTTGTTATTTCACTATTCATTGCTTCCCTTCCCCTTTTTCATGACCTCTATACTAGTACATTAGTTTTATATAACGAACAATTACCTATTGAATAAACATTTATAAATGTTTATTCCTTTAAAATAAGTGTACATAGTAATAAAAGTTTGTCAATATATGAAAAATAATCTCGACAAAATTAATATATGATATAGGGTGTGAATTATGACTAATTACGTTAAAAAAGCCGGAATTTCCGACTTTTTTGTAGATCGTTTTTAAATTTATTGTTAATGCCTGTAGCTGAAAATTTGAATATTCCAAAAATCTCCTTTAGATTATGGAACTAATACCAACTTCCCTTGAGTTTTCCTGCTTTGAAGTAGACGATGTACATCTGCTGCTTTTTCTAAGGGGAAAACTCCACCTATTTTAAGTATGAGTGTTCCATCGTTAACATATGTTAAAAGTTCTTTTAAGCTACTACTATACAATTCTTGTTTCTTCATGATTCCTGGTAAAAAGAAGCCAATGACCGATTTATTTTCTGCCATTAAGGAAGAAGGATATAGTCTAGCTTGTTCTCCACTGGCAACTCCATAAATCACTAATCGACCAAAAGGTGCTAAACAATCCAATGTTTTTCGAAAAACATCTCCACCGGCCATCTCTAAAGCAACATCCGCCCCAATTCCATTTGTTTCTTTTAATACCTCTTTTTCCCATCCTTCTTTTGTATAATTTATTAGAACATCAGCTCCAAGATCTTTTGCTAAGGCTAGTTTTTCATCCGTACTTGCCGTAGCAATAACCTTCCCTGCTCCAAACAATTTAGCAAGTTGAACAGCTAATGTTCCAACTCCACCTGCTGCTGCATGAATTAAAACCGTTTCTCCTTTCTCAAGTCTTCCCATTGTTTTTAATATATGAAAAGCACTCAACCCTTGTAACGGTATGGCTACAGCTGTACTAAACTCTACATTGTCTGGAACTGGAATAAGTGCTCTACCATCGGCAACTGTGTATTCAGCATATCCCGTAGCTTTTCGCGAGCTTAGTAATGTCACAACTCGGCTACCAACCGAAACCCCTTTAACATCCTTGCCCACCTCGATTACTGTACCTGCTACTTCTGAGCCTGGTACATAGGGTAGAGGTGTATCTACTACATACTGTCCCTCTCTTCTTGCTGTGTCTGCATAATTTACACCTATTGCTTCAATTTTTATAACAACTTCAAAATCTCTTGGTTTTGGATCATCTAAATCTATATATTTCAATACCTCAGGGCCGCCATATTGTTCAAATTGAATAGCCTTCATCTTAACATCCTCCTATTTCCCTTTGAATTGTGGTTTCCGTTTTTCTTTAAACGCTTTAACACCTTCTTTATGATCTTCCGTTTGGATCATATATGTTTGAGTAATTCTTTCTATTTCTAACACATTTTCTAATGAACCTGGAGAATTAATAATTTTCTTCATGAGTCCGTATGCTCTTACTGCCCCATGTGAAAGTTCATTAGCAATTGTAGCTACTCGGTTTGATAATTCATCTAACGGGATAAGCTCGTTCACAATTCCGTATTCGTAAGCTTTCTGAGCTGTTATTGGTTTTGCTGAAAAGAAGAGCTCTTTTGCCCGATAAGGCCCAATTATCTTTGGAAGAAAGTGTAATCCACCACCATCTGAAATTAATCCTACTTGTGAAAAACTCATCACAAATTTACTATCATCTGTTGCATAAATCATGTCACAAGCTAACGCCAAATTAAAAGCAGCTCCTGCTGCAAAACCGTGTACAGCTGCAATAATTGGCTTTTCAAGTTCTGTCATTGCTTTAATGCATTCATTTAATTGACCAATATGTTCATAAACCTGTGTACCAGTTGTTGTTCCCATTGTTTTTACATCTCCACCGGCAGAAAACGAACGTCCTGATCCCTTTAAAACAATCACTCGTACTTCCTCATCAAGTTGAGCCTCTTGAAATGTTTTTGTTAATTTTCTAATCATTTCTGCACTAAATGCATTCAGATTTTCTGGTCTATTAAGACAAAGGGTTAACACTGCCCCTTCTTTTTCTATCAATAAATCACTCATTTGATCGACTCCTCTTCATAAGTTAGTAACTATTTTTTAATTGGTTTACCTTTATTTAATAAGCCAACCTCCATCGACTAACACATCTGATCCTGTCATATAAGAAGCCTCATCAGATGCAACAAAAGCAATTACATTTGCTATTTCATCAGGTCGCCCAACGCGTTCAAGTGCAGTGCTACGTTTGATCGCTTTTACAAATGCCTCATTTTCCAGCCCCTTCTCTGTTAGCGGTGTTTCAACAAATCCAGGTGAAACAGAATTCACACGAATTTTATTAGGAGCAAGCTCTAATGCTAAAGCTCTTGAAAAATTAATAACACCAGCTTTTGCCGAGCTATAGTGTGGAATTTGTGCACCAGCCTTATACCCTGATAATGACGCAACATTTACGATTGAACGGTAATCATTTGAGCTCTGTTCTTTCATTAGCTTCCCGAGATGTTTCGAAACTAGAAAAATACTTTTCAAATTAACTGCTTGAACTGTGTCCCATTGCTCTTCAGTAGTTTCCAGAATTGTAGATTTTGATGAGCCTCCAGCATTGTTTACAACAATATCAAGTGATGAAAATTCATTTTCTAAAAAAATAGCAAGCTTCTTTATATGATTCTCGGAAGTCACATCGGCCACGTATGGAATGGCTTTGTGATCAGATAAGGATTCATTAATAATTCTAGCAACTCGTTCAAGCTTTTCTTTTGTTCTTCCCACTAAAACAACTGTTGCTCCTTCCTTAGCTAAGCGTATCGCTGTTGCTTCTCCAATTCCACTCCCAGCTCCGGTAATAACAGCAAGTTTATTTAAAAACCTCATCATCAGCACCTCATTTCGTAACAAATCGTTCAGCTTCAAATTGAGCACCTGCAATTTCACGCTTTTCTTCTACCGTTGACGTAACTTCAACTGATTGAAGGTGACTCGTTATTAATTGAATTAGTGAACTTCTTTTTTTACCGTTTAACACACCATTCACAAGTTGTCTTGACATGACTTCAACGGATAACAATGACTGTTCCAAGACAGTTCTTGCTAGTAACCTTTTTAATCTATCGTCCCACTTTATTGACCTAGCAAGAGTCGATTCAGCTGCATAAAGCTCAATTGCTATATTTGATAATTTCATTAGTGTTTCTTGTTCATCAAATACTTTTTCGCCGAATTGCTCAAAAACAGCTCCAATACACGCTAAAAAAACGTTTCTCATTCCGCTTATTGCTGCCTTTTCCTGTGAAAATTCTCTATTATCTAGACTTGGTTTCACTGACAAATTTTGAACTGCTTTATGAACCAACTCTTCTAAAGGAATTTCTCCTTTAAAAGCTTTTCTAAATAAATGAGTTGGTAATAACAAACGATTAATCTCATTTGTCCCTTCAAAAATACGATTTATACGAGAGTCACGATACACTTGCTCAATCCTATATTCCTTTATAAAGCCTGCCCCACCGTGCAACTGAAGGGCCTCATCACTAACTTGGTCAAGTGTTTCCGAACCATAAACTTTACAGATAGCACACTCTGTGGCGTATTCCATTAATTTCTTACCGATCCTTGAGATGTTTTCATCTTCTGTTATGTTACCTAAAACTTCTTCGAGCAACCCTGCAGTTCGATATTGAATAGATTCACTAGCGAATATACGCGCAGACATCAGGGCAATTTTTTCCTTCGTAGCAGGGAAATCTGCAATAGATTGACCAAATTGAATCCTCTGTTTTGTATAAGAAAGTGCAAGTTCTAATGCATACTTTGCACCCCCTACACACGCAGACCCTAAGTTAAACCGCCCTAAATTTAGAACATTTAGAGCAATAACATGACCTTTCCCGATTTCTCCTAATAGATTTTCTTTAGGAACTAGACAATCCTCTAAAATAACAGCTCTTGTAGAGGAGCCTTTAATACCCATTTTTTGTTCCTCAGGTCCTAAAGAAATTCCCGGAAAATTCTTTTCAACAATAAATGCCGAAAATTTATCACCATCTACTTTCGCATATACAATGAATGTATCTGAAAATATAGCATTTGTAATATAAAGTTTTGTACCGTTTAAAAGATAATGAGTTCCTTGGGCATTTAGTTTTGCAGTTGTTTGTGATGCCAGAGCATCAGAACCGGCATTCGGTTCTGTTAAGCAGTATGCTCCAAGATATTCTCCTGAAGCCAATTTAGGTAAGTAACGTTCTTTTTGTTGCTTTGTACCAAAATAAGTGATCGGTAGAGTAGCGATGCATGTATGATTTGAATGGGCAACACCATATCCACCAGATCTTCCGACCACTTCTCCAACAATACCTTTACTAACCTTATCAAGACCAAGTCCACCATACTGCTCCGGTACACTGTGTGCAAGGAGTCCAAGCTCACCGGCTTTTTTTAACAACTCTACTACTTTATCAAAATCTTGATTTTCAATTCTCTCTCTAACAGGTATTACATCTTTCTCGACAAACTGTCTTGCCGTTTTTTCAATCATTTTATGTTCATCTGTTACATCTTCAGGAGTAAATAGGTTTGAAGGTAAATCATAGTCATATAAAAAGCTACCACCTTTATTAGCTAGTAAAGTCATACACACTCTCCCCCTGCTATAATTTTTTCTCCGTCAAAAAATGGAACAATTTCAAAGCAATCTTTTTGACTTACAAATTTCACCTCATTAATGAATCCATATTTCACAAGCATTTCACCTACCCTTGATGAAAGAAGAATCGTTTCAGCAACAGATTTATTGCTTTCATAAAAAAGTCGAGCTGCCTTAGCCGAATCTGTTAGCTGTAAATGCATCTTTTCTTGTAAATGATAGATAAGATGCCCAGCTCCATAAAAATCTTCTAAACAAAACTGATCTGAAGATCCAGAGCACACAATAATAATGGAATCATCTTTATGAAAATGTGTAATGGTATTTGCAACTGCTTTTCCATTTAAAAGAGAACAAATATAAATTTTATTTGCTTTTTTTGATTGATTAATTGCTACTGTTCCATTTGTTGTTGATAAAATCATATACTTGCCTTGAATGCTATCTTTTAAAATGGTTGGCATTGGATCATAAAAACCCTCAATTGTTTTCCCCTCATATTCTCCAGCAAGTATGTGATTCTCTGCTTTGATAAGATTTGAGGCTACATGTGCTTCTTCTGCATTAGGAACAGGAATAACCGCTTTTGCCCCATCCACAAGTGCACAGGTGATTGTTGAGGTTGCCAGTAATATATCGAAAACAACTGCAATTTTCCCTTTCATTTTCTCCTCAACAATTTCTTCTTTTTTCATAATCACATGTACCTTTGTCACCCTTTACACCCCTTTCCTGAAGGAGATCTCATAACGCCCATATCTGGATTCATTTTGCCTTTTCACGACTTACAGATAAAGCATGCTCAATGAGTGTTTTCACATATAGGTGAAAGTCTTTAAAGCGTTTATCATTTGTTTGCCCATTATGATAACGGTAATAAATCTGCTGGCAAATGACCGCTAGCTTAAAGTAAGCAAATGTCATATAGTAATGGATTTGCGACAAATCACGACCACTTTTTGAAGCATATCGTTCGATAAATTGATTTCTAGTATAAAATCCTTCTTTAACTGTTATTGGGGGCTTACCAAGTCCATATTTCAATAGGTCCGGATCATCGTTCTGACACCAATAGCTTAACGCTGCACCAACATCTGCCAATGGATCACCAACAGTTGTCATTTCCCAATCAAACAATCCAGTTATTTCACTAAAATCATTAGAGAATAATGCATTGTTAAATTTAAAGTCATAATGTATAACCGTAGGTTCTTGTGAAGATGGGATATTTTTTACAAGCCATTTTGTTAATTCATCAATTTCTTTAATATCATCTGTTTTTGCACGATGATATCGCTTTATCCAACCATATACCTGACGTTCTAAAAAACCATCAGGGTTACTTAGTTCTTCTAAAACTGTTCCCTTATACTTAACTTGGTGAAGCTGAACAAGAGTATCAATCATCATTTCACTTAACTTTTCCCCAAGCTCTTTAGAAGGCGGAGTATCGGAAGGGAAATCGGTATTTAACAATACTCCATGCCTTCTTTCCATAATAAAGAATGGACTTCCGACCACCTCTTCGTCTTCTGAAAATAGATATGGTTTAGGTGCAGGCGAAAACAAAGGGTGAAGGGTACTCAAGATTTTATATTCTCGTTTCATATCATGAGCTTTAGGTGCAACAGGACCAAGTGGTGGTCTTCTTAACACTCCTTCCCAATTTCCTAATTTAAGCTCATACGTTAAATTTGAAGCACCTGTTCCAAATTGATTGATGATCAGGGAATCTTTATCAGAAAGCTGTGGAAAATGATGCAGTAAAAATTCTTTAACTGTTTTATCATTAAGCTCCTCCCCACTTCTGACTGGAATTATATCACTCATGATTTTCACTCCTTTTAATAGGATACAAACTAGGGTAGTTACTAATCTAAATAAGGGTATGATGACTTTGTAATGCTTCTTTTAACTCATTCGGAATTGGCATACTTTTTTGCAGTTCAAAATTAAAATAAACAATGATTGCCTCGCCTCTAGCAACCAATTCACCTGTTATATCATCAATAATGGAATGAGCTAAATGAAAGCTTTTATTGCCAATTTTACTAACTTCTGTTTCAATCTTTAGCTTTTGATTAAAAAAAGCTTGCCCGATGAAATCACATTTTGTAGAAGCAAGAATAAATTCCCAGCCATCCATTTTCATCGAATATCCTATACTTTCAAAAAATAAAACCCGTGCTTCTTCCAAATAAATAAAAAAACTGGTGTTGTTTACATGTCCTAGGGCATCTGTTTCACAAAAACGAACTTTTACTACTGTTTCATGCTTCATCTTTTCTTCAGCTCCTTATCTATGAATAAACACCGGTTTGCGTTTTTCAATAAAAGCTCCTACCCCTTCTTTTATGTCATCTGTTTGAAATACCTCTTCAAACAGTTCCGCTTCACGATTTATTCCTTTAGAAAGTTCAGTACTAAGGCCTTCATCTACTGCTTTTTTTATCCTAGACAATGCCTGAAGAGAATGCTGGCTAATTTGTCTTGCCATCTCAAGAGCCTTATTCAACCCCTCCCCTTTAGGAACAACCTCATTTAC
Organism: Metabacillus litoralis; assembly: GCF_003667825.1. Lineage (NCBI taxonomy): Bacteria > Bacillati > Bacillota > Bacilli > Caryophanales > Bacillaceae > Metabacillus > Metabacillus litoralis. Next base: position 593,614 of record NZ_CP033043.1, on the reverse strand, counting down.
AAGACCAATTCTTTCAGCCTTCTTAGCATCAATTGGAGTACCTGTAAACATCATCTCCTTTGCTCTTGCTTCTCCGACGGCACGAGGTAACCTTTGAGTACCACCTCCACCTGGGAACAAACCTAATTTGATTTCAGGCAATCCAATAGAAACATGTTCTTCTGCTATCCTTATGTCACACGTTAAAGCAAGCTCACAGCCGCCTCCAAGTGTTAGACCATTCAATACTGCAATTGTTGGCTTTGAGCAATTGTCGATCCTATCAAGAATTTGATGGGTTAACATAAAATTTTCTTTTATACCCTTTTTACCAATTAAAGAAGGAAATTCTTTAATATCAGCTCCAGCCATAAAAGTCCGCTCTCCTGCCCCAGTTAAAATAATTGCTATGACATCTTGATCATTCTCTATCTCTATAAATAAAGATTTTAGCTCTTGAAGAACTTGATGGTTCATGACATTTAATGGTGGATTATCAATTGTAAGAACTGCAATAGAATGGTCTTTTTCTACTTTTATGATTGACGTCATCAGCCTCTCACCTCTTCCTTCTTATACTCATACCATCCCTTTCCGGTTTTTCTTCCTAAATGACCTTGCTTTACTTTTTCCTCAATACATTCAGCAGGCCTATCCGCCGGATCACCAGTTTCTGCGAATCTTTGTTGCATAACAAAATAGCCAACATCGATTCCTGATAAATCCATTAATTCAAATGGTCCAATTGGATGGCTTAAAGCCTTTTTACAAATTCGATCAATATCTTTATAATCTGCATATCCATTTTCATAAAGATAAACAGCTTCACGCTGTAATGCTCCTAAAATTCGATTAGCAATAAATCCTGAGATCTCCTTTTGTAAAAGAACTGCAGTTCGATTCATTTTTTCACATACAAGCATCGTCATTTGAGCTGTAAGCTCTGATGTTTTTTCACTTTTCACAACCTCTACACAATCCATCACAAGAGGTGGAAAAAAGAAATGCATATTCACAACCTTATCAGGACGATTCGTTACTTCGGCTAGGAGAGAGTTAACAATTGTTGAACTGTTTGAAGCTAAGATCGCTTCAGGCTTTGCAAATTCATCAAGCTTACGGAATAATTCCTGCTTTGCATCTAATTTTTCAACGATTGCTTCTATAATAAAATCTGCATCTTGCACCGAATGAAGTAAATTGGTGGAAAATGTTAATCTTTGAAAAGACTCCATCTTGGTTTCACTACTGATTTTCCCTTTCGTTACCCATTTATCCATTATTGTATGTAGAGTTGATTCTGCCTTTTGAAGGGCATTTTCATTTACATCTTGAATGATTGTTTCAAATCCAGCTAATGCACTTAACATGGCAATTTGATGACCCATTTGCCCTGCTCCAACAACACAAATTGATTGAACTTGATTTTTCATGATAAATCCTCCTTTTACTTACTAACCAGTCGGTATGTTTTGTTCAAAAATTTTTCTGATGATGCAAGTTAATCTTGCATCATCAGGCAATTACACAGCCAATCCTTCTAATAACACTTTAATAAACACCTCTGAAACGTCCTTGTCTGATGCCCTTCCTTGAGGATCAAACCAAAAATAGCTCCAGTTAGTCATTCCTAATATACTGAGTGTTACAATATCTGTCGGTAAATCAGAGCGAATTTCGTTTTGTTCAATACCTTCATCTAATAATTTTTGGATATTGATTCTAAATTGATCTCGTTTCGGGACTATTAATGTAAGATGATCTTCATTAAGGTTACGCATTTCACGAAAGAACACCTTTGCACTTAATCCTTCTTTTTCAATATCATGAATGAGCATATAAACGATGTTATACAACTTATCCTTACAATTCATGGATTCGTTTTTTATAATGCTTTCCTGTTTTTCTAACAAATCATCAATATACTGCAGATGTATATCCATTAACAGCTGTTCCTTAGAAGTGAAATAATAATAAAATGTTCCTTTAGTGACATTGAGAGCATCTACAATATCTTGGATGGATGTTTCTTTAAAGCCTTTTGTTGCAAATAGTTGAATACTTTGCTCTCTTATTTTCTCTTTCATTTTCATATCCTCTCAATCTATTCTACTTTTTTCAGATTATACCATAGGCTAAGATGTCTTTGTTTAGAGCTATTAACAGTTTTAACTATGGTTAATTTCAAGTATTTATCCTTTTAGTTATCAGTAAAATAGATTGAATTCTTTATTGTTTTAATACTTCTTCCCTCAAAGCACGTCTTAAAATCTTTCCGACATTTGTTTTAGGCAATTCCTTCCGAAATTCAATAAACCTTGGAACTTTATAGGTAGCCAAATGTTTACGGCTGTATTCTATCATTTCCTCTTCTGTTGCTGTTTTCCCTGATTTTAAGACAATAAATGCTTTTACCGTTTCCCCTCGATACTCATCAGGTATACCAATGACAACTGCTTCTTGAACACTAGGATGTTCATATAGAATTTCTTCAATATCTCTCGGATAGATGTTGTAACCGCTTGCAATAATGAGATCTTTTTTACGATCCACAATTGAAACATAGCCTTCCTCATCCATTCTTGCAATATCACCAGTAAACAACCAGCCATCTCTAAGTGTAACAGCTGTTTCCTCAGGCATATTCCAGTAGCCTTTCATCACCTGTGGCCCACTTATAATTAGTTCTCCCAGCTCTCCAATTGGTGCTTCCTGTTTTCCTGTTGCTACATCCACTATTTTATAAGCAGTGTTAGGCAACCCTAACCCAACAGTACCAGCCTTCCTTTCTGCAAATGGCGGGTTACAATGAGTAGTGGGTGAAGCCTCAGAAAGTCCATAACCCTCCAAAATCTTGGCCCCTGTTTTTCTTTCAAATTCATTCAACAATTCAACAGGCATTGGAGCACTTCCACTGTTGCACGTTTTAATTGAATCAATTCCATATTCCTCAGCTTTAGGATGGTTAGTAATTGCTACATACATCGTTGGCACGCCTGGAAACACTGTAGGCTGTTCCTTCTTAATTGTTTGTAGCACCTCCTCTAAATCAAATCTCGGGAGCATGATTAAACAGTTTCCACACAAGATGGTAAGGTTCATGCAGCTAGACATTCCGAAAACATGGAATAACGGAATGACTGTCAAACATTTTTCTTGTCCCATAATAATTTCTTCTTTAAAAAATTCATAAGATTGTACAGCATTTGCAACGACATTTCGGTGAGTTAGCATAGCTCCTTTTGAACGTCCAGTCGTTCCTCCCGTATATTGTAATACCGCGATATCATGTTCCGGCTCAATATTAACTGGTAAAACCTGACCGTTCTGCTTAGCTAGAAAACTCTCAAATGTGTCATCCTCTTCCTGATCTTTCCCAGAAGGTTGAAGACTAACAGTTATGATATTTTTCAACTGTGTTTTTGACTGTATAGACTTTACTCTAGGGTAAATACTGTCAAAAACAACAATTGTTTCAGCACCAGCATCATTTAAAATATACTCTAGCTCTCTTTCAACAAGCATAGGATTTAGCTGAGTAACAATCCCACCAGCACCTAAGGCACCGTAATAGGAGACAACATACTGTGGACAGTTAGGTAGCATAATCGCAACTCTATCACCTTTTTGTACACCTGACTGTTGGAGGGCTGATGTAAACGCAAAAACCATTTTTGCCACTTCATGATACGTAAATCTCTTACCATAGAAAGAAATTGCCTCATGATTCCCGTATTTTTTAATAGTATTTTGTAGCATTTCAGGTAGAGAAATATGAGGAATATCAACATTATTAGACATTGAATTAGGATATTTAGCCAACCACTTTTGATTGCTTTCCATTTACATACCTCCTAAAGAAAAATGATAGAAAACGATAAAGCTAGTTTTATAACACATGTGTGCCACCATCGACAACAAGTACATCACCTGTTATAAAATCTGATGCTCTTGAGGCTAAAAATACAGCAACCCCTTTTAAATCTTGATCTGATCCAAATCGCTTCAGAGGTGTTCCTGAAAGAAAATGGTCTTTACCATGCTCAATGATAACCTTTGACATTTTTGTTGGAAAAAATCCTGGAGCAATAGCATTTACATTAATATTGTACTGTCCCCATTTAGCGGCTAAATCTTTTGTAAGAGTAATAACAGCTCCTTTACTTGTGTTATACCCGATGGTGTCCATTAAATTGGGATCTGTTCCCCCTAGGCCTGCAACAGATGAAATATTTATGATTTTTCCACTTTTTTGTTTAATCATCTCTTTACCAACCGCTTGGCTCATTAAAAATGTTCCGGTCACATTTACATCAATTACCTTCTGCCATGCCTCAAGTGGCATTTCTACGGCAGGGGCTCCCCATGTTGCTCCACTATTATTAACAAGAATATCTATTTGTCCGAATCGTTTCATTGTTTCATTAACAACATAGGTAATATCCTCTTTTTTAGTAATATCACACTTAAGACCAAGTGCTTGAACACCATTTTTGGCTAAACGATTTGCGACTTCAACACATGCCTCTTCTTTTCTTGAGCACAAAACAATATTAGCTCCAGCTTCTGCAACTCCTTCTGCAATTTGTTCTCCGAGTCCTCTTCCACCACCTGTAATAACAGCTGTTTTACCTGATAAATCAAATAAATCCTTAATATGCATAGTCATTCCCTCCTTACTGTCTACTGATATTTTTTTAATTCCAGCCTACCTATTTGGGCGCGATGAACTTCATCTGGACCATCTGCTATTCTTAGTGTTCTTGCATTTGCCCATTGAGCTGCTAATGGAAAATCTTCACTCACACCAGCTCCTCCAAACGCTTGAATGGCACGATCTAACACCTTTAGTGCCATAGAAGGGGCCACAACCTTAATCATGGCAATTTCTGCTTTAGCTTGTTTATTCCCAACTGTATCCATCATATATGCTGCTTTGAGGGTTAGTAACCTTGCTTGTTCAATTTCAATTCTAGAGTCAGCAATCCACTCTCTAATAACTCCTTGTTGGGAAAGGCTTCTTCCAAATGCTTCTCTACTTTGTACACGCTTACATAAAAGTTCAAGCGCTCTTTCTGCTGCTCCAATTAGACGCATACAGTGATGTATTCTCCCTGGACCTAATCTTCCCTGTGCAATAGCAAAGCCTTTTCCTTCTCCTAGAATCATATTTGCTGCTGGAACACGAACTGACTGAAAAGAAATTTCTGCATGACCATGTGGTGCATGATCGTATCCAAAAACAGGTAGAACACGTTCAATTTTTACACCTGGAGTATCTAGTGGTACTAAGATCATAGATTGCTGTTCATGCTTTGGAGCTTCAGGATCATTTTTCCCCATAACAATGGCTATTTTACATCTTGGATCTCCCGCACCTGAGGACCACCACTTACGGCCATTGATCACATACTCATCTCCGTCTTTTTCAATCGTTGCACAAATATTTGTCGCATCAGCTGAAGCCACTTCTGGCTCAGTCATTGAAAAGCAAGAACGAATCTTTCCATCTAATAATGGCATAAGCCACTGTTGCTTTTGCTCTTCTGTTCCATACCGAACTAGCACTTCCATATTGCCAGTGTCAGGTGCATTACAGTTGAAAACCTCCGGAGCAATAAGTGACCTTCCCATAATTTCACATAACGGAGCATATTCAATATTCGACAGACCTGCCCCATGCTCACTATCTGGTAGAAATAAATTCCACAAACCTTGTGCCTTTGCTTTGTCCTTGAGCTCTTCCATAATAGGAGGTATTGTTGTCCATCGTGATTGTTGTTCACCTAACTGTTGTTCATACAATTGTTCATTAGGATAAACATATTCTTCCATAAAAGTATGTAGTTTCTCTTGAAGTGATATTACCTTCTCTGAATAAGAAAAATTCAATCGTTCTCACTCCTTCTCCCACACCAACTAACCGGTCGGTATGTTTCTATATCTATCATATAATGAAACTAATAAAATATTCAACATTTAATCTATAAAAATTCACTTTGCTAAGATTGTTTAAACAAAAAAACTTGGCTGAGCACCAAGTTTTTATCCTTTATATTCACCATTGTTTTTAGAAGCTTTTTCTTTCTTCGCTTTGTCTTTGTGAATTTTATTTGTGTCTGTACTTCCTACTTCATGACTGAATTCAGAATCGATAACACTTGAATCAAAACCTTTTTTATTTTTTTGCTGTGGGTCATTTTTCTTTGTTCTTTTTGCCAAGTTGATCACTCCCTTTCGTTTTCATTGTTATTTTGTGAAAAGAGAAGGGATTTATGTGTGATTCCTTACTTATTGTTTTTTAAAATAAAAAACAGCCTGCCATGTTCAATGACAGACTGTTTTTAGATTATTCAGTTTCTGTATCTTCTTGTGTTTCAATCTCTGTTGTTGTTAAATACTTCTTTTGTAGATCCATATACGCTTTTACGATTCGATTTGCAATGTGTTTGTTAACTGCATCTTTATCGTTACTAGCCCACGGAACAACAACACTGAAAGCCACTTCAGGGTTCTCAGAAGGATAATATCCTATAAAGTTTAAGTTATTTGTTTTTCTACCCCAATACTCTCGCTTTGGACCATAGTAATTGGTTTGAGATGTTCCAGTTTTACCAGCAACATCATAATCAATATAAGCAGAAGCTGTTCCAGAGGTAACAACTAACCTGAAACCTTGTTGAACTCTTTCAATTTCCTCCGGTGTGTTATTAACTTTATTTAACACATTTGGAGACTTATCAACAGCTATAGGTCCTAATGTTGAGTCTTCAACAGGTGTATGAATACTTGTGACAATACGTGGTTGAACCCTTGAGCCACCATTTGCAATAACAGAAACATATTGTGCCAGCTGAAGCGGTGTATATGTGTCAAACTGACCAATAGCAATATCTAAAATCTTACCCGCTGTATCTGGTGTACTTAATAATCCAGAGGATTCCTGTGGTAAGTCAATACCTGTAGGTACACCTAATCCAAATTGTGCAAAATAATTTCGCAGTCTTTGGAAATCCTCACTTGAAACATTTAATGGTCCGTTTTTCTGGTATTCAATATCAGCTATCTCTAATGCAACATAAAACATATACACGTTAGAAGATAGCTTTAACGCACTTAAATCGGTCATATATCCAAGATTTCGATAAGAACCTTTTGGTGGGGTTCCTTTAAAATAAAGCTTTGTATCGTAATATCCTTGTCCGATTGGAATTCCCTTCTGATATCCAGCTAAGACAGTTGCACCTTTAACCGTAGAGCCAGCCTCATATTGAGTAGTGAATGTACCATAAGGATAATCTATAATTTTGCTACGGTTTTTAGAATCTAATTGTTTCCCTACCATTGCTAATACATCACCTTGGTAGGGGTCCATCATAACAACAAATGCCCGGTCCATTAAAAAGTGACTCTTACTTGCCCGAAGTAATTCTTCTTCTACAATTTTTTCCACTTCCATTTGAAGTTCCATATCAAAAGAAAGCTTCAAATCATACCCTCTTTGTCCTTCATCTACAACTTCTTCAGAAATGATGTTACCATCTTTATCTGAAATATATTCTACTTTTGCTTTACGAGGATTTAAATAATCCTCGTATTGATATTCTAAATAACTTCTCCCGACTCTTTCATTTCTAGCATAGCCTCTTGCTTTGTAATAATCTTCACGAGATTGAAGTATCCCTTCCTCAGGAGAGGTTACAGAACCAAATATAGAGCTAAGTGATTCATATGGATAAGATCTTCCCCAGTCAGTAATCACATCTACCCCAGGAAGCTGCTCCAAATGCTCAGCAACAAGTGATACTTCCTCATCGGTTAGGTTTAGTGACTTCACAACTTGTGGTTCATACTGATATCCTGAAGAAAAGCGTGTATAGATATACGCTAACTCCATCTGTTCAGGATCAGACTTAATTGTATTAAACTCATCCTCTGGCACACGCTCTACTTGTAATTTGTATGTTTCTGACGGCTTCAGCTCTAGTTCTTTTTTAGAAAGAAGTTCTTTTGCCTCAGTTGGGTGAGAAGCTAACCAATAATCTTTAATATCACGATCTTTAAGCTCATCTGTTAAGAAGTCGTTCTCATAATTAATATATTCTGCAAGCTTTTTCGCCGTTTCAATTTTATCCTCAGCTGATGTTGTTTTATCAACTGTATATGTGATGGCTGGTACTCTTGTATTGTCTACTACAACACGATTGTAACGATCATACATTTTGCCACGTGGTGCTGGTAAGCTTGCATAATCTGATTCTGTTCTAGAGACTTCCTTTGAAAACTCTTCTCCTTGAACAATTTGTACAACTCCTAAGCGAACGATAAGAGCGACAAACAACAGAAAGACAAGAAAAAAGAACACATTGATTCTGACATATCTGGACTTTCGTAGTTTCCGCTCTTCTGATTTATTTGTGTTTTGTTCTGTCAAAGTCGCTTTCCTCCTATCAATTTAGATCTATTTCAAAATAACTTATTTTTTAGGCTACCCTTTATTTTACCATTATCATCAATGAAGAGGTAGCTTTGCTTTATGACATTCATGTGAAAATAAATGAAGTAATGGGAGGAATACCATAGCGTCAAAAAGAAAAGACAACATGAATCGTTTCACATTGTCTTTCCATCTCTATAATTGACGTATATTGAACGAAAAAGTTTCAAATTACTACAATATTTTAGTTATTAACTTCAGCTTTATCCCACAATTTAACTAAAGCCTGCGTCCCTTTATTTTCATTCCCCTCTTCAGCGAGTTTCTCATAAAGCTCATGTGCAAGCTTTAATCCTGGAGTGAAAAGGTCCATTTCGTTTGATTCATCCAACGCAATTCCCATATCTTTAATAAAATGTTTTACAAAAAAGCCTGGTTCATAATCTTCCTCTAACATACGTGGAGCAAGATTACTTAACGACCAACTTCCTGCTGCACCAGTTGTAATGCTTTTTAGTACATTAGCTGGGTCTAACCCTGATTTTTTTGCATAAGAAACGGCTTCACAAACACCGATCATACCCGATGCGATCGCAATTTGATTGCACATTTTCGTATGTTGTCCAGAGCCAGCTTCACCTTGGTACACAATATTTTGTCCCATTATTTCAAATAACGGGTAACAATGATCAAACGCCTCTCTATGTCCACCAACCATAATCGCTAATCGAGCTTCACGTGCACCAATATCTCCTCCAGACACTGGGGCATCGAGTGCATAAATATTTTTTTGCTTCGCTTTTTCATGAATTTTCTTTGCCAAGGAGGGCTGAGAAGTAGTCATATCAATCACGTATGTACCTGGTCTTGCAGATGAAATAATACCTGCTTCGTCTAAATAAACATGCTCAACATCTTGCGGATAGCCAATCATTGTAATAATAATATCAGACTCATTTGAAAGCTCCGCAACCGTACTTTTCCATTCAGCTCCTAAAGATAGCAGTTCCTCAGCCTTTTCCTTTGTTCTAGTATAAATGTTCAAAGGATATCCAGCTTTTAATATGTGTTTTGCCATACTTTTCCCCATAACGCCAAGACCAATAAAACCAATTGTTTGATTCATCTTACTTCCTCCTTAATGTACTTGAACGAATCCATTATTAAATGAACACCTGTGAAACTCTTCCTTCTCCATTTTGAACCAGCACTTCAGCATATGCTCCATTTACCAATGTTAGTTGTGGTGGTACATGACCACAGTCTATATCATATATGATCGGGATTTGAAGTTCGTTATACAAATCTTTATAAACATCTACTACGTGATAATTGTCTATAGATTGATTCGCAGCACTTCTTCCAAATAATATTCCTGAACAAGAATCAAACCAACCTGCAAGTTTCATTTGAACAAGAGACCTACGTAAATCCGTTGTATTTAGCTCACAGTTTTCAAAATACCAAATTACTTTATCATCGCGCTCTAAATAAGAATCTAGAAATTTGCTAACTTGTCCATATGGCGTACCTACTAGATGTCGGATCACATCGATACATCCCCCGAGTAGACGCCCTTTACATTCTTCCTTATCTTTAGAAATAGTCTTCCACTCAGTTTTTTCAGTTAAATGAAAAACATACGGTGAAGGATTGTTATGATCCCATTGCTTTTGATATTTCTCTGAGGAATTCTGCAAAATTAGCTCTCCTCTTTTTGTCCCTAAAACACTTTCCCATTTTTCAGTGGTCGAGTCAGAATATACACCTCGTAGATCTACAAGATTTGTTCCATGAGCTGTTGCCACTCCTGTTTTCAAAGTAATAGCAAGGAGCAATGCACTTGTATCAGAGTAACCCATTACCCATTTATTCTGTATGCTATCAAAATCAATATGTTCAAGAACTTCAATTAAGAGCTCACCGCCCCACGGGGGAACAATAAGTGAAATTTCATCATCTTTCATCATGGACATAAATTCATATGCTCGTTTTTTTGCTGATGAAGATTTAGCTTTATCCTGTGTCCATACTGTTTCACCACAATAAGTTTTGTATCCTTTGTTTTCCATGCTTACTAAGGCCTGTCTAAACATTGAGTGAAGTTCATCGGGAATCCCAGATGAAGGTGCTGTTACTCCAACTGTCGCACCTTTTTGCAAAATTGGATATGTAATCAAATTGCCCCTCTCCTTCCTTACAAGTAAAAATAAGGAGAAGCTAACCTCTCCTTATTTTCATTAAATTGATTTCACCATTCCACCATCAACCAAAAATGTTTGACCCGTCATATAGGAGTTTAAGTCTGAAAGGAGGAATGTAGCATAATTGGCAAATTCTTCTGGTAAACCATAACGGCCTAGAGGAATTTTATCTTTTACACTCTCCTCAACATCTTGTTTTGATACTCCTTGTTTCTTTGCTGCGATCTCATCTAAAGAGGCAACGCGATCTGTTGAGATACGACCTGGAGCAACTGTATTAATTAAAATTCCATATGATGCAAATTCTGAAGCCAGAGTTTTGGTTAAACCTACAATACCCGTTCGAAAAGTATTAGATAAAATTAAACCAGGGATTGGTTCCTTTACAGAAGAAGAAGCAATATTTACGATTTTTCCACCGCTTTTTTTCATATAGGGGAGCACTTCTCTTATAATGCGGATATAACTAAGTAAGTTTAATTCAAATGCATGCTGCCAATCTTCATCAGTCATTTCTTCAAATGTACCCGCTGGTGGACCTCCTGCATTATTAACAAGTAGATCGATAGCACCGAATTGAGTTTGTGTAAAAGTAACAAGTTGTTCTATTTCTTCTTTGTTTTTTATATCACATACTTTGTATTCAATACGTCCACGACTATTTTGGCTAAGCTCATGTTTTATTTTTTTAAGCTTTTCTTCATCCCGACTAGATAACATAACATTTGCCCCTTGTTCTGCAAGCTTCCAGCCAATGGCTTTACCAAGTCCTTGGCTGGAAGCAATAACTAGTGCGCTTTTACCATTTAATGACATATCCATAGATACACCCCTTATGTATGATTAAACTAATTTTACCATATATATGAAGTTTAATTGGAAGTTAAAGTTTCGAAATAACAAAAAAATACTCTCATCAACGTTACGATGAGAGTATTTTTATCAGGTGAAATATTCAACCTTGGCAGTTGGAAAATAATGATCAACATAATCCTCTAATGTATCACGTAATTCCTGTTCTTGATCTTTTTGATAAATATATTTACCTATCCCATATCTGCCCCATTTATAACGTCTTTCTTCCTCATTTAATTCAAGCTTCGTTTTCGGATAATTTTTCTGAATCACTCGCTTTGCTGGCTTTGTAAAACGGTGTTGAATCATTTCAAACGTTATATCATCTCGTACATCAGCAGGGAGAGATGCATCCAGCTTTTCAAAGAGAGTTTTGTACCCTTCTTGCCAGCCTTCATGAATATAAATTGGAGCTACAATAAATCCTAACGGATACCCTGCCTTTGCTACTTTAACTGCAGCTTCAATTCTTTTATCAAGAGGAGATGTCCCTGGCTCAAAGTTTTTTATTACATAATCAGCATTTATGCTAAATCGAAAACGAGTCTTTCCATTATGCTTTGCATCCAATAAATGGTCGACGTGATGAAATTTTGTTACAAAACGTAACCTTCCCATATCTGTTTGCCCAAAAAATTCAATTGCTGACTTTAAAGAATGAGTAAGATGGTCAATCCCTACTATGTCAGACGTACAAGAGGCCTCAAACCGTGTAATTTCTGGAGCACGCTCCTCCATATAATCCTTAGCTTGCTCAAGTATTTCATCTACATTAACATATGTCCTAATATACGGTTTACTACCCATTGTAGTTTGTAAGTAACAGTAATGACAATGCCCCATACATCCAGTTGCTAGAGGGATTGCATACTCAGCAGATGGTTTGGAGCTATCAAATTCGAGCGTTTTTCTTACACCGACAACTAAAGTAGATTTGGCTGTTCGATATTGCTGAAGGTGGTTCTTACCTGGAATATTTCGGACTTGGTTATGAGAGGTTGTTTCTCTAATCTCAAGACCCATCTTTTCAAATTTTTCTTTTAGTTCAACGCCACGTGGGTATTCTAGAGCTCTCGGTTCTATATAAACTAATTGTGGAACAAAAGGTTTAATCATGATAGTACCATCCTTTAAGAGATTCTATACATATTTACCTTTTGCTTAATCGTTATCTAATAATCGATTCAAATATTTCCTATTAACTTAATCGAATTGTTGGTAATCAAATAACTGGTTGTAAAGTTCTTCGGCTTCCTCAAAACTAGAAAATACAGCATCATCTTCTGCTAGTGGATGGTATGCATCGTGTAGGAAAATCGCCAATTCCTTTTGATTAGTAGGGTGCTCAACAATTTCTGCTTTTTCAATATTTGCCACATTTACAGCATGAGGATTTCTATAGATCACATATACTTCTTCACCAATTTTGAAATTGTCCATTATAGAAAACTCCTTCCTTTTATACTAAGGTTAGCTTTCCCTTAATGGTGTATGTATTATCTATAAAGAACGTCAAAAAGACAGGCATATTCTGCCTGTCTTTTTGCTCATTAGTCGATTTGGAAAGTTTCTTTCACAAATGCAACGACTTCTTCAGTTGTACTCATAGATAAAACCGTTTCTTTTATACTTTGTGCCTTTTCTTTAGATAAACCTTTAATTTGAGTACGTGCTGGAAGGATTGATGTAGCACTCATAGAGAACTCATCAAGACCTAAACCTAATAATAATGGAATAGCGATTGTATCGCCAGCCATTTCACCACACATACCTGCCCATTTACCTTCTTTATGGGCTGCATCGATTACCATAGAAATTAGACGCAAGATAGCTGGATTATACGGCTGATATAAGTAAGACACACGCTCATTCATACGATCTGCAGCCATTGTGTATTGAATTAAATCATTTGTTCCAATACTGAAGAAATCTACTTCTTTTGCAAATTGATCAGCCATGACAGCTGTAGACGGAATCTCTACCATCATACCAATCTCAATTGAATCAGATACTTGTACACCATTTGCAACTAATTTTTCTTTTTCTTCTAAAAGAATCGCCTTTGCTTCTCTGAATTCAGAAATTGTTGCGATCATTGGGAACATAATCTTTAGATTTCCATAACTACTTGCACGTAATAATGCACGTAATTGTGTTCTGAAAATTTCTTGTTCTTCCAAGCATAAACGAATCGCTCTAAAACCAAGGAATGGATTCATTTCTTTTGGAAGATGTAAGTATGGTAATTCTTTGTCTCCACCGATGTCTAAAGTACGAACAACAACCGGCTTATCACCCATTCTTTCCAGAACAGTTTTATAAGCATCATATTGTTCATCTTCAGTTGGAAGCTGATCTCTTCCCATGTATAAGAATTCCGTACGATAAAGTCCAACAGCTTCACCGCCGTTTTCTAATACACCTTTAACATCATCAGGTGTTCCAATATTCGCTGCGAGCTCAACATGCTGACCGTCACTTGTAACGGTAGGTTCATTTACAAGCTTTGCCCATTCTGCTTTTTGAGCTTCATACTTTGCCTTTTTCTCTTCGTATTGAGCAATAACATCTGAAGATGGATCAATAATAACATCACCATCTAATCCATCAACAATAACCATTACACCATTTTCAATCGTTGATGTAGCTTGCTTTGTTCCAACAACAGCTGGAATTTCCATAGAACGGGCCATAATTGCAGAGTGAGAAGTACGTCCACCAATGTCTGTTGTAAATCCTTTAACATATTGACGATTTAATTGAGCAGTATCAGATGGTGTTAAATCTTCAGCAATAATGACTACTTCTTCTGAAATTAGACTAGGGTTTGGAATTTGCACCCCTAATAAGTGAGCAATAACACGCTTAGTTACGTCACGAATGTCAGCTGCACGTTCTTTCATATATTCATTATCCATTGATTCGAACATAGAAACAAACATATCAGCTGTTTCCTTCATTGCAAACTCAGCATTAACACCTTCAGCGTTAATTTTATCTACTACTGGATTTAACAACTCAGGATCACTTAAAACGAGTAAGTGTGCTGCAAAAATTTCAGCTTTATCTGCACCTAGTTCACGATTAGCATGGTCTTTGATTTTTTCAAGCTCTGATTTTGACTTGTTTATTGCATCATCAAAACGTTGCTTTTCTGCTTCTTTATCTGCTATTGTTTTTTGTTCAATATTTAGTGCTGGTTCTTCAAGACGGTAGGCTTTAGCTATAGCAATACCTGCCGAAGCTCCAATCCCTTTAAGGTTACTCATTATTCGCCTAACCCTTCATTTTTTAAAGTTTCACCAAGACCTGCAACCGCTTCGTCTGCATCAGAACCTGAAGCAATAATTTTGATTTGAGATCCTTTTGGAATCCCTAGAGACATAACACCCATGATCGATTTTAAGTTAACAGTTTTACCATTGTACTCAAGGTTTACATCTGCATCATATTTGCTTGCTGCTTGTACCAACACAGTTGCTGGACGAGCATGAATTCCTGTATCTGCTGTTACTGTAAATGTTTTTTCTGCCATTTTCATCAATCTCCTTTAGAATCATTCATATTATTCAAAAATTAATTTTATCAGCCACACATGTAAAAATACAAGTGTGGCTTTTTAATAGTAAAATTACTTACCTTCGATCTCAATGATATCAGTATCATTTGCTGCAACATTACCTTTTGTTTGCAGTTTGATTGATTGACCCTCTTTTAAGTTCGTGAATACGATTGGAGTCATGATTGAAGGTGCATTAGATTTTACAAATTCTAGATCAACTTCTAGAAGTTTTTGACCTTGTTCAACAATGTCACCTTCTTGGACAAATGCTTCAAAACCTTCACCTTTTAGGTTAACTGTATCAATACCAAAGTGAATAAGAATTTCTTTTCCACCATCAGATTGAATACCAATAGCATGTTTTGTAGGGAAAACATTTAAGATTTTACCATTAACAGGTGAAACGACTGTTCCGTTAGAAGGAAGAATGGCAAAACCATCACCCATCATTTTTCCAGAGAATACTTGGTCTGGAACTTCTGTAATATTTTTCATCTCACCTGTAAGTGGCGAAACAAATGTTTCATCTATTACATCATTTTTCAAGCCGTCAGCTACAACATCCTCAACTTGCTCTTGTACTTCTTTTTCTTGAGAATGAGTTTGCGTTGCTTTAGGGCGTTTTCCAGACATAACATCCTGAATTTGAGTCTTTAAATTATCAGATTTAGGTCCAAAGATTGCTTGAATGTTGTTTCCAATTTCCAACACACCGGATGCTCCAAGCTTTTTCAAGCGATCTTTGTCAACACCCTTACTATCATTGACTGTAACACGTAAACGTGTAATACAAGCGTCTAAGTGCTTAATGTTTCCAGAGCCACCTAAGGATTCTAACACTTGGAATGGTAAATCTCCCGCATTAGCTTTTGCTTGTCCTTCATCAGATGTTTCAACATCTGTTTCCTCACGACCAGGAGTGGCAAGATTCCACTTTCTAATTGCAAAACGGAAACCGAAGTAATAAACAACTGCAAAAACTAAACCTACAGGAATAACTAGCCACCAGTTTGTTTGTGGGTTTAATACTCCGAATAATAGGAAGTCAATTAAACCTCCAGAGAATGTCATCCCAATTTTAACATCAAGAATGTGCATAATCATAAACGATAAACCAGCAAAGATTGCATGGATACCGAATAATACTGGTGCTACGAATAAGAAAGAGAATTCAAGTGGTTCTGTAATACCTGTTAAGAAAGAAGTTAAAGCAGCTGAACCCATTAAACCTGCAACAACTTTTTTATGTTCTGGTCTTGCTTCATGATAAATCGCTAGTGCTGCAGCAGGTAAACCAAACATCATGAATGGGAATTTACCAGTCATAAATGTACCAGCTGTTAAATCTTGAACACCATCTCTTATTTGAGAAAAGAAGATTGTTTGATCTCCACGTACAGTTTCTCCAGCAGCATTTACATAGCTTCCGAATTCAAACCAGAATGGTGAATAGAAGATATGATGAAGACCAAACGGAATTAACGAACGTTCAATAACACCAAATATGAAGGCTGCTACCGTTCTGTTTGCATCTAATAAGTTAGTGGAAAAAGCGTTCAGGCCTGTTTGAATTGGAGGCCAAACAAAATACATAACAATACCAAGTAATACTGTTGCTCCAGCCGTTACAATCGGTACGAAACGCTTACCAGCAAAAAATCCTAAATAAGATGGTAAGTCGATAGTGAAAAAGCGATTATACATGGCAGCAGCGATAATACCTACGATAATACCACCAAATACCCCAGTCTGAAGGGTTGGGATACCTAGTACATTTCCATACGCAGCACCGTTGTTCGCTAAAAAGTCAGCAAGCTCCTGTCCACCTGATGGAAGTGTACCGACTCCCTTAAGGATACTACTCATTGTAATATTCATTATTAAATAACCAATTAAAGCCGCAATACCAGCAACTCCATCACCGTTAGCTAAACCAATCGCAACCCCAACTGCGAATAAAACAGGTAAATTCGAGAATACGACGTTACCTGCATTTTCCATAACACTTGCGATTAACACGATCCAATCAGCTGTTAAGAATGGTGCTAAATCAGTAAGCGTTGGATTTTGAAGTGCATTACCTAATGCAAGCAATAAACCAGCAGCTGGTAATAATGCAACTGGCAACATTAGTGCACGTCCGACTTTTTGCAAGACGCCGAATGCATTTTTAAACATAATCATTTCCTCCTATTTTGTTCATTACTGTAGTCAATAAAAGTACAAAGCCTAGAAAACAATCTACTATTAACCGTTTACATTAAGCTCAGAAATTGTCTTAATGCATACAAAAAAGGCATGGTGAACATGTATTTTAGCTGCTATTAGGTATAGTTCCCCAAAATAGCAATTAAAAACACCTTGTTCACTCATGCCTGATCGAATCAGTAACACGTGAATAATATCGGTTACAATTATTTATTTGTTAGTCGATATAAATGCATTGTTAAGTAAACTGCTTCAGCTTCATAAACAGATTTCTTTAAAACCTGTTGCATGACTTTTATCATTTTCCAAGAAGTATTGTAGCATAACGGATATTCCTTTTTCAACAAAAAAGCTAATTTTTCTGGTTCTGAAACAGATTCTCCCGAATTCACTCTTTCAATTGTGTATCGAAGATGGCGAATTAACCGTAAATAGTTAACACTCTCTCGATCTACTTTAATTTTTAAAGACTCTTCTATCACTTCTGTTAACCGGCTAATAAGCTGAGAATATTGGTTCACTTCTGAAAGTGGCTTATTAGATATTGAGCTATGAATATGAAGCGCAATAAAACCAATTTCACCATGGGGCAGCTGTACGTTTAATTTTTCATTCAGCATATTAATAACTTCTGTTGCCAGCTCATATTCAAAAGGATATAAAGACTTTGTTTCGAGAAGAAACGGATTCTTTATATCCATACCTTGTTGCAAACGCTTTAAAGCAAATGCTATATGGTCAGTAAGTGCTATATGAATATGTTCATTTAAAGGCTTGTCAACACGTTCAAAAATATATTGAATTACTTCCTGCATAATTTCGAGCATTTCTTCATCAATATCTGTTAGCAGTAACTTATATTGCTCCTGCTCCTTTTGATTTGTTAAAACAAACATTTTTTCATAGCTATCCTCGTGAATAGTGTCTCCTTCTTTTTTACCAAAACTAATACCTTTTCCAATTAAAACAACTTCTCCGTATGAATCATGTGATGCGATCAAAACGTTGTTATTTAAAGTTTTTTTTATTTTAAAGGACTCCATCGCGAAATCCACAGCTCCTTTTCATTCAATCCTTCATATCGTACAAAAGTTATGTATGGACGTCAATGAATTTGTCGCTTATTGTAGATAAATTTCTTTTTACTCATGACTTGTTTGTTTTAGAAGAAAAAGAAAAGCTGCATATTGCAGCCGTTAATTTACTTCGTATTCATTAGGCACATATTCATCCTTATGAAACTGATCTGATGACCCTATAAAAAAATATTCAACCGTTTTGCCAGCTAATTCTCTCCCACTTGATGGTCCATGAACCATCTTACCTGGTACTAGTGGGGTTCGTTCTCCTTTATCGTTTACATAATAATATTTATTAGTTGCCCAACCCTCGTGGATATGTTCTTCATCTGTGTATGTCATTCCGTTTTGACTAACTCTATATACCTGATTTTTTTCATTATTCATTACTTTTTTAGGTAATTGTTGATCATATTTTACTTGAACCCAACCTACATATCCTTCTGGTATTAAGAATGTTCGAGCAGACACCTGATCATCTTGTTTACAACCAACAACAAAAAGGAAACATCCTATAATAAGGAGTAGTTTTTGTATCATCTTATCACCTCCTTTAGTTAGGATGGCGACTTTCGGCAAGTTCTATTAGGTAATAATTCCATGTTGATTATTTTTCTTGTTGGAAAGACTAATAACTGAGGTGAAAAAAATGAAGAAAAAATACCTTTTGGTTCACGTTATTTTTTTTCTCATTGTTAGTGTTAGTCATGTTGCAATTGCAGAAAATCAACAAATTAAAGTAATGGATATCGAAACAAATGCAATTGTTAAACAAGCGGAACAATCTTCTAAAATGGATCAATATGCAATTAGCGCAATTAAGGGCATTCAGAAGGTTACAGTTCAAGCAAATCCTATACCAAATAAAGGATATCTCATCAGAATACCATTAACAAAATCATATAATGTTAAAAACAAATGGTTTGATTCACTTATCACAGAAATTATATTAATATATGATCCGTCAACAGAGAATCAAGGAAGATTAATTTTATATGACGATGAAAATACACCTATGTTTTTTGATATAGACTATAATTTTACCGATTTTTTGAAAACTTTGGACATTGGACATTAAAGAAAAAGTACTTATCTGTAGAAAATAGGGAAGGAAAAAGTTGTGGAGGTTAAACACCTGAAAACCATCAATGATACAAAAACTTCAAAAACAACAAACGAAGCAATGGAATCAATGACAACTAAAAAAATAATTAATAATCAATAGGTTTGTACTAACTAATCATACTTCCTATTATGGTATAATAGGATTATAGTTGACCGTGGATGTTGCAGCATCCACAGTCTGCAGTCGACAGATCTAAAAAAAGATAAAAATGATTAGACCTCTAGAAGGTCTATTTTTTTTGTGAAAAAGCCAGAATGGCTATAACTAAAGAAGCAAACGTAAACATAGATATTAGACTCTCATAAATCGTCAACAAGCATCACCTCCTTTTCGAAGGGGCTTGTTCGATCGCTTGACTGCAAACTTATTGTATCATAAAGTAAATCCAAATTGGAACATATGTTCTCCTTTTAATTCAATTCTCCTATATTAATCACCTCCTCTTTATATAAGTGTAATTTATACTCTTTTAATAACTATATTTGGTTTCTTAACTCGTTCCATAGTATTGCAGGCAATTTTCACTTTTGCTAATATTCCTTTTAAAACTTCATCCTCGTTTTGTTGCTTTAAATACAGATCAGAAAAATCATGTAAGGCTCTTGCAAGTAGTTCAACTGCTTTTTCCTGATCACTAGTATGTGTTCCTTTTCGATCCTTCACTGAATGTTTCATCATTTCTTTTGAAATTTCTTGGATTAATCGTATTTTTTCTCGTTCTGTCATCCTTATCTCCCCTCTCAAGGATCTAAACTAAAAATGTTATCCTTACATCTTACGCCTGAAATAGAAAAAATATGGCTAAAAAATATAGAATGTATGTTCGTTTTTAGTGGATAAAAGAAGATATGTTCGTATATAATAGAGATGAAGAAAGATGGAGGTGTCCTTATGAAATACTTTTTAAAATTAAGCTTAGAAAACAAAGTGCCGATTACAATTATTTACTTATCTGCATCAGGCAGCTTTTCAAAAAGAAAAATACTTGTGCGAAAAATAACAGCTGAGAAAATAATAGCTTATTGTTATTTACGAAAAGAAATTCGTACCTTTACACTTAAAAATGTACTTTCTGCAGGAATGGACCCTTCTTTAAAAGCAATCTAAGAATATCAAAGTATTCACTTTAACTCACAAACAGTCCTCCCGCAGCAAATATTTATCTTGGATAACTTTAGTCAGCTTTAAAGAAGCCTTGTTTATTTAAGATAAAAGGATTTGCAAATCAATTGTTGATAATTCCTCTTCTCAATAACATTTTTCCATAAACAGCATAGGATGATTGTAGTTCTGTTAATTTAACTTCTCAAAAATAGCTTGTCTTTATGTTTTGTAATGTTCAATATGGGTATTACATAATTAAGCGCGCAATGAAGCAACATCACGATACAACTAACTTCAAGACGCTTAATCAGTGGCGCGGCCAAGGAGCCGCAACGATATAAGAGAGGCAGGGCTTATATCTTAAGGCGTCAATAAATAGACTTTAACAAAAAATCATTTTTAAAGCTAAATAAGCTTACATAAACAACAAGAAAAGAAGGTCGTGAAAGTATATTGAATATGGTTTCTCGACTTTCAACAAAAGGAGGCTGACTGTTTACTTGAAACAGTCAGCCTCTGTCAATGTACGCTTTATTTTTCAAAACTATATCTTATATTGATAATTCCTGTGATAGTGTGTATACTCCCTCTGGTAATGGATCTTTTTGTTTTAAAATCTCAATAATATCATGGTCAACAATTTCTTGCTTTTGCATGCCAATTGCTCTGCCTGATTTTCCTTGTAGTAAAAGTTCAACAGCTCTGGCCCCTAATCTTGATGCTAAAACACGATCAAAACCTGTAGGAGATCCTCCTCTTTGAATATGCCCTAAAACGGAAATTCTAGTTTCTAGATGGTATTTTTCCTTTAATTGTTCTGCAAGTTCATTTGCAGAACAAACTCCCTCCGCTAAGACAATAATAGAGTGCTTCTTGCCACGTTTAATACCTTTGTTTAATTTTTCAACAACATCATTTAGTTCAAACGTTCTTTCAGGGATTAATATCGTTTCAGCCCCGACAGCAACCCCAGAGAAAAGCGCAATATCTCCTGCATGACGCCCCATTACTTCAATAATAAATGTTCGATCATGAGAAGTTGCTGTGTCCCTTATTTTATCAATATTTTCGACAACAGTGTTTAAAGCCGTATCATATCCAATGGTGTAATCTGTTCCCGGGATATCATTATCAATTGTTCCTGGTAAACCAACACATGGAAAACCTTTTTCAGTTAATTTTGCGGCCCCACGATATGAGCCATCTCCTCCTATAACTACCAATCCATCGATACCTAAATCTTTTAATTGTCTTATTGCCTTGTGCTGTGATTCATCTTTTTTAAATTCTTCTGATCGTGCTGTATAAAGAATCGTGCCACCGCGATGGATAATATCCCCAACTGAACCTAGCTCCAGTTTGTTTATTTTCCCTTCCATCAAACCAGCATAGCCATGATACACACCATAAACGTCCAATCCCTCATGAATCCCTTTCCGAACAACAGCACGAATAGCTGCATTCATACCTGGTGAATCTCCACCGCTCGTTAACACTGCTATTTTTTTCATAAATATAACCTCCTGATGAATTTCTAAATCATTCCTTTTAAGTTATTGTACTCATTGTCAGGAAAAGTCCCTTCAACTTCATCATATAAAGATAAATTCACATATTCATTTATCAAGATTTCCTCAATTTCGGAATTATAAGGGAGAGTTAAACTCTACAAGAATGTGCTAATGACTCTTTTGTAATCGTAAAAAAATTCTCATAATTACACATAAGCTACCTCAAAAAAGAGTACTCTAATGTTTTCTTCTCCAAAGTTCACTAAGTTCATGTCCTTTTCAGGGTAAAGGGAGGTACATTTTTCAACAACAGAATGAACATTAAACAATATCCATACACATCAAAAACAATGGCTTTTATCAATTATTACCACTCCTTTAGACTTTCCCATTTTTTTCTTTTTAACCAAAGCACTTTGGTTAGACACCCTGTGTTTAAATAAACAATGTCAAAAGAACTCATTTAAAACTCCTTTTATTTTTATGCTATACCCAAACATTGGACAAGATAATCAATTCATTAAAATCAATTAATAATTCCATTCGTGAATTATTTTTGTTTAACTTTTGTATAATCTTTGATAAAATAAAATCAATCTAAATTTGATATTGAATCGAGGGATAAAGATGGTCAATTATTGTAGATCCTGCTTTCAACCTCTTAAAATATATAATCAGGGTTTTCTTTCAATATTTCCTAGCAATCATGATAAATTAACAAAAACCTTGACGAAACTTTATTTTAAACAGGTTAATATAAATCATTTTATTCATGCTTTTGAGTCAAAAAGTGCATTAAAGGAGTTTCTTTCTTTTATCCATTATGAATTGGGTAATACTCTTGAAGAATTTAAAGGAGTTATACACAAGGAAGAAGTACCGGGACTTTTTGAAAGGTATTCATTACAAACAATATATGAACACACTTTTCATGAAAATACAGTTAACATTATAAAAAATGGAGAGTTTATTAGTTATCTCCAGCCCATCATTAATATGGACAGTGGTGATATTTATGGATATGAATCACTTCTTAGGGTGAAGGATCAATCTATTTTTCCAAGTCAACTCTTTGAAGTTGCCAGAAAAACAGAAATGCACTCCATTTTAGATAAAAAAGCTCGTGAGATAGCCATAGAATCTCGAACTAATCGTATACCACAAGGAATTAAAAGCTTCATCAACTTCTTACCATCAACAATATATAACCCTGCACATTGCTTAAAACACACATTTCAAATTGTTGAAAAATACAATGTGGATCCATATGACCTTGTGTTTGAAGTAGTAGAGACAGAGAAGATACATGATGTACAACATCTAAAATCAATCCTAGAAACATATAGAGAACATGGTATGAAAGTTGCATTGGACGATGTTGGCGCTGGATATTCTACACTAGATATGCTTTCTAAGCTTCGTCCTGATTATATTAAAATTGATAGAAAGTATATTCAAGATTGTCATATGAACAAAGACAATCAAACTTTTTTACTTGGGGTAATGAATTTAGCAAAAGACCTAGGTATTACAGTGTTAGGTGAAGGTATTGAAACAAAAGAAGAGTTTCAATATTTAAAGGAAATTGGCATTGATTTAGCACAAGGATATTTTATCGGTAAGCCAAGCCCAAATCCTTCATTACTCTTATTTGATAAAGAAAATCGTCAGCTAGCAGGTCTGTAGTCAAAACCTAGGTGTAACAGGTAATTCTACATAACACAAAAGGGATTCAAAAATTGAATCCCTTTTGTGTTATCTTTTAACCGCTCGATATCCTGCTGCTCTTGCTTCATCTTCTGTACAAAACATTGCTTCTGGCTTTGTCAATTCATATGAAGGGGATTGTTCTGTATGGAAGATTTTTTCCCCCTTTGAATTAATGTTCCCTTTAATTGTACACTCTTCATTCACTTGTAAATTTGGATTTATTTCGTTTTGTTCTTCATTTAGTGTTGTCTGGAAACCTTCATCTGTTGCATAGTTTTCAATACTCCAAATTCCAACTTCATTTTGTTGAGCTTGCTTTTGAATCGAATTGAATTCATCAATATATTTTGTATTAGGTTCAAACACATAAGCCACTCTCGCTAAACCTTTTTGCAAAAGCAGCTTATTTACCATTTGTTTATCAATATACACATATCCCAACAGCCTCCCATATTTATCACGTTCGCCTATTCCTACTTCAACCTGGACATCTTTACCATTTAATAGCTCTTTTAAATAGTTACTTGCCTCTAGTCCAAACGGTTGAACAGGTTTAGTAGGGTGAACCGTCTCCGGAGTATCTACTAATAGTAATCGTATTGTTTCTTCTTTACCGCTAATCATAACGTTTAATGTATCTCCGTCTACGACATTTACCACTTTAGCAGAAACAAGATTTTTGCTATCTTGATTTGTAGAGCATGCTATTGTCACTAAAAACATAAGCATCGGGAAAAATAGGATAATTAATTTTTTTCTCATCTTTATTTTGTCAATTCCTTATATGCACTTCTGTTATTTTATTACAGTAAAATTCTTAGGAGATGTTGTTAAAGTTTTATTCCCACTTTCTGTTATTAACACATCATCCTCAATACGTACCCCTCCAATTGAAGGTATGTATATTCCAGGTTCGATTGTATAAACCATCCCTTCTGTTAACAAGTTGTCATTAATATGACTCATAGAAGGATATTCATGAACATTAATTCCTAATCCATGCCCAAGACGATGTGGGAAATATTCGCCATAGCCTGCATCTGTTATAAGTTTTCTAGCTATTTCATCTAAATCGCCAATTCGGGTACCAGGTTTACTTGCTTCCAATGCAGCTAACTGTGACTGTAATACAGTATGATAGATTTCTTCTTGCTTTTCATTAGCCTGTTTATACACAAAGGTTCTTGTAATATCGGAGCAATAACCGTCTAACACAACACCAAGATCAAATATGACAAAATCTCCATCAGTAAGCTGTCTCAACCCGGGATTTCCATGAGGATCTCCTGACTTTTCTCCAAATAAAACCATTGTCGAAAATGACATTTCTCTTATACCTTTTTTCTTGAGCTCGTATTCAATGGTCGCCAATACTTCCATTTCAGTAACACCATTTTTAAGCGATTCTACTCCAATTTGGACTCCATAGTCTGCAAGTTTAGCAGCCTCAGTTAAGATTTTTATTTCATTTTTGTCCTTTATTAGTCTAAGTTGATTTAACTTATCCTCAGCTGAAACAATTTGAACATCTTCATTAGAAAGTTGTTTTAACTTTTCAACCCTACTGTATGAAGTAGTATCTATTTCCACCGCAACTTTATTTATAGAATGTTTATATCTAATTTTCACTCTTTCCTTAATTAACACCCATGGATCTTCGTGATCACTATAACCAATAATTTCATTTTCCCACCCAGCTGCCTTTGCCTGATTAACCTCCATATTTGGACAAACCATAATAGGTTCAGCTTCTTTAAATATAAAAACCCCCAATAGTCTTTCATGTGGGTCAGTATAAAAATGAGATAGATAAAAGACATTTTCTTTAGATTGAATAAAACACATATCAATGTTTTCTTCTTGAAGCCATTTCATTACTTTTTCTATACGATTTTTCATCATTTCACTACCCTTCTAATCTTCTCTTTACATGATAGCAATGAACATCAGAAAGTACAATTTAACACAACCCATAGAAACTGCTCTGTTAAAAAATATCTATTAAGAAAGAAATATACTGTCTCGAATAGGAAAATGATGGATAAAATGAGGTTTTATAGAGGTGAATTTTCACATACTTTTCATTCTAAAACATTTTGGAGGAAAAAATGAATAAAAAAGTTGTTATTATCGGTGGAGGTTTAGGTGGGATGTCAGCAGGTATACGTCTTGCTGTCGATAACTATGATGTTACGATTATTGAAAAAGGCGAGCGACTTGGAGGAAAGTTGAACAAGAGAGGTGGAAATGGTTTTTCCTTTGACACGGGACCCTCTATTCTAACCATGCCATGGGTACTTGAACAGTTATTTCAAAATGCTAATCGAAACCTTACTGACTATATTAAATTAAAAAGAATTGAGCCACAATGGAAGACATTTTTTGAAGATGGCACAACCATCGAACTTACAAGTGATTTACCTGAGTTAATTAGACAACTAAGATCAGTATCTAAAGAAGACGCAGGTGAGCTTTTCAATTATTTGAATTATTGTAGCAAAATGTATGAGTATAGCTTAAAAAGTGTGTACAAAAAAAGTTTAAGAGGATTACAGGATTTAAGATCCATGCATACGGTTAAAGAATTATTATCAATGGATCCGATGAAAACAATGCACCAAGGGACGCGTAAATTTTTTAAGGATAAAAAAATTCAGCAATTGTTTAACTCTTTAATCATGTATATTGGGTCTTCCCCCTATCATGCTCCTGCCGTTTTGTCACAGTTAGCACATGTTCAATTAGGACTTGGAATATATTATGTTGATGGTGGCATGTATGAAATTGCAAATGCTATGTCGAAGGTCTTACATGAATTACAAGTGAATGTACATCTAAACACAAAAGTAAAAAAGATCACATCAAATGGAAAAAAAGCAACAGGTGTAGAGCTTGAAAATGGACAAATAGTAGAAGCTGACATTATAGTCTCCAATTTAGAGGTTGTACCTACCTACCAAACTTTGTTAGAGAATCACCCTTTACATCATGATTTTATTCAGGAACAGGAAAAGTTTCCTCCAACAGTATCTGGCCTAGTGCTTTTATTAGGGGTTAATAGAAAATATAAACATCTTACACATCATAATTTTTTCTTTTCAGCATCACCAGAAAAAGAGTTTAATCAACTTTACAATGAGGAAACAGCACCAGAAGACCCAACAATTTATGTTGGAATATCCTCTAAATCTGATCCGACACAAGCACCTGAGGGCAAGGAAAACTTATTTGTTTTAACTCATGTACCCCCGTTAAAAGAAGGAGAAACATGGGATAATAAAGCACTGGAATACCGGAAATTAATTATTGCTAAGCTTGAAAAAATGGGTGTTACAGATTTATCAAATTCCATTGAATTTGAATACATGTTTACACCTAATGACCTTCAGCAATTATACGGAGCAAACGGTGGATCGATTTATGGCGTTGCCACAGACCGGAAGAAGAACGGTGGTTTTAAGTTTCCTAGTAAAAGCTCATACATACAAAATCTTTACTTTGTAGGAGGATCAACACATCCTGGCGGAGGAGTACCTATGGTAACATTATCAGGTCAACTTACCGCAGATCTTATTTTGGAACACGATTTGAAATATGATCATAAAAGAGAAATAGGCTAGCATGTGTACCCATGTAGATAACATAACAATCTACGTGGGTTTTTTCATCAAAACACCTTAAGAAATGTAAAACCTCTCCCTAGTCAGTACAATATATTTGATAAACGGAAATCGGGGGATCATTATGCTTACCTATATCATCATTCTAAGTTTATTTTTAATTTGGACTATTTTTAACTCTTTCTTTATGCCTGAAATAAAAAAACAAAGAATTCACCACAATAAACTTGTCTCCATTCTAATACCCTTACGCAACGAAGAAGACAATGTAATGGAGCTTATTACATCTCTAAAAAAATTAACGTATCAAAACCTAGAATTTTATTTACTTGACGATCAATCATCAGATCGAACATCATTAATTATTAAGTCTTTAATATCGAACGATAAGCGTTTTACTTTACTCTATGGAACTGAATTACCCCAAGGCTGGACAGGAAAAGTCCATGCATGTAACCAATTAAGTAAGAAAGCAAAAGGTGATTATTTTTTATTTTTAGATGCAGACATTCGATTAAATCCAGATGTTATTCAATCCGTTATTCATATGCTTGATAAACAAAAAGGTCATCTAATCACTGGCTTTCCACGTTTTCCAGTACAACATCTTTTAGAAAAATGGCTTGTGCCTATGCAACATTTTTTAATTTATTTCCATTTACCGCTTCTTTTAGCAAACTATACGCAAATGTCTTCCGCTGCTGCCGCACATGGGTCGTTTATGTTATTTGAACGACAAGCATATTTTACTATTGGCGGTCACGAAACCATTAAAAATTCCTTGCTTGATGATGTTCATTTAGCGAGGATTATGAAAAAGCAAGGCTACAAAGTTATTCTTTTAAATATAACTTCTTTTGTTACATGCTACATGTATAAGAGTAATAAAGAAGTATGGGAAGGATTTAAAAAAAATACTTTTATCGGAATTGGTCGTTCTCGTTTTTTAGCTATTATTCTTATTTCCTTTTATTTTTGTTTCTATATCTTTCCCGGTTTACTTGTCGTCTATGAAGTATACAATTTACTTGTTAAAGATTATATTACTATATTTAATATTTTGCCTTACATTCTTATTGTTTCACAAAAAGGGTTTGTTGATCGAAAAACCAAACAAAATGTATCAATCAGTATTGCAATGCCTATAATATTGCAACATTCTTTATCTCATTACTAATCTCTTCAATGGAATCTTCAATTATAAAAAAGGGATATATGTGGAAAGGCCGTAAATATCATTAATATTTGTAACATGTTCTTAATATTTCATTGATACTCCAAAAGTTCTTTTTCTTGTATAATAACATTATATGTCTATCTTTCTTCCTACTAAGGAGTTGTTCGTATTGCTTCATTGGGTAAAACGTCATTTAGTTTCTATACTTTGTATCATAGGGGTTATGGCTCCTTTTATAGGAATGTCATTAATTGACACCTTTTACTATAGTACGATTTTCGGATGGATTATTGGCTTTTGCTGTTTTGTTATTTCATATATCATTGTTAGTAAACGTCCAGATGAAGATGAAGGAGCAGTTAATGCACCTAAAGAAACAATATAATATGTAGGAAACAAAAAAGAGGGAGACTTATACCCTTTTAAGTGTATGAAATCACCCTCTTTGCTCTTTCTATATCCCTCTTAATAATCGTAATCCATTCAAAATAACCAAAATGGTACTTCCTTCGTGTCCAATAACACCTAGTGGTAAATCAAGCACTTGGAGGAAGTTGGAACAAATTAATAGCCCAATAACAGACATTGAAAATACAATATTTTGTTTGACAATTTTATTCATCTTTTTGGACAATTCCAACGCATTTGTAAGCTTTGAAAGTTCATTTTTCATCAAAACAACATCTGCTGTTTCCAGTGCAACATCAGTACCTTCTCCCATTGCAATTCCAACATCAGAAATGGCAAGTGCTGGAGCATCATTAATGCCGTCCCCAATCATTGTTACTGTTCCGTATTTCTCTTTTAACGCTTTAATTTCTTTCACCTTGTCTTCAGGCAAACATTCAGCCTTAAATAAATCCACGCTTAATTCGTTTGCGATTGCTTCTGCGGTTGAAAGGCTATCACCAGTTAACATAACTGTCTTAATTCCATTTCGCTGTAATGTTTCAATTGCAGCCTTTGCCTCTTGTCTTACAACATCCTTTAATGCAATTAGCCCAACCATTTCATCATTACGAAGAACATATACAATCGTTTTTCCCTCTTTAGCAAGTTGCTCACTTATTCCACCATGATATGCCTCAGCTATACTACGTCCAACAAATTCCGACTTACCGATTTTCCAATTCACTCCATTGATAACTGCACTTACACCAAATCCAGACTTTTCATCAACTGAAATCATTTTTGCCGAGTGATTTGGGTAATCTTTGTGAAGTTTGGAAACAATAGCTTTTGCAAGTGGATGTGTTGATTGATTTTCAATCGAGTGAACTGCTTCGTAGAATTCTTCAAGATTCACATTTTCAGACGTAATCAGATTTGTAACAGCTGGCTCGCCTTTTGTTAAGGTTCCTGTTTTATCAAATACAACAACATTTGTTCTACTTAAACTCTCTAAATGCATACCGCCTTTAAATAAAAGACCATTTCTTGCCCCGTTTGAAATAGCTGATAATGTTGCCGGCATAATCGATGCAACTAAAGCACAAGGTGATGCCACCACCATCAAGACAAGTGCTCGATATATTGTTTCGTTCCATGTCCACCCTAATAAAAAGTGTGGTAATACCATCATCGCAGCAACTAATAGTAAAACTCCTTTTACATATGTGCCTTCAAAACGTTCAATAAATTGTTGTGAAGGTGATTTTTCCGATTGTGCAGATTGAACTAGATCTAATATTTTTTGAAACATTGTTTCTGTACTTTTTTTCGAAACAGATACAGTAATGGACCCATTTCCATTAACTGTACCAGCATATACTTCATCATTTATACCTTTTTCAACAGGCATAGACTCTCCTGTAATAGCTGATTGATCTATATTTGTTTTACCAGACAAAATAAAACCATCTGTTGCAATTCTTTCCCCAGGTTTAACTAAAATCGTATCACCAATATCTAAAGAAGATACATGAACTCGACTTTCCCTTCCGTCAACTAACAGCACTGCCTCTTCAGGCTGCAAACTCATTAATGCGGAAATTTCCCGTTGGCTTTTATTCATCGTATAGGTCTCCAATGCACCACTTAAAGCAAAAATAAAAATAAGGATGGCACCTTCTGTCCAATAACCTATAATAGCAGAACCAACTGCTGCAAAGATCATTAGCAGCTCAACATTCAAGTTTTTCTCTGCTATTGTTTCCTCTATCCCTTCCTTTGCTTTTGCAAATCCACCTATAATAAAAGCCAAAATAAAAAGTGGAATAGCGATTGTTTCATTTCCCTGATTGTTATAAAACCATCCAAAACCTATTAAAATACCAGAAATGATTGCATTAATAAGCTCTATATGTTCCATCCATTTTTTGAGAAACTGATTTTCATTTTTCGTGTTTGCTTGATGTTTTATTCCAGTTACCGTGTTTGTCTCCATCATCATCCGCCTCTCTAATTGAGAATAACATTCATAATCAAAGTCTTTATTTTTATAAATTTCCCTAGGTCTATTCAAACAAAACGTGATTAATTAAGTATAATATGATTATAACAAACAATATTTTATTTTCAAGTAATAATTATTATAATTATTAAATGATAATTATTATTAATAATAAGTATTCTCAATAAGTTAATTCATAACAATACCATCTAAATAAGTTAATTCATAACAATACCCTCTAAATAAGGTGCTACCCACGAAAAAAAGAAAGTACAGATCATGCAAGTATCCTTGTCACTAACTGTACTCCCGTAACTAAATCATATTAAATTTTCATTATTCTGTGAGAAAAACAACTATAAGCAAAACATTTAAAAGTTGTAAATTTATCAAGTTAATTTAAAGTAGTTTAAAGATCTAATAATGCCTGATGTAACACTTCGGCAGTTATTGGTCCTAATACTTTTTCTCTAATCATTCCATTTTCATCTATAATATAACTCGTAGGAATGCCAATGACTTGATAACGTTTTGAAACCTCTCCATTTACATCCAAAACTACTGGAAAAGGTAATTTTGATTGCTGAACAAATTGGATCACTTCTTTTTGACTGTTTTCTGCAGATGTAATATTAACCCCAATTATCTCAATGCCCTCCAATTTTTTTTCTTTGTAAAACTTCTTTAATTCTGCCATTTCTTCCTGACAATAAGAACACCATGTAGTCCAAAAAGTAAGAACCAAAACATTTCCTTTCAAATTTCCCAAATTTAATTTCTCATCTTCTGTTGTTTTTAATGTAAAATCAATTGCTTTTTCTCCTTTTTCAAGAGCGAGCGAGCTATCGGAATAAACAGGAAAAATAATAAAAATGATGAGTAGTATCTTGAGAAACAGGCTATATTTATTCATTAAATCACCCTCATGAAGATATTATCCTCTGCTTACTTTTACCATAAAACAAAAAAATATGAATAAAGGATTTTATTTTTTGATCCTTTACTCATATTTCACCTCCAATTAATACGTATATCTTTTTTTCATAAAATACACACTTACTTCAAGCTTATTGCAGATTGTTACGTAATGCATGAGCATAAGTAGCACAGCTCCCATGTTCATCCCCAAAATAATTCCTTTCATTTGCAGGACTTCCATAGAACCTAATACATACATCATCCCAAACGATATGATATGGGACCATACAGTATGAAAAAGGGCATCCTTGACGAGCCCCAAACCAATCAGATAGGCTTGCATAGGAATGATGAAAAAATGGAAAAGAAAGTACGGCCATAATAGTTTTAAATAAAAAGCTGCAGTTGAAGAATCAAAAAATAAGCGGGAAAGTGGTTCTGCAAACATATACATGACAAAAACGGAAATAGATCCATAAAGTAATGTAATGACCATTGACTGCTGCAACAATCGTACTAACTTGTTATTATCGTTATTTGCATAGGCTTCTGATACATTCGGGATCAGCATGACCATTAAAGAATGTCCAATAAAAGCTGGAAAAAATCCAATTGACATAGCCACACCAGCTAACATTCCATAATGTTCATTGGCCATGACACTTGAAAAGCCAGCAGCTACTAAAGCACCCTTTACTAAGAATGGTTGAATAGCATGTGTAAAAGAATGAAAAAGCCTCAAACCTGTAGTTGGAAAAGAAACGGAAAAAAGAGCCTTCCTCACTTTATCACCGCGTATGAATTTATGATTTTCCTTGCTAAGTACTTGGTATTCCATAAAATAGACAGCGATTAAATATGCACTCACAAGTAGTTCACTTCCAATTAATGTAGCTAAAGCAATCAACAGTGCTAGCTCAATTTGAAACTGAAAGGATTGATAGACCCAATAAAGAATACCAAGTTGGACTAGTTTTTTCAGAAAATTTGAAAATGCAATCTTCCCCATGTGTTGTACTCCCATAAAATAACCTCTTGCAATCGATGTAAATGAAACAACAGGTATGAGAATGACGAACAACCACTTAACATATGGATGGTAGGTATTTAAAAATGGTAAGTGCGGAAAGGTTAGTACAGCAGCTGCAACAAATAAACATGTAAAAATAATCGTCAGCAAAAGAGTATGTTTTAACATATAGTAATGTGTTTCGCGTTGCTTTTCAGCAACAAATTTTGAAATAGAAATCGGCAGCTCTAAACTGGCAATAATAACAATAAAAAAGATAATCGGTAAAATGGACATATATAAGCCCATACCCTCTTCCCCTAACTCACGAGCCAAAATCATATTAATAAAAAACTCTAAACATTCACCAAAAAAGGCTGCTATAACAAGCATTAATGTTCCTTTTACAAAAGTGTTCATGATGTCTTGTCCCCTTATCTTTAGACTAGTCCATTAGTAAACGATATGAGACAAGACCTTTAAATAAAACAAGCACCTTATATTTTTCATCAAAATTCACAAAATAGATAAACTTAATCGATAACACCGGATTCTGAGATAACTACATCTGCCTGCAAGTCCACCTCCAACTCAGGGATTCGATCCCGCCACTCATCAATTAGAAATGTACGAGACTGCGACCGGAGATCGTCCCCAATTCCAATCGGATCTATTTTTAATTCTTTAAATTTATCAATTAGAGCAAGCGATTCTTTTTCCACAATATCTTTAAAGGCTTTCTCAACTTTCCCCATTACCTCTGGGGTAATTTTCTTCCCTGTAAACTCATTTATAACCCCCTCAATATGAACCTTTATTTCTACCTTAATCGGATTTGTTGAAATAACCTTTAGCTCACGTGATGAGGCTATGCTTTTAACGCCGACTGATTCACCTGTGTCAGGCATTTTGACTGTATAAGTGCCTTTTGTATACTGATCTGCTAGTACTTTAAAAAACATCAACTTCTCATTTGAAATTTCACCAACCATTTTCTTGCCATCCAAAAGCGCTATTCCATCAATTTCGACACTACCGGACTCTTCATTTTTTTTTATAATCGGAAGGAATGGATCCTGCCCCTTTGAATAATGTTGATAAAGAAACAAATGTAAATTCGTTCGTGGCAAGTCTCTATTCAGTTTGTTATGTAAGACCAAGTTAGTTAAGTATTTTGCTGCACCGAGTGTCGCAAAGTCTGATTCTAAAATCGCATTTGCCTCACCTCTTGTAATAACAAGCAATAATCGCTCACCAATTGAAGCATCACGCTGAAGCGTATCAACCATTTCTGTAAGTCCTTGTTTGGCAAGACTTTCCCCAAATAAAACAATCTGTAATTTACCTAACACAAGTGGATCTGGTGATTGTTTTTGCATGTTTGAAACAACATCACGTGCCAATTCAGATTCTTCCACAATAACATGGTCTGTAACGGGTTGATCTTTTATATATGTATCAATATTAGCCGACCCTTTTATCTTATCTTTTCCTTCAACAAGATCAATGCCCATGGCTGTTATGAGGTTTACATCATCTATAATTTCTTTTTCAATACATCCTGTTAGAATTGTCATCATTAGCAAAGATACGAAAACAAACCTAAAACTCACGCTTTTCTCCCCTTTATTTTTTTTATCAATACTGTGAGAAAGAAAAGAATCGGTATATATCCAAACATCATATAAAAGCCTATTTGTGAAACTAAATCATTAAAAAAGCTTATTTTCTCTCTTGTTTGAATCATCGGAATGGTAAAAAACGCCAAAAGCAAAACAAGTGCAAGTAAAATTCTCTGATTAAATTTAAATGTATCCTTAAGACATCTGCTCGCACACCAAAAAGTTAAACAAACATTAGGCAATATGATTAAACACCAGTTAGCAATTCCTATATATTCAAAACGTTCTACAAAAGGCATTTCAACAATCTTCCAAATTGTTAATGTAGCCCACACATTTTTTTGCAATTGTTCCTCACTAAAATAAGCTAGTGAGATCATCATGATTAAAGTAAACAATAATGTACTATAGGCAACCCCGAGATGTGCCCATTTTTTTGACTTTTCCGGTCGTTTGATAAATGGATAATAAACTAACAAAGCCTCAAACCCTAATATTGTTAACGACATATCCTTAGTTGAAGAAGCCATATCTTTGAAAGAATGATTTAGCGGTGGGGCTAGATTAGATAAATCTGAGAATTCAATTGGAAAGAAAAATGTAAATATTAAATAGCTAGGTAAAACAACTCCAAAAAAGCATATACCTGTTACGATTCTAAATCCACCACTAATGACATAATAGACTAATAACAAAAAGATTGATGTAAACAACCAAGAATTGAGATCTGGAAACATCCAAACTACAATAATTTCTATATAAGTATTTAAAACATTTATCGCTAGTAAACAGAAATATAGACCAAAAAAAGTACTAAGAGCACCACCAATCCATTTCCCAAAAAGCTCTTTATGTACATCAATAATGTTGCCTTCAAAATCTTTCAAAATACGAAAAATCATCCATACTGAAATATGTACAAGAATACCCGATATAATAACTGCAATCCAAGCATCTCTTCCCGATTTTTCAGCTACAATTCTTTGAAATCCTAATACACCTACACCAAATTGAAGTGAGTGGATCAAATAGAACACCAAAAAATGTGATACTTGAAAACGATCTGCTACTTTCATTTTGTCCACTCACCTCACTCATTCATCTATGTCTTTATTCATTTTTGCCTTTTTAGAAGGAAATCTAATTGGGTTATTCGTTCGCAATTGTGACGGTCTCTTAGACAATAAGGAAAATGGAAGTCTAATTAAAGCATCTTTCATATCTTTTGTTCTAGGAGGATAGATTGGCTCTAAAAAAGGTCTCCCTAAGGAGGTTAATCTTAATAAATGTGTCATAAGAAAACAAAAACAAAGCATTAACCCCAGCAGCCCTAACCATTCTGCTAATAATAAAAATGGAAAGCGGAGCATTCGGATCGTGTTACCCATTGCATAAATAGGTGTTGTAAAAGATGCAAGTGCAGATAATGCAACAATAATCAGTAATATGTTACTTGTTAGACCTGCTTCTACAGAAGCAGTTCCAATAACAATCCCTCCAACAATACCTATTGTTTGTCCAACTTTTGTAGGAAGGCGTGCCCCTGCTTCACGTAAAAGCTCAATCGTTAACTCTAAAAACAATGCCTCTAGTATAGGTGGCAATGGTACTACCCTTCTCGATGAAATGAGAGTATTTAATAAATCACCTGGTATTAATTCATAATGGTAAGTTAAAGTAGCAACATAAATAGGTGTTACTAAAATAGAAAATGCTACAGCAAACAACCGAATCAGTCTAAAAAAAGATGCGTTTAACCAATTATAAAAATAGTCATCAAATGCTGAAAAAAACTCCACTAACGTTGTGGGTCCAATTAATACATGTGGAGAACCATCAACAATAACCCCAACCTTTCCTTCCGCTAAAATGGATGATACCCTGTCAGGGCGTTCCGTATCCAATAGCTGTGGAAAAGGAGAATTTTGATTATCAGAAATCATTTGTGTAATAAAGGAGCTGTCACTAATTTGATCGAATTTAATGTCTTTAATTCTTTGTTTAACCGTGTTAACATTCTCTTCATTCGCAATTCCCTCTATATATAATATTGCTACCTTAGTTTTTGAAAGCTTACCGACCTTTATTTCAAAAATACGTAGTTTTTCATCAGGAATTCGTTTTCGGATTAAATTAATATTAGATTCAATTGATTCTACAAACGCTTCTTTAGGACCTACTACACTAAACTCAACTTCTGGTAGAGAAACATCACGCGCTTTATTTATTGTTGCTTTAATTAATAAGCCAGGCAATCCATATTCTGTTAAGCAAATAAGAATGTATCCGTCTAATAGCTTTTCCTTAATCACATCTGTATCGATCGTGATAATAATATTTTCGATTGGTATTCCATTTTGTAAATCATCCAGTGTTTTCCAATCCCCACTCTTTAAAAAAGGCATAATGCTTTTTTGAAGAGTCTGCATATCAACCATTGTTCTTAAGTAAGATACCCAGTACTTAACATGAGAAGTCTCGGCTTCATATTGAATAAAATCAGAGGAAGTTCTGAACCTTGCTAATACCTGTACTAACGATAGCTTTTCTCTGCCACCTTCATACGTCATTTTATTCATCGTTCCACACGCTTTCATAGACATTCTTTTTTCTTATGTTGCCAAATTTTAGAGATAATATTCTTACTATATATAGGTGTGATATCAAAAAAATTAGAATATTCATTTTAATCAAGGAAATACATCTTATAATGCAAAAAAAGCACATCACAATTGTGATGTACTAAGGATTTCATTATTTTGCAAATCGGTGATTACCAATATTCACTGTTACTTGACGTGATGTAATCCAAGTGCTTTTTGCTGTTTTAGGGTTATAGAAATATAATGAGCCTTTTCCCATTCCTCGGAAAGCTAAAGCTTCTTTTACTGCTGCCTTTGCTGATGCATCAGCAGGTGAATTAATTGCTCCATTTTGAACAGGAGTAAAAGCATAATAACCTTGATCTTTCTGATAAATAACACTTGAAATCGAATTTGGGAATAACGAACTATCAACACGGTTTAGTACAACCGATGCAACAGCAACCTTACCAGCATAAGGTTCACCTTTTGCTTCCGCATTTACAAGACGTGCTAATAAATCCATTTCTGCTGCTGTGATTGTTTGAGGTATAACAAGTTTTTCACCGATAAATAATAAATGAGAAGATTTTTTATTTGTTGACATTAAAGTTTTAACAGGAACTCCATACTTTTTACCAATGATCCAGAACGTATCTCCTGATTGCACTTGATGTGTTGTTGCAGCACTAGCTTTAGATTGTGGAGCAGTCATCGCGATAAGCGAAAAAGCTAATGTTGAAACAGCAACAAGTTTTAAAATTGCCTTTTTCATAGATTCGTAACCTCCTGAAGGTTCGTCATGTATTAACCAAGCTTGCCTGGCCACATACACAAGACTAACAGGATCCTCCCTCTAATACACCCCTCAATATCTGGTAGCAATGGGAAATGTTTTGTGCAGCGGTACGGACATAAAATCGTTCAACTACCAAACTTCTTAGTAGAAAGTAAGCAAAAAGAATCGTTTATTTATAGTATCGTATGTACCTTTAGGATAGAGTTCTGTTAACACTCTTTAATCAATGTATTTTTTATTATAAAAATAGTGTAATTTACTTATTTTTATTAAACAAAAATAAAAAGAGCCGAGAAATTAGATCGTCTAACTTCTTGGCTCTTTTAAGTAGCGATATATTACACTTCCACCTTGTTTAGCAATTCCTCGAAAATGTTTAAAATCTTCACGGTTCACAAGAACCTCACGAAATATAAGGAATTGTTCTTTTGTGACATGGTATTCGTTTAATTCTCCGTCTCTTAATTGATCTAGTATTTCAGTAACAGTTTGTCCATCCATCGCTTTTTCCTCAATTCATATTTTTTAGTTGCATTTAATGTCAATTTCAACATTCATTTTAAATCAATTGACTTTAAAGATCTATTGAAAATTAAGCAATAGCTTCTTTTAACTCTCCATCCATTTTTGCAATTTATCATAGTTTCTTCTTGCATCATCAAAGCCAAGTGTATATAAATCCTCAAGTTTTGTTTGATTTCTTTCAATTCTTCCAACTTTCACTTTTGAACTTGGTTGAATGACAAAAATATTCCCTTTCTTCTCTTCTTCTTTTATGTGATCTATTGTCTGATTATACATGTTATATCTTGATAAAACAGACTCTACCAACTCTGGATAATGTCCATAAACTTTCGATAATAACCACTTAATGTTGGATTTTTTCTTCTTAGTATAAGTATGATCCCTTGTAAGAATGACTACGTTCTTTTTTAAACCATCTTTTTCCGCTTTTTTGATTGGAACTGAATCCACAATTCCTCCATCTAACAAATGTTTACCTTTATATTCTACAACTGGAGCAATAAAAGGTAATGAGCTTGAAGCACGTATAACTTTCAATAAATCTTTACCATATTCTTCTTTACTAAAATAAACAGGCTGACCTGTATGACAATCTGTTGTCGTAACGACAAATTCTTCTGGGCTGTTATAAAAGGTCTCAAAATCAAAAGGAACAAGCTTATTGGGAATTTCATCAAACAGAAAATCCATTCCAAATAATTGTCGCTGCTTCACTAAATTTCTGAAAGAAAGATATTTTGGGTGTGAAACCAAATCAATGTTAACTTGTCGATTTCTTCCTTTTTGCCTAGAAAGATAAGAGGCACCAAAACACGCTCCAGCAGATACACCAATAACATATGGAAAATATAAATCTTTTTCCATAAAATACTCTAATACTCCCGCAGTATAAATTCCGCGCATACCGCCACCTTCTAATACAAGACCTGTATCTACCATAAAAACCTCCCTATTACAAAAATTATTTTACTAATATACCATGAATCTTCCTTTTCCATCATTAACTTAGCATTTTATTTTGCATTTCACCAAAAAACACTTCCATGTTCTGTAAATTATTTAACAAATTTAGTAGAAAGGCTTTACTTACTAACAAAAATAGTGTTAAATAATTCTAATAGAGAATATTTTTAAATTTAAATTGCGCCTAAGCTCAAGGCGTAAGCGTATACGAGAAAGATTAGTAAATAAACTAATCATAGAAGAATATGTAAAGGAGCGAGGCAATGAAGATCGCTAAAGTAGGTAGTATCATAGAATTCAGAGATGGTTTAACAGGTGTTGTTGAAAAGGTAAATGAAAATTCCGTCATTGTTGATTTAACATATATGGAAAATTTTAAAGACTTAGATCTTGATAGACGTACAGTTGTAAATCATAAAAACTATAAAATCATTAAAGACTCTTTTTCTTAATTAAAAGGTAAAGCGCGAAGAAACCGATTTCTTCGCGCTTTACCTTTTATTTTTTATCTTCACTACTTTGAACTTTAAGCGGCGGTGATATAAATGTTTCACCACAAACGGTACATGCATAATCACCTGCATACTGTCCTAGGTACCGTTGCTCAAGTTCAGGATGTAGACAAGCTGGTTCACCTTTATCCATCCATTCTTTTCGGAGCTTCGCCGCTTCATCAAATTTCATAACCGAAAACCTCCTTCCATTCACCTTAGTTCTATTTTATTTCACTATTATGGAAATTATTTAGATTAAATACACATTCTAAACACATCATAAGAAATAGGAGGTGTTAATATGGCGAGAATTTCTAATCCAATTGATTCAGAAAAGAAAAAGAATGAGCTTGGAGCCGATGGTCAGCTTCACGGTGGAATGATGGAAACAGTTGATCAAGTGTCTAATGCCATAACTGAAGCTGTTAAGAACATAGGCAAAGATGAAAATAAGAAATAGCGCTCTATGCGCTGTTTCTTATAATGAAAACATTGTCAGATTCTCTTACATATCTCTAGCACTGTAAGATTTTCTAACATATCATAATGAAAAAAAGTTAAAGGGGACGATAAAATGAAGAAATTTGTATTCGCCATCGACTCAAAAGAACTAATCATTAATGCAAACCATATTTTAGAAGCAATGGCAGAACTTAAATTACTTACAGAAGTCCTTGGAAAAGAGTTAACTATTGAATTTATCGGTATGTATAACATAATCTAAATAATGAAACAAACCCTCTGTATAATAGCCACTTCCTCCTCATGACCATTACACTTCTCCTCTTTTCAAGTCAGTGCTTTATTACATAAATAATGAAAAAAGGCATGTCCACAGGACACACCTTTTCAAACAAAATTCTATCGATTATCAACTGTTTCTGGATATAGATCATGATTCATCATACGGTATTCAGCCATTTTCTCATACTTTGTGCCAGGCTTACCATAATTCGTATAAGGATCAATTGAAATCCCACCACGTGGTGTAAACTTACCCCACACTTCGATATATCGTGGATCCATTAACTCAATTAAATCATTCATAATAATATTCATACAATCTTCGTGAAAGTCACCATGGTTTCTAAAGCTAAATAAATATAATTTTAAAGATTTGCTTTCAACCATTTTAATATCAGGAATATAGCTAATATATATTGTGGCAAAATCAGGTTGATTCGTAATCGGACATAATGAAGTAAACTCCGGACAATTAAACTTTACAAAGTAATCACGATTCGGATGTTTATTATCAAAAGTTTCTAAAATTTGTGGTGAATATTCAAACAAATAGTTTACTCCTTGATTCCCTAGTAACGTAACATCATTTAATTCATCGCTTTTTCTTCCAGCCATAATAATTCCCTCTCTTTCAACATTAAACACCTCGTTTATTTCCCCAGACCAGTGTATGAAGTTGTGGCAACACTCGCACAGAATTTAGCTCTTTATCCTCTATCACTTGGTCAATTAGCCACTCATATTTTCCTAAAAGGTTCTGCACAAGCTTTTCCGTGTTTCCTCCTAGCACATCATCATTTCCTACTTGAAGATAAAATGGAAGGTCTGGGTAGCGAAGATGAACATTTTTAGCATACTGAATGTCTTCCTTATTAAAAATAACAACTTTTAAACTAATAAATTGAGATCTTTTTAATCTATCTAATTCAGTAATAATAAAGTCTAGTTTTTCAAAGTCTGTTTTCATTCCTGAGCTAGGTGGCTTTGGAGATATGGTTAAATCATCAATATCCTTCAGCCACTCTTGGTATTTGCTACCTTGAGTTTCAATAGCTATTTTTATCCCTTTTTCCTTCAATAAAGAGATAAGCTCTTGAAGATTTCCAAGCAATGCTGGATTTCCTCCTGATATCGTCACATGTGAAAACCGGTCTTGGCCTAATTCAACTAGTTCCGTCCAAATATCAGCAGCTGTCATTTGTCTAATATCATCTTTAGCTGATCCATCCCATGTAAAAGCTGAATCACACCAACTACATGAATAATCACACCCAGCTGTTCGAACAAACATTGTTTTTTGACCTATGACCATCCCCTCACCTTGTATGGTAGGGCCAAAAATTTCTAATACAGGAATTTTCTTCATTCTTATCCCTCCTTGCGCTTGGGACGGAACACAACATAACTTGTAGGTGTTTCTCTTACAAAAACTTGAACACATTGTGGTTGATTCGCTTTTGTATCAAGCTCATTTTGAATTACTTGATAAATGGCTCTGGCTACTCCTTCTGTTGTTGGGAAGTAGTTAGGATCTTCCTCTGAAAAAAGATCAGTATGATCGTTTAAGAGCGAATGATCAAAGCGGTTATGAATCAGTTTCTTTAATGAGGCAAAATTTACAAGGAAACCTGATTCATCAAGTTCATCACCAGCAATTGTAATATTGACAAAATAGGTGTGTCCATGTACCTTCTGACATTTCCCAGCATCTTCATGAGGGATATAATGTGCTGCTGCTATATGCATATCTTTGTTTAACTCAAATTGATAAGAATGCTGAACCTGCGGATAGATCTGCTGAATCATTTAACACTCACTCCTTTTTCAACTAGATATTCCTCAAGTCCCTTTCTTCTTAACTCACAAGCTGGACACTCACCACAGCCTTCTGCTATCACACCGTTATAGCATGTTAATGTTTTTTCTCGCACAAAATCTAATGCGCCAAGCTCGTCAGCCAACTTCCAAGTTTCCGCTTTATTAATCCACATTAGCGGTGTATGGATAACAAATGGCTTATCCAGGGCTAAGTTTAATGTTACATTACATGATTTAACAAATGCATCTCGACAATCTGGGTAACCGCTAAAATCAGTTTCACACACGCCTGTTACAATATGTTTTGCTCCTATTTGATTTGCCAAAATCGTTGCAAACGATAAAAATAGTAGATTACGACCTGGTACAAAAGTAGATGGAAGCTCACCATCTTTTTGTTCAATTTCAATATCCGCTCTTGTTAACGCATTAGGTGCAAGCTGATTTAATAAATCCATATCTAAAATATGATGCTTAACATTAAGTTCCTCAGCAATAGATTTTGCAACGTCAATTTCTAAGCTGTGGCGTTGATTATAATTAAACGTTACAGCCACGACTTCCTTAAATTGCTTTAGCGCCCAAAATAAGCATGTTGTACTATCTTGTCCACCACTGAAAACAACAACTGCTTTTTCATTTTTCATTAAGACCGTTCCTTTCCCATGAATAACAATTGGTAAATAACACAAACTTTAAAAATCTATATGTTCGTTAGTTGTAAGATGATAAACAAAAAACACCTTCGAATATAAATTCGAGGTGTCCAGCATTGTT
Source organism: Metabacillus litoralis (assembly GCF_003667825.1). Classification (NCBI taxonomy): domain Bacteria; kingdom Bacillati; phylum Bacillota; class Bacilli; order Caryophanales; family Bacillaceae; genus Metabacillus; species Metabacillus litoralis. The sequence goes on along the minus strand of NZ_CP033043.1, from coordinate 550,399 downwards.
CTATATAAAACTTTATATCAAAGATATCATAGTTTTTTATAGAGGGTTGTGCTAGAACCTCTCCCGATTTTATCTTTACATGTAAAATCGGATTGCTCTTAAATTTTCAACTAAGAAAATATATCATGAATAAATTGAATTTGCAATGGAATTATTGATTGGAGGCTTTCCTTTGTCGCTAAAACAACTCATCATTCGAATTCGATCAAGCTTTTGGTATTTGCCAACAGTATATGGAGTTTTTGCTTTTATCTTGGCCGTCTTGAGCATGTTTTTAGACCGCTACCTGATGAATCAACCCTTTCACACAAAAATTCCAGAGCTATTTCTATCTGATATGAACCTTGCACAAACAATCTTAAGTTCTTTAGCAACTTCTTTACTAACAATGACAACGATTACGTTTTCATCAATTCTTGTTGTTTTAACAACCTATTTATCACAATTTTCTCCCAGAACATTACAAAATTTTATTACTGATCATCATACCCAGCGTGTACTCGGAATTTTTATTGGAGGTTTTATCTATACGATTATTTTATTATTGTTAGTACGAAAAAATGATAACAGCACACTTTTTATTGTTCCAACTCTAGCTATATTCGTGTCAATCATTTGCTTGGGAATGTTTGTCTTTTTTATTCATCATGTTACAACATGGATAAAAGTAAGTAACTTAATTTTTAATATCACGAAAAAAACAATTACGTCAATTCATAAGCATTTTATTGATGAGCAGGATTTCAGGGAAGACCCTCCATGGGAGAATTGGGAGTATGATGAAATTCAAACAGTCAAGCCTTACTCCCTTTACAGCAACCGTTCGGGATATATTGAGTATATTGAACTTGAAAAAATTATTTCTCAAGCATCAAAAGATGATTTGATCATAAAACTTGAACAAGATCTTGGTAAGTATGTTGATGAAGATACCGTTCTTTTTTCAATCTGGGGACTTAAAGATACCTCAAAATCAAAAATGTTTTTAACTTTTATTACGATTTCATCCGATCAAGAGCCTGTTCAGGATGTTCATTTTGGTTTACAAAAATTAGTTGAAATTGCACTAAGAGCTGTTTCTCCAGGAATCAACGATCCTTATACAGCGATAAATAGTATCAATCACTTAGCAAAAATATTGTCCTTATTAGGTAAAAAACATTTAGCTACACCTTTTCATTATGATGAACATCACCAATTACGATTGATTTTTGAAAAGCCATCTTTTGATGATTATTTATATGAATGCTTTTATCAAATTCGTTATTATGCTAGAGAGGATGTTTCAGTTATGGCTTCAGTTTTAAAAGCCCTGGCATTTATTGCACAAGGAAATTCACAATTTATTAGAAACTCTGTTTGGGATTTTTCCTTTTATATATTGGAAGGATTAAACGAAGTAAAATGGTTGTCGAAAGATCGGGATTTTTTAAATAAGCTATTAAAATCAATAGCAAAAGAATGTAATAAACAAAAAAAAATACAAGAGTTACTTCTCAAAGAAAGGTGAGGTGAATATTCACCCACCTTTCTTTTTCTATTCTTTTTTACCTGCTTCTTCTAAAAGCTGATCAAATGATTTTACTTTACCGTGAGGATTTTGAGATTGTTTTCGAACCGTCCATTGACGTTCTTTTTGTGATTTTGATTGTGTCATACCAAAAACCCCTTTTTTAGCATATTAGCCTCAACTAGAAGCTTTTAATATTTTTACCTTAAAGAGAGCTTTCATTCTTATATCTGAAGTCATTTCTTGGTATAAGAGTCGAATGATCTTCAATAATAAAAAGAACCTACATTTTTTGTAGGTCCTTTTTGTTATGAAGTGGCTACTTCCTTATCAAGCAGCGCTGGATTAGGTAAAACCTGTGGAATCTTTGTTATTTCTAAGGAACGAATGTGATGGTTTTCCATGTCGTGTACTTTAAACATATGTGATCCAAATTCGATAAAGTCGCCTTTTTTGATGTCATATTGTTCTGTTAGTACCCACCCGCCAATTGTATCAACATCAGAATCATCGATATCAAGACCTAATAACTCATTTATTTCGCTTACTAATACTTTGCCATCAATGATATATTTTGTATCATTTAATTTTTGAACAAGTGGAACTTCGTCAGCATCGAACTCATCACGTATTTCTCCAACAATTTCTTCTAGAATATCCTCAACTGTGACAAGCCCGGCTGTACCACCATATTCATCAATTAGTATGGCCATATGAATTCTTTCTCTTTGCATTTTAAGCAATAATTCATGTATAGGTATTGATTCGATCACCTGAATGATCGGTCTTACGTATTTATCAATTGTAAACGTTTTTTGATTTTCGAAGTGAATTAAGTCAGTAAATATTTCTTTAATATTAACAATTCCAACGATATGATCTTTATCGCCATCTACAATTGGATATCGTGTATATTTTTCGTCCTTGATAATTTCTAATTGCTCTTGAATTTGTGCATCAATCGATAACGAAACAATCTCCGTTCTGGGCACCATAATTTCCTTCGCAATTCGGTTATCAAATTCAAATATTTTATTCACATACTTAAATTCAGATTGATTAATTTCACCACTTTTATAACTTTCAGAAAGAATGATTCTAAGCTCTTCTTCACTATGAGCCATTTCATGTTCTGATACAGGCTTGAAACCAAATAATCCTGTAATAAATCGAGCAGATCCGTTTAAAGCCCAAATAAATGGGTACATTATAATATAGAATGCCATTAATGGCTTAGCAAACCATAAACTAACAGCTTCAGCCTTTTGTATGGCTACTGTTTTTGGAGCTAATTCACCTACAACAACATGCAAAAATGTAATCGTCACAAACGCAATTGAAAATGATAACACTGTTGACACGGATGAAGGGAGATCATACTGCTGAAACACTGGTTTTAACATGTGTTCTATGGTTGGTTCGCCTAACCAACCTAAACCAAGCGCAGTAATAGTTATTCCTAATTGACAAGCCGAGAGATATTCATCAAGGTTATTAATGACTTTCTTCGCGGCACTTGCCTTTTTGTTTCCTTCTGCAATTAATTGGTCAATACGAGAGCTCCTAATTCTAATGATCGCAAATTCAGAAGCAACGAAAAAACCCGTAAGAGCGATTAAAATTGCAACAAGCAACAAATTTACTATGTCCAAATAAGCTTCCTTTCTCCGTAAAAAAACGGAAAAGGAGTCACCTCCTGAGAGTTAAGTCTAACAAAAAACTTATATACATTTATTCTTATTATCGGCGTCCGCTTGGAGTACAATAAGGGATGCGATAACAATACTATTTATTTTTAACACTGCCCCATATTATCACCCCACAGTTTTAGTTAAATTTATCATAATACGAAAGAAACAATACAGTCAAACGTAACACTTTGGTGATTTTCTTAATAAATATGTGATAATTCGTTTAATAATACCTTTTTCAATGAAAAACAACATTATTTGACCGTAAATGAGCATATTTATAAATTCACCAAGTTTTACAATTTTTTTTGGACCCTCTTTCAATCAAATCTCCAGGACACGTATAATTTTCACTAGCACTTACATAAATAAAAAAGCAATCAAGATTATTTAAACGGGTTCGGTTTCCGAATACAAAAACTAAATTAGCAAACTAATAAGCAGTCCTATTCGCTACTGAATAAGACTGCTTATTTTTATTGATATATATGGGGTTTAATTAAATGGAAGGTAAATAGGCCCAGAATTCCGAACCACTTTTAACATGGCGACATAAGTATTTGTCAGCATAAAAATTCGCAAGCTCATTGCTATTCCAAATGGTGTGCTAAAAATGATTTTAACTACTAGGGGGGTGGATGAAGGTCTGAGAGGCGGATAAATAAAGCAGATTATCCTTAATTGAGTAACCAATAGTTTATAAACATACTAACATTAGTAGCACAAACCAAGGCCATGGTTTGTGCTACTATTTTTTTATAGTAGAAGTGAAGGAAGGTCGATCCGCTTATGGGACCATGTTAGAGTCCGTATTTTAAACCGGCCAACTTCACACCCTTGTTTGAATCAGTTTAGTATGTTGGGTCCTAGAGATCGTGTATAAGAAAATGGAATCGTTAAGGTACTGTGAAGGCTTCTATGATTGGTTATAAAAGGAGAATATTTATATGAAACATGTCATCGCTCTTGATGTAAGTAAAGGGAAAAGTACCATTGCCATTTATGATGGCTATAGACAATGTGAATTTGAAGGGGAATTGTATCATACACGCATTGATTTTGAGCAGCTACACCTTCGTATTAAGGAAATAACAGCTCTTGATGGACAAGCTCCTGAAATCGTATTTGAGGCGACGGGTGTCTATTCAAAATCAGTTGAGAAGTTTCTACGGGATCACGGACATACTTACTGTCGCATGAACCCTCTTGAAGCGAACCTACAAATGGCTTCAATGCGTCGACACAAAACCGATATTAGCGATGCCCATGAGTTAGCGAAAACCCACATTAAATTGGAACGTGAAACGACGTATGTGCAGAATGATTATTATGAACAGATGCGGGCGATTACTCGTTATTATGACGAAATTGAAGAAGAACTTATTCTTTTACGCAATCGTATGCATGCCATTTTACATGTTTCATTTCCAGAGTTGGAACGACTTATTTCACCGAGTTCAGCACTATTTTTAAATTTTGTGCAATTGTATCCACACCCAGCACTATTATTAGCTCATTCAAAGACAATTATTAAAAATCGTTTAAAAAGCAATACACGTAAAAAACTTTCACTAGAACGTGCAGAGAAAAAAGCCATCGTGTTATTAGAAGCTGCGAAAAATTCATATCCTGCCATTGAACCAACGGATATTCGTTGTAATCAAGTACGCGATTACGCCCGACGTATTGCGGATTTAATGGAAAAGAAAGACCAGCTTGTGAAACAAATGGTTATGATGTCTGAAGGAAGAATGGAATATACCGTATTACGCTCTTTTCCGGGGATTGGTGATACAACAGCGTGCAGACTTATTGGCGAACTAGGTGATATTCGCCGATTTAAAAACGCGAAACAACTGAACGCTTACGTTGGCATCGATATTATGCGCTATCAATCTGGTAATACACAATACCGTGATCGTATTAATAAACGAGGAAATAAGAAGCTACGGAAGATTTTATTTTTTATGATTTGTACGATGCTTATGGCAAAAGGAAAACCTAATCATTTAGTAGACTATTATTACAAATTAAAAACGCAACCTCAGAGAAAGCCTCATAAGGTCGCGATTGTGGCGTGTATCAATAAGTTTCTGAAAGTGACGTTTCAGTTACTGACACACGGCATACTTTACGATTATGAGTCCGCACTACCAGCTCAGAAATCGTAGCCAAGTTTATATTCACTATAGCACACTGACCTTTCGAAAAAAAGAATATCGTGAGGTCTTTTTGTCATGGGAAAATTTAGATGTATTTGGGAGGGGTACCCCTCCCAAATACATCTAATAAAAAAATATAAACGAATTAACTGAAATACGCTTGACTAATCGTAAGAAATAAGCGGAGTTTTTCCGGTTAGAATGAAGAATGGAAATCAATTTGGAGATATAAGCGGAATTTCTCCGGTTAAGCAATGTAAAATGGTCCATTTTCGTCTTTTTCGATTAAATAGGCGGAATCTTTCCGTCTATTTAATCTATTTTTCATGTTATTTCCTCAATAAGGGGAATTTCTCCGCTTATTTTAGTAGCTTATTTCCTTGCGATTCTCGAAGAGTTGGATATTTGCTTAAACGGGTACTTATCTTGGTATAAAAAATGCTTGGAGCATATATGTTTCCAAGCATTTTTCTTTGCTGATTTACTTGTCAAAATGCTTTTTAATCATAGTGCGAATGACTATACGAAAAGCAATGTAATTTGTATTTTGTACTTCAAAACAGAACCTGTTAAGATTATTTGATTGCTTTTTAAAAGTACTCTAGCTAATTTTTTAAACCTCTGTACTTTGCTGTTGTTAACTCTTGTATGTATGGCTCTAGGTCGGGCATTTCTGCGTCTTTAGCTAATTGGATAGCTCTTTCAATATTATATGGTACACGTACAAAGGTAATATTAAAACCTGCTTCCCTTTTAGACTCATATTCCCCCTCGACGATCGTATATGAAGCTTGAGTAAGGTCTAAAGGATTGCCTACACTTCCTGTATTAAATAGTGTTTTCCCATCTATATGTTGAATAAAGGCATGATGAACATCACCATAACCAACAACATCCGGTTGACAAGTGCTTATTCCGGTGTATTCCGTATTAGTAAACATACCTAATCGTGTCTCAATTGAATCCCAAGGCTGAACTCTTGTATAGACGCTATGTGGTGAGGCATGAAATAATCGGATCAGTTTTCCGCTCATATAAAAATCAAATGAAAAAGGCAATGACTCCAAATAAAGATTTTGATCCACTGTTAATTGATGTTGATGCCACTTCAATGATTCAAATTCTGTTTCCTTTGTAATGAAATCATCCCAATTTCCTTTTATAACTTTTTCACAGCTTTGACTTATTTTCTGAATCACTTCATAAGAATCAGGTCCTTTTCCAACTAAATCTCCTAAGCAAAAAATACGTTGAATCTTTTTTTGTTTTATGTCATCTAAAACTGCATCTAACGCAGGAATATTTCCATGAATATCTGAAATAATTGCAATTCGTTCCATATTCGCCCTCCACTCTGCACAACTTGTCCTATTAGTATAAAGCATTAACGACCGTGTTGAAATAGCTTGACAATACAAGCATCTAACACGGTCGTTAAATTTGCACAGTTACTCAGGAACTCTTTTAATCATTAATAACAGAAGTACTCCTAAACAAACATAACCAAAGATCGGATATAATGTAGAAATTAATGAACTATACCCAAATTTACTTATAAAAGCGGCCACACATAGTATAGAGCAAACAATAATCATACTAGGTATATTGAGAAACGATGCTACTTGTCTTTCTAAACCATATAAATTGCCTATAACTGAGGTAAAAACTTCACCATATATAACAGCTATGTAAATAAAATAAATGGCATAAAAAGTTGTTTTCATTACCTCAGCCATCGGTATGTCATAATCCATAACGTTAGGAAGAGTCGAAAGAGCAATATGACTGCTAATTAGAATTGCGGTTAAAAAGACTCCCCCAAGGATTCCTCCCCGCTTCAAGACTTTCTCATCTTGAATTTCATTTGCTAAAGGCACTAAAACAGCTGCAGCCATTGTTAAATTAAAGGCTGCATAAGAAACAGCAGAAAGAATCCATTTAAACGTTGCTGATGTTTTATCGGGAATTACAGTTAAAGGTTCAATAGAGAAAGACTGAACAGCTAGAATTGTACTAAATAGAACCAACATCGGTACTACAATGATATTTACACTAAATAACCCCTTTATTCCAAAAGACATAACAGCTATTGTTAATAAAATCGTAATGACAACACCTAACCTTACAGAAAGACCAAGCTGTTCTTTAAATATCGCTCCTGCACCTGACAACATGATAGAGGTTAATCCTAATAATATGATGAGCATAAAAATATTTATAAATCTTCCTATTTTCTTACCAAATAAAAAGATCATTAAATCTTGATAAGAAGCTGCGTTAATTCGCTTTGATAGGATGAGCATTTTCGTCCCAGTATAAACAAAAATTAAACCCACTAATAAAATACCTGCAAGTCCAAAAACACCGTATTTTGTAAAAAACTCAACTATTTCTCGTCCAGTCGCAAATCCAGCTCCTACTACTGTTCCTACGTACACAGCAGCGACTTGAAACGAGGCAATCCAAGATCTTCTCATCCTTTACACCTCACTATAGATAAACAGCTTGTATCATTATATGAGCGTAAACAGAGATGATTCACTTCATTTACATAACTTCTTTTCAAACTACTGTAAATAAATCCCATTACAACATTTTAGGCAAAACACTTGAAAGTCAAAAAAGGTCAAAGTATACTATGATCAAAGAAGGTCAAACTTAAGACCTCTTTCTTTTTATCCTATTGGTCAATAAAGATCAAACTCTTTCACTGAAATTCTTTCTATATAAATTAGTAATGAAAAGGAGTTTTAAAGATGATGTGTGAAAATTGTCAATCAAAACAAGCTACAGTTCATTTAAACTTTCAAATAAATAATCAACATAAGCAACTAACATTATGTAAAGACTGCTATTCAACGTATAAACAAGCTATCCCTTCAGGATTTGCAGGGGGATTCTCTTCGTTTCCATTTGAACAATTTATGAAGGAACTTCAACAACAAGGATCATCAGCGGGAAACGTTCAACCAAAAACTCAATCCAGCGGTGGTGGAATTCTTGACCAACTTGGTCGTAATTTAACTCATGCTGCACGAGCAGGCTTAATCGATCCTGTGATTGGCCGTGAAGAAGAAGTTGATCGAATGATTGAAATCTTAAACCGCCGAAACAAAAATAATCCCGTGTTAATTGGAGAACCTGGTGTAGGAAAAACAGCTGTCGTGGAAGGTCTTGCTTTAAAGATTGCAAACAGCTCTGTTCCAGCAAAGCTTACAAATAAAGAGGTTTATCTCTTAGATGTAGCATCACTTGTTGCAAATACAGGGATTAGAGGTCAATTTGAAGAACGAATGAAGAAGATTATTGAAGAGCTACAAAATCGTAAAAACATTATATTATTCATAGATGAAATTCACCAGCTTGTTGGGGCTGGTTCAGCAGAGGGTTCAATGGATGCAGGTAATATCCTAAAACCAGCTCTGGCAAGAGGAGAGCTACAAGTTGTAGGTGCTACAACATTAAAAGAATATAGAAAAATTGAAAAAGATGCTGCACTTGAGCGACGCTTTCAGCCAGTAATGGTTCATGAACCAACAATTGATAAAGCGATTGAAATCTTAAAAGGTATTCAAGATAAGTACGAGCAATATCATCATGTATCTTATTCAGATGAAGCTATTGAATCCTGCGTTTCCCTTTCACATCGTTATATACAAGACCGATATCTTCCTGATAAAGCGATCGACTTGTTGGATGAAGCTGGTTCTAAAAAGAACTTAATGTTAAAAAATGAAAGTGATGAAGAGATAAAAGAACGTCTAAAAAACATTTCACTAAAAAAACGTGAAGCTACTAAAAACGAGGACTACGAATTAGCTGCTAAATTAAGAGATGAAGAAGCTCAACTTGAATCACAGTTAAATATCGAAAAATCAACCAATGAAAAGCTTGTTGTTTCTATAGAGGACATTCAAGCCATTATAGCAAGGAAAACCGGAATTCCAGTTGGAAAGCTTCAAAGTCATGAGCAATCAAAAATGAAACATTTAGAGAAAAATCTCACAGAAAAAGTCATTGGACAAGAAGATGCTGTTCGTAAGGTATCTAAAGCAATCCGAAGAAGTCGTGCTGGTCTTAAATCCAAGGCTCGACCAATTGGTTCCTTCTTATTCGTTGGACCAACTGGTGTTGGTAAAACAGAATTAACAAAGTCATTAGCAGAAGAGCTTTTTGGCTCAAAAGACTCAATGATACGTCTAGATATGAGTGAGTATATGGAGAAACATGCTGTTTCAAAAATTATTGGCTCCCCGCCGGGTTATGTAGGACATGATGAAGCGGGTCAACTAACTGAAAAAGTTCGCCGCAATCCTTATAGCATCATTCTATTGGATGAGATTGAGAAAGCCCATCCAGATGTTCAACACATGTTCCTACAGATTTTAGAGGATGGCAGATTAACAGATAGTCAAGGTCGTACCATCAGCTTTAAGGACACTGTTATTATTATGACAAGTAATGCAGGTGTTGGTGAAAAACGTATAACCGTTGGATTTGAAACATCATCAAATACAGCTGTAGAAGAAAGTCAACTATTACAATCACTTGGTTCATTCTTTAAACCAGAATTCCTTAATAGATTTGATAATATCATTGAGTTTTCTTCACTTGAAAAAGAAGATCTCTTAAAAATTGTTACATTAATGATAGAAGAACTAGCTGAAACATTAGCAGAACAAAATATCTCGATTACTGTTACTAATGAAGCAAAGGAAAAACTTGCTGCACTAGGCTATCATCCCGCCTTTGGTGCCCGCCCACTTCGTCGTGTAATTCAAGAGCATGTAGAAGATCAAATAACGGACCTTCTTTTAGATCATGAAAATCTTACACAAATCGAAATAGATGTTGTGGACAATAAGATTGCAGTTAAATAAAAAGATAAGGGACAGTCCATACAAGGACTGTCCCCTATCTTTTTTCCAGTAGATAACCAATTTCATATTTTAAATATACATAAATATGTTAAGATTTTCTTATGACTGATAGTTCTAGACTAAGCGAAAGGAGTGTTCCCTATGTTTTTAATTCGATTCTTTATGAAAGTCATACATATTAACAACTGGATACTTATTTTTGCAACATTATCGTTAATATTAGCAAGCAGCTATATTGTTTATTATATTGAACCAGAAACTTTCACAAGTCCTTTCGAAGGATTATGGTGGACAATGACGACCGTTGCAACGGTAGGTTATGGTGATGTTTCACCTACAACTGTAAACGGAAAAATTTTCGCTATGTTTCTGTACATTGTAGGAATTGGCTTAATGAGTATCTTCATTGGTAAAGTAATCGACTTCTTTAGTATCAGAAAACGCTTAAAGGAGGAAGGAAAATTGAAAATCACAACGAAGAACCACATTTTATTAATTAACTGGACAAAAAAAGCAGCCATTACTTTAGAAGAGCTTTTAAAGACTTTTGAGCATGTTCGAGTTGTCATTGTTGATGAAAACATTTCAAAAATCCCAATTCAACATGAACGGGTTGAATTTGTGAATGGAAACCCTGCAAGCATTGATGTTCTTGATCAAGCTAATATATTAAGTTCTAAATCCATTATGGTTTTTTCACCAGATGATGTTCTAACAGCTTCACAGGCAGATGGACATACATTATTAATCGCTTCTATGATAAAAGGAATTGAAAAAGAACATAATCAACATATTTATACGATTTGTGAAGTGTCCAATTCAAATCATATTCATGCATTCAACCATGTAAATGTGAACGAATATATTACAGCAAACGACACCGCTGCACATTTAGCCGCAAGGTCTATTTTGTTTAATGGTTCTAGTGAAATTATTCGTCAACTAACAAGTCATGAGGGATATGACCTTTATTCTATTTCAAAAAAATCAGAGTGGAAAACGTATCAAGATGCAAGCATTGCGTTGTCAGCAAAAGGGGCAATTCTTCTTTCCAACGGAAATGATATGTCCATCATAAGTAAGCTTCATCAACCTATTCCAAGCGATGCAAAATTGTTTATTATTTGTGACGATGAAACATATTTTGATATTGTTTCATAATTAAGAGTCACTTTCTCCAAAGAGAAAGTGACTCTTTTTCATGTGACCTCACTTCTCTGTCATTGCTGTTGTTTCTCCTACATATACATGCTATGAGAGGTGTTGTACATGCTAAAAAGTTCAAATTTTTTTCTATTAATCTCCTTTATCCTTTTATTAGTTAATGGGTCCGCTCTTGGCTTTATTCTTTTTCAAGCACGACTTGGTGAAGGGTTTGGATTAAGCCTGTTTTGTTGTACAAGTTTACTAGGGGCATTATTAGCATCGATTGCCTTTGAAACAAAATCGACCTACTATTCCCGTTTATTTTTCTATAGCCATCTTGTCATTACAATTCTTCCCCTATATTATGTTGGTATTTCTAAGATGTTAAGTTAATTCTATCGGTCAGAAGGCTGATTTTTTCTCACCCACATTTATGATTCTTTTTCCATCTTGTAACGGAAGTTTTTGGAACAATCTTCCTTTATGATGAAGACAACAAGAGAATTTGTGGGAGATGAGAACGATGTTTATGAATGAATATACACAAAAGCAATTATTTGAGGTACAAAATTCACTACTTGAAACACAATCGATTGAAAGAGCATCTCAATTAGAACAAAATAAAAATGCCAGAGCAGCCTTCGGATATGATTGCCTATCAAATCCAAAAAGATATGTTAAATTTAAAAACTGGCTACTAAGAAAAGCTATCGATGAAAATTGATAGCTTTTTATTATTTGGAATTGTAGACAAATAACATTATTTTAGACCAAAGTCCCGGTATCTCCCCTCTTTTTCAGTTGTTACGAAATTTCTTTCACAACTTCTTTAAACAAAACCTAAAATTTTAATAAATCTTACCGATATAAGAGATAAGAAATTTATGAGGAAATATGGTGATTTACAATGGATAAAACGTCATTAATAGGAATATTACTTGCAATTATCGCAGTAGGCGTTGGGATGTTTATGAAAGGTGTTAGTCCCACAGTATTAATTAACCCAGCAGCAATATTAATTATTCTTTTGGGTACAGCAGCGGCTGTAGTTATCGCTTTCCCAACTAGTGAAATTAAAAAGGTGCCTAAGCTTTTTGGCATTATCTTTAAAGAGCAAAAAACTCCTACAATTCAGGAATTAATCCCTTTATTCTCTGATTGGGCACAGGTTGCTCGTAAAGAGGGGTTACTTGCACTTGAAGCAAAACTTGCTGATGTTGAGGATCCTTTCTTAAAAAGTGGATTACTTATGGCAGTAGATGGTCAGAATGCCGAGTTTATTCGAGATGTGATGTCAGAAGAAATTGAAGCAATGGAAGAGCGACACCAAGGTTCAGCATCTATTTTCACTCAAGCTGGAACGTATGCACCAACACTTGGAGTACTTGGAGCAGTTGTAGGTTTAATTGCTGCCCTTTCCGACATGAGTGATACAGATGCATTAGGTCATGCAATTAGTGCCGCATTCGTTGCCACATTAATGGGTATTTTTACAGGATACGTATTATGGCATCCATTTGCTAATAAATTAAAGCGGAAATCAAAGCATGAAGCTCTAGTAAAACAGGTTATGATTGAAGGGGTACTTTCTGTTTTAGAGGGACAAGCACCAAAAGCAATCGAGCAAAAGCTAGCAACATATTTGCCAGTTACTGAAAGGAACAAATTAGACGCTGCTGTTACTGGAGGAGAGAGTGTAAATGGCTAAAAAGAAAAAGCATAAGCATCATGATGAACATATGGATGAATCATGGCTTGTCCCTTACGCCGATTTACTTACACTCGTTCTGGCACTTTTCATCGTGTTATTTGCGATGAGTTCAGTTGATGCGCAAAAATTTCAGCAAGTGGCGAAATCATTAAATGCAGCTTTCGATGGTGGAACAAGTGTATTGGAATACCCAAGCCCTACTCCTGAAAGCGAGTTAGAAGATCTTAATGTTCAAAAAGATGAAGCATCGAAAGAACAGCTAGAAGCTGCTCAGCAAAAAATGGAACAAGAAAACTTACAAATAATTCAAGAGAAAATCAACACGTACATTAAAGAAAATAACCTTCAAGCAAAGTTAGGTACAACTCTAACTGATGAAGGCTTACTTGTTACATTGCTTAATGATATCTTCTTTGACTCTGGAAGCGCAGATATTCGTGTGAAAGATGAAAAGCTCGCTAAAGAACTATCTGATCTTCTTATCATGAACCCACCTCGTAATATTATCGTGAGTGGTCATACAGATGATATACCAATTAATAACTCTGAATTTGATTCAAACTGGCATTTAAGTGTTATGCGTGCAGTTAATTTTATGAAAATATTGATTGAAAATGATAAATTGGATCCCAAAGCCTTCAGTGCTAAAGGATTTGGTGAGTATAAACCAGTTGCTACAAATGACACAAATGAAGGTCGTCAAAAAAACCGTCGTGTAGAAATTCTAATTCTGCCATACGAACAAAAATGATTTTTCAAAAAATAAACGGGTCAATCCACTATAGGATTGACCCGTTTTAATGTTTTAAACGTAAACAATTACTTAATGCTTTTCATTTTTCAATAAATCATTAGCATGATAACCAACTTTTTTAAGAAGCTCTGTCACTAACGCCTTTTCTTCATGAGATAAGACGTTTACAATTTCATCAATTTTTTCTTGGTGAGGGGGAAAAATCTCTTCAATCAGTTCTTTTCCCTTATCTGTTATTTGAGCATGTGTCACTCTTCGGTCGTTAGGACATGCCTTTCTCATAAGCAGTCCCTTTTGCTCTAACTTATCTACTACATATGTGATACTCCCACTCGCCAAAAGAATTTTCCCACCGATTTGCTGCAAAGGCTGATCTCCCTTGTGGTATAAAAGCTCTAAAACAGCAAATTCAGTTGGGTTTAATTTAAATGTTGATATATGTTTATTAACGACATCGTTAAATGCTCTATGGGCACGCGAAAGCACAATAAAAAACTTTAAAGACTCTTCAATTCCCTTTGATTTTTCCAATTCATCTCAATCCTTTTTCAAATATCTTGAATTCAAAATAAATAATTAGCATTATAATAGAACATGTTGTATAGAAAGTCAAACTTTTAAAGAAACTTCGTATTAATTATGGCAATAAATAATTTCTGTATACCTAGAATGATCTTACACAAGTTTTCATTTTGAAGCAATGTTTAACTTAAATAGAGAGACAGCTACTCCTTCATTTATTGTTATTTTTCAATTTAGGGGAGCCAAAGATGTTGGAACAAATAGCCCACCTATTCATATACTTTATTGAACCCTGCAACAGCAAGTGACTTTTTCATTCTTTGCTAATCGTAGAATTAGGTAATAATAACCTTCTATTTTAACTGAATTCTTCCTTAGGTTAACTAATTCAGTTATAATAGTCCTAATTACGATTTAAAAGCAAAGTGTATCCATTTTAAAAGGAGCAATCACATATGTCAGATGTTTTATTGGGAAGTGTATTATCTGCATTATCTACAGGATTAGGTGCAGTACCTATCTTATTTCTTCAAAGAACGATTACGCATCGCTGGAGAGATATTTTATTAGCCTTTACAGCCGGTATTATGATGACTGCTGCCATGTTAGGTTTAATTCCGGAGTCATTAAATTATGGGGGAATATTGGAGGTATCCATTGGTTTATTCCTTGGGGTACTTATTTTAACTTCACTCGAAAGAGCCATTCCTCATATAGATTTGGAACATACCAAGAGTGGAATTAAATTTGATGAAAAAGCTATGCTTATTATTGCAGCAATAACCTTGCATAATATTCCAGAAGGCTTATCAGTAGGTGTTAGCTATGCTTCATCTGTTAGTGAGACTGGAAATTTAATTGCCTTTGCGATCGGTCTCCAAAATGCACCTGAAGGCTTTTTAGTTGCTCTTTTCTTAATAAATCAAAATATAAATCGTGGAAAAGCATTCTTAATTGCTACAGCAACTGGTGCGGTGGAAATAGTAGCATCACTACTTGGCTTTTATTTAACAAGCTTTGTTGCCTTTCTTGTACCGTATGGCTTAGCTTTTGCAGCAGGTGCAATGCTTTTTATCATCTACAAAGAGCTAATTCCAGAATCTCATGGAGATGGCAATGAACAATTTGCGACTTACTCCTTTATTGTTGGGATTCTTTGCATGGTTATCCTTATTAATAGTTTTTAATATAATAACATGAAGAAAATACAGTGCTTGTCCACTGTATTTTTTTCATTCAATAAGAATATCTGTCTGTATACGTAAATAACTTCATTGAATGAACTAAATCTTGAAAAGGGGCAACTTTAGGTTTTTTCTCTTCTATTAACATCTGTTGATATTCATTTAAAAGCAAGTCCAAATCTTGACTACATTGAACAGCCAATTCACTTGTATATCCTTCTTTATTAGCCGTTTCAATCATTTCTTTCCTTTTTATATTAATTGTTTCAAGAAGCTTTGTTTTTAAAGAATCATTATTCATCTCAGAGCCCCTCCTAGTTATTCAATTTTGCGATAATCTTACGTTTCACTGTTTCTTGATATTATCTTACCCAAGTAATCTTGTTAGAAATTATTACAAAACTTTTCACTTGTGTAAAGACTATCGCAAATTTAGACATTTTTTTTACCACAAATTATGACAAAATTGAAAACTTTCTCTTCTTATTTTTATTCCCACAACCACTTAATTTTAAACTACCTTTTTCCTCCCCTTTAAAAACACATCTTTTTATTAAGCGTGGTTAACCTATACATATATACTAGTAAAGGAGAACACTTCCATGAAAAAATGTATGATCAGTTTGATTCTTCTTCTTTCTATACCGATTGCAACATTCGCTCAAACTAGCACCATTGAAAGACAGGTAGCCATAGTTATTGATGACCTAGGGAATGGAATGAGAGGTACTGAACAAATCCTATCTTTACCTATTCAATTAACAGTAGCGGTTATGCCATTTTTACCCACAACAAAAAAAGACGCAAATCTGGCCAATGAAAAAGGTCATGAGGTTATTGTTCATCTTCCAATGGAGCCTTTACATGGAAAAAAGAGCTGGCTTGGTCCCGGAGCTATTACAACAGATTTATCAAATAAAGAAATTAGAAAAAGAGTAAATGATGCAATTGATGATGTCCCCCATGCAGTTGGAATGAACAATCATATGGGCTCTAAAGTTACAGCAGATGCTAGGGTAATGAAAATTATATTAGAGGTATGTAAGGAAAGAGGACTTTATTATCTAGATAGCAAGACCACTGGGAAAAGTGTCGTTGAATCAATAGCGAAACAATTAGAGGTTCCTTATTTGGAGAATGAGCTATTTTTTGATGAACAATATACAACAAGCCACATTACAAAGCAAGCTAATTTACTAATGAATCGGATTGAAAAAGATCATGAAATAATTGCAATAGGACATGTAGGAATAGCTGGGGAGAAAACAGCATCTGTTTTAAAGCAATATGTACCCCTAGTGAAAGAAAAAGCAGAAACGGTTACACTATCAAAATTATTCTTCGACCCTGAAGACATAACAAACTTAGAGTGATGTAGCTCGCTCAAGGAACGTTTCCGTATTAACTGCCTCTTCTCCATTACTTTAAAACAACCTGCTTATAAAAAAGGGCTAACAATTGTAGCCCTTTCTGTAATTTCCTATTTATGATCAATACGATCAACAGAGGTAACTCTGAATTCTTTATCTTCTAGTTTTTTAATAACCTTCTGTAACTTTTTCTCTGATAAATCACCAGACAAATTTAGAATAATTCTTCTAATATATTTATCACCATTATCCATTGTTAACAGGCCTTCTATATTAATATCCTTAACAGCAGTTACTAAATCCTTTATAGCCCCTTTATGCTCCTTAGTTCCAACTGTAAGAAGGACACCACCCGTTTTCATCCCAAATGAATCTTCCAAGACATCCATTATATTTGAGTGAGTAATAATTCCTGAGAATTCCTTCTCTTCATTTAATACTGCTAAAAATGGAAGTCGTCGAATCGTTAAGAAAGTCTTAAAAAATGAGTCCTCTTCGTATATGTAGGCATCTTGATTCTGCACTAACGGTTCAATCGGATCACTTTCTTTACCATTATGCTCTACATAATGCTCAAGCAAATGTACTTTATAAATAAAACCAACAAAGATTTTACCTTCATTTTTTAAAACCGGAATAGAACGGTAACCTGTTTCCTTTAGATAATCATATGCTTCTTTTACTGTACAGCTAATATCACAGAATCTCACATCAGCTTTCTTTACATAGTGATAACGAACCTTCATTAAAACAACCCCCTTTTAACAAGAAATTTATCACAGCATTCTTTGTTAGTAAAGAAAATTCAAAGTTTTCTCAAAAAAGTTTCATGTTCGTTTTACGTTATAATATATTTATGATTTCTAACATTTAGTATGGGAAGGAACTTAAAGAATATGTATATTGTAAAATCAAAACGATTAGGTTTAAAACCTATGACTGCATAATCATTGAACAACTTATCTTCACTCGTAAAAGTTGCAAATCCCATATATTAGAAAAATATTGCAATATTACCCTATCCTACATATAATAGATATATCTTAAACTGAAAGGGTGTATGTTGAAACAATGAAGTTCTAATTCTTTTTTCTGGCTATTATTAATTCATTTTTATTTGAATTTTAAATATTACCTAGAGAATTGGATTAGTCTGCATGTTAACATATACATTCCTTTAGTCGTTAAAATAGGTATGCTTTCTTTAATAGTATACCTTTGTTTCGTAATACAGGTTTTGTATATCTTTTTGACTGATCTCTCTAGGAATAGGGAGGTTTTTTTATTTTTACATTACAAGCAAGAAATATTTCAAAAAGCTATGGAGAAAAACAACTATTTACGGATCTTACTTTTGATATCTACCACAATGACCGAATTGGTCTTGTTGGTCATAATGGTGCAGGAAAAACAACACTTGCCAATATTATTTACGGAAGCTTAGAAGCTGACAGCGGAACGGTTCATTGTAAACAACATATAAAAATCGGATACCTTAAACAATCGATTGAATACATGTTTAATGAAACTGGTTCCATCTCTAGTGAATTCTTGGAGAAAGCGAGTGAGCTAGGATTAAAGAAAGTTCATTCATGGGAAAAGGAACGAATGGATCATTTAAGTGGTGGAGAAAAATTAAAAATTTCCTTAGCCGAAGTATGGTCAACCAATCCAGATATTTTAATCTTAGATGAACCAACAAATCACCTTGATCTACATGGAATAAATTGGCTTGTTGAAAAGGTAAGATTGTTTCAGGGAGCTGTGATGATTATTTCTCATGACCGTTATTTTTTGGATAAAACAGTAACAAAAATATTTGACCTAGAAAATAGTAAATTAACGATTTATGATGGAAATTACACAACTTTTTATGAAAAAAAGAAAAAAAATCGAGAAGACCAGCTCCACCATTATGACATTCAACAAAATGAAAAGAAAAGAATTGAAAGGCAATTGTCCCTATTACAGCAATGGTCCGGCAAGGCTCATCGAACAATGAGAGACCAAGAGGGCTTTAAGGAGTTTCATGGTGTAAAGGCTAAGAAATTAGATAAAGCCATAAAATCTAAAATGAAAAGACTTAATAAAGAACTTGAGAAAAATGAAATAGATAAACCATTAGAAGAATTGAGTGTAAGGTTTCAATTTGAAGGAAATAAAAAACATGGAAAAAGATTGATAGAGGCAAAAGATCTCTCAAAAAGCTTTCATTCGGTATCCCTGTTTAAGAGCAGCTATTTCTATATAAATCATGGAGAAAGATTAGGTCTTGTTGGACCTAATGGCTGTGGCAAAACAACCTTTTTGCGCATGCTCATAGGTGTTGAACCTCTAACTAATGGTAGCTTGTCAAAGAGTTCATCTCTTAAGATCGCTTATCTTAGTCAAGATGTAGCAGATATGTCATTATCTCAAACTGTCTATGAGGCATTAAATCTCACTGATAAAAATAACTTATTAAAAGCAAGAACTACATTTGCAAATATGGGGATAAAAGCAAGTAAGCTAAATCAACCTATTTCCAGTCTTAGTTTAGGAGAGCGGACAAAAGTAAAGCTTACCAACCTTTTATTGCATGAATATGATTTACTTATTCTTGACGAGCCTACAAATCATTTAGATCTAGCAAGCCGTAATCAATTAGAGCAAACATTATCCGAATTTCCTGGTACAATCCTAGTAGTATCACATGATTATTACTTCTTAAATTCTGTATGTGAAAAATTACTTGTTTTTGAAGAAAAAAAGATAAAACGAATGGAAATGACAGTTGAAGAATATGAGCTTAAGAAAAGAACAAATAAAAGCAATTCAAAGCAATCAATTGAAGAAGAATTACTTCTTCTCAATACTGAAATTTCAGCTGTACTTGGTGAATTAAGTTTATTAAAACCAGAATCAGAGAAATATCATGAGTTAGAAGATTCCTTCCAGTTACTTACAAAAAGAAAACATGAGCTAATGAATATGTAAATGCAAAAAGCGTAGAATCTTTAGTTCTACGCTTTTTCACTATTATTTATTTAATTCTTGTTCTTCTTGGTATGGATGAGCTACCCATCCCTCTGTTTCAATAAACAAGCGAACTGCTACAACTTGACGGTCTTCCATTAATGTAAAGAAATGAGGGTTACCCTCTGGTACCGAAATAACATCCCCAGCTTCTAATTCTACATCAAAGTAACCAACTTGCTCATCGCCTTTAATAATGAAAATACCGTGACCTGCAGTAATAGCACGTACTTCATCTTCAGTGTGTGTATGAACATTTTCGAATTTTTTTAATAAATCTTCAAGATTTGGTGTAGCATCTGATAACGCTACGATGTCCCAAGTCTTATATCCTCTTCTTTCAGCTAAATCTTCAATTTCAGATTTGTATGCTGCTAAAATTTCAGATTTTTCTTCATCGCTAAGAACAAATTTTTCAACTAAGTGTGAAGGAAGTTTACTCATATCCCAATGCTCATAAAGAACACCTTGTTTCTCTAAAAAATTTGAAACCTGTTCTTGACCTTCAATTACTTCATTTGTATTTCTAACTTTAATTACTGCCATGATCTTTCTCCTCCGTTATATAGTATGTTTTATATAATTTTTTCCTTCCTATTGTCATTAAGTCAAAACTGATTGTAATGATAATAGCTTCAGATGATAGGAAAATAAAAATTCACTTGCTTCTAAATATTTCTTCGCTTCTAATGCATCTCTTCCCCATGCGGTTATTCCATGATTTCTAATAAGAACTGCCCCCGCATCTTCTTTTACAAACTCACTAAAGTTTTCCGCTAAAGTTGGAATATGTGCATAGTTATAGATGATTGGGATTGTAAATTCAGCATCCTCTTCCCATAAGCCATATGCTTTAATAATTTCCTGTCCTCTAAATGTAATCTTTCCTTTATCACCGTAGAGCTCTGATATAACATTATTGTCAACTGTATGAACGTGAAGGCTGCACCCAGCTTTTGTTTTATTAAAAATCTCTACATGTAATAATGTTTCTGCAGAAGGCTTTAAGTGAGTATCCTCAACCGGCTTTCCTTCTCCATTAACTAGTAAAAAGTCCTCATCTGTTTCCTTCGTCTTATCTTTACCACTTGCTGTTACAAGGAACTCGATAGGTTCATCGCTCACTTTTATCGCTAGATTCCCACTTGTACCTGGAAACCAATCTCGTTTTGCTAACACCCTCTTTATGTCAGCTAATTCCTCCCACCGTTGGTTGAAAACGGTCATGCCTTCACCTCCTCTAGCTTTTCTAAAATATTAATCACATCATAAAAAGTTGTAAAGGGCTGATGTGGCAAATGAAGGTCCTGACATTTTTCTAATAGCAAATCTCTTGCTATTACATAATCTGCTAGTTTTGCAGCTTGAAGATCCGTTATTGAATCTCCTATTACAATTTTTTCTTGAGTAGACTTTGTTAGCTTGCGGATAAGTGACGGCTTACAGCAACCGCAATCATTCGAACAAGAATCATCACAACTAAAAGGCCATTCTATTTTAATGTTTTCATTACTAAAATTCGCCCTATTACAATATATTTGTTCTTCTTCAATTAACCCTTGAAGTAATGGATAAACAAAAAAATCAATTCCTCCACTAACAATAAAAAGAGGGATATTGTTCTTTTTTGTATATTGAACAAATTCCTTAAATCCAGAACGTATTTGCGCATGATTTAAAATGTAGTTCACAATTTCGTCCTTAGAAGAAGATGGTAGTAATTGAAACATTTTCCCAACACCCTCTTGAATAGAGATTCTTTGTGATAATACATCATTTTTTAAAGCATCCCATTCTGGTGGAGCAAATCTTTTCATAATTGCAATAATATTATCAGTCTCTGTAATCGTCCCATCAAAATCACATATAATTACTCGATCACTCATTTACTCACCTCTTTGACACCCCAAAGATCTATGGCAAGTTTGAGATCTTCATGTACGTTCGCTGCTTCTTTTAAAGAAGTGCCTGCTAGAGTTGCGTCAATTGCTGATCGGAATGCTTGTCCACCGCCAATTGCTCCATTTGGATGACCATGAACACCACCACCAGCATTTATTATTGAATCTATACCGAAATCATTCATAAGCAACGGAACTAAACCTGGATGAATTCCTGCAGAAGGAACTGGAAACGATTGCTTAAAGGATTCTTTCTTCAGACAATTTTCTGCAATACCTAAGGCTTCTTTTCGATCTAATGCTACACTTCCATATGGAGAAGGGAATAAAGAGAAATCAGCACCAGATATTCGTAATAGCTTACCTAGTAAAAGTGAACTTGAAAATCCATATAAGCTGGATGCAGTAGAAGCTCCGCTCACAGCAGGGTGAGCCATAATAGGCACCGTTACATCCGGATCTTCTGCTAAGCTTTGTAGTACATCTAACCCGTATGCAAATACGTTAAACAACAAAACATTTGCACCAAGCTCTGAAGCTTTTTTAGCTTTATCTTTAAGATCAAATGTTTTACCAGACAAATTCACAGCATATAAAGCTTTATGTCCAGTTTCTTGAAACACCTGGTTTAATACCTCTTTACCAGCAAGAATTCGCTCCTCGAATGGAGTTAATGGATTATCAAACAGAATTTCATCGTCTTTTACTAAATCAACCCCACCCAATACTTGCTGTCTTAACTGATCTTTTAAATATTGTAAGTCACGACCAATTACACCCTTAAAAATACTCATTAATAAAGGGCGATTATAAACACCGACTAATTCCCGAATTCCTTGTACACCAAATTTCGGCCCCGGAAACGCTGCTTTCACAACTTCCGAGAACTCTAAATCAAGTAATTTTACTTCACCGTCTAGAGATAGCTTTCCGAAAACAGTTGTTAATATGGCGGGGAGATCATGACTATAATTTATACTCGGATAAGCAATTTTAATTATTCCTTTAGTTACGATTTTTCCTAAAAATTGATTTGTTTTGTCACAAGATTCTAGCTGACTGACCTCTAGAACACGACCTTTATGAGCTTTAAGTTGCTCCTGTTCAAGTAATGGAAGATCTGTCCAGGAACCAACCGTTAATCCTAAAGCAATTCCTTCTGCTTTTTTATGTAAATCTCCTTTAGCATCGTGTACAAGATATGTAGCAATGACTTCACTCACTTAAAACCCTACTTTCTATATATCACGTTTTCTGAATCTTTCTATTTATCGTACTAATTCTATCATCTTTATTTAGTTTATGCATAACATTCCTTTTCTATTTTTTCTGTTTTTTTAAATAAAAAAAACCTCTTTGATAGATCAAAGAGGTTACTAAATGCATAAGTAATAAGCAATCTCCTTATCTATCAGCGAATGCTGCAAGAATTAGCACCGTGCTTAACCTAAGTTAAGTCGGTTGCCGGGCTTCATTGGGCTAGTCCCTCCACCTGCTCTTGATAAGAACGAAACGTTCATTTTTGAAATTAATATGGATTATGCCAGATCTCACTTCTACTGTCAAGAGGAAAAAATTAAGGCGTAATGTCTTAAAAAAGATTAAGGGCCTTAATTCTATCGGCAGCTTCTCTAAGCCGGTCCTCGGATGTTAATAAACCAACTCTAACGTATCCCTCACCATATTCACCAAAGCCTACTCCTGGTGCTACAACGACGTGTGCATGCTGAAGTAGAAAATCAGAAAACTCCTCAGAAGAATCAAATTGTTTTGGAACTGGCAACCAAGCAAAAAACGATCCTGACGGTGCCGTAACATCCCAACCGATCTCACGAACAGCTGTAATGAGAGCATTTCTACGTGATTCGTAACGTGCATTTAGTTCTTCAACACATGTTTGCGGACTAAGTAACGCATGTGCAGCTGCTTCTTGAATAGCACTAAATACACTTACATACATATGATCTTGCAATAAATTTATAGCTTCAATCACTGAAGGATTTCCAACAGCAAAACCAATTCTCCAACCAGCCATATTAAAGGTTTTGGAAAAGGTATAAATTTCGATACCGATATCTTTAGCACCAGTTGTTTGTAAAAAGCTAATTGGCTTTTTTCCATCAAAGCCAATTGCTCCATATGCAAAATCATGAACCACACAGATGTTATTTTCTTTTGCGAATGAAACTGTTTCCTCAAAGAAACTTTCGTTTGCCGTAGCACCAGTAGGATTATTAGGATAATTCAAAAACATTAGCTTCGCCTTTTCTACAGCGTCTTTAGATAAGCTCTTGTAATCCGGTAGGAA
Organism: Metabacillus litoralis; assembly: GCF_003667825.1. Taxonomy (NCBI): domain Bacteria; kingdom Bacillati; phylum Bacillota; class Bacilli; order Caryophanales; family Bacillaceae; genus Metabacillus; species Metabacillus litoralis. Next base: position 526,245 of record NZ_CP033043.1, on the reverse strand, counting down.
CTGATTTTCGCTTAATAAAGGCATCACTTCCATTTTGGCACGTGCCAATTCTACTCCTGACCAATAATCCGGGTATCCAGGATCAGGTACAAGCACAACATCATCCGGATTTAACAAGCATTGAGGAACCTCAACTAACCCAGCCTTTCCTCCGAATAGAATCGCTACTTCACTAGCAGGATCTACCTCCACTCCGTACTCTCTTCTGTAAAAGGTTGCGACAGCTTCCTTTAAAAACATTTGCCCACGAAATGGCGAATATTTGTGATTTTGAGGATTTCTAACGGCTTTCTCCATTGCCTGAACGATATGTTCCGGAGTTGGTTGATCAGGGTTACCCTGACCTAAATTAATAACATCATGTCCCTGCTCTACAATTGTATTTACTTTTGCAACAAGACTGGCAAAAAATTGCTTGGGTAATGTATTTAATAAATGGGATTGCTCAAAAACTTTCATTTTCTACACCTACTCAAAAAATTCTTGAAATTCTAGTCACAAATCATATATTGTTAGAAGCAACTTGTAAAGTAAAAATTTATAAATGAAGGTGTGACTGAAAAAATGAAACCTATCATTGCATGTATTCAACTTGATATTAAATTTGGTGATCCTGATTTTAATTATGAGCAAGTAGAAGAAAAAGTGGCATTAGCAGTCGAACAAGAGAAACCGAACATCATTGTCCTTCCTGAGCTTTGGACAACTGGCTATGATTTAACTCGCCTTGATGAAATAGCTGATCATGATGGCGAGAGAACAAAAACATTCCTAAGTAACTTAGCAAAAAAGTATAATGTTCACTTTGTTGGTGGCTCTATTGCAAAAAAAAGCAAAGATAGCGTGACAAATACGATGTATATTGTGGACAATAACGGAGAGTTTATCCATGAATATAGCAAGCTTCACTTATTTAAACTCATGGATGAACATCATTTTTTAGTTTCGGGAACTGAAAAAGGGTTATTTGAAATAGGTGGACTGAAAAGTGCAGGAGTCATTTGCTACGATATCCGTTTCCCGGAATGGATACGCGCTCATACAACAAAAGGTGCAGAAGTATTATTTGTTGTTGCTGAGTGGCCTATGCCAAGACTTCATCATTGGAAAACACTACTGCTAAGCAGAGCCATTGAAAATCAATGTTATGTTGTTGCATGTAACCGTGCTGGGTCTGATCCAAATAATGAATTTGCAGGACATTCTCTCATCATTGATCCATGGGGAGAGATAGTAGCTGAAGCTAACGAAAAAGCCGGAATGATCTCAGCCGAAATAGACGCTGAAGTTGTCAAAAAGGTACGCAGTCAAATCCCAATCTTTGATGACCGCCTACCACAATTTTATCAATAAGAAACTTCACAAATATTTAGGCAATTCCCAATAATATATTGACAAAGATAAAGTAACATTGGTAATATCCTAATCAAGCGATATATTTTTCTAGAAAAGCATTAATTTTTCGAATACTTAATATGCTAAACATATACTTATGTTTTAAATAAAAAATCTCTTATCAAGAGTTGGCAGAGGGACTTGGCCCAATGACGCCGCAGCAACCGACCATATTTCATCTTAAAATGAAATAATACCTGGGACTTCCAGTTGGGCACGGTGCTAATTCCATCAGAAAGAAAATCTTTCTGAAAGATGAGAGGTGCGAAGCAATGACTTCAAGCCTCTTTCAATCTGGAAAGAGGCTTTTCTTTTTAGAAAAGCCTCCAAAAACAAAAAATTGGAGGATAAATAAATGTGTGCACATAAAAAATCACCTATTTACGAACCACTAACTGAAAATGGAGCAATTGCCTTAGCAAAGAAATTACAGCTGCTTTCTGAAAATAGTCAACTAACATGCAATGAAATTGGCGATGGAAATTTAAACTTAGTTTTCAGGGTGAAAGATCCAGAAAATGGAGAAAGCATCATTATTAAACAAGCATTACCATATGCGAAGGTAGTTGGTGAAAGCTGGCCGCTAACTCTTGATCGTTCCAGAATCGAAACAAATGCACTTCTTAAGCAAGCGGAATTTGTTCCACAATATGTACCAAAAGTTTTTTATTCAGACGAATCATTAGCAATAACAATCATGGAAGATCTATCACATCTTGAAATTGCTAGAGCAGCCTTTATTAGTGGAAAAGATTTACCACTATTATCTCAACATGTTGGAGAATTCCTTGCTAAAACATTGTTTTATACATCTGATTATGGAATGGATCAACATTATAAAAAATCATTGGTTCAACAATTCATCAACCCTGATCTTTGTAAAATAACTGAAGACCTTATTTTTACTGATCCCTTCTTCGATCATGAAACAAACGATTACGAGCCAGAACTTCAAGATGATGTAGAACAAATTTGGCAGGACAATGAATTAAAGGTTGAGGTTGCTAAACTTAAACAGATCTTTCTAACAAAAGCTGAAGCACTATTACACGGTGACCTGCATACTGGAAGTATTTTTGCAGATGAACAAGAAACAAAAATCATTGATCCTGAATTTGCTTACTTCGGTCCTATCGGCTTTGATGTTGGTCAAGTATTTGCGAATTTACTTTTTAATGCATTATCTCGAGAAACGAATAAACAACAAATTCTTTTCCATCATTTAGAGACAACTTGGGATGTGTTTGTAAGAGAATTTTCAAGATCATGGGATAATGATGGTTTAGAAATATATACGAAGTTAGACGGCTACTTAGATTATGTTTTAGAACAGATCTTTGAAGAAGCTACTGGATATGCAGGATGCGAATTAATCCGACGAGCAATCGGTCTAGCCCATGTAGCTGACCTTGACACAATTGAACCATATGAAAAGAAAATTTCTACAAAGCAAATTGTCCTAAAAATCGGCAGAGAGCTTATTGTAAATAGAAAAACAATTAAAAACACGCAACAAATTAGAGACCTTGTTAACCAAACAGCTTTATCAGTAATCTAAAACACATTGATCTATTCTACTAGTGGTTCAACACATTTTTTTAAAGGAGTTTTTTTCATAAAATGTTAAACGAAAATTTTGCCATTCCTCGTTCCGTCATATGGAAGGAAGATTATGTCTCTTTATTAAACCAACAAAAGATTCCACAGGTAACGGAATACCTTGAATTAAGAAACATTGAAGATGTGTGGGAAGCTATTCAATCTTTAAAAGTTCGAGGTGCCCCAGCTATCGGAATAACTGCTGCATATGGTTTAGCTCTAGCAGCTTTGCAGGATCAATCAAAATCATTTGAGGAGTTTCATCAAAATTTACAGAAAAGTCATGATTATCTCGCAAGCTCAAGACCAACTGCTGTAAACTTATTTTGGGCACTAGATCGACTTATGAAAAGTGTGTCAAATGTTCAAACAATAGATGAAGCAAAATCAACAATCCTTAAAGAAGCCATCTTAATTGAAAAAGAAGATGAACAGGTTTGTCAATTAATTGGTGAACATGCATTGAGCGTTTTCAAAGATGGAGACAGAATTATGACGATTTGTAATGCAGGATCTATAGCAACTGCAAAGTATGGTACAGCACTTGCTCCTTTTTACTTAGCCAAAGAGAAAAATATTAACTTAAGTGTTTACGCATGTGAAACAAGGCCTGTCTTACAAGGAGCACGTCTAACTACTTGGGAGCTTATGCAAGCAGGTGTTGATGTTACACTTATAACTGATAATATGGCAGCACATACGATAAAGTCCAAGGACATTACTGCAATTATTGTTGGAGCAGACCGTATTGCTGCAAACGGTGATACAGCAAATAAAATTGGAACATTTAATTTAGCACTTTTAGCAAAATCATTTAACATTCCTTTTTATGTTGCTGCACCTCTATCTACATTTGATCCCTCTATTACTGACGGAGATCAAATACCGATTGAGGAACGCAATCCAGAAGAGGTTACTCAGATTAACGGCATTCAAGTTGCCCCAAAAGATGTGAAAGTGTTTAACCCTGCTTTTGATGTTACTCCTAATATTTTGATCGCAGGTATCATAACGGAAAAAGGAATAATAACTGGAGAATATACGGAAGAGATCAAAAAATTATTCTCCAATTAATATTTCTAATTAAATCCATCTATATACAAAAAGGACCAAAGCCTAGTTTAACACTAGAGCTTTGGTCCTTTTTGTTTTTCAATTAAGATATTTTTTTCCTTTTCTGAAATAATATGAAGTTTTGATAGTATAGAAGTGTAAAAGAGAACTTTTTTTGGACGTTTGCTTTGATTCCACATATAACTTGCCCCTTTCTTTACCTTACGCAACTTTTTTCTCTTACTCAAATAATATGTTGCAAAGGAAAAAATGTGACAAGTAGTTAGTTGTTCCCTTGATAACCATGTTAGTGTTTAAATGCAATATTCTCATGAGTTAAAAGCTTAGCCTTTAACTCATTTTTATCTCCAGCATAACCGGTCAGCCTTTGATTCTTCCCTATAACACGATGACATGGGATAAATATTGGCAATTTATTTGCTTTATTTGCTTGCCCAATAGCACGTACAGCGTTCTTGTTACCAATTTTGACGGCAATGTCTTGGTAACTACAAACCTGTCCAATCGGAATTTGACGTAACTCAGTCCAAATCTTTTTTTGAAAGTCAGTGCCTTTTATCTCAAATGGTAGGTCAAAGTTTGTTCTTCCTCCATAAAAATATTCATGAAGCTGTTTTACTGCTTCACGAAGGATATGATGTTGCCCATCTTCCACAAGCTTGTTTGCACCTTGAAATTTATTAAATTGTTCTATAGTTAAAAATAAATGAGTAATTTCTCCAAGTGTCGATACAATTGTAAGTCTCCCGATTGGGGAGTCATAATAAGTATAAAACATTTGTGTATATCCTCTTTACTATTTTTTTATTGTGTAATTGGAAGGGTAATATGAAATGTTGTCCCTTTCCCTTCTTCACTTTCAACCTCAACTTGACCTTGATGTTCCTCAATTATTTTATAGCTTACCATTAAACCAAGCCCTGTTCCACGTTCCTTCGTTGTGTAAAATGGTTGACCGAGTCTTTTTATTTTATCCTGCGAAATACCTGAGCCCCTATCTCTTATGGAAATTAAAAGCTGATCTTCATTTTTCCGTTTTACTGTAACATCAATTTGTCCTCCATCAGGCATTACTTCAATCGCATTCTTTAACACATTTATAAACACTTGCTTTAGTTGATTTGGTTCACAGAATAATAATGGCAAGTTTTCTTCAATATTTAGTTGCATCTGGACATTTACTAAAATGGCCTGTGCATTTAGTAATTCCATTGTTTCTTTTACAATTGTTCCAATATCTTTATTAGAATACTGAATAGCTTGAGGTCTTGCTAAAATTAAAAATTCAGTAATGATGGATTCTATCCTACTTAGCTCAGATGTAATAACATTAAAGTACATAGAAAAGTCCTCTTTAACACTTCCCTCTAGCAGCTGAATAAATCCTTTTAATGCAGTCATTGGGTTGCGAATTTCATGGGCAATACCTGCTGCTAGTTCTCCAACTACATTTAATGTATCTGATTTTCTAAGTTGTTCTTCTAACTCTCTTTTCTCTGTTACATCCCGAAAAACAGCTAGATTCATATTTTCATTAATATGATTCTTAAGAGCAATTTCTAAAATCATTTCTTCTCCATTTTCATTCGTATACATGATTTCTTGTATGTTCTCTTCATATGACTCTAGTGTTTTGTACTCAGGGTCTGCATGAGCGTGTGAAAATAAAATATCACATATTCTTGATGATTTGATATCTTCCGATTTTAAATTCAAGATTTTTTTAGCTGTTTCATTGGCTTCAATGATTTCAAAAGAATGGTTAAATAAAATAATTCCATCCATTGCACCATCAAAAATACTACGAAATTTATGTTCACTTTCCCTTAATATTTTTTCCATCCGTTTTCGTTCACTAACGTTCCGAAAAATTGTTAAATGATGACCATCCAGTATGTCCATTTTAGAGGTAAACTCAAGCTCTTTGTTTTGTCCATTGGGCATATGGAAAAGTAATTCTTCCCTTATTGCCCCTGTATTAAAGTATTCGTTTTTCACTTTAAGAAAACTTGGAGAGGTTTGATCAACAAAATCCAATATGTTACGACGAACAAGCTCTGTTTCATTTAGCTCAAATGTACGACTTGCAGCCTGATTCACCTTCATAATTTGACCATGTTTATCCCAAATCATAATGGCATCTATCGCATTTTCAAAAACCTCTCGAAAACGTTCTTCACTTTTATATAGCTGTATTTCCATTGACCTTTTTTCTGTAATATCCCTCATAATGGCCATGTAAAAGCCATCAATAATGTTTGAAGTTGTTGTAAACTCGAATATTTTCTTACTACCATTTTTCAAGATAACAGGAAGCTCGCCTTTTGCGCTTCCATTTTCTTTTAACATCTTCCACAGGTTATCAAGTCTATATTTCTCATGTTTATCAATAAAATCCTCTAGTCCAAAAGAGTTCAACTGCATTTTCGTTATTTCAAAGCTTGCGCAAAAAGAACCATTCGCATCTATAAAATCACCGTTTTGATCAAAAATAACTATTCCATCCACTGCACGATGAAATAGATCTTTAAAAAGCTGTTCATTAATTGTACGCTCACGTTCAAGCATTTTTTTAAATGAAACATCTTTTATCATAGCAAGGTCATAACCGTTTATTGCTTTTTTCCGTAAGGAGATTTCTAAAAATTTAACCTGCCCATTATCTAATTTTACAATTAATTCCTTCCTAACTGGATCATCATGATAAATATCATCAATGACTTGCCTTATTTGATTGCTTGGAATAAGAGATAAAAAGTCATAGAGATTTCGTTTACATAACTCTTTTTTCTGCAATTGAAACATATGACATGCGGCGGAGTTTACATCTATAAATCTCATATTTTCATCAAAAATTGCAACAGCATCTAGTGCACCCTCTAATATATTTTCATGCTGCAGCAATTTAAATTTAAGCATTTCATTCTCTTTTTCTACTTGAGCCAATTGTGCTTTTAAGGCAACGATTTCGCGATCCTCCATCGTTTGCTTCAATCTTTTCACCCCTAATCACGAACTTTCTACTATCATGTATTCTACAAGTTATGGCATTGTCCTTCACCTATCTACAAAATGATAGAAAATGTTTCTTTTTTACTGTGAAGGTTGTAATATAGTAAAGTATTTCGACAACACTATTCGGTTTAAAGGAAAAGGCTGTCATCTATCTTACAAAAAGATGACAGCTTTATTACGTCCCCTAAAAAAGGAGCAGCTTTATCGAAACATACTTTAGTAAGGTTTTTTCATCTACAAAGCTTTTCAAACAAGTATGTAAGAAACTATGTATATTTGTCTAAAATGAGTCTATCTGCAATCTTACAGTAGGGACTTTTTTGAAAAATGATACAAAGGTACCGTTTAAGCGTACCTCAAATTTGGGAAGAGAAGGATAGTTTAACGATTTAAACTTCTGAAGGAAAGGTGAGCGCATGAAAAATCGTGTTAGCTATTTTGATAATGCAAAATTTTTATTAATTTTTTTAGTTGTTTTTGGTCATGTTATCCGGCCATTTATAGATGAAAGTCCAATCATGATGACTATATATAAATTTGTCTATACCTTCCATATGCCGGCCTTTATCCTTATCTCAGGATATTTCGCAAAAGGGTTCAAGAAAAAAGGATATGTAAGCAAAATCGCTAAAAAACTAATACTTCCTTATCTTATTTTCCAAGGAATCTATTCGGTATATTATTTTTTTGTTGAGAAACAAAATGCAAATGTTCTTGATCCACTAGATCCTCACTGGTCTTTATGGTTTTTAGTTAGTTTGTTTTTCTGGAATCTTTTTTTATTTGGTGCAACAAGGCTTTCCGCTAAATGGTCGCTTGCGATTGCCTTTATTATCGGGCTTTCAGTTGGGTATTTAGAAGATATAAGTAATTACTTAAGTCTATCTAGAACATTCGTGTTCTTTCCCTTATTCTTATTAGGCTTTTACCTAAGAAAAGAGCATTTTGACTATATAACAAGGGTGCATGTTAGAGGAGTCGCATTCTCCTTATTATCTATGACCTTTATTACGTATTTCTTTGCTGATTTTGATTATGAATGGTTATTTGGTTCAAAGTCATATGCACAATTCGGTGATCTAACAGTAGGTAGTGCATTTATTCGGTTAGGATTTTACAGTTTAACGCTTGTAACTTCTCTTAGCTTTTTAGCATTGATTCCTACAAAACAGACCTTTTTCACGGAATGGGGCACTAGAACATTTTATGTTTATCTGTTACATGGCTTTATCATTCAATATATGAGAAACACACATGTAGTAGATTGGATGGGAGATTTTCAAAGTATAGTGCTTCTAACAACATTATCTATACTTTTAACAGCAATTTTATCAACTAAGGTTGTAAAAGAATTAACAAGTCCCTTTATAGAGATAAAACCTTCAGGAATTCATTATTACTTAAAGAGCTTTTCACTTAATAAATAGACACTTCCTAAAGAACAAGTATTATGCTTGTTCTTTTTTAGGTTTGTTTTCAAAAAAACTTTTCCATACTATGGATACATGCCCACATGACACATATACGTTTTTAAAAAAATTTATGATACAATATGTAATTGTGGAACGAACCATTCTGTGGTTTTACTGTTTAAAAGCACAACAAGCTTATATAAATAAAATAATTGAAGTGGTGTATAAATAAAATGAAAACTGTTTTATCGACGCTTAATGCTAAGTATATTCATACAAGCTTATCAATCCGTTACTTAAAAGCCTATGCACAACCTGAATACGAAGTTGAACTGGCAGAATACACAATAAAAGATCCTGCCATGAATATCGTAACAGATTTACACGCTAAGAAGCCTGAAGTTATTGGTTTTAGCTGTTATATATGGAATATTGAAGAAACAATAAAAGTGATTAAAATGCTGAAGAAAATCAACCCTTCTTTGATTATTGTTTTAGGTGGCCCTGAAGTTACTTACGATACTAGAGAGTGGATGGATAAAATTCCAGAGGTTGATTTCATTATCATAGGTGAAGGAGAGCAATCGTTCAAACAGCTGCTGGATGAATTAAATGGGGAACAAAACTTTGATAATGTTAGTGGGATAGCTTACCGCGAGGAAAACAAGGTGCAGATTAAACCGCAACGAAACAAAGTTGACCTAAAGGTACTACCCTCACCATTTCGCTTTGAAGAAGATCTGAAACACCTTTCAAAACGCGTAACATATATTGAAACAAGTCGTGGTTGTCCATTTAGCTGTCAGTTCTGCCTGTCCTCCATTGAAGTAGGGGTTCGTTATTTTGATCGTGAAAAAGTGAAAGAAGATATTCGTTTTCTTATGGAGAATGGTGCAAAAACGATAAAATTTGTCGATCGTACCTTTAACATCAGTCGTAGTTATGCAATGGAAATGTTTCAATTTCTTATTGATGAGCATAAACCAGGTACTGTTTTTCAGTTTGAGATTACAGCAGACATTATGAGACCAGAAGTTATTCAATTTTTAAATGATCATGCCCCAAAAGGTTTATTCCGCTTTGAAATTGGTGTTCAGTCGACAAATGATGCTACAAACGAACTTGTCATGAGAAAACAAAACTTTAATAAGCTAACAAGAACTGTGACAATGGTAAAAGAAGGCGGAAAGATCGATCAGCATCTTGATTTAATTGCAGGTCTGCCTGAGGAAAATTATGATTCATTTAAGAAAACATTTAATGATGTATTTGAACTTCGTCCTGAAGAGCTTCAACTAGGTTTCTTAAAGATGCTTAGAGGCACAGGTTTACGCCTTCGTGCTGAACATCATGGCTATGTTTATATGGATCATTCTCCATATGAAATTCTTAAAAATAATGTTCTTTCCTTTGAAGATATTACGAAAATTAAACAAGTTGAAGATGTTTTGGAGAAATATTGGAATGACCATCGAATGGATGAAACCATTGAATATTTAGTAACACACCTTTTCCCATCCCCATTTGATTTCTTTCAGGATTTTGGGACATATTGGGATGAAAAAGGATGGACTAGAATTGGTCATCAACTCGAAGATTTGTATAAACACTTATATGATTTCCTTGGAAGCATTAAGAGAAACGAGTTAACAATTGCCAGCGGTTTTATGAAGTATGATTATTTACGAAACCAAAATTATAAACCTCGTAAGCCTTGGTGGAGTGAAACATTATCAAAGCAAGAAAGAAGTAAGATCTATCACTCAGTTCTAGAAAACCCTCTCCTACTAGGAGAAGAATTTGCTCAAAAACAGTTCTCTGAAAAGGATTTATTTAAACATACTGTTTTAGAAACTTTACCATTTAATTTAGATCATTACTTGAAGACAGGTAGGATTATAAATGAAAACTCTTTTGTACTTGTTCATTATGATGCTATTCATTCAAAGACAACCGTTTATACAGTACTTTCAAGTGAGCTTGATACAAAGGTTAGCTAAAGTGAGAGATTTTTCATCTCTCACTTTTATTTATTTGTTTTGTTTACCGTCTTTTTTCTCCGTTTTTTCATTTCCTGCTATTGCCTCATAAAGCTTCGATGCGTTAACGTCACCAGTTTCCTGACCAAATTCTTCTTGTAATATGTCAGTATCCATTGGTTTTTTATGATTTTGCATATCTTTACTTTTCATATTTTTCTTTTTTGTCATCTTTACTTCCCTTGCTTTCCTTGTTTAGAGTTACGGTTGGCACCCTTCATCGGATCCTGATCATCGTTAATTTCTGCAAATTCAGTATCAGGTAGGCTTTCTGTAGGGGTAAAATTATGTTTTGTAGCTTGATTTCTAAACGCTTTTCTTTTCACAACAAATCACCTCATATTTTAAACTTTTAACTAAGCCTTGTTAGGATGTTACTTGTTTACTTTTACCTGAACTTCTCATTTCTATCATAGGTAGAAAACGGAAAATGCGCTTAAAGACAATTCCTTCTATCTTTTCGGGCAACATATTACAAAAACAATGATAAGGGGTGACGATATTTGAAAAAGCAAAAAGATGAAAACTTCACTATAAACGAAACACTACCACATCAGATAAATGCTCCTTCTTGGAAAGGAACTGGGATAAAAATGAAAAAACCTTTTATTAACGAGTATGGCGTTACAATTGGAGATAGCTTTTATAACTCAACACAATCACCTTTAAACCATTGGAGTGACGATATTGATCCAGCGATTATGTCTGGTGATCAATGGGTTCATCCGACAAACGACATTGGTTGGAACACTTCTGAGAATAGAGATTTAATTGAAGCTAAAAAAAGACCTCAAGGAGTTCCTTTTACACATCCTGATAAAGATGTAAGCTATAACAATGATTAGCAATAAAGGGAACTCAAAAAGGATTGATGCCCAATGCATCAATCCTTCGCAATTTATCCGATGATTACTCGCTCTTTTGGATAATGATAATTTGCTTTTCTTTCCTTTGTTCCTAAAAGATACAAAAACGTAAGTATACCTATTCTTCCGATAAACATTAAGATCATAATAACAATTTTACCAATTGAGCTTAATTCAGGTGTAATTCCCATCGATAGCCCTGTTGTTCCAAATGCTGAACAAACTTCAAATAATATTTCTATAAATTCAAACTGCTCTGTAATCGCTAATATAACGAGGGCAAAAAAACATATTAGAAATGCCATCATTGTCACTACGACTGACTTCATTAAATCTTCCTCATAAAGCTCCCTTTTAAAAATCTTAATTGACTTATTTCCTCTAGCAAAATGAAACAGAAATAAAAGATTTAAAGCAAATGTTGTCGTTCGAATTCCGCCTCCAACTGAGCTTGGAGATGCACCAATAAACATTAACGCACACATAACTAAAATGGTTGTATCTGTAAACATACTAACGTCCATTGTTGCTAAACCACCACTTCTGGTTGCTGTTGATTGAAATAGAGAGTAAAAAAACGTTTCATGCCATTCTTTTCCTTTAAAAAAATAAGAATACTCAAGAGCAGCAATTGTAATTGTTCCCACTAAAATTAAGGCAAAAAAGGTTATGGAAGTTATTTTGGTAAACAACGTAAAACGGAATCGTTGACTTTTATTAAAAAGGAAATCTTTCACTTCAATTAATACCGGAAAACCAATAGCACCTAAAATAATTAAAATCATCACAATAAACTGAATAAAATAATCATCAGCATAAGGAATTAAAGATTGACCAGTAATGTCAAAGCCACCATTGGTTGTTGCACTAATTGAAGTAAAAAATCCATGCAGATATGCTTCCTGCCATGTTGGATAGTATTTTAAGAAATAAGTTCCTAAAATTAATGCTCCAATTAACTCAATAATAAGAATGAGTACAATAATTTGACGAATTAAATTTACGATACCAGATAAGTTGCTTTGATTTTGGTCAGTCATGATTAGCTGGCGTTCTTTTAACCCTATTTTCTTACCCACAATAAGCCATACAAATGTACCTAGTGTCATAATGCCTATCCCGCCAAATTGTAAAACAAAGGCTAATATAAAAATACCAGGTACACTAAATGTATCTGCTGTAGACATTACAGTTAATCCTGTTACACTAACTGCACTAACAGCAGTAAAAAGCCGGTCGATAAAAGCAAACTCCACACCAGGCTTATGCGCCACAGGCAAACTTAATAAAAGTACAGAAACTGTAACAGCTAAAAAGTAATATGAAACAATTAATTGTACCGGGGTTAAAGACTGTATTCGAAATTTTAATTTATTCATTCATTATTCATTCCTATCCTGCAAAAACAATTTCCTATATAAAAAACTAAGTCCTATAATCATAAAGAAAAAAAGATAAAATGAAAAGTGCTTTATTAGAAAATCTCGGCTTATCTTGAAGCACTAATGACAAAGCATTTGTTTTTCATATATTTATCCATAAAAACAACTACATTCAGATAGTAAAAAAAGAATGACAATGGTGCTTTCCATTGTCATTCTTTTTTTCATTTATTTAGCTTCTAATCGACTTATACGATCATCAAGATCAGGATGTGTAGAGAATAAGGACATCCCTTTTTTACTATTTATTTTTAAAGTTGATAAAGATGCTTGGTCGTCTCTAACTCGTTGAGTATAATGTTTTAAAGATCTTAACGCGTGTATCATTTTATCCTTGCCCGCTAAGTCAGCTCCACCACGGTCAGCATGATATTCACGATATCTTGAGAATGCGAACACAACTAGGCTTCCCAAAATGGAGAAGACAATCTGGAAAATGATCACTGCAATAAAATGAACAATCGGTGCCAAGTCTTCTCGGACAAAACGAGAGGCTACCCATGCAGCAATACGTGCAAAGAATACAACGAACGTATTGACAATTCCTTGTAGTAACGTCATTGTAACCATATCACCGTTGGCGATGTGTGCCACCTCATGTGCTAATACACCTTCAATTGCATCATCATCCATTTCCTGGAGAAGTCCCGTTGATACAGCTACCAAAGAACGTCGCTTTGAAGGTCCAGTCGCAAAAGCATTTACTTCAGGTGATTGATAAATACCAACTTGAGGCATCTTTGTTAAACCAGCAGCTCGAGACAATCGATACACTCTTTCAACAAGATCTCTTTCATAAGGTGATAGTTGGCCATCAGGATTAATTACTTTGACACCCATCATCATTTTAGCCATCCATCTAGAAATTGCAAGAGATACGAATGAACCTGTAAAACCTACCACAGCACTAAAAATTAAAAGACTAACCAAATCCAAATTACCATTTACATTTTGATAGGGAGAAACGTTAAAGAGTGATAAAACAATTCCAATCGTTGTAATGACTAGAATATTTGATAAAAGAAATAGAAAAATTCTTTTAGCCATAAATACCTCCAAATAATTTCAAGTTCACATGAACTTATACTATAATAAAATTATAGAAACTTTTATGTGTAAAAGCAAGAAACTTATTTACACTTTACAAATTGTTCACTAATTTGTTACATACTTAACATCGAGGTATGTCCAAAGGTTTCCTTAATGAAATCAAATTATACTTTCCGATGAGACCACTAAAAAGAGGTGTCAAAATGACTATACAATTAACACGAAAAGAAATGACAGCATTATTATATTCACTTAAAGGCGAGTCCAAACAACCTCCTTTACTTATTATAGAAAAAGCAATAAACTTTACTTCACCTAGTGACATAAATATTCCCGCTTTTTTAATAAAAGCTAGTAAACGACGAAATTTACAGGAGTTTGGCTTGTCTACAAATGAAATTGTGTCCCTAGCAAACTTATGTGAATTAACATCTTTAAAATCAACTTCCATTCAAAACTGGATTAAAAGAGATGTAAAAGAATTAATCGGGCCTCCTGAACTTGGTAAAAAATATTCAATTGACCAAGCAGCTATGCTATTGATTGTAAAAGATTTAAAATATGTATTTGATTTCGAAAAAATACGAAAGGTCCTTACAGAAGTTTTTAACACCCTTTCAGATCGAAGCGATGATTTAATCAGTCCGATTATGTTTTATGAAATGTACGGAACAATTCTTGAGAAACTAGAAAAACTCCCATTTAGAGGTCAAACACTGGAGCAACAAATAGTAGAAGAAGTAAATGCAATACCAAAGAAATTTAGTGAACTTACTGAAAGTCAGTGGAAAACGATCGAACGAATTCTTGTCACAACTGTTTTAGCAGTAATAGCTTCTCATTTGCAAACAAGAGCACAAGTATATTTGAATGAAAGCTCAATTAATCATGAAGGTCATGTATATTAATTTCATTAAACAATATACCTATAAAGTAGTTATCGAGTTAGTCTAAACTTTTCCAGTATAGAAACTAACAATGAATGATACCTTATGAGTAAGGCTGAAAAATCGATTACTTTATCAGCTAAAGAACAATCATCTAAAGGAGTGTTCCAAATGGCTAGAAGCAGCAATAAGTTACTTGTACCAGGGATTGAGCAAGCTCTGGATCAAATTAAATATGAAATTGCAAATGAATTTGGTGTAAACCTAGGTTCAGATACAGTTTCCCGTGCAAACGGATCTGTTGGTGGCGAAATTACTAAACGTTTAGTTGCACAAGCACAATCACAACTAAACGGACAAAGAACTGAATAATATGGCAAAGAGGCTGGTCCATTTGGATCAGCCTCTCTAATCATCATCGCGGTTGTTGTTTCTTTTTCTTTCTTCACGATCATCTCGATCTCTATCTTTATTCGAACTCCATCTTTTATTCCGATCATCATCATCATCATTATCATGATTTCTATTTTTTCTGTCTTTTCGATTATCACGATCATCGTCATCTTGGTTATGTCGATTGTTGTTTTTCTGTTTTTGTTTATCACGATTATTGTTATTTACTTGATTGCCTTTATTTTGCTTTTGTTCGTTTTCCTGCCCTCTTAGCTCATTTTTCACTTCATTTAACTCTTCTTTTGCTTTTGAATTTAGCTCATTTTTTGTTTGTTGATTTTCTTCAACTGTTGTTGAAGTTTCCTGTTTTACTGGATCAGTAGTTGTTGTATCTTCTTTTTCTTGAATTGAAGGAGTATTGTTTTGTTCTACTGGTGTTGTCTCTTTCTCCTTAACTGGTTTTACCTCTTTTTCAGTTAATTCAATATATTTACCAGTCGAAACCCCTTGTTTTTGAGCTTTTTCTCTAGTTTCCTGATCAGCTTCAATTGTTTTAACAATCATCTGGTCTTCTTCATAAGAAGAACGAATTTTACTAATATCCTCTTGAAGCTCATTTTGCGCCTTTTTATCTTCTTCATTTACCACTGTGGTTATAACAATTTCCTTACCAGGATAAACGTACCCTTCTAATTTACATTCACCAACGATCCGATCAACAATCTCATTAAAAGGTTTATTCTCCCAATCCGAAACCTTTTCCATTAGCTTGTTAGCCTCATCATTTAGTGGTTCTAAAGAAATCACATTTAGTTGATCATCAACACCAACTTCAAAACTAGGGTTTATATCAATAGACATATAGGCATATACCTGATCATTTTGAAAAAATGGAAGAAAACTGATCATAAAAAATATGATAGCAATTGCTGATATAGCCCCTGCCTTAGCCATACGAGTACTAAAATAGCTGAAGATGTGATTTCTTTTTCTCTTTCTGATAACTTCTTCACGTTTATCCGCTACAGGAAAAAAAGATATTTCTTCACCTAATTCATAGACACCTTCATTATTCTTAGCTTTTAAAAATTGCCCATCCGGGGTGAGCAACGTAACAAAGTCATCACTATATTCTACGACGACTCCCTTTTTCATGAATCTAGCACCCCTTTAATATAATCTTTTAAATAGACGAAATTCCCTGAAAGGATGATGGCCATTGCAATGATGTATTTTCTGTTTCTCTCAATTGTTTTTCGGCTTACTGCTACTTTGGCTTCTAGTTGCTTAACCGGAAGCTGTTTTTTAGTAAAAAGGTGATGTCGTAGGTCATCATCCTTTACGACTTCCTTTGCAACCATGATGGCATTTTGACGTGCATCAAAATGCTTTGGTGATTGATCTAAAATTTCAGCAAAGGTTAAATTAAAATCGTTTAAACAGTGTTGGAAAAATATGATCTCTTCTTTACGATGCTCTTGCTCAATTGCCTTCGTGTACTCATCAATTGATAAATCTGATTCTATTTTACTTTGAGAATATTCTCCTTCTTCATGCTCCTGCAAATCTAAGTTAACTGTGTAAGGATTACGCGCTTCCTTCCGAATGTAATCAATCACTTTTCTTTTAATAACTAATTCTGCAAATGCTAACAGAGAGCTTCCTTTATCTGTAGAATATTTTTCAATAGCATCATTAAACGCAATCAAACCTATACTAAATTCATCATCATTTTCACTAATATATCTTTTACAAACGGATGATACTGTTTTAGCAACAAATGGCTTATATTGTTCAATTAATTCATTTTGTAATTGAAGGTCTCCCTTTTGAATTAGGAGAACCGTTTCTTCTAATGTTCGCTTCTTCTTACCTAGTCTAAACAAAAGGCTAAGCATGGCGGTTCACCTCTGTTTCCCCTATATTACTTTGTCTATAATAGCTAAATTACAGAGGGACCGCAAAGGAAGATATATGAAACTATCTTTCTAAATTTCTACAAAAGAAAGTCAATTGTTACAAAATAAATTACTTTAGACCTATTGATATTAAATTATAGTATAAAATACATTTTAGCAGATCATATACACTTTTTTGAGAGAAATCGCTAATTTCCAATAAATTACACACATGTTTCATTTGATGCAATGCGGTTTCACCTAATCCTCCTTAGCTTTTTTTCGTTTCAATACATAGTTTCGAACCCTTATTTCATCTTAAGGGTGTAGAAATTAAATTTTATCGTTTTTTTTCATTTTAGGGATTTTAGACCTATAATTTGTTACACATTTGACATATTGAACAATTATTTTTGACGTACCCACAACAGGCTTTTATTCAATTACCTAATATTATTTACCCTTGTTAATAAAAAAGACCCTTGCCAATGGCGGCAAAGGTCTTTCTGAGACGAATTCCAATCATGCAAAAAAAGCAGTTGGATTTTAAAGTCAACCTATTTTAATTTTTTTTTGATGTTGTTTTATGTTCTGCACTATAAGTTTTCTTTCTTTTACGAGTAATTAGTTTATAAGCAACAAATATAACGAGAACTGCTATACCGGCAGGAAGGATATATTGGTTTGCAAGCTCACCTACGTTCTTCCAATTTTCGCCTAGCTTTAATCCAAGATAAACATAAATAAAAGTAATCGGCAGCATTGCAACAAACGTATAGATAGAGAAAATCCAAACATTCATCTTTGCCATACCACATGGAATGGAGATCAACGTTCTCACTCCAGGTAGAAATCTTGCTGTAAAAGCAACCATTGCACCATTTCTCTCAAAAAATTCATCTGCTTTAGCAAGCTTTTCTTCATTAATGAAAAAGTATTTTCCAAACTTAAGGATAAATGGTCTTCCACCATATCTTCCAACTGCATAAAGAGTCAATGGACCGAACGTTCCACCTATTGTACCTGCAAGAACAGTCCCCCATAATGTCATATCACCTTCATAAACCCAATAACCAGCAAGAGGTAGTACTAACTCCGCTGGTACAAATTCAAATGTTAATGCCAGCATAATTCCAAAATAAGAAAGTTCTTTAAACTGTTCAAGCATAGAAAGAATTAATTCTTCCACTATATCACCTATTTTCCAATAAGTTGTTCTACAAGCTTATATATTACACATATTCATGTATACAGACAAGCATTGTTTTAATGGGGGGGTATGAAAATGGATTGGCTTCAGGCAATCATCTTAGGAATTATCCAAGGTTTAACTGAATTTATTCCAATTAGTAGTACGGGGCATTTATATTTAGGTCGCAATTTCTTTGGACTAGAAGAAGCGGGGTTGTATTTAGACACCATGCTCCATCTTGGTACACTTATCGCGTTAGTTGTTTTTTATAAAGATATTTTACTAAAACTAATTAAAAACCCTTTTAGCCGTATTACTGCTCTTCTAGTTATTGGAACAATCCCTGCTGTTATTGCTGGTGTCTTGTTCAGTGACTATTTTGATAGCATTTCAAAATCAGGCGTTACAATCGGATGGGAATTTCTGGTAACTGGTGCTTTCTTATGGTTTGCCGATTCCATTAAAAATGGAGCAAAAAAAGTAGAAGACATTTCTCTTTTTGATTCTTTTTTTATTGGAAGCTTTCAAGCATTTGCGATTTTTCCAGCCATATCTCGGTCTGGAATGACCATAGTTGGAGCGCTAATGCGAAAAATGGACAAAGAAGCAGCGGCTTACTTTTCCTTCCTACTGTCTATTCCAGCCATTTGTGGAGGAGTTATTTTCCAATTAAAGGATATGGTATCTGGAAATGTCCCACAAATAAGCTTAACATCCATGTTTATCGCAACACTTGCTTCTGCTATCTTTGGCTATATTGCGGTAAAGTTTATGATTTCATTTGTAAAGAACAAGTCGTTAAAATTATTTGCTGTTTATGTTTGGATTCTCGGAGTAGTTATTATTGTGCTTCAGCAAATGGGGACATTTTAACTTTGAGCAGGACTTTTCTGCTCTTTTTTTAATTGGTAGCTATTTCTACTTATGAAAACACTGTATAAAACTGAAGCTAAGTACTAAATAAACATTTTGACGAAGGCAGGGATCGTAGATGCACACAATGTGGAAAGGTTCAATAAGCTTCGGGCTCGTTAATATTCCTATAAAGCTTTATGCAGCTACTGAAGACAAGGATATTAAACTTAGAACTCTTCATAAAAAATGTCACTCTCCAATTCAATATGAAAAAACATGTCCAAATTGTGATGAAGAAGTTACTCCAGATGAGATTGTAAAGGGATATGAATATGTTAAGGGAAAATATGTTGTTCTAACTGAGGAAGAATTAAAAGAATTGAAAGATGAGCATGAAGATAAAACAGTTGAGATTATTGATTTTGTTAGTATCAATGACATAGATCCTATTTATTTTAATCGCTCTTACTTTATTGGTCCTGGAGAAAACGGTGGAAAAGCATACGGTCTCCTTCGTGAAGCATTAACAAAGTCCGGAAAAATTGGAATTGCTGAAATTACAATTCGTTCAAAACAGCAATTAGCAATGGTTCGAGTTTATGAAAATTGCATTGTTATGGAAACTGTTCACTATCCTGATGAAGTAAGAAATGTTAAAGAAGTACCGAGTGTTCCCGAGCAAGTTGAAGTTGGCGAAAAAGAACTTGAAACTGCCATCATGCTGATTGATCAACTAACAACAACATTTGAACCAGAAAAATACAAAGATGATTACCGTTTAGCACTTCAAGAACTAATTGAACGTAAGGTAAATCAAAACGAAGGAAAAACTCCTGCAGAAGCAGCTCCTAGACAAAATGTAGTTGACTTAATGAGCGCCCTTCAGGCTAGTATTGAAAAAACAAAGAAACCACAACCAAAACCAAAACCCGCGAAGCAAGCAAAAGCTGCTGGAGAGAATCTTACTACTACACCTACTGCACCAACCAATGCTGCTACAGCTGAAAAGAAAACAAAAACAGTACGTAAAAAAGCTTAAATATTCTAAAAAAGGGAGTCTTTATAAGATTCTTTTTTCTCTATATTCAGCTAGAAAATACCTACCAAGTGTAGGATCTCTTCTTTATTGAAAAAAAGTCTGATGAAAATTTCATCAGACTTTTCCTTTAGTTTCAATCTACATTTTACTATTCTTAGCTTTTACATTTAAACAATTTAGTTATTCTTCTTATGATCTTTTTGTTTTTTATTTGATTTACCTGGAGTAAATTCTGCCAAAATAGCTGTTCCACCTTGATCTTTTGAAGGCAATTCTATCGTTATTTCTTGGTTTTTAGTAACTTTGTATTTTTTACCACTGTAAAGATCTGTTAACTTTGTTTTTGGAGCAAAGTCCACTTTAAAAGTCGCTTGTTTCTTTTCTGATGTTGTATTAAGGCCAACTAATAATTGTTCATCAGCATATTCTCTTGAGAAAACAATGTATTTATCAGAGTCTCCACCTGCAACTTTTTCTCTCGTACCCTTTGAGAAGACTTTTGAAAAATCTTTACGAATATTTAGAAGTTTTGAGTAATGTTCATGTAGAGCCATTGCTTCTGGGTCTTTATCTTCATAGAGATCCCATGGCATATCACCTCTATTTTGACCAAATGCCACTACATTTCCATCGGTATCTTTTTCCCAATCCGATTTCCCAGATCGCCCCAGTTCTTCACCATAGTAAATAACAGGTTGACCTTTCGATGTAATTTGTAGAGCAGAAGCAACCTTCAGCTTCCCAACATCTCCATTCACGTACTCCGTTAAGAAACCATTCTGGTCATGACTGCTTAAAAATTGCCCAAGTGTTGCTGTGTTTGAAAGTTGACTATTTCTGTCTTGTAAATATGTTTCAACACTATCAATGGAACCATCTACAAAAGATTTTGCTTTTTCTTTAAAATCAAAATCTAATAGTGAATCCATTTGACCAGTTCCTAAGTATCCGCCATCATTAGTGATGCTTGCTCCCCAATATTCTCCAATCATTTTAAATTCAGGATCAAGAGAAGTTAGATCATTTTTCAATGCTTGCCATGTTGCATCCTCTACATGTTTTACTGTATCAATGCGGAAGAAGTCAATTGTATCTCCTCGTTTCGTTTTCGCTTTTTCAAGCCAAGCTGTTTGCCAGTCTATGATTTGTTGGCGCACTGCAGGATCTTCTGTTTTAAAATCTGGTAAATGATCTAGTTCACCACGTACTGTTGGGTCCTCATCAACTGTTCGAAGCATACCGCCAAACTCAGCCAACTCTTCTTCAGTTGGCAGATTCTCAGAATCTACTTTCCAAGTTTCCCATACTTCCCCATCCATACCATATCCTGCATGGTTTACAACCACATCTAGCATAATTTTTATTCCACGATCATGTGCTTTTTCGATGAGTTTTTGGAAAGTTTTCATATCACCTAAATGCTCATCTAACGTTGTAAAATCCTTTGCCCAGTATCCGTGGTAACCATACTGTTTTGCTTCAAGCCCTTCTGTTGTGTTGAAATCTAAGCCTTTATTGAAGTCAATATTATCAACAATTGGTGTAATCCAGATTGTATTAATACCAAGGTCTTCAATATAGTCTAGCTTGTCAATGATCCCTTGGAAGTCACCACCATGATATGCCTCTGAGTGTGTTGGATCATACTCTACTCCGCCGTTATTAGATGAATCACCATCTTTAAAACGGTCTGTTAACATAAAATAAATTCGTGCCTCATCCCAATCAAAGTCTAGCTTATCGCCTACAACTTGTTCTGGCTTGATCATTACTATTACTGATTTTTTGTGAGTATTTCCGAACTCATCAACAACACTGATAACAATTTCCTTATCTCCAGCTGTCACCGATTCGTTAGCACCTATTGAAACAGCACCTACTGTTGGATCAATTTCAACCTTGCTCTTTCCACCTAATGCTGACAAATCAGCCGTAATTTCTTTTATGCTAACTTGATCCTCAGATGTAACATTTACTTTTAAAACAGTATTTTCATCATATGTGATTTCAGAAGGTGAAACCTTCGTTTCAATGTTTAAGTCTGGAAGAGTATAAGTAATGGTTGATTTGCCATTTTTCGTATTCTTTGGATCAGTTACTTCTTTGGTTTCACCGTCTTTAGTCACTAAAAAGGAATATTCATGTGAACCTTCCTCTAAATTCTCTAATTTATAAGTAAAAAACTCATTTTGTCCACTATATTCCATTCGATATTCTTGACCATTAACTTTTACCTTCACATCATCAATCGTATGCATTTCATCATTTTGGAAAAGTTCTTCATCTCTATAATAGAACGTAACATTTCCATCTTGTAAATCAGGACCTTTCACAGTTGGTACAACTGTTTGACCCGCAACACCTGTCACAACGGTTACCTTTGTTATTATATCATCACGATTAATCGTCACGTTGTGGTCATCACTATCAGGTGAAACCTTAGCTGTGTTCCAATCCGTTCCTTTTCTCACTAAGAATCCAATCGACTCTGTTTCAGGGGCAATTTCAACATTTGCTATAGCTGTATCACCTTCAATTGTTTCAAAGTCAATTTGGTCGTTTTTCACACCTGTATTCCAAACCCACAAGTTCCAAGCACCAAAGTCACCAGTGAAGTCTCCGTCAGGTCTCACATACTTAATACGCACATAGCGTTTAACATTCTCCTGCACCTTTATATCAAAAGTTGCTTGTGCAGCTCCAGAAGTAACTGTAATAACAACATTACCGGGTTTGATTCCTGTCACCTTTCCGCTATTGTCAACCGTTGCAATCGTTTTGTCAGAGGATGACCATGTTACTTTTGAATCTAATAAATCTTGATTAAATTGATCCTTCACCTGAGCTGATAGTTGTGTTGAATATGTTGCAAACACTGAGTCATTCCCAACAATTGAAATTGTATCTGGTACAAGTGTTTCAACCGTAACTTCAATTGTTGCTTGAATTTCTCCCGCTTTTACGGTAATAATAGCAGTTCCTTCTGCTACACCATCAACTCGACCATTACTGACTGTTGCAACTGCTTCATTTGAAGAAGTCCATGTTAAGTCTTCCCCTAACATAACACGACCGTTTTGATCCTTCACATAAGCACTAACACCTTTTGTTTCACCGGGATTAATAGCAAACACATCAGGCTTTATTTCAATACTTGTCGGCACAGGTGTGTATTCTGCTTCTTTTTGATCATAAAGAACCATCATAGAAAGTCCTTCAACAGTTACTGTGTCTGAATGAACTGTACGAATTGTTTCAGTACCAGCTGATGTATGGTCAACCACAATATTCCAATTCCCGTATACAGGTAAAGCTACCTCCTTTGCCGTTTTATTTGCATTATAAATAACAACGATATTTTTCCATGTATCATTATTTGCGTGATCTTTTAGTTGATATGCCACAACATTTTCATTCTGCTTTAATACTTGTAAATGTGATTGTACATCTTCCTTCGAATCCATTTTAAAAGCAGCATGTTTTTTTCGTAGGTCAATTAGTCCCTTGTAGTAATTAAAAACAGATTGGTAGTCGTTCTTTAATTCCCAACGAATCTTATTGATACTGTCAGGGCTTTTATAGCTGTTATGAACACCATATTTACTTCTAAGCATTTCTTCTCCAGCATGAAGAAATGGGATGCCTTGTGATGTTAATACAATTCCATTTGCTAAAAGACTACGTTTTACCCATTCATTCGTTAAAGCATCTTCCTCTGTAATAACTGCATGAGGATCATATTGACCTGACTCATGGTCTGTATCAGTACCAGCCACTCTCATTAATTTATCCCATAGGTTCAAGTTATCATGTGCAGTTACATATGTGATGCTCTCTTGTGGTTTGCTTGTAAACTGGTCAATTGCCGCTTTTACACCTTCAACAATGTCCCCCTCTTTTCCAGAAGCACCTGTTGCAAAGCCAGTTCCAGCTCCATCACTATCACCTTTAATAGCTCCACGAATATTATCATTGAAAACAGCATAGCCTTGATCTTTTTGAGAGCCTTTAACGTGCTGCATAGAAGAAGGAAGACTAGTTGACCCACCTGTCCATGGCTCTCCATAAATTAACACATTAGGATCCACTTTGTTTTGTAGTTCTTTCGTTAATTCCTGCATTGTTTTTTGATCGATGAGGCCCATTAAATCAAATCGGAACCCATCAATTCCAAATTCAGTCGCCCAATATTGCACAGAATCCTTAATATACTTACGGACCATTGGTCGTTCAGAGGCTACTTCATTACCTGTACCAGATCCATTTGTAATATTCCCCGTATCATCGGTACGATAATAATAACCGGGAACAATAAGATCAAAAGGTGAGCTTCCTTCAAGCTGTGTTGATTCATTCATATAGGTGTGATTGTAGACAACATCTGCTATAACACGTATCCCATTATCATGTAAGGATTGAACCATTCTCTTGTATTCTTTAATTCTACTAGTCGGGTCTAGAGGATCACTAGAGTACGAGCCTTCAGGTACATTAAAGTGAATTGGATCATACCCCCAGTTAAACTTAACATCCGAAGAATTTGGGTCGTTGACCGTTAATTCATTCACTGATCCAAAGTCATAAGTTGGCAATAAGTGAACATAGTTAACACCTAATTCTATTAGAGAATCCACACCTGTTTTTACACCGTTAGTACCTGTTGTACCTGTCTCGGTAAAAGCTAAGTATTTCCCTTTATTCTCCATACCTGATTGCTCATCGATTGAGAAATCTCTTACATGGAGTTCATAGATAATGGCATCAGCCGGAGATACTATTGCGGGCTTATCTGCAGGATCAAAACCAACAGGATCAGTACTATCTAGATCGACAATAGCTGCTCTTTGTCCGTTAGCAGAAGTCGAACGTGCATACGGATCAACAGCATAATGAGAAGTTCCATCAGCGAATTCGAGTTTGTACATATAGTATTTATTCTTCAAGTCTTCATCAACTGTTATTGACCAAACACCATTGTCCGCTCTCGTCATGAGCTTTTCTGAACCGCCTGTATGGTCAGTAACAAAAGGACCTTCATACGTACCTGCTTCTTCATAGATTGCTAGACTGACTTTTGATGCAGTTGGTGCCCAAAGTTTAAAAGTTGTACTACTAGAAGAATACGTATAGCCTAAATCATTTCCGGCATAAAAAAAGCTGTCATCATTTAATACGTTACGCATTACTACCTTTTCACCCTCAGAATCACCTAATGATACTTTATAGACTTTTCTTACATCTACACTTAATTCATCAGTGAGAGTCAATTTGACTTTCTTATCATCCACTTTTGTTACAGTTGTTTCTATCTCCTTATTTTCAGCAACATCCGTTAAAACAAATTTCTGCTCACCAAAGTTCTTGTTTGTTGTAACAAGAATCTCACTAAGTGAGTCCATTAAAGCTGATTGAACCTTTACAGGCTCTAATGACTCAATTGTAAAGGCTGAATTGCCGTTCGCTGTATTTGGATTAAGTGGATCAGTACTATTTTCATCCCAGTTGCGATTATTAAAAAGAAACTTATACTCATAATCTCCTGGCTCCAGGTCTGAAATAGTGGTCGAAAAGACGCCATTTTCTAACGTCATTTCAACAGCAGTTGTTACATCCCATCCATTAAAACTGCCAATAACAAATACCGATGATTCGTCTGTCTGATTGTAATGAAATGTTACACTGCCATCTTCTCCAATGACAGGACTAATTACCTGTGCGCTACCGTTTGCATAAGGAAAAAGACCTGAAAACAGCTGTAAAAACAAAATAAAAACAACTAAATACGTTAATGACCTTCTTTTCATTACGTTCAAATTTCTTTACCTCCCCTAATTTTTGTCACTATTTGAGGAAACGTTTGCACAAAAAGGTACAAATAATAAAGATTTCATAATTTCAGAAATCCTTTAAATGCAAGCGTTTTCACGTTAATAGAATATCATGTTGTGAATAAGGTTGCAATAATATTCTGATTATTAAAAAGCAACCGGAACACATCCGATCGCTTTTTAGTGAGATATAATCCATTCAGCTGCTTTATATAAAGAAGAAAAATGTTTATCCGCTAACCCCTCTTCATCTCCAATTAAAATTGTCTTTGCTCCTGCTTGCTTCCCAGCCATAATATCAACATCTCGGTCACCAATCATATAACTATCTTTTAAAGAAACTTGATGCTTGTTCGCAAGTGTATGGAGCATCTCAGGTTCTGGCTTGCGACAAGCACAGCCGGCATGAGGCTTATGAGGACAATAAATAATATCATCAATTTTTCCACCGTACTCATTAATATCTTTCTTCATTTTTTCATGTACCCTTTTTAACATCGCTTCCTTCATATACCCCAATCCAACTCCACCCTGATTGGTTACAACAAAGACTAAGAAGTTTGCATCGTTTAACATTTTTATCCCTTCACCAACACCCTCAAGCAAATACATTTGCTCTGGTTTATTAACAAACTTTACACGTTTGGTTAGCACCTCATTGATTACACCATCTCGATCTAAAAATACAGCTTTGTTCAAAAATAACTCTCTCCTTTCATGTTTCATGATATATCTGTCCATATTAAGAATTAGATACTTACGATTATCAATTTAGGGGGAAAATCATGAAACCAATGCTTCCTACATTACACGCAGATATTCCAACTGGTTCAGATTGGATTTACGAAACGAAATATGATGGATTTCGCTCGATATTAACCATTACAAACACATCCATTGAGTTAATGAGTAGAAATGAAAAATCACTAAATGACAACTTTCCAGAAATTATAAATGAGGTTAAAAAACTACATAAAGCCTTCGAGCCATTTTTACCAATTACATTAGATGGAGAGCTCGTTTATCTTGAAACGCCCCATTTTTCAAACTTTGAATTGCTTCAAATTAGAGGCAGGTTAAAAAACAAGGAAAAAATACTTCATGAGGCAGAGAAACATCCTTGTCGATTTCTAGCCTTTGATCTACTTGAATTAAAAGGTAATTCATTACAATCAAATACATTGAAGGAAAGAAAGTCTGAGTTGAAAAATCTTTTTAAGGCGTTAAACCTCGGTACTACTGTTGATACTAAAACTTCTAATCTTTTTCAGTATGTTCCCTGTACAACCGATTATTCAACCTTATGGCAAGAGATGAAGTTAGAAGATGGTGAAGGCATTATTGCGAAGCAGCATAAAGGTAAGTGGGAGGCAGGCGTTCGGACGAAGCAATGGCTAAAAATTAAGAATTATAAAAGAGCCTGCTTTTTTATTACTGGTTATGATAAAGAGAATGGTTACTTCCATGTTGGAGTTTATGCAAAAAATAACATTATTCAAGCAGGAGTGTTTTCTCATGGAATTTCCAGTCAAGAACGTGATGCACTTCTGCAAATTATCCGAGAAAACAAACAATCGGAAACAGCCAATTTTATTGAGATAAAACCAGCAATTGTGGTTGAATTACAGTTTTTATCTCTATATAAAAATCAGCTAAGAGAACCATCTTTTTTTACATTTCGATTTGATTATCATGTGGAAGATTGTACATGGGATATGCTTTTACTTAAAACTGCACCTATTCATCAAGAAATTTCCATCACACATCCAGACAAACCTTTATGGGAAACGGTTGACTTAAAAAAGGAGACATTTTTAAGTTATTTAGTTCAAATTTCTCCCTATATGCTACCATTTTTACAAAATCGATTGTTAACTGTAATCCGTTTTCCACATGGAATGTTTGGCGAAGCCTTTTATCAAAAAAATTGCCCTGACTATGCACCTGACTTTATACAAACAAAAAAACATGAGGATATTGATTATATTATTTGTAATAATTTATCGACATTAATTTGGTTGGGGAATCAATTAGCATTTGAATATCATATACCATTTCAAACAATCGACACTAGTAACCCAACTGAAATCGTATTTGATCTAGATCCTCCTTCTAAAGAATACTTCCACTTAGCTATTAAAGCTGCATTAGAAATGAAAAAGATTTTTGACCAATTTCAGTTAACTACCTTTCCAAAATTATCAGGTAATAAAGGATTACAAATCCATATACCGATTTCCAAAAATTCTCTTACTTATGAAGAAACAAGAATATTCACAGGTTTTATTGCTGAATTTTTGGTAACAAGTTTTCCTGATGATTTTACGATTGAACGAATGAAGAAAAATCGTGGGAACCGGTTGTATGTGGATTACATTCAACACGCCGAAGGTAAAACAATTATTGCTCCATATTCTCTTCGCGGTAAAAAAGAAGGTGCCTATATCGCTGCACCTCTATATTGGGAGGAAATTACTCCACAACTTTCTGTTGAGCAATTTACAATAGAACATGTATTAAACAGAGTAAAGAAATCAGGTTGTCCGTTTAAAAAATATGGAGAATCTCCACAAGACGATATGCTACGTTCATTAATCGATCAAATAGGTTGAGCTAAGCGCTTCTGATCTTATAAAAAAGGACGAATGGGATTTTCACCCCATTTGTCCTCTATTTTTTATCTTTCACAATATCAATGATTTGTTCGAGCATATTCACCATATCCTCTTTTTCAAATTTAGAAGGGTTTGGTGGCGCCGGAAGTTGCTCTTTATTATCTTGTGAGCTTTCGATTTCTTCCTGTCTTTCTTCCTGAATGAGTTTATCTTCAAGTAAATAAGCTGGAATTAACTGACCGTCTGGAGTTACATATTTTTTATTCATTCTTCTAGTTTCCCTATCAAATAAACTATACACAATAGGAATAATAAACAATGTTAGGAAAGTACTTGAGATAAGCCCACCTATTACCGTTATTCCCATTGGCCTATTAATTTCAGTTCCTTCACCTAAGCCAAGAGCTAGTGGAATAAGTCCGAGAATAGTTGTAAGAGCAGTCATTAAAATAGGACGTATTCTTACTTTTACAGATTCCACAAGTGCATCATATGTTTTAAATCCTTCCGCTTTTTTCTGATTAATGTAATCAACAATAACAATTGCATTGTTAACAACAATACCAGCTAAAACGATAAGACCAATAACAACTGTTAAACTAATTGGAGAGTTTGAAGCTACTAACGAAACAGCAACTCCAATCAACATTAATGGAACGGTAAACATGATAACAAACGGATATTTAAAAGATTCAAATTGTGCAGCCATGACAATGTAGATAAAGACGATCGCAAGAACAAACGCTAATATCATGTCATCCATTGAAGATTCTAAGAGTTCTCGATCACCACCAAATTCAATTTCCGTTTCTTCCGGCAAATCAAGCTTCTCTATTTCTTCATCAACTACAGCAGAAATATCACCTAAATTTGTTGTATTTTCGTACCGTAACGTATATTGTACTGCTAGTTGCTTATCGATTCTCTGAATAGAAACTGGGCCTTCTCCCACTTCAATTGTTGTCACATCACCTAGATTAACAAAACTATTATTCGGTTTTTTAATAAGCAATTGTTTTAATGCATCAATATTCTCACGAACAGAATCTTCATAACGCACATTTACAGTATAAATCTCATTGTTTTCTTGATTCGTCATTTGAATTGCATCTGTTCCTCTTGTTACATCATTAACAACCATACCTATCTGAGCAGGCGTTAATCCATTTTCAAGTGCCTTTTCACGATTTACCTTAATCTGAATTTCTTCTACAGTTTCAGTCAAATCATTACTTAATTCAGCTACTTCTTCAATATCAAGTAACGCCTCATCTATCTTGGCAATTGATTCTTTTAAGCGAGCTTCATTTGTATCTTTAACATGAAAGCTTAGCGTATTAGGTGTTGAACCTGTTGAAGATTGAGTGTTAAAAGAAAGCTCAGCTGTGTTATTTACCTGACTAGCAGCTTGCTCTAAGGACTTCTTTACATCATCAATAAAATCAAATGTAGAAATTTCCCTATTCTGTAGTTCTTTTAATTTTACATAGATTTCAGCTATATTGGTACTACCAGATCCTCTAAAAGATTCTTCCTGTGTTGAGCCAACTAAGCTTACATATAAATCAACAGCTTCCTCTTCCTCTAGTTCTTTTTCTATTGAATTAACTACTTCGCTTGTTGCCGACAAAGCAGTTCCGTTTTCAAGCTCAACATCAATGGTGAAAAAACTCTCATCAGTATTTGGCAGAAAAACAGCTCCTACCCTTGTGAATCCATATAAACTTCCAGCAAAGACCATTAACGTTAAAACCAAAACTAGGGCACGATTTCGGAGTGCCCACCTAATAGCTCCGTCTAAAGAATGCATAAATGAAGACTCTCTTCGAACCTTTTCCATATTTTCGCGAGGCTTTTTTAATAATTGACTGGCGAGCATTGGAACAATTGTTAATGCAACAAATAATGATGCAAATAAGCTAAATGCAATGGTTAACGCAAATTCTGTAAAAAGATCCCCAATGATTCCTGTAATAAAGACTACGGGTAAAAACACAGCAACCGTTGTTAGCGTTGATGCAATAATGGCAGGTCCCATCTCTTTTGCCCCTTGATAAGCCGCTTCTTTTGGATTCTTTCCCATTGATAGGTGTCGATAGATATTTTCTATTACAACAATTGCATTATCAACAAGCATACCAATACCTAATGCTAGACCACCTAAGGTCATGATATTTAGGGTAAAATTTGAAAAATACATTAACACAAACGTTACGATAACGGAATATGGAATGGCTACCCCTATAATTAAGGGACTTTTTACGCTTTTAAGGAAAATAAATAAAATCAGCATGGCAAGAAGTCCACCAATTAGTAGAGTATTCACCATGTTTCCGATAGCCTGATCAACATAATCTCCTTGGTCAAAAATGATATTTGCCTCAATAGATTCATACTCTTCCTCTGATAGCATTTCATCTAATTTTTCTTGAAACGCATCTGAAACAGCAGCCGTGTTAGCATCTGATTGTTGCAGGACACTTACTAATAAAGACGGTTCTTGATTTGCACGGGTAATTGTGTTTGATTTTTGTGGTGTAATAGCAACAGCTGCCACATCATTTATCGTAATATTATCTCCATTTGCTTGGTCCTTTTTTACAACTAGACCTTTTAATACATCAACAGAATCAATACTACTAATAACCCTAGTTGTTAGCTGTTTGCCTTCTGTGACAACAGGATCTCCAGGTGTTGTTACTGAGTTTGCTCTAATCACATCCACAATTTCAGATTGACTAAGTGCATATTTTTCTAACTTTTCTTGATTAATTACAACACTAACCTCATCTGTCGTTATACCTGAGAGGTTTACACTTGCTACACCTTCTGTTTTGGTTAATTCCTGCTCTAATTGTTGTGCAAGCTCTTGTAGCTGATCAGCATTTTCACTTGATGTTAACGAAAGTTGAATAATTGGAAACTGCGATGGATCGAACTTTAAGAAGCGTGGATCACCAGCATCATCAGGAAGTGGTGCATCCTCCATTTTCGTCCTAATTTCATCCTGAACATCATCAATATGAGTTGTCCAAGAAAATTGCATAATGACTAAACTTGCATTCTCCTGTGAGGTGGAGGTGATTGTGTCCACTCCTTGTACTGTTGAAAGTGCTTCTTCTAATGGCTTTGATACCTTTTCAACCACCTCATTTGGACCAGCCCCTTGATAATTGGTCACGACTACTCCAATGGGAGGATTGATTTCAGGTATCAACTTCAATGGAATATTTATAACAGAAACAGCACCAAGTATTAAAACAAGAATCATTGTCACAATAGTGAACACAGGTCTTCTTATTGAAAAAGAACTTATTTTCATTCTTTACCCCTCTCTATAAAAGTCAGTATTATGTAATATCTAACTCAATATAAATTCTTACATTTGCTATTTCAAGTTTTAACATGTTTTGAGACAAGCATTCTTATCGTAACATTTAATTATTAGGATACGTGACTACTTTTACCAGAGCAAATATGCAGCTTAGTCAATTATAATTAAGCAATAAAAAGGAGTGACCTGTATAAGTCACCCCTCAGAAAACGTTTACAAAACTGATTAACATTTTGTCTATCTAAAAAGCAAGTGTTGGCTATGAACTCCAGCCTTTTTTAATAACGCTTTCAATTGTTCCTGTTCTTCATCCGTAAGACCTGAAAATGCACGCGCAATCCGTATAGCATGTATAGGATAGATTTCTTCTAAATAGTTTTGCCCTTTGTCAGTTAGTTTCGCGTAAATAGAACGTTTATCCTTAGGATCCTGTTCTCGATAAATAAACTCGTTTTTTTCAAGCTTATCTATAACATACGTAACATTTCCACTAACAAGTAACAATCTTGAACCAATTTGCTGTAATTTTTGCGGCCCCTTTGTAAACAATAATTCCAAAACAGCAAATTCTGTTGGATTAAACCCGTGCTCTTTACTATCTCGGATAGAATGCTCGGAAATACTTTTAAAAGCTCTTGCAAATACACGAAATAAATCTAATGCATTCTGTAATTCTTCTTCAGTAAATGATCTCATTCCATCGCCCTCTTGTTCAAAATTAACCATAGATAAACTATTCAATTTTAAATACTTTTTTATTTTACTATTAATCATTGAATATTTGAAGGTATTAAAGGAGAAAAAGAAGAAAAGATGTATCTTGAGGTGACTTATGAATAAAAAAATACTAGAAACATTAAAGAAAATAGAAAAAGAGCAAAATATTACAATTTTATATGCCTGCGAATCTGGAAGCAGAGCATGGAATATGAATACATCTTTTAGTGATTTTGATGTTCGATTTATTTATAAACGAGAAATGAACTGGTACTTACAGCTGATAGAAGGAAAGAATACCTTTGAGTATTCTACAAAAGATAACGAGGAATATGTTGGGTGGGATATAAAAAAAGCTCTGCAACTACTTTTGAAATCTAATCCAACATTGCTAGAGTGGATTTATTCTCCAGTCATCTATCATAATCACCCTTCTTTTAGAAAAGAAATAAGAAAACTATCCAAACTTTCTTTTTCCCCAGTTTCCGTTCTACATCACTATTTAAGCATGGCTAAAAGAAATCATCATTCTTTATTTGAAACGAATAAATCAAAAACAAAACTATATTTAAATGTAATAAAACCGATTGCATGCTGTATGTGGATTGTTAATCATAATGAGTTTCCGGAAATAGGGAAGGAATGGATCTTCGAGGAATGTTCAAAGGATCGTAGTGTACGGACTGAAATCAACAGATTAATCGATTGTAAAAAAAATGATCAACATGATTTTCATTCGGAAATTCTTGATGACTATATTCATTCCTCCCTAGAGAGTCTTGATCAAGTAAAAAAAGAATTCCAAACACTTAAGACCATATTACACGACCCATTTAATGAATTTTTTGTAACGCTCATACAAGAAAAATAAGCATTTATATGTATAGAGAGCTCTTGATCTATTAAGTGGAGCTCTCATCCCCTATCATCCCGCAGAATTCCCTTTTTTCTTTACATTCGGAACATTATGATAGAAATAATTATATTCATTTTTAAGTTCGGTTAGCGTCATCTTATTCATAACCTGACCATTATAAACACCAATTGCAAGTAGTTTTTGAGAGTAATAATTTCTTTGTTCCTCAAGTGCAGTTTGTAACATTTTGCTCATAGCACTCATCTCCATATTTAATAATTTTACATTTCTTACTTTACCTCAAAAATATTATGTGACGATTAATATAATGTTAAGATTTTCTTTCGAGTTATTAAGATTGTATTAATTTGATTAAATTCTTAAAAATTTGTCGAGAATAGTTTCAACACTTTAAGGAGTTGAAACTTGTGAAAATAAAGGTTATAGCAAAAAAGGCAGATCATTTGAGAACAACAGTTTTCTACCTTAACCAAGATGAACCGAAGGCTCAGCAATTATACATGGCAATCTTAAAAAACGAGAAAATTGATATTCTAACAATTTACAATTCTGAAACAAATCAGTATGAAGAGGTAACTTCAATATTTCCACTCACCTTTTTAAGCCTTCTTTCCCAACAAATCCTTATGCAGCTCAATAATGTGTTTCCTCACGGTTCCTATAAAGAATTCATAGGTTGAATATTTAATTTCTAATGAAACAGACAATACTCAGTATATTCTAACGATTTATAAATCCCTTGCGTTTATCCTATTTTATCCTCATCTAAAAGAAGATTCAGTTTCACTGTAAGTATTCCTAACACCTTTTTTATAACTCTATATTTTTATGTCAGATTTTCTAACAAAACAAAAGCCATTCCTTACATAACAGGATATACTTGTAAAAAGAATGTTTTAAGGGGTGGAGCAATGAATCACCAAGACCGCTCATACAAGGATAAAAAGGTAATCTCAATTGGGACTGTCAGTGAGTTGACTGGATTAACGTTGAGACAAATTAGATATTATGAAGAAAGAAAACTAATTGCTCCATATCGGAATGAACGAGGAACTAGAAAATATTCATTCTCTGATATTGAGACACTAATGGACATTGCAGATAAACGAGAGGACGGTGTACAAACAACTGAAATTTTAAAAGAAATGAGATTAAAAGAAAGACAACGTGAAAGTGAAGCTGATGTTAGAAAAAAAATGCTACAAGGTCAGTTGAATGCACAATTTAGGTTTGGGCGTGGCAGGAATTAATCATTATCGCTGCAGTGAGCACATCATCTATTGCTGCAGCGATAAATTTTAGCGCCCCTGAATAAACAAGCCAGCTGATATTTCCCCTATTCTCATATTCCACTTTGGTTAACCCCACTTTTTCCGTTCTTTTCAAAAAATTATACATAAAATAGCGTATTTCCCTATTTACAATTGGAAGAAATAACCGATAATAGATTTAATAGGACTTTTCACCACCTATATATGTAAATTGCGAGGTGTTCAGTGTGAAATCACTAGATGCAGTAATAGAAGAATACCGAAAAAGAATGTTTTCAATCGCCAAAGAAGATGGAATTAGTGCACAACGAACATTGGTTGCCAGTCAAAACTTAGATGAAATATTAAATATTGAAATGAATAAAAATAATCCTTTACCTGTTAATAAGAAAAAATAAATTTAGCTTTCTGTAAAATACACCATTTCATAAGGTTTTGGTGTATTTTTTTCTATTATTGACACAATGATAAATACATGAGGAAGTGATACTATGGATCAAAAAATTATTTGGCTTAGTAAAGGTAAACCATCTACACTTGAACATAAAGGAAAAGAATTTCGTTCAGGGATATGTAAAAGTCAAGTTGAAACACTAGAGGTTAAATCAAGCCATATTGTAGACGATGATGTAGCTAATCACGAGTACCACGGAGGGGCTGAACGTGTCATTTGTGTTTATCCCTACGAACATTATGAAATTTGGGAGAACCTTTACAAACAACCATTACCAAAGGCCGCTTTTGGAGAAAACCTAACCGTTTCAGGTATGAAAGAAACAGATGTATGTATAGGTGATATTTATCAAATTGGTGAAGCTGTAGTTCAAGTTTCACAAGGACGATTTCCTTGTTCAACGATTAACAAGTATACAAATATCAACACATTATTAAATAAGATCGTTGAACATGGTTACACGGGCTATTTCCTTCGTGTTTTAGAGGAAGGACAAATCTCGTCAAATTCAAGCATTAAACGGTTAAAAAAACATCCTAAAGAGATTTCAGTTGCAGCCATTCATAATACTTTTTTCCATCATAAAGATGATTTACCTCAAGTTGAAAAGATCTTATCTCTTAGTGAACTGTCTGAAGAATGGCATGTCCGTATGAAGAAGCTCCGTCGACAATTGATGAAAAAATAAGGGTACTTCAACTCCTCTTATTATTCAAAGAATTCTGTTGACTACATGGATAATTATGTTATGATTATAACTGATTTTAATTAAATTACCAATTTCTACTAGGGGAGTCCATTAGCTTGGACTGAGAGAGGAACGCGTTTGAAGTTCTTTGACCCTTCGAACCTGATCTGGATGATACCAGCGTAGGGAAGTAGCGACATTTGTAAAGGGATAAGCGCGCATCTTTTTACATTTTACCTACACCTATTGAACGGGTTCTGAATTTCAGAACCCGTTTTTATTTTTGCCTTCCGCTGATGTTTCAATCGATCACTTTCATTTTCAAGGAGGAGAAAGTATGAAGATTACAATTAAACAGCCATTTCCCGGAAGTAAAAAAGTTTATGTACAAGGCAGTAATTCTGACATTCAAGTTCCTGTAAGAGAAATTACTCAGAGTGTAACGAAGAATACATATGGCGAAGAAGTGAATCCACCTGTTCGAGTTTATGATACGAGTGGACCATACACTGATATAAGTGCTGAAATTGATATTCGAAAGGGATTACCAAGAGCGAGAGAAAAATGGATCCTTGATCGTAATGATGTTAAGCGATACGAAGGACGAGAAATTAAGCCCGAAGATAATGGATATAAAGCTTCTAGTAAACATTCAAACTTAGAGGTTTTTCCCTCTAATCAAATTCATCCATTGGTGGCAAAAGACGGTAAACGCGTAACACAGCTTTATTATGCTAGAAATGGGATTATAACACCCGAAATGGAGTATATTGCTATTCGAGAGCAGATGGACCCCGAATATGTACGTGAAGAAGTTGCATCAGGCCGGGCTATTATTCCAGCTAATATTAATCATCCCGAAACAGAACCAATGATTATAGGGAAAAACTTTCACGTTAAGATTAATGCTAATATCGGAAATTCTGCTGTTTCCTCTTCTATCGAAGAAGAAGTTGAAAAAATGACATGGGCAACTAGATGGGGAGCAGACACGATCATGGACCTTTCAACAGGGAAAAATATTCATACAACCCGTGAATGGATTATCCGAAATTCTCCTGTTCCTGTTGGTACTGTCCCTATTTATCAAGCACTGGAAAAAGTGAATGGAATTGCTGAAGATTTAACATGGGAAGTTTATCGTGACACGCTTATTGAACAGGCAGAACAGGGGGTAGACTATTTTACTATACATGCTGGAGTTCTTCTTAGATATATCCCGTTAACAGCTAAGCGGACCACTGGAATTGTATCTAGAGGTGGCTCCATTTTAGCGCAATGGTGTTTAGCTCATCACAAAGAAAATTTCTTATATACTCACTTCCATGATATCTGTGAAATTCTATCAAAATATGATATTTCCATTTCTTTAGGTGATGGATTAAGACCAGGCTCTATCGCCGATGCAAATGATGAAGCTCAATTTGCTGAGCTGGAGACTCTTGGTGAATTAACAGAGATCGCATGGAATTACGATGTTCAAGTGATGATTGAAGGCCCTGGTCATGTTCCAATGCATCTTATAAAAGAGAATGTTGAAAAGCAGCAGGAGATTTGTAAAGAAGCTCCATTTTACACGTTAGGTCCTTTAACTACTGATATTGCTCCAGGCTATGATCACATAACTTCTGCTATAGGTGCTGCGATGATTGGTTGGTTCGGAACAGCCATGCTTTGCTATGTAACACCAAAGGAGCATTTAGGTTTACCAAATAAAGAAGATGTTCGAGAAGGTGTAATTGCCTACAAAATTGCAGCACATGCTGCAGATTTAGCAAAAGGTCATCCTGGTGCTCAAAACAGAGATGATGCTCTTTCAAAGGCACGCTTCGAATTTAGGTGGCATGATCAGTTTAATCTTTCCTTAGATCCGGAAAGAGCAAGAGAATACCATGATGAGACATTACCTGCTGAAGGGGCAAAAACAGCTCACTTTTGTTCAATGTGCGGACCAAAATTTTGCTCTATGAGAATATCACATGACATTAGAGAATTGGGTAATGACTCAAGTAAACCTATGCATGAGTTGTTAACTGAAGGAATGAAAGAAAAGTCAAAAGAATTTATTGACGGTGGTTCAAAGATTTATAGATAAGCAAATAAAGAGGTGGGCTATCCCGCCTCTTTATTCTCTTATGCCATTATAGTCAATTAATTTAGTTGCCATGTCCGTATATGACATTCTCGCTAGCGGATCTTCTCCTACAATCCCATATGTTCTTCCTTTAAATCGGTGATCGTGTTTTGGACGTTCTCCCTCTCCATACAGCACACCACCATATTCTATATCGATCGGCTCGTCATAATTATAATAAGTTCGATCTTCAAATAAGTGATAATGACCTCCACCCGGCAATGGTATAGCAGGGCCTGTTTCACCATAAAATCGATGATAATGTTTATTGTTTAAAGACGTAATTCCTCTATATAAATGGCGGTGGCGATCAAAACTATTGCCATTTACTCCTCTTGTAAATCCGTCTATTATGTGAAAATGTTCCCGATATATTGTTGTGAAAGCTGAAAATCGATGAGCATGGTGTGGCTTATCCGCTCCAATTAATATCATAAAATCCCTCCGTCAAGCTACTTACTTTTTCATATGAAAGTTAACAGCTGATGGAAAGTTGTCTTTATCTTTATTCAGGATGACCCTCCTGATCATGTATAATGCCTACATTCTTCATATCCACTGATACCTTTACTTTAAATTGTGCATTAGGATATATTTCATCCCATTTCTCTACTTTATTAGATTCCTTTCCTGTTTTGGTTGCACGGTACCTTAGTCCAAAACCAAGTGGATCCACTTCTTCCTTTTGAAGCTTTTTTAGCAGGCTGTTAATTTGTTCTTCAACCTCAATTTTAACTGCTTTTTCATACTCATTAGCCTTAGCTTCATCTAAGGTTTCAAAAGCTTCTTCAACAATACCACTTAGTTGTACGTCATAAGAAATAACCGGTCGATTACTTTTTTCACTTTTTAGATCAAAGCTGGCCTTAATTTTATCTGTTGAAAAAAGAAAATAGGGTTTCTCCTCTTTTTCTACTTTAATATCGAACTTCGAAGCCCTATTTCTTAACATGTTAAAATATTTTGTTTCTTCTGCAGACAAAATTAAGACCTGTTTCATATCTGAAATAAGGCTTGTATTGTTAATTGAGAATGCTTCTTCTTCCGTTTTGATAATTGGTAAAAAAGGATCAATCCCTCTTTCTGTTTGTCTTCTCCTAAAATCAAATATATAGACAGACGTAACATATGGTGTTTCTGTTCCAACATTTCCAAAACTTAAAAATAATGCATTCGATGGAACTCGCTCACCAGAAGGTTTTGCTTCAAGAACTGATAGAGCAGTTGGACTTCCAACTGCTGTCCAGGCAATTGCTTGGATATCACGTCTACGATAAAACCAATCTAATATATTAGTTAAGTCATCTTCAACAACCTTTTCACCCAATACAATCATTTTTGTATGACTAAAATCTAACTCTTTTTCTACTTTTGACTTAATAATTCTTACCGCCTCTGAAATCGTTTCAGCAGACTCGGTCATCATTCGTGATTCATTACTTCCTGTTTTTGTTTCACTAGTTGGAACCGCTACCTTTAATGTAATATCATACATATTCTCTTTATCATCAGATTTGTCCACTCCTATTGAAACAACAAAAAAGCGACGGTCAATATCTTTATATCCACATCCTCCTAAGAATAGGAACGCAGCAGCAACTATTAAGATTTTGGTTTTCATTTTGAGAGCTTTTCCTTTCTTTTGGATAAAAGTTTCAAAAGGACCAAGCCCGCAATCTGAGCAGGCAACAAGAGCATCATCCATACTTTTGCAATTTCTCCAACTGTTTTTTCCTCAAAAAAAAGCTGAACAACCAAAGCTAACACAGTAAAAACTCCAATAAGCACCAAAGGCTTCATATCAATTTTTTTAAACTTAAAAGATGGAAAAGCAGCCTTTAACAGCTCTAATCCTACATGCCAATGGAGTATTACACTAGCTAATGAAACATTGATATATAAACCAAGGAAAAGAAAACTAATTCGTTCAATAAAGCCTAATTCTATTCTTATCGCTTCAGTGGTTGCAATCCAAGGAAAAGTAAAGGATTCTGCTCCATCAAATCCATTCAGACCAATAGGAATAATAAAAGTGGTAATTAAAGTAAAAAAACCTAATATCGCAATAGCCCATAAATATTTCACTCTAACATCTTTATATAATCGATTAAAGATAACTAGATTTGTATAACCTGTGTAAACAAATGTAGCGGTTGAAATGGATTCAAAACTCGGGATTTTTTGGAAGTGCGTTACAGCAATTCGTACTGAATCCCACATTAAATCATGATTGAAATATGACTTGAATATGATAAAAGCAATAAATGGCAGATTAAGTAATAAAATAATTTCAGTTGCATATAAAACTTTTTTTGATGGTAATGTTGCTCCAAATACAATGACGATTAAAAAAGCAAGCATAATCAGGAGCTCATCCATGTCGGGATTAATATATTGCTTTGAAATATTTGTAAAAGCAACTAACGTAACTAATCCTGCTACGTACCATAATACACCTTGTATAACCAGAAAAAATAAGCGAAACCATTTAGGTGCAAATTTATCAAGTATTTCTGGTAATCCCATATATGGAAATTTGCTCATATATTTTGTGAAAAGAAAGATGATAAAAATCCCAATTGGTAAAGATAGAACCATTGCTAATACTGAACCATTACTTCGATTTTCAATTAATACCATTGGAACATAGGCTACAATATTTGTTAACATGTTAAGAATTAACATGACATAGATAAACCGCTTTGACATAATCATCTTCCTAGCTTTGTAGTGGAATTTGCATAAAAAATATTCTGTTTTTTATTTTTTCATGTTTTCTTTGAAAAAAACTCCTAAGTAAGGCTGACCAAAACTATTCAAACTAACTAAATAATAAATTAGTCCTATTAAAGCCACGATCATCCCAATTAGTCCAGTAAATGTTGCCATCGCCAAGAAAAAATATTTGGCCACCCTCATCGCAAAACCCATTTCATTTATAGGGATCACGAAATTAGAAATAGCAACTGCTGACACAATAATAATCATTATATTGCTTACAAGCCCCGCCTCTGTAGCTGCTTGTCCCAGAATAAGCCCCCCTACTGTTGTGGCTGTTGGTCCAATCGCTTTAGGCAACCTGATACTTGCTTCAGTCAATAACTCCATCATTATTAACATAAATAACACTTCAATATAAGCAGGATATGGAACAGCCGCTCTACTGCCTGCAATTGATAAAGCGAGCTGAACCCTAAACAACTCTGGATTAAATGCTGTAATTCCCACATATATTGCAGGAAGTAAAAGAGCAACTGCAAGTCCAAAATATCTTAAAAAAAGGAGAAATCTTGAAATCCCCTTTGCTTGATACAAATCATCCATTGAACTCATAAAATCATAAAAAACTGATGGCAAAATGAGTGCAAATCTAGTTCCTTCCATTAAAACGATTACCTTACCTTTTGATAAATTATATGCGATTCGATCGGGTCGTTCAGATATAACAACGGTCGGGAATAATATTGATTTCTTCCCGCTTATTAATCTGGAAAGTTGACCAGCTGACTGGACAACATCCTTATCGATGTTTTTCAGTTTTTCTTTAAACTCCTTTAATACATCCCAATTAACCTCTTTATTATCGTAGATAATATTTATAATTAGTTGTGTTTTTTTACCAACCTTATCATCTTCTATTACTAATGTTGGTTGATGGTAGCGATGACGAAGGATATTTAAATTTGTTTCCAAATCTTCACTAAACCCTGTTTGAGGCCCTTGAATAGTTGTTTCAATCGTTGTTTCAGGAATGTTTTTGTTTACAAACTCTTGTATTTCCATCGTTAACAACATCTCTTCAATCGAGATAATCATCGAACCACGTATTAATAAATCAACAGGATTATCATCTTGTTTGAACTCTCTCATCCCTGATAATGATAATAAGTAATCTTTGTAACTTCTCATATCTTCTACTTCAAAAAAAGGCGTTAAAATATCATCATGGATCTTTTTTTTATTACAAATGCTGCTAATATAATAAAATTCGCATTTTTTCTCTTTTGCATCCAATTGCTGAACCACCAAGTCTGAAGAGCCATTAAGCTCGTTCTTGATAGTAGATACTACCTGATCCTTTTGACTATTCATAACAAAGTTCCCCTCATTGATGCTTCGTGTTTTCTATAGCTTTTGCCCTTAGATGGAAAATCATACATATAGAGTGAATACCTGTAGTTTTTTTCTCTTTTATGTATAGTTATGGAAATTGTTCTAATACTACCATCATCTACTATTTTTGGAGGGAATTTTCATGAAAAAGGTAATGGTTTTATTTATTGCATGGTTTTGTTTAACACAGCAAACCGCACTTGCTGCACCACCTCAGGAAGATATTGATCAGATATTAACTGAATTAGGCTGGACGCAACAGGATTTAGTAGATTATCTTGACTATTATGAATTAAGTTTAGATGACTTTGAAACAGCAGAAGATCTTCGCTCTATGTTAGGTACTCCGATTACGGATGAAAATCTGGCTGAATTATTAGCTTCTTATGAAATAACCAGACAAGAAATGGATGTTGTTTTAGCAGAGTTTGGTGAAACTCTTGATGATTATTATTTCATTGAAGATCTGGATGTTGCCTTAAGTTTTTATTTAGATCATGATGGAGAAATGGCAGAAATTGAAGAATTTTTGGCTTTAATCGGTTTGACTGATGAAGAGGTAGATTCGTTATTTAATCATTTCATGGGGCTTGATGAAGAACAGTTAGAGCAAGAAATGGAAGGCATAATAACAAGGCTTGATCCGTATTTAATGATGGATGATATGACAGTTTTAACTGATGCACAACAGAATGAATTAGTTTCAATTCTTCAAGATATGATGAATGTTTTACAATTAGATGCACGTTTTTATTTAGATGATAACAATGGAGTTCGAACAGAGGTTACATTTAAAGAACTAATGAATATGGAAGAGCTATATGGAAATACATTAGCAATAGAGTTATATAACACAAATGGAGACATGCTTTTAGATATGAGTTTATCTGAAGATATGTTAAGCTCTGAATTCTTTATTGAATCTGGAATTGAACTTGCTGAAGTGGGAGATATGGCCGGAGAGCTAACTAACCTTCTACACAATCGATTACCGGATACAGCTTCTTCATTATGGATGAATATGCTTCTAGGATTATTAGCTATTGGTGTAGGAATAACAGGATTTTTCTTAACAAAAAGATTTCAACAGGTTAAGTAATGGTTACTAGGATTGTCTCTTATCTTTCTATCGGGCTCATCTTAGTTGGAATCACCGTTTTTATCTATCAAACCTATTGGATTACAATTGGATTTCAATCGATAAACGAACAAGAGGTAGAAGCATCCTATTCTCCACCTCAACAAGGTAAAACAATAAAAACTGTAAATCCTGCCCCTCCTGAAGAAGGTACAAAAATAGGACTATTAACTATTCCTAAGCTCGATAGAACACTGCCTATTTTTCAGGGAACAAGTGAAGAAATTCTAAAAAAGGGTGTTGGTCATATCTCATCAACACCCTTACCTGGCGAGGATAGTAACTCAGTCTTATCAGCACATCGCGATACCTTTTTTCGTCAACTTGATTCTTTAGTCGTTGGAGATAAACTAATCGTGAATCGTTCAGATTTGTCTTTTATGTACAAAATTAAAAAGATTAGAATTGTCAATAAAAACGATAAAACGGTCATTGTTCCGAAACCAAAAAGTACGTTAACACTTACAACCTGCTATCCTTTCACCTATATCGGACCAGCACCACAACGATACATTATTGAAGCCGAATTAATTACCAAGCCAAAAATCGAACAATAAAATAGTAAAAAAGCTGACGGAAGAAATACTAACGGGTTCTGTTTTGAAGTACAAAATACGCATTAGATTGCTTTTCGTATAGTTATTCGCACTAGGATTTTAAAGCAATCTGGCAAGTA
Source organism: Metabacillus litoralis (assembly GCF_003667825.1). Taxonomy (NCBI): domain Bacteria; kingdom Bacillati; phylum Bacillota; class Bacilli; order Caryophanales; family Bacillaceae; genus Metabacillus; species Metabacillus litoralis. The sequence continues at coordinate 482,244 of NZ_CP033043.1, read as the reverse complement.
AATCAGCAAAGAAAAATGCTTGGAGATGCTCCAAGCATTTTTTATACAAGATTAGTACCCGATTAAGCAATTTATAAAACTTCAAGAATCGCCAGGAAATAAGCTACTAAAATAAGCGGAGAAATTCCTCTTAATGAGGAAATAGCAACAAAAATATGTTAAATAGACGGAAAGATTCCGCCTATTTAATCGAAAAAGATGAAAATAGAACATTTTACTTTGCTTAACCGGAAAAATTCCTGTTATATCCCCTAAACGGAGTTCCATTCTACAGTCTAACCGGAAAAACTCCGCTTATTTCAACTATCTGCTACTCAATTCAAGAAGGTCTGCTTTATTTATACCGTTTATTGTCATATACCGTTGTCGTGAATGTTATTAACCACCTAAAGAGTTTCTTATTATTTTCCAAACGATGAAAGAAATTTAACTCGATCACCCATTGGTGGAATATTTTGATCAACAAGTTGAATTTCCAATACAGAAGGACCCTTTTCAGACTGTAGCCTTAGAATGAGTTCTGGTGTTAAATCTTCCATTCGTTGAACACAAGCACTGGATATACCCATTGATTCTGCTACTGCTGCAATACTCACTGCTTTCTGTTCAAAGCGCGAATGTGATCGTTGATATTGCAAGTTATGTCCATGATAAACCATACCAAGACGTGCATTATTCATCACAACAAACAGGATAGGTAACTCATATTCCTTTGCTGTTAATATTTCCATGCCATGCATAAAGAAACAACCGTCACCTGTTATACAGACAACATCTCTTTCAGGTTCAGCTAATTTACTACCTATTGCTGTTCCTATTCCAGTACCCATGGCACCAAAATGGACATTAATATCAAATGTATGAGGTTCTTTTACCTTCATGTAATGAATAACATATGACATGAATTCGCCAATGTCAATTGTATATCGAGTAGACTCTGGTAAACATTTTTGTAGAGCTACTAACACATTTTGAGAGTTAAACTCTTCCAAATGATGTTCGAGTTCGAAAAACTCTTCTTTCTTGAAATAAACATGTTGATCATTAATATGCTTTTTCACCTCTTCAATGATTGCACGTAATGTTAACTTACAATCCCCTACTAGAGGTATATTAACTTGGTATTTACGATTAAATACAGTTGAATCAAAATCAATTTGAATAACTTCTCTATTTTTTGTTAAATTAACATTCCAATTATTTGTAGCAGTTTCACCTAAGCTTGAACCAACAACGAGAAGAGTATCCCCTTGGCTCTCGTTAACAATCTCAGAAGCCTTGTCATGGCCAGCAAAACCAAATACTCCTTTAAACAGCGGATGACTGTCTTCCATTAAACCTTTTGCTTGTGGAGAACAAATAATCGACATATTTAGAAGTTCTGCTAATTCAATTACTTCAGCAACAGCCTGTCCTGCTCCTTGTCCGACAAAAATAATTCCATCTTGATGTTGTAGTAACTTTTGGGCAGTTTTAACTACACTTTCTTGTTGAGGAACGACCTTTTTCATGACCGGGAATTCAGGTATTTTAATAATTTCATCAACCATCTCAAGCTGAATATCGATTGGGATTGCAACATGAACTGGCCCCGGAACACCTGACATGGCAATGTTTACCGCTTCTTCAACAATGTCCATAAGTTCATCAGAACGGTTTACAGTGGCACTAAACTTCGTAACAGGCTCAAATACTGGTTGGGCATTTAGCTCTTGCGATGCATTAAGTCCAACAGTATTTACAGGAACAGCACCAGTTATAAACAAAACGGGTAGATGCTCTCGCATTGCATTTGCTGCACCTGTAACTAAGTTTGTCCCACCTGGTCCACTACATCCTATACAAACACTTAAACTCTGAGAATATTTAGCATAAGAAGCAGCCATATACGAAGCTGCTCCTTCATGCTTTGTAACAATAGGAGTTATCTCTGGGAGATCATACAGCTCATCAAAAAACGCATTCACAGACCCTGCTGGAATTCCAAATATATATTTCACTCCACCATTATGAAAATAATTAAGCACAGCACGAATTGCCTTCATTTTATCCTCCTGACTATTAAAAAGCACAAATGATTTAAAAAGATGAAAGAGGTAATGCTCTCTTTCATCTCTTTAAATAGTAAGAACTAATTTAAATACTTTTCAAAAAAATCATCTGCTTTTACAGGTGGTGAAAAATAGAAACCTTGCACAAGGTGACAATCACTTGATAAGAGAAAATCAATTTGATCTTTGGTTTCCACACCTTCAGCAATAACATCTAAGTTTAAATTGTGCGCTAATGTAATAATTGTATTGGTTATTGCTGCATTTTTTGAATCGTGACAAACATCATTAATAAAGGATCGATCAATTTTTAACGTATTGATTGGAAAGTTCCTTAAATATCCTAGTGATGAGTATCCTGTTCCAAAATCATCTATTGAAATCTTAATGCCTAATTTTTTAAGTTCAGACATCTTAGATAGGGTTTCCTCAGTATTTTGGATAATCAAGTTTTCAGTTAACTCAAGTTCTAAATAACGAGGATTCAGTTGTGTTTCTGCTAAGGTACTCTTAACCATAGTGACAAAGTCTTTTTTATTAAATTGTTGAGCCGATACATTAACAGACATTGTGAAATGTTTATATCCTTTTTCTTGCCATTCCTTAAGTTGTCTGCATGATTGTTTAAGTACCCATTCACCTATTTGCACAATGAGCCCTGTTTCTTCGGCAAGTGGAATAAACTGTCCTGGCGAAATCATTCCTTTTGAACTGTGATTCCATCTAAGAAGTGCTTCCACTCCAATAATTCTCTTATGCTTATAATCAAATTGCGGTTGATACACTACAAGGAACTCATTAAGATCCAACGCACGATATAAGGACGTTTCCAGTTTAACATTATCCATTGTCCGCTTGTCCATTGACGAAGTATAAAATTGATAATCATTCCCTGAAAGTTCCTTAGCCTTATACATAGCTGTATCAGCTTTTTTAATTAAATCATCAGCTTTCTCACCGTCTTGAGGAAACAAGCTGATGCCAATACTAGCCTTAACAAAAATCTCATTTCCATTAAGATCAAAAGATTCCTCAAAAGCAGAGATAATATTTTCTGCGAATTCCCTTATTTCGAATTCATTTCGTGCTACAGGTAATATAATAGTAAACTCATCTCCACCTTGACGTGAAACTGTGCAGCCATTGTAAGCACATTCTTTTAATCTTTTTGCTACCATTCTTAATAACAAATCACCATAACTATGACCTAGCATATCATTAATGGTTTTAAATCGGTCTAAATCTAAAAACAGCACCGCTAGTTTTTCTTTGTGCAACTGTGCATATGCTAATCCTTGATCAAGTCGATCTTTTAATAACAGTCGATTAGGAAGATTTGTTAAACTGTCATAATAAGCATGGTAGTTTATTTTTTCTTCCATTTGCTTTCGATACGTAATGTCTTTAAATGTTACAACGTAGCCAACTAGCTTTTTTTCTTCTTTAATTGGCGTTGAGGAATATTCGACCGGACAGTTTGATCCATCTTTACGAATAAATATTGCATCTGTAGAGGTTGTTACACCGTTACCTTTATTTCCCGGCTTTTGTAGATTTTGATCACTATTATTAAAAAAGATTTTATACGGCTTACCGATTAATTCCTTTTCACGATAACCTAATATTGATTCGGAAGCTGGATTACAAAAAGAGATGTTACCTTCAATGTTAACACCAACAATTCCATCTCCTGCCGAATTTAGAATTAATTCCTTTTCGCGACTTAAACGTTGTAATTCTCCAACAACAGCCTCAAGCTCCGTATTTTTTTCTGTTAACTCATAGGTTCTCTTCTTTATGATAAGTTCCTGTTTCTCCATATAAATGATATGTGATAAAACAGACGCAGTCGCTTCTACAATAGACTGTGCTAACTGAATTTCAGCTTGTGTGTAAACACGTTCTTTTTGTCCTAGATTTACAATAGCTAGTAAACCCAATATTTCACCCATTGTTACAATTGGCAGCATAAGAATACCTTTAATACCAAATGAACGGCACGCATCATGATTAGGACGTGGGTCGCGATAAACATCAGGGATTAACACAGCCTTTTTCGTTTTTATAACCTCTTGAAAAAGTTTATCTGTTGAATGATCGATGTTTATAACATTATGAGTTTTCATCCAAGCTTCTTCTGTCCAATCACTTTCTTTACTAAGACTCGCTGGCTTAATTTGTTTTTCTGCAACAGGATCTAATAAATGAGCCCCAATATTTTTATTTTTCAACACTTTTCCTACATATGAAAAACATTTATCCAATACTTCATTTAAAGTAGAACAAAGAGACAGTTCCTTTGTAACATCAATAAGAAGTTGTTTTTCTGAAATAAGATTTTCCTTTTTAGATAGATTGTTCGCATTTCTTATGGCAACTGCAGCCATATTTACATAAGCTTCTACTGCCTGAATCTCAGTATCTTTAAGGTTCATATAAACTCCATAGTTAAATAGAAACACAAGACCGTATACTTCATCTTCATAATTAATAGGCAGTGCTAATAGAGAAGTTATTTTAAATGCTTCGACCGCTCTACGGTCAGGCCTAGAATCCTTTGACGTATCAGGAATATAAATACTTTCCTTTGTTTCAAGGACCTCATTTGCAAGGAGGTCTTTCTTAGGATCAATTACATGCATATCCAATGTGGCACCATTAATATACTCAGGCTTACCAACATAACCCCGATATGTTCCATCTTCTTGAGGGAGGTATATTCCAACTGAATCACACCGGAAGATTTCCTCAGATATAGCTGTTACAACATGCCCTAACACTTCATGCAATTCTAGTTTTGTATTAATTAATTTTGTAATATGTGCGAGACGTGAGTATCTCGTGTGTTCTTCAATCATCAATATCCCCCCAATGACAAACAACCTATGTATTTTGACAGCATTCTAGTTTATATAAAAAGATCTTCTAAAAATCGACAAACTTCAGTTCTAATATTAAGCATATTATATTAGCACCAATAATAAAAAGGTCATAAGCACCAAATTTCCATAACTAAATAGTTCAATAGTCATAGTATAAAAGGAATAAATATCCATAATGATTAGTCTATTATGTTAATTGAAAAAGCAATCTCCTTTTTTCTTTTCACAAGAAAGAACAAATTCCAAAGAATTAGCTTTGCAAAAAAATAAACCACGTTAAATAACGTGGTTTAACCATAACAAAGCATCCGTGTGTATCCTATGAAAAAGCTTGGTCAATTGCATTATCCAAATTGGGCTGTGTATTTCCAACATATCTTTTTGTCACATTAACGTCTTTATGACCTGCTAATTTTGCAACAATATGAAGATTAATTCCTTTATTAATTAGCTTCTGACAAAATGTATGACGAAGCTTATGGGGATTAACATCATATTTTTGTAACATATATTGCACAGCTCTAGTAGAGAGCCGCTTATTCACACTTGATACAAAAATGGCATCTTTTTTAATTGTTAAAGAATCAATATAATTCTCCAGATGATAGCTTACATCTGTTGTTAATGGAATAAAACGATCAATCTCACCATCATGATCTTTAATTAATAATTTCTTTTTTCCATCAACCTCTTGGATATCATCAAAATTTAAAGCACATAGTTCAGATATACGAATGCCCGTATATAATAATGTATAAACAATCGCTATATTGCGAAGATTACCATCTGCTTTCACTTCAAGTAATAGTTTTTTCTCTTCACTTTCTTCCAGAGATTCAGGAATGCTTGTATCCTTAATCTTCTCTTTACGCTTGATATCCAAAACAATTTCAGACTTGTCTATAAAACGAACAAAAACACTAATAGCTGCTAAATATTTTTCAATTGTTCCTGCCGTTTTTTGCTGATTTTCAAGTTCATCCATATATAACTGAACATCATTCTTAGAGACCGAATTTAGTGATTTACCTTTTGATGATAACCAAGCCTCGAATTTTTCTAGTACACCAATATAGGTTTTGATTGTACCATCAGCTTTTCCTAGTTGTTTTTGCCAAACACTAAATTCCTCAATAATATTCTTCTCAGTGTTCATATTGAATCACCGTCCTAATTTTTAGAATATTTGATTCTTATCTATTATATAACAGAAATTCAGTTACCTCAACTTCTCTGCAACATTTTTTCCTTTAATTAAGAAAACAGCCTAGTTTTTTTACAATTAACAAATAAACAACCAAATTATTGGCATAATATGAATACTATTTACATAGGAGGACATAAGATGGCCACGGATCAATTATCCCTATTCGCACTTGGTGGTGTGAATGAAATCGGGAAAAACATGTATGTGATTCAATATGCCGATGAAATCATTGTAGTCGATTGCGGAGGCAAATTTCCAGATGAAAATTTATTAGGAATTGATCTAATCATTCCTGACCTAACCTACTTAGAAGAAAACAAGGAAAAAATAAAGGCGCTAGTTGTAACACACGGCCATGAAGACCATATTGGTGGTATTCCCTACTTTCTCAAGAAATTAAATGTCCCTATATATGGATCACGTTTTACACTTGGTCTCATTGAATTAAAGCTAATGGAACATAATCTAGTAAGAGATACTGAATTGATTCAAATAGATTCTGAATCTACTGTAGAATTTAATAAAATTACCTTAAGCTTCTTTAAAACTAATCACAGTATTCCAGATTGTTTGGGAATTGTTTTTCACACACCTGAAGGAGTTGTCGTACATACTGGAGACTTTAAATTCGATTTAACTCCTGTAAATGATCAACATTCAGACATCCACAAAATGGCTGAAATTGGTAGAAAGGGTGTTCTAGCTCTTTTATCAGAAAGTACTAATGCAGAACGCTCTGGTTTAACTCCATCAGAACAAATGGTTGGCGAGCATATGGAGGAAGCTTTTATTAAGGCCACAAGAAAAGTCATTGTCTCCACCTTTGCTTCAAATGTTAATCGTGTTCAACAAGTCGTTGATGCTGCAATCAAAACCAATAGAAAGCTTGCACTTCTAGGTAGAAGTATGGTGAATGTAGTTGATGTAGCTATTGAACGAGGCTATTTAACCATCCCTGATGGTATGTTAATTGAACCTAGTCAAATTAATGAGCTTGCACCGGAAAAGGTTGCTATTTTATGTACTGGTAGTCAAGGAGAACCACTGGCTGCACTTGCTCGGCTATCCACTTCAAATTACCGTGATGCAGAAATACTTGCAGGTGATACTGTCATATTAGCTGCTTCTCCAATACCTGGTAATGAACGGAATGTGTCGAAGATTATTGACAACTTGTTTACTCTAGGGGCTAAAGTTATTTACGGTTCAGGAAGTTCAACAGGCATGCATGTTTCAGGTCATGGATATCAGGAAGACCTAAAGCTTATGCTTACATTAATGATGCCAAAATATTTTATACCAATACATGGTGAATATAGAATGTTACATCAACACCGTTTATTAGCTGAATCTGTTGGAGTAGAAAAAGATCATACCTTTATCGTAAACCTAGGTGATGTAGTAGACATTGTAAACCAAGAAGCCCGTCAAACTAGAAAAGTACCTGCTGGTAACACATTTGTAGACGGAATTGGCGTGGGAGACATAGGTGATATTGTTTTAAGAGATCGAAAACAATTATCTGAGGACGGGATGCTTGTTATTGTGATTACCCTAAGTAAAGCTGATAAAAAAATCATTTCTGGTCCAGACACGATTTCAAGAGGGTTTGTTTATGCACGTAATTCAGAAGATCTCTTAAAAGATGTAAACCGCCAAGTAGAACGAATTATAAAAGACCTTCAAAAAGCAAAAGTTCACCAATGGAACGTCATGAAACAAAACATTAAAAAAACAATTGGTCAGCACTTATATAAGCAAACAAAAAGAAAACCGATGATACTTCCTATCATTATAGAAGTATAAAGGTCGAAAAGTGGTGGTGCCTGGCACCACCCGATTTTTGTCGATTACGAAACCAACAAAAAAGAACAGTATCTCTACTGATCTTTCTTTACGTAAATGTCACATCAACGATTTCCGTACGCCCCATATTTAATAATATCTATATATTCATCAAGTTCTGGCATCATTTTTTCTAGTATATCGTCATATTCTAGCTGTTTACTTTCAAAAAGATGAACATATTTTTTGGAAACAGAGTCTAATGCAAGCAAAGTTAATTCAATTATTTTTTCAGGTGAAGTTCGGCCTTGCAATAATTGTTTATCTACAAGCTTATTTAAAAATTCTCCACTATATTGATCAGTATTCTTTTGTAACAGATTCTGTAATTGCTCTTGTAATTCAACTGGTGGATGAAGAGTAGCACTTGTAACTAGTTTTGTTTCAATTAAAAAGTCATATTGAATTCGTTGTTTAATGAGAACGACCTCTTTTATTCTTTCGAAAAAATCATTCTTCTTAACCTTTTTAATTTCTTCGATAATTTTACCTCCGATTAGCTGACTGCAATAGTCAACAACATATAAATAAAGGTTTTTCTTACTTTTAAAATAATGAAAAAGAATTCCTTTTGAAATACCAGCTCTTGAAGTAATTGTCTCAGTTGATGTTTTTTCATAGCCAGTTTTTGCAAACTCTTCAATGCAGATTGTTAAAATCTTTTCTCTCTTTTCATCAGGTAATTTTTCAAATGCAGAATACAATGTGTACACCTCAAATTAATTTCGATCATTTTGTCTGATTATACAGCAATATCCTTTCGATGATAAGCAACATAGCTTAACACGATCATTATAGATACTACAGCTATCATGATACTTAGATAAAGTGGTTTAATAGATTGATTTGCAATAATGTCAGCAGCAGCAATATATTTGAAGAAACTAAAATATTTGAGTCCTTCTAAGTTCTCGGTAATACCAGATACTACACTTAAAAAATATGATAAAAAAACAAAGCCTAACGAAACCGATGTGATTGTTCTAGCCTTTTTCATTGTCGTTGAAAGTAAGAAAGATATAGCGGCAAATGTAATATGCAGTAGAAAAGTTGCTAAAACAAGCAAAATAAATGTTTTCATCGACGGATCTTCATCAGCAAATTGAAAGCCAGTTAGAGAAATCACCATAATGATTATATTTAACAGAGCAATATTTGTCATAACAGCTAGCCACTTTTCAGTCATAATTTGCATACGAGTAATTGGCTTTGATAATAAGAATTCAATTGTTTTTTCATTTTCTTCCTTAGCGACAATATTTGAAGCTAACATAACCGCAAAGATACTTCCAAATAACGTTGTCATAAAGTGAACTTGAACCCCATAAAATCCGAGTAAAGATCCATAATCAAGGCGATCCATTCCAAATGCTTGTTTAAAAGAATCCGGATATGCATTAAGCAATTCCTTCATTGTTTCTTGATCCTGAGTAAATTGAGGATAAATGCTAAGTGTCATTAAAATGATTCCACTTAATGCAATCCCCCAAATAATAAGTGATCTTAAGTTTTTCTTTAATTCTCGTTGATAAATCATGTAACTTCCCTCCCTTTCCTACTCATAATAGTGAATAAAAACTTCCTCTAAAGAAGGCTCTTCTATTAATAAATCTTTCACATGTAGCGTTGACATCTTATGAAGAAGTCTATTTATATCGCCACTATACAAAAAGGTCCAATCATCACCGTTTTTCACTTTATTCATTCCCTCAATCTCTTCAATTGCTTGCTCAGTTTCAGTTTGAAGGTTAAGGCTTATTTTTTTCACATTATTTTTAAGTAACGTCTCAACTCGTTCTACCTTCAATAATTTACCTTCTTTAATAATCGCAACACGGTCACACATTTTCTGAACTTCACTTAAGATGTGAGATGAAAAGAAAATGGTTGCTCCTTTATCCCGCTCGATCTTTAATAATTCAAAAAAAGTATGTTGCATTAACGGATCTAATCCTCCAGTTGGTTCATCTAAAATGAGCAATTTTGGCTCGTGGAGAAGCGCTTGAATAATTCCCACTTTTTTTCTATTTCCAAACGATAAATCTTCAATTTTTTTATTAAGGTCTAAATGAAGTTTTTCGGCTAATTCGACGATTCGTTGATTATTTGTGTATTGATGAAACTTAGCAGAATACTGAAGTAAATCCAAAGCTTTCATATCATCATAGTAATGAACTTCAGATGGTAAATAACCAACTTGCTTACGAATTTCCTTTGAGTCTTTAACACTATCTTTCCCAAAAATATTGGCTGTTCCGCTTGTTGGGTGAATAAAATTTAACAATGTACGTATTGTTGTGCTTTTCCCTGCCCCGTTTGGTCCAATAAAGCCGAAGATTTCTCCCTTATGAATTGAAAGGGAAAGGTCGTCAATTCCTCTGTTTTTTTTATAGCTTTTGGTCAAATTATTAATCTCGATTATTTTCATATAACTTCCTCCTATATGAGGGTGAATTGACTGATCAGTCAATTCCAGTTTAATTCACATTGACTAGTTAGTCAATGTATTAATAAAGAATAATTAACCACATATTCACAAAGAAACTATTGCATATTTTTTAAATAACCATTATAATATTACACTGTTTGTTGCAACATTTTTTATTAAGTATGAATAAAATAAGAAGACACCATTTTATATAGTTTTTAGAAGCTATGTCATTTTAAAATCGTTAAATACCTACACACATCAAATATGACAATGAAAGGAGCGAAATAATGTTTAGTAAACTATTAGAAGCTGACCAACGTTCTGATAATCCAGAAGAATTGAAGGAAGAATTAGAGGATCTTGAGTTCCAAGTCTTTAGGATGCAGGATAATTTAAAGGAAATTGCCAAAAAAAGTAAGGTTCTAGGTGTTGACCAAACAAAAGAAGATAAGCTAGTTATCGTTTATACTCCAGAAGATGATCAATCTTGTAAAATTATGCTATGCAACTGTGAAACCTCATATAAAGGTAAGTGGGATTTTTCCATTCACGCAACATATGTAGATGATGAAACGATCCACATTGGTGATATTAAAGGACCTGCAAATAAAGGGTATGGCTCCATATGTATGGACTACTTAAAAGAACTTGCAATTGAGCAAAACATTCCTAAAATTACAGGTGACATTGCTGAAAGAGATTGGGATCATGTCGACAGACTTGTTCACTTTTATGAAAAACATGATTTTCATGTTGAAATTAATTATGACCATAAATCTGGGGAAATTATGTGGTATAGATAAATAAATGGATCATTTTGAATCAGTTAACGTCTTCAACTGAATCAAAATGATCTATTTTTTTGATTTCTTTCCCCCTTCTTCAAGTTGGAATAACAAATTAAAAAAACTTTTCAAAAATGAAACCTTTCTATATGATAGACCGTAGTACTAATTGTCACAAAAAGTGACTGCTCATTTTTAAAGGGAGGAACATACACCATGATAAAGAAATTATTTTCAGCAATGCTCGCTATTACCTTACTTTGCACTCCAATAAGTGGATTTTTAGTTGGAGATCATGTTACAACAGTTAGCGCAAAGGGCTACAAATCTGGTAAAAAATCATTTAACTCAAATACAAACAGCCCGTCACTTATTAAAAAGGATGATACTCAGCAAAAATCCTCTACCACAACAAAAAGTAACACTACTACAAAGCCAAAAGCCGGCAGTTTAATGAAAGGTTTGTTTTTAGGTGGGTTAGCTGGTTTATTACTCGGAGGATTGTTAAGTAATCTTGGCATTTTAGGTTCATTAATTGGCCTAGTTATTAATGTTTTAGCCATATTTGCCGTTATTTTTATTATTCGAAAAGTATTTACTTACTTTGTAAATAAAAATAAGCGTAAACACAAGGAAGATACAATATGGGGCAAATAAAGCTTTCTGAACAAAATATTGTAAATGCACTCTGTTTACACATTGCTCATAAAAGGCAAATCAAGCCTCAGGACGTTGAAATTGAGCTATTATATGATGATGACTATGGTTTTTCTGCTGAAGCATATATACAGGATCGAAAGCAAATATTGATAACTGCCAATATAATAGAGGCCATTCGCTTTTGGTTGGAAAACGAAATGAATATCGATCCTTTTGCTGCCGCAATAGAGCTAGTATTAGATGAAAATGAGGGAATCATTACATTGATTAAATAACAAACCGAGTGGGTAAAAGCCACTCGGTTTTTATTTTCACAAGAATCTTCGCTATAATTGTTATGAAAGCACGCTAATAATTAAAGGAGATAGTATAGCATGAGATCCCCGAGGGTACTTTTTATAGGTTCAATTTTAACAGATATCATACTAATCATTTACCTTCTAACGTTAATTGATGAAATTGGATTAGGTTTTGTCATTTTGTTATCTACTCTACTGATAGGCGGAACATTTATCACCTATAAATTTATGTCTAAGATATAAAATTGTAGGTAACTTATCAAGAGTTCTCTTTCAGTTAGGGAAAGAGAACTCTTTTAAATTAGAAGAACTCTAAAACCATTCACCTTTTGCAACCTTAACTACATTTCCTCCAACATGAATAGAATAGTTTCCTTCTCTTTCTTCTGCCCGAATATGAATTAAGGATTCTCTTTGAATCTCGTACCCCTGCTCAACTTTTAAATCTAATGAGTTTGTTTGAAAATATTGATGTTTTAGCAAGTAACCTGCCAAGCATCCATTGGCACTTCCTGTTGCAGGATCTTCGGGTATACCGAAAACATCAACAAACACCCTTGCATTTAGGTGATGTTCCTTGTGATAAGTTTCTTTACTGAAAACTAGAATGGCTTTTGCTCTAGTTTTTTCGGTTAATTTAAGAAGTTTTTCTTGATTAATTTTGGCTTTTTTTACTTCAGCCAATCCTTTTAAAGGAACAATAATGAAAGGGAGACCTGTTGAGACATCCTCAATTGGATAGTTCTCATCAAAATCATCAATATCCAAGTTAAGTACATCACTCAATTGTTCATATGTAAACGTTTGAGCAAAGCTAGGCTCATTTTGTTTCATCCAAAGTATTTCAGATTCATCAAAAGAAACAGGGATATCTCCAACCTTTAACTTTAATATAACCTCTTCTTCTAGCTCTTCCATTATCTCATTTCGAATAATATATGAAGTCCCTAAGGTCGGATGTCCTGCAAACGGCACTTCTTCATTAGGTGTAAAAATTCTTACACGGTACCCTCCATCTACCTTTTCATCAGTTTCAATAAAAGTTGTCTCTGAGAAATTAGTTTCTTTCGCAATTTTCTGCATTTCCTCACTAGATAAATCTCCTATATTCCGAAAAACAGCCAATTGATTTCCTTTATATTTTTCTTCAGCAAAAACATCAACAACATAATAGATCATGCTAACGTCAACTCCGATTGAACATAATGATAAAGCAAGTTTGAAGTATGCTCCAATGAGGAAGTATGTGTTCGTTCAAACGCATGTGAAGCATCAATGCCAGGCCCGATTAAGCCATGAATAATATCATGTCCTGATCGTATCGCAGCAGAAGCATCTGATCCATAATATGGATAAATATCAACTTTATATTTAATATTATTTTGTTTCGCTAACTCAATTAGTTTCCTTCGTAGCCCTAAATGATAAGGTCCACTAGAATCCTTTGCACAGATTGAAACTGTAAATTCATCCGTTTCTTGGCCGTCCCCAATTGCCCCCATATCCACAGCTAAATATTCAACTGTTTCACTAGCTATATTTGAATTACCACCGTACCCGATTTCTTCATTATTTGAGATCAGGAAATGAGTTGTATAAGGCAGTTCAATAGGATCTACTACTATTCTTTTAATTAGTTGTAATACTATCGCAACACTTGCTTTGTCATCTAAATGACGAGACTTAATAAATCCACTAGGTGTTACTTCAACTCTTGGATAAAGTGAAATAAAATCACCAACCTCAATTCCAAGATCTTTTACATCGTCTGCATTATGTACTTTCTCATCAATTCTTACTTCGATATTTTTTTGGTTTCTCTCTAGCTTACCGGCATCCTTATATACATGGACAGATGTTTGATGCATAAGAATTGTACCAGTATAGGTTTTCCCACCGGCGGTTTCAATCTGACAGTATTCACCTTCTATAGAGTTATAGTTAAAGCCCCCGATTAAATCAATCATTAATCTGCCGTTAGATTTAATGTTCTTTACAATTGCACCTAAAGTGTCTACATGAGCCGTTAACATCCTATGTCGATCATTATTTTTTCCAGGTATAGTAACAAGTAAGCCACCTTTGTGATTTCTTTTCATATTTACATTCAAAGGCTTTAAATACTCCTCTACAAACGAAATGACTTTTTCTGTATTCCCTGATGGGCTTGGTATTTCAACCAATTTTTTAATTAACTGTATTGTTTCATCCATTGTCTATTCCTCCTTTTTATGAATATCCATAAATATGATTGTAACTTAGATAAAATACAAATAAAACTCGCAGCTTGCGAGTTCACAAAGAAGTTTCACTCTATTTATTCAATAAAAATCCCCTTAACTTGTTTAAGGAGTTTTTATCTATTCCACACCCTTTGATAAAATAGTTTTCCACTGTTCCAAATTCCTTCATAATTTCCTGTAAAACATCTTCTAAATATTCACGACTTACAATTAATAACGGTTTTATTTGCTGTGAAGAAACACGGTATAAACTCATCACTCGAATAAAGTTTTCAACTTTTTTCATTCTCGGCCCAACCAATTCATTTGACAATAAATAATGGTCGATTACTTTATCATACGGAACATGTAAATAAAGCTGTATGAGTGCGGTTATTAAACCTGTACGATCTTTGCCTCCGGTACAATGAATTAAGCACGGAGCTTTGTTATAATTAGCAATTAAAGTAATGATCTCTTTTATTTCTTCTCTTCGTTCTATGATCATACAACGATAAAAATCCTTAATCATTGCTTCAAAATCCAGATTCTTAGACCCTTTAACTAATAACTGGAAAAACTCCCTATGGGAAAGGTCCTGACTTTCATGATAAATAGGGATATGCTTTAATTCAATTCCCCAGCTTTTAGGAAATTCATAAAGTTTAGATTTTCGCTCGTTAGATGTACGTAAGTCACAAATTAACTTAAATCCATATTGACTAAATTTTTCTAAGTCCTTCTTAGTCAATCGCGAAATATCATCAGACCGAAACAAGACTCCAGATTTCACATTATTTCCATCCTCTGTTTCCATTCCCCCAACATCTCTAAAATTATATAATTTTTCAAATGGTATAGTTGCTTTCTGCATTTCATTTATACTCCTTCGTTCTTCTAACTATGGAAAACTTCTCCACTTCTTATATTAACTCCTTTATTTTTAAAAAAATATTTATTTCCCGGATAATTATTTTTAAATTGGGAAACTTAACTTTAGTTTTTTAACGTTTTTTACATAGGAGGAAGGAAGCATGGATTTACATAATAATATGGAATTTGAGTTAAGCGGAAATTTCATTCCAAACATTAGCAACTCCGACAAATTAAAAATCATTGAAATTTCTAGTGACAGTGTTGTAATCCAAATGAACAACTCAAAAAGAAGAGGAATTTTTCCACTGGACAGTTTTCAGTATTGGATTAAAAGAAAGTCGCTTATTTTTATCGAGCAGGAGAAAAAAACGTCATAAAGAACAATTTATGTTTTAAAGGTTTTTAGTAAATATGTATTACATAGAGTTTTAGGTTTCGTAGAACTAATTACCTGGCGAAAAGTTTCATTTATATAGAAACTACACAAAAGAGGATCTGACTAATCAGATCCTCTATCTTAGGTTATCTTATAACCAAGCAGCACCAACGATGATTAGTAGAATAAACAGTACAACGATTAACGCGAAGCCTCTACCTGCTCCTCCGTATCCTGCACCATAACCATAACCGCCAAATCCTGCGCCATAGCCATAACCGAATCCGTAACCCATTCTATATTCCTCCTTCTTAATATTTATAGAAACGATTCATTTCTTATCAATTTTTAGTTTAACCAATGTAAGCAGAGCCCACAATTATTAGTAGGATGAATAACACAACGATTAACGCAAAGCCACCACCGTAGCCATAGCCTGGAGTTGCACCACTCATTAACAACACCTCCCTTTCGTTGTAATACTACTGTATGTATCTAGGAAGTTGTCTGTAAGGGCATCCGCACATTTTCCTAAAAAAGATAAAAAATTTTATGTTAGACATATAGAAAAAGAGGGCCTGAATAAATTCAGCCCTCCCCTTACCTATCTTATAACCAAGCAGCACCAACGATGATTAGTAGAATAAACAATACAACAATTAACGCGAAACCTCTACCTGCACCGTAGCCATAACCTGCTCCACCGTATCCTGCACCATAACCATAACCGCCAAATCCTGCACCATAGCCATAACCGAATCCGTAACCCATTCTAAATTCCTCCTTTAAATTATTTATAGAAACGATTTCTTACTAATCAATTTTTAGTAACCAACGTAAGCAGAGCCTACAATTATTAGTAGGATGAATAACACAACGATTAACGCAAAGCCACCACCGTAGCCATAGCCTGGAGTTGCACCACTCATTAACAACACCTCCCTTTCGTTGTACTATTACAATATGTATCTGGGGACTTGTCTGTAAGGGCACCCGCACAGTTCCCTAAAAAAACTTTTAAAAAATCCAGTCATAAAGTTTTTTGTTTGCTAATTTGTCAGAAATGGTTTATGAATGGAGAATACATTCAATGCTAAAATAGGTAACAGAAATAAATTAATAAAGGATGTTTTGATATGAAGAAAAAAATGCTAACAATACTAAGCTTTTTATTAATTTTTCCTTTAGCAGTTTCAGCACATACAACTGTTAAAACTTCAAATCCTTCTGAGGGTGAGGAAATCACGCAAGAACTTACAGAGCTTTTTATTGAATTCGCAGGAGAGATTGAAGACCAAAGTACGATGACCTTAACAAAGGAAACGGAAGAGCAATCCTTTGATACGGTAACAGTTCAAGGAAGTAAGCTAATTGGGACATTTAATCGTCCACTTACAAATGGAAGCTACGTGTTATCTTGGAAGATTGCAGCAAAAGATGGTCACATCCTTACAGGAGAAATTCCCTTTACTGTGAATCTTCCAGCTACAGAAGAAGAAAATATTACAAATAAAGAAACTGATACACTCATTGACGAGGAAGCGGAAGCACCATCTGATACAGAGTCAAATCAAAATGACAAAGAAGAAACAACATCAGTTAATGAAGAGCAAACTTCTCCAGAACCTGAAACAAATGCTAAAGAAGAAACAAATAACTCTTCTGTTGCCACTATTTCAATTACGATCTTAATCCTTTTATTAATTGGTGGGGCATGGATCTTATTTCGTAAAAGAGGTAAATGATGAGTCAACTAATTCCAGTAACTGAATATGTTTCGTATATGCTTTATTCTTTTTTAGTCGGACATGTTGTATTACAATTTGTTCCACAAACACATAAACCTATTGTTACCGTTAAAAAACAAAGCTTATTATTAGCTGTGTTAGGAATTATAATTTTAACTTTTCTTCCTGTATTACAAGTTATTTTATTTTTCTCTCCTGATGGGTTAATAAGCTTAACTTCTTATTCAATCTTAACTGAGTTTCAAGTCGGTATCGCTTGGTTATACGGAAGCTTCTTTGCAGTATTATTATGGATGACTATTTATGTCGAAGGCTCTAAATATATTCAAGCCCTTTTCTTGCTACTAATGATCTTCTCAGTAGGGTATGCTAGCCATTCTTCAACACTTAACCTTTGGCCTGGTTTATTTTCACATGCTATTCATTTTTTAGTGATTACAATGTGGGTTGGAGTGCTATTACATGTTGGATGGCTTTCTAAAGATAGTAATGATTGGCGTTTGTTTTTAAAATGGTTTACCCCTTTATCCATAATCTTGTTTCTAACAGTCACGATCACAGGCATTTTTCTTATGTTTTTTGTTGTTGAACCAAGAGATTATGTTAATTCATGGGTAATCACATATGGACAGGTGTTGCTATTAAAGCATTTAAGTATTATTCCCATTCTTGCTTTTGCCTTAATAAATGGATTTTTAGCTAGAAAGGTCAAAGCCAATAATCAATTTAACCCTATAAAATGGGTACAAGCAGAAACAATGATCTTAATGGTTGTGTTTTTCATCACAGGTGTATTAGGAACATTGCCGCCACCACACCAAGTAAATGCGACACTCATTCAAGAGGGACCAGCACCGTGGATAGAGTTCTTGCTCGGGCAAAACATTACGGCTCCTTTTATCGTTCAACTTTCTTTTCATTTAAATGCTGTCTTATTAGTTATAATTGGGCTCCTATTTATTGGATTGCTTATTATTAGCTTTTATAAAAAGATCTCTCCAATTCTTGCCGTAGGATTTGGAATAGCCTTTATTATTTCTACCTATCTGGGTCTAATGTTTTCAATTGTTATTAAGTAAGAAATTTCAGTGCTACAATATAGAAAGGCGAACCATTTAGCTTTGGTTCGCCTTTTTATCATCCTACAATTTTCTTTTGATCTGTTCTTGCAACAGTAATACCTGTCGTTTCTTCAAAATTATATAAGCTTGTTGGTAAGTCTGTAAAACGTTCTAATTCATTATAAGCAGGAATTCCATGGTAAGACATGTCTAATCCTTCCTCTTCTTCCTCTAATGTAGCACGCAAACCAACAGTTGCCTCTGATATTTTGGCGATTGCCGCACCACCTACTAATCCCCAAGCTGCCACAACAACTGCACCCAATAGCTGAACTCCTAATAGTGAAACTTGACCTGTTGTAAATAACCCGGCAGTTGTGTCAAACAACCCAACTGCAATTGTTCCAAATAAACCATTAAAACCGTGGACAGCAACTGCTCCAACCGGATCATCAATTTTAAGATTATCGATTAGTAATGTTGCATAAATAACAATAACACCACTAATTGCCCCGATGATAATTGCACTCCAATGATTCACAAATGCACAGCCAGCTGTAATAGCAACTAATCCAGAAAGTACCCCGTTAATCGTCATACTCGGGTCAGCTTTTCCAAACTTATTCATTGTTAAAAGTAAGGTAACTGTCCCACCGCTTGCCCCAGCTAACATTGTATTAATTGCAATAGATGCTAAAGATGCATCGGAAGCATCTAATGTACTACCACTATTAAAGGCAAACCAACCGAACCATAAAATAAATGCACCACTTGATGCTAACGGAATATTACTTGGTGCGAATACGTTGACGCTTCCATCAGAATTAAATCTTCCTTTTCTTGGACCTAAAATTTTGGCCATTGCCAATGCAGCAAAGCCTCCAACTGCGTGAATTGCAGCTGATCCTGCAAAGTCCTTCATTCCAAGCTGTGCTAACCAGCCTTCACCATTCCAAATCCAATGACCAGAAAGTGGGTAAATGATTAATGTAATCAGTGCAGCTGTTACTATATAAGCCTTAAAATTCATTCGTTCGGCTACAGCACCGGAAATGATCGAGATACAAGCAACAGCAAAGCCCATTTGAAATAGCACGAACGCTTCACTCGGTAGTTCTATTCCTAAAGAAATTTTCTCAGGACTTCCAAATAAACTTGTGCCTATAAACCCAAAAGCACTCTCTCCAAACATAATGGCAAATCCAAAGACCCAGAATGCTAAAGCCCCAATTGTTAAGTCAACAAAGATTTTCATCGTTACGTTAACAGCATTTTTTGTGCGAACTAAACCAGCCTCTAATAAGCTAAATCCACCTTCCATGAACAAAACCATTGCTGCCGCTATAACAATCCAAACGGTATTTAAATGAATAAGTTCCATTGATTAGATTCCCTCCTTTGCGGGAAACTCTCTTATTGTCAAATCATCAATTGACACATCCGGTTCGCCAGTGCGAATATTATAAGCTTCTAGAATAGGATATACATAGATTTTGCCATCACCATCTTCACCTGTTTGAGCAGATGAAATAATTGTTTTAATAGTTGGTTCTACCATATGATCAGATAATATAATTTCAAGTTTAATTTTCGGATGTAACGTTACATTATAATTTTTCCCTCGATAAACACCCTTTGTGTCTCTTTGCTTTCCTCTTCCTACAACTTGAGAAACAGTAAATCCAGTAATTCCAATATTCTTTAATCCCTTTATTGTTTCAGTAATTTTCTGCGGTCTTATAATCGCTTCAATCTTTTTCATCTTCATCACCCTAATTGTCTGTTAGATTTTCTAACATTATATGTTATTGATTATAACACCGATGAAATAAGAGTCAATACTTTAAAAAATAAAAGTTTTCAGATAAGTTCACTTTGTCTATGTTATCTCTAAAAAACAAAATACACCTCTTATACTGAATAGGATAGGTCAAACTTGTTTATCCTAACAATGAAGGAGGTGTTTTATAATGGCACTAGACGTATTATGTGAAGTAAACAGCTGTGTTCATAACATCCAAAATGAAAACAAATGTGGTGCATCTCAAATTTATGTAGTCAATCATAAAGAAAAGAATGCATCAAGTAGTGGAGAAACTGATTGTAAAACATTTGAACCAACTGATCTTTAATATGTATTAAGAGGCAACCATCACCGTGGTTGTCTCTTTTCATTACTATTATTGAAAATAATTATCATTATTATTCATGAATGATAAAAAAACTTTTCCAGCAATAAAAAAAGCCAACATCATAAGATATTGACTACCTTTCTATACTTTCTTTAGCTTTTGCTTCTTTAACGTTTACTACGTTATATAAGCCGCCTTCTGAGTTTACAATGTACTCTGGGTTTGGTTTACCTCTATTTGCTTTATGACCGGCGATATGTGCTTCACTTTTTTCCCACTGCTTCCAATATTCTTCTGATTTCCAACGAATTTGGACCATTACCTCTTCTTCACCGCGTCTTACTTTTTTCACCATTACTGTTGCATCAACAAAACCCTCTTGCTCTTCAATAATACCTGGCTTACTAAACCGATCAACAACTTGAGCCGAACTTCCCTCTGTTACTGTAATTTTTTTCACTTGAACAAACATGCAATCTTCTCCAATCAATAAGTTATTTTTTGTTCTACAAATATTATAATCAATAATGATTATCATTGTCTATTTATAAAGTGTATTTTTCTAATAGAAAATTAAAAAAAGTAAAGAAAACTAAATTCAAATTTTTATACTTTCTGATCTTACTAAAAAGAAGTGACCGATATTCGGTCACTTCTCTTTTTACTTATCTTGTTTGCCCATTACCTGACATCATAAATTTTACTGTTGTTAAAGCCGGTAAGCCCATCGGTCCTCGCGCATGGAGCTTTTGAGTGGAAATACCAATCTCAGCACCAAAGCCCAGAGCTCCACCGTCAGTAAAGCGAGTAGACGCATTATGATATAGAGCTGAAGCATCTACTAAGCTCATAAATGTTTTAGCTGTTTCTTTGTTTTCAGTTACAATCGCCTCTGAATGCTTTGTACCGTATGCTTCGATGTGATCTATTGCTTCTTCGACGTTACTAACTGTTTTAACAGCTAAGTCTAAGCTTAAATATTCATTCGCCCAGTCTTCTTCGTTTGCAAGAACTGAGTTCGGAATATAGGATAAAGCTGTTTCATCACCATGAACAGTAATTCCATTTTCCTGCAAAGTTTTCACTAGGACATCTCGATTCTTTTCTAGCCAACACTCGTGAATAATAGCTGTTTCTAACGCGTTACATACAGCTGGACGGTCCGTTTTTGCATTAACAAGAATGTTTAATGCTTTTTCAACATCTGCTTCAACATCAATATATAAGTGGCAGTTTCCGACACCTGTTTCAAGTACTGGAACAGTGGCATTATTTACAACTGCATTTATTAGTGAACCTCCACCCCTTGGAATTAACACATCAATATGTTCTTTCATAGTGAACAGTTGCTGTGTTGCTTCACGGTCTGTGCTGGCAATAAATTGTACAGCTTCTTGTGGGATCTTTGTTTCTTTTAATGCCTCATGCATAACCTGCACGATTGCTTTGTTTGATGATAAAGCAGATGATCCGCCTTTTAATACAATGGCATTTCCTGATTTAAGAGCAAGACCTGTCGCATCGACTGTTACGTTAGGACGTGCTTCATAAATCATACCAATTACACCTAGTGGTACTGTAACTTTTTCAACTAGAAGACCGTTATCTAAAGTCCAGTTAGAAAGGATTTTACCTGTTGGATCTTCTAATTTAGCTACTTGACGTAAGCCATCAGCAAAGTCAAAAATTCGTTCTTTTGAGAGAGCCAGACGATCCATGTAAGCCGTATCGTAACCTTTCTCACGACCTGCTTGTAAATCTACTTCATTCGCTTTAAGAATAACTTCAGTATTTTTTTCTAAAGTATCAGCTAAAATGTGTAATGCTTCATTTTTTTCTTCAGTTGATAATAAACTTAATGTTTTTGCAGCTTTTTTTGCTGCAATTGCTTGTGATTCGACGTTTGGTTGTTCTTTTGTTACAGACATCTAATTCCTCCTTTTTATACTCCGACAGGCAACGATAATTCAAGTTCACAAACTAAATCATCAAAATGGACAACCTCTTGCTTTTTAACACCCTCACCTGAAGCCTTTGCAATCTTTTCTAACTCTTCATTTGAATAGTTCACAACACCCAAACCAATTCTTTCTCCTTCATGATCAAGAATTCGAATAACTGCACCCTTTTCAAACTGACCTTCTACTTTTTCAATGTCTGATGAATAGATGCTGTGTTTATGATCAACAATGGATGTTCTTACATTTTGATTAATTGTTACTTCACCCTCAGGACCGGAATGGAAAGCAATCCATTGTTTTTTCTGATTTAAGTTAACTGTTTCGTTTGTTACTTCGAAATAAGTTCCTTTGGCTTCTCCGCGAACAGCATCGCCAAGAATATTAGGGATCGTTGCTTTTCCTAAGAAGGTCGAAATACCAGACGCCATCGCAATCTTTACGGCATCTATCTTCGATCTCATTCCACCTGTTCCAACGTTACTACCTGATTCACCTGCTCCTTCTTCGATTTCAGGGGTGATTTCATAAACTTTCTCAAGTAGTTTTGCTTCTTCATTTTTTCGAGGATCTGAATCGTATAAACCATCTATGTCAGATAAAATCATCAATTGATCAGCTTCTACTAAGCCAGCAACTTTTGCTGATAACGTATCATTATCACCAAACTTCAAGCGATCAACTGTTACAGTATCATTTTCATTAACAATTGGAATAATGCCACGTTCTAATAAAACATTTAGTGTATTACGTACATTGTTGTAGCGTTTTTCATCTGAAAAATCACTTCGTGTAATTAAGATTTGTGATGCCACATACCCGTGTGATAAAAAGATCTCTGAATATGCCTCAATTAATAATCCTTGCCCAATAGAAGCAGCTGCTTGTTTTTCAGGTAGAGATGTTGGACGGTCAATACAACCTAGCTTACGATAGCCTGCTGCAACAGCACCTGAAGAAACAAAGACAATCTCATGTCCTTCGTCCTTTAATAAGGCAATTTCATCAGCTAATTTCTCTAGTTTACGTCGACTGATTTCTCCGTGTCGACTTGTTAAGGAACTGCTTCCTACTTTTATTACAACCCGTTTTTTTTCGTTGTCTAGGGTCGTCATGATATCACTCCTGAGTCGTATTTATCTCTCTAAATCACTTGTTTCTCTATAAGTCTTTCATTTTCTTAAACTATAATCTTATTTATTTTGATGAGCTAACCAGTAAACTCTCTTGGATTTGTTCACTAATTTCTTTTGAACGTTTTGCCGCATGCTCAACTGCCTTCGCAATAGCTTTACCCCCACCATTTTCGTCCAATGCGTTTAACCCTGCTGCTGTTGTACCATTTGGTGAAGTAACCTTTTCTCTTAGTACAGTAGGCGTATAATCTTGCTCTTGAACCATTTTCGCAGCACCAACAATCGTTTGAGCAATAATTTCTCTTGTTGTTTCCAAGTCAAAGCCTGCTTGTGATCCTTGTTTTTCCATATGCTCCATCAAATAATAGAAATAAGCCGGACCGCTTCCTGCAAGACCCGTAAAGATATCCATATCTTTTTCTTCTATTGTATAAACCTCACCGATGCAACCTAATAAATCTTGAGTTAGTCGAACATTGTTTTCTGATGTTTCATGACCTGGGGATATGGCAGTAGCTGACTCACCGATCGCACTTGACGTATTCGGCATCACTCTAACTACTTGCTGGCCATTATGAAGGTTTTGTTCAAGATATGTTGTTGTAATTCCAGCTAGAACTGATAATATGAGTTGATTTGGTTTGATATGATCTTTAATACCCTTTAATGCTGAATCAACATCTTTTGGCTTCATAGCCAATATCATGACATCTATTTGATCAAACGGTAAATCTTTAAGTTTGATTCCTTTGATACCATACTTTTCGTTAAGTGCAGATAACCGTTCTTCATTGGAACGATTTGTCGCAATGATATTTTCTGTTGGAAATTCAGATCTGACTAATCCTGATATCATAGCTTCTGCCATCGAACCTGCGCCTAAAAATGCAACTGTCTTATCGTGTAGCATCTCATCTCTCCAATATCGTTCGTATTTTTGTTCGTATTTTTACTCACGATTTAATACTAACATGATGATTTTCATAATCAAGGTCTTAAAGAAACGTTGTGAGTATTTCTTCCAATTAGTTAGTGTAAGCGTTACCATTGATAGGTAATTTCTTTTAAAAGCTTCTCAGACGACTCTAACGCTTCATATCCGTTTATTTAAGGATTTGTTTTAAGTTATTATTCAAAATTTTTATGATATTCACCCATCTGCCAAAATGTGTAACCTTTCTTTAAAAATCTGCTATGGTTTATATGTAAACCTTTTATTTTTTCTTTAGTTGTTATACAATTCCAATTATGTACATAAGATATGTCCTTCTATAGGGACGAAAGGGGTATACAAAATGAAAAAATATTTATTAACAGTTTTAATCGGGTTGCTTTCACTCTCTCTTGTAGCGTGTAATAACGACGAAGAAAAAGCTAGTGAGGACACTAGCACCTCTGAAAAGGCAACTGAAGAAGCAGCTGATGTAGATGCTGAGGAAATGCAAAAAAAGCTTGAAGCTCAAAAAGTGGAAGAAGGAAAAGTTGTTGCTATTGTAAATGGTGAGGAAATCAAAGGAAATCAATATAATGACGCCTTAAGTATTTCTCAAATGCAATTTTCACAATTAGGACAAGACTTAACTACAGATGATATGGCAAAGCAAATTAAAGACTATACCCTTGAAAGTCTTGTTGGACAAACATTACTATTACAAGAAATCGACAAAAAAGGCTATGAAGCTTCAGAAGAAGATATTAACAAACAGTTAGAAACTTTAAAAGCTAGCTATAAAACAGAAGAAGAGTTTGAGGAAGCGTTAAAAACGAATAACTTAACCTTGGACAAGCTAAAAGAACAAATTGCTGATACGGTAAAATATGATCAATTTGTAAAGAATGATTTGAAGGTAGAAGAAGTAAAAGAGGAAGAAATAAAAGAATATTATGATTCAATGGTAAGTACGGCTGGTGAATCTGAAGATACTCCAAAATACGAGGAAGTAAAAGATACTTTAAAAGCTAATCTTGAACAACAAAAAACACAAGAAAAAGTAGCTACAAAAGTGGAAGAACTTCGTAAAGCAGCAGACGTTGAACTAAAAATATAATGTAAAAAAGAGATGTGACCCACACATCTCTTTTTTATTTTTTTTACATATGATGTTATAAAATGCATTTTTATGAACATAATATAATTGGACTTGTAGCTCAAGTGGTTAGAGCAGTCAACAGTTTTGTCGTAAATTGTTGTACATCTTGTGGGTTCAAATCCCACCAAGTCCTTTCTTAATTATACTGGGATTTTGTAGTACCGTTCTTATCTGCTTTCGATGTGTGTTTTAGACTAAATAATATAAAAAACGTACCCCCAATTAACTAAGGAATACGCCTTTTACCTTTACTCTACTAAATTTACAAATATATCTTCAACCTCAGGTTCTGTTTCAATTAAGCCTGCTTCCTTCATCCAACTTATTGTACTTTCCCATTGATCTTGGTCCTGACTTCCAAATCCATTCTCAGATTTCATCAATGGTAATAATATTTCTAGGCTTTCTGTTTCCACTTCTTTTACTAAAGGAAAGTTTGCTTCATCTTGGTTAGTAAGAAGTATTTCTAAAGCCTCTTCAGGGTGGTCCGCTGTAAATTCGTATCCCTTTGTAGCAGCACGCCAAAAGGCTGCAATACTTTCTTGTTCTTTTTCCCATGTTTTGTCGCTTGTTACTGCTACTAACTCATAGTAATTAGGAACTCCATATTCGGTCGGGTTCATATTTCTTGTGTTGTGTCCTTCATGAGCTAATACAGGTACTTCATGATTTATATATGCACCAATTACTGCATCTACTTTTTCACTAACAATTGAAGATCCTAATTCAAAGCCAACATCTATCATTTCAACTTTTTCAGGGTTTCCACCATCAGCCTTAACCATAGACTGAATTAATGATTCATTAAGCGGAATACCAGGAAAGCCAACAGTTTTTCCTTCTAAATCCTTTGGAGATTGAATTTCACTATC
The DNA here is from genome assembly GCF_003667825.1 of Metabacillus litoralis. Taxonomy (NCBI): domain Bacteria; kingdom Bacillati; phylum Bacillota; class Bacilli; order Caryophanales; family Bacillaceae; genus Metabacillus; species Metabacillus litoralis. Next base: position 455,613 of record NZ_CP033043.1, on the reverse strand, counting down.
TTCCATAAAAATAACTCTGTTTAATGGTGAACGAACAATCGCACCAACTGATTTTATTTTTACATCCTGATTGGCACGAGCAATAATAACATCTGGTTGATACGATATGCCAAGCGTAATTTTCCCTGCAGCAGCCAAGTTGATCGGATCTGTTGGATTAGCAGGAAATTGAATATCAACATTTAATCCTTCTTCTTCAAAGTATCCTTTTTCCTTTGCAATATATAAAAAGCTATGTACAGCATTAGGATACCAATCAAGCATAATACTTACATCCTTTAGATCTTTCGCTTCTTCATTTGCTTCTGTTGATGCGCTATTGTTAGCACCACAAGCTGTAAGTACTCCTAATACTAAACATAAGAACATTAATAATAACTTCTTCATTCTGTTTTCCTCCATTTTAATGTTTTTTTCTCTAATGAGCTTACAATGACAAATAAAAAAATTCCGACTGCAGATAAAATAATAATTGGCGCAAAAACCCCTGCTCCATCGAACTGAGTCATCATTCGTCTACTAAAATACCCCAACCCAGCTTGAGCACCGATCCATTCTCCAATTGCAGCACCAATCACACTTAACGTTACAGCCACTTTCAATCCAGAGAAAAAGTAAGATGCGCTTCCCGGTACTTGCAGCTTAAAGAAAATGTCTTTTTTTGTTGCTCCCATAGTTCGCAAAAGATCTTTATATTCCTTAGTTGTTGCACGTAGGCCATCATACGTATTTACTGTTATCGGAAAAAAAGTAATAAGCACCGTAACGACAACCTTACTCCATATCGTATAGCCAAACCATAAAACAAAAATCGGTGCCAATGCGATAATTGGAATTGTTTGTGACGATATAATAAGAGGATAGAAGGTTTTTTCTACTGTTTTATTTATGCTCATCCATACAGCAAGCCCCACCCCAAATAGAATAGAAAGGGAGAGTCCAATCAAGATAATTAGAAATGTAGCAGGTAAGTGTTCTAAAAACAAAGGTACTCTTAATTCCCATATCTTTAATACAACATCTGTTGGTGTTGGCAAAATGAATTTCATGTCTAAAAGCCTTGCACCAATTTCCCAAACAATGAGAAGTAAGATCGTTAGTGTGCTAGAAGCACCATATTTTTTAAAAACTCTCATGTTTTCATCCTCGTTCGTAAATCTTCAAGCAACTCATCTTTTAAAGAGATTACCTCTGGCCGGTTTAAATCTTTCAATGTTCTAGGACGCTCTAGTGGAACAATTATTTCTTTTAAGGTCGTTGCAGGTGTTTCTGTAAATAGAAGAATCCGGTCAGATAAAAATAATGCTTCATTAACATCATGAGTGATGAATACAATCGTTTCTTTTCTTTTTTGCCATTGTGAGAGTAGCCATTCCTGTAAAGATAACCTAGTGATCGCATCTAAAGCACTAAACGGTTCATCCAAAAGGAGGATTTTTGATCCGCTTACTATTGTTCTTAAAAACGAGACCCTCTGCCGCATTCCTCCAGATAATTCACCTGGATAGAAATTCTCTACACCCTTCAACCCAAACTCCTCCAATAACTCGATAACATTTTGAAGGGCCACGTGTTTTTTTACTCCTTTTATCTCTAATGGAAGTAATGCATTTTCCATAATTGTCCGCCACGGTAAAAGCAAATCCTGCTGCGGCATATACCCGACTTGACCAAGTCGACTTATAGCTAGTCGATTTCTCAGGAAAATCTCTCCCTCTGAAGGCTGCTCCAACCCTGTTATTAGCTTAAATAATGTACTTTTCCCAGAGCCACTTGGTCCAATAATGCTAATAAATTCTCCTTCACGAATATGTAGATTCATATTTTTCAAGATTGGTGTTCCATTAGAGTGCTCCCCATATCGAAAGGTTATATTTTTAAATTCAAGAGCTACATTATTCATTTGTAGGCCACATCATTTCATGATAGGCCATATCCCAGAACATGTATTCAAATCTAGTAGTATTAAGGAAGATTTCTTCTAGTTTCACTAATTCTGACTCTGGCTTACCATCTGAGAGCTCATCTATTAACTCAATACACCATGTAGCTAATTGACCAAATTCATCAGATGAATACATCGAAATCCATTCTCCATAAAATTCATGTTCGCTTGCTCCTTCAATTTTCTTTAATTCTTTACCAATCTCCCAATAACTCCACATACATGGGAGTAAAGCGGATACCAATTCGGCAAGTGTTCCATTTTGGCTTACATGAAGCATGTAATGAGTATAAGCCAGAGTTGTTGGAGAAGGTTTAGCTTCTTCAAGCTCTTCTGTAGTAATACCAAATTTCTTTGCATATTGACGATGTAACTCCATCTCTTCATTTAAAGTAGAATTCAGTAACGCTGCAAATTTCCCCATTGTGTGTAAATCTGTAGCTTTTACAGCACCTAAGGCAAATACTTTTGCATATTCAATTAAATACAAATAATCCTGTATCATGTAAAACCGAAATTTATCTTTTTCAAGAGTCCCATTCCCCATTCCTTTAACGAATGGATGATTATGATTACTTTCCCAGATTGGTAGAACCTTTTGGTATAGCCTTTGACTAAATTTCATTGCATTTCCCCTACTTCCTATTAGTTAAAGTGTACTAACTACTCGACAGATTGTTCACTTTTCTTAGAATGGCACCATTCATAGATGAAAGCTAAAATAACCTTTGTATACTCAACAAGTTCTTGAATGGAGAGTTGTTCGTTTACTGCATGTGCATGTTGTAATTTTCCTGGTCCATAAATGACAGTTGGTATGCCTGCATCTCCTAGCCATCCTCCATCGGTTACGGTTGGAGAAACATCAACAATAGCTTGTGTAGATAGAATGTGTTCGTGGGTTTGGGATAATACTTTCACACCTGGATGATTTGGATCCACCTCCAATGAAGGAAAAATCTCCCCCCGGTCAACGATCATTGATTTTCCTCCCCATACAAATGTTGGAGGATTTTCCCTTAGCCAAGGATCTGCATGAGCAACATGAAGAATATGCTCTTCTATTTCTTTTATAATCTGCTCATGTGTTTCATTTGGATAATAATGAACAGTTATCCACAAACGACATTCATCAGCAATAAATGCTGCGTGCCTTCCCCCTTCGATTACGGCTGGATTGATCGTGTTTGTGCCAGGAGGATATCCAGGGTAGCTTTTGGAAACTGCCCAATGTCTTTCAAGATCCTGCAAGCCATGAATAATGTTTGTCATTTTTTCAATAGCACTAGCAGCAAAAAGTTTCCCTCCGGCATGTATCATTTGCCTTCTAGTTGCATCATGATACGTTTGATCACTTTTTACAGTGATCCAACCAGTAATCACACCACCTTGTCCTTGAATATGTAAATCACTTGTATCCACCACCACAGCAAAGTCTGCTTTATAACCCTTTTTACAGCATTCAAGAGTCCCGGCTTCTCCAACTTCTTCACCAATGACAGATTGTAAAGTCAAATCACCAGGAAGCCTTATACCATGTTCATGTAATAACTGGATGGCAAACAATGCACCAGCTAATCCACCCTTCATATCAGCTGCACCACGCCCGATAATCACATCATCTTTCACAATAGGAACAAACGGATCAACATCCCACTTTTCATCCTCACTTACTTCAGCTACATCCATATGTCCATTAATAATCAAGCTGTTATATAAGTTAGGTTCGTTCCCTTTTAACACTCCAACAACATTAGGGTCGTTTGGATACACATCCCACATATCAATGGAAAAACCTTTTTCTTCTAAAAACTCTGCAATAAATTGCTGTGCTTCTTTCGTGTTTCTAGCTGGTGGTGCAGGTGTTTTATATTCAATCAATCTTTTTAGTAAGGAAACCAAATCCTCCTTACGTTCCTCAACGATATTAATTAGCCGTTCTATTTGATTCGACAATGTTTTTCCCTCCTTTTTTTTAAAAGTACAGTAAAAGAAAAAACCACTTCTTTTTTAAGAAAAGAAGTGGTTTGAATCGCACACCGGTATATAAATTAGTTACCATATACTAATTATTACCGAATTGCGTTAAAGTCTTTATATTCAAACACCTCTTCCCTCCGCTAGTATTATCTAGATCAGGTATTAAGGGTCAAGGCGTTGGCCTCTCTCAGCTAAAAGCTCCCCTAGTGGTGAAATCTATCATATTATGAAATTAGTAAGTCACATTATTTTTAACACACTCAGATATATTTGGCAACATCTTCTTATCAAAATACACAAGTTCAATTATTGTGAAACGGAAATTGTCCCCTCAATTTGTTGCTTTTGTTTTTGATCAAAAAGATGAAATAAAAGACCAAAAATTGATGCAAGCACTTGTTGAAACAACATTCCCAGAACAACAGGCACAGCTACAGCTGCAGGAAAATATTGAACAGCGATTACTGCCCCTGCACTAATATTCCTCATTCCACCTGTAAACATCATGACTACTTTTGTTTCGCGGTCTCTTTTAAACAGAATTGACAGCATCCATGCTAAGAAATATCCAAAAGAAGCAAGAATCAAAACTGTAATAGCAATAATAACCAATTTTAAACTAAACTGTTTAAGATAGGGAGAAATAACAGCTCCATTCATCATCACAACGCAAGCAAGTGCAATTTTTGAAAACGGGGCAAGAGTTTTCCCTGCTTTAACACTTTTCCCCTTTGTCATAAAATTTGTAAATATCCCTAAAATAGAAGGAATAACAACCATAAATAACAACCCATACATTATATCCATTGTATTTATTTGAATTTTTTGACCAACTAGAAAAGATAAAGTAAACGGAACAAGGAACGGTGACAACAATGTGTCAAACAAAATAATGGATAATGCTAAGCCTATATTTCCCTTATAGATTGTTACCCATATAAAACTGGTAATTCCTGTGGGAATAACGCTAGCTAACACTAATCCTGTCATTGTTAAATGATCATTTACAAAAAATGCGTGTCCTATTGTCCATGCAAGAAGCGGCATAATAATATGCAACAGCATTAAGATAATGAATAATGGCAGTGGCTTTTTTAATGCTCCTGTTAAAGAAGTAAAAGTGGAGCTCAGGCTGCCTGAAAAAGTCATAAACGCAAATAGCCACGGTATTAAAAATGTAAGAGGTAAAAGATTTTCAGCAAGCATCACCCCTATCATCACGCTTATTGGCGTGATGATTGGCATCCATTTTTCCAGCTGCCGATTAACTGTTTGAAGCATGAATCATTCTCCTAATCTATTTGGATAAAAACTATGTATATGACATTGTAACAGAATTAAGAAGAATGAGTATCAGAAAAGTACTTAATTAAGTAAACTATTTGCTCTTTATTTTTTCTACTACCTCTTTTATATAAGAATCCTGATGAGGAACAAAGTCTTGTTTCGTTAAAAATGTCTCTAGCTTCCTTTGTACTTTATGTTCATTTTCCAGAAAGCCCTCTACCCTAATTTTTTCGATTTCTCCAAACCACAGTTTTTCAAATTCAAGTAATTCAGCTCTTACAACACCTGAAACCTCATCTTGTTGGAGATTGAACTGGTCATCACGATAACCAGTATTATATAAAAACACATGACAGAACTCACGATCTGTAAATTGATTTGCCTCCAGACAATCCTTAACGATACCAAGAGAAAGAAGATCTTCAAACATTAGCTGTATCCCAAGTTCTTCTCTAACCTCTCTTACTCCATCTTGTACCGTTTCATTAGCCAAAATGTGACCCGCAGCTGTTATATCATATAGGGATGGGTAATCCGCTTTATCATCTGATCGTTTTTGAAAATAAAGATACTGTACTCCCTTTTCCTCACGTACAAACCAGCAATGAAATGTTTCATGCCATAATCCTTGCACATGAACTCTCTGTCGTGTTTCAATTCCCCGCCTATGTCCAAATTCATCAAAATAGGCTAACATTTCTGTTGTCATGATAAAATCTCCTTTTCATGTTTTAACGAAAAACAGATGACGGTACACCAAAAAACGTCCATAAAAACAAAAGAAAAACAAATGAAAGGATCCAAGTTATAAATGGACGATAACGATGCAATGCCAATAGAGAAAACATAGCACAATTGAACAATACTGACCACCATTCATTCCATCCATTATAATGATATATTCCTCCAAAGGAATGTGTTAAAAGCTCATTTGCTGTATAAATTAAAATCCAAACCCCAATATAGGTAAACTGTTTTAAGCACTCAATTGGAAAATTTCTTAAATACCAAAGAATTGTACATGGATATTTGATAAACATGATAAATAAAGAAATATGGGTACCTGTAATTCCTAATTTTTCATCAAAAGGAATGGGATTAAACTTCCATAATGGAAAATAATCATAAAATAAAAAATGATATAACAAGTCACCAATGATAAAAAATAAGATAGTTGGATAATATTCTCTCCAATTTTTCCAATCTCCCCACTTCCATGCAGCAAATAAATACAGAAACCCATAAACAAAATTCATTATATTTCTCCAGTATTTTCTTTTTTTACCTATAACTCTCCGTTTCAATTATTCTGTTCATTTCGGCACAATCGATACCTTATATTCCCATTTATATATAGCTATGATATAAAGTTTTTTACACAAAATATATGTAACAAGATTAATTTGGAGTGACTTTTTATGAAAAAAACATTGTTGCTTATTTTTCTTTTTATATTCCTTTCCCAAAAACAAGCATTAGCTGTAAATGATCAACCACGTCCCTACATTAGTTTTCAACCAGATTTGCTAAGTTGGGATGAAGTAAATGAAATGATTCCAAGAAAATCAACTTTTACTGTTATTGATATTGATAGTGGACAAAGCTTTAAAGTTCAAAGAAGAGCCGGAAGTGGTCATGCAGATGTGCAACCCCTAACAAAAAATGATACGAAAATGATGAAGAACATTTATAACGGAAAATGGAGTTGGCGAAGACGAGCCGTTTTTATTCTCGTAGACGATCGGTTAATTCCCGCATCAATGCATGGGATGCCACACGGAGCGGGGGCAATTCAAAATGGATTTCCCGGACATTTTTGCATTCATTTCTCTGGCAGTACAACTCATCGCACCCGAAAATTCGACCTCTCCCATCATGTGATGATTTTAAAAGCAGGTGGTAAATTCGATGATTATATAGCAACACTCTCAGCTAAAGAAATACTAAATATCTTTCTTATTACAACAAAAAATAATGACAAGCAATTAATGGAAAGAATAAGCATTTCAAATATAAATAAAAACGATAACTCTAATGAAGTCCTCGACAATATAGAAGGAATGAAATGGACAATTAAAAAGAGTAAAGAAGACCATGACTTCCCTTTAGTATCGACCTTTCCAGTTGAAACGAAAATATACCTAGATGAAGTTGGTCCTGTTAAAATAACACAAACCTTTACCTTAATAAGAACTTCACTCTTTTCTCCATGGAAAGTAATAAGAGATCCATTCGTAACTGAGTTAAACGAAACTGGGAGGTGAGTTTTTCCATGAAATATCTTTTAGCGATTTTTATGATTATGATCCAGCCTTCTGTACAATCTGAAAACTTATCTGTAACTTTTGAAGGGAAGGAAATAACATCTCTTCACCGTTCAGACCTTGCCCTACCATCCTTAGAAGGAGAATTTATTGACCAAGGGAAATTAGATGAATTTACAGCTTCTTTAGAATCAGTTGTTTATGAACCTCCATCTAATGCATACTTAGATGATCATGGCCAAATAAAGAGTGAAAAAATGGGGCATAAACTCGATCAAGAAAAGTGGAAATCAATTGTTTATGCTACATATTTGCAAAAAAGCTCAACATCTATTGAAGTGCCTGTCAAAACGATCTACCCAAAGGTTGACAGTGAACTGCTAACATCTATTAGAGCAAAATTAATTAGCCATTACGTAACTTATTTTAATAGTAGAAACATGGAACGGTCACATAATATTAAGTTAGCATCTGAAGCAATTAATAACCATGTCGTTTTCCCCGGAGAGACTTTTTCGTTTAATGCTGTTGTTGGTAAACGAACCATTGAAAAAGGCTATTTACCTGCTCCGGTAATTGTAAGAGGAGAACTCTCAGAAGGGATTGGTGGAGGCATTTGTCAAGTTTCCTCTACATTATTTAATGCAGTTGATCAAGCCGGAGTAAAAATTATTGAGCGATACTCCCATAGTCGAAGAGTCCCTTATGTCCCTTCAAAACGCGATGCTACTGTCAGTTGGTATGGACCTGATTTTACATTTGAGAACGAACATAATCAGCCGTTGCTTATTCAATCTAAAGTGTACGGGGGACAACTAATAATTAAAATTTATTCTTCAGAAACATTAGAAATTAAGCAACAAAATATTCAAAGCGCTCCGTATCAATTACCAGAAGAGGAAAGCTTATAAATAGCGAAATCGGAGCACCTCTCAAAAAAGGAATAAAGATCAGTTACTAGTATGAATCTGATCTTCTTTATTTCTTTTGCTCAATTTTGAACATACGTTTGCTACTAAATATCTCAATTAGCACTTTAACTATACTTATAATGACTATGGAATATATCTATATTAATATGATCAGTTCAACTAAATAACATAAAAGTGAATAAAAGCTCTTTGTTCATGTTATAATCCTGTGTAAGTGACCCTTACAAACCTCTTATTCTATTACATATGTGTTTGCAAAGATATGTAATGAAAAAATACTTGCTGCATTATTTCCTTGGTAGTATTAAAAAACCTTTAACTTATAATTCACAAGAACCTATAGATTAAGAAACTAGTTAATGATATGAAAGCAAGAGAAAGTTTGTCTGCCCATTAAACTAAGTTTATATTATAATTATATTCATCCGAAAACTTTGGAAATAGGTGAAAAAATTGAGTCAACTTACATGGAATCAACAAATTGTGAAGAAAAATAACACCTTGCTTGTTTTTCAAACTATAACAAATGAAGAGCCCATTTCTAGGGCTGATATCGCTCAACAAACAGGTTTAAATAAAGCCACTGTTTCTTCTCTTGTTAATGAGCTATTAACTAAGAATTTAATCTATGAATCAGGACCAGGAGAATCTAGTGGCGGAAGAAGACCTGTTCTTCTTCATTACAATGTGAATGCTGGATATTCTATTGGCATAGATTTGGGTGTTAATTATATCTTGGGGGTTGTAACAGATCTAAAAGGAAAGATACTATTAGAAAAAACAGTAAAAGTAAATGAACACACTTTCATAAAAGTCACAGAACAAATTAAAGAGGTTATCCATTCTTTAATAAAAGATCTCCCTAAAACACCTTACGGAATTATTGGAATTGGCTTAGGTATACCTGGAATTGTTGATAAACAAGGTGAAATACGAGTTGCTCCAAATCTTGGTTGGAAAAACAGCGATATAAAAACCCTCTTAGAAGAAGAATTTCAAATTCCTGTTATTGTCGAGAACGAAGCAAATGCTGGAGCGTATGGAGAAAAGCAATTTGGAGTTGGTCAAGATTATAAGAATATTGTTTATGTAAGCGCAGGAATTGGAATAGGTGTTGGACTTATATTAAATAATGAGCTCTATCAAGGTCTCCATGGTTTCTCTGGTGAAATGGGACATATGGTCATTAGTATGAATGGAATCCCTTGTAGCTGTGGAAGTAAAGGATGTTGGGAAGCATATGCATCTGAACACGCTCTTTTAAAAAGTGCAGGCTCTGATTCAACCCTTGAATCATTAATAGACAAAGCACAAAACCAAGATGAAAAAGCAATTGCTCTTTTTAAAGAAACAGGCCAATATATAGGATACGGAATAAATAACATTATAAACACATTTAACCCTGAACAAATTATTATAGGGAATCGTTTAGCAATGGCTCAAACATGGATAAAGCAATCCATGCTGGATATTATTTATTCCCATTCTCTTTCTTTTCAACAGCAAGATCTACAAATTAGTTTTTCTAAGCATTCCACCCATTCAGCAGCTTTAGGTGTAGCAGCCATTACAACTGAAAGCTTTATTCAGCGGGAGTTACAGGATTATTAATTTTTTTCATTTTCCCTGGATAGATATGTTAGACGTTTAAAAAACTAATTCATAGAATCGGTTCAGACTGTAGACAAACTCGGGTAGTAATCGATCTTGTCTACAGTCTTATTTTGTCGTGATGTGAAAAGAGGCTGTTGATTTCCGTTCCAGGCACTTCGCTTTCCGCGGGGCTGGCGGTGAGCCTCCTTGTCGCTAAGCTCCTGCGGGGTCTCACCTGTCCAGCTGCTCCCGCAGGAGTCTGCGTGCCTTCCACTACAACCAACAGAGTTTATAAAATTTATGTACAGCAGAAATAAAACTTAATATAAAACAGACTAATTCATTAAGTCTTTAAATGACAAGTATGTTCAATAAAACATCATTAGGTGTATGGTTGCAGACAAAATTAAAAATCCGGCTCCCATTGGGAACCGGATTAAATGTTAAAGTAAGGTGCCGCGATTGCCGCATCGTAAGTTATAGAGTTTTAAACCACCACTCCTACAAGTGGGTGTTCGCAGAAGGTTTCATATCGTCCTCTACATAATGGAGGCTTGATAGTCCGTCTTCAATGTAAAACTCCCTATTTCAGCTTAAAGGTTAAAACTTTATAAAAAATGCGTACAGCGCAGCTTGTATTGTTATAATACTAGAAATTGTAGGCGAATGCAATAGGAGATTTTTCCATACTATGTGCAGATTAAATTACTACACTTTTTGGTGTTTGATTAGTAACTCCTAATAGTAAATTTTCTATTGCTAGTTCAGCCATTTTTCGTCTTGTGTTAATAGTTGCACTTCCGATATGAGGAATAGCAACAACATTTGGTAATGATAGAAGTGGATGAGTAGGATCCACTGGCTCCTCTTCAAATACATCTAGACCAGCAGCCCAAATCTTATTTGTAGATAACGCTTCATATAATGCTATTTCGTCAACAATTCCTCCTCTAGCTGTGTTAATTAATATTGACGTGCTTTTCATCAATGAAAGCTCTCTTTCCCCTATTAGATTTTTAGTTTCATTAGTATATGGAGTAAGTATACATATGAAATCAGCACCTTTTAAGATATCGTCTAACTCAGCATATGCCACACCTAATTCTTTTTCAGTTTGAGGCTTTCTACTTCTATTGTAGTAGATGCAAGTCATATCAAATCCTTTTGCTCTTCTAACCAGCGCTTCTCCAATCCTCCCCATTCCTACAATACCAAGTGTTGCTCCATACACATCCTGTCCTGTTAATTGCATAGGTGACCATGTTTTCCATTCACCTTTTCTTAGATATTCTGCGGACTCCACTAACCTTCTAGAAGTAGCCATTAAGAGAGCAAAAGTAAGATCAGCAGTTGTTTCTGTAAGAATTCCTGGGGTGTTCGTAACGGTTATCCCTCTTTTATGAGCAGCTTCAATATCAATATTATTATACCCTACAGCCATATTGCTGATAATTTTCAAAGAATTTGCTTTATCTAGTAAAGACTGATCAATTGTTTCCGTTAATAAACAAAAAAGACCATCAATATCTACAATTTTTTCTTCCAATACATGACGTGGAACAGGAATATCATCGTGTTCCCATACATCCACTTCACAAACAGCCTTTAATTCTTTCAATAGATCAATAGGAACCTTACGCGTGATATATACCTTTGGCTTCACCTTTTTATCTCCTTTTTTATATATTAAGGTTAAGTATTTTAACTATCGATTCAGCCCTGTCTACGATCCACCTCTCAGAATTTTTAAAAGCTTCTTCTAAAGAACATGGACCAGGCACAATTGAAAAAGCAGCTAATATTCCTAGCTCTTTTAACTCTTCCTGACTTAAGTGTACTGCTCCACAAAGCGCGATAGTTGGAATCTGCTTACTTCTAGCCTGTTCAGAAACACCTTTTATCACTTTTCCAGAAAGTGTTTGAGAATCAAGTTTTCCCTCACCAGTAATAAGAAGATCTGCATTTTCTAAAATTTGAGTAAACCCAATCTCTTCTAAGACTACATCAATTCCTGATTTTAATTGCGCATGACAGAAGGCAATTAGTGCTGCTCCCATCCCCCCAGCTGCACCTCCACCAATAAGCTCTCTCATATTAATTCCTTTTTGCTTCAACACGATTTCACTAAAATGATATAAAGCTCGATCAAGCTGCTCTACCATTTCAGAAGTTGCGCCTTTTTGTGGGCCAAAAACCGCTGTCGCCCCAGTTGGTCCACATAAAGGGTTTGTCACATCACTTGCAACTAATATAGTAGACTCCTTTATGCGCGGATCTAGATTTGTATCATCAAAGTATGATAATTCACTTAAAGAAGCTCCTCCATCCTCAAGAATATGACCATCGCTCGTAAAAAAATCTACACCAAGTGCTTTAAGCATCCCTGTTCCACCATCATTTGTTGCACTTCCACCTAAACCAATTATAAATTTTCTATACCCCGCATCTAATGCATGTTTCATAAGCTCACCAGTTCCGTAGCTTGTAGTAATTAATGGGTTTCTTTGATCCTCATTTAACAGTGGTAACCCAGAGGCCTGTGCCATTTCAATCACAACTGTTGATTGATTTCCTAATACTCCATAAGCTGCTTGAACTGGTTCATTTAAAGGTCCATTTACTTCCGTAAAAATGAAATGACCATTTGAAGCGGCCACTATATTCTCAGCGGTCCCTTCACCACCATCTGCCAAGGGGACATGAGTTATCTCTACATTTGATAGAACTCTTCGGATACCTTTTTCAATTGCATAGCAAATATTACGTGCCGAAATAGAACCTTTAAATGAATCTGGTGCAATAACAATCTTCACAAGCGTCCTCCTTTAATAAAAATACGTTAATGAATAAAAATGAAAAGCAATCGGTTTTTAGACCAATTACTTTTCAGGGTGTTTCATCAATAATCATCAATATTGATAATAAATAGCTTTTACATTTGTATAAAATTCGCTATTAGATTTTCCAATTGAATAAGCCCCAAATCCTGATTGTTTCCAACCCCCAAATGGCATATGTGCAGCACTGGCGGTTCCGTGGTTAACGTGAACCATTCCAACCTCTGCTTCTTCTGCAAAGGTGTGTGCAGCTGAGAATTTAGTTGTAAAGACGGATGCGGCCAAACCATAGTTGATCGAGTTTGCTATATCAAATGCTTCTTCTTGTGTATCCGCTTCAATGACACATAATATCGGGCCAAATATTTCTTCTTGTGCCACTCTCATTTGTGGGGTAACTTGATCTAATAAAGTTGGCTGCATATAGGCACCTTCTCCATAGATATCTTCAGTTAACACCTTACCGCCAAAACGTAATCTCGCTCCTTCTTTTAAGCCAATTTTTAAATAGTCCTGTACAGAATCTAGTTGTTGTTGATTGACTAAAGGACCCATCGTTATATCCTTCTCCCAAGCTGGACCTACTTTTATTTGCATCATCTCTTTTATTAAAGCTTCAGTGAGCTCTTCCTTTTTTTCTTTTACGACAATAACTCGACTAATTGAGGTACATCTTTGGCCACTACAAGCAAAAGCTGCGGCAACGATTTGTTTAGCTACATCATTAGGATTCTCATAATCTAGAACTACAGCAGGATTTTTCCCACCTAGTTCAAGTTGAGTTTTCGCTAATTTTCTAGCTGCAAGCTCATTTATTTGCACTCCTAATTTAGTAGAACCTGTGAAACTAATTCCTTTCACCAATGGATGTTCAACTAATGGAGTTCCTACTGATGAACCATTACCAACAACCAGGTTTACTACTCCTTTCGGTACACCAGCTTCATTTAGTAGCTCCATTATCCGTACTGATGTCCATGGTGTTGCAGAAGCTGGTTTATAGACAACTGTACATCCATATGCAAGAGCTGGTGCAATTTTCCGAACAGGTGTAACAACCGGGAAATTCCAAGGTGCAATGGCTGCGATAACACCAATTGGTTGCCTAATCGTTGAACCATTAACACCAGACCTTTCACCTGGTAACGTTTCACCTTCAATTCGAAAAGCTTCTCCTGCACAGAACCGAGCCTCTTTTGCGGCTCTAAGAACTTCACCTCTTGATTCCCCCAACGATTTTCCTTGTTCAGCGGAAAGCATATAACTTAATTCTTCCGCTTGTTGTTCTAGTAAATCGGCAAACCGATACAGGATGGCTCCACGATCTGGCCCAGGTACTTTTGACCAACTTTTAAATGATGTATTTGCAGCCTCTACGGCATTGTCAACATCCTCTTTAGTCGAATTTTGAAAAAAACTAAGAATTTGACTCTTGTTGGCAGCATGATAAATAGGATATATTTTACCACTGTTACTATTAATCCATTTTCCATTAATAAAATTACCATATGTTTTACCTACATTTTGCTCTAACCAACTAAGCATGGTTGTTTTTGATGTTGAAATCATGAAATCATCCCTTCTTTCATCATTAACCAATTATCACTTCTTTTTTATTATGTTTACTCATAACGCCACGACAAATATTTTTTAAATCCTCTTTTGTTGGTTTAACAGGGTTCACAGGTACATTTCCTGAGAGAATCGCTTCATCTACGATCAGATCAAGATGCTGTTCTTCGACTCCGTAGTCTGATAAAGTTTGTGTTATACCAATATCTTTATTTAAGAGTTTGATTGCTACAACTGCTCGCTCAGCTGCCTCTCTTGTTGAAAGATGATCTGTTTTTTCGCCAAAAATTCTTGCTATTTCAGCAAACTTTTCTGTATTTCCAATAATATTAAATTTCATAACCTCTGGTAATAAAATGGCATTAACAACACCATGTGGAATTTTGAAATGGGCCCCTAAAGGTATGGCCAATGCGTGGGCTAAACCAAGACGAGTTGTATTAAAGGCCATTGCAGCAATTGTACTTGCCATTAGCATATCTTGACGCGCATCCATATTTTCTCCCTGAGAAACTGCTAATCTAATACTTTTCGAAATTAGTTTCATAGATTGAATAGATAAACCTTCAGATATTGGTTGAGTTGCTTTATTCACGAAAGATTCTAGAGCATGAGTAAGCGCATCCATTCCTGTGGCTGCTGTTATATGTGGTGGTAATGAAGTAGTAAGTTCTGGATCACATAATGCTAAAGTTGGACAAGCAAACATACTACCAACACTTAATTTTGCCTTTGCCTTTTTGTCTGATAAAACCGCAAACCTTGTCATCTCACTTCCTGTTCCTGCAGTGGTTGGAATGGCAATAACAGATGCTCCGGGGCTCGGTACTTTATCTAGGCCAATGTAATCTCTAATATTACCTTCATGTTTTAACATGATTCCAATTGATTTTGCTGTATCTAAAGCACTTCCTCCCCCTACACCCACGACGATGTCACAGCCAGAACGTTTTGCCATCTCTACTCCATAATCTACCGATTCAATTGAAGCTTCTATACCTACATTAGTAAAAGTCATGTATGGAATTCCAGCTTTTTCAAGAGGCTCTTCAACTCGATTTACAATACCTGCTTGTAAAACACCGGGATCACCTACAATTAGAGCCTTATTACCTCCTAACGCTTCCACATGCTTCGGTAATTCATGAACAGCTCCTCTACCAAATTCAATTATTGTTGGAACTTCATAGCGAAACGATGATAATGTTAACATTCGTTAAGTGCCTCCTTTTGTTGAAAAGAATCAGTTTTTACAGCTTTATATAAATCTACTTTATAGCGATTACCTATCTCTATTAACTCCTCAACAACCTTACTCGGTAATTCAATTCCATATTTCATTCGTTCTATTACTATATTCTTCTCAATTTCTCCTGGAATGAAAATTTCTTCGACACCCTCAGCTTTTGGTTCTTTTTTTATTTCTCTAATATAAAGATCCATTCGTTTTTTAAATGTTTCAATCGGCATAAATCGATCTATATCAATAGCTAAAAAGAAATGTCCTACATTTTGTGGTTCTTCCCAATTTTCATACATGTTATTCACATACTTACCAAATCCTGCTCCTGTTAGGACACCTGCTAAGATATCAATAAACATGGAGATTCCATATCCTTTAGGACCACCAACAGGTAAAACTGATCCTTCTAGTGCATCGTTTGCATTCGTTGTTGGATTTCCATCTTTATCAATTGCCCATCCTAAAGGAATGTCTTCTCCTTTCTGAGCTGCCACAATAATTTTCCCACGGGCAACAACACTTGTTGCCATATCTAAAAGAAAGGGATCCTCTTCTCCAGCTGGTATCCCAATTGCTAAAGGATTTGTTCCAATAAATGGTCTTATTCCTCCTGTCGGTGGCATTGTTTGTGATGCATTTGACAAGACCATTAAGATCATATTCTTCTCTATAGCTTTTTGTAAGTAAAAGGCACCTGTCCCAAAATGATTGGATCCTTTCACACCTACAATAGCAGCACCCTTTTTTTGTGCCTTATGTAAAGCAATCTCCAGAGCCTTTGTGCCAACAACAGCTCCTAAATGATTGTTTCCATTTATCAATACGACTGCCTCATCCTCTGATTCAATTGAAATTTCTGCGGCTGGATTAATCATGTTTTTTTCTATTCTTTTTAAATAAATGGCAGTTCTAACCACCCCATGAGAATCTACACCTCTTAGATCTGCTTGAATCAAAGATTCAGCTACTACCTTGGCACTTTCCTTATCTACACCAGCTTGGATAAATACCTCTGAGCAAAAGTTCTGTAATTTTTCCCAATCATACCTTGTGGGTATTGTCATTAAATTCACAACCTCTCTGCTTTAGAGTTTTATCTATCCAACTTCTATCAATGGTGTTATTATCTATTGAGTTAAAAATCTCTAACTCTTTCTGTTCTTGTTGTCTGACTCTTATTAACAACTCCTCAGCAGACTCCACTGGTATTACAGCAATACCATCCTCATCACCAATAAGTAAATCTCCAGGGTTAACACACATACCATCTACCGATATTGGAACATTTATTTCTCCTGGGCCGTCCTTATATGGTCCTCTGTGTGTGACTCCTGCCGCATAAATTGGGAAATTCCCCTCCATAAAGGCTTTCGTGTCGCGTATTGCTCCATCAATAATAAAACCAGCAATTCCATTTCTTCTTGCAATACGGAGCATAATCTCACCAACGATCGCATTTGTTGTGTCTCCTCCGGCATCAACTACTATCACATCACCAGGCTCTGCAATATCAATCGCTTTATGCACTAACAAATTGTCACCTGGTCTAGTTTTAACTGTAATCGCTGTACCAACTAATTTTCCTTCTTTATGATATGGACGTAATTTAGAACCAACTGCATGCATTCGATTTAAATTATCACTGATATGTGGTGTTACCACATTTCGGAATTCATCAATTAATCTTTTCTCAACTTTTCGTTTGACCGGTAAAATTCGAAATCCAATATTACTCACATATACCCCTCCCTATTATTTTAAAGAATGAACCCCATAATTTCTTAATCCATCCATCCTCATTCCGAATAGCTCATTAGAAAAAATTCAAAATTAAGAACGTTTTCCACCACAAGATTCACGTATAATCAAGCTTGGCTCTAGTGATACAACCTTTGGAAGTTGTACTTCATCCTTTGAGCCCTCAATTAATTGAATCACCTTTTTCGCAGCAAAACTTCCCATTTCATATGCAGGTTGTTTGACTGTAGTAAGTGGGGGATATAGATGTTTAGCCCAAATTGTTTCATCATACCCTACCAAAGCGATATCATCCGGCACTTTCAGCCCTTGATTTTTTATACCTTCTAATATTTCAAGTGTCATCATGTTGTTCGTTGAAAAGATCGCATCGGGAATATGTTTAGAATGAATTACCTGTTTCACCGCTTCTTCCACTTCCCCTTTTTCTTCTCCTACAATTTGAATAAGGGATTGGTTTATCTCAATTCCATTATTTAAGAGGGTTCTTTTATAGCCTTCCAATCGTTCTAACCTAGGACTAATTTCAGCTGGTGGATATAAAAATATAGCAATCTTCTTTTTTCCTATATCTATCAAATGCTGAATAGCAACATTTGCACCATTTATGTTATTTACCGTTACCACATGTACATCTAAGTTGTAGATTTTTCGATTAATAGAGACAAAAGGAAAACCATCTTCCATTAATTTCTGATATAAATGTTTATTCTTTAACGTAGGGTTTATAATTAATCCATCAAGCTGTCTCATTTGAAAAGATCTGATATGATCTTCTTCTAGCTGTCCTTCATCATTTGAGTTACAGATCATTAAGTTATAGCCTAAACTTCTACAAGTATCTTCAACACCCTCCAAAGCATTAGACCAAAACTGATTTTGCAAGTTTGATAGAATAATTCCAATCACATTTGTTTTTGTTGATTTTAAACTCCTCGCTAAAGCATTCGGCTTATAATCTAATTCTTCTATCACTTTTAAAACTCGTTGAATTGTCTCTTCTGTGTTTTGTTCATGATTCCCATTTATAATCCTAGAAACTGTTGACTTAGAAACTCCAGCCTTCTTGGCCACATCAGAAATCGTTACCTTCATTTTATTAACCTCTTTTCCATACAACTACAAGTACACGATAACCAAAAGTCTAGCTTTCTTAATGTAAAAGGTCACTTTGACTAGCTGAACTTTTAAAATTATATAATTAGCCTTTTACTCCTCCTGTTGTAATACCTTCAATTAAATATTTTTGGAAGAAGATGAAGATGACAAACAACGGAACTAGTGAGAGAGTAGACATCGCAAACAACGCTCCCCAAGAGTTTTGTCCCATTGCATCTAAGAACATCCTTAAACCAAGGGCAACAGTGTATAACTTAATATCACTTAAATATAGAAGTTGGCTAAAGAAATCATTCCAAGTCCAGATAAAGGTAAAGATTATCGTTGTAATAACAGCTGGTAAGGCTAAAGGCATAATTAATTTATAAAACATTTTAATTGGTCCACAACCATCTATTTTTGCTGCTTCATCTAAATCTCTTGGAATTGACCGAATAAATTGAACCATTAAGAAAATAAAGAACCCGTCAACTGCTAAAAATTTTGGGAGAATTAGTGGTATATAGGTATTAATCCAATCAAGCTTATTAAACATAATGTATTGCGGAATGACTGTAACATGAAAGGGAAGCATCATTGTTACTAGCATGATTGCAAATAGTACTTTCTTTAATGTGAACTCTAATCTTGCAAAAGCATACGCAGCCATAGAGCAAGAAATGACATTTCCTATAATACAAAAAACAACTAGAATAAATGTGTTCAGAAAAAATTTACTAAATGAAACTCCTGAAAGACCTGACCATCCCTCAACATAGTTTTCAAATGTAACACTTGTCGGCAAAAATGAGATGTTTTTAAAAATTTCAGTTGCTTCCTTAAAAGAACTACTTACCATCCATAGAAGTGGATAGAGCATGATCATACCGATCAAAATAATGACTGCATGTAATCCAATATTCTTAAGCTTTAGCTTTTTCTTTTCAGTGTAGATTTCCCGTTCAAAAGTTGTCATAGAATTAAGAGAATCTGATGCTTTATTTGTTTCCATTTCATCACCTCTATTCCTGGTAGTACACCCATTTTTTTGAAGAAACAAAGACGAGTGCCGTAACAATTGATATACAAATCAATAGAAACCATGCCATTGCAGATGCATATCCCATCTGAAACTGTGTAAATCCTTTTTGATAAAGATATAGCGTATAAAACAAAGTGGAATCTAGCGGCCCACCACTTCCACCACTCACAATATAAGCTGGAGTAAAAGCTTGAAAAGCATTGATGATTTGCATAACAAGATTGAAAAAAATGATAGGAGTAATCAATGGAAGTGTAATACTGAAAAACTGTTTAATTGGACCCGCACCATCTATCTTAGAAGATTCATATAATTCAACCGGAACTTGCTTTAGCCCAGCGAGGAAGATGACCATCGGAGCACCAAATTGCCAGATTGTTAATATGATTAACGTATATAATGCTGTATCTGGTGATGATATCCAGTTTTTACCTTCGATACCGATGATAGCTAAAAGACTATTCACTAATCCATCTCCACCGAATAATTGTCTCCAAAGTAACGCAATGGCAACACTACCACCAAATAAAGAAGGTACATAATAGATAGCACGATATACTTGTAATCCCTTTAACCCTTTGTTTAATAGAACAGCTACTCCAAGGGCAAAACCTAATTGTAGAGGTACCCCTATGAACACATATGATAATGTTACCTTTACGCTATTTAACCATTTGCTATCTTGAAACATTTCCAAGTAGTTTGCCAGCCCAATCCACTCTGGAGCTGTAAACATATCATAACTAGTAAAAGAAAAATAAAGAGATGCCCCCATTGGTATGACACTTAATCCAAGTAAACCTATTAACCAAGGGGTTAAAAAGAAATAACCAACCCAATTCTTCTCCCAACTTCGTTTAAGAGCTTTCATAGTAACCCTCCATATTTTATGAGGTTAACTTGAATGGACCCTTTTAAGTATTTTTTTAAATGCCCAGCCATTCAAATTAACCTCCTTTAACATCATTTAAGCATTATGAGTTTTATAGAGTTTTTATTTTAAAATTCCTTCTGCTGTGTTCATAAAATCTTCTGCTGCCTCTGCAACAGTTTTTTGTCCAAATGAAATGGCACTAGCATTATCTTTGAATGCTTGCTCTACTTCATTAACACCTAGTGGAGCATATGGTGCAGGCTCACCGTACTCTACAGTCTTTTGAATAAATTCTACTGCTCTTTGTTGCGCTGGATCTAATAGTGGCTTAACAAATTCTTGCATCTCTGTTGATCCTGGTGCACCTTGTTCAACCTTGAATAATTCAAGGGCTTTTTCTGCATTTACAAAAAAATCAATAAACATGGCTGCTTCTTCAGGATGTTCAGATTTTTCTGTAATACTTAAATACGCTCCTTCAATGTACTCACCATTTTCTCCACCATCTATATGTGGCATTCTTACGATTTGGATCTCACCTTCATTAAACTGCTGTTGGTATAAATAAATTTGGTTAGCCGGTAATTGTTGTATTGCGGTTTTACCAGTAACAAATAAATTTTGTTCTAAAGGAGCACCTTCATACTCTGTTGAAGTAGCTGCATCTGGAATTGCTCCTTCTTTTCTCAAGTTATCCCACATTGTCCACCATTCGATAACATCCTCTTTTGTGAAAGCTATTTTGCCTTCATCATCAAATAAATCCTTACCTTTTTGTCTTAAGAAGTAACGTAGATTTGGCTGCAATTGACCTCCACTCATATCGGCTGAACCCCATATTTCTCCATTAGATGCTTTGTGAATTTCCTTCACTTTTTCTTGGAAGTCTTCCCAAGTCCAGTCCATGTTGGGATATTCTACACCAAGCTTATCGAATAGGGCAGTGTTATACACCCATCCTGACATTGTTACCCCTTTCGCTACCATGAAAAGATCATCGCCAACTTTACCACTATTTGTAGTAGACTCAGGAAAATTTTCCAAGTTAATCTTACCTGCATCAACATATTCATTTAAATTAAGTAATGCATTCCGTCGTGCATAATCAGATACATAAAATTGGTGCATACTTACGACGTCAGGTGCGTTTCCACCGGCTGTTTGAGTTGCAAG
Source organism: Metabacillus litoralis (assembly GCF_003667825.1). Taxonomy (NCBI): domain Bacteria; kingdom Bacillati; phylum Bacillota; class Bacilli; order Caryophanales; family Bacillaceae; genus Metabacillus; species Metabacillus litoralis. The sequence continues at coordinate 434,015 of NZ_CP033043.1, read as the reverse complement.
ACGATCCCAATAATCTGTCCATCCTCCAAATTCACGTTTTACTTTAATATTTGGATGCTCTTCTTCAAATCGGTCTACAATTGCGTTGTATACTTCGTTACGTTTAGTGTCACCCCACCAAGAAAAACGGATTTCTACTTGCTTTTCATTAGAACCTTCTCCATTTGATTCATTATTTGATGTTGTCTCTCCACTAGAACAACCAACTATACCTATGATTAAAAAAGCCGATAATAGCATTATTAAAAACGCTTTCATTTTTTCCAAAACCATTCACCTCATTTAGTTTTTTTGTATAGTGTTTCTTTCATGTTTAGTGATTAAGAGATATAATTTTAAAAGTTTGATATAATGTACTTACAAGAATTTTCTAGGTTCTTGTGTGAGATATTCCTTTGCTGCAGCAATCTCCAGTTGCTGTAGCTTTTTAACTCTTCTCACAAAATGATCTTCTGTCTTAAAATTTGCGTTAAGAAATGCTCTAATTAAATCTTCTGCTAGCCAAGGTCCGACAATTTGAGCTCCTAAACACATAATATTTACATCATCATGTTCTACAGCTTGATGTGCTGAATGAAAGTCATGACAAACAGCAGCACGAATACCAGGTATTTTATTTGCTGCAATGGCTGCTCCTACACCAGTTCCACAGATTAATATTCCTCTTTTAGAATGACCATTTCTTACAGCATCACAAACTTTTTGTGAAATGTCTGGAAAATCTACCGGTTCGGTTGAATCACAGCCATAATCTACAATTTCACACTTAAGAGTCTGTAAAAATGGCAACAATGTTTTTTTCATTTCAAAACCACAATGGTCACTTCCAAGAGCTATCTTCATCTTTAATCTCCTATCAAAATGAGATCCTTTCATCACTATCTTCATTAAGAAGATAGTGATGATTTACCAACTGCTGAAAAATCTTTCTCTCCTAATTCTGTTGATGCTTGTTCAAAAAGTTCTAGTACATAATTTGCAAGTGGTAATTGTTTGTCTTGTCCTTCTTTCACTGCAATTTTCACATCTTTTTTCATTAAATTAAGCTTAAAGCCTGGAGTAAAGTCTCGATTCACTAAACTGTCCATTTTATTTGCTAGCATCCAAGAAGCACCTGAGCTGTTTCCAACTACTTCTTTTAAGCTATCCATATTTATTTCAAGCTTTTCTGCTAGTGCTACTGCTTCAGCTGAAGCTACCATATGAACTGCTGCTAACATTTGGTTGATCGCTTTAATGGCTTTTCCAGCACCAACAGAACCTACCAGATAAATATTTTTTGCTATTGCATCCAGTACTGGTCTTGTTTTCTCAAGGACTTCTTTATCCCCACCAGCCATCACTGTTAACGTTCCGTTTTCAGCTCCAACTGTTCCACCACTAACTGGACCATCTAAAACAGGAATGCCCTTTTTCCGAAAAGTCGCATGAACCTTCTTCATCATTTCTGGTGACCCAGATGTCATTTCAATAAGAACACTACCAGGGTTTATCACTTCAAGTGCTTGTTCATTTAGTAGAACACTTTCCATTTCCTTATCAGTTGGTAGAATGCTAATAATACAATCACATAACGCAAATATATCAGACAATGAAGAATGCTCAGTGGCACCTAATGCTCTTAATTCTTCAACAGGTTGTCGATTACGATGTGCAATGACATGTAATTCAAACTCTTTACTTAATAAATTTTTTGCCATTGGTAATCCCATTGCTCCTAAACCAATAAAACCAATTCGTTTTATACTCATTTAATACTCCCTTCATGTGAAGGACTGATCCAAGATAGGATTCAGTCCTCTAAATTAGTAAGTATATTTTTTCAATATGATATGAAGTAAACAGAAGGTTATAACACTGTTTCGTCTAACTCAATACCTAACTTTTCATAATGTCTTCTTCTTCCTTCTTTATCACCTTGTAACTCTTGATGTGCATATCTCGCTACCTCTCTTGCTAGTTTACGAGGTACTACAACAACACCGTCACCATCAGCAACAACTACATCTCCTGGATAAATTGCTACTCCTCCGATTGAAATTGGAATATCTTTTTCGTGGTACCGAATTCGTGCTTGATCCATTCCTTGAGAAACAAATTTTGACCATACCGGAATTTTCTGCATAATTACTTCATCTGTATCTCTTACTCCACCGCCATTTGTTAAATAACCTCTAGCACCTTTTCCTTTAAAATCTAACGTATTGTTAGAACCTAGAAGGCCAACATCAATTCCAGCTACATCAAGGCAAACAAAATCTCCCTCTTCAATATCATGACCCCAAGGATCATTACAAACCTCACTGTAATACCATTTCACCCATGCCGTATATTCGTCACCAGTTACTTTTGGTGCTGGGCCTTCGAAAGGTAAATAACGAGCAGTTCGTGCAATTCCAACTACTTTTGTACGGAACAACGGTTTGATTTCATGACTAACTGTTCCATATCCATGCATACCAACCCAGTCCATTCCATCGCGAACATCTGTTACACGTAAATCTTTATATAATTCTAGTATTTCAGCACGATCGTCTAATTGATTTTTATTTTCAACTGTTTCATTTACTGACATGTAAACCTCTCCCTTTTGTTTAAGTTTCCCATCCTAACTTTGCAGCGCTTAAATGAATTAAACTAGTAATCTATATAAGTCCGATAATAAAGTGAGTTCACCTCCTTTAAATGTAAACGCTTTAAAAATAATTAAAATAAAAGATAGTTGATACTTGTAGGAAATTCATGATGTGAATAATGTTGTGTAGTCAAAAGACGAATTAAAAAAAGTAGAAGAATAAAGGTGTATTATATAGTGGGTGATTAACTGGGATAATTGCTAGGAATAAAGGTAGGAGACCGATTTTGGAAATCGTTTTTGGAAACCGTTCCCCTTACACTTAAAACCTTACAATCTCTTAGAAATAAAGTCAATATAATTTTCTGAATTTTTTAACAATTACTCAAATTATATTGTTGTAATAAAATTATATTTTTCCTTTCACCCTACTAATAAATGTAGGGGTAAGGTTAAGTTAGTCTTTAACAACACTATAAATAAATTTAAAATATTCATCACAACAAAAACACTAAAGTCATGCAAAAATATTTTATTATAAAAAGATAAAATAGCCATTTTTTTTGTCATCATTTATAGAATCCTTCATAAATTTCCTTTATCTTATTTTTAAGGGTTTTACATTTTCCTCAATCAATAAATAATAAAAAAGACCTGACAATTGATGTCAGATCTCTCACAGTATTTAAGATAAACCTTTTATTAGCTGATCTAGCAGTACTTCTGGTAGTATATTGCGTTCTCCTCCGCCTTGAACAAATGAGGGCTTACCTCCTCCTTTGCCATTTATAGAAGGTAATACTCCTTTTAATAATTGATTTAAATTGAACTCAATATCCTCACTTCTCGCGCAAACAACCTGCAGCTTATTTTGATCATCGTTAACAAAAAGAACAATAGTATTTTTATTTCCTTCAACAATCTCTTTTGCTAGAAGTTGTAATTCATTTATTGTGCGGTTATGAAACACTGAATGAATCATATTATATCCATTGATCTTTTCCACTTTTTCTAATAGTTCTTTTCCCTCAAATTGTAGAAGCTGATCTTGCATATTTACAATTCTTTCTTCAAGACTTTTTGTATGTTGCAAAAGACGATTTACTGCTTTATCAATTTCTTGCTGGGGAGAACTTAGTTGTGTTGTTAATTTTTTTAACACCTCTTGTTTTTCTTGAAGCTGCTTTAAAAGCCTACCACCACAAACAAAATGCACACGTGTATGTTTTTTCTGTTTTTCACATGTTAGTATTTTTAATAAGCTAACCTCTCCTGTTGACCTTGGGTGAGTTCCACCACAGCCGTTGTAATCATATTCTGGAATAATCACAAGTCGAATGTGTTCACTAACGGCTAACTCTTTCCGAAGGGGTAAACCTGATAATTCCTCTTTTTTATCCACCCATTTTGTCAAAATCGGTCTATTCTCTAGGATGATTTTATTTGCCAATTTTTCTGCTTTATGTATTTCTTCATCTGTAAGGGATGACGTATCGAGATCAATCGTACATGTTTCTTCACCCAGGTGAAAGCTTAATGTTTTATAGCCTAGGTTGTCCTCAAATGCAGCAGTTAGAATATGTTGACCGGCATGTTGTTGCATATGATCAAACCTTCGTTCCCAATCAATCACACCGTTAACTTCTTCCATATCTATACTAGTTTCCATATAGTGACGTATCTCACCATCAACCTCTTCCACCTTTAGCACGTTTATCTCATTTAATGTTCCTTTATCAAATGGTTGTCCACCACCTGTTGGATAAAAGGCAGTTTCTTGTAATACAACAAAATAGCCAGATTCATCATTGTTGCGCTTAATCACTTTCGATGAAAATTTAGTTTGATAAACATCATCGTAGTATAGCTTTTTAGTCATATAGCCCTCTCTCTTCTACAGATCTTATTTTAAAAAAACTTTGTCAGAAAAATCATAAAACACGTGATCTACAATTTTAAGAATAAATTGTATTGGCAGCAACCAACACATGTCTATCAATCGACAAGTTTTCTTTATTTTTACTATAGCATAAGAACAAGAAATCTTCGGGACTACTCACCTATATTATTCTCAAACCACTCCTGTAATTGTTCTAAAGTTGTAAACGTGAATATTTCTTCTCCGTTTTGACCGTTATCGTCCCCTGCATTTCCTCTTAATGTGATTTGACCCTCATCTTCTGAAAGCAATATCGCATAAGGATGCTCAACATTTATATATCTTGAATCAAGGTCTTGATCAAGCCACCTTTTACTTTTTAAGAAATCATGACAATGTTCCAATGGAAATCCTCCTTTTTCTTATTTATATTTTTTATTGTTGGCTTTTTAAGAAATAAAAAACATTCATTTATGACAGAAAAATAGTAATAAAATATTTTCTAATAGAAAAAACTTACGATAGGGAAACTGATATCAAGGGGGTTATATGATGGCAAATAAAAATAAGATACTTGTCCCTGAGGCAAGAGAACAAGTAAACCAATTAAAAGCAAGAGTTGCAAATACAACTAAACCTGAGCAGGCTAAATATGAAGCAGCAAAAGAATTAGGTATTCCTTTGCATGAGGGAGACAATGGAAATTTATTATCCAAACAAGCCGGAAAAGTTGGTGGCAAGCTTGGTGGCGATATGGTCAGAGAAATGATTAAGCTAGCTGAGCAACAGTTGAAGAAAGAAGGACATTGAATCATTGTTTCCTTATAAACACAAAAAAACAAGGGTTTAATTACGCCCTTGTTTTTCATCAAAGAGTAAAAACTCTTTTTCATTCATAATGATCTCGTTTGGTACATGCTTTGTTTGTGGTTGTCGATTTCGATGGTTAAACCAAATACACTTCCACCCTACTTCAATTGGCGGAACAATGTCATTTTCCCAAGTATCTCCGATATATAGGCATTTACCTGGGTCAATATTCATTTTCGTATGAACATGTTCAAACACACGGTTATCAGGCTTAGCCATCCCAATTCCATCCGAGATAAAAATGTGCTCAATTGGAATGAACTGATCAATTTTTAGTGCCTTTAACTTGTTCATTTGATGATTCACAGGTCCGTTTGTAATAATTCCAACGAGCGGTTTAGTTTCTACTAATTGCTTTAACAATAAGTGGACAGTTTCAAATGGTTTTATTTGTTGTTGCTCTTGTTCATAACGCTCTTGTATAGCTAATGCTTGATCGTCTGTAATAGATAGTTGATAATCTAAAAATGAACGTGTTAGTCGTTGTATTCTTAACTCTTCTAGACTTAATTCACCTTTTACATGTTCCTTCCAAAGCAGGTCACTATAATGTCTGACTTTTTTATAGAATTCCTCTGCATTTGAACGAGGTAAACCAACTTGATAATATTCAAGGGCGTTTTGGAAAGGTAATAATGAATCATATAAGGTATCGTCCAAATCGAAAAAAATTGCTTCAGCATTTTTAATACTATTCATATCCCGCACTCCCGTATTTCTATATCCCTTTTTATTTAATAAAAAAGAATAGGCTTTACTTTGAAATAGCTTTGGTTGAACTTCGTATAACTAATTCAGGCTGATAAACTTTTTGATAAGTACCAGCTTTATCTCTATTTTCTACTGCAGAAACAACCCATTTTGCCGCCTCAACTCCCATTTCCATTTTCGGATGAGTTACAGACGTAATCTTGGTCTCAGAAGCTTCAGCTAAATAAGAATCATCATAGCCTACAATAGAAATATCATCAGGAACCTTTAATCCTAGTTCACGCAATAAATTAAGAACACTGATAGCTATCTCATCGTTATAACATACTATTCCAGTTGGTCTTTCTCCAGATAATAGAACACCTTTAAGTTTATTTAGAAAATCCTCTTCTTCTTGCTCTGTTGTATACGTAATAATCATTTCAGGAAAAAATGCGATATTCTTTTCTCTAAATGCTCTAATGAACCCTTGCATACGATTTAACCCCTGAATATCATCGCTTTTGAATAAGCCGATTACCTTTCGATGGCCTAGACCAATAAGATGATCTGTTGCAATAAATCCACCTTTTTCATCGTCTAAAATGATATGCGGAGGATTTAATTGTGGGTAGTACTGATTGATCATTAAAAAAGGTGTATTATTTTGCTCCATTTGCAAATAATAATGTAGATTTGGATTATAACTACTACTTCTAGTTGGTTCTACAATCAGGCCATCTACATTTCTATTTATCATTGTTTCAAGGCATTGTCTTTCTTTTTCAGGATTGTTATCAGTACAAGCAAAGGTTAACGAATAACCTTGTTGTGAGAGATGTGATTCAATACCTTTAATAATGGATGGAAATATGTAATCAGTAATATATGTTGTTATTACACCAATATTTTTACCAGTTGGAGGCATGCGTTTAGCTTCTGTCCTGCGATTTGCGACAAACGTTCCCGCACCCTGTTCTCGATATAAATACCCCTCATGTACCAAATCTCCTACAGCTTGTCTAACTGTATGTCTACTAACCTCAAACATCTTGACAAGTTCGTTTTCTGAATAAATCTTTTCTCCTGGTAAAACCTTTCCCTCATTAATCCATTCTTTAATTTTCTGTTTTACCATCCCGACTTTCGTTTGTTGCGCCATTATGTCACCACTTTCAGCTTGTATGTTACCGTATAACTTATTCGTACAACTGCTTTCATTATTATATACTACTAAGGACTATTAATAAAACGTTAATTATTATAGCAAACTGTTATATATATTCATCTTATTTTAAATGAAAACATCTCATCAGCAAAATTTTTTTGCACATAAATGCCATCTTATTTGGCATTTTATCTTTCTTTCAAATAAAATAAGTGAGAAAATAGACTGGTTCTTTTCTTGGCATAAAAATTGCATAATATTTAGTAGAAATAAGATAGTAGGTTTACCTAGAGATTAAGAATGGTTTTTATCAAATATACGATAAAGACATTAATCAACCCCACATTTAAGATTGGTTAATACGTCGGAGAAACACGTATAAAAGGAGAGGTGTTTTTGTGGAAAAAATGTTAAAAAAAGAAGTTGAGCAAAGAAATACATATAAGACAATCGATTATTTACAGTTCATTATTCCATCATTACTAGGAATTTTACTCTTTGTTATTCCTATATCAATTAACGGAGAAATATCAGTTACAGTTGCTTTACTAGCAAATTTTATTCAAACTCTTTTTGGAGAAACATTACCCTATATTGCAACTTTTATTATATTTTTAACTGCTGTGGTCTCTCTGTATACGAAGGTTTTTCAACCAAAAAAAATAATCAACCAACCATTTTTAAATAAACTCTTCAACGTTTCCTGGATTTGGCAAATAACAAGAGCGTTAGGGATGATTTTCTCAGTTTCTGCATTATTTCGTGTAGGTCCTTCTGCTGTGTGGAGTGAAAATACAGGTGGGTTGCTTTTATACGATTTAATTCCTGTCTTGTTTTCAGTCTTTCTTTTTGCAGGTATACTTCTACCGTTGCTTCTCGATTTTGGCTTATTAGAGTTATGTGGAGCACTTTTCACTAAAGTAATGAGGCCACTTTTCACACTTCCTGGACGATCATCTATTGATTGCTTAGCATCCTGGCTCGGTGATGGTACAATAGGAGTACTTTTAACTAATAAACAATATGAAGATGGCTATTATACAAAGCGCGAAGCAGCGGTCATCGGTACAACCTTTTCCGTTGTATCCATTACCTTTACAATCGTTATTATGTCGTATTTAGAATTAGAAGCATATTTTGGAAGTTTTTACCTAACTATTGTACTTGCAGGTATCGCATGTGCACTTATTAGTCCAAGAATCCCTCCCTTATCACGCAAATCTAATACTTATATTGGTGAAGTTGAAAAAGAAGATGAGCTAATTCCTCCAGGTGTGTCAAGCTTCAAATGGGGGGTCAACCGTGCTGTCCAAGAAGCAAAAAAAGTTAAGTATTCAAATGTCATAAAAGGTGGAATTGAGAATGTTGTTGATATGTGGTTAGGTGTTTTACCAATTGTTATGGCAATCGGTACACTTGCACTAATCATTGCTGAATACACACCACTATTCAGTATTCTTGGTACTCCATTTATTCCATTATTGGAGATTATGCAAATTCCTGAGGCTGCAGAAGCATCACAAACGATGGTAATTGGATTTGCAGATATGTTTTTGCCTGCTATCATTGGAAGTGGAATTGAAAGCGAAATGACACGTTTTGTCATTGGTTGCTTATCGATCACACAATTAATATATATGTCAGAGGTCGGCGGATTGCTATTAGGATCTAAACTTCCGGTTTCTTTCCTTGATTTAGTGATTATTTTCCTTCAACGTACTATTATTTCTCTACCAATTATTGTACTTATCGCACACATCGTATTTTAATCTTGATATTTGGTAAGACAGATTAACTAAAGAAAAGAAGCCCTATTCCAAGCTTGGAACGGGGCTTCTTTATTTGATTTTTTATGAGTCTAAAAATTTTCCAATTAATCAGACCCGGTTATTTTATTATCATCATGCAATCTAGCTAATAATGAACACCTGTATACAGGATCTCCAGCCTTCACAGAAATATCCTTTACTAGCCCACTTGCACCAATCGTTATATTGACTACATTTCCTTTATCTGTTTTGATCTGAAAAAGTGTTTCCCATTCATAAACATACTCATTTTCATTAATACAAACTTGTGAGACAACTCCATTATCAAGACTTTCAATAGAATAAATAGGATTCATACTAACCTTCCACTCCTCATTTATAACAAGTATAAAAAGCCTTTTCTTACACCCATCCTCTATATCTTGATGCTTCAGCCATCATTCGAACTCCAACCATATAGGCTGCTAACCTCATGTTAACATTTCTGGACTCAGCAAGTTCATAGACTTGATTAAAAGATTCAGTTAATACTTTATTTAACTTTTGTAATACCTCTTCTTCTGACCAGTAATAACCCTGATTATTTTGTACCCATTCAAAATAAGAAACAGTAACACCGCCAGCACTCGCCAACACATCAGGTACAAGTAATATACCTTTATCAGATAAAATCTTTGTTGCTTCCCAGGTAGTTGGACCATTTGCTGCTTCAACAATAATTTGTGCATTTATATCATTTGCATTTTCTACTGTAATTTGATTTGAGATAGCTGCTGGGACCAAAATATCACATTCTAACTTTAAGAGGTCTTCATTTGAAATTGTTTCATTGAAAAGTGTAGTTACTGTACCAAAACTATCTCTTCTATCCAATAAATACTCTATATCCAATCCATTCTGATCATACAAGGCTCCATAAGCATCTGAAATCCCAATCACTATAGCCCCTGCATCATTCATCATTTTCGCTAAAAAGCTACCTGCATTTCCAAAGCCTTGAATAACAACTTTGGCTCCTTTAAGCTCGATCCCCTTCCTCTTTGCAGCTTCTTCAATACAGATGGTCACACCAAGTGCTGTTGCCTTTTCTCTGCCATGAGATCCGCCCAATACTAACGGTTTCCCTGTAATAAATCCTGGTGAATCATACTCACGTAAACGACTATATTCATCAACCATCCAAGCCATAATTTGTGAATTTGTATAAACATCAGGGGCTGGTATATCTTTGGTTGGTCCAACAATTTGACTAATAGCACGTACGTATCCCCTGCTAAGCCGCTCTAATTCCGTTTGAGACATATTTCTGGGGTCACAAACAATTCCACCTTTTCCACCACCATACGGGAGACTGACAATTCCACATTTCAAGCTCATCCACATCGATAGGGCCTTTACCTCATCCTCATCAACATGAGGATGAAAACGAATCCCACCCTTAGTCGGTCCTACAGCATCATTATGTTGTGCTCGATAGCCGGTAAAAATCTTTGTTGACCCATTATCCATTTTAACTGGAATTCGAACTGTTAACATTCTTAATGGTTCTTTTAATAATTCGTACATTTCTTCTGGATATCCTAAATGATTTAAGGCCTCTTTAATTACGACTTGCGTGGATGAAAATAAGTTTAAAACCTCATTTTTTTGAATAGTTGTATTCAATTGTCATCACCTCATATGGAATAAAAGCTTATTAAGTTTGTTTCTTAAAAAGATATAATTGACGAGCTCTTAAAACATTTATGATAGTACACGCTTAATACGGTCAATCGCCCAATCTAGCTCCTCTTCATTTATAACTAATGGAGGAGCAAAACGAATAACAGTATCATGTGTTTCTTTGCACAGTAAGCCATTTTCCTTTAACTTTTCACAATAACTACGTGCAGGCTCCGTTAACTCTACCCCAATAAACAAGCCCCTGCCTCTTATCTCTTTAATAATCGGATTGTTAATTTCTTTTAGGCGTTCCACAAAATAGTTTCCTAGCTTCAATGAACGATCAACTAGCTTTTCATCCTCTATCACATCAAGTGCAGCAATTGAAACAGCACATGCAAGAGGATTACCTCCAAATGTAGATCCGTGTGAGCCAGGGTTAAATACGCCTAAAACATCACGATTAGCTACCACACATGAAATTGGGAAAACTCCCCCACCTAGTGCTTTCCCTAAAATATACATATCAGGTACAACATCTTCCCAATCACAAGCAAACATTTTTCCAGATCGCGCTAAACCAGCTTGAATTTCATCGGCTACAAACAAAACATTATTATCTTTACATACTTGATAGGCTTCTTTTAAAAACCCTTCTCTAGGAATATTAATTCCTGCTTCACCTTGAATTGGCTCGAAAAGAAATCCTGCTGTTTGCGGAGTAATTGCTGCTTTTAGCGCTTCTACATCTCCATACGGAATAAGTTTAATTCCTGGCAGCATTGGTCCAAATCCTTTACGATATTCTTCTTCAGAAGATAGTGATACAGCTGTCATCGTACGGCCATGAAAGTTACCTTCACATGCTATAATCTCAGCTTGATTATCAGCAATCCCTTTCACTTGATATCCCCAGCGTCTGATTGCTTTTATTGCTGTTTCCACAGCCTCGGCTCCAGTGTTCATCGGTAGTGCCATTTCCTTTTTGGTGATTCTTGCAATTCTCTCATACCACGGACCTAACTGATCATTATGAAAAGCACGTGAAGTTAGAGTAACGCGGTCCGCCTGATCTTTTAATGCCTGAATAATCTTAGGATGTCTATGTCCTTGGTTAACAGCTGAATAAGCACTTAACATATCCAAATATTTGTTACCTTCAGGATCTTCCACCCATATTCCCTCTGCTTTTGAAATAACAATTGGTAGAGGATTATAGTTTTTTGCACCAAATTGTTCTGTTTGATTGATCACTTGTTCTGTTTTTGTTGTCATTATATATTCCTCCTTGTAAAAAATAAGACATTTCTTATCTATCTACTATGCAATATCTATGCCAACATTAATTCCCCTGATTTCATTGGTTACCTTGAATCTTATCGCAAAATTTCTTTACACTTCCAAATCATCCACGTTACTATTATGCAAATTATTATTGCACCCCTCTTTTATATAATCTATTCTTATTCTAGGAGGGTGGAAAAAAATGAAAATAGATAATTTAACGAATGCTGAAATGCAAGCCATTATTCAAACTTTGGTTAATATGATCGACATCGGAATACATGTTATAAATAAAGATGGTAAAACAATTATTTATAATAAAAAAATGGCTGATATTGAAGAGATGGATCCTAGTAATGTACACGGCAAAAATATTCTTGAACTATTTAAATTTAATAATGAGACTGAAAGCACTCTCATTTCAGCTTTACGAGGTAATGCTACAAAGAAGTCAAAACAAACGTATTTTACCCACAATGGTCAAGAAATAACGACAATTAATGATACCTGCCCTTTATATGATTCTACTAAGCAAATATGCGGAGCAATCGAAGTAGCTAAGGATATTACAAACCTTGAGCGCATTATTAGAGATAACATCCTTAAAAAGGGAGATACAAAATTCACGTTTGATCACATTATTGGAAAAAGTATAAAGATTGCAGAGGTTATTGAAGCTAGTAAACGAGCAACAAGAACTTCATCTTCAATCCTTATTGTTGGTGAAACTGGCACCGGAAAAGAGCTTTTTGCCCAGAGTATTCATAATGGGAGTAAGCGTTCCTCCTATCCATTTATTAGCCAAAATTGTGCTGCAATACCTGAAAGTTTAATAGAAGGTATTCTCTTTGGCACAAAAAAAGGAGCTTTTACCGGATCAATTGAAAGACCAGGTTTATTCGAGCAGGCTGAGGGTGGAACGTTACTTCTTGATGAAATCAACTCGTTAAATCCAACTCTTCAAGCAAAACTCCTTCGTGCTCTCCAAGAAAAAACCATTAGAAGAGTTGGAGATACAAAAGATAAGAAAATAGATGTTAGAGTTATTGCAACAATCAACGAAGATCCAATTGATGCCATTGCCAATGGTCATTTAAGAAAAGATCTTTTTTATCGCTTAAGTGTTGTCTCATTATTCATTCCTCCACTGAGGGAACGTAAGGATGATACTCAAATACTTGCACAGTCGTTTTTGAAAAAATTTAATCACATATTTGACATGAACGTAAAGAGCATCAGCAAACATGTATTAGCTTTGTTTGAAGCCTATGATTGGCCTGGAAATGTCCGCGAACTTGAACATATCATTGAAGGTGCAATGAATTTGATGGAGCCCGAAGAAGCAATCATTGACGTTCCACACTTACCGGTTCCCTTTAAACAAAAAGCTACTGAACTTCTTGATCCAGCTGTATATGATGAAAATCAATTCTACGAAAAGGATAAAGTAGAATCAAAAGAACTCCTAACACTTGAAGACTATATGACAAATCGCGAAAAAGAATATCTAGAAAAAATATTAAAAGAGCATGACTACAATATCTCCCAAGCCGCAAAGACTTTACAAATTAGTAGACAGAGTCTTCAATATCGTTTAAGAAAATTTAAACTTAAATAAAACTGGTGAAGGGGATGCCCCCCTTCAGTCTGTTATAATAATTTTTCTCCAAAAAGTGAGCCCATTAAAGCTACCGCGACAGTAGCTGTTTTATTCTTTTCATCTAAAATTGGATTAACCTCAACAAATTCAGCAGAAGTTATTAATTTTGATTCTTCTAAAATTTCCATTGCTAAGTGACTTTCTCTATAACTTATTCCACCTAAAACTGGCGTTCCAACTCCTGGTGCCTCATCCGGATCAAGTCCATCTAAATCAAGTGATAAATGTACTCCATCTATGTTTCTAGCTTTTAAATAATCGATCGCTTCTTCCATTACCTTTGTCATACCTAATCGATCAATTTCATGCATTGTATAAACTCTAATCCCTTTTTCGCGGATAAGTATTCGCTCTCCCTCATCTAAAGAACGAGCACCAATGATCACGATGTTTTCCGGCTTAATTTTCGGGGAATATCCAGCTATATTTGTTAAATCTGGATGACCTATACCTAAACTTACCGCTAAAGGCATTCCATGGATATTACCTGATGGAGATGTGTCTCCTGTATTTAAATCTCCGTGTGCATCATACCAGATGACACCCAGGTTCTCATAATGCTTAGCAATTCCAGCTAGTGTACCAATTGCAATGCTATGATCACCACCAAACACTAATGGAAATGACCCCTTTGCTACAACCTCATCAACTGATTCAGCAAGTTTTTCACTGGCTTTTGTTACAGCCTTTAAATATTTAAGATTATTTCCAAGGGTTGCTTCTTCATCTTTACCTGGTCTGCCAATCTCTATATCTCCTTTATCATGAATCTCATAATCTAGCTCTTCTAACCTTTCCACAACACCTGCATAACGGATAGCACTAGGACCCATGTCTACCCCACGTCTTGATTGTCCTAAATCCATTGGTACCCCTATGATTGAAATATGCTTTTTCATCCAAACCCCTCCTTTTTTTCCAATTGTATCTTAACGGCATTTCCTGACTCAACTTAACATATTTATGTATAAATATTCACAGGTATACAAAAATAAATATTCTGATATATTTAATGTTCAGTATTAACCCTTTAATTTAAGCGTTTTCATCTTTTATTAATAATCTTAATATAATGACACACGAACAACTTTACCTCTTGTTGGTAGAATTATATATAAAAAATATTTTTTAAAGAACAATAATAGTGATTTTCATCACGGTAATTCATTCAATTTTTAATTATATTTAAAACCTAAATACTTACATTTGGAGAGTGAATGATTTGGAAAATAAGGCTTTACTGCTAGTTGAAGAACTAGCTCTAAAGAAGCATAAGATCTTTTATAAAAGTCCGCTTCGATACCTATTACGTTCAATGCTTGCCAGCATGTTTATTGGGTTTGGAGTGATTGTTGCTTTTAAGGCAGGAAATTTCTTTTATATTGAGCATTCTCCATTTGCTTATCCCGTTGCAGCATTAACGTTTGGTGCTGCCATTATCTTAATCGCTTATGGAGGTGGAGATTTATTTACTGGAAACACATTCTATTTCTCCTACACAGCTTTTCAGAAGAAAATGCGCTGGGTTGCAGTGATTAAGCTTTGGATTACAAGCTATATTGGAAACATTTTAGGTGCATGTTTTTTTGCGTTTTTTATTTTTTCAACTGGATTGTTTTCAGAGAAAGAAACAACAGGCTTTCTATTAAGTGTTGCTGATAAAAAAGTTCATCTTCCCACCTATGAGTTATTTTTCCGAGGAATTCTATGTAACTGGTTAGTTTGTTTGGCATTTTTTATCCCAATGAAACTTCAAGGAGATGGAGCCAAACTTTTTACGATGATGTTATTTGTGTTTTGCTTCTTCATTTCTGGATATGAACACAGCATTGCAAATATGTGCACATTTGCTATTGCTTTTGTTTCTCATCCACCTGAAAGCTTTACACTCGCTGGAGTTATTCATAATTTAATTCCTGTTACAATTGGAAATTTAATTGGTGGTGGAGTTTTAATGGGGTGGATGTACTACTTTGTAAATAAACCCTTTATGGTTGAAGAAAACGAGGGATAAATGGATATCTAGCTTTGCTTTACAAGCGGATTAACACTGATTTCTAAGATTTATCTTCAATTCTCGGGAGTTTATCTTCGATTCCGAGATGTTTATCTTCGATTCTGAGAAGTTTATCTTCGATTTCGAGATGTTTATCTTCGATTCTGAGATGTTTATCTTCGATTCTCGGATGTTTATCTCCGATTCCGAGATGTTTCTTCGATTTCACCTAACTTATCTACTATTCTACAATATACGACAAATAAAATGGAGGCTAACAAATGTTAGCCTCCATTTCTTTTACTTTTTTAATAAACCAAACGGCTTCCCAATCGGTAAGACAACTTGGCCAAAATGTGTATTTAAAACAACAGCTGCAGATCCGTAAAAAGATAGCAAGGCGATCATTAATTCTGAAACTGCGGCAAGCATATGTGTTGCTTCAGGCATCACACCAAGCGTGCTTAAAGATAAGCCGATGAACAAGAAATCAATGAAAACAAAAATAAAAAATAGTACTTTATGTGTTTCCATTGCACCTATTGTCATATAAACGCTAAAGATTAGGTAACCAATGAATGCGACACCTAACTGCTTGGGATCAGCATTTGCTGCTAGTTCTTCACCAAATGCTCCTAATTGTATTAACCAAGACATTCCAACACCGAACCAGAATAGACCAAAAGCTCCAAATGCAGTTGTTCCAAAGATGTTGTTATGTTTTGCATCCTGAACACATGCGAATAATTGAGCTAGTCCACCTAAGAAAAATGCCCATGGTAAAATAAATGAAACTCCATCTGTTAACCCTAATTTTTGTGAAGAAGCAACGAGTGTTACCATTGCTAGTCCAAATAAACCTAATGCCGAGGGATCTGCTGTTGTAATTTTTACTTGTTGTGTATTATGACTATTCATAACTTCCTCCTAAAAAAACATACTTAAATAAAATACAGAAGTTAGTATGCCATGTCAATCTGTTTTCAAGAAGTCGAATAATTGAAAAAAAACAAGAAAAAAGCACCTTCCCTTGGTATATTTGAACTGTAATCGCAACCAACTTTTCAAAAAAATTAGTAAAAAAGATGGAACAATAAATGTCCCACCCTATCTCTGAAATTGAACACGATGAAGATTAGCAAAAATTCCGCCTTGTTCAATCAGTTCGTCATGTTTCCCTTGTTCCGCTATTCCGTCCTCAGTTACAACAACAATACGATCCGCATTACGAATTGTAGCAAGGCGGTGAGCAATAACAAGAGTTGTTCTATTTTTTGAAAGCTCTGTTAGTGCTTTTTGAATGATAAGCTCTGTTTCGGTATCTAACGCTGACGTTGCTTCATCCAATATTAAGATAGGTGGATTTTTCAAGAACATTCTTGCAATGGCAATTCTTTGTTTTTGTCCACCTGATAACTTTAAGCCTCTTTCACCAATTTGAGTATCGTAGCCAAAAGGTAATGATTCGATGAAGCTTTCTAGATGAGCACGTTTTGCCGCTTCTGCAATTTCCTCTTGAGTAGCATTAAGTTTTCCATAAGCGATATTTTCTCTTAAGGTACCTGTAAACAAAAACACATCTTGTTGCACAATTCCAATCTGTGAACGAAGAGAATGCTTTGTCATATTCCTTATGTCAATGCCATCAATTTTTATTTCTCCAGATTCTACATCATAAAATCGTGGAATTAATGAACAAATTGTTGTTTTCCCTGCTCCTGAAGGACCAACAAATGCAACGGTTTCTCCAGCTGAAATGGATAGATTGATATTATTTAGAACTCGTTTATGTTGATCGTAACCAAAGGTAACTTCATTGAACGCTATATCCCCACGTAATGATTTTACTTCAACTGCGTCCTTTACATCCTGTACATCAGGATCCACGTCAAGCAACTCTGTAAAGCGTTTAAATCCAGCCATTCCTTTTGGATATAATTCCATTAAAGCACTAATTTTATCAATTGGTTTAAATAGTACATTTACATATAAGACAAATCCAACAAGCTCACCATATGTTAATTGTCCAGTATAACTTAACCAGGCACCTACTACGAGTACAGCCAACGTAACAAATCTTGTCATCATATAAATTCCTGATAGACTAAAGGACATTACTTTATATCCACCAAGCTTAGCTTTACGGAATTTTAAATTGTTAACTGAGAACCGTTCATTTTCGAATTTTTCGTTGGTGAAAGATTGTACAACCCGAACGCCAGAAACACTGTCCTCCACCCGTGAGTTCACATCAGCAATTTCACCGTACATTTTCTTCCAGGCACGATTCATCTTTAAATTACTTACAATAATAAGCCATCCTAAAAACGGTAAAATAAACAAAGCAACCAACGCAAGCCTCGCATTTACAGTGAACATAATCCAAAAAGCCCCTACAAAGGTCATAATAGAAATAAATAAATCTTCCGGACCATGATGCGCAAGCTCACCTATATCCATTAGGTCATTTGTAATCCGGCTCATAATATTTCCTGTTTTGGTATTGTCAAAAAACTTAAATGATTGCTTTTGTACATGTTGAAACAATTGTTTTCTCATATCTGTTTCAATATTAATTCCAAGCATATGTCCCCAATAGTTCACAATATATTGTAAGAACGTGCTAATAATATATAACAAAAGCAAGGCGATACTAACAGAAACTATAGCAGACCAGTTTTCACTCGGAAGCAGTGAATCGATAAACCACTGAACTGCTAATGGAAATGCTAACTCCAAAAGAGCCACGATAATAGCACTACTAAAATCAATAATAAATAATTTTTTATGAGGTATATAGTACGAATAAAACCGCCTTAGCATGAATTTTACTTCCTTTCATTTTCATATAAATACTATTATATTAGCATAGCCTGATGAATTGATAGAATCTTTTTGTACTTCAAGTGTATATTTGAAACTCTTCGGCTTAATACCATAAAAACAGCCATTAATGTTGTTGAACAGATGAAACTAACGATATAATGAGAAATAGCACATTTGAAAGGAGATATGAAATTGTCAAAATTAATCGGTTATGTTGGTACATACACAAAAGGTGATAGTAAAGGAGTTTACAGCTTTACCTTAGACACAGATGCAGGAAAACTAAGTGATGTTAAAGCTGTTGCTGAATTGGACAACCCTACATATGTAAATTTAAGCCAAGACAATAAAAATCTTTATGCAGTTGTAAAGGAAGGAAACCAAGGCGGTGTTGCCTCTTATGCAGTTGACCGTGTAACAGGTGATCTTACAGCCATTAATAAACAGCTGCTTGACGGTGCTTCACCATGTCACGTAAGTGTAGACAGTCAAAATAAACAAGTTGTGACAGCTAACTACCACAAAGGAACAGTAGAATTCTTCCCAACAAATGATGATGGTTCCATCAATTCTGTTGCTTCAGTTATTGAACATTCAGGTCAAGGGCCACATGAAAGACAAGAAAAACCTCATACGCATTATTCAGGCTTCACTCCTGATGAAAAATATGTCGTTGCAGTTGATCTAGGAATCGATAAAATTATTTCTTATAAAATTAACAATGGAAAATTGGAAGAAGCTCATACATTACTTGTGAAAGCTGGAAGCGGCCCAAGACATATTACATTCCATCCGAATGGAAAATATGCTTATGTTATGACAGAGTTAAGTAATGAAGTGATTACTTTAAGCTATAATTCTGACACAGGCGTGTTCACAGAGCTTCAATACAGCCCGGCCATTCCCGAAGATTTCACGGAAAATAGTCAAGGAAGCGCAATCCATATTTCATCTGACGGCCGCTTTGTTTATGCAGGCAATCGTGGGCATGATAGCATCGCTGTTTATCGTGTAAATCAAGAAAACGGTGAGCTTTCATTCATTGAATTTACATCAACAGAAGGAAATTGGCCGCGTGATTTCGCGTTAGATCCTACTGAGAAATTCATTGTCGCATCTAACCAGGAAAGCAGTAACCTTGTGTTATTTGCCCGAGATACAGAATCAGGTAAACTTAGCTTGCTTGACTCACAAGTATCTGTTCCAGATCCAGTTTGTGTGAAGTTTTTGAATGTAAAATAATGTATAGGGATGAGCTTTTTTAAGCTCATCCTTTTTTAGTTTTCAAGATTTTCTATAAAATAGGGGTAATGAGGGAAAAATTGAAATGTCATTTTCCCGAAAAGAACTATTTTTCATTCATGAAGTACATTTTTACTGGGATTATTAAATGAAATGGTCTTCATCATCTTGATGAAGTACATCTTTCATCGCATTTCGCACTCGTATTGGTCTTCATTCCCTTGATGAAGTACATCTCTTAAACATTTCGTGCTTGTAATGGTCTTCATCACCTTGATGAAGTACATCTCCCAAGCATTTCTCACTCCTAATAGTCTTCATCACCTTGATGAAGTACATCTCTCAAGCATTTTGTACTCGTATTGGTCTTCATTCCCTTGATGAAGTACATCTCCCAAGCATTTCTCACTCCTAATAGTCTTCATCACCTTGATGAAGTACATCTCCCATACATTTCGTACTCGTAATAGTCTTCATTCCCTTGATGAAGTACATCTCCCAAGCATTTCGCACTCGTAACGATCTTCATTCCCCAAAGTTTCACTTATTCATCGTTTCTTGATCCACATTAAATTCAATTAAGTTAAAGTCAGGGTCCATGCAAAAAATTTGCGCAAATCTGCTTTTGCTTTTTGGTTTTTCTAAGATAGGAACTCCTTGGTCCTTCAAGTACGTAAGAGTTTCCTCATAATCGTTTACTCTAATAGCAAAGTGACCTTCTCTAGAGTTCAATTCATTTACTTTTCGTAGTGTAGAAGAAACTTCATCAACAATTAAATGTAGTTGCTGAGTCCCAATTTGGTACCATGCACCTGGAAAGTCGAATTTCGGTCGCTCTATCTCTTTAAAGCCTAAAACTGTCCCATAAAATTGCTTTGCTTTGTTTAAATCTGTTACAGAAAGACTAACATGATGAATACCCTCGGGCTTTATCAACAAAACCCACTCCTTTGAATTTTCAAAATTTAGCTACCTATGGAATATAAATTGAATAACTTGATGAACTCTCTATATCAGGTTTCACCCATAGTGATCGTAAATCAGGCATGCCATACCCTGAAACTTCAATACCTTTTAATGCCTTATGATAGTTTTGTTCTTCGATTGTGTGATAGGTCTGAATAATATATGCTTCTTCTCTTAACCAATCTTCAATCTTCTGAAACAAGGCTGAACGCTTATTTAAATCATCTAAGGATATTAAATAATTAAGCTCCATATCAATATGTTGTTTTGTTTTAGAGTCTAGTGCCATTCGAAGAACACTATTATCACTTGAATACATCATATAAAGACTAAGTTCCTCATTTATCTCAAACGTTTCACCTGTATAAATGATATCGTAAAGACCAAGTACCTTTTTCTCATAGATTTCTGAGGCTTGTATGACGGACACCTCAATATTAAGACCTATTTGCTGACAACGAATTTCCAGCCATTCCATGTCCTCTTTTGCTTCTTTAAAATCAAATGTTGCCACCTTAAGTACTTGTCCTTCATAACTGCTTAAAGACAGTAGTCTTTTTGCTTCTTTTAGATTATTCTCTAGATGATTAACGATTTGTTTACTTTGGTTCAACCTAAAGCTATATGCAGGATATCTCCTTGGATATCCAAGCTCCTTTACAAGTTTGAATGGGTCAACAATTTGCTGAATTGCCAAACGAAAGTTTTTATTATGATGACACCCATTTCTATTCAAATTAAAGACGAAAAAAAAGCTACCAAGCTCTTGATAAGTCGCTGTTTCGTGTTCCCCAGTATAAACTCTTTCCTCTATCTTATCTGGTTGTTCCTTTAAATTCGGCATATGCCAAACTTCAATTGTATCTAAGAAAGGTCTTCCCTGAAAATGATGAGGAAATGCCTCTAGCACAAGTAGATGTTCTTCATTTTTTTCCACTTGATATGGACCGGTTCCAATCGGCATTAAAGGATCTAATTCAATATCATGAGGAATAATAGAGGAGAAAAAGCTGCTCATAACATCAAGAAACATGTAATTTGGTTTCTTCAAAGTAAACTGTATCGTAATGTCATCTATCATTGTTACTTTTTCCACACATTCAAAGAGAGTGTGATAAGGAATTTGTTGATTAGTTCTTAATCTCTCAATCGTATACTGAACATCTTTTGCTTGAAGGACTCGACCGTGGTGAAACATTACACCTTTGCGTAAATAAAAGGTCCATTCTATTCCATTATTCTCTTCCCAGGCCAGAGCAATGCCGGGAATATAGGTTTTACTTCCCCGATCATAGCGAACTAGCGGATCAAAAATATGTTGTACGATGTGAGCTTCATGAACTATTCCAACAAAAGTAGGATCTAACGTATGAATTTTTAAATTTTGAGGAATTTTTAACGTGTCTCTTCGACCAGTAGAGTGAGTGATAGACTTTAACCCAAAATGACTGTGCATATTATGTAACAGTTTTTCTTTTATTACCTGAGAAAATTGAATACTCAAAATATAGGAGTATGCTTCTTCAAAATTCTTTTCAGTGAGTAATCTTTGCACATTACTAGTAGCAGCCTCCAGTAATGAAAGATGAAAAAGTAAAGTTGATTTTCTCCCTCTACCTTTTTGAGGCATCCATTTAAGATAGCCTAACTCCATCATTTTCTTCATCAAAATATTTGTATTTCGCATCGTACAAGAAAGATGATGAGATATTTCCCCTGTTGTTGCTTCAATCCTTTCTTCTTCCTTGTACTCTTGATAGGCTAATCGCAAATTAACATAATGTTCAATAAGATTCATAGTTCCTCCTAAAATACGAAATCATGTTAACACCGTTTACAGTTTTTCTTCTTATTTTTTTCATTATAATAAAAAATGAAGAAAGAAGGTAGATAGCATGAAATTTCGTGACTTACATTCAACGATAAAACTTAGAATAATCACAGATTTTTTTACAGACATTACTCAAATGTCCATTCTCCCGTTTATGGCCATCTATTTTAGTAGTCATGTTGGAGCTGGTATGACTGGGATACTTCTGATGATAAACATTTCTATCTCTATTGTAGTGGGATTATATTCTGGTTACCTTTCAGATCGTATTGGTCGTAAAAAAATGATGATCATCGCTCAAGTGATCCAGGTCATCGCACTAACCGTGATGGCATCAGTCAACTCACCATGGTACACTTCCGTTTGGATTACTTATTTAATGTTTGTCTTAAGTAACATGAGCTCTAGTTTAATTGGCCCTGCAGCAAACGCAATGATTATTGATATTAGCTCTGAAAAAGAAAGACCATTTATTTATGGGCTTGGTTATTGGACTGGTAACATTTCGATCGCATTAGGGGCAGCAATTGGCGGTCTACTTTTTGAAGATTATAAGTTCCTCCTTTTTCTTTTGTTTCTTATTGTCAGCGGCGTCACTTTGCTTCTTATCATCTTTTATATAGATGAGACATTAACTACACCTAAGATAGATATTGAAGAAGTTCAACAAAAAGCAGGAATCATCAATCACTATATGGCTGTTCTTAAAGATCGTGGCTTTATGTTATTTGTGCTTGCGACCATTTTCACAATGTCATTGGAATTTCAGCTTGATAAATATGTCGCAGTAAGGCTAAAAAATGAATTCCACACTTTCTTTTTCTCCATTGAAATAACAGGGATTAAGATGTTTGGACTTATTATGCTCATCAATACCATTACAATTGTGTGCTCCACTTTGTATTTGTCAAAATGGTTAAGTAAATATAATCCGAAAGTAATTTTAAGCATCGGTCTTTCTATTTACGCCTGTAGCTTTAGTGTTCTTGCGTTCAGTAATTCTTTTAGTTTACTTGTTTTATCAGCTCTTTTATTTACTCTTGGAGAGCTTATGTATTCACCTGTTCGTCAAACGATTTTAGCAGGAATTGTTCACGAACAAGCAAGAGCCTCATATATGGCAGTAGACAATCTTTCTTATAACGTGGCTATGTTGTTGGGTAGCTTGGGATTAACGCTAGGAGCGTTTATTCCTTCTAAAGCTATGGCTGTTTTATACTTTGGACTTGGTATCTTAGGGTTACTTTGCTATCGCTATTCAATTGGTATAAAGGAACGAAAATCAGTAGAACAAAACCAAAGGATAATGAATACGTTTTAGGTGAAAAGTTGATTCAATCGAATCAACTTTTTTTAACTTTCTTACTTAACCAAATTTGCATGAACTTTTTGGTTTTGACCAAAATAACAAACGAGGAGGTTTTTTACATGAATCATGCAACAATCCTATTAATTAAATTTGTGACATGTCTTATTGCCTTTGGAATTGGTCTAGATTTGTTTTTTGATGCAACAATCGTGGATATTGTTTCATTCAGTTTATTTGTCACAATTGTTTCATACGCCGTTGGTGAATTAGTGATATTACCTCAGTTAGGTAAAAGAGCTGCTGCAGTTGCTGACTTTTTACTCACATACCTTAGCGTTTGGATTTTTGGAAGCTTTCTGTTTGAAAGCTATCTACAAGTAGCATGGGGAAGTATCATTTCTGCTGTTATCATTACAGGTGCAGAAGTTTTTGTTCATCTTTTTGTTGCAGAACGTCAACATACTCCATCTCCTTCTAGAAGGAGAGGTCCTGTTTTGAATTCAAGATTAGCTTTTGGTACTGAAATGGCAGAAGAAGAAAATCTAAAAGATCTTTCTAATACTTTTAAAAAAAATGAAGAAAACAAGAAATAGTGGTTAGAGCTCTTACATAACAATCTGTCATCAGCTAAATGATGATGACAGATTGTACATGTTAAACAGATTCTTTTCTTCAAAAGTTACTTCTTTACTCAGATAAAAATTCTAGCACTCGCTTATTAATGTAACTTGGGTTTTCCATAGACATAAGGTGACCTACCTCTTTTACCAACTCTACTGTCATACAAGGAGATGAGTTCACAGCACGCTTGTAAGCCTCATCAACGTTATACATTACTTCATTTTCACCAAGCATTAATAAAATTGAGTTCCTAATTGAAGCTAATTCCTCATCCATAAACACATAAGGAAAACCATTTTCTTTAGGTGTTGTACTTTTAGATGGTTCTATCCAATTCATAGCTGCCACTAATTGTTCAGCTACAAAAGAATGTGGCTTATATCGATCATCAAAAATCCAGTTTAAAAACGATTGTACACCACTTGGATTTTTCACCATACCAAATGCATGTGTATAAAACTTAGCGTCAAACGGCACATATGTTGCAGCCGGACTCATTAACACAACCCGGTTCACTTTTTCTGGATAAAACAATAGAAAGTTAACTATATTTAACGCTCCATAAGATAACCCAACGATATCTGTCTTTTTAATCTGCAATGCATCCAAAACATCTTTAAGCCAAAGCGCATAACTTGGGCGATCTATAAAATCTGTTTGGGATATACTTTTATTTTTATCTCCTAATATATCAACACATATTACTCTGTAATATTTACTCCATTCCACTACATTTGGGTACCACATCGTTGAGCTCATGCTGCCTCCATGCAACAAAATTAAAGATGGAGCAGTCTTATTACCACTTTCAATAATATGTGTTTTTCCTTGAACGGTGTTCACATAATAAGTGGAATACTCAACCGGCCATAGCTCTAGACTTTTATCGTAAGACTCATGATATTGTTTTTCTTCTGTCATTATCATCTTTTCGGCCTCCATTTTATAACAAATTAATTAACGTACGTTATAATATGTATTATAAATAACACTATTGGAAACATCAACCATTTTTTATTCAAACTCAGTTATATTGAATACCATTTTTTCAACCTATCATGATAAAATAAACATACACTCGTACTTTTCATAGTTATATGTAGGAGGTTTAAAGTGACGGTAGAAAAACAAATATTATATTTGCTATCTAAGGTAGAACAGTTAGAAGGAAAAAAAATAATCAGTATTTATGAGGAAAGAAACTATACTTCTCAATCGATTCGGAATATGTTATCGAAGTTAAAAAAAGAAAAATTTATTACATCACCTCAGCGTTCAGTTTATGCAATAACTACATATGGACGGGATTTTATCACCACGATTGAACGAACAGAAAATTTTTATCAGCATCGTTGGAATAACAAATGGTACATGATTTTAACTGAGATCCCTGAAACAGAACGAAAAAAAAGAGACGCCTTTCGAAGACAGCTCATTCAACTTGGCTTCGGTCAATTATATAATAGTGTTTATATTTATCCTTGGAATCTAACAAACAAAGTACTAAATATGATCGATACATTAGAGATCGAAGAATACGTAACCATTCTTGTTAGTGATGAATTTCTTTTAAATAAGGTTCATAATCAAGGTGCAAAAGGACCTAATGAAGCAGCAAGAATATGGGATCTCGAAAGGATTCATAACATCTATATAGAAAAACTTGATTGGATTAAAAATGAATATGAACCAAAGCTTCATCCTTATTTAAAAGGAAACCTGCAAGATCCTTTAAAACTATTTATTTTCTATTTAGAAATCCAAGAAGTTCTCGATGTGCTTCTTGAAGAGGACCCCATGCTCCCTCCTGAATTTTTACCAACTAGCTGGTTAGGAACAAGAGCTTTAGCACACATCACAAAAATTCAAGCATCACTTGTTAATCTCATTCCAAATGATTCTTTTTACTACCAGTTTCTCACATCCATTCATGACAATGACAAATAAACATACTACGCCTCTAGCCCTAGTCAAAATAAAGCTAGGGTTCATTGTTGTGTTCCTTCCTTTTCCTTAAGATATAAGTAACTACAAATTGTACCGAAGGGAAAGATTATATGAAAAAATTATTTTTGCTTTTATTTTTTATTGGAGGTTTGTTCCTCATTATTCATTCAAATACAACATGGTTTGTTTTTGGAGGAAATGGCTCTTCAGCGGAGGTTTCAAATAAAGTGGATAAAATTGAATTAGATATTTCCGGAGCAAGTACGAAAATAATTCCTGAAAAAACGGATCAAGTAAGAGCTGAATTAAAAGGAAAAGGGAAAGTAGTGGTAACAGAAAATGGAGATACAATAAATGTTGAGTCAAAATCTCAAAAATGGTTTCACCTATTTTCTATGTTTAATAAGACTGAAATAACTATATATATTCCGGAGGATTATGAAAAGGAACTTATCATTGATAGTGGCTCAGGCAATGTTTCTTTCAACGGTCACTCAAAGATGAAATTGGATTCTTTAATGATCGACATGAGCTCAGGAAATGTCCAAATAAGTAAGTTAACAGCACATGAACTAGAGCTTGACGGATCATCAGGAAATGTTAACCTTTCATCTATCTCAACTAAATCTGGAATTTTTGATATGAGCTCTGGAAATCTGACGATTAAAGAACATACTGGGAAAGTTGAGGCTGATCTTTCCTCCGGGAAAATAAACTTAGAAATGAACAAATTGATTGATTCAATTGATGTTGAAATCAACTCTGGTTTAGCAACGATCAATCTTCCATCAAATGCTGACTTTACCCTTAATGGGAGTATTGGCAGTGGTCATATTTCTACTGATTTTGATTTAAAAGAATTACAAAAAAATTCTGAAGGAATGTTTGGTGTGTACGGCTCTGGTAAACACCAGGTCAACATTGATGTTTCCAGCGGAAAAGTAGAAATAAACTAAATATAAATAGAGGATAACTATAAGGAGTAAGTCCTGTTTGTTATCCTCTTCTCATTAACGAGATTTCTTTTTTTCTTTCCTTTCTTGTCGTTCAAAATGGCATTCATTACATATTTGAAACTTAAATTTATAGGACAAATTTTTACCGCACACTTTACATACTTTCTTTGTTATTTGGACACCCGACTTTAGCTGCTCATGAATTTTGTCACTAATTTCTTCACGCAGTCTTTCCCAGTAATGTGCTTCAGTGTTCCGGCCTAATTTATATAAAAATAATAAATGGAGGCCAATTGATTTATAAGAGAGTTCAAGTTCTTCTAAACCTGAATCTTTAATTAAAGGATCTGGTAGGTCCTCTCCATCAACAATCGCTTCTAGCTTTTGTTTCCATTGAGCTCTAAGGGTTGGTTCATTCGTTGAGAACGGCAAATGTAAAAAACCATATAGATCTGCCATGGATAGTTTTGCTTCGATGATTGTGTCTTCAATCATTTCGTACAATAGCTTTTCTTCTGCAAGAGAAGCTTTTTTTGTTCCCTTTGGACTTTTAAATTGATCCCATAGATAAAAAAACAAACCAAGCTTTCTCGAATATTTTTGGAACCGTTCAAGTACACCTGTTGTCGGAGCAATCGCGAATCCTTGAAGTGGTTGATCCTCTTGGTCTAGCAGGCGTGCCATTGCTTTTGGGTTGTGTACAAATGCTACCTTCCCAATATTATAAATTCCTCTTCTGCCGGCACGGCCAGCAATCTGTTTTACTTCTTGTGAGGTGAGCCACCTTCTTCTTGTACCGTCAAACTTATCATTTTCTAAAAAGACAATTCGACGTATAGGTAAATTTAGTCCCATGCCAATTGCATCTGTCGCTACGATAACGGTCGTCTCACCGTTAATAAATCTCTGCATTTGTTTTTTTCTTGTTTCTGGAGGCATGCTTCCATATATCATACTAACTTGACGACCTGTTCTTTGCAGCTCAGAAGCTGTCTCAAGCACTCTTTTCCTCGAAAAGCAAACTAGAGCATCCCCCCTTCTCGTTTGATTCAGGCGAAATAGCTGTGGTTCAACTTCTAGAGGGATATCTCTAATATATTCATGGATTTCAATATCAGAGTCACCGAGAAGCTGCAAAATCATTGGTTTTGCATTAAAGCTGCAAATAATATGAACTTCTTTTGCATTTGCTTTTGTGATGGCTTTATACCAAGAAAACCCACGATCTTTATCAGCAATCATCTGTGATTCATCAATCACTACCACATCATAAAAATCCTTTTCATAAAACATTTCAACAGTACATGCTATATGAGCAGCACCTTCAATTGTTTTTTCTTCTTCACCAGTTTTCAAAGAACATGGAATACCCTCTGCATTTAACTTTTCGTAGATCTCAAGAGCCAGTAATCGAAGGGGAGCCAAATAAATCCCACTACTTGCGTCCTTCATACGTTGAATCGCCTGAAAGGTTTTCCCTGTATTTGTTTCTCCAACATGAAGAATATATTGGATATTTCGGCCAGCTGGTGGATTATATTCTCTTCCAAAAATATCTTCAACCATTCTGGCTTCTTCTTCTTTGCTTCGTTTAATCTCTTCTAATTCTTCAACAACCTTACGTTCCCGCTCCGAAAGGTCATGCTCAAAAATTTTCTGATGTGCTTGAAGATCGAAAGGAGTATCGATAAGCTTTGTTAAATCTGTTACATACTCTTCTAGTAAGTCAGCGAAAAATTCTTCTGCAAGCTCCATAAATAAATCAAAGGCTATTTCCTTAATTAATGTATCTGGCACAGGTTCATGAAAAACATGCTTATATTCATCAAAAAGGTTTGAGGATAAACGTTCTTTAATCCAATTTGGCCCAAAATCAAACAAATAACCAGATATTAACCGTTCATACATTTCTGTCATGTCTTCTTCATATTGATGTCTGTTATAAGCTAGATGTGCTTCATCATATAAATAAGTTGAGAATGTTAAGCCTTCTGAAGCAATAACAACACCCTTTTGCTCAATTTCAATGGCAAGATGTGAACCAATTAAATAACGAACATATAGATATAATTCTTCATAGTTATCGTTAAGTAGCTCCTCTATATAAAATTCAAATTTTAAAATTAACTTTTTGGTAAGTTCACGGTGTTCCTGCATTTTTCGGCGATCTTCATACAATTCTTTTGCTTTCTCATATCTTTCGTTCCAATGATCACTATGATTCAAGAACATGTCATCTAACCAGTTTAGAACTTGAAAAGCCTCTACATCTCTTATTTCACTTCGAAACATTTGATTTATTAGCTTTTTAGTTACTCCTTCTAAGTCAAATCCTCTTTCTATTAAAAATTCCTTTTTCTCATAGCTCGCTGCATGACTCGCTGTTGTATTTAACCATGAATTTAACCAAATTTGATCGATATACTCTCCACGTTCTCTTACATATTGTTCGTATGAAGGTAATGTTTCTTTCGTTTCTAAATACTTATCTATATCCTCTAAAACCTTAGTTTTAGTACGTTCAACTGCCATTGTATAATAACTTGCTAATATGTCATTCATGATAAAACTCCTTCACCATGTAGGTTATCTCTAGTTTCTATATTTAATAATCAATTCATGTATGTATTGGCTAATTTGTCATTGTTCTTTTCATTGTAGATGAAAAATATGAAGAAGTGGTAGTATAATGTACGATAAAAAGCGAAGGGAATGATATAGGAGAAACTTTTCACTGAAAAATAGAAATAAAAAAAGAGCTGAAGGCAGCTCAATTTAGTGGAGCATTTCATTTAAAATCTGGACATGTTGTCGATCTTTATCCAATATCCTTTCAATAAGTTGTCTGCTATCATCGTCTAAATCTCCTCTTACAATTTCCTCTGACATGCCAATTCCGTAAAAGCTTTCACCTTTCTTGGCACTCTCAATAATGCCCTCTGTTGTGTCTGGGATTCGAAACTGGCTAAGGTACCCTTGAATGGAACCAACTAATCCTTCACTACTAACAGGTGTACCACCAAGATTTTGGATTCTCTCCGCTACTTGTAAAGCATGCTGTTTATGCTCCTGTTGCATTGTTTGAAATTGTTTTTTTATTAATCCATCATCAAGCTTTTCAATAAAATGTTCATAAGAACGAATCCCCATATATTGTCCTTTTAAAAATTCATTTAAAGTATCGATCACATTTTCCTCTTTCAATCACATTTCTCTCCTTTTTTAATCTTATATAATTAAGTAATTCTTCAACTTGTTGATTTATCAAATTTCACTCTATTTCCTTTTTCTTTTATAAATTGAAAGCCATATAGCAAAAGTGCTTTAAATTGAAAAACGAAGAGCAATTGTAATCTATTCATACGAACCAACGAACTAATTCCTAATTTCTGAAACCAGTTTACTAGTCGGAAAGAAAAGAATGAATCAACAAGCAGATTAATCAATAGATATAAATAAAATTTTCCATAAGTGAACTTCATAATCCATAGAGAGCCTATAAAAAAAGGACCCCAAATGAGTGGTGTTTCCCCTCGTATTTTAGGATGGATCCTTTCATAAAACCACCACCATCTTCTTTTTTTTGCAATAAAGCTTTCGAGCCATACAATAATTGAAATAAATAAACTTGCAGGATAAAACCGTTTAAATGATTTTTTATCGATAACTGGCAGAGAAAACCAAGGAAGGATCATCATTAAGAACAATAGAAGCCTTGAATATTTAAGCAATTATAGTTTCTCCTCCTTTTTTAAAAATTTCATTTAAATGCTATATGAATAAAACTTCTTTTAATAATTAGTTTTGGCAGAGACATGATTAATATACAACCTATTTTCATAGAGAACTATCATATTTGTAATAGAAGAAGCCCACTATAAAAGTGGGCTTCTTCAAGAAATATTAGATATTTTTTAAAGCTATTTGCTCCTTAGACTCAAGGTCTTCAATCATTTTAAGCCAAGCCTCAGGCTTATTAGGTAATACAGTATAATACCTCTTCAAAAATTTCACAACTACATCTGAATGAATAGTTGAGTGATTTTCTCCCATTGGTAAAAAGCAAAGATCAAGACCTGTTACAGCCTCACCATCATTATTCCAAGAAGGATGAACATATGGAAAGTCAATTCGTTTATAACCAAGGTGAGCTAACACTTCTCGACGTACATATGGATCCATTGGTTTTACACCGCCAAACTCATAACCTTCAACACGATATGGATCATAAATTTCCGCGAACATACCAGATAGCTTCTGTCCACTTTCATTAGCTAGCTGCTCCAGGTCCTGTGATCGTTTGTTTGCTAAGAAAGGACCAATACCAAGGCCAGCCTGACCAATAATCGTAAAATCAGTCATTGCAACATTAAAGTCTTCATAATAACGATACTCTGTTGCTCCTACAACTTTGCCTTCGGAAACAGCAACAAATACACGAATACCTGGATCTTCTAAAGGTTCTTTCCACAAGTTAAATTCCAATACTTCTTCAGGCGGGAAAATTTCCTTCATAAGTTGATGCATTTGTGCAAAAAGTGGGTCTTCAATATTTGATATACGGATATATTCCATTGAACTTTCTCCTTTGTGTTTTTATTTTAAATGAAAGGATTTTTCCATTCCATAAGAGTGCCATAATTGCAGGATTCTTCATCTTCTAAATAGTTTGACATAACTCCAATTGGTGTTCGGCTGCACCGTAATAAGAATGTTAATACAGGATCTTTAACTGTTCCTTTTACAACAGCTTCTACATATTGCTCAGGTGACATATTGTCAGACTTTTTATAATAACCTGGCATTCGTCCACCACCAAGCAATCGTTCTAACCCTAACTGAATAACAACTTCATACATGGAAAGCATCAGCCATTTTCCTAGACCTAATTTTCTAAATTTAGGCCTTACACCTATATCGACAACATATAAAGTGTTGCCTTCTGGGTTATGATTACGGATATAGCCGTTGTCTGTTATTTCTTCCCATGTATGGTTAGGATGATCCGGATCAAAGTTTACAATTAATGCAGTCATTGACCCAGCCATTTCCCCATCAACCTCAATACATAAAGCACCTTGTTGAAATAACCCAATGTGATTTTCCAATTGTTCTTCATTCCACCAAAGCTCTGATGGAAAAGGAGGAGGAAAACTTTCTTGTTGAATCAGGATTAAATCTTTAAAGTCCTTTTCTTCATAGTTACGAATGATAGCTTTAGTTGGTTTATCTTGGTCGAAAACATAAAATTCTTTTCGATACATAGAAACCTCCTGTTTAATATGTTACTTTTTCTGGTTCCCAATCAGGATATAGATCCGTACGACGGTCTCTCCATGTAGTAACAGATCCTGAGAGGCGTACTTTATACAAAAGTTCTAGATTCAAGTCTGCTGTTACAATCATATCTTGATTTATTTCACCTTCAACCATAATTCCTTTTGGTGGGAAAGGCACATCATTTGGTGTAATAACAGCTGCTTGCCCAAAGTTTCCTCTCATAAAATCAACAGTTTGAAGAGAACCAACTGTACCAGTTGTTACAACGTACACTTGGTTTTCAATAGCTCTGGCATGGCTGGTGTAGCGAACGCGATGAAAACCATGACGATCATCTGTACAAGACGGACAAAAAATCACATCCGCTCCCTTTGCCTTTGCCATTCGAACAATTTCAGGAAATTCAATATCATAGCATGTAAGCATAGCTATTGTCCCTTTATCTGTTACAAATACTTGCAGACTATCACCTGCACTCATATTCCACTCTTCTACTTCGGTAGGTGTAATATGAAGCTTTGCTTGTTCAGCTACTCGACCATCTGGATAAAAAAGGTGGGCCACATTATATAACTTACCTTCTTTTTCAATGACATGTGTTCCTCCAATAATATGCATTCCCGTATTGATGGCAAGTTCAATAAATAAAGATCTATATTTTTCAGTAAAATCGGGTAATCGATAAATAGGTAATGCATGACCCTTTTCATCCCCAATTGATAATAATTGTGTTGTAAAAAACTCAGGAAACAAAATAAAATCTGAACCAAATTCTTCAGCTGTTTTAACATAATGTTTGACTTGACTTTCAAACTCCTCAAACGAACGAATCGTGTGAAGGTGATATTGTACCGCAGATACTCTTAAGTTCATTTTTAAACCCTCTTTCAATCAATCTATGAAATCATAAAACACACTCATGGATGCTACTATCCACATTATTAGATAACAAACAATTTTTTACAAGTACATACTTTGCTTTCACTAAGTGTGTAAAAGTATACTAATGTATTTTACAAAGCATAACAAAAAACCACAAACAAAAAATTTGTGGTTTTTAATCTAACCTCTTATAGTTACTAGTCTAAACAATTATTTTCTGATATAATTTATTGGTATAATGATTTAACCTTTTGTAGATCTCCTATTAAATCATTCAATTCCCTTCTAGTTAAATGTACAGGTAATTGATCGTATAAAGTGACAAATTGCCCGCCATCCTCATCTTTATGCTTTGTTAAATATTCATAAAGTAGCAATAACTGCTTCTCTTTTAATGTTGATTCTGTATAAAAATGCTTTACTGTATGTATGGAAAACTCATTCATAGCAAAATCAAATTCTCCAGAAATAATTGTACCTTCAATTTTCATCTCTACACCACCTTATCTTCATTTTTATTTATTTTATCCTTTATATTTCTCAGTTATTTTGGAAATATTTTATATATCACCTATAAGAGTGTAGCTTGTATAATACTTTTATTAACCTCCAACTTCCTTAGAAAGGAGTGTTTACTATGGAAAAATTCTTTTCAAAAGTCGAACATTGGCAAGATAAGCATACCCTTCTTCGAGTAGCATATACGAAAACGAGACTAGGGAGAACTTCATTTTCAGGTCGAGTTATCCATTTATCCCCAGATAGGACTCAACTTTTATTTTACAATGTTGATACAAAATCTGTGTGTAGTCTTGAATTGAATGAAATTGATGATCTTGTCCCTTACGAAAATAATTAATAGGTTTTAAGTAACGATACTCTCTGAAACAAATATACTTTTGTCAAATTATAAGAATGATCGTCGAAACCCTTATCATTTTTTTCAAAATTGGCTACAATAAATTTTGAATTTATAACTATTTCAAGGAGTTTCAAATCATGCAAAAAAAGACAACCCTACAACTCATCTCAAATATAACACTTTATAGGGCATATAAAGATGCAATCAAATTAAAAGCATCCGATGAATTTATTCATTTATTACTGAATGAAATCGAATCCCGCCCAATGCCGCTACCAATCTCAACAAAATAATCCTTATTAAATTTATATCTTTACGACAAATTGCAACAATATCACCTAAAAGCCAACTCCCCCCCCGCGAAATATGTTGAAATATATTCTGAAAATTCTATATTTCATGAGATAAAATATAGATTTATATGATAAAATTGTAAATAAAATATTAAATTTATGTAAATTTTTTCAACTACTATTATTTTTCAGGGGGCTGTGCCTATGATTTCACCAGTAACTTGCTTTCATTTATCTGAAACATTACTAGATGTGATCCCCACTAATATAAGCAGCAGTAAAGTTGTATTTGTTTGCATAGGGACTGATCGTTCAACAGGTGATTCATTAGGTCCATTAGTAGGTTCCTTCCTAAAAAAGAAGGGTTACAGAAATGTAATTGGTACAATTAACAACCTTGTACACGCTAAAAATTTAAATGAGAAGCTAAGAGAAGTTCCTTTAAATAAGAAAGTAATTGTAATCGATTCAATGTTAGGGAAAGTGGACTCAATCGGCAAGTTTTATGTATTTGATGGAGGATTAAAACCTGGTGCAGGGGTTGGGAAAGAGTTAGATGCTGTTGGCGATTATAGCATTACAGGTGTGGTCAATGTTGGAGGATTTTTATCACAACAAGTGCTTCAATACACTGAACTCTCTCTTGTTTTAAAGATGGCAGAAGAAATGACTGAGGCGATAGAAAAGAGATTTCCTATACCAGAATGGTTAAAAACATCCAATGAAATGAATTGGAGAATTACATCTTAAATTAGAAAGAAAGATTGAAGAGACGTATAGTGGTCCATTCAATCTTTTTTTAATCTCTTTCTATGAAAGAGTCTTTATATTCTATGTTGCTCACAATACTGGTCAATTAGCTTTTCTATATTATCATGTACTGGAAAGTCCCCTGAAAAAGAGAACTTAATCTCTTCAACAAACTCACCTTGATGATAAACATGTATAGCCCCATTCTGATTGATTACACTAAACTCAGGTTCAAACCGGTATCCACTTCTCTCTACTGCACCCAAATCCACAACACAACCTCTCAATAGATTTTAATCGTGGCTAGTATGAGCTAAATGAGATTTTTTATCCTCTTATTTGTATGCATTCATCATGCCGATGTAGTGATTTCCTCCATTGATGCAAACTGTTCTTCTGCTGGAGGCAACATTTTGTGAGTTTCCTGCTGAAAGATAATTTATCTATTGTCTTTTTGTCACAATTCAAGCAAGACTCACATAAGATAATTGGGTCAAATGCCCAAAAATTGATGATTGAATATTTTCCTGGAGGGTGACTTCAATGAATAAAAAAATTCAAAATAGGTATAATGCGAACTTAAATTTCATGCATACAGAAATTGCCATGAACGAGTTGAAAACCTTTTTCGAATACAATTTTTCAGAAGCTTTAAATTTATTAAAGGTTTCTTCACCTATACAGGTACATAAAGGTAAAAAAGATTTACATTCTTTCACAGATTGGAAAAGAACAACCCTTTTTAAATACGGATTTACACAGGGTGAAGGATTATATACAAACCTAAGATCAATTAAAATAAACATTCCTATTGAACAATATGATCCATTCTTTACTGAAGAATGGGAATGGGAGAAAATCATCTTAGAAAAACATAAAAATATAGATTATTTGATAACAGAAGCTAACAATATTTATAGTTCGATTAAGAAAACAGAGGAGCATATGAAACAATTTCATCCTACCTTTCAACCTGTTTTACCAAAAGGTTTCCAAAAATTGTCTAAAGTAGAACTTGAAAGCGCAATCGCGAACACAGCAGTAACCAATACTGAAGAAAAACTAATAAAACGTTGTGGTGCTATTCTTTTTCTTAATGAATATAAAAATACAAATGATGAGTCTTACACAATAGGATTATTGAAAGTGTGGAATCCACTTCTTAAAAGCCCAGTTACATTGTTTTCTATTGGCTTACGAGCAGATGTAGGAAAGTTCAATTCAGTTGGTGGAAAAGTGGATCAAACAAATTTATGTATGCTACTTCTAAAAAAATTAAATGATCAACAGGTAAAACCTTATAGTTGGAAAGAAGATAATGATGTGAAGAATATATCTCTAGGAACTAAATAAAGAAAGAAAAAGAGACCAGGTGAAAACCACTGGTCTCTTTTTTGACGCGCCTTAGAGGATTCGAACCTCTGACCGACGGCTTAGAAGGCCGTTGCTCTATCCTGCTGAGCTAAAGGCGCATTATCTAAAGACAAAAATGGCTCCGCAGGTAGGACTCGAACCTACGACCGATCGGTTAACAGCCGATTGCTCTACCACTGAGCTACTGCGGAACAAAATGTATGATATAAAGTGGGCCTAAATGGACTCGAACCATCGACCTCACGCTTATCAGGCGTGCGCTCTAACCAGCTGAGCTATAGGCCCATAAGTTTTTTGGAGCGGGTGAAGGGAATCGAACCCTCATCATCAGCTTGGAAGGCTGAGGTTTTACCACTAAACTACACCCGCATATCGAAATGAATTGGAGGCACCACCCGGATTTGAACCGGGGATAGAGGTTTTGCAGACCTCGGCCTTACCACTTGGCTATGATGCCTTAAAATAAATGGCTGGGCTAGCTGGATTCGAACCAACGCATGTCGCAGTCAAAGTGCGATGCCTTACCGCTTGGCTATAGCCCATTGAATTAGCTTCAAGAATTGGCTTCCTTGAATATGCTACATGAATCCTCATCGCAAGAGGATATTTTGGGTTATTTCTGACAGGAAATAACACGAAATATCGTCGACTACTAGGTATACTTTCAACCTTAATCAGTCTCGTTCACTTCATATTCCACACTTTTTACACATAAATTAATGTCTTGTGCTCAAACCAACAAGAGGAAATTTCTTTTCTGCATCTATAATTACTAAGTAACAAGTTACTAAGCAACAAGTCTGAATATAAAATTGGGGCGGCTGATGGGAATCGAACCCACGAATGTCGGAACCACAATCCGATGCGTTAACCACTTCGCCACAACCGCCACAAAATTTTAAATTGGCAGGGGCAGTAGGAATCGAACCCACACCAAAGGTTTTGGAGACCTCTATTCTACCGTTAAACTATGCCCCTAAGATTTTTTTTAGAATCAGTGGAAGATATTTTGCTATCACAAAAATCTATGGTGGAGGGGGGCAGATTCGAACTGCCGAACCCTAAGGAGCGGATTTACAGTCCGCCGCGTTTAGCCACTTCGCTACCCCTCCATATATAAGAGTGCCGGCGAGAGGACTTGAACCCCCAACCTACTGATTACAAGTCAGTTGCTCTACCAATTGAGCTACACCGGCATTATTATAGATATCTATATAAAGCTCTATCTTACTTACCAGTCACCCAAATCTCAGAAAGATTATTCAAGAAGCGGCTCGATTTGTGTGCTGAAGCAAATACTTCGAAGCATATTCGATCGTGCTCTACCAATTGAGCTACACCGGCATTTTTTTTGCAAAATTGAAAGGTGGCTCGGGACGGAATCGAACCGCCGACACATGGATTTTCAGTCCATTGCTCTACCAACTGAGCTACCGAGCCATATAATTAGTTAGTATTAATATATAAGATACAGGATTGCTTCTTTACGTATTAGTTATTTGTTCTGATAACTTGGTAGTATTTTAAGGTTTTCAATTAGTAAATCGTCCTCATCTCGGAGGGTTTATTCAAGAAGCAGCTCGATGAGTACGCTGAAGTTTATTCAGAGAAGCATATTCGAACGTGCTCTACCAACTGAGCTACCGAGCCCAAAAAAGTTTACGGCTTCCACTAAGCTTCGAATCTCTTCGTCAGCTCCCTCACTCACATCCTCACGTATAGTCATACGCTCCGGTGCTCGTTCACTTGCTTCCTCGACCTTCTCGCTTATTGAAACCCTTTTACTCAAAAATTAGAGTCTGAATTTCCATTATTATCTATTATAATAATGGCGGTCCGGACGGGACTCGAACCCGCGACCTCCTGCGTGACAGGCAGGCATTCTAACCAACTGAACTACCGGACCGGAGTTTTTTAACGAAGTGAAAATAACTTACCTTAACATTTACCATAACATTACATTTAAAGTTTGGTTGCGGGGACAGGATTTGAACCTGCGACCTTCGGGTTATGAGCCCGACGAGCTACCAGACTGCTCCACCCCGCGATAATAAAATAAAAAATAAATATGGAGGAGGAAAGGGGATTCGAACCCCTGCGGGCTTTGACACCCCTGTCGGTTTTCAAGACCGATCCCTTCAGCCGGACTTGGGTATTCCTCCAATAACATATGTGACCTATTGGCCGTTTGTGCAAATGGTAGCGGCGGAGGGAATCGAACCCACGACCTCACGGGTATGAACCGTACGCTCTAGCCAGCTGAGCTACACCGCCATAATGACAAAACGCTCACTGTTTAAAAACCATGCTCGTCATGTCTCTTGTCAGACACATTCCTCGCAAGCCTACAATGAAGCTTATTCATGATGTTTACGGCTCGCTCTAGCCAGCTGAGCTACACCGCCATAATTGTATATGTTACTTATAAAGAAATTAAACAAATTTGGTGGAGCCTAGCGGGATCGAACCGCTGACCTCCTGCGTGCAAAGCAGGCGCTCTCCCAGCTGAGCTAAGGCCCCTTAATAATGAATGGTCGGGAAGACAGGATTCGAACCTGCGACCCCTTGGTCCCAAACCAAGTGCTCTACCAAGCTGAGCTACTTCCCGTACTAAATATCAAAGATGTATGTGGAGATCAGAGACTTAGCTTTGCTTAAAAGCACAACTCTTATTCACACATCTTACTTTTAAATCTAATATTGGCGCGCCCGAGAGGAGTCGAACCCCTAACCTTTTGATCCGTAGTCAAACGCTCTATCCAATTGAGCTACGGGCGCATATAATCTAAATTAATCTATAAAAATTAAGGTAGTTATTTTCGCTAGCGCGAAAAAACTATGGTGCCGAGGACCGGAATCGAACCGGTACGGTAGTCACCTACCGCAGGATTTTAAGTCCTGTGCGTCTGCCAGTTCCGCCACCCCGGCACTACTATTGGAGCGGAAGACGGGATTCGAACCCGCGACCCCCACCTTGGCAAGGTGGTGTTCTACCACTGAACTACTTCCGCGTACTGGATAGTTATTTTACTATCATAAAAAAAACATGGTGCGGGTGAAGGGACTTGAACCCCCACGTCACAAGGACACTAGATCCTAAGTCTAGCGCGTCTGCCAATTCCGCCACACCCGCTTTTTAAGTTGTTTCGCTAGAGCGAAATATTATGGTGGAGGATGACGGGATCGAACCGCCGACCCCCTGCTTGTAAGGCAGGTGCTCTCCCAGCTGAGCTAATCCTCCAAATTAATACGTTACTTCCTATATTAAGTTATAGTAAGTGACCCATACGGGATTCGAACCCGTGTTACCGCCGTGAAAGGGCGGTGTCTTAACCGCTTGACCAATGGGCCATATTTTAATTGTTTCATGACCATAAAATGATCATGCCTGGCAACGTCCTACTCTCACAGGGGGAATCCCCCAACTACCATCGGCGCTGAAAAGCTTAACTTCCGTGTTCGGCATGGGAACGGGTGTGACCTCTTCGCCATCATTACCAGACAATTTTTAAAGACAAATATTATTATAATAACTTCACAAAAAATTTCAAGACCTTTTTATAAAAAACTTATTTATCATGTTTCACTTCAACGAAGCAGGATTTATAATTTATCACATTAATTAATTATGTGTCAATATCTTAATACATTTTCTCGACAATGAAGATAATCTTATCATCTAGTATAAAAAAGGTAAACACTTATAGGCAATTATCCCTTTGTTTTCTTAAAAAGTTCGTCCCCCCTTTCTCTATCTCATTAAATCATTCTAAATAGGATAAACTACTTTTGACATTTTTGGAGGTGTATAGAAATGAGCTTAGAGGAAGAAAGAGATATTATTACTGTTGAAGATGAGTACGGAAAAGAAAGAACGTTCTCAGTTGAAGCATTACTTGCTGTGGAAGCTGAAACCTATGCTCTATTAACATCAAATGAGAATAATGATGATCCCATCATTATGCAGGTTTTAGACGAGAAAGATGGTCAATATCTTGTTGGAGTTACAGATCCAATTAAAAAGAATATCGTTTTAGATGCGTATGAAATTGCTGTTGATGCGAACCCCGCTGATTAAACCAAAGGAGATCGGTGATGAAAGATAACATTATTGAAGTAATGGACGAAGACCTGAAGCTTAAAATTGAAGAAGAACTAAAAGGAATGACCTATACTAAGAACTTTCGCTCACCTTCTGCAGAGGAATGGTATGTTTTTTTACCAAGTTATAAAGATCCTTTAACAGGTGGAGCTGCTGGAAAAACAATCATTCACTACAATCTTTTTGATACGAAGCATATTTTTATCAATACGACTATTATCTTTGATGATCCTGAATTACATATAAGAAAACATCACCAACTTGTTTATTCGATTTCTGATGAAATAGTTAATCGACTTGTCGGCTACGCAGACACCTTATTGTCTGTTCATTCTGGTGAAAACTCATATAATGCTGAATATAAACAATAAGTAAAAGGGGGAATAAAAAATGCCCAACAAATTAATTCAAGCGATTAAAGATTATTCTAAGCCAATACATGAATCTAAGGATTTAGATTCTTTGATAAATGAAATTAGTGACCACCAATTTGTCCTTCTTGGAGAATCTTCTCATGGTACTTCTGAGTTTTACACAATGAGAGCAGAACTTTCGAAAAAACTTATAAAGGAAAAAGGATTTACATATCTTGCAGTTGAAGGTGACTGGCCTGCATGTCAGCAAGTAAATAGATATATAAAAGGTATTGATAAACAATCCTCACATGCACGTGATGTGCTAAAATCCTTTAATCGCTGGCCAACATGGATGTGG
Organism: Metabacillus litoralis; assembly: GCF_003667825.1. Lineage (NCBI taxonomy): Bacteria > Bacillati > Bacillota > Bacilli > Caryophanales > Bacillaceae > Metabacillus > Metabacillus litoralis. The sequence goes on along the minus strand of NZ_CP033043.1, from coordinate 392,507 downwards.
GCCAATGAGGAAATGATTGATTTAATTGAATGGTTAAAAAATTACAATCAAAATCAAGCCGAAGATAGAAAGGTTGGTTTCTATGGAATAGATGTTTACTCTTTATGGGAATCAATTGATGAAATTATTAAGTATTTAGAAAGAACAACTCCTTCTCAAGTTGAAACAGCAAAAAAAGCTTTTGCTTGTTTTGAACCATTTAATCGCCGCCCTGAAAAATACGGCATTTCTGCTTCATTTTATGGTGAAGGCTGCCACGAGGAGGTTTCCAAATTATTATCAGATATCCGTCTGAATAAATCAAATTATTCAAGTAATGAAGAAAATGCATTGGACCTTGAAGTAAATGCAATCATCACAGCAAATGCTGAAAATTATTACCGAACAATGGTATTGAATGATAATGAATCATGGAATATTCGTGACCGTCATATGGTAGAAGTCATTAATAAAATCCATCAATTTTATGGAGAAAATGCAAAGGGTATTATTTGGGAGCATAACACCCATGTTGGGGACGCACGTGCAACAGACATGGTTAACGAAGGAATTGTAAACGTAGGACAGCTCTTAAGGGAACAAAAAGGGGAAGACCAGCTTTTTATCATTGGATTTGGCACACATCACGGAACAGTTATTGCAGCAGATCAATGGGGTGTAAACCTAGAGAAAATGGTCACCCCTCCCGCTCAATCTGGCAGTTGGGAAGACTGTATGTATCAAGCAGGTTCACATGATAAATATTTAGTATTCAATGAACAAAATAAGCATCTTTTCAATAAGACGATTGGGCATCGAGCAATCGGAGTTGTCTATAATCCTGCTTACGAACATTATGGAAATTATGTACCATCAATCATGTCAGATAGATACAATGCTTTCATCTATATAAACCAGTCAAATGCTCTAAGTCCAATCGAGGTCCAAGAGGTCTTACTATAATTAAGGTAAAGAGTTAAATTTTACTCCCTTCTTTCCTATAAGTAAAGGCTAGAAATTAATTTTTCCCTTGTTATAATGCTAAATGGATAGATTATTTCATAAAGGTGGGCATTTATGGGGAACACATGTCGGTTTGTTGTCAATGCGGTAGGTAAAAAGGGAGAAACTTACTATACCCAACTAAACACAAAAAAAGAACTTGAAAATTGGATAACAGACCATCAAGACAAATTATTAATGGATGAATTAAAAATCGTAGACAAGAAATTACCGCCTTTCTTAAAATGGTTTTTGAACAAATAAAATAAGAAGCATAAGTAGATATGAGGTATCTTCTTATGCTTTTTCCTTTTTATAAAGGAATTTTAAAAGTCTTTTGATACGATTACTTCTCCATTCTGTGCATCGATAAACGCTATCTTTCCATCCAGCTTCGGAAAATCAGGTACATAAACCATTACATAATAAGAAGTTTGTTCTTTATACTCCTTTTTCCACTTAAGCTTCACGTCAAAGTATCTTTGATAATTTTTCACTGCTTCCTGCATAGAAATGGCTGGCTTTGGGTTTATTTTCTTAAGATCCTCAAGGTTCATGTCAGGACCCAGGTAATGATCGATTGTCCCGGTTGTTCTGTTCACACCTATCCATGCTGAACCAAATCGATTTCGAACATTACCCCAATGGACGTTAAAGTGGAAATGGATAAAATCCCCCTCTTCTTCATCTTGAGAATTCCTCCTAACCATTCGTAAAAACTCATCCGCATTTGGATAAAGTGAAAACAAAAATTCTAGCGCAAGCTTCTTACATTGTTCCTCATTAAGAAATAAATCTCCTTTTCGGTCAAGAAACGAAAACAGCCCGCGTATCTGATTTGTTTTCTTGTCATGCTTAAACTTTAGTGTAAGCTGATTTCTCTTCTGAAAAAAATCATTAATTGACGTTCCTTCAACTTCACTAGTAAAAGCCTTTGGTCTCCAAACCGAGCCGATCTCATCACCTAAATCACTTTCACGTATTTTCTCAAATTCATCTTCATTAAAACCAATCAACTCGTTAAGTAACCTCTCTATTTTAGGAGGAGAAAGCAACTCCAGGTCTTCTTCTGCATCTTCCTCAACATCCTTTAACACACTTGTCCCATCAGCAAACAAATCGCTGAAAGGGAAAGACGGCTCATAAACAAGCTTTGACGAAGCGCCAGTATAGTCATGTAACTTATTAGATAGATTTGTAGTTTGTAATTCCATTTCAAGTTCTCGTAGAAATCTTTCCTTCATCTTCTCTTTTTCCATGATAAATTGTGGAATTCTAATATCCTCAGCAATTCCCATATATTTAAATAGCACTACTTCTCCATCTTCTAATATTGACAACCAAAATCCGGTATGAGGAAGGGCTAAACCTTCTTCTTTTTGCACGTATGAAAGTCTATATCCTCTATTTTCTTCTCTTTTCCATTCCTCCAAAGTAAACTGATGAAGTGCCGAAGGGTAATGATTTAAAACAAAGTCTATTGCCTTTTCATATAACTGTTTCTCAGAAAAGATTAAGGCTGATGGTGATAGTAGGTCTTTATTTAAATCAAGTAGTGTTCCATTCATACTAATCTCAATCCAAACACCATTATCTTCATACTCTCTATGTTTCCATACAAAACAAGCAACCTCATCTTCTAATCGTAACTCTTCAATTTCTAGATCAAAGTCTTCCGTGACCTTCCCGATTTCTAACGCCCGCTCTCTTAACTCAGTTAAATTCATGTCATTCTCCCTTCTAGTATTAGAAAGTAATGCTATAAATTATTACGGTTGATCTTCATAAAAGTTCCTATTAAATTGTCTATTTTTTACAATCATGACATATTTCATCTATTAAAAGTATTTAAAATCTTCATTTTACACTTATTGGATCTTTTCATTTTTAACTTTCCCCAATATAATTACCTGTTAAAGGGGGGAAATGAATGGCGGACATAAAACAATATATTTTCTTTGATTTCGAGATGTTATGCTCTGATCAAGGGATGGCTTTTGAGAAGATGGAAGCCATTCGTTTGGGCGCGGTAAAATATGAGTTAGATTCAGAAGAAATTTCATATTTTGATCGATTTATTAGACCAGAAAATAGAAACCCATTAACTGACTTCTGCAAAACGTTAACGGGTATTGATGATTCTGATTTAGAAAAAGCTAGCGATTTTAAAGACGTTTTTGCTGATTTTCTTGAATGGGTTGGTGGGTTAAAGAAGTCTCAATATTTTTCCTGGTCTCCAAGTGATTTATCACGTTTAAAAATCGATTCATTAAAACATAGCATCCCAGAACGGACAATTAGAAAAATCGAAACACGATATACAGACTTTCAAGATACTTTCAAAAAAAGAGTTTCTAAGAATAATATATCGGTTGAGGATGGATTAGCTCTGTACGGATTAGAGTTTCTAGGTGATAAGCACAACCCTATGTATGATGCTTACAATACACTTCGTATCTACCAAAGCTATTTGTGTGAACCAATTAAGTCTGACATGATTATGCTAAAACAATTTATCTTTGAAGAAGAATCACCTAAAGACATTAGGATGATAAACCTAAAGCTTTCTAAACAGCTGCAACAAGATGCAAAAGAAATTCTAGAACAATTACGCGAAATATACCGGATACGTGATGTTAAAAAGCTCTTAAAGCCAATAAAGAGACTTTCTCTAAAATATGAAAATGTATGTATAAATCGATCTGGAATATTTACTACACAAAATGTATGTAATGCTGAGAGCTTTCTTTCGTTTTATCAAGATTTCCTATTCACCTTTGAGGAACATTTTGCACATTCATCGAGAGTTGTTATATTTCATGAATATATGCTTAACCCATTAAAGCAATTAATCTCAACAAACACTTAAACTCCACTTATAATAGTGGGGTTTTTTTAGTGTCGTATTTATTATTAACTTCTAACTGAACAAGTATATCTACGGTTTAATTAATCCTCTATCTTACTTATTAACGTTTGATAAAATCTCTCTGGTTCATCCGGTGAGAGATGTACTTTCTTTACTTTTCTCTTAAAGCCATACATGAATTTTGCTTCCTGCTCACAAGTAAATTCGATTTCAAATATTGGCTTTTCTTTCATAAAATCAGCTAGTACTGCATCAAATACCTTTTTACTCTCATCTTTGGACAATTTTTCGGGACCATCATAATAATGTATGCTTTTTATTTCCTCTAAAGGTACGATTAGCTGCTTTCCTAATCCAACCTGTAAAGACACAAGCCGGTCAGTGATTATAAAAGGCGTTAGACGAATTGCTTGAATTTCAGCTAATAAAAAGAAAAGGGTATACACATTCAAAACGAGTGAGATGATAGCCACAACCTCATTCCAAGAATGTAGCAGAAAATGAAACCCTACAGATTCGAGGATCAAGGCGTGAATTAGCATGATATTTAATGCCATAGAGCTTGATTTTTTGTGGTACGTAAACATTTCTTGATTATTACTTATTGTTAGTGACTTTTTTCTCCAAGTGCAAAGACTAAAATAAAACATAGAAAGCTCAGATACGATGATGTTTAAGAATCGTGAAGGCTTTAACTCATGATAAATAGACTGTTCTATTCGATATTGCAGAGTAGGAATTTCCGCTTGATGTGTTTTTACTCTTTTTAAGATAGCAGGTATTTTTGTTATTAATTTATAAACAATATAAAGCTCTAGTAATAGTAACGCAGCTTCCCCCGCAAAAAGCAGATATTTAACAAAAGAATAGGAAGAAAGTAGTCCGTTCGGTACAACGAGATAAGCAATTCCATAGCCTGCTAATGCAACAGGAAGTAAATATTTTAAAGAGTAGCGTTTTCTTATGATAAAAAAATAGGTCAATAAAGGGACCACAATAATAAAATCAAACAAAGAACCTAACGCAACCTCATTTGGGAGCGGTTTCACAAATTCCACACGATACAGCATTGTGTTGGTTGTGATAATTAATGAAAGCAGAATAAAAAAACTAATCAGGTTTTTCTTTGATATTGAATGCATATTAATACCTCCTTTCTTTTATTATATAAGAAAAAATAGGAAGAAACGGGAGTTCACAAAGGTAATTTATTACAATTTGATGACGAGTTTTTTTATTTGTTTTTGTGGTGTGAAATAAAATACATAATTTAAGCTAAAAGGAAAAAGATTAATAATATATAAATTTCATTTAGGAGAATGAATATGTCGATTATAGAATTAATATCAAGAATCGCTATTGCCTTTACTACGCTATTAGTTTTAACGAGAATAATGGGACGAAAAGAAATCTCTCAAATGACTTTTTTCAATTTTGTTTCTGGAATTGCGATCGGTACGATTGGGGCTTCATTAGTAATCAATTCAACAGTTTCAATTAGAAACGGCATTATAGCATTGGTTGGATGGAGTCTATTCACAATTGCTCTTGGTTATATCGATATCAAATCGAAGAGAGTACGTACAGTCATTGAGGGACAGCCGCGAATTTTGATTAAAAACGGGAAAATTATGGAGGATGAACTTCGTAAAGTTCGCCTAGATGTTAATGCATTAAATGCCTTGCTTAGACAAAAAAATGTATTTTCTGTGCTTGATGTTGATTATGCTATTTTCGAAACGGATGGTAAGTTATCCGTTATGAAGAAAGAAGCCCAACAACCGTTAACGAAAGCGGATATGAATATTCAATCTACAAAACCCGTTTATTTTCCAATAGCTACTGAGGTAATAAATGACGGAAGAGTAATCTCAACAAACCTACAAAAATTAAACCTAAATCAAGAATGGCTTGAACAGCAATTACAACAATCCGGAATTGAATCGATATCAGACGTATTTTATGCTCAAGTTCAGAAAGACGGAAGCCTCTATATTGATACAAAAAATGATTTGATACATTAACAAGCAAAAGAGGCCTTACCAATTTGGTACAGCCTCTTTCATTCGACATACTTCGGGTCGTGCCTGTCACTTGTCAGACTACTTCCAAGCACTATTCGCAATGTCAATAACGTGGCGAACCTTCGCCCATTGCTCTTCTTCAGTTAGTAAGTTACCTTCTTCTGTGGATGCGAATCCACATTGTGGACTTAAGTGTAACTGATCTAAAGATACGTATTGTGCCGCTTCGTTAATTCGAGCTTTAATAGCATCGGCATCCTCAAGTGAGGGTGTTTTTGTTGTGATTAGACCCAACACTACGTGAAGGTCACTTCTCTTAATGTGGCGAAGTGGCTCAAAACCACCTGAACGACTATCATCAAACTCTAGGAATAGACCATCAAGGTTAAGTTGTCCAAAAATAATTTCTGATGCACCATCATAGCTTCCAGAAGAAGCATAGGATGATTTGTAGTTTCCACGACAAATATGCATTGTCATAACCATATCATCTGGCTTAACAGAAGTAACTTCATTTACTGCATGCTTAAACTGATGGATCAGTTCGTCTGGATCAGACCCAAAAGCTCTTACAAGGTTACGACTGCTCTCATCAAAAAATAATGCCCAAGCCGTGTCATCAAGCTGTAAGTAACGGCAGCCTTCATCATAAAATGCAATTACTGCGTCTTTGTATGCTTGAATGAGATCTACATAAATTTCTTCTAAACTACTATAAAATTGTTTTTCAAAATCACTGCCAATTCCTTCTCTAAAGAAAATCATATTTGGACTTGGAATAATCATTTTTGCAATATGACCTTCGTTACCAACTACTTCGTTTAAAAAACGGAAATGCTCAAGCATATAGTGATTATTAAATTTAATTTTGCCATTAATCTGAATATTGAAAGCAGAAGTTTCCACATCATGGAATGGTACACCACGCTCTGTTTCAACAACCTCAATACCCTCTAATCCTGCTAAGTAATCAAAGTGCCACCAGCCGCGTCTAAATTCTCCATCAGTAATTGTTTTTAGGCCTACTTCTTTTTGCTTAGTTACTAACTTTGTAATTTCTTCATTTTCTATATTCGTTAATTCTTCAGATGTTATACTTCCTTCAGCATACTGTTTACGTGCTTCTTTTATACGCTGTGGTCGTAGAAAACTTCCTACATGATCAAATCTTGGTAAAGTAGAAACAATAGTACTCAAAATGTATCCTTCCTCTCTTTGACTCCGAAAGCATTTTAAAATAGTAATCTAGTACGGAATCATTCTTGCTACAATTGATTATACACATTTTTTCATTATTCACCTAATTTCGCGATTGTTTATTTCCGCTATTTAGAATTTTTAATAAACTCTTATAAATATAATTTTGGCTCTTAAATATGTATTTTACGCCAATCCCTACCTATTTTAAGAGATTAGCGTATTGTAAAGTGAATATTCTAAATGAAAACGACTCTACCGTTCAACTCCACACCAATCAACAATTGTTAGCGCAATAATTTCAGCGGCTTCAAAAACTTTATCAATTTCAATGTATTCATTTGGGTAGTGAGCTTTTTCAGTAACGCCCGGCCCAAACACAATAGTCGGAGTTGAACCAACTGAAGTTAGCAGGCCACCATCTGTTCCCCATGGAGATGCTTCGATAACTGGTTGCTCGCCTGTAACTTTTGAGTAGCTTTTTGTTAATGAAGACATGAACGGATGATTAAGATCAATTGAACCCGGAACCCATCTTGCTCCAAACCATTCAAGAGAAACTGGATATTTAGCAAACCACGGATCAACTTTTTCTAGGTCTTGAATCCATTGTTCAAATTCTTTCTGAGCTTGCTCTATCTTTTCATCGGGAGAAATGCCTACTCTTCCTTCTAGTTTGACAAGATCAGCGACAGAGGATGGCCAATCTCCACCTTCAATTTTTCCTATATTAATTGGGATAGGAATAGGGATATTATTGTAGAGGGAATCTGTAATACGCTCATTTCTACTTTTTTCAAGTTTTTTAATATGTTCAATCACGATCATAGTTTTTTCAATTGCACTGACTCCTTCATACCGTGTTCCTCCGTGTGCAGCTAGACCTTTAACTTTTAACCGAAACCACATTGATCCTTGCTGCTTCGGGAATATTTTCATATTTGTCGGCTCAGGAATGAGAGCAGCATCTGCCTGGTAACCTCTTAATATCGCTGCTAGTGTGCCAGCGCCGCCACTTTCTTCTTCTATTACACTTTGAAAAATAACATCACCTTTCAACGGAATACCAAGTGCACGTAAAGCAGATAATGCCAAAAGAAGGGAAACATTGCCCCCCTTCATATCTGTTGCACCACGACCATAAAGCTTCCCATCAATTACCTTCCCGCTATAGGGATTCTGGTCCCACTGTGTTACATCACCCTCAGGCACAACATCAATATGTCCATTTAGTATAAGAGAACGACCTTCACCTGTTCCCTTTAATACACCAACAACATTTAGACTGCCTTTAAATTCAGTTCTTGGTGAAGCAAAATAAGGATGTTCAACTAGCTGTTTCCCCTCAGGCTCCCACGCATCCACTTTTAAGCCAATTTTGCGTAGTTTTTCAATAACAATTGTTTGAGCTTTCCGCTCATTCCCCTGTATGCTATTTTCTTGAACTAAATTTTGTAATAGCTTTATTCCATGATCATGATTATTAGCTAGCCATTGGTTAATTTGTGCCCGAAGCATCTCTCGTTCTCCGTTCACCCTTCATCCCCCATCTCTTTTTAGTAGGTTCTGTTCTTACTATTTTCTGATAGTTGTAATTTAGCATTTGTAAGACTCACAACTTCTTCAACTGAATATGGTTTCATCACTTCTTTTAACAGTAAACCCTCATTTGTTACTTCAATTACTGCCATTTCTGTAATAATCATGCTAACACACCTTTTTGCGGTTAAAGGAAGTGTACATGTTTTAACAATTTTGGACTGCCCTTTTTTATCACAATGATTCATTAAAACAATGACTTTTTTTGCTTTTTTTGCTAACTCCATCGCCCCACCAATACCAGGTACTCGTTTACCTGGAACAATCCAGTTTGCTAAATCACCTTCTTCACTTACCTGTAGTCCACCGAGAATGGTCATGTCTAAATAACCTGAACGAATCATTCCAAAAGCTGTGGCACTATCAAAATAAGATGCTCCCGGCACAATCGTCACCGGAAAGCCTGCTGCATTGCACAATGTTGGATTTTCTTCTCCCTTTTTGGGTGACTCACCCATTCCTAAGATTCCGTTTTCGGCCTGAAACATCACTTGTAGATTCTCAGGTAAATGGTTTGGTACAAGAGAAGGAATTCCAATACCTAAATTAACAATCATGCCTTCTTCAATTTCCTTAGCTGCCCGTTTGGCAATTCTATTTCTAGCATCTAATTCTGCCACTTTTCTGACCTCCCCTTTCGGAATTTCGACATAATTCGGGGAATGACAGGCACCACTTCCACGTCTCCCCGGAACAGGCACCACCCACTACTCCCAAGCCCATTTCCAATCAATCCCTTTGCTTTGGACGACGATGTCTACGTATACGCCTGGTGTGATGATGGCTTCTGGATCAAGTTCTCCTGTTTCGACGATTTGTTCAGCTTCGACGATTGTATATCGACCAGCCATTGCTACTAGGGGGTTGTTATTGCGGGCACTTGTTTCATATACAAGGTTTCCAAAGGTATCAGCTTTTTTGGCGTAAACGATTGAAACATCTGCTGTAAGTGCTGTTTCTAATAAAAAGTCTTGGCCGTTTATCTTGATCATTTGTTTGCCTTCTTCAATCATGCTATCAATCCCGATATCAGTGAGAATACCTCCAAGACCAACTCCACCTGCCCTAATTCGTTCTGCCAATGTTCCTTGAGGGCAAAATTCAACTTCCATTTTGCCATCTATCATTAGCTGCCCTGCAACCGGATTTGATCCAATATGGGAGACGATCATTTTTTTCGCCCTTCCTTGACTAACCACTTTGCCAATCCCTATTGTAGGAAATCCGGCATCATTTCCTATGAGTGTTAAATCCTTTATTCCCTTTTGAAGTATGCCATTTATAATAGTAGGTGGATTTCCTACTCCTCCAAATCCTCCAAACATAAGTGAACATCCATCAATAATACGGGAAAAACCTTCTTCTAAACTCCCAACCTTATTTATCCTCTTCTTTGGCATTGGTTGCTTCATGGTCTGTTCCCCCTGTTAGTCTTAACTCTGACTGTATTTCGGAAACAACTTCCTTAAAAATAGAAACAAGTTCCTCTATTTCATCTTTTAAGATAATAAAGGGAGGAGAAATGATAATCGCATCTCCACCAACCCCATCATGACCTGCGGAGGAAGGATAGATTAATAAGCCTTTTTCTCTAGCTTTTTTTACAATCTTGTTTGTAACAGCACCATTACATTGAAAGGATTGTTTTATTTTATTATCAGAAACAAACTCAACCCCGATCATTAATCCTTTTCCACGGACATCACCAATTATGTCAAAGTTGGCTGTTTCTTCCCTAAGTCTTTTCAGCAAGTATTTGCCATGTTCTTTTACCTTATCTACTAACTTATGATTCTCAATATAATCTAAAACCGCTAATGCACTAGCTGCTGATTGAGGGTTGGCACTATACGTATGGCCACTCATGATAGAGTTTGAGCCATCTAGAATCGGTTTCATCACTTTTTCACTTACGAGTGTTGCAGCAATAGGGGTAAAGCCCGCACTCATTCCTTTTCCCAGTGCAATAATATCAGCCTTTACTCCCCAATGATCTAGGCCGAACATTTTACCAGTTCGACCGATTCCCGTCATTACTTCATCCGCTATAAATAAAATGTTGTAGCGATCACAAATCTCTCTAACTTTCTGATAATATCCGTCCGGGGGTACAATAACACCTCCTGCTGCACCAATAATTGGTTCAGCGATGAAAGCAGCAATATGATCAGCTCCGATTCTTTTTATTGCTGCTTCCACTTCAGATGCACACACTAACTGACAAGAAGGATAGGTTTTATCAAAAGGACATCTGTAGCAATAAGGAGCTGTAACAGAGGGATAATCCTCTAATAAGGAAACAAATCGTTCCCTGCGATTGACATGTCCAGACATAGATAACGCACCAAGAGTGATCCCATGGTAGCTCACCCACCGCGACAAAATTCTTTGCTTCTTAAAATTCCCTTGCTCCTGCCAATATTGGATTGCAACCTTCATCGCTGTTTCCGTTGCTTCTGATCCACTATTTACAAAAAAGGACCAATAATCTTCATTAGCATCAACAAGTTTGTTTAATTTCTCAGCCAGACGTTCAGCTGGCTCTGAAGTAAATTGAGAACGATAAACAAATGAAACTTTATTAGCTTGATTTTGCATGCTTTTAATAATTTCTTCTACACCGTGACCAAGGCTCGCTGTAACTGCACCTGAGGATCCATCAATATATCGCTTTCCCGTATTATCGTATAGATAAATCCCCTTCCCATAACTCACAGTTGGATATTGCTCATTCATGGTTGGTTTAATTAATAATGACCGCTTCATACGATCGCCTCTTTCTTTTACATAAGCAACCTTAAAATTTAAAATAGTTACGTTTTAATAACCTAGGCATTGTCATCAATGAGTGGAAAGAAATCACTTTATCTACTTTCTTCGTATCAATCAAATACAGCTGATCTTCTAGCTCCTCAATTATCTTTTCATCTTGATATTCCATTCCACATGAGGTACATTTCACACCAGGCGTGTCGGTAATTTCAATAGCACGTGTACCATCAGGCAGTTCCCAAAAAACTGTACAGGTTATGTTTATTACATTAGCGGATTCACACCATTCACATTTCATTTAAAATAATGACACCTCCCTTTTACCTCTGTTTGTTACCTAACTTTCTTTCTTTTGTTGTGCCTGAAACTTTTTCTCCTTTAATTCATCACGCTTTTCTCGCTTTTCTTTTAATGATGAATAATTTGGATCTTCTTGGAAGCTTTGTCTACGGTGAAGACGTTCTAATGACTCTGGTACAAGGTTAAATTTCTCATCATTTAAAAGAGAGGTAATACCTGTTTTAGACGGTTTAATCATTTCCCCTCCATAAATCTCATTAAAGTAATCATCTGCACGCCCTGCAATATACTTTTCTGGTTCGGGATACGTTGTGATTACACCTTCAAAGTTGCGTAGTACCGTTTTAGTCGGACTTTGCGAAATGACATAGTTTGGTTGTAATGTAATTTTCCCTCCACCACCAGGTGCATCAACGACGAAGGCTGGAACAGCATAACCGCTCGTATGTCCTCGTAAGCCTTCGATAATTTCTAATCCTTTTGAAATCGGCGCTCTAAAGTGACCGATCCCTTCTGAGAGATCACACTGATAAATGTAATAAGGGCGGACTCTAATTTTCACCAAGTCATGCATGAGCTTTTTCATAATCGAAACACTGTCATTAATTCCTGCTAAAATAACAGCCTGATTGCCGACAGGCACACCTGCATCAACAAGCATTTCACAAGCACGCTTAGATTCTTCTGTTATCTCAATAGACGTATTAAAGTGTGTGTTTAACCAAACAGGATGATATTTTTTTAAAATGTTACAAAGGTTTTCAGTTATTCGTTGCGGAAACACAACAGGTGCTCTTGTGCCAATCCGAATGATTTCCACATGTGGGATTTCACGCAAGTTTTTTAAGATATATTCTAAAATTGTGTCATTTATTAAAAGTCCATCTCCACCAGATAAAAGAACATCCCTAACTTCTGGTGTATTGCGAATATAGTCTATTGCACCATCTAGTTGCTTCTTAGGCACCCCCATCCCAATTTGCCCCGAAAAACGACGGCGGGTACAGTAACGGCAATACATGGAGCATTGATTGGTGACGAGGAAAAGTACACGATCTGGATAACGATGTGTTAAACCTGCTACAGGAGAATCTTCATCTTCCTCTAACGGATCTTCCAAGTCATACTTCGTTTTCTTTATTTCTTGGCTAATCGGAACAGATTGCATTCGAATTGGACATCTCGTATCAGTTGGATTCATAAGTGATGCATAATAAGGAGTAATATTGAGTGGAATCGTTTTTGTAGATATTTTAACACCCTCTTCTTCCTCAGGTGTTAAGTCAATGACTTGCTTTAAATCATCAAGAGTTCGGATTGTATTTGTTAGCTGCCAAATCCAATCATTCCATTTTTCATCCGTGACATCTTTCCATAAACTAATTTCTTTCCAATGACGGTCCGGTTTATATAAATCATGCATACTGAAGATTTCCCCCTTACATTTTGTTATTCACAATTTATTAAGCAAGATTTGTGCCAACTATAAGAAGGGAAACCATTTCCTTTAGATAAACCGTTATGATTAACCGTTTTTTAAAATAAATTTAGTTCGAATGTTTATAAAGAAATAACTTTCTTTTTATAAAAAAGAACTGCCATTGCCAAGATTCGGGCAAATCACATCTGTTAAACTTGCTAAAAATTCGGCAGCATGTTAAAAACTTGGCAGTTAATGAGAGAGATCTTTCACCCATACGTTCATATCTTCAAGCTTATCAAATATATAACAGTTCTTAGTCAATCTCCCATTATATTCATAACCGAGCTGATAAAATGCTGCATTCATCCCAAAGGATAGTGACCTCGCAATTGAAAACGCACAAAAAATCCCATTATTACGTAAATCTGTTTCAAGAAATAATAGCAGCATTTTCATTAACCCGTACTTTCTATGTTCTGGTAATGTTGCACAGTCAGTTAACTCAGCATTTTTAAAATCAATGTTCACATCTGCAGAAGCAGCACTAACTAATAAGTTATTGCTCTCCACTACATAAAAAAGATTGCCGGCATTAATCAGTTTTTTTACATAGTCTTTATTATTCATCGGTGTTGGATAAATTTCAAATACCTTGCCATATAAATCGGCCAGTTGTTCAGCATCGTTGATTTCTGCTTTTCGGAAATGATAATGAGCAGGTAAGTCTGTTTGATTTATTTGTCTTTCTTTTTGAAAGACTTTTTCAAGAATAGTATTCTCTTGAATCCAGTGTTCACTTGTTCTTCGTTTATCATCTATATACTTCGTCATAATCATGTTATCTGCTCCATTAAAATATCCTTTTATGACTGCTTCCATCTCATATCCTTTTGATAAGAGATCCATCCATTGCTCAGGGCGTGTGTAAAAAATTATTTTTTGAAAGGTATTTTCTAGGCTTAATCTTTCTATTTCCTGCAAAATCATTGTCATATTTCCCCGGTAATGATCGACTCGAATTCGTTCATTAAAATAATCTAAATACAGTTGCATGACATACCGAGATGTTGAAATTAACTTCGTTTCGGAAGACAAGGTCATTGTATCCACCTCATTTTTAGTGAATTTTATATTTTTTCATTTTATATTGAAGAGTTTGTCTTGGGAGTTCAAGGATCTCGGAGGCCTTAAGCACATTTCCACTTGTTTTTTGTAAAGCTTGTTGAATTAAGTCTTTCTCTGTTTTCTCAACAACTTCACGAAAGGATTTCATTACAACCTTCTCAGCAGGAACTTTATCTTTAATAAATGAAGGTAAGTGGTGGATAGTTATTGTATCCTCATTTTCTACCATGTTCATCGCATATTCAATTACATGTTCAAGCTCCCTAACATTTCCTGGCCAAGAATGACTTTCTAACAGTGATATCACTTTCTCATCAATATGAATGACAAGTTTACCAAAATTATAGTTATATTTTTGAATAAAATGATGAATTAATAGAGGGATATCTTCAGTTCTCTTTCTTAAAGGAGGAATTTCAAGAAAAAATACATTTAGCCGATAGTATAGATCAGTCCTTAATTGCTTCTTTTCCATACAAATATAAGGATGCTCGTTCATCGCGACAATAACTCTTACATCTACTGAATATGAATCAACACCTCCCACTCGCCTAATAATCCCATCTTCCAGGACTCGTAATAGCTTTGCCTGAAAATCTAATGGCATTGTATGAATCTCATCTAAAAACAGCGTTCCACCATGAGCAAGTTCAAATAATCCTGCCCGATCGACCGCTCCTGTGTAACTCCCCTTTTTCGTCCCAAATAAAATACTTTCAAGCAAGGATTCAGGTAAAGAAGAGCAATTTTGAGCAATAAATGGTCCATCTTTTCTTATGGAACCATTATGAATGGCTTGAACCATTAACTCCTTTCCTGTTCCAGTCTCACCATATACCATAACCGGTGATGTACTAGTGGCAGCTTTTTTAGCCAACCTCTTTAAGTCTTTTATTTCTTCACATGCAGTTACAAAATGGTCCCACTCATACTTTGCTCCTGAAGTGGATATTGGCCTTGATTGCAGTCCATTCATTTTTTCTTGAAGTTCAAGAAGCTTTTGAGAAAGTTGTTTCACTTTTGTAAAGTCCTTAGCAATTTCGACAGCCCCAACAACGTTATTCCCAACTTTAATAGGTAATGTAGTATTTACCGTATCAATTAGCTGACCTTTACTATTTTTATAGGTCTGAGATTGCTGATAAATTGTATTTCCTGTCTCAATAACCTTAAGCAAGGTACTTGTTTGCTTATTTAATGAAGGAAATACCTCAAGAACATGTTTCCCAAGTACTTCCTCCATTTCAACTCCGTCGTGTTTCGCAGCTACTTGATTATAAAAAATTGTGACTCCTTCAGAATTAACAGCATGGATCCCCTCATCAATACTTTCTAAAATCGCCTCAAGCATTTGTTTCGTTTCAAAGGATTTTAAAAACATTGGAACACTTCCTTAAAAATCGTAAGAGATGTAGGCCTTATTTCTATTTTTATTAAGAAAGAGCGAGTACTATTCTAAATCCATGGTTTGAACTTTCTTCCTTAAGCTTGCACGTCCTTCATCCCAGATGACTGAAACATCAGATTCAAAAAGAGCTGAAAGCTTCCTGGCAGATAGCATCTCTTTTGTTTCACCAGAATCGAATACTTCTCCCCTTTTTAATAAAAGAGTATGAGAAAAAATTGGCAAGATCTCTTCAACATGATGAGTAACATAAAGAAGAGTTGGTGCAGATTCCTTTTTCATCATAGCTTCTATGGATTCTAATAGCTGTTCACGTGCAAGAAAGTCTAAACCTGTTGTCGGTTCATCTAAAATTAACAGCTCTGGCTCTGTCATTAATGCTCGAGCAATCAAAACTCGCTGCCTTTCTCCCTGTGACAACGTTTCATATGCTCTATCCGCATAATGTAAACTGCTTAGTTCTTTTAATAGTTCAATCGCTTTTTGTCTCATTTCTTCTGTTGGTTTCTCATAAAGTCCGATTGAAGCAAAAGCACCACTTAATACAATTTCAAAAGCAGTATCTGATGGATAAAATTTCTGTTGTAGTTTTGTCGATACTAGTCCTATTTTTTGACGAAGTTTTTCCGCTAAATAATCATGACCAAATGCCTTCCCTAAGACTTTCACATCTCCTTCAGTTGGAAAATAGTACGCACAAAGCATATTTAAGAGCGCTGTTTTTCCAGCTCCATTTAATCCGTACAATACCCAATTTTCATGCTTTTGGATCTCCCAATTAATATCCTTTAAAATCCATTGACCATTTCTTTTAAGTGAAACGTGTTTTAATTTAATTATCGATGTCATAAGTTTCTCCCTTCACCCACATTAGCTTTTTCCTCTTAATAATATAAGTTTAAAAGAAAAAAGCGATTGAATAAAGGCAATCGCTTTGCTAACTGTAATGGTCAAAAACATTTCTTCAGGGTTAGAAATGAAAGAGTGCTTTCAGCCCTTGATAACCAAAATATAGTCCAAACCCTAGTAATGAAGCACCAGATATAATGGAGATTACTTTTAAGCTTGTATCATTTAAAAATTTACGGAATCCTGTTGTAAGACCAGCAACAAAAACGTCCCACAATGTTAACCCGACAAAAATCATGCAGCTGTAAACCAGCAGCTGGCTTGTACCGTTCATTTGGATCGTCTTAGCTAATACTGAGCCATAAATGCCTAACCAAAACAAAATAGAAAGTGGGCTTGTTATAGACATCATAAACCCAGTAAAAAAGCATTTTGTTAAGGAATCCTTTTTACGACTTATTGTTAGATTAACCTTGTTCACACCTAGAATGCTCTCAATACCTGAATAAATAAGAATAAATCCACCAAACAACCATAGAAAAATTTGGACAATGGGTATATCTAAAAAATTCACCATACCTAGGTAAACAAAGAGCATAAAAAAAGCATCTGCAACCATACTTCCTGCTCCAACAATCCATGCATGCCAAAATCCATTTTTTATTCCCTTATCTAATCGAGCAGAATTAACTGGACCAATCGGAGCAGCTAAGGATAATCCTAAAAAAATGTAACTAATTAATATGCTGATACTCAATGAAACCACACACTCCCTTTTTACCCGACTTGTACATTATATGAAGGGAGTTGTCCACTATGATTAAATGTTAAAAAATGGAGTAAGAATACTCTGGTTTTTAGGGCATGATAAGTTTACCAACGGTTATTAGCGAGGTGTTTCAATATGGCAAAAGAAAAAGAGCAAGAACAAACAGGTACTGATGATGCTATAATTTTGATGTTTTTAGATCTTGTTGAGCAAGACGGAGTTGAAGTTGATGTTACTTTAAGTGTAAACGGAACTGTTGTCTCAGGAACTCTTATTGGGGCAACTGCCTATTATGAAGGAATCACAGAAGCATCGAAGAATTTTCATGATAGTACGATGTCAAAAATTATTTCAAAGAAGTTTCATGATTTAAAAGAAGAATACGCAAAGCAGAAACAAGAAGAATCTGATCAAGAGTCCAAAGACAATTCGACTCCTTTCACCTTTATTCATCTTAAAGATGCGAAATATCTAAATACAAACAGTCAAGAAACTCCTAACCGCGGTACATGGTGGAGAGGAAGAATTTCAGCAGTTGATGGCTTTTCCTTCAATTCGCTTGTCTAATTATATTCCCCTTACTAGTGTAAGGGGTTTTTAAATGATGCTTAGCCTTCTATTTCTGAAAGCAACCGAAACTTTACATAATAAAATCGATTCTTTGAAACCCTAATTATTAGGGAGTTTTAGGAGGGTATTGTATGGGAAAATCTGCGAATAACACATCACAAGGCAACTTGAAGTGGTGGCAGTTATCACTCATTGGAATTGGATGTACTATTGGAACCGGTTATTTTCTTGGGTCTGGAATTGGAGTTAAAATCGCTGGACCTTCCATCGTTTTTTCCTTTTTATTAGCTGCACTTGGTACTTTTATTGTTTATAACGTTTTAGCAAAAATGACCGCTAAAGACCCGCAGGAAGGCTCATTTTGCTATTATGCTGGAAAAGCATTTGGTAAGTGGGCTGCATTTGGTTGTGGATGGAATTATTGGAGCTCCAATATTCTTGTCATGGGAAGTCAATTAACAGCACTAGCTATTTTGTCACAATTTTGGTTTCCTAATGTTCCTTTATGGATTTTCTCAGCAGGATATGCTGTACTTTCCATCCTTGTTGTCATCTCTGGAACGAGTGGGTTTGATAAAATGGAAGACATTTTTGCTGTTGTAAAATTTGCTGCGATTCTTATGTTCATCATTCTTGCCTTTGCCGCACTCTTCGGATGGATAGGTGGCGGTGACGCAAAACCAACAGGTGTACCTGTCGCACCAAAGGAACTTTTCCCTGATGGTTTTAAAGGCTTTTATGCTTCACTCATTTATGCCTTTTATGCATATGGCGGTATTGAAGTTATTGGATTAAAAGCAATGCAATTAAAGGATAAAAAGGACGCACCAAAAGCTGGATCTTTGATGTTAATAAGCTTAACTTCCGTATATGTTTTATCGTTAGGACTCGCTGTTTCACTAGTTGCATTTGATAAATTTAGTGAAAAAGAAAGCCCATTTGTCACAGCTTTATCTGATTTTAATTTGGCCTTTTTCCCACATGTTTTTAACGGCGCCATTATTATCGCTGGTTTTTCTACCATGACAGCCGCTTTATATGGAGTAACAAACCTCCTTGTTACTCTTGCTGATGACGGCGATGCACCAGCTGTATTTTCAAAAAAATTAACGTTTAAAAGCTTACCCTTACCTTCATTAATTCTTGCAACGGTTGGGCTTATTGCCTCAATTGTTACTGCTTTACTGTTACCTGGAAAAATTTATGAATACATTACAACAGCAGCAGGAATTTTGCTGCTATACAATTGGATCTTTATTATCTGTTCCTCATTTAAACTTCTGAAGCTAAAAGTCTGGAATAAGATTTTAGGATATATTGGCTTGTTACTTCTTCTCGCTGCTATCAGCGGAACTTTATTAGAAAAATCAATTCGACCTGGTTTTTATGTAAGTATATTATTTGTTACCATTATCGGGATTGTGTGTTTAATTATGAGAAAGCATTGGAAAAGTCCTAAATCTTCTACCAAAATGAAATATTATTGATGCACCGTTTGGTTCCATATACAGCAAAAGCCGGTTTTCAATAGAACTCCGGCTTTTGCTTTACACCTGATCCTGTCATTGTCCATTTACTTCTTTTGCCTCGTGATTTTCCCAATGATATTCTGCAAGAATATCAGCAAAAACATCAACTGTTCTTTCAAGTTCATCAAGATTATTATCTACTCCACCAATTTCAATTAACATGGCTTTATTAGATACATCTTGATTATAAACACCATTGCCCTCACTTTTTGATTTTAAAAACACACCTCGACTAATTCCTGGATATTTTTTTTCGAGTTTCTGATGTAGGGTTTTCGCAAAATCAAGATTTTCTAAATAGTTTTCATTTTCTTTTCCCACAACAAAATAGAGTCTTGCGTAAGTCTCTCCATTTATTGTTTTGGTTGTTATGTTCTTCCTTGCAGAATCACGATGTATATCAATGTAATATACATATTCACCTTTTGTTGCCGTTGCTGCTTGATCCACAATTGTTCCAGAAACGGTATATGCCTTCGTTGACTTCCAACCTTTTTGTTGTAGCTCTTGCGTCATATTGGTTTTATCTTGCTCAACACCAATTCCCTTTTTTATAAGATTTTCAGCTAACCGACTTCCTAAGCCAATTACATTTACACGCTCATCTGAACTGATTGCCTCATTTGGCTGTTCGGCTCCCTCTAGTAACGGTAAAAATGACTCCCAACTATGGCTCTGATAGATAAACACTGTTTTTTCTTCTGGATTCGTTATTTGTTCATCATCACTGTCTCCCGTTGTTCTTCCCTTTAATTCTTCCTCCACAACTTTTCTTTCCTGAAGTAAAATTTCTGTTGGCGGTGGGGATTCATATGGAATGTTGCTAAGATTTGTTCCTTCACCTGCAACAGCTATCTCTGTATCATATAATCTGAGACCAGGTAATTCATTTCCTAGAAATGTCCTTGCGTCCGTAGGCTTTACACTAGTTGCAAGCTGGATGGCTAAGGTAGATAGATTAGATGTTGTTAATAAGGGGTTTTTAGATTCCGGGTAGAAATAATGATTTTCAAATTGGAGAAAATGTACAAATAACTCTTCTGTGTTCAGTTCACCGATTGTTCTTTGAATACTTCTGGAATCCAAAGTAACATTCATCGAAATCAGAATGCCAATTAAGGAGAACATGAGGAGGATTATTAGAATAGGCACATAAACAAGTTTTAAAATGAATGGTCTTGTCGATTTCACCGTACAACCCCCTTCACTTATATATATGAAGTGAAGATGATTGTATGGCTAATTTTTCTTAACTTTAAACAGAAAAGGCCACTATGTTGTCATTTTACACACAGCGGCCGATCTGTTAACTAACACTTTCTATTTTAGTCTGCTTGAGTTCATCTTTTTTCTCCTTTTTATAAAAGAAAAGAAAACCAATCAACCCTAAAAACGATGATCCTGCTAGTAAGAAATATAACGTTGATCCCCCAAAGTTTTCAAAAATAATTCCTCCAACTGAAGATCCGATAATTCCTGTTATACCAAAGGAAATGCCTACAAACACCATGTGTCCCGTTGCTTGCAATTCTTCTGGAATGACTTTATATAGGTACTCAAGAGCACCTAAAAAAACGATGGCAAAACAAATTCCATGTAAAACTTGAATACATAAAAGCATCGTTGGATCCTGAGAAAGCGCTGTTAATATCCAGCGTATACAATAAAGAACTGAGGCGATAATGATATATAAAATCGGGCTAGAGGAGCGAAACCATTTGGCACTTAAGAAAAAAAGAAGTGCTTCACTTGATACACCAATAAACCATATCCAACCAACTAACATTTCGTTTCCACCTATTTCAAACAAATATAAGCTAATAAACGAATCACTAGTTCGATGTGTTAGCAAAACTAACGCAATCAAGATGAAAAATGCGGTTAAGGTTGGATCTTTAAAAAACATCCCGATGTCTTTATAGTTCACCTTTTTGCTACCTGCTTTTGCATCAGTCAGGGTTAATGAAAGCAAACAAGTAGAAACGGCAAGAACAGTAATAGGGATGGCTAGAAATCCAATTCCAAACTTCGAAAGTAAAAAGCCACTAAATAATGAAACGAGGGCAAAACCAATAGACCCCCACATCCTTATGGAGCCAAATGTAACGGAGTGAATCTGAGATTGTCTTTTTGCCAGATTGTCAGCCAGAGGATTAACTGGTGAGAAAAAAAAGAAAAAAAGAGATCCAGCTATAATAATCCACAAAAATGAATCAATCTGAAACAGCCAAATAACACTTACAGAAAATCCTATCAAACAAGCAAATAAAACTTTTTTAACCGTCTTATACTTGTCACTAGCATATCCCCATAGCGGCTGAGCAATCAAGCCGACAAATGGACCAATTGCCAAAAACCAACCAATCTGGGAGCTAGAGAACCCTTTATACTGAAAGTAAATTGGGAGAAAACTAACAACCATTGATCCGATAGCGCTAACAAAAAACATAAATGTTCGTAATGGTACAAGGGAGTTTTGGTTTATCATAAAAAAATCCTTTATGTTTTATTTGCAAGTATGAGATGATGATTAGTTTCATACTTACATATCTTAGAAGTTTAGTTATCAATTTTTCTATTATAAAACATCTTCTCCAGAAATGTAAGGGTTTTAAACTAGTATTATACAAGAAAAAACACCAGTAAATAATTACCAGTGTCTCCTCCATTAAATCTATTTCTATTTGTTAAACATGATGTTATTCATCGTTTTCACAATTATCTTTTTCTACATTACATCTTTGGTGCTTCCATTCCGAGTACTGCCCATTCATCTTTTGATGGTCCATAAACTCCTGAAACATCAATTCCTGCTTGCCGCATAAGTACTGTCAATTGTCCTCGATGATGTGTTTGGTGCTGAAGTAAAAATAACAATAATGTTCCAACAGGCATTTTCTGTCCGAAAAATTCAATCATATCCTGCAAGTTATGATCTGACCATTGAGTTTGGATTGCCTCTGTAAATGCCTGAGATGACTGCTTATAGCTTTCGGAAATATAAGTTGAGGACGTTGGTACAGGAAAATCTTCAGATGGTCCTTCAAATCTTAGGTTAGTTTGGGATGAAATAACACGAATGGCTGTCACTATATGCCATGCAACTCTTCCCAAGGTCCAGTGATTAGGTGTAATCTCCTGATTAAGCGAATCATCAGTTAGTTGATTCAGTAACTTTTGTGTAGAAGTTGCTTCAAATTGCCAAGACATTATAAAACGTTCTTTCGTTTGAAACATAATGATCCCTCCATTTATACAAACATCCTCAATCAATTCTCTATAAATGAAGAATCACCTTCTTATTTTTTGAAAAATAGGAATAAATTTACATACTCAACAAGAAATGTAACCCATAAAATTTATAAAACTATTCACCTTTTTCTGTAGCACGAATCGTTTCCTTTTCTTTTAAGTAGTTTAGGTAATTCGTTTTATCCTCTAATTCACGCTCTAAGTAACCCATGTACGCGAATAATAAACTAATATCCTTAGATAATTCATTGTCTTTTCCTCGGACATATTTTTCTCTTATCTTTTTAACCTCTTTTTTCACAATCCACCGCTCTTGATTAACTCCTTCTTCTATGACGTCAAACCCTTTCACATCAGCTGACGTAATCAGCTCAATTCCCATAAAGCGTTTCACAGGATTTTCTTCATGTTTATTAATGATATAAACAAACTTTTCTGATTCAAGTTCCGAAAGCGCATCAGGGTGAATTTTAATTGATTTTGGGATTACATCTTGATTTACAATAAATTCTTTTAACTGATCAACAATCTTCATTACTATAGCCCCCATTTCAATGAATGTTGATAAAATAAACGATTAGTACAACCTATTCAATGGCTATTTAAAAAAGTACCGAATCGCAAATAAGAGCTTACAACGAAAAAAATCTAAAATAAAAACAGACCCTAATAAGGGCCTGTTGGGTGGTTTAGTTGGTTTTATATTTTTTGAACGTTAGCAGCTTGAGGACCTCTGTTACCTTGCTCAATGTCAAAAGTAACTTCTTGTCCTTCATCTAAGCTTTTATAACCTTCTCCTTGAATTGAAGAGAAGTGAACAAATACGTCATCTCCACCTTCAACCTCAATAAATCCAAAACCTTTTTCTGAGTTAAACCATTTTACTCTTCCTTGTGCCATTACAAATTTCCTCCTAAATCAATCAAAACATGTTTGATAACAATTTCGGTTATTATTATTACCCGTTGAAAAAAAATTAAACATATATAAACTCTTTTTTTAAAAATATTTTTTAACCAGGTTAAAACTGTGTTAAATTATAGCTAAATTTTTATTAACCCGTTTTTTCTATGTTAAAATGATAACTTGAAGAAACTGGATTACAAATACACTTAACCTCCTTTTTAGGAAGAAAAATTTATGAATATGAGATGGAGATTGAAAAATGACTAATTATAAAATTTTGTTTCTAGACATTGATGGTACACTGTTAAGACCAGACGACACAATAGAAGATTCCTCAAAAAAAGCTATAGCTCAAGTGAAGAAAAAGGGAGTTGAAGTATTCCTTGCGACAGGTCGCCCGTTACATGAAATATCACATATTGCAGAAGAATTAAATATTGAATCATTTATTGGCTACAATGGAGCGTATGCCATTCATAAGGGTGAGGATATTTTTCGGGCTCCAATGTCGAGTTCAACGGTTGAAAAGTTTGTTGATATTGCCAAAAACAATGAGCATGAGCTTGTCTTGTACACTCATGAGGAGAATATTTTCTCTGACTTAGAAAGTCCAGTCGTAAAAGAATTTATTTCAGCTTTTCATCTACATAAAAATAATTCCTATTCACTTGATGTAATTGATAAAATTTTAGGAATCACTCTTATTAATTTAAGTGAGAATGAACCAGCACTTTATGAAAAAGAAGATCCTTCGATTCATTTATCACAGGTCAATGTTGATGGATTACGTCATTGCTATGATGTGATTCGAGACAACGTAAATAAAGGGATTGCTGTTCAACATATCCTAGAGCTACTCTCTATCCCAAGAGAAGCTGCCATTGCTTTCGGTGATGGAATGAATGATAAAGAAATGCTCGAGCTTGTTGGAGAAGGCTTTGCTATGGGAAATGGACATCCCGATCTTTTTCAATACGCGAAATATAAAACAACGAAAGTAACAAACTCAGGTGTATACAACGGTTTAAAATCACTTGGACTTGTTGACTAAGCTATTTTTCTAACTTGTCTAAGATAAGGAGGGAAAAGTGCTTTGTACGAACAAAAAACAAAAGAAAATGATAAAAGTGTCATTGAATATATTGAAAGCGTGGAAAGTCCCAAAAAACGTGAAGATGCCTACAAATTATTAGCTATTTTTACGGAAGTATCAGGCTATCAGGCAAAGATGTGGGGACCAAGCATTATTGGGTTTGGGAAGTATCACTATAAATACTCCACCGGTCATAAAGGTGATGCACCTCTTGTTGGCTTTTCTCCACGAAAAGCCAAAATTAGCTTGTATTTTGCAACAGGTGATTCCGAACGAGAGAAGTTACTAGAAAAATTCGGCAAGCACACTAGTGGAAAAGCATGTGTTTATATTAATAAACTGGCAGATATTGATACAAAAGTTTTAGAGGAGTTAATTTCTCAATCAATCAACTTTTTGAGAAGAACTTATCCAGAGTAACAAAACTAAACCGTTCATAAGGTGTTGAACGGTTTAGTTTTTAATTTTTTTCACTTACTCCTCAGACATCATCGTTAGTGTTGTCTCTAATAAGACATTTACTCCCTTTTCACAATCTTCCCAGCTTGACTCCTCCACCTCACAATGACTCTTTCCATTTACACTTGGAACAAACACCATTGCAGAAGGAACAAAGCTTGCTAAAAATTGTGCATCATGTCCAGCACCACTTACCATTCTTTTGTAGGAGTAACCTAATGTGTCTGTTGATTGCTCCAAGAGTTCGCATAGGTCTGGATTAAACCAAACCGTATTACGATCCCATAATTTTCTTATCTTTACTTCACAACCTTCTATAGATGAATTGGGGAGTGAACGGATAATTTCTTCAACTTTTTGGATGATCATGGAATCTTTATGTCTTGCTTCAAAAGAAAAAACCACTTTATTTGGAATGACTGTGTGTATATTCGGTAGCACACTCAACCTTCCTAATGTATAAACCAGTTCACCATCTAAGATTCCTACCTTTTTGCGTATTGTTGAGATAAGATGATTTGCTTCAAAAAGTGCATCCTTTCTCATACTCATCGGGGTTGTCCCAGCGTGATCAGATTCTCCAGTTACTTCTAATTCATAACATACCATCCCTAACACACAATCAACGATTCCTATGCTAAGATTTTCACTTTCTAATATCGGCCCCTGTTCAATATGTAACTCTAAAAAACAAGATGCTTCTGTTAATCGATTTTCTATCGCTCCATCATATCCACTTTTTTTCAGTGCCTCGGAAAAGGTCTCTCCATTTTGATCTGTACTTTTAATCATATCCGATTTACTAAACTTTCCTGATAGTACACCTGAAGCCATCATTGACGGTTCAAACCTTGCTCCTTCCTCATTGGTAAAATTAACAATGGTAATAGATGTTTCAGGCTTTATCTTATTTTCCACAAGTGTTCTCACAATCTCTAATCCCGCTACAACACCTAAAACACCATCAAATTTACCACCATTTTTAACTGTATCTAAATGTGATCCAATGACAATCGGAGGCCTCTTATTTTTTCCTTCTAGTGTTGCATAAATCGATCCCATATCGTCCACCTTTACCTTCATTCCAAGATCTTCACAACATTTACAAAAATAATCTCTAACCAAGATATCCTCCGATGATAATGATAATCTGGTTACCCCATTATTTTCTGTACGACCAAAATTAGCGAATGTTTCTAGTTCATTTTTAAGTCTTTCCCCGTTAATTAATAGCTTTTGTCTCTGCATTAGATCACTCCTTCTTCATATGTAGTATCTTCTTTGTTTTATTTTCACATTATTCTGATAGTAATGTCAGTTTATTTGGTATCTTTTCTGTCAGACTAAATTCCGACAAAAGGTGAATCATTTTTGACAAAACTCTGTTATCTTTTTATAACAAGAAGTTCGTTTCAACATATTAGTCAAAAGCAATATTATTATCGAATCAACAAAAAAACTGCCCCTACAATTTAGGAACAGTTTCATACTTGTTTCTTTTTATTTAACATCAAATCAAGATATAGCTGACACTTTTGATTGAAATCTGAAAAGTCAATTGTCGTTAACTCGGCAATTTGCTTCATTCGATAATTTAACGTATTTGGGTGAATAAACATCTGTTCAGCAGTTGGCTTCAATTTACAATTATTCACAAGATAATACTCAAGAGTTTTCACTAACTCTGTTTGGCTTTCCTTGTCTTTTTGTTGAAGAATCTCAAGGTTTTTATTTGTATAGCTGATACTCTTATTTTTTTCATTTATCACATCGAGATAGCGAAAAATACCAATTTTATCATGTTCATATGGAACATTTTCCTGTGTTCCAAGTTTTTCAGCAATTGAAACTACTTCCAGTGCTTCTTTGTAGCTCTTTTGAAGAAATGTAATAGGTTGAAATTCATTACCGATCCCAATAAAAATGTCTGAATATCGTTTCTCATCAAAGTTTGATAATAGATTTTCGATAATATTTAGGGCAGCTTCTACTGGTGAGTATTTAAGAGAATAACAACCGACGATAATCACAATATTTGTTCGATCAACTAAAACATGGCTTGTATTGTCTTTTAAGTTTAAATATGATCGAATGGTTTCTTTTAGTTCTTCTACAAGCTCCTCATCAGCATGAACGGCATTCACAACCATAACACTATAAATGGACGGCAAAACAATATCAAGCTGTGTCGCTTCCCATCTTAGTTCCTTCTCATTAACAAAGGCACCATTAATAACCTCTCGAAAAAAATGTTCGATTTTCTCAGCTTTTTGTTGTTTTAATTTATTTTTCTTATAAATCATCTTGCCGACATGAAAGGAAGCATCATAAAGGAAGGTTAACTGTTCATCAGTTAAAGGATCCTCAATTTCTTGTATCCATATGTACCCCATAATTGTTCCTTTGTATTTGGCACTTACAACAACACGCTGATTTAAACCTATTTCCCTCATTTCATGGATTCTAAAAGGGTGTTCATTTGTTTTTAATCTGTCAATAATTCCTGTTTCGACGAACTTTTCAAAAATATTTAATGGGCATTTTTTGGAAAAAATCGTTTGTTGATTTGCTGAATCAAAATGATCCACATAATAGGAATTATAAGCAAGTAAGAAAAAATGATCACTCTCAAGAATAACAGGCTTTTTTAAACCATTGCTGATTCCGTCCACAATTTCGTGTAAATCAGATAAAGATAACACACGCTCTAATAGCTCATCCATATGAAAACTCCTACTCATTGTTTCTTTACCAATATGATACTTTGTCAATAGAGACTTGTATAGATTCTTTGTAGGAAATGTAGCAAGGTTTTTTGTTATAAGTAAAAAGCGGACATCAAATTGTCCGCTTCATTCCTTATTTCTCATCTTCTATTACTGTGACTGAATCACTGCCATTGTCCCGTTTTGCTTCTTGAAAAGTAATATGATTATCCGTACGATTTGTTCGAGTTGCATATGATTTTAACAACTCTCCCATATCAATCCCTGTCATTTCTTTTAATGGTTCTTGAATATCTACCATTGTTTTTGTAATGCTTTTACCAAATGAAGAAACACCATGACCATTACCGGAATCAATAATCTTAACGGAATCGATATTCGTTAGAGGCTGTGCAATTTTTTCTGCAAATACTGGTAACATCTCAATTAATTTTTCAGTGATAATCACATCTCCGTGTTTTTCCATTGCCTCAGCTAACAGCTTACGAGCCTCTGCTTCTGCCTTACCACGCTCACGAATGACATCCGCTTCAGCAGATCCTTCTTCACGACGGATTCTGGCTTTTGCTTCTCCATCAATTTCAGATTTTCGTGCCTCGGCTTCTGCTTTACGTGTTGTTTCATAGTATTCGGCATCAGCTTTTGTTTTACGAACCTTACTTTCTTCTTCCTCAAGCTTAACTGCACGTTCGCGTTCTAAAAATTTTAGCGTTAATTCTTCTTCCTTCACCTCTTTAGCAAGCTTTGCTCTTTCCAATTCATAAGATTGCTCTGATTTAGCTCTTGCACGTTCAGTTTCCTCTTTGAAGGCAGCATCTTTAATATCTTTTTCCTTCTTCGATTCCGCAATTGCGATCTGGCGCTTATATTCTTCCTCTTTTGCCTCTTGATCTGTTTGCGCTCTATGAATTCGGGTTTCACGCTCACTATTCGCCTCGGCGATTTCTGCTAATTTACGAACCTCAGCAATACGAGGCCTTCCTAGGTTTTCCAAATATCCGTTTTCCTCATCAGCATCTCGCAAATCCGTTAACCCTAGTGAAGTAATTTTAAAGCCCATTAAATCTAATTGTTTTTGAGCTACCTCAGAAACATCATGATTAAATTTTTCACGATCACTGTTAATATCCTCAACCGTCATTTTCGAAAGAATTGCACGTAAATTACTTCCAAGTACCTCAATAATTTCTGCTTCAATTTCTTCCTGTTCTTTTCCTAGAAATTGTTCAGCATAATTGGCAATACCATTCAACGTATCTGCCACCTTTACCATGGCAACAGCATCTGCTACAATCGGTACGCCTCCATTTGTGTATACTCTTGGTGTTGATAGCTTTAACTGAAACGAAGTAAGATTTACAGGTGTAGCCGTTTGGAAACGTCTGAGTCTGTAACCGCCACCTCTGATAATTTTCATAGAACGTCCTTCTTGATCTGCAAATATATTCGTTTCTTTCTCAGGATCACCTAGTTTAGGACCAGTAATAATAAGTGCTTGGTTTGATCTGGCTGTTCGATAACGAATTTTCACCCAAAAGAAATAACCTACTCCAGCTATTGCTGCTACAATTAACAATGGAATTAAAATGACGATAACACCAAAGAAACCTGACATATGTTTTCCCTCCGTATGTTTTGATAATGTAAATTTTTATGATCCCACGTGGGAAATGACCATTTCTATTTACAATCTGTATAATGAAACGTAACTAGTTATGTTCATTATGTAATACGTACAAAGTAGACGAAAGTTTCACGAAATTAAAAGTTCTCTAACTTTATAACAGGAGGTGTATAATGTCATTTTCGCACGTTAATAATAGTGAAGTTCTCCCTGTTTTCGCTCATTCTGTTTTGGAAGAGTTAATCACTGGCGAGATCATTCAACAAAACAATTCATCATTAATTAATACGAGTTCAGGCATATTCGTTGTGTCTGGAAGACCGGATATTGATTTTATAGAACATACAATTCTTCCTATTTATGAAAATAAGAAACGAAAGAATGAACGATTTACCTTGTTTTCTACTTCCAAAGAATGGGATGAGTTATTACTAAATAAAGCAACCAATGAGTTTAAGCAATACAAGCGGTATTCTTACCTTTTTAACAAACATAGATATTCATTACTGATATTAAAAGATTTAACAGATGGGTTTGAGTTAAGAAGATTTAATGTAGACACGATTATCAAAAGTCATGAGTTTAATGAAGCCTATATAAAAGAATACTGGGGGTCAGTGGCGCGTTTTCTTCAGCATGGATTTGGATATTCCATTTCATATAAAGATAAAATTGTAAGCGAGTGTATTTCAATATTTGCTTTTGAGAACTACGCGGAAATTGATGTGGCTACTTCTTCAAACTTTAGTGGAATGGGTTTAGCCTCACATGTTTCAGCTGCTTTTATTAAGCATTGCCTAGAACACGATAAAGTACCACGTTGGGATTGTGATATACATAATGTAGGCTCGATAAACCTGGCTCAAAAATTAGGATTTGAGAATCCAAGAATGTATTCAATCTTTGTTAAAAGATGAGCCTTTAAGCCGGAAAAAGAGAAAGCAGAAACTTCTAAAGGTTTCCGTTTCCTATCACAAAACGTAATTTGCATAGGAAAACGCAAACCAAAATGTAATCCCTTTGCACTATAAAATGAAGGGCAATTTCTAAAACATTAAAAATAACAAGGGTTTCTATCTTGCTATCCATTCCGTTTTCATCTTTGAGAAGGTATGAGAATAGGCGGAGAATTTCCTGTTATTTTGTATTGGAAAGCTTAAAAAGCAAGAATAAGCGGAAATATTCCGTTTAACTGCTCTAGATAAGGCAAAAACAAGAGATTTGGATAGAATAAGCGTAATATTTCCCCTTATTTTTAATGAAATATGGGGAATTTGCCGATTTAGCCGGAATTTCTCCGTTTAATTTTTGCCATATCATTGAACTCCAACATTTAAGCCTAACCTATATCTTCTGTATATCAATTTGCAAGTAAAAATGAGTGTATTTTGTAGAGTTACACTGTCTATTGTACCCCCACATTTTAATATACAAATTGCACTACAAATTCTCCAAAAAGTTGTTATTGAAATCCTTTTAAATCAACAAAAAATGACCTCCAAATTACAATTCAATTTGAAGGTCATTTTTAATGTTTGCGAAAGTTAACGGAACCAGTTAAGAAGCTTCACTGCTTCTCCACCTTTATTATAACATCTCACTAATTGTTTTCGCCTGCATATGAAGAGCCAAGTAATCAGGTCCACCAGCTTTTGAGTCCGTTCCAGACATTTTGAAGCCTCCAAATGGGTGGTAACCAACAATTGCTCCTGTACAATTACGATTAAAGTAAAGATTTCCAACATGGAACTCTTGTTTCGCACGTTCAATATGTTTTCTGTTTCTTGTAATAACAGCACCTGTTAAACCGTACTCGGTATTATTAGCAATTTCAAGAGCTTCGTCGAAGCTCTTTGCTTTAGCAAATGCTACAACCGGTCCAAAGATCTCTTCTTGCATAATTCTTGCATTAGGATCAAGATCAGCAAAAATGGTTGGTTCAATAAAATACCCTTTTGAGTCATTTCCATTTCCACCACTTACTAAGCGGCCTTCTTCTTTTCCAATGGAAATATAGTCCATAATTTTATCAAATGACCCTTGATCAATAACTGGCCCCATATAAGTATCAGCACTTTCTGGGTTCCCAGTTACTTTGCTTTCCGTAATTTCGATAACACGTTGCAGGACTTGATCATATACATCCTCATGGACCACTGCACGAGAACCTGCTGAACATTTTTGTCCTGCAAAACCAAATGCCGAAGCGAAAATGGATTGAGCAGCTAATTCTATATCACAATCATTATCTACAACAACTGTGTCCTTACCGCCCATTTCGGCAATCACTCGTTTTAAGTGCATTTGACCTGGTTGTACTTTTGCGGCACGTTCGAAAATACGTGTACCCACTTCACGAGAGCCAGTAAATGTAATGATGCTTGTTTTTGGGTGATCAACTAAATAGTCACCTACTTCAGCTCCACTACCTGGAACAAAGTTCACAACCCCTTTTGGCAATCCTGCTTCTTCAAGGACTTCAACAAATTGGGCAGCAATCACAGGTGTTGCACTTGCAGGCTTTAATACTACTGTATTTCCAGTTACAATCGGTGCAACTGTTGTACCAGCCATAATCGCGAATAGGAAGTTCCAAGGTGGAATGACAACAGTTACGCCTGTTGGTGTATAAATATATTTGTTGCTTTCACCTTCACGGCTGTTAACTGGCTTTCCTTTTGCTAATTCAATCATTTGTCGACCATAATATTCTAAGAAGTCAATTGCTTCAGCTGTATCAGCATCAGCCTCATTCCAAGGTTTCCCAGCTTCTTTGACTAACAATGCTGAAAAGTCATGCTTTTTACGACGAATAATGGCAGCTGCACGGAATAAAATATTAGCTCTTTCTTCCGGGTTCCAGTATCTCCACTCTTTGAATGCTTCGTCTGCTGCCTGGATTGCCATTTCTGCATGTTCTTGAGAAGCCTTTGATACTTTACCAACAACTTCTTCTTTGTTAGCTGGGTTGTATGAAACAATTTTCGCTTCAGTTGTTATTCTTTCTCCATTAATAACAAGTGGGTACTCTTTCCCCATAATTTCCTGGACGTTTTCCAACGCCTTTTCAAAAGCTACTCGGTTTTCCTCAATTGAAAAATCAGTAAATGGCTCGTGTTTGTATGGTGTTGTCATCATTCATCGTCTCCTTTATTTGAAAGTTTATTTTTTGGTCATTCCTTTAAGTGCAAAGGCAATATTGGCTGGACGCTCAGCAAGTCGTCTCATAAAATATCCATACCAGTCGCGCCCATATGGTACATATACACGCATTTTATAGCCTTCTTTAACTAACTCTCTTTGTGTTGTTGAACGCATTCCATAAAGCATTTGAAACTCAAAAGAATGTTTAGGAATGTTATATTCTTCTGCTAATTTCTTCGTGTACTCAATAATTGCATCATCATGAGTGGCAATCCCAGCATAATGCCCATTTAATAGATGTTTTTTGATTAATTTTTTGTAATTGTTATCTACATCCTCTTTTTCAGGAAATGCTACTTTGGGAGATTCTTTATATGCACCCTTTACAAGACGTAAAAAGGGTTGATAACTGCTTAATTCATCTAAGTCTTTCTCTGTTCGATACAAGTATGCTTGTAGAACAGTACTTATATAGTGATAATCCGTTTTTAGATCTTTGAAGATTGATAGTGTATCTTGACAACGTTGCTCATCCTCCATATCAATTGTTACCATGACTTGATTCTTTTCAGCTGATTCCATGATTTTGGTCATATTCTCATAAACTAGATTTTTAGAAATATCTAAGCCTAATGAAGTAAGTTTTAATGAAACATGAGAATCTAGCTGCTGAGCAACAATCGTTTCGATTGTTTGAATACATTCTACTGTACGTTCTCTTGCTACCGCTTCACTTCTAACAAACTCACCTAAGTGATCAACTGTAACCGATAATCCTTCGTTATTTAATTCTTTAATAAATTTAATGGAGCTTGGAAAGTCCATTCCACCCACAATCTTTCCTGATGCAATATTTGCACCCCAATTTTGAGCGGCACGATTTAACGTTTTGTTGTTAGATAAATATAAAAATAGATCTCTTGTAATAACTGACACTTTAAAACACCTCCATTAAGAAGCAAGTAAGAGTTTGTTTCTTTACAAATATTTTACGATTTTACAGCGGATTTCCACAATGTAGCGCATATACAAAGATTTCATTACCTCGTTGTGTAAAACATACAACCCATAGGAAACCGTTCACAAAACTGTTCATCAACCATCCGCTATATTTATACACTTCCACAGTTTTAGTTAAGTTAAACAAGCTTAAAGAAATTCACTCATAATTTTATGTCAAAGAAAGGTCTGTATAAGTATGACTAGATCACCGTTTTTAAATCTATAAAAGTAGATCTTTCCTTAGATAAAAAGTAAGTTAAAAAGGACATGTCTCAAAAAGATTTATAGTATGATAGTTAAAAGATCTTATTTGAGGCGAGGAGGACAAAAAGTGAAATTAGCCATCTTTCTAGTGATTATTATTGGGGCAATCTCCTTAATAGGGACGATTTTAATAGGTGGCAAAGGTGATAAAGATTATGATGAGAAAACAAAATCTAATATTTCTCGTTTATCATGGATTTATATTCTTCTAGGTATCGCTATTATTATCGCCTTCGCCATATACTTAAAATAAGAGCATAATACTTTTTCATTCTTCTTAGTTTAAATGTGAACAAATTAAGAAGAATTTTTTTGCAGGTAAAAAGGAAGGGTTCATTAGGTTGACATTTCCTTCTAAACCAATTAAAATGAAAGCGTATACAATAAATCTAACATATAATTGAAACCGATTTCACATATTTGTAAAGAATGAGTATTAACATCAAAGGAGAGTACAGAAATGAAACAGTTTGTTTTTTTAATTGACCTAGGAGAAGATAAAAGAGAATATAAAATTGCTGCATCAGGTATGACGGAGGCAGTTGCTAAATTAAAAGATATTAAAAATCAGTTAAAACAAGAGAATTATGCAAAGTTTAAAATTCAATTTAAAGGTGTTATTTATGAAAACGCTTCCTGACATTTGGATCCATTTTGGAATCGGAGCCGAAATATCAGAAAAATAACTACGACAACCCAAAAAAGAGATCGTCCATGACGATCTCTTTCTTTTGGGTTATTTTTGAGCTTCTGAAGTCTTATCCTGTATTTTCTCAAGTTTATGAAAATATGCCGCAAATGATACATATGCAATCAGTGTTCCCATGAAAAATGGGATAAGGAATGTGAATACTCCTATGCTCATATAAAGAATAATTGCACTAGTTACTAACACCATTAAATTAATTAATGGATAAACCATTGTGAGAAAGAATGAATTCTTAATACTTGTAAATAGCTTTAACTCGGTATGAACGGTGTTTGAGAAGAAAAACACTGTCATTAAAAATAAAAATAAGAAGCCTACTAAAAAAAACGAGCTTATAATCATATTCATTTTAGCAAAAAAGAAAAAATCCGCTCCCCATACTACCCAGATAAATGTTAGGATTATTCCCCCTGTTAAACTTCTCAAATAGTTTTCTTTATAAAATAACCAATACGATTTTAGTAATGGTACATCGAGGTCACCCATCACCCATTTACGAACTACACCAAACATAGCCGTTGTTGCAGGGAAAAAGATAAAAGGTGCCAACACTGCAATAGTTAATAAAAACAAAAACATAGACGATTGATCTGTAGCAAAAAGAATAGAGAAAAGTAAATAACAAATTGGTAGATTAAACAATATCCAAAGTATATTAATAACGGACAAACGCATAATCCATTCAAACACACGATTTAGTCCACCCATTATACCACTCATCAGCAACATCCCACTTTCACATATAATACTAATTTTATTATACCACTAATCTGTATCCGATTACATCTGTAGGATTTTCACCTATTATAAAGCCCTTTACCAATTTATAATAAGAGCATAAAAGTATCTTTTTGTACGATTTAAAGTATTTGCTATACTGTAAGAGAAAGGGTGGGATTTATTATGAGTTCACAAGACATCCAACAAAAAATAGAAGAATTGAAAATGGAATATATACGAGTACAAGGCGATATTGAGAAATTAGAAGCAACAGGACATTCAATTGAAAAGCTTGAGAGTAAGTTACTTGAACTTGAGGAAGAACTATCAAAATATCGTTCTCAACAAAAAAATAGTTAATTAGCGATTTCAGCCAATCTAGTTTGTATTAGACACCTTTTGTAGTTAAAATAAATATATAATTAAGAAGTACAGAGAGAAGTACAGAGAGAACAAACCTTTTTGGTTTGTTCTTCTCACTTCATTTCAACTACACATATTAATCTTCAATGGTAGTAATAAAGAGATCAAAACCCATTAATTGTCATTCCGCCATCTACAAACAATGTTTGCCCACTAATGTAGCTTGAAGCCTCTGATGCCAAGAACACTGCAGGACCTACTAATTCAGGGAGCTGTCCAATTCTTTTCAACGGAGTAACAGCTAAAATGTCTTTAACATACTCTTCATCCGAAAGTAATTCTTTCGTTAACAGAGTTTCAAAATACCATGGGCCAATTGAATTAACATTTATATTGTATTTCCCCCATTCAAATGCGAGGATTTTTGTCATTTGAATCATCGCTGCTTTTGTTGCCCCATATGCAACTCCTGTTCTAAGAGCCATTTTACCAGCAACAGAAGAAATATTAATGATTCTTCCCCCATCTCCTTGCTCCTTCATAAGCGCACCTATTTCACGAGACATGAAAAAAGCAGATTTTAAGTTGGTGTCCATAATTTTATCCCATTCATCTTCTGTTACATCTAAAGCTTGAGAGCGAATATTCATTCCAGCATTATTCACCAAGATATCAACCTTTATCTTTTCCTGCTTAATTCTTTCAATAGCAGAGTGAATGTCAGCAGGCTTCGTCACATCCGTAACAACAGGTAGTGCTTTTC
Organism: Metabacillus litoralis; assembly: GCF_003667825.1. Lineage (NCBI taxonomy): Bacteria > Bacillati > Bacillota > Bacilli > Caryophanales > Bacillaceae > Metabacillus > Metabacillus litoralis. The sequence goes on along the minus strand of NZ_CP033043.1, from coordinate 356,070 downwards.
TCCCTATCTCAGTGATAGTTGACGCTACTTCTTGAAGGTCTTTTTCGGTACGAGATAGCAATACTACATCTGCTCCAGCCTCTGCAAATCCAATAGCTAACGATTTCCCTATTCCTCTACCAGCACCTGTTATGACAGCAACTTTATCTGATAAGTTAAAAGACGGTAAATACATGTATATCACTCCAAACCAATTTTGTCATTTAAAATTGTAACCCTATCATTTCTTTATGCCAAATTTTCAAGTTTAAATTCTGTATAATATGCACCTTATGAGCAAAACACCCATATATTATTGTCATAAGTAGATATAGGGAGGGATGAAATTGTCTACTAGTGCTTATATCAAAAAAAATGTTTTCCCCCAAGTTTTTGTGAACCCTCAATTAAATCAAATGAATGTAAATCAACGTTTATATTATTCAAATAAAGTACTTAAACATATTGAGAAACAAAAAGAAAAGAACGGTGAGTTAGAAAAAGCACAAGAGGAATTGAATTGCGAGTTTAATGACCTATTGTTGAAGAATAAAAGATTAATGAGTGATTTTTGTCAGCATGTTGCAAAGCAGACGAATTTCACAGAGTGGATTACTCAACAAGTTAAGGAACAAGCTACCCTTCATGCAGAATTAGTTGATAAACAAAATGCTCAAAGTCAAGTTTTACAATCTATTTCTCAAAATGTTTCCAGTCTTTCCTCTACTCAAGCAAATCATACTAACCAACTAAGCAATCAAAAGCTGGAAATGGAAAAAGTAAAAGAAGATGTTTCTAAAATAGATGAATTACAATCAACATACTCTAAGCAATTATCTGAATTTAATCATGAAACAGTTTCTCTTAAGGATCAAGTGTTACAACAAGGCAAGGATACTGAAAACCTTTTTCAAGAACAGGAGAGCCTTAATCGTTTACTTTCAGCTCAACAAAAACAAATAGATGCTCACTATCTTGAGCTTTCTAATCAATTAGATGAGCAAAATCATTTCGTTAAGAGTGAGTTAGACGAACATAGAAAAGCTCATGATGAAATGAATCAGAAGTTTTCTACTCAAGATGAAATTAACAAAGATGTGGAACAACATTATAACAAGCTTAACAATAAGTTACTTGTTCAAGATAAAATAAACGAAGACGTAGAACAACAATATAACAAGCTTAACGATCAGTTGCTTGCTCAAAATAAAATAAACGAAAAGGTTACTTCTTCTATACACGATCATGATCGAAAAATGAGCAACTTCTCAGACCGCTTGTCTCAACAAGAAGCTCTATACCAACTTCTTCACGCTAAACTGTTGGATATAGATGAGCAACATAATCACTTGTTTCATCAGCTAAATGAACATGAAACATGTATTTCAAAGTTAGACCAACATTTACTTGATCATGATCATATCCATAAAAATTTATATGAAGAACTTTTTTCCCAAAAAGAAGAACTACTTTATCAAGTGAAAAAATATGAAGATATGTACAATGAGCTTCACAACAACATGAAGAAAAGAATAAAAGCTCTAAAACGTCACATCGCAAAAACAGTTGCCTTGAATTTTGCAATGTTTAACTCCTCTACAGAACAGCAAACTCAATACGAACTCTCTACTTCAACTAATGAAGCTGATAAAAAATATGGGGAATTAATTCAAAAATTAAATGATCAAGTAAAAGAAAATGTTGACCTTAAAAGAGAACTTATAAAAACGAACTATAAAGGACCATTCGTAGAATTATTTAAAGGGTTGCCTTCGAATTTCCCAATTGATTCTATCTTAATTAATGGAAAAAATATAGATGTTACTCGATTCTTAAATATAAGTTCTGAAGGTAGTATTGCTCATTTTACAGATGAACTGCAGGTTAAAACTGTTGATTGTAATAAGATAGATGGAGTGAATTGGGGGAAAGAAACATTTGATAATAAACCAAATGATTACAATTAATAAAAAGGAGCGATACTTGCAGTATCGCTCCCAAAATGGTTAAGCTTCTTCTTCTTCTTCTTCTTCAGCTTCTACTTCTCCAAAAGATAGCCCGTCAACTTTATTAGTGTCGACAACAACGACTTGACCGTCTTCACCAACAAAGTAAGCACAACAGTCACACACATTTGAGATGTTTGTAACAGGTACTAATAACCCGTTTAAGAAAAGTCCTCCCATTGGATACCCTGGAGGTAGTTTTTTTAGAATATCCTCAATACAAGTTTTTTTGTAATCTGACATTACAAATTTCCCCTTCCGATTATATATTCTCTGACTTTTCAGAGTTAATATACTATATGAAGAGGATTCATTAATGTATAGACTAGTATAATAGATAAATAAAAAGGGCATTTTCAATAGGATAATAGACTAATAATCTTAGATTTAAAATTGGTTTTTCAGTATCGTGCTAATGGCTTAAACCTTAGTTTTCACTTTCTGAAAGTACAAAAAAGGTGCGTACTTATTACCGCACCTTAATTACTAGCATCCACCATTTTCTTCTTCTTCTTCTTCAGCTTCAGCTTCTCCAAATGATATACCTTCGACTTTTCCTGCATCTACAACAACGACTTGACCGTCTTCACCAATAAAGTAGGCACAGCAATCACATACATTTGAAATAGCAGCAACAGGTACTAGTAAACCATTTAAAAAGATCGCTCCTACTGGATAACTAGGAGGAAGTTTTTTTAGAATATCTTCGATACAACTTTTTGGCTTTTGCTCCTTGGGCTGTAATAATTGATCCCAAGTACTAGACTGTTGACTTTTGCCTTTACTACCTTTTTTTGAACTCATACTATTCCTTCCTTTCAAGTTAAATTTCTCAAAACTTGAGAGATAATGTACACTATGAAAGGAAATATATTTTTGTATAGACAAGTGTCAAATTAATAGAAAAAAAGGCGTATCAAACAGGAAGAAAAGCCAAGTAAATGGTAAGTAAAGTTAGAGCGAGCTTTTTTAACTAACAATCATCATCATCAAAATCATCATCTTCTAGTTCCCCAAAGGAAATACCATCTATTTTTTCAATATCAAAAATAAGTACCTGACCTTCTTCATTTATAAAATAAGCTACACACTTTTCACAATCCATATTAGAAAATGCCCAAACCTTTACTGGTACACCATTTAGATAAATTGTATTAACAGGATAATTTGGAGGAACTGTCATTAATACCTCTTTTATACACTTTTTACTCTTTTCTTCCACTGCTCTCCCTCTTTTCTAATCATTTTTTCTCCTACGAGATACTATAGGATATTAAACTAGTGCCCTATCTGTATGGACGAATAACTATTTTCTAAGAGGGAAGTCGCCTAAATTTTGGTTCTAGACTGATAGATCGTTATCACTAACTCATGTGTAGTCCCCACACCTATTTTTAATAGACGAGACAGGTGAACTAATCATTATGTTATTTTCTTACATATTTTAAGTATGAACACAAAAATAGGATATAAGGAGGCAATTCACTAAATGAACTATGATGAATTTTTAGCATTTATGGAGTTTAAGGAAGTTAAGAAGTTTAATCGTCATTTATCACCTAGCCGCTGTTCATGTCATGACGAAACATTTCAAGATAGGGAAGACTGCTTTGGTCGTGAATTCACATGTAAAAAAACTCTTAGCAATGAATTTTCCTTTCGATTACGCAAGCTAATTGATTGCGATATTACAATCGAAATGTTTTCTGGAGAAAATATTGAGAAAATAAGAGCAAAACTAGATTTTGTTGGTAGTGACTTTATTGAAGTCTGTCTAAATCATGAGAATGAAAAACCTCATAAAGAATGGGAACATTATAAACAACCAAAAGAAAGATATGCGGCCAAAAAAAGAATCATCCCTATGGAATCAATTAAGTGTATTGATCTTTAAGAATTTATAAGGACTCAGTGGCTCATTTATATTAAGGTGCCAGCTACTGAGTCTATTCTTTTAAAAACCTGTAAAACCTTTATAAATATATTCAGTCAGAAAGCTAGTAAGCTTTGTGAGAATATCAAAAAATAAGAGGAGCCCCACAACGATCATCATCATCCCTGACAGTTTCATAAACCTTTGACTATATTTTCTTAAGGAATTTGTTTTTTCTAGAAAAAAGGCCATTACAAAAAAGGGTATAGAAAATCCGAGCATATAGGACATCATAAAAAGAAATCCTTCCCCCGTATAAAGTCCAAGAGCAATAACCGAGGCAAGAATCGGCCCCACACACGGCGTCCACCCAGCTGCAAATCCAACTCCAATTAAAATTGACCCCACATAGCCTGAAGGTCTTTTCTTTAGCTTTATTCTTTTCTCCCTAAAGAGTACCCTTGGCTTCAAGAGTCCGATCGTTACAAACCCAAAAAACAGGATGAAAACTGCCCCAATTTGTCTAATGAAATCCTGGTATTGAATAAATATGTGGCTTATCCAAGAGGTTGACAGTCCTAACACGATAAAAATAATTGAAAAGCCTAGCAAGAACGAAAGTGTGTGAAACATGACAACTTGTTGCTTCCCTTTTGCCCCCTCTCTTAATTCATGAACAGATATGCCTGTTATATAGGATAAAAAAACAGGATATAAAGGAAGACAGCAAGGTGAGAGAAAGGACAAGAATCCAGCTCCAAAGGCTAAAAAGACATTTACATCAACCACCGTTATTCATCCACAACAAGCTCTTCCATTGCAATTACAATATCATCTACTTTAACTGCTTCGTTTTGATTAGCCATATCATACAGACCTCTTATTTGCTGCTCCTGATCGATTAAGAACATTGTTGTGTTATGAGCAATAAAATCACCTTCGAATTTCTTGTATTTCATATGATAAAGGTCTGCAATCTTCTGAGTCTGTTCTTCAGACCCCCTTAGGAATTTCCAGCCTTGAGGATTTGCCTTGAATGCCTGTGAATAATCTTTAATTACTTCAATGGTATCATTTTCAGGATCAAGAGTAATCGCCACCAGTTCTACCTTTTCTCCAAAAAGACCTTTTCTTTGAAGCTCGGATTGTAACTTTTGAAAATCAACCATAGTGAGAGGGCATATATCAGGACATTTTGTGTAAAAAAAGGTTAATAATTTGACTTTTCCATTATCCGAATCATAGCTTTGCTCATCAATCGATTGCAAAACAAACGGTTCTACTTTATCTAGAACAGGGAGCCTTTCTTCTTTTGGCCAGAAAGAAGAAATAAGAAAAAAACCTGCTAAGATAAACATAGCAACCAGACCATTTACAATCATTTTCCTGTTCTTCAAGTTAATTCCCCTCCTGGACTGTAAAAGGAACCTCATTCATTACATGCTGTTCTTTTGCTGTAACGTGATACATCATCTTATAAGAACCTGATTCCTCGAGCAGTAGGTCAACGATATACATTCCCTTTCCGTCAAAAGTCGCTTCATACGTGGTTTTCTTTGATTCTTCTCCATCCTTCCACACATCTATTCGTACATCATCTGCATGATTTATATCATTCTCCATTTGAGTAATATGAAGCTGTATCGAAAATGAAACACCCGCTTTTATCTCCTCTGGATTAAGCTGAACTGAAACATCAATAAATTCTTCTTTGCCCTGCAAGCCATGTTCATGATGACTAGAAGGGTTCTGACAAGCAGTTATTAAGAAAAACAAGAAGGAAGTCATGGTCGTGATTGTTAGCTTTCTCATTATGTTACCTCCTATTTTTTAACATACTATGTTTTATGTATGTTACCGGTCTATGATATTAGCGGAATTTCAGTACTTTAGACATATGTTTAATCCCTTTCCATTGGAAAAACATACCATAATTATTATAGGGTTAATCAAGATGGATAACTCTTTCAGGCGTCCTTACCGATATCTCCCCTATGAAATATAAAGTTGAATTTATTAAAGGAGGAAAAAGTATGAACTATCATGATCACAAAGACTATCATTACCATGATAAACAAATTGGGTATCATCATGACTATCACAAATGTAAAAAGCATGGACAAGATTTCCATGATGACTGCCATGAATGTCATGAACACCGTCATTATCATCGTGACTACGACCATTGTCCTAAATGCAAAAAACCTAGGCACCATCACCAACTTGATTGTGATTGCAAGAAACATGATCACAAGCATCATCACCACCACAACTGTGATTGTAAGAAATTTGATCAGCATGATCATTTTGAAACGTGTAAGCATCCAGTTATTTTTGACAGACGCTTTGTCGTAAAAGAATGTAATTTTCATCACCATGATTCGTTTGATTTCCATGATGATTTTTGCTTAAACAATCACTTTATTTGCGATGATCGTTTCCGTTTCCGTTTAGCTGGTCTAGAAGGAGGCATGGCCTTTAGACTACGCCAATTAATTGATTGTGACGTAAAAATTGAACTAGAGTGTGGAGAAAACGAAGAAGAAATGCTTCAAGGAAGGATCTGTTTTGTTGGAGCTGATTTTGTTGAGATTGATGTTATGAAAAAAGAAAAGAAGAAGAAAAAAGTGAAAAGAAACCGACTTATGCAGAAAAGAGTTATTAAAAAGAAACAAACATGTAAAGAGAAAAAAGATGAGTTTCGCATCTTGCCATTTGAATCTATTACGTCCGTTTCCATTATGGAAAAGAAAGACGATTGCTGCTAATATTACCTTCTTCTAACTCTCTTTTTCTACCCCTTTATCCCTTTCAATCTAGTATTATCCACATAAGATATACTATCTGATTTTGAAGGGAGGTGAAATTATGAGCTGTTCCTGCAAAAAGAAAAAATCTTGCAGCTGCCATTCACTCTGTCACGAAGACTTCCACTTTGACCACTTTTTTAGACATCGCTGTAATTTTTTCGGTTCTCACTTTAGATATTCTTGTTTCCCACGTTTTAGACATTCTTGCTGCTCTCGCTTTAGACACCATGACCATTGCTGCTAGATAATCTTCTTCTCATTTAACATGTGGCGTTAAATGCTGAGATTCGCTTTGCGAATTCTCAGCATTTTTTGCGGCCCTAAATCCCTTTTCCAAGAAAAACTCCCCTATCATGTGATAGAGGAGTACTAGAAAATGATTTAATTAACATCAAGGCCATCTTTAAATTTCATAAAACAAACTACATTTAGTGGAATTTCACGATCTTTACCTTCTCTACATATTGTGATAGTTTCGCGTGACAAATCTATAAGTTTACCTTTAACTAGTTGATTGTCCAATTTCACCTCAGCCTCTTTATCTAAAAGAAGAAGTAGGAAGTTATTTAGGCGAATTCGGAAAAATAGTTGAATTAACTCAGGTGATGATGAAACGACCTCTCCAAAATTATAGGCCAAAGCACGTCTAAAACATGGGTCAATATTAGTTAGTTGAGGTTCGTCTGTGGTTTCAAGAAGAGGGCCCTCTGATTTAATGAAACAAATTTTTTCAAAAGGAATAAGGACGAAAGTATCCTCATGCTTCAATAGAACAAAATCCCAACCAACGAGATTAACACACCCTTTAGGTCTTCTTGCAAGTATTTTTTTCTTAAGCATTTGTTTCTTTTTTACTGACATTCTCTTTTTTGTTGTTAATACCTCTTTTTCACATGTTAATTTTACCCTAATGAACTGTCCCATTAACCCATCAAAAGCGTCTCTTCTAGCTTCTTCAGGCTGCTCACCAGATAAAGCTAGATTTAATAATAATTCATTTACTACGTCAATTCTTTCCTCTAGTTCACGCTGAACTTCCTCAGGTAAACAAGTAGTCGGCGATGGAAACTTTGGAGTAGCTATTTGATCAGGGCAGCATTGTTCTGGAATACAAAAGTCATCCGGTGCACCTGGTGGAACAACCTCCGGACAACTAAACTCACAGCTCTCAAACTTTTCTCTCACATTTTTACCTCCTTTCAAACTTAGGGAGGAATAGCCACCCTCCCCTATCAACTAATCTTTTAATGTTGGTAAATGCTTTTGAAGCTCTTCATGAACACGAATGATTCCCCACATCCCTTGTTCAATGTCCCAACGGATATTTCCCGAACGGTACATATAGTCTCCTGGGAAGTTTAGAATTCCTCCAGCACCACCAATAAGTTCAAGATTCTCTGCTGCTCCAGCAATGAGATGACCGACAAATGATTGTACACGCGAATCGATATCTTTTACATCGAACTTCCATTTGTGTCCATGTAAATGGAACGTATGAGCACGTCTTCGTTCAGAAGGGTTTGTTAAACGAATGACAATTGGATCTCCTGGATAGGCTTCAAAAACAGGTGTTGCTGGGTCTCCAAATACTTTTGAACTAAATAAATCACTTAAAACCGGATGTTCTCGATATCGATTAATTAAGCGCTCTGTTCGATAGTTGAACCCACGCGAACCAAAATCATATGTGTCCACCTCTTCCTCAGGATCTGGTTCAGGTAAGATACCATCAATTGGATCAATGATTAGCTGCTCTTTTTTATCAACAAGTCGAACTCCATCATGCATAATTAATACGAATTCTCTCGTTTCTGGCAAGAATGGATTCTTAAGGACAACGTTTGCTCCAATATTCACCTCACATAATGTGTATGGATCATGATAAGTTGTAAATCTTGGTTCAGCAATAAATGCTCCAAATGTCCCAAATGAGCGATGATTACGTAAATCAGCGACATCCCACATTGCACAGGTTCCATGAGAGCCATCAACAAACCATCGATACGTGATTTTTTCATCTGGACCAACTGTTTGATCAGGGTTAAACCCGACTGTATCTCCACTTGATGTTTTTACATCATAGTCTAGTAAGCTCGTGTGAAGAGATATTCTTAGAGAAGGTGGATAGAAAGCTTGCTCCTTGACAGGAGGATATGGGTGAATCCCATCTGGGAAAGGAAACAAGTCAAATTTTAATTTACTTGTTAAAGTGACTTCTACTAAATCCCCCGCATTACCTCTTAGAACGAGCGGTTCAGGATTCTTTTTCCCACATAAAATATCCTCCACATCCTCTTCTAGGGCAAAAATGATTCCAAATGGATCGTGATCACCATATTTGTTGTAAATAATTGGTGTTTGAAAACACACAACGTCATACTTTCTAACGGGTGCTTTATCATGTGCTTTTGGTGGTAATGAACACAATGGATCAGCCAAAGCCGGTGGTTTACCTGTTACTTCAGGTAAAGATTTCGTTCTAGGAGGTGGACAAGGCCGATCTGGCAATACTATTAAATCGTCTACGAGCTCATCAAAAGCCCGAATTAACCCCCATGTTCCTAACCAAATGTCCTCTTCATCTTCAAAGGCCCATAAATAATCGCCTGCTAAAGGAACCTCTGTTTCAAACGTAAACGATTCTGATATTCCTATATGCTGTTGAGCTTGGAACATGGAATCTAAGTCTGCTCGTTCTGACTTCCACTTTAGACCATGTAAGTTAAAGCTATGAGATTCTTCATGCGCCCCTTGCAGCAATCGGATTCGAATAGGATCACCTTCATAGGTTCTAAGAATTGGTGTGACAGGATCTCCATGAACATATGAGCTAAACGAATAGGCTGGATCACAGTCTTTTCCTAATCTGAATTGTAATGGCTCGTTTTTATAATTAACCCCAAATACACCTGGATCTTCGAGTGATCCGGGGAATTCAGGTGGTTGGATAGGACATCCATCTTTATCAAAAAGATAAGCAAAATCCTGTACAAACAGTGATTGATCACGATAATCCGGGATAATAGGATTCACAACAGTTACCTGTGTACCATGATCCACTTCTTCTCCTGTACGACTATCAAAAAATTTCGAAAACCTAGGCTGAATAATACCTGCACCAAAAATCCCGTGTTGCTCATGTGAAGTGGCGTTCAAATGATCATGGAAAAAGAATGCCTTTAATTCGGTATCAGCATACCATTCATAACGTATTGTCTGACCAGGTAGGACAGAGCTATCATAATTCCAGCCTACATTTGCACCATCCGTGACTAACACATCAAATTTCACAAAATGAATATGAAAACCTACTTCATAAGTTCTTGTTACAAGTTGGAATGCATCTCCATCAAGAATGTGAGGTAACAGATTTGTAAAGTTCATTCGGATACACGAACTAGCCGGTATTTGTAAAACAAGGGGCTCAGGCTCTTTTCTACCTGCCAGCACATCATCCAGATCTTCATCAAGTACATAGAATCTCCCTTTCGGATCATGCCAGCCTTGACGATTATAAATAATCGGTAACTCAATAAGAGATACGTTATATTCCACAACAACAGGATTAGACAAACACGAATCAACAAACACGGCACCAGGTCTAGCATTGGGAACAGCTGCATTTTTTTCTAATTCAGTCATTTCTCGTCCACCAACGATCCCAAGTGGTGGACGAGGTGCTTTACATCCTACTTTACCTGGAATAAAGTTCGGGAATCCTGGATTTTCTTTTGTAGGCTTCGGTGGACAAGGTCGATCAGGTAATGGTTTCAGTGGTGCAATAGGTACACCATTCGGATAACACTGACTACCATCTTGTAAGGTGTCAAAAATACGATTAATTCCCCACATTCCTGCATCAAAGTGTGGATATAAATGACAATGTATAATCACATCTCCAAATGCTCCATGAAGACTCCCTAGTCCATAGAGCGGACTAATATCATAGTGTGACTGTGGACTAATTGCTTGTGAATCAACAATTTCGGATAATGTGTTACTTGGGTCACGAAGCCATTGATGGACATGATAATGAAAAACATGTGTTTCTTTTGAAGCTCCATGAATTAACCTTATTATAGCCGGATCTCCTTTATATCCTCTTAATATCGGTGTAGCTGGATCACCAAATACCCAAGAATCATGATGAACTTCTTCTCCTTCAAGTTCTGGACTGACTACACCTTCTTCAATTAGTCTTAATCTATTTCTCAGTGGTTCATACCTTAAGTTAACTCCATGAAATGATTCAGATTCCTGATTAGTGATTGGATTTAAGGGTCTATTTCCTGTTAAATCATTCACTTCCATTTCGTCATTAAAAAACCATGCATACTCTCTAAATGATGGTAAAAATGGATTGTGGATATCAGCAAAAACACCACTATTTATTTGCCCACCCGTGACAGGATCCGTCCACCATGAACCCCTTTTCTCAACAATTAATGCACCAAATAATCCTTGGATGCTTGAACCTTCTTCAGTACTTGCTACATTACCTAAGTCGGTGAAAAAGTAGGTCCCCTCAGCTGTAGCGTGAATTCTATATAGAATCTTCTCCCCGCACTCTACCAGAGAACTTGGGTTAAACCCTACATTTGCACCATCAGAGGTTAATACATCATAATCCGCTTCTTGAAAGTGCATTCCTGCAGCAAATGGCAGTTGATTCTCAAAAAGAATTTCAACTACATCACCTTCATTTGCCCGAATGGTTAATGGTTGAACTAAATCCACAGGGGTAAAAGGATTTTTACGGACGCATTCTCTTACTTCATCAACGTTTTCTTTTAATACGTATATCCTTCCATCCGGGTTGTAGTCGCCAAAATTGTTGACTACAATTCGAATCGGTATCGCAACGACATGGTATTGCCGTAACATAATGTTCCTCCTTTCTATTAATCTGTTAGTCTAGGAATTTCCACTCCGCCTTCTTGTTCAATATAAAAAACCTCGATATTATGAATATGAATAAACCATGTTCGGTTCTCAAGTTGTGCGAAGTGAGTAGCTTCTACATCAATTAACACCATATCCTCCATAACATCTAAAATTTCTCCAACAAACATAAAGGGAAAAGAAGGAGTAAGAACAAAAGCTCTATTCCCAATATTTTCTATAAAATAATCAGTTATCGCTTGATCACGAACGACATTATGAGTTGAATTAAATGAATTACCCTTCACTTTTTTATCATCTCCTTTCGGCATTACTTAAATAAGCGGGAATCTCTCATCACAATCAAAATTCGGAGTAAATTGCGCAATTTTTTCAAGTGGAATTGATAATGGAGTTGGAAACTGAAAAAATGGTGCATTTAAAATTTTAATAGTTACTGGACTTAACGTAACATGACCTTGCTCTACTTCTACTATAGGCCCGCAAAAGATCGGACGAAATGTTTGACCTAATAAATTTAACTGTGAAGACTCAGTTATAATCAAGACGTCCTCGCCCATAAGTTTCTTCAGTTCTCTAAATATATTGTCCTCCTGATATTTCACATCTTTTTCCTCCTTTCGACCTAGTGTTATATAGTATTACCGTCTTATAAAATTGCCTCTAACACACACCTATTTTTTGGTAAAAATAGTTAATAAAGAGAGAAGCCGCAAACTTGTCACCCTACTAATAGTGCCTAAATTAAGCTCCCACTTTTTATTAAATGAGGAAAGCAATAAATTGTTTTCTTGTACATCTATGATTTGACCCACATACGAGCAATCCTGAGTACTGACTTTCACCCATATACCCTTCCACGCTTTTAAATTTGTGTGCAACGTTTCTTCATAAAATTGTTGTTTTAAAGCATCTCGTTTGGAAACAGTCTGTCCAAAATCATAAAGCAATTTTCTTTTTAAATCGTTGTCAAAAATGTAGGACTGATGACTATTTGAATAGTTTGGTATTCCAGAAGGAACATTGGCAGATATAATGGCATGATAAGGAAACCAAATACGATCCTTTAAATTTGTCAGCATGACAAAATCTCGGCCAATTGCTGTAACTTTACCTAACGTGTGAACTGTTTCTTCTCCATGACTAGAATAAATTTCAACTTGCTGATACCGCTTCATCTTAAAAAAACGTTTTAACATAAGAGCCTTCCGCTGATTAGGTGTCGATTTTGTGATGTTAAACAAGTTGGCTTGTTCCATATATTCGTTGAATATTCGTATCTCCTCCGTTGACGTTGAGCCTGCTGGTGAAGTGATTTGATTACCACTTTCGTGAATAGGATCCTTTTTACGTTCTTCTCTATGTCTTTCCTCCAGTATTTTTTTTACATACTCATCATGACGTAATCCTGTTTTCAATTGTTTCACCTCTTACATCCAATTTCTTACATATTAATCTATGTTCAAGTTTTTAAATTGCTATGTTTTAGTTTAATAAATGAGTAAGTGTATATAGGGGATTCTCCCGTCTTACACTTTTAAAGCGAATAGCAAGAGAAGGGTTGTTAGAAGATGGAGAAATAAACCAAAAAGACCAAAAAAGAGGACCAGCTCTTGCTGATTATAGATTTGTGTTGGAAGGCTACAAATCGATGGATCTAATGAAACTGCTCCTATCATCGTCCCCATTATGGCACCTGTTCCACCACTGTAAATGCCTGCTATAAGAGTTTGCGAGTTTAATAAAGAACCAATTGTCACACCTATAGCTACGCCGATTAAAAGATTTACAAAGCTGATCACGGTAAAATGATTAGAGAATAAATAAAAGAGGTTGTTAGTCATAACAAGGCTAACAATATTACCTCCTGTTATAGAGACGATAAACCCGAAACGATCACTAAAAAGATAACGAGAACGAAATAAGACTCGATAAGCAAATAATGCAATAAGACAGTTTGTTAAGAGTATCAGCATGATGGTGTTCAACCTTTTTCACCTATCTTATGAAGAATTTTTTGATGAAAGAATAAGTAATCCAAATGCTCCAATAATACAGAATTCAAGAAATAGAATAAACGTTGTCCCGCTTGCTGCTGCTCCAATCATAGGAGACATAATTCCCATCATCAATCCATTTATAAAGCCTGTTAATAACGTTTGATAATCAAAAAGTCCACCAAATAAACTACCTATTATTAGTCCCGTTAATGTTGCGATAATCGTAATTTCCAGGAAATGAAGCGGAAATTGATTTATTAAAATAACTCCAGTTCCAATTGCAAGACTACCACCAGCAACCATCGCTATATTCATGCCTAAATGAAAACCAATCAATTTTCGTCTTTTATAAAAGTAAATATATGCTAAAAACATCACAACAAGATTCATATAAATCAAAAGTCCATACCATTCGGACATGTTCATCACCTCTATATTAAATTATGAATCTTATAAGAACATGTTCCTAATAACCAAGTTCCATTTATAATTACTCCTAAAATGACAAGTAACCATTTTACGTTTAAATATAGATACCCGCTTATACATCCCCCAACAATATCTATATCTTATATATTAGATTCGATCCTAGTACATTGAGAAAGGTTGTTTCAGCTGTATGTCCAATTCCATGACAAATGATTCATTAATAACAAGAAACACTCAGATTCCCAACGATATTGAAGTCAGTATTATTATTCCGTCTTACAATAAATATCCATTGAATTTATTTACTCTTTATTCTTTAGAAAAACAACACTTCGATCTTTCAAAAGTAGAGGTTTTTTTAATAGATGATGCTTCTACAGATCAAACATATGAAACTTTAGAGAATTACAAAGCCCCTTACAATTTTTACTATATTCGTTGTAATTCAAATAACGGTCGAGCAAAAGTAAGAAATATAGGAATTCAACATGCACGTGGAAAAGTCATAATTTTTCTGGATGCCGAAATGTACGTAGAACCAAGCTTTATTCAAAATCACTATCAATATCATCAACAAAAAAACAACTTAATTGTAACGGGTGCCATGTCCTATCACGCTTTGTATTCATGTGTTTTTCCAAGCTTCCAACCGGAACAAGTGCAAGAAGTCAAGGAAATGATCAAGGATGATCCAAAGCTTTCTTTACGTTTTTTGGAATACCAAAACTCATTGTCAGCACCTTTTCCCTTACTTGAAAACAAAGACTTTGATGATAAAAGCTACAAAATGTTAAGCTTTGAAAAATCTTCGTGGTTTAGCTTTATATTGGAGCAATATGGACCTAACTTAGATGGATTTTCATTTCCCTGGATGGCTTTTTTAACAGGCAATGTTTCCTTAAGGAAAGCTTTGCTAGATAAAGTAGGTGGATTTGATGAGGATTTTGTGGGCTATGGCTATGAAGATTGGGAACTTGGATATCGCCTATATGAAGCAGGTGCAGAATACTTAGCAAGTGAACATGTGGTTAGCTATCATCAAGAACATCCTGTCAGTTCAGATAATTGGCAAGAAGCAATCGATAATTTTCATCTCTTTCTAACCAAACATCCTGATATAGATGTTCTCTTTTTAGGAATTGAGCTAAGCCAAATATTGAATTTAAACGAAATGAACGAAGTGCTTATCGAATATAAAAATTTTCTGGAGAATGACCTGCAAGACTTCTTATTGTTTAACAAAATGTTTATCAAAATCCTTGTAACGATTACTTTGCTGTTAAAAATAGATGTTAGACATAAAAACATCATGGGTGCAGTAGGCTTCACTAAAAAACAGAGAGATGATTTGTTCAGCGAATTGATGAAGCTGGAAAATTTAAATCGTTACAACAAACTAACCAAATTAACTAAAAAAATCATCTTCACTTAACTAAATATGACAAAGGAGCAATAGGGATGAAAGTATCTATTATTACCTGCACGATAAGAGATCAGTTCATGGAAAATGTCTTTAGAAATTATAAACAACAGCAATGGGATGAAAAAGAACTTATTATCATCTTAAATAAAGATGAATTAGATCTTATTAAGTGGCAGAAAGAAGCCGCGAATTACCAAAATGTCCGAGTGTTTCAATTACATGAAGGAGCTGCATTAGGAGATTGTCTTAATTTCGGTATTTTAAAAGCAAATTATGACTACATTGCAAAATTTGATGATGATGACTGTTATGGTCCAAACTATCTTTTAAACTCCATGAAAGCATTTGAAAATGATGATGTCTTCATTATTGGTAAAAGTTCATACTACGTTTATTTTACAAATAAAAAAGCACTGATGCTTATTCAAAACAAAGAGAACACTTATGATGAAACAGTTTCGGGAGCTTCTCTTATTTTTAGAAAAGAAGTTTATAACAAGGTACAATTTCAAAAAAGAACAAGAGCTGAGGATTACTTTTTTATTGAAGATTGCAAAAAAAATGGCTATAAAATCTTTACAACAACTAAGGATGACTTTGTTGTCATTAGACATGATTCAGGAAATCATACATGGAAAATATCTGATGAAGACTTTCTGGCATGGGGGGAGATTATTGCCTATACGGATGATTTTAAGTCAGTTTTACCCAGTTTTAATGAGCCACCAATAAAAAATAACGTTCAAAACACTAAGTTAGATAATGAAATCAACACAGAGAAAAAATCTCTGGCTCTAAAAGAAGTTTATAAAGCCATGTTAAAAAACACTCTTCAAAAATACCAAAATCCTAACTTAACGAAATATAGCGGTTTCAAGTAATAGACGAGATCTTTTTAGATCTCGTTTTATGAATAAAAATGATCTTTAATCGAAATGATTGCAACATAGATTGCCTGTAGAAAAAACAGAAAGCCCCATAATACAGCAGGAATTTTTGTGTAGCTTGCTAAACTTGTTGCATCTCCAGCAGCCTTTCTCCGAATAAGACTTATCATAAATATTTGCAAAGCAGATGAAACGGATTGTGTTAATAAAATTGAAGACAAAAAATAGGCTAAGAAGATTTGCACCTCAGTTTTATCACTATAAATAATCCATCCACACATCATGATAAACGTGATAAGCCACAATGCTCCATAGACGTTCCGAATCCATAACAATAAATTCAGAACAGCAAGAAAAACAAATCCATATAAAATGAAAAGACTCTGCCCTTTAGAAATCAGCATAAAACAAACATATACAGTAATGGAAGAGAACGTGTAGCCAGCATAAGAAATCACAACACTTGAAAACCATCCTTTTTGTCCAGTAACTGCCTCACCAGAAGTATTGTGAAATAACTTAATGGAGTACACCTTTCCATTAAGAAGCAGCGCTGCAAGTGCATGACCATTTTCATGTATCATTGTGTTCACAATGGAAACATAACGGCCAATAAAGGGTAGGTTTGAAACAACAAACGCTAAGATGATGTAAAGGAAGATGTGATTTATTTGCAATAGCTCCATAAGAACTGGTTCTCCTTTCGAATATACCTATTGATATTCTAGGGAAAAATTTTAAAAAGTAAACTTAGAAAAGGAACAGATCTTAGACCTGTCCCTTTGAACTACCTAATTAAGTTAGGAGGAGTCTCTCCTTCTAATGCTTTTGCCAGATTTTCAGCTGCTAACGTAGCCATTTTTTCTCTTGTTTCTTTTGTAGTAGATCCGATATGCGGCAATGTTACAACATTCGGCAGGGTTAGTAATGGGTTATCCTTTTCTACTGGTTCATGTTCAAATACATCTAGACCAGCACGTAATATCCACTTTTGTTGTAAAGCTTTAATTAACGCTTGCTCATCAACATTTTTCCCTCTTGAGCCATTAATGAAAATCGCTGAATTCTTCATTAATTGGAATTCTCGTTCACCAATCATCTTTTCTGTCTCAGGGGTATGTGGGATCATAAGGCAAACAAAGTCAGATTGAGTAAGCAACTCATCTAGCGAGCAATAAATAGCACCAAATGATTCTTCGGCTTCTTTTTTTCTTGAACGATTGTAATATAGAATTTCCATATCAAAACCAAAATGAGCTCGCTTTGCAATGGCTTGTCCGATACTTCCCATTCCGATAATACCTAACTTTTTATGGTGAACATCTACACCAAATAAATCTTCATTTTTACTTCCATTCCAATTACCAGATTTCACATAAAAATCAAGCTCCGTCATTCTTCTAGCGGTTGCGAGAAGTAAACCAAAGATTGTATCAGCTGTAGTATCGTTTAAGACTCCTGGTGTATTAGTTGCTATAATACCTCTGTTCTTTAACTCTTCTAGGTTGAGATTATCATAGCCAACCGAAATATTAGAGATAACGGTTAAATGTGGCGCGTGATCTAACAGTTCTTTATCCATTTTCATGCTGGCTCCTAGTAACCCATTTGCATTATGAAGTTCATTTATAAATTCATCATAATTATTAGTATGTAAATTTTTGAAATAGCTCACTTCAAACTTTTCCTTTAACGTATTTATAACTTTTTCAGGAACTTCTCTATATATCACAACTTTTTTCTTCACTAGAGCACCTCTTTGTATGGAATTAAATTTTCTTAATTAAATACTTCAAGTTTGTTATAAAAAGTCCTTCTTTTTCAATTATAGCTTATGAATGATGGAAGGCGTAAAAAACTTAAGCAACCCTCCTCAGTAAACGAACTGAGAAGGATCTCGGTTTATCAACTTTCATTTAATAACAAAATTTAGAGCAACTCAAAAGGCGAAATACACACATTAATTCTGATTGTTAAGTTTCAGAATCAGGATCTTTCTCATTATTCACTTTACTCAACTTTGGTAATTCGTTTAGTATTAATTCATTTAACATACCTTTTAAGGCATCTTTTTTATTGCTTTTGTTCCCTGCCTTCCCCCCCAATTGTTCATCCGATTCTAAAATTGGAATCATTTCTGATAGTGATTCATTTGTTATAACCCGTTCTTTACCAAGGAATAGTACATTTTCAATTGGTAAGAAAAATTTATTGTTAGCTGAATGGATGAGTAAACTCTCTAAATGTCCATTTTCCTCATTAAAATAATAATCAGATATAACCCCCGAGTGTTCCCCGCCTTTTGTAATAACCTGAGAACCAATTAATGGAACCATTTTATTTAAAAAAGGAATTTCTTCTAACCCTAAAATAGAATTTTTCTGTTCGATCATAACTGCAGAATCTCCAACTCCAACAACATTGTCATACGAAAGTGCATCAAGGCTTACCTGCCAATCATCCTGTCCTATGATTAAATAATTTACTGATTTTTCATCAGGATTAATAATCAAATCTTTAATCATTCCTAGCTGCTTTCCTTCGGAAATACTAATGATAGGTAAATGTAGTAATTCTTTAGCCTTTTTCATTTTTAGCCCTCCATTTTTAACAACTTACCAAAACTCTATTCTACCGATGCAATAGGAACTATTTCTGATAAGAGCACTTTATTAAGTAACTGTATTTTTATATGTTTTTCTGGGCTAAAATGTGCAACGTTGACTTTAACTAAAATAAAAACCCTTGCTTGAACACTTCAAGCAAGGGTTTATTACTAAGCATTAAATTTCTAACAGAATTTTCCTCCAGCTTCCTGCATCTGAAATATCTTCTGCTTCTTCAGATGCGTATCCTTCACAGATAAACCCTGGTACTTCTTCACCATTTTTTAACTCAACTTTCCCAATTCCAAGTGGCGCGGGAATTAATGCTGCAAAAGCACCAAACGAGGAAAGTGGCATTTCCCAGATTTCTAGCTCAATTGCTTTTCCACCTGTTTGTTTCTTAATCAATCCTGGTTTGGCTGGCTCAGTTGAAAGTTTCACAAATTGATATTTTTCAGCTGTCACATCCTCGCGAATAAAGGATGCACCAAACTCAAGCATTTGCTTTTCTAAAGGGAAGCCTCTCATATGCAAACCACATACCGCAACTAGAGTGGTCTCTTGTTTTGCTGTTTTATTATTAACGAATGCCTCAGCAGCTCCTGCAATTAACCCTTCGTTCTGAGATAAAGCAAAGAATGTAATTCCAAAAGGCAGGTTTGCCGCTGCCTCTCCGGCTTGCACGGCAACCGCACACAAATCTAATAAATTACAATGATTTGTATATAGCCCCATATCACTATTTGTTTTAATTGGATCTTCACGGACTTGATCTCGAGTCCATGTTCCACCTGCAGTTGGCGTAACAAGAACAGCGTCCTGTAGTAGCTTGCTAGCTTTTAATTTAAATTCTTGTAACTTGTGCATTGAGTGAAATACAGATGCAGCATCATATTTTGGTTCTGAACCAGAACGAAGGACTTTTTCCGTTACTGGGAAGGTTGCTCCTGGATGATCATTAATAAAGTCACCTAGATCAGCCCATCGTTCCGCGACAAACGGGCCGTCATATAGGATCGCTGCTGCTTGTGCAAAGAATTGATAGTCAATGTATTCAATTTCGATTTTTAATTGTTTAATTTGTTGGACTGCCCCATCCCAGGCTTTTTTATATTCCTCAGCAAAAGGACCATAAAACGTTAAATCATCTTTTGGTAAACAGAATTTTTTAGGAAGCTTAGCTTGTGGAATAGCAAGATCACGTGACCAAGGATCTTCTTGATCTAAACCTCTAGCAACAGCATCAACTTTATACGCTTCTTCTAAACTATGTGAAAATACTGTAACACAATCAAGACTGGCACATGCTGGCACAACACCCTTTGTCGGCCATGCTCCTAGGCTCGGCTTTAAACCTACTAAATCATTCAGTGCAGCAGGCACACGACCAGAACCAGCTGTATCTGTACCCAGAGAGAAAGCAACCTGCCCTCTTGCAACTGAAATAGCAGATCCAGAGCTGGAGCCACCGCTTATCAGCTCTGGACGAAGCGAATTATGTGTTTCCCCATAAGGGCTTCGCGTTCCTACTAACCCTGTAGCAAATTGATCTAAATTTGTTTTCCCGACCGGAATAGCTCCTGCTGCTAGTAACCTCTCAACGACAGAAGCATGTTCCGAAGGTGTATAACTATATTCTGCACAACCGGCTGTTGTTGGTACATTTGCTAGGTCAATATTATCTTTAATAGCAAACGGAATCCCCCATAGTGGTGATGATTCAAAATCAAGCTCTGAAAGACGGTCAAGATAAGGCTGAATATGTTCCATTTGAGGTGCTGTAATCCAAATGTTCATTTCCTCATCATCACGGGAACGTTGAATGATTTCTTCAATAACTTCTTCCGGCTTCAATGCTCTCGTTTCATATTGTTTACGTAACCAGCTAAGTGTTAATTTCACAGGAATTTCTATCTTATTCATTGTGCAACACCTACCTTTTTTTCTTCAAAGATACTGACAATCAATTGACCTGCATGAACTGAATCTCCAGGTTTTACATATACTTCAGCAATTTCTCCATCACAAGGAGCTGCCTGAGGAAATTCCATTTTCATACTTTCTTCTATAATAAGGACATCGCCTTTTTTCACCTGCTGGCCTGGAGCAACAAGGACTTTCCACACACTACCAGGCATTGAACAATTAACAGGGATTGAGCCTTCTGGAAGTTCATCCTCTTCAATCGAACCCATTGAATTTTCTTCTGAAACATGCTCTGCAATTCCTTGCTCCTTCCATCTTTCACGTTCTGCATGGAAGGCTGCTTGTTGACGTTGTTTAAACTTCTCTGCACTTTCTTTTATTTCATCTTGGAACTTCAAGTATTCCCCGAGATCGAATGTTGTTTCGGTAATATCAACTTCAAAACGACCACGAAGTACATCTTCACGAAGTTGTAGCAATTCATCGGCTTCAACTGGATAAAATTGAATTTGATCAAAGAAACGTAATAACCATGGTTTACCTGGTTCAAAGCTCTCAGTTGAACGAAGCTTATTCCACATTTGAATCGTACGACCAACAAATTGATAGCCACCAGGTCCTTCCATACCATATACACACATATATGCTCCGCCAATTCCAACAGCGTTTTCTGGTGTCCACGTTCGAGCTGGGTTGTACTTCGTTGTAACTAATCGGTGTCGTGGATCAATCGGCGTTGCCACAGGGGCTCCTAAATAAACATCTCCTAATCCAAGAACAAGGTAATTAGCATCAAAAACAACATTTTTCACATCTTCGATACTTTCTAAACCATTTATTCGTCGAATGAATTCAAGGTTATCCGGACACCAAGGTGCATCTTGTCGAACATTTTGCTGATAGCGCTCTGTAGCTAATTGTACTGATGGATCATTCCAAGATAATGGTAGGCGCACAATTCGTGATGGCACCTGAATCGATTCGAGTGGTGGTAAGTTGCGATCAATTTCTACTACTTTTTCCACTGCTTCTTTTATCGTTATTTTTGAAGCGTCAATATGAATTTGTAATGAACGAATTCCTGGTGTTAAATCCAACACAGGAAAATCCTCACTCTTCTGAATAGCATCCATTAAGACATGTGCTTGAAATCGTAATTGTAAATCAAGCTCCATATCTCCATATTCTACAAGGAGATTTTCATCTCCACTGCAGCGAATCGTAATTGGAATGTTTCTATCCTTTTCGGATGCTAAAATAGGGTAAGCAGGTGTCATTTCAACTTCAGGCTCAGCAAGCTGAACTTCACTCAACTGAGTGAAATTAGCTTCTCCGATTGCATGAAGATTTCCATCCTGTAGCTTTCGCAAACGAGCTGCTTCTTCTAAAGTAATTAATTTAAATTGAACCGTATCACCAGGATGTAGCTGACCAATTTTCCAAAACTCTGCTGAAGCAGTAGTAACAGGGCAAACAAATCCACCAAGACTCGGACCATCAGGGCCAAGTAAAATTGGCATATCACCAGTTAAGTCAAGTGTCCCGATTGCGTATGCATTGTCATGAATGTTCGATGGGTGCAGACCTGCTTCTCCACCGTCTTCACGTGTCCAAAGTGGTTTAGGACCAACTAAACGGACTCCTGTGCGTGAACTGTTAAAATGAATTTCCCATTTTGTTTCAGTAAGTTGTGTTAAATAATCAGCCTCTAAAAATTCCTCTGTACAATGCGGACCTGGAATAACTCCAATTGTCCATGTGTTGTTAACTATTGGTTGATGTACCATTGGAAGCGCATTTGTAGTTGGTGGAATAACATCGTTATGCACAGAAAGAACATCACCTGTGCGAAGCGCTCTACCACCATGTCCACCAAAGTTTCCAAGTGTAAATGTAGAAGAGCTGCCTAAAATTTTCGGCATATCGAATCCGCCTGCTACTAGCATATAAGCTCTCATTCCAACCTTTGCTTCACCAAAAGATAAGATCTGATCCTTTTCGGCAAAGATCGGTTTATATAAGGAAACATCTTCACCATCTAGCTTCGCTTCCATATCAGCACCGGTTAAACAGAACCACATCTCATTTCGGAATTGATAAGATCCTCCTCGTAATGTAAATTCCAAGCCTGGTGCATCGTCGTTATTTCCTAAAAGCTTATTACCAATTCGAAAGGATAAAGGATCCATCGGTCCACAAGGTGGTACTCCAACATCCCAATACCCTTTTCGTCCAGGCCAATCTTGAATTGTTGTTTGTACCCCGCCATCTAGTACTTCAAGTGCATTTTCAACTGCTTCAAAGCTGTTTAGCATTCTGGTGTACACATTGCCTGCGACACACTCCTCTTCATGTAACAATGCTTGTAAATACTGAAGATTCGTTGTGATTCCATACATTCGGGTTTCACTTAAAGCCTGAATTAACTTACCTATTGCATCTTGTCTGTCTTCACCATGAACGATGATTTTTGCAAGCATTGGATCATAAAGAGATGTAACAGTTATTCCGTCACGGATCCATGTTTCATTGCGAGCAAGATCTGATAAAATTACATGGTCTAACTGCCCTGCACTTGGACGGAACTCATGAAAACAATCTTCTGCATATATTCGTGCTTGGATACTATGTCCTTTCGGTTTAGAAACGAGAGTGTGTAAGTTTTTCAATTCATCTGCTGCTTCCTTTACCATCCACTCTACTAAATCTAAGCCTAATACCTCTTCTGTTACTCCATGTTCAACCTGTAAGCGTGTATTTACCTCTAAGAAGTAAAAACCACAGCTTTCAGGGTCATATAAAAACTCAACCGTTCCAGCACTACGATAGCCTACCTCTTCGGCTAAACTCTTTGCAGCAGCAAACATCTTTTGGCGAACATCTTCTGAAAGCTTAGGAGCTGGGCTTTCTTCAATAACCTTTTGGTTACGACGTTGAATCGAGCAATCACGCTCTCCTAATGTCACTACCTCCCCAAAACGATTACCAAAGATTTGCACCTCAACATGTCGTGCTTTCTCAATGTATTTCTCCAAAAATAATCCAGCATTGTTAAAATTCGTTTCCGCTAAATGACGAACACCCTCATAGGCTGCCAGAAGCGCATCTTCATTGTCACAAACACGCATTCCAATTCCTCCACCGCCTGCTGTACTTTTTAAAATGACGGGGTAGCCAATTTTACTTGCGTGATTTAATGCTGTATCAAGAGAGTCAATTAAATCAGTTCCAGATAACATTGGTACGCCAGCATTTTCAGCAATGTCACGTGCCGAGTGCTTTAGACCAAACATCTCCATTTGCTCTGGGGTAGGACCAATAAAGGCAATCCCCTTTTCTTGACACGCTCTAGCAAAGTCGGCATTTTCACTTAAAAAGCCATATCCAGGATGAATTGCTTCTGCTCCTGTTTCAATAGCTGTATTAAGAATAAGTTCAGCATTTAAATAGCTGTCCTTTGCCGCTCCCTCTCCAATGAGAACTGCTTCGTCAGCATAATCAACATGCAGGCTGTCTTGATCAGCTTTCGTATAGACCGCTACCGATTGAATGCCTAGCTTTTTTAGTGTCCGTTCAATTCTTACTGCAATGGCACCGCGATTGGCGATGAGTACTTTTTTAAACATGAAAACCTCTCCTTACTAAAGTTCTATGATGATGTTATATTCGAAAGATTCTGTTTATTTATCCCAAATTAACACACGTACAGGCGTAGGATTATACGCATTACATGGATTGTTTAGTTGAGGACAATTACTAATTAACGCAACAGTCTTTACAATTGATTGCACCTCTACATAACGACCAGGTGCTGATACACCGTCTGCGAATGTTAGACCGCCATCAGATGTTACTGGTACATTCATGAAGAAGTTAATATTAGGTGCTAGATCACGCTTCGTATATCTTTCATCGTACTTGGAAAGCTGAAGCATAAACGTATCTCGGCAATTATGCATTGGCAATGTATCATGTGCATATCGCACTGTATTACTTTGTGCTGAACAAGCTCCTCCCAATGTATCATGACGCCCACAAGTATCAGCCACAATTTTAAGAAGCTCTTTATTTGATTCAGAACGTAAAACCGTTCCTGTTGATAGATAAATATTTTTTTGACCTAGCATCGTCGCGACTGCACTGTAATGATCTTCTGGGTCTTCAGCATGATAGAACAGGGTATCCGCTGCTTGATTTCCCTCTAAATCTACTATTCTTAAAACCTGACCAGGCTCTAGCTCATGCATCCAGCCTTCTCCAGAAGGAATCACTCTATCATAAATTGCTTCTTCTACTTTTCGTGAGCTTTCTGTATAATTTAAAACCGCCATGTTTTCTCCTCCTTATAAAATCATCTTCGACATCTCTTTTATTTCAGTACAACTGATTTTGAATCACTAAGTAGTGTGTGGTATTCCCATGTATTTTCAAAAGCTCTCCTGTTTTCCGGACGGAAGTTCACACACACATCATCATCTTTAACTGGCTCTGCATTGAATACTTCTATTTGAATTGGTACTGAAGGATATTCGTTACGAGGATCTAATGGATTTGGTGTATTCGAGAAAATGAATAATGTATCCATCTCGGTTCTTAATGTCACAGTTGCTCCTTCTTGGCAATGATCCTCAACATAGTGCATATCGCCATTTTCATCACAAAATACCTTTGAAAATAGGTTTAATACCGGAACAATATCACGTACACCTAATCCATTTCTAACAAGCTCTACAGCAAAATTTTCTTCGCCGCTTCTTAACCAATTATTCCTAAGCTCTTGATAGGTTGTGATCCCGTATTTCTCATCTGTTTCCTTACGTGACGTATATCCTGAAATACTGTCATGCCAGCCTAGACTATCCTCCACTATACTCGTTAACACCCGCCCGTTATCACTCATTAGCACATGACCTTTTGTTAGGTGAGAAGTATGTTGAGCTTTTAATGTATCCGGCATGTTATAACGCTCTGTTAACTGATTTGCATGATACATGATTGTTGAAAGATTTGCCCCCTTACCTAAAGCTGTAAATTTTACAAGTTTCCCTTTTCCGATTGTTCCTGACCATTTCCCACCAGCTGGGATTGTTTTATTCCAAATGCTATTTATCATAAAGAATTCCTCCTTTGAATAATATCGAGTAGAGAAAATAAAAAAGATAAAAGCCTGGGAGATTTTCGTCTCCCAGGCTTTTATCCCTCCGTGTATATAGCTAACATGCGGTATCAGCTATACGCTCTCTCTCGGACCAGACTCCTTGTATTGAATGAGGGGATATTCGCAACAAGAACGGAACCCTAGACAGCTTTTTCCTTCTCATCTGAGAAGCTTTATTTAATTTGTTCTGTAAATTTATTATAGACCACCCTATTACAACCTTCCAAACACTATGTCAGATTTTCTAACACACTTTTTGAAAATTATCTATTTTCGATTGCTACCTTTCCTTCCTTTAAAGTAGAAATCGGCTTTTTAAACATGCTTGTTCGGATTCCAATGTAAATAAATCCTATTACAATCCAAGCAATTCCAATTAAGAGTGTTTGTGCTTCTAACAAAGTTAATAACCATCCAATAAAACAAGCACCGACGAAAGGAAAAATGAGATAAAGAAAAGTTTGTTTAGCAGACCGCATTTTACTTTTTACATAATAATGTGAAATAACAGATAAATTGACGAACGTAAATGCCGTAAGGGCACCAAAGCTAACAAATGTTACAGCTGTATCTAAATCAATAGCTATGGAGAAAAATGAAATGATTGTCACAAAGATAATGTTAATCACGGGTGTTTTATATTTAGGGTGTAAATAACCAAACACTTTGTTCGGCAAGATTGACTCTCTCCCTAATGCAAATAAAAACCTCGTTACACTTGTAACAGATGAAACTCCTTGAGTAAAGGTTGCCACAATTAATACGGTTGTAAAAAGGGCACTTAATAGATTTCCACCAACCATTTGAATAAGCTCAAAAGAAGCTGTATCACCATTTTCAAACGTAAAGTTAGGATAGGCTAGTTGTGTTAAATAAGAGATAGAAATGTATAACACTGCAGCAATAATAACTATTAGGAAAATTGCTTTAGGTATTGTTTTACGAGGATTAACTGTTTCCTCTGCCATTGTGGTTACTGCATCAAATCCTAAAAAACAAAAGCAGATAAGAGCTGCTCCTGAGAAAATCGTTGAAACGGAAAAGTCACTAGAAAAGAACGGTTGAAAGGAAAATAAACCTGATCCGTCTCCGCCAACAAGAATATCCTTTGTTACAAAGGCACAAAAGAAGATAATAAAGAGGATCTGAAAAATAACAGAAAACCCACTTACTCTTGCTACTGATTTAATCCCAATAATATTCACAAATGCCAAAATGACATTTAACAAGATAATCCATACATAAACTGGTATACTCGGAAACTGTGCATTTAAGAATAGGCCAAATGTTAAACAAGCAATAATTGGTGAAACAATATAATCAAGCAAAAGAGCCCAGCCAACAAGAAACCCCATCTTTGGATTGATTGCTTTCTTAGTATAGGTGTAGGCTGAGCCCGAAATCGGATAAGCCTTTACCATTCTGCTATAGCTATATGCTGTAAAAAAAATCGCTATAAATGCTACAACATAAGCAGCAGCAAGCATTCCACCCGCTGCTTCAAACGCAACACCGTACACGGTAAAAAAGATCATTGGTGTCATCCAGGCAAGTCCAAGGAAAACAACACCAAATAAATTTAGAGACTTTTTGAATTCAGTTGTTTGTGTCATGCTTTTTCCCTCTCTCTTTTTCTGAATATTCAGACCATATAAACCACAATTTCACTACTATACTTTAAAGCGATAAATAACATTTTTACTTGTGTTCCATTATAATGTCGCAAAATCTAACAGTTCAAATAGTGTGTTAGATTTTGTGACAAACTATTTCACCTAAACTTTAAACCTTCCCACCGTAATCTGTAGTGTTTCAGCCATTGTTGCTAGATTTTCTGCTGAAGATGTAATTTCCTCAATGGAAGCAAGTTGCTCCTCTGATGACGCGGCTACATTTTGAATCGTCGCCGAAGCTTGTTTGGTCAGTTCAGATAATCCCTCAATCGATAACATGCTATCGTTTGCTTCTGCTGACATTTCTTCTGCCAAAGCAGAGATACTTTCTACTTGTAGTGTGACATTCTCAATTTCTTTTGATATTTTTTCAAAAGCTTCACTTGCTTCATTAACAGCAATCAATCCTGAATCTACTTCCTTCTGACCATTAAGCATATAATCTATTACTACTTCTGTACTCTCTTGTATTTTTTGAATAATAATTGTAATTTGACTAGCAGATTTTTTCGATTCCTCTGCTAACTTGCGAACCTCTCCAGCAACGACAGCGAAGCCTTTTCCTTGTTCTCCGGCACGAGCAGCCTCAATTGTTGCATTTAAGGCTAGTAAATTTGTTTGATCTGAAATTCCTGTAATCACATCTGATATTTGTCCAATTTGCTTCGTTAAATTTCCTAATTCCTTTGTTTTTTCATTTGCTTCACTGACTGTTTTTTGAATGAAGTTCATTTGTTCTCTTGATTGATGGATAGCAAGGTTTCCGTTTTGCGCAGCACTTGATGTATCTTTTGCTGAATCATAAACAGACAGTGAAAAATCAGCAATTTGCAATGCCCCCGAAGAAACGTTGGACATTTTGGTAACACCCTCTTCAGAATCCTTCACTTGTCTTTCACCAACAACAGAAATTTCCTGCATTGCATTTGTTAACTGGTTAGAAGCAGCGGCATTTTGTTCCGCACTAGCAGAAAGTTCGTCAGATGAAGCTGCTACTTCAACAGTTGTTTTTTGTACGAGCTTCATTAACTGCTGAATATTGTCCAGCATCTTATTAAATGCATGAGCTAGCTGACCCACCTCGTCTTTACTCTTCACCTCAAGTCGTGCTGTTAAATCTCCTTCATTGTTAGACAATTCTTCAAGTTTTTGTACTACTTGAGTTAATGGTTTTGTAGTATTTCTCGAGACAATAACAGCAATTAAGAATCCTATGATGATGGCGATAACAAAAGCACATAGTCCAAAAAGTGCTTGTCGATCCATTGTGTCAGCCTCCTGCTGTACTTTCGTGGAGATCAACTCTGTTTGTATTTCTTTAAAGTGTTCTAATTGACTGCTAAAGATCTCTCTCACCTCAGCATATTTACCATTAAATAGCTCGAGAGTTTTTTCCTCATCTGTTGCAGCAAGCTCCATCATTTGTGTTTCAAGATCAATTAGCTCCTGATTATGTAGTTCAAGGTTATGAAAAATTTGTATTGTTTCTTCATTATCTAAAAGTGGAATAACCTCATTAATGTGTTCCTCTATTTTCACTGCATATTCATTGTATCGATCAAGCTCAGCCTGATTTGACGGCTCAATAATAATGCCTCTAACGGAATCTGTAAGAGTTAAATCATCAAACTGAATATCATGAGCTAGCTCAAGCTTTTTTACTTCTTGTTCTGCTAGTGTTTCGTACGAGTTCATTACGTGTTGAAGGGAAAAATAAATGATAATAAATGCAATAAGGGCCGCTGTAAGTACAGCTGTAAATCCAAATAGTAGTTTTGTTCTGATGCTCATCCTTGAGCCCTCCTAAAAATGAAATCGTTATAGAAGAATTAAATTCCTTTTATCAAAGATAAATCTAAAAATCCCCCTGCTATTGTAGATATTCTGCAACAATAAAGGCAGTAGCTAAGCACCACTGCCTTTTACCACACCATGTAAAATGTGACCATTTAATGCTTTAATAACGAGACAATATGCTTCTTCAGCTTCATAAATTGATCAACTTCCACCAAGTCACCATCTTGAAACAGGTGAAGGTCTGCGTCAATTTCCTCGATAATTTTCCCTGGTCTTGCTTGCATTACGTAAATTCGTTGCGATAAGAAAATAGCTTCATCAATATCATGTGTAATAAAAACAATTGTGGTCTTTTCCTTTTTCCAAATATCAAGCAATAACTGCTGCATCGATTGCTTTGTTTGTGCGTCGAGTGCACCAAACGGCTCATCCATTAACAAAACCTCTGGATTATTAGCTAATGATCTAGCAATTGCCACCCTTTGCTTCATACCTCCCGAAAGTTCTTTTCCATATGATTCAGCAAACCGCTCAAGACCTACTAATTCCAAATACCGATCAGAAATTTCCTTTCGTTCTTTTGAACCCATTCCCTTTAGTTTTAGACCAAATTCAATATTGTCACGAACATTTAACCATGGAAATAGTGTGTAAGATTGAAACACCATACCCCTGTTTACACTAGGTCCTACTACTTCTTGATCTGAAACCTTTACACTTCCACTCGTAGAATCTTCTAATCCTGCTAATATCCGTAGAATTGTAGATTTACCACAACCAGAAGGACCTAGTATGGAAACAAACTCCTCATTTTTCACATACATTGACACATCTTCTAGTGCTTGAAAGCTTCCTGCTTTTGTTTGATACACCTTTGATAGTCCGTTTATACTAATCTCTAATTCCGATTGTAGAAGTGGCTCTGCTTGTTTTACTGCATTTAACATTCTATTGTCCTCCTTCTGCCCAAGGGAATAATTTTTTCGTTAAAAGTGCAAAGCAACGATCAATAACTAAACCTAATAATCCAATAACAATAATTCCAACAAAAATTAACTCTGTATCTAAAAAACGCTGTGCCTTCATAATCGTATATCCAAGGCCACTGTTTGCTGCTACAAGCTCTGCTACAACTAAGTACGTCCAAGCCCATCCCATAATAAGACGCATTGTTACCATTAACTTTGGTAAAATCGCTGGTATGATCACTTTCGAAATGACCTGACCTCGTTTTGCTCCTAATGTGTAAGATGCGGATAACAAATCTTTATTCACTCTGCTAGTGTCTTCGGCTACCATTAGCAACAATTGGAAGAAACATCCTATAAAAATAACAAGAATTTTTGCAGTTTCACCGATCCCAGCCCATACCATAATAAGTGGAATAAATGCTGCTGCCGGCATATACCGGATAAATTCAGACATAGGTACAACAATCGATTCTGCGATTTTAAACGTCCCAGCAAAAATTCCTAGTGGAACACCTATGATACAAGCTAATAAAAATCCCATAAAAACACGGTAAACACTAATGCCTATTTGATTCCAAAAATCAGAATCAGCAAGGGACATAAAGAGCGATTCAATCACGACAAATGGTGAAGGTAGAAACACTTCCTTTACAACCCCCATTATGCTCAATAGATACCAAATTAGAAACAGTCCTATAAATGCGGATCCTATTCCGACTAAATACCAAGACTTCGGAATTTCCTCATGAATTCGAAATAATGTTCTCAAGTAACCTTTCTTTTTTGCAGCCTCCATGTTTGTCACCTCTTTCCGGTTCTACTCATGACTATTTTCAATAAAACTAGAGTCAAGTAATAATGTCATATCTGGAATCTCTTTTATAAACTCTAATTTTTGAAGGAATTTTGCATTTTCCTCGGCCGTATATTCAATAGATTTATAGCTATCTGATTTTTCAAAAGCAGCAACGTTTTGCTCAGGTGTGAATAATTCAAACCCTTCCATTCCAATAGCAAGTTCATCAACCGTAATACCGGCGGCTTCAGCAATAATTTCAAGTGATTCTTCTTCATTTTCTGAATAATAGTTTACTGCTTCAAACCAAGCAGCAGTTATTTTTTCAAGATCTTCTTGACGGTTTTCTGCGATTTCCTTGCGAACTACAAAGAGATCTGCAATAAGACCCGGGAATTCTGCTGAGGTAATTAATTTATGTCCATTTCCTTCTGATTCAGCAGTACTAAGGAATGGCTCCCATAATCCAGCTGCATCTAAATTTCCAGCAATAAATGTTGTCCCTGCATCTTGAACAGTAAGGTTAGTAAAATTCACATCAGATTCCTTTAAGCCAGCCTGTTCAAGTGCTGTTAACATAAAGAAATGCTCAATCGTACCAATTTCTGTTCCAACTTTCTTACCTTTTAAATCTTCAACAGATTGAATATCCTTTGTTGCTACTAGGCCATCTCCACCGTTTGAGTTATCTGTTATAAAAACTGATTTAAGTTCAATACCGTTTTCAAGTGGGGCAATAGTGTCAATAAGCGCTTGGCTGTTTCCATCAATTTCTCCAGTGTTTAAGGCGGATAATGAATCAGCATAAACCGGAAAATAAACTAATTCAACCTCAACTCCATGTTTTTCAAAGAATCCTTTTTCTTCGACTAGATGCCATAAGTACCAGCTAGGTAATGCACTGAACCCAATTTTTATTGGTTCACTTTTAGAGCTACTTCCACTTGCCTCTTCACTTGAATTTCCGCAAGCTGCTAATAAAAAGACAAACAATACTGACAAAAGTATGTTAAATTGTTTTTTCATGCTTCTCACTCCTGTTTTTTTTATTTTGGTAGAGCTATAAATACTTCAGATCTCCTTTCCTGTTAATTTATTAAATATTGGGAATTTTCAAATTATAATAAGAGGAAAAATAAAAAGCCTTGGAGAGGTCGTCTCCCAGGCTTTTGTCCTTCCGTGTATATAGAAACAGGTTATTTCTATACGCTCCCTCTCGGACCAGCTTGGTAAATCCAACGGAACCCTAGGCAGCTTTTTCGTTCTCAAATTCATAGAGAACCTTTATGGAGTTGAAAAATTGAATGCTTTTGTTATAACAAAGTATAAATGGGATAAAAGGTTCATGCAATGACCGTGTTATATAATCTAACACGGTTTCTTCGCTTAAAACGGATCTGTAAAATTTCTGAAAAGATCTAGTTTTTTACTAATAGCAATAACCTAATCTTGCAAATCATTTATCTTAAAATAAAAAAAGACAGACCACTATTCCCGAGTCTGTCCTCCTTCATATCTTATACGTGCAATTTATTTATTTCCTCAACAATTGTTTCAATCATAAATTGAACATCCTCTAATTCTATACTTAGTGGTGGAGACAAGGTTAGAACATTATTATAGCCAGCTACGGTTGCTCCATTTTTACCTACGATAAGTCCTTTTTCTTTACATCCTGAGATTACCTGATTCACATAAGAAACTTCAAGCGGTGTTTTAGTGCTTTTATCAGAAATAAGCTCTATCCCAATTAATAATCCTTTCCCTCTTATATCTCCTACTAGTGGATGGTGTTGCAGTTTTGTCTTCAAAGCGCTTAACGTATTTGTTCCTATTTCCTTTGAACGGGAAAAAAGCTTTTCTCTTTCCATAATTTCGAGATTTTTTAATGCTAATGCGCAAGCGGCTGGGTTCCCCCCAAATGTATTTACGTGCCGAAGATAATCATATTCATCCGTTCCTCTAAATGCTTCGTAAATCTCTTTTTTAACAGCCGTTGCAGATAAAGGTAGATAAGCACTGGTAATTCCCTTTGCCATGGTGATGATATCAGGCTGTACACCATAGTTCTGAAATCCAAAAGCCTCACCCGTTCGGCCAAAACCACAAATAACTTCATCAACAATTAAGAGGGCACCACTTTCTTCACATACCTCTTTTACACCTCTCATGTACTGTTCAGGAGGCATTAAAATGCCACCTCCAGTAATAACTGGTTCCATAATGACCGCTGCAACCGTTTCATTTAATTCCCATGTCATCACCTGTTCAATGGTTTGTACGGAAGGTAACTCCCGAGGGGGACACGATGGGTCCTCTGGTTTTCTATAGGAATCAGGTGGTGGAACATGAATAAAACCAGGGGCCAATGGTTCGTATCGATACTTACGTTGTGCCTGACCAGTTGCAGCTAATGCCCCCGCAGTGTTTCCATGATATGCTCGATATCTTGAAATGATCTTGAAACGATTATGTTCTCCTGTTTGTTGATGATATTGTCGAGCAATTTTGAAGGCTACTTCATTTGCTTCAGATCCACTATTCGAAAAGAAGATAACATAATCCCCGCCAAGCAATGAATTTAATTTTTCAGAAAGTTCAATAGCTGGAGTATGACTATGCGTTAGCGGAAAATATGCTAATTTTTTTAATTGCTCATATGCAGCTTCTGCTAATTCCTCTCTCCCATGACCGATATTTACACACCATAAGCCTGCCATTGCATCTAAATATTTTTTTCCATTGATATCTGTAATCCACGCACCATTTGCTTCTTTTACAATCATTGTTGCATCAGGCTGATATGGCTTCATTGAGTGCCAAACATATTTTTCATCTTTTGATTTAAGATCATCTTTTGCCATGTTAATGGAATTCATATACACTCCTCCTACTATTCTTGAAGGCTATCTTTTCTGTTGGCCTTCATTTACGCGACCCTTAATATGCTTAGCCTTAACTAAATGGCTAACAGCATCACTTGAGTTAAGTAGCTTTAAAAATCAAATCGCGATGTTATCATCTTTTTTCGTGTATAAAAATTTACTCCATCCTTCCCATTAACATGAAGGTCACCATAAAAAGAATCTTTCCAACCAGAAAAAGGAAAGAATGCCATTGTTGCCGGAACACCAACATTAATTCCTAACATACCTGCGTCAGCTTCCTCTCGAAATTGCCGAATTGCCTTTGCATCCTTTGTATAAATCGTTGCGCCATTACCATATCTCGATTGCCGTAAGTACTCTAAGGCTTCATCTAAGCTTTCCGCATGAAGTAAACTTAATACAGGTGCAAAAATTTCTTCTTTTGCGATGGTCATATCAGGTGTCACCCCATCAAAAATAGTAGCACCTAAGAAATAGCCTTCTTTTTTGTTATCTATTTCCGTTCTTCCATCTCGTATTAATTTCGCTCCCTCTTCAATGCTTAATTCAATATACGAAAGAACCTTTTCACGATGCGAAGCTCTAATAATTGGTGTTAAAAGAACTTCTTCATCCAGTCCATTACCAAGGATTAATTCATCAGCCTTTTGTTTTAGTTTTGATACAAACTCTTGCCCTTCTCCAATAATGACAACTGCACTACATGCCATACAACGTTGTCCCGCACTTCCGAAGGCGGATCCAATAATGTGTTGTACTGCTTTGTCTATGTTTGCATCACTCATAACAATATGATGATTTTTCGCACCAGATAAGGCTTGAACTCTTTTCCCATTCATAGCAGCTTGTTCGTAAACATATTTCGCAACAGGCTGTGACCCTACAAATGATATAGCCGAAATATCTGGATGTTGTAGCATTCCATTTACGACCTCATGAGAACCATGAACGATATTTAATACTCCAGGAGGAGCACCAGCTTCTGTAAACAGCTCTACTAACCTATTTGCTAACAAAGGTGTTCTCTCTGAAGGTTTTAAAACAAAAGTGTTTCCACATGCTATCGCTAGAGGAAACATCCAAAGTGGGACCATCATCGGAAAGTTAAATGGTGAAATTCCTCCAACAACTCCAAGAGGATACCGAAACATCTCTGAGTCTATTTCTTCTGCTATGTTAGAAAGTGATTCCCCCATTATAAGACTTGGAGCACCTGTTGCGAATTCAACACATTCAATTCCACGTTGCACCTCACCATATGCTTCATTAAATGCTTTTCCGTTCTCTAAAACAATTAATTTTGCTAATTCCTTATGATTTTCCATTAACAGATGGTGGTATTTAAATAAAAGCCTGGCACGTTTAGGTACAGGAACATTTTTCCATGTTTGAAATGCTACCTTTGCAGACTTCACTGCTTGATCAACATCTTCTTTTGTCGAAAGAGGCACCGTCGCAATTTTTTCGCTATTTGCTGGGTTATGTACCTCGGCTACATTTTTCCCTTTAGCAGAAACCCATTTACCATTAACAAAATTTTTTATAGGTGATGTTGCATTTACAATTGTCATTGTATACTCCTCCCTTTAGACTCATGTTATAAACCTATTATCAATCATTAAAAAGACTCGTTCATTAGACATTTTGTAAAGCAACACGTCTCCATTATGCTACATTTTGGTGGATACAAAAAAGAAGATACCTCAAATGGTATCCTCTTAAATCATTGGGCCCTTTTCAACTTAAAAGGTTTAATTAAAATGTTTTCGCTAAATCCTTTGCACGGGCAATCCCATTCTGTTTAATTTCTTCCGCTTTATCTGGCATTGCTGCATGACCTTCAATAAATAACCCATCAAAAGAAGGTACGCCAAAGAAATTCATAATAACGGTAAGGTAACGATGTCCCATTTCAACTTCTGCTGCCGGACCTTCTGAATAAATGCCACCTCTTGCTTGAATGTGAAGAGCTTTTTTATCTGTTAGTAACCCAACAGGTCCTTGCTCCGTATATTTAAAAGTTTTTCCTGCTACTGCAACAGAATCAATATATGCTTTCATTACAGGAGGAAATGAGAAATTCCAAAATGGTGTGACAAATACATATTTATCTCCATTTATAAATTGCTCACATAATTCATTAAGACGACTGACTTTTGCTTTTTCATCCTCAGATAATTCTTCAAATCCTTTACCTGTTTGAAGTTTTCCCCAACCACTAAATACATCAACATCAATGTGAGGTATATGCTCTTTGTATAAATCAATATGCACGATCTCATCATTTGGATTTGATTCTTTATAAGAATCAATAAATGCCTTACCTGCTGCCATACTGAATGAGACTTTATCATCATGAGGATGAGCAGTAATATACAATACTTTTGCCATATTTAATCTACCTTTCTTTATGTAGTCATTTTAGTTTGAACGAAATCATAAAAAATAATCCAAGATTGTCCTAATTTTTAAAAAGTCTCGTTGTAAGGCGAAAAAAAAGCAATTTAAAAGGATTTGTTTCAGTTAGAAAACAAATCCTTTCAAGTTTATTCCGTTTCGTTAAACGTATAAGGATTTGCTCCAATGTTTTTTCTTACTTCATCTGTCATTTCATAAGCTTCTGTTAAGTTTGTTTCATTTGTTGTTTCATAGGTAAAAGGAATACTACCATCGTAATGTAAAGGCTTTTGATTCATGTTAACACCTCCATATTTTAGTTGAAAATTTCATTTTACAAATATTAGTATTTACACTATGATACAATTTATTTATATTAATCAATTGTTAAAACTATAATCTTACCGGAGATTTCAAATGCATTTCTTTTTTATGAGTTGTTAAGTAATCATATGCAACTAACATAAACTCAAGTTCAAGTCTCTTCTTTGAATTCATAAAGTTTCCACCTAGGATTGCCTCTAATTTTTCAATACGATGATAAAGTGTTTGTCTTACAATAAATAATCGTTTTGATGTTTCTTGCTTTGATCCATTACATTCCATATATACCTTTAAAGTCGATAATAGTTCACAATTATACTTTCTATCATATTCAATAACTGGTTCCAAATACTCGTAAACAGTTTCTTCCAAATTCCCCTGATTTTTAAGAAGTGTTAACATCCGATATAAATGTAGATCCTGATAAAACATGCTTTTGTTTTCAACAGCTACAAACTCTTGAAGTTCAAGAGTTTCTTTAGCTGAATGATAGCTTTTGTTTATATTCATGAGGTTTTTCTTTACGTATTGCCCTACACCGACTGGAATTTCCTGTATAGTATTTTTATTATATGAGTCATGTTGCTGAATTCTTTGAAAAGCTTTTATCATCCTTTGCTTCCAGCTATCTGATTTACGTTTATCCAATGAAATAACAACAATATGTTGTTTTGTTTCAACGAAATACAGATAAAAACCGAATTGTTCAAACACTGTTCTTGTCATTAATTTAAAATAGGTGAGTTCCTTGTTAACAGTTCTTACTGTTAAATCTTTTACTTTACAAACCCAAACAACGGCACCTGTAAACGGAGAAGATCGTTCTGTCTTCGATAATTGCTCGACTAATACATCTTCCCTTATCTCCCCTTCTATCCAATCTGTCAGCCAATCTTTTTCACTATCCATTCTTTTTTCACTCACATATAAATCTCTTAACCAAAATTGCCCTAGAACAGTTGTTGTTCGATCTAAGATTAATGAATCGAAATCATTAAGCCTGCGACCAGTAGAAACAATCGTGATCTCTGCATATGTATCACCAAATATTTGGACAGGTTTAGTTATTGATCTTTCATTATTCTCAGCCTTTTTTCTATTCAACACCTGTTGCTTTAGTTTTTCTGTCATGTTAGGAAAACTTTCAATTCTTCCAGAATGGAATACTGCAAAAACCTGCACTTCTAAATATTTCTGAAGAAATGATAAAACATCTCTGTGTTGGTCTATTTCTATAATCATTTTATTTAATATTTGAGAATATTGCTCTAAATCAGAGAGGAGTTGATATTGATTATTGATAATGAGGGAATGAATATCGTGAGTAATTTCTACAAATAGCACTTCTTTATGGAATAATATAATTGGAAATTGATAAGAATCCGCCAATTCTATTACGTTTTGTGGAATATCTTTAATATAAGTATTCATTTCTATACATAGACCTGCAGCATGACAATCAATTAATTGTTTGACAAAAGAAAAAAGTTGCTCAGGCTTTTCTTTCCAACCAAGGCCAGTAGATAAAATAAGTTCGCTTCCCTTTAATAAATTATTTATTTGGATAGACTCTACAACATGAACCCATTTTATTTGATGCCCTAATCCTTTTTCACCAGCAACAATTTCAGCTTCTTCAAAGTGCTTTCTCTCTAATATATTTTTAATTGAGAAGTATGATTTCATTGGCCAACCACCTTTTCTATCATAATAACAAGTATTATAAATAGAAATATATGGAACAACCATGAAGTTGTAATATTTACTTACAATAGAAAAACAGGACCTTGATTTATCGTCCTGTTTCCTAAAAGATTATGTTGATTTTTTTATCCATAAAAGAGTTGAAAAATATTTTCTTGCCTCTGCCATTTTAAGTTGAATTTGTCTTACTTCCTTTTCACCGTCATCTCCTTTTTCAAAAGTAACAAACGCTCCACTCACATTTTCTATAACACCTACAATCTGAAACCCTTGATCTAATAAGCTATCTATTTTTTCTTTTTCCAGTAG
This sequence comes from Metabacillus litoralis, assembly GCF_003667825.1. NCBI lineage: Bacteria > Bacillati > Bacillota > Bacilli > Caryophanales > Bacillaceae > Metabacillus > Metabacillus litoralis. The sequence continues at coordinate 317,212 of NZ_CP033043.1, read as the reverse complement.
AAATTCCTTATACTCAGACATAATTCTCTATTCCTCCTGTCTACACTTTCTCTGCAGTTGGATTTGGTGAGATAGCAACATCAATTTCAACCTCTTGCTCAACTTCAATTTTCCAATTTCTGCCGACAGAGATTCCTAAATATTTCTCATCGCTAGGATCTGTTAACTCTGCTTGTTTATATTTCTCAAACCACCAATACTTCCCTAAAAGAAAATAACTAATTGCTCCAACTGCAAATCCCACAATAAACGAGTAATTTGCGAAGATGACGGCAGCTCCTCCTCCAAGAATCCATGAAATTAAACCTGCCCAGTTTATTCCGTTAGCATAATGGTATTGTCCATCACTTTCATATAAATCAGGTACATTTACCCGACGCTTACGAATCAAATAATAATCAGCAATTAAGATTCCTACAATTGCTGAAAGTACTCCCCCAACAATTAATAAAATTTGTGTAATGATTCCAAACAAACTCCAAGGTTGAACGATGACACCTACAATTCCTGCAACGACAACACCTGCCCAAAATGGAATTTTCGGTCCTCCAACATTTGAGAATATTGTTGCTGCAGGTATTAAGTTAGCTGTTATATTTGTTGACCATTGAGCAAACACAATCATTAATAAAAGAATACCTAAAATAAGTCCGCTAGCTGATTGCTGTAAAGCTACAACAGGATCATAGTTTGACACAGCCACATAAGAAACGGCACCGATCATTACCATAAATGTTTGAACGATAGGATATGCAATTAAATTTCCTGCAATTTGTGCTTTATTACGCTTAAACCAATTCCTCTCATGCAAGGGTGCCTTTACAAAACGGGATAATGAAGGCATATCGGCTGTTAGCGTTCCCCAAAACCCCATATTAGACATAATAACAACGATAAATGCAGTAACTGCAGCCCCTCCTGTTACAGGACTTTCAATCCAAGACCATACTTCACGGCCCTGTTGTAATGCTTGATCTGATAAGGTGAAATACATCCATCCTGAAATAATAATGATGATAGGTGCTGCTAAGTCAGCAAAACGTTCAACAGCTTTTATCCCTAACGCTGTATTAGCCACTTGGAGAGCACCAAAAATAATGAAGCATACAAACCAATTATCAAATCCAACCATTGTTGCCAAGATCGCGTTCATAGCAGTTGATCCAAAATATGTGTTAACTCCAAACCAGCAAGATGCCACAAAACCACGAACGATCGACGGTATATGTGTTCCCACTGTCCCAAAAGGTGCCCTCATATAAACTGGAAACGATAAACCATGTTCAACCCCAATGTCACCTGTCATTGTCATTAGAAAACCAAGTGCCAAAGAGGCAATAATAGTAGCAATAACAACCCAGCCTAAGGATAAACTTTGTACACCCGCTCCACCAATGGCGAAAGCTGCTAATACAACAGCCATCCCAACCCAGATAAATGAAAAGCCAACGGCTCCGATTTTCTTTTTATCATGAGATATCGGTAATAGATCTGGAGACTTCAAATAATTTTTTGCCATATTAATAACCTCCTAGATTTATACTTTCTTCTTGAAATACAGTTGATAGACATTAAGGAAAAGAAACAAGAGGTGAAATGTAGATTGAAAGCAATCAGCAAGAAAACCGATTGCCTTCTGAGTAAGATGTTTTTTACAATGGTACCTTTATTTCCTGATCTCGGATGGAGTATTGTCCATACTTAGCTCTCTTTATAAACTTACCTTTTCCAGCTTTACCTACAAAAAATTTGTCACGAACAACAAATTCCCCTTTAGATAAAACAGAAACAGGTTCCCCCGTTACTTTCATACCTTCAAAAGCATTATAATCAACGGCCATATGATGGGTTTCTGCAGAAATTGTCCTTTCTACATTCGGATCAAAAATTACAATGTCAGCATCTGAACCTACTGCTATTGTTCCCTTTTGTGGAAATAAGCCAAATAACTTTGCAGCTCGTGTTGAGGTAATATCAACGAATTGATTCAAGGTAATTCGATCTTTTTTCACCCCTTCAGAGAATAGAATACTCATTCGATCCTCAATCATTGGACCTCCATTTGGAATCTTTGTAAAATCATTTTTCCCTAAGGATTTTTGCCCATTAAAGTCAAACGAACATTGATCTGAACCTAATGTTTGAAGTTCACCGCTTTTTAAAGCATTCCAAAGAACATCTTGATGATGTTTCTCCCTAAGTGGTGGTGACCATACATATTTTGCCCCTTCAAAATTTGGTTTTTCTAAGTACGTTTTATCGAGAACTAAATACTGTGGACATGTTTCCCCCCACACATCTATCCCTTTACTTCTTGCTTCGGCAATTTTTTCTACGGCATCCTGACAAGAAACATGGACCACATATAGTTGTGAATTCGTTAACTCTGTTAATTTTGCTGCCCTGCCTGTTGCTTCACCTTCTATTTCTGGTGGTCTTGTCAGTGCATGATAGATTGGTTCAGTCTTTCCTTCCGCCAATGCCTTCTTCGTCAAATAATCGATTACATCACCATTTTCAGCATGGACCATAACTAGCGCACCAAGCTCTTTTGCTGCTTCTAATGTACGGTATAATGTTCCATCATCAGCTTGAAACACATCTTTGTATGCCATAAACACTTTGAATGACGTAATTCCTTCATCGTTTATTACACTAGTAAGTTCCTCTAGCACTTCTTCATTAATTTCTCCAATCATTAGATGAAAGCTATAATCAATAACGGCTTTATCTTCTGATTTATCATGCCATGTTTTGATTGCCTTTTTTAATGGTTCTCCTTTGTTTGTTAAACAAAAATCAATAACAGTCGTAGTTCCACCAAATGCCGCTGCAATCGTGCCTGTCTCAAAATCATCCTTCGTCACTGTACCTCCAAAAGGCATGTCAAGATGTGTGTGGGGGTCTATTCCTCCAGGAAATAGATATGTCCCTTTTGCGTCAATGACTTCATCTACTTCTATATGAAGATTACTTCCAATTGCGATAATCTTCTCGTTTTCTATTACTATATCTGCCTGGTACGTGTCTACTGCAGTTACAATCGTTCCATTTGTAATTAACTTTTTCAAGAGAAACACCCCGTTTATTTTACTAGGTTAACGCTACTATTAGTCATAGTCGCTAATACAGATTGTCGCTCATTCCAGCTCATTGGTGGAAGCTCACTTTTCACCTCTACCATATTGATCGCCCCGTCTACAGGACATACAATAGAACATAAATTACAACCTACACAATCTTCTTCTCTTACCTTTAATGAAGTCTTTCCTATTGGATCTCTTAGCAAGTCAATACATTGGTGTGATGTATCTTCACACGCAATATGGCACTTATTACAATTAATGCAAACATCATTGTTAATTCGAGCAACTACTTTATAGTTTAAATCCAAATTTCCCCATTCAGAATAATTGGTTACAGACTTTCCGACAATCTCCATGATAGAATTAAGCCCTTTATCATCTAGATAGTTTGATAGACCCTCAATCATATCTTCAACAATTCGAAAGCCATGGTGCATAGCAGCTGTACATACTTGAACTCCAGTTGCTCCCATTAATAAAAATTCAACAGCATCCTGCCAGTTGGAAATGCCGCCTATCCCAGAAATAGGTACATTAACTTTTGAATTTCTTGCACATTCTGCTACCATGTTGAGTGCAATTGGTTTTACTGCTGGCCCACAGTAGCCACCGTGCGCTCCTTTCCCACCAACATGTGGAATTGTTTTCCATGAATGAATATCCACCCCCGCTAAACTATTTATTGTGTTAATCATACTAATGGCGTCCGCTCCCCCCTGTACAGCCGCTTCAGCAGTTACAGTTATATCTGTAATATTAGGAGTGAGCTTTACAATAACTGGGGATGTGGCAACCTCCTTTACCCAAGATGTTTGCTTTTCTACTAATTCAGGGACCTGACCTGAAGCTGCCCCCATCCCCCGTTCAGCCATACCATGGGGACATCCAAAGTTTAGTTCAAATCCATCTACACCAACATCCTCTACCCTTTTAATAATTTCATGCCATTTTTCCTGTTTCGGTTCAACCATTACTGAAGCAATAATTGCATGATGGGGAAATTTCTTCTTTGTTTCGTATATTTCTTTTAAGTTGACCTCAAGTGGTCGATCAGTAATAAGCTCAATATTATTAAAACCTGCTACTCTTTGGCCATTAAAACTAACTGCTGCAAAGCGTGAAGAAGTATTAATTATCGGTTCACCTAAAGTCTTCCAAACAGCACCACCCCAACCAGCTTCAAACGCCCTTTGTACTTGGTATCCGGAATTTGTGGGAGGAGCAGAGGCCAACCAAAACGGATTGGGTGATTTTATTCCGGCAAGATCAATATGTAAATCAGCCATACTTAAACCTCCTTATTATCGAATTCATACTTTACTATGCTGTTTCAACAGCTTCACTACCTAGCTTTTGATGAAGTTCATAGGCAGCTAATTTTCCTTGTTGTGCTGCCGACACAACCATGGCCTCACCTTGACCTTTCCCAAAAATAACGTCACCACAAGCAAACACTTTTGGATTAGATGTTTGCTGTGAACCATTTGCAAGAATAACTACTCCAGCCTGATGTTCAACTTCTAGCTTTTCCAGCAATTGATTATGCCTCGATTGTCCGATTGCACGTATTACTGCGTCTACTTCCATAACATACTCAGACCCTTTAATCTCAACTGGATGTCTTCTGCCATCCTCACCTTTTTCAGATAACTCCATTTTGATACACTCTAGACCAATGACTTTTCCTGTTTCATCAGAAATAATTCTTTTTGGAGCAGTTAACCAACTAAATTCAACTCCATCCTGTTTAGCAAATTCAAACTCAAAATCATAGGCTGTCATTTCCTTTAAGGTACGACGATAAATAATTTTGACGTTTGCTGCACCTAACCTTACAGAACAGGTCGCTGCATCAATGGCCGTGTTACCAGCCCCAATAACTGCGACCTTCTTTCCAATCAGGTTCGTCGGTATCTCTGTTGATTTTGTTTCTTTCACAAAATTAATCGCATCGTAAACTCCAGTAGCTTCTTCTCCTTCTATATTTAATTTCGGAACCTGTGCCATTCCTGCTGCTAGAATGATAGAATCGTAAGTCCCGAGAAGCGCTTCTACAGAAACATCCGTACCGACCCTAGTATTTGTTTTGATTTCTACATTCAGCTTTTTCACCTGATCAACTTCCCAATACGTAACATTTTGAGGTAGACGAAATGATACAATGCCATACGTGTTTAACCCTCCAGCCTTTTCCTCTGCCTCAAAAATGGTGACTTCATAGCCTAATCGAGCTAGCTCTCTAGCTGCTGATAGCCCTGCTGGACCACTTCCTATAATCGCTACACGTTTGCCATTTTTCTCCCCTTCTTGGAAAAGAATCTGTTCATTATGAATGGCCCAATCTGTTGCATACCTTTGTAGATTTCCTATCATGATTGGCTTAGTAGAATAATTCAGGACACATGCTCCCTCACATAGTTCCTCTGTTGGGCATACCCGAGCACAACTAGCGCCAACTGGATTTGATTGCATAATTGTCTTGGCAGAGCCTTTTAGATTCCCACTTGAGATTTTTTTAATAAAGGAAGGAATATCAATTTCCGTAGGACATGCCTTGATACAAGGAGCGTCATAACAGTATAAACATCGATTCGCTTCTTCCAAGGCTTCTCGATTTGAAAGTCCTTTTTCCACTTCTTCGAAATTTTGTTTTAGGTCAGTTAGCGAAATTTCTTTCCTTTCTCGATTCACCTATAGTCCCCCTTATCCACCACTTTTTCTATTATTAAGGAAACTTTTCTTTACCCCATATTTAACGTAAAAATTATTAGTTACTCCTCACTCCTTTCTCTTTTCGTATTCATCATATATTGATTGTACTTTCTTAAATTTCGTTCGCCATCTTACAAAATGTTAAAACGTCCTATCTGTTTCTTTTGCATTTTGTAAGATTATTTTTCTTATCATCTTACTAGGTAACTAGAAACCATCAGTTTTTTGTAAGATTTTATAACAACTTAATATTTTTTTACGAAAATTGGCTTTATAGTATATATAGAATAAGAAGTTTTCAATAAAATTCTCCACAAAAAAAGACCGCCGATCTAATAAAGATCGACAGCCTTTTTTTAACAGTAAATCAACCTGTATTACGTAATCCAGCTGCAATTCCGCTGATTGTTAATAATACTTCTGTTAATAACTCTTCATTTGGTTGTTCTTGTTTACGAAGTTCCTTAATAAGCTCTACTTGTAAGAAGTTCAAAGGATCTACATATGGATTTCTGCGGTGTACAGATTCTTTAATATTTGGTGTATGATCTAATAACTCATCATCACCTGTAATTTGAAGAAGAATCGTTTTCGTTTTTTCATATTCTTCCACGATATTACCGAAAATACGATCAGCAATTTCCTGATCATTAACTAAAGATGTATATTCTTTAGCTGTTGTGATATCTGCTTTCATTAGAGCCATTTGCAGATTATCAATTGTAGAACGGAAGAAAGTCCATTCCTTGTACATACGTTGCAGAAGCTTTAAGTTATCTTCACTTTCTGAAGCAAAGCTTTCTAAACCTGTACCTGCCGCATACCATGCTGGTAGTAATTGACGACTTTGTGTCCATGCAAAAACCCATGGAATTGCACGTAAGTCTTCAAAACGATTACGGTCTTTACGCTTCATAGGACGTGAACCTATATTCAATTCAGCTAATTCGTTTAATGGTGTTGCTTCAATAAAATACGTTAGGAAATCTGGATCTTGGAACACAAGTGATTGATACTTTTTAAGAGAAACATTTGAAATCTCTTCCATTGCATCTTCCCAAACCTTTTCACGTAAATGTTGTTGCTCTGAATTCTTTGAAAGATTAACAGATGCTTCAAGCAATGTAGATGTTGCTTGTTCTAAGCTTCGGTAAGCAATATCCTCAATAAGATAGCGAGAAGAAAGCACTTCACCTTGTTCAGTTATCTTTACACCATCTCCTAATGTTTCAGCAGGCTGAGAAAGAATGCTTCGATTTAACGGACCGCCGCCACGACCTAGTGATCCACCACGTCCATGGAAGAATTTTAAACCAATATTATAAGTCTTTGCCATATCATGAATTTCTAGCTGAGCTTTGTAAAGCTTCCAGTTTGCTGTTACCGTTCCACCATCTTTACTTCCATCGGAATAACCAAGCATGATTTCTTGGGAATCTCCATGAATTTTCAGATGATTACGGTAAACATCCATGTTAAATAATGTTTCCATGATCTTCGGACCCGCAATTAAGTCATCTACTGTTTCAAGAAGTGGAGCAACATTTAAATGACTTTCCACTGACCCATCAGCATGAAGACGATATATACCTGCTTCTTTTGCAAGTACCAACACTTCAAGCAAATCACTTGCAGATTGAGTCATACTAATAAGATAAACAAGAATTGATTTTTTCCCAAATGTATCATGTGCCTTCTTGATCATTGTGAAAACTTTGATCATTTCTTGCGTTTCTTTTGAGTAATCTTCATTTAATAATAAAACAGGACGAGGATCTTTTAAAACACTCTCTAATGTTTTGATTTTTTCTTCCTCACTAAGAGCCGAATAATCCTCTGTTACTTTTACTTTACGCAATATTTCTGTAATGGCTGCTTCGTGCTCTCCACTATGGTTACGAATATCAAGTGTAGCTAAATGGAAGCCAAACAGTTGTACTTGACGAATAAACTTTTTCAACATCTTTAACTCACGTTTTGCAGGCTGATGTGTATCTACACTACGTTGAATAAGATATAAATCCTCTAGAAGTTCTTCAGATGCTTTGTATCCGATATCTGATTTTCCTACTTCTTCAAGGCGCGCTAATATAATAGCAATTTTTCGACGATATACTTCTGTTTCAACAGGCCACTTTTTATCATTTGTTAAGTATGTTTGTTCTTCTTTCTCTACATTTGATAGAAGTTCTTCACTAACTTGAACGCGTGTACTTGAGTGACTAAAGCGCTTCATTACTTCTACTAATGATTCTTTATATTTCTTTAGAACTAATTCACGATGACTTTCTAATGTTTCCCACGTTACTTCAGGTGTTACATTCGGGTTACCATCACGGTCTCCACCGATCCATGATCCAAAGCGAAGGAAGTTCGGTACATCCCAGTTATGTCCTGGGAATTGTTCAGACAGACCTTCTTCTAAGTCTTGATGAATCTCAGGAAGTACATCAAAAAATGTTTGTTCAAAATAATATAGGCCGTTGCGTACTTCATCCATTACTGTTGGTTTACGATGACGAAGTTCGTCTGTTTGCCATAGAATCGTTACTTCATTTAATAAGCTATCCTCAAGCTGTTTACGTTCTTTATTAGTCAGCATATTATTATCTAAGCTTTTCAATATATTACCGATTCGCTTTTGAATTTCGATAACTGAGCGCTTTGTTGCTTCTGTTGGATGCGCTGTAATGATTAACTCTAATGATAACGTGTTCAATACATTTTGAATGGTATTCTCATCAATTTCATTATCCTTTAATGATAGGATGGCACTTTCAATTGATGCTGGTTGAACAACATGATCATCTTGGAGCTGATATTCACGACGGCGACGAATTCGGTGATTAGATTCTGCGGCATTAATTAGATGGAAATAAATTGAAAAGGCGCGAATAACTTGTTTTCGCATTGGTGTATCTAGGTTTAAAATTTCTTCTTTTAGTTCCTTATATGTTTGCTCGTCAAAGTTATTTCGAAGTGATTTCGCCATCATCCTTAGCTTTTCAACTTTATCAAGTAGCTCCGTTCCTCCATGATGAACGATAATTTCTCCCAGAATATGTCCTAATGATTTCACATCACGACGCAACGGAAGACTGCTGTCATTTATTTCAGTTCTTGCTGTCATTATGTCACCTTCCCTTAGAATTTATTATTCTATTAAATTTTAAGATAATTCTATCATATCATCTTTCGCATGAAATTTCATTAAAAATGTTCGGAATCGATATCTATATGAGATTAATCATATGATTTTAATCTTATTTACATATCATTTTTAGAAAGAAAGCGCCTTCTATTAGTATATGTCATTTTTTGTCGATTGATAAGGATGTTTTTTTTTTCCAAAAAACGGTATGATCCTTTTGTTAGGTCTTTTTTCCTGATAGCTATTGAATAATTTACTATTTTGCGAGGTTCAAACATGTTGAAAAGTATAAAAATCAAAATATTACTTATTTTTTCACTAATCTTAATTTTATCATCGGTTTTAATTGGCTTTATCACCTTTAGTTCTACTTCCGAAATTGTGTCTGAGGTCATTACAAGTCAAGCATCTGGTATCGCAAACCAAGCTGTTGAAATAATTGATCTAAATAAATACGAGCAATTAGTAAGTAGTAACAAAGAAACAGATTATTATTATGAGCTTAGAGAGCAATTAAATGAAATCCGCGAAGCAAATGGAGTTGAATACTTATATACGATTAATCGTGTAAAAAACGATAAAGGGTATGACTATGTATACATTGCTGATGGCATGCCAGTTGGTCATGAAGATGAGTCACAATTTTTAGAAGTTGAAGAAGACATAAGTGAGTTTCCAAGTACAATGAAAGTGTTTGAATCAGGTAAGACCGAAATAGAAATGGGTGTTTCAGAAGAATACGGCGCACTTGCAACAGCCTATATTCCAATTAAAAACAGTAATGGAGAAATAATCAGTGTGTTAGGTGTAGATCTTGATGTTTCGAACTTTTATGATTCTCTTGCAACTGAAAAAAGAAACACATTAATGATCTCAGCTATTATCTTATTCATTAGTTTAGCAATACTGTATTTTTTTACATCTTCTATAACAAAGCCTATAAAAAAATTAACATTACAAGTTAAGCAAATGGGAAATGGAGATTTTTCAAACCGTTTTGTTAGTAAACGAAAGGATGAAATCGGTATTCTTTCTAGTGCTCTTCAGCAAATGTCTGAGGACATTCGAAGTGTAATTGAGAGTATCCATCGAAATTCTGTTCAGCTAGCAAAATCAAGTACGACTCTTCAATCAATAACGAATGAAACAAAACAAGCTAGTGACCAAATTGCCTTAACGATGGAAACTGTATCTGATAAGTCTACATCTCAATTTCATAGTTTAAATGAAAGTGCAAAGGTTATTGAAGAATTAGCTGTTGGTGTGACACAAATTGCTGAAGCTGCATCAAAGACTTCAGACCTATCTTATAAAACAGTAAATGATGTTGAGAACGGAAAGAATTCAATTAATAGCTTAACTACACAAATGAATACAATCGAGAAATCGGTTCATCATTCGGCTGGTTTAATCGAAACCTTAAAAAATCACTCTGATGAAATTACTTCTATTATTACTCTTATAAAAGAAATTTCTGCACAAACGAATTTGCTTGCTTTAAATGCAGCAATTGAAGCTGCAAGAGCAGGTGAAGCAGGAAAAGGGTTTGCTGTTGTTGCAAATGAGGTACGAAAATTAGCAGAACAAACAGAGCACTCTACAAGTGGAATTCAACAGATTTTAGATAAAATTGATAAAGATACAACAGAAACAGTTGTAGCCATGGACACCGTTATCCATGATGTAAAAAACGGATTACAGTCTGTAGACATAGCAAGCAATGTTTTCTCCGACATTCTTTCTTCTGTTAATGGAATGTCTCAGCAGGTGATTGAAGTCACAACAACTGCTGAACAAATGACCGCATCAACTGAAGAAGTGAGTGCATCAGCGTTAGAAGCCTCAAACATAGCTGAAGGAACGGCAGTTAGCACACAAGAAACAGTACAGCTAACGACCAAACAACAAGAGCTTATGACAGATGTTTCTGCAACAATTGAAAGTATTAGCTCTATGTCTAATGAATTAAACAATTTAGTTACTAAATTTAAACTTTAATAAAAACAAAAATGCTTAACATGTTCATACGATGTTAAGCATTTTTTGTTGCCTCATTTTTTCCATTGTATGATGAACTAAAAAGTTCTCGTATATATCCCTAAAACAATTTGGCCTGAACAAGTTTGCAGCATGACCAGCATGCTTTATTTCCTTATAAATTACGTGAGGAATAATACTTTTCAGGTCAGTTAACGTGGATTTATACAAGCTATCATACTCACCCATCACCCATAACACCGGAGTCGTTACTCTCTCTAAATGGCTTCTCAAATCATAATTCAGCCGATGCCAGATAGCATTCTTTAAAATTTGTTCATCAAGCTTTAACCCGAACTTATAGTAGATTCTTTTAGAAATAGCCGAATAAAGATCGAGTATGCTTTCTGTAGGATAAATATCATTAGAATATTTTTTCAGCCATGTATCGTAATCTTCATCACGAGTATCCCAATAAAATCTAAGAACATCTAATAGCTTGGAAGGTGCATTATAATGTCCGCCTATGAAGCACAAGCTTTTCACTCGCTCTTTCCATTTGTTTGCGAATATAGCACTTGGATAACAACTATAGCTCAAGGAACAAATATGGGCTTCCTTTATGCCATTTGCATCATAAAACGCTTCTAATTGCTTTACTAAATTATCCAGAGTAAAGTGAACATGTTTACCTATATGTTCTCCATGACCAAGTAAATCATATGTATATGTATGATAATCCTGATTGAAGTACTCTATTTGTTTCTTAAAAGCGCGCTTTGAGCCAGTTAAGCCATGTATAAAGATGATACTTTCCTTCATATAGCACCTCCAAAACACATTTAGAAAAAAGTGGGTACTTAAATTTTAATATGTGAATGTAAAGAAAATGTAAGTGACCAGTTAAAGTATTGTAAGGAAAAATAATAGTCAGCCCCCTTTGGAGCTGACTTTTCACTATTCTATGTTTTCTAAAACAATGGTAACTTTAAACAAATCACCATCAACGTCAATATCTAAATGTCCTTCATGTAAATCAATAATCGATTTGGCAATCGCAAGTCCTAATCCTGATCCATCTGTATGACGTGAAGTATCTCCTCGCTTAAAACGTTCAAATAACTCATCCACATCATCACTAAGCTCATATTTTGAGATGTTTTTAAAGCTAATAATGATTTGACTATTGTCCACTTTAATAGCTATATAAGCACGAGTATGCTCTAATGAATATTTAATAATGTTACCAATTAAATTATCAAATACCCTCCAAAGCTTTTGTCCGTCGATTAAAGCATAAACAGGTGAATCTGGATTTGTAATTCGAAATTGGATTGTAGAAGCTTGAATCGTTTCATTATATTCTGCCAGTGATTGTTGAAGAAGTTGAACAATATCCACCTTCGTTTTTGATAGTTCAATATTGCCGCTTGCCATTTTCGATGCTTCAAATAAATCGTCAATTAATACTTTTAATCTTTTAGATTTTCGATCAATGATTTCAATATATGTGCTGCGTTCATCTTCAGTTAACTCAGGGTTTTTCAACAACTCTGAATACGTAATAATGGAAGTTAAAGGTGTTCTTAAATCATGACTAACATTTGTAATGAGTTCAGTTTTTAGCCTCTCACTTTTCGCTTGCGCTTTTTGTGAGGTTTTTACTCCATGCTTCATTGTATTAATATCTTCCGCTAGTTTTGCAAGTACGGATTTCCCAACTACTTTTAAATCAGGTTCAAATTGACCAGAGGCGAGAGCATGTGCATTTCGGGTAATTTTATTAAAGTATCCAACTTTTCTTACGATCAATATAAAAACAGGAATACCAATAATGAAAAATGCAGGAACATATGCAATCATAAATTCAGGTTCAATAAAGATTGGACCTGCTCCAAGACCAAACAGATAAACAAACCCTAAAATGAGTAATACTTGAGTTCCAACGCGACGGTTATAAAAAGCTTCTCTTATGATTTTTAAGAATCGCGCAGTCATTGTTTTTCTTAGGATTTCTCTGTTTTTAGATAAATCTTTTACAATTGGATATAAGAAAATCAATTGAATTATTGTTAATCCAAGAAATACACTCATGATAAAGAGTTGATTTAATACATCTCTAAACGTGTAATAATTGTATAAATTAGGAAAGTCCGTAATGAATACTAGAGAGATTAATAATGTAATTCCAGTGAGAGTAACTGCTAGATCAAGTGGAAGTTTATTATAAATTTCCCGTGATTTATGAGAGCTTATTTTATTTAAAATTTGAATTTTTCTACCTATGAATAAACTAGCAAAAAGTGCCACAATTGCCCCAATTGTATAGATCCAAAATAACTTTCTTTGCTGATCATACTGCTTATATGAAACCATTATGGCATTAGAACTTGAAACTCCTTCTCGCAGACCAATTTTCCCTTCATATAAAGAATTTGCTTGATCATGAGAGATAAGATCTTCGTATCCATATATAAAGGAAAGCTCAGCTATATCTAAATAGCCGTTATTCTTTGAAGGATATTGATCAATATGAAGCATTTTATCTGATGAAATGTACTTATCTACTTCTGCTTGATCCTTTGTAGGTAGATTTGTAAAAACCTCACCAGTGGATGTGTTTACTAGAAAATAAGAAAAAGCCTCATCATAAACGCGAAAATCCTGCCGGTATGTAGCCAGCTCTTTATAGTACTCATCTACTCTTTGTTCTTTTTCTTTTCTAATTTTTTCTTCAACGTACTCATCACTTTCAAAATTTTTCGTAATGTCCGCTATTTTTGCATCTCTTTCTTTAATATACAAATTTGCTTGATCTTGATTATTATTAGCCTGTGCTTCTTGAATCCTTGATACATATTGTTCCTCTATGCTACTAATCTGTTCGGACAATTCACCATACATGAAACGATACTCATCTATCTCTTCCTTTGATACGGTAATAGCCTCTTTCATATCTTCTTTTGATTGATAATCCATTTCAAACGCATGTAGATAGCTGGCATAAGTGCCCACCGTATCTCTATATTGCGAGGTTTTAAAATAGCTTGTTTTCATATAGTCTTGATCATTTAATAGTGCTGTTAAAACACCACTTACTCCAAAAGTAAATAAAACAAGCCATAAGATTAGAATGATCCTATTTTTCCATTTTGTATCCAATGCCCCATACCACCTTTAAATATCTAGGATTTTTAGGGTCGATTTCAATTTTTTCTCTAATTTTACGAATATGCACAGCCACGGTATTTTCCGCATTATAGCAAGGCTCCTGCCATACCTTTTCATAAATTTCAGAAATAGAAAACACTCGACCAGCGTTTACCATTAATAGTTCGACAATTTTATATTCAATTGGAGTCAGTTTTACCGCTTCTCCATTTACAGTCACTTCTTTTGCTTCTTGATCGATCATTAAACCATTAAGATCAATTAATTGATTTCTTCCTTCAAAATGACCTAGTTTTACATATCTTCTAAGCTGTGACTTCACTCTTGCGATAAGCTCGAGAGGGTTAAACGGCTTTGTTACATAGTCGTCAGCCCCTACCTGTAATCCTAAGATTTTGTCAGTGTCCTCACTTTTAGCACTTAAAATAATAATCGGGATATTTTTCTTTTCACGAATTTTAAACGTTGCAGAAATTCCGTCCATTCTTGGCATCATAATGTCTAAAACAATTAAATGAACTTCGTTTTCCTCTAAACACTCAATCGCCTCAACGCCATCCTTTGCCAATAACACAGTCATGCCTTCATTTCTCAAATATATTTCAATTGCCTCACGTATTTCTTTATCATCATCTACTACTAAAACGGTATAATTATTCATCCTTCTATCCTCCTTTCCAAAGTATACCATGTGTTATCTGCTAGGGATGTACTCAGTATAAGCAAAAGTTCTTAACATTAAGGTGGGGAAAATATGAAGAAATTCTTAAGAATTAGATATAGTTAATTTTAGGTAGCTTTTTACGAAGGGCTCTAAACAAAAAATAAGTGAGTCATATAGAATAGACTCACTTAACAACGGCTGCTTATACTACAGGTATTTTATTTATCATCACTACTTTTTTTGTTTCATTAGCTTCAAGTGCTGCTAAAATTACCTCAAGTGACTTTTTCCCTTCTTCCCCATTTATAAGGGGGGCTTTTTTATTCAGGATAGAGTCTATAAAGTGATCAATAACATGTGTATTCGTTTGACCACCTTCATCATTCGTTTGTATTTTATCTAGTTGATGCTTCACAACTTCACCATTATTATATTGAACAATTAGTGAATGATCTGGATCATCCTCTAATCTTAAAACAGCATTTTCAGCGTAAATGACTGTAGAATTGTCTCCACCAGCTACATATGACCAGCTAGCTGTTAATGTTCCAATAACACCAGATTCCATTTTCAAAATAGCTACCGCATTATCATCTACCAGTGTATCTTCTTTTGCAGATGTTTCAACAAATGCACTTACCTCCGCAACATCTCCTAATAAATAGCGAATTAAATCTGATTTATGGACACCCAAATCTCCTAGTGCACCAATGAATGCCCGTTCTTTATCAAAAAACCAACTATTCCTTCCATCAATACTCCATCTCTCCGGTCCCGGATGTCCAAAAGTTGTTCGAAAACTATAAATTTTTCCAAGCTCACCACTTTCTATTATTTGTCTTGCTTTTTGGTGAGAAGATACAAAGCGTTGATTATGTGCAATCATTAATGTTTTGTTATTCTTCTCTGCAGCTTCTATCATTTCTTCTGCTTCTTTTCTGGACGTTGCCATAGGTTTTTCACAAAGAACATTTTTTCCAGCATTTAAAGCAGCAATTGAAACAGGAGCGTGTAGATCATTTGGTAAACAAACACTTATCACATCTACCTCCGCAAGTTGAACGACTTTCTCATATTGTGTAAAAGCCTGTGCTTCATATTTTTCAGCCATCTCTACTGCTCGCGATTCCACAATGTCACACACTGCTATGATTTCGACATTATCATTATTTGCATACTCAACTAAATGACGTCTTCTTGCAATACTTCCACAACCAATTACAGCTACTTTTATCTTTGACATGGTTTTTCATCCCCCAATAATTTGTTTTATCCTTTCACTGCCCCACCTGCTAATCCTTTTACAACTTTCTCTTGTGAGAAAAGGTAAACAACAAGAATTGGTAAGCTTGCTAGTGTTAAGGCGGCCATAAGACCAGGTATATTTACTGAGAATTCTCCTCTAAAGTCTTGTAAGCCTAATGGTAATGTCATGTTTTCTGGGCTTGAAATTAGAACGAGGGCAAAAATAAACTCATTCCATAAGTGGATAAAGTTATAGATTAACACTGTCATTAACGCAGGTGTTAACATCGGCAAGATTACTCTCCAGAAGATTCCAAAATGGTTACAGCCATCCATCTTCGCAGCTTCCTCTAATGACTTGGGAATTTCTTGCATAAACTGAGTCAAAATGAAAATTGAGATTGGGAGACTAAAAGCGATATATGGTCCTAATAAAGCCCATACTGTATCAAAAACCCCCATGCTTTGTGTGAGCTTAAAAATTGGAATAAGAGTAGCATGAATAGGCAGCATCATACCTGATATAAATAGTAGGAATAATACTTTGTTCAACTTAAATTTCATTCTACTTAAAGGATAACTCGCTAACGCTGCTACTAGCATTACCACAAAAACAGCTACTACAGACACCAAAATACTATTTAAAAAATATCGTGTTAACCCCATTTCAAAAACGGATCGAAAGTTTTCAAAATTAAATGATGAAAATAGCGCAAATGGCTCCTCAAAGAATTGACTTCGTGACTTGAGTGAAGTTGAAATCATATAGATGAAAGGAAAACCAGTGAAGACTAACAACATAATGGCAATGATATAGAGAGGTACTTTTTTTAATCCCATTGTCATATTCCGTAGGCTCCTTTCTTTTTACGTAAATGATCCATTACCTGAATAATAATCGTAACGAATAAGGCTAAGAAGAACATAATAAAGGCAATAGCACTAGCATAGCCCATATTGAAGTTGATAAAAGCCTGTTTAAACATATACGTTCCTAATAGTTCCGTTCCGTGGTTAGGCCCTCCACCTGTCATAATATAGAAGATATCAAATGCTTTTAACGAACCTACAATTGCTAGAATTGAAGAGCTTACAATTGTTGGCATCAGGAGAGGTAATGTAATCTGAAAAAACTTTTGGAAAGAACTTGCACCATCAATTTCAGCAGCTTCATATAATTCATCCGGTATTCCAACAATGGCTGCTTTAAAAAGAATCATATAAAACGGAGAGAATTGCCAAACAATAACCAATAATACAGCAAATAATGCTGTATTTGTTTCACTTAGCCATGAAACATTTTCAAATCCAAATACATTAATGATACTATTGATTATCCCATTTATTGGATCAAACATTAAAACCCATAACAAACCGATTGCTACTGTTGACATAAGAAATGGAAAGAAATAAACACTGCTAAAGAATTTAATTCCTTTTATTGGTGCAAATAACATAAGTGCCATAATTAACCCAAGAGGAATTTGAGCAAATACCGAGGTTAACACTACCCATGTATTATTTGTGAGGGCTCTCCAAAAAATTGCGTCTTTAAAAAGGTCAACATAATTTTGTAATCCTATAAATACTCCTACTCCCATTCCGTCCCATTTATAAAAACTGTACATGAGGGTAGACATAATAGGGAACAAAACATAGACTGCATAAATAATAATGGCAGGGGCGACAAATGCACTAATAGTTAAGGCGCTTTTTATTTTCTTTTGTGTACGTGATACTTTTTTGACTACCGTCCTATTTTCAGCCACTTTTATATGTGTATCCATTTCAGCCACTCCTTTTTTACAATAAGAGGGGAAATCCCCCCTTACCGCACTACTCTAAAAGCTCTTTTGCTTTTTCTTCCATTTTCTTTGCAGCATCTTCAGGTGTCATATCTAGCCCAAATACAGCTTGAGTCGTGTCTTTGTGTAATTCTGCTAATTCAGGTGGAAGAGTTTGATCATACGGCATTTGTAAATGAGTTGCTTGTTCTACCACTTCATAAAAACGTTTTGTAAATTCATCAGCTGGAACAACATCTTTCACACCTGTTAATGAGCCAGTGCGATCTGTGTAATTTTGCGCTGTTTCTTTGCTTGTTAGTTCATTAACTAACTCAGCAGCTAAGTCAGGGTTTTCACTGTTTTGTGCAACTGACCAAACAGGTCCGGTTGCTGCCCCAACATGTGTTTCGTTCCCTTTACCTCCAGGAATAGTTGGGAATAAGAAAAAGTCTAACTTTTCCTCGAATTCAGGAGCCTCTTGTCTTACGTTATTTAAGAATGAGATTGTCATATCCATCATCGCTGCTTGACCAGTATACATTAACTGACGCCCTTGACCTTCATCATACGGTACACCGTTAAATCCTGGATTAAACGCGTCTCTTTCTACCAATTCTTGAATATACTTTCCTGCCTCAACATAAGCTGGGTCATCAAAGCCTCTACCCTCTCTATTAAAAGCACTCTCAAACAGTTCAGGCCCAGCAATTCTACTTGCAAAGTTCATTAAATAATAAGCTCCGGGCCATTTTGTTTGGTTTGTTAATGCAATAGGAATAATTTCGTTTTCTTTTAGTGTATCGATCACATTTAACCATTCATCATAAGTTTTTGGTGCTTTTAGACCGTACTTATCAAATAACTCTTTATTATAGAAAACAACATCAATTGAAAGACTTAATGGCTGACCGTAAACCTTGCCGTCAAATGTAGCATTGTTCAAAGCCAGTTCATTAAAGTGAGATTTATCTGTTGTTTCTGTGATATCATATACCTTCCCCTGGTCCACAAAGTTCTTCAGCCATCCTCCACCCCAACTATGGAATACATCTGGTGCATCATTTCCAGACATAGCAACAGATAACTTTTGCTTGTATGCATCATTTGGAATTTGAAGAACCTTTACATCTACGTCAGGATGCTTTTCCTTGAATCGTTCAACTGCTTCTTCATAAACTGCCTCTTTTTCCCCTGTATCAATATGCCAGAATTCAAGTGTCTTTTTCCCTCCGTTAGACTTACTCTCACCAGAATCAGATGTTGCCTGTTCTGTAGAGCCACCACCATTAAGTCCACATGCAGTTAGAAACAAAACAGTCATTATCGTTAAAACAGAAAGTAATTTTTTCATTCTTCCATCCCCTTTGTTTTCGTTTTCAACTTTAAACTGTTATTAATTGTTTTTCTTTCAAAAAATCCATACTGATTTCGATGCTCTCAAAAGGTGTTCTTCTTGATCTGTCCTGCTCAACAACAAACCACTCCACACCTGAACTCATCCCCTGATTAAGTACCCCTTCTACATTAACCCCACCAGTTCCTAATTCCGCAAAAAACTTCTCCCCATCTGTCGTCATGTCCTTAAGATGAACAAGTGGTGTTCTTCCTTCATAACGTTTTAACCAATGAACTGGGTCTTCACCAGCTTTTGTTAACCAGTAGACATCAAACTCAGCCTTTACCCATTCAGGATTTGTTTCATCTAGAAGTATTTCTAAAGGCTTTTTACCATTATCTAGGTCAACTAATTCAAAATCATGATTATGATAAGAAAGTGTAATTCCTTCCTCGTGACATTTTCGACCAATTTCATTTAAAATTGGAATAAGTTCATAGTAAGCTTCTTTTGTTCTTCTTTCAGCTGGAAGGACAGGGCACGCTACGTGTCGACTACCTATTGTTTGTTGAAATTCAATGACCCTAGCTAATTCATTTTCTAGAACAGATAATTGAACATGACTAGAACTTGCTTTTAACCCTAAGCGATCAAGTTCCTGTCTCAATTGCTTTGACGTTAATCCTCCATATCCAGCAAACTCTACCCCTTGATATCCAAGCTTTGCAACTTTCTCTAATGTTCCAATAAAATCTTTTTCAGTTTCTTCACGCAGTGTGAATAATTGTAAGCTAAATAGAGTATTTGACATAGAAAAGTCCTCCTTTTTCAACCACAAATGTAACCGGTTACAAATATCCATTCAATTTTCATGTAACTTAAGCTATTCACCTCCCTTAATTTGTAATCGGTTACATTTTATGTGCTGATTTTTTCATTTATTACCTTTTCTTTACCTTTTCCACCACAAGAATCTCTCACAATTAATTCACAATCTAATATATATTGTGACTTAATAATCGGCTTTCCTTGAATTTGCTGTAATAGTAATTTCATAGACTTTTGTCCCATTTCAAAAAGGGGTTGTGCAACTGTCGTTATAGCTGGATCAAATTTTGATGAAAATGCTATATTATCGAATCCCACAATAGCGATATCTCTAGGAACATTAAGTCCAAATTCTTTTACTGCTTTTACTGCCCCCATAGCCATTTCATCATTTGCAGCAAAAATAGCTGTAGGTGTTTTCTCAATTGCCATGAACTTCAACATTTGATTATAGCCAGATTCAAAAGTGAAATCTCCCTCTTGAACTAGCATATTCCGAACTTCTAAATTATTTTGCATCAGCGCTTGTTTATAACCTTTATATCGACCTTTAGAAATTCCAAATTGCAAGGGCCCTGTTATATGAGCAATTTCTTTATGACCTAGTCTAATGAGATGTTCAACAGCTTCGCGACTACTACTAACATTGTCGATTGATACAGATGGTACCTTTAACCCCTCAATATATGCTGTAGCTAGAACAAGAGGATATTCTTCACTCAAAGACTTTATATCGTTTGAATCCATCCTTTCTGATAATAAAATCATACCGTCTGTTTGCCTTTTCTTTAGTAGTTCAACTAAGTCATATTCGTTTTCAACTTTTCTATTTGTATTCCCTAGTAAAACCCGATATCCATGTCTTGAGGCTTCGTATTCTATTCCCTCAATAATACCTGAAAAAACAGTATTCATAATACTTGGTACAACTACTAGAATAATATTTGTTTCATTTCTACGAAACTGGCGAGCTAGCATATTTGGTTTATAATTTAACTCATCAATTACACTCAGTACTTTCTTTCTCGTTGCTTCTTTTACAGTTTCTGGATTATGCAGGACCCTAGAAACTGTTGCGACTGACACATTTGCTAATTTTGCTACATCACGCATTTTTACCATGTACCATTCTCCCTGGAGATGACTTTTCATGTTCGATCGGCATTTTTTGTAACCGATTACATTTTCAAGTATAAAACCTACCGCTCTATATTTCAACACCAATTACCAAAATAGGTAATAAAACCCATAAACGAAGAAAAAACCTCCATACAAAGTATGAAGGCTCCTCAAGTTTTTCATATAGAAAGTATCAGGGGGGATACTGTCTTTTGCTATTTACCCCAATTAAAACATGTTAAACCTAATATTCAAATTTTTTTCATTTTATTTTTTATCTCTTGGTTTTCATTGACATTTTCCTTAAAAACAGAGAAAATGAACGCGTGTACATAATATTTACGGGGGGTGAATAAATTAGCTAATAGAAAAGATGTTGCAAGATTAGCAGGTGTTTCTGAAGCCACTGTTTCACGGGTCTTTAACAACATAGCTCCATTGAAAGAAGAAACGAAGAAAAAAGTGCTGAAAGCTGCAAAAGAGCTTCACTACCACCCTAATGTTATTGCACAAAATTTTGCAAAAGGAAAAAGCAACAATATAGGAGTAATTGTTCCTTATTTACCTAAGGTTAACTTAATGTCCACCCACTATTTTTCAGAGTTAGTTAGTGGAATTGGGGCAAAACTAGGAGAATCTGGTTATGGCTTACTCTTATTATTTCAAACTCCTGAACAACCAAAAGATTACATTCAGCTTTTTCAATCTCAACGAGTAGACGGCTGCATTATTCTAGGGGCTAAAAATACTCCAAATGATATTACAGCTCTTAATAATCTACATGAACATCATTTGCCATATTGTTTAATTAATCAAACTTTTTCAGAACAACCCTTTCACTTTATTGATGGAGATCATGTAGATGGAAGTTATCAAGCAACAACTTCTTTACTCAACAAAGGATTTGAAAGAGTTATCTTTTTAAATGGTTCAAAAGAGTTTTCAAATAGTCTTGATCGACTTGAAGGCTATAGGAAAGCATTACGAGATAAAGACATACCATTTAATAAGGACCTTATTTTTGAAGGAAATTATAGTCGTAAAAGTGGCTATAAGCTTGCTGAGCAAATTTACCCTATCCTGCAAACATCAAAGGCAATCTTTGCAGCAAATGATCGTATGGCTATTGGACTAATGCAGGGCTTGAATGAACGAGGTTTACTAGCTTCAAAGGATTATTTTATTATCGGCTACGATAACTCAGAAATTTCGAGAATGACCTCTCCCCCATTAAGTACCGTAAATGTACCTTTATATGAAATGGGGCAACTGGCTGCAGAAAAGGTACTAAACTGTATTTTGCATGGTGACAATGAAAAAACAAGTTTGAAGCTGCCTGTCACTTTAATTGAAAGAGAATCCTCACTATAACACTAGTGTCATATAAACATATTCTCCTCCATTCACCACGGAAATGACACTAATCGTGATCAACGTAATAACTTGTTTTCTACCAAACTTTGAAAAGGGGAAATGTTATGAAGACAGTAAAAGTTGGGATGATTGGTTACAAGTTTATGGGGAAGGCACATAGTCATGCTTATCGTGATCTTCCTCTTTTCTTTCCAAATAGAATCCAGCCAGAAATGAAGGTAATCTGTGGACGCAATCCTGAAGGTATCGCTCAAGCAGCAAAACAATTCGGCTGGGAGGAATATACAACAGACTGGAAAACACTAATTGAACGAAGCGATCTTGATTTAATAGATATTAATGCACCTAGTGATGTACATAAAGAAATAACCATTGCTGCAGCTAAAGCAGGAAAACATGTTTTCTGCGAAAAACCGTTAGCGCTTACATTAAAAGATTCTCGTGAAATGCTTGAGGTTGTTGAAGCAGAAGGTGTTAAGCATATGGTCGGCTTTAACTATCGTTTTGCTCCAGCTGTTATGCTTGCAAAAAAATTAATAGATGAAGGCAAATTAGGTGATATCTATCATTATCGTGCTTGGTTTTTACAAGATTGGCTGGTTGATCCTACCTTCCCTCTTGCCTGGAGACTTCAAAAAGATATAGCCGGCTCAGGTTCACATGGAGATTTAGGAGCACACTTAATTGATTTAGCTCACTACCTAATTGGTGACATGACAGAAGTAATCGGAATGAGTGAAACATTTATTAAAGAAAGACCTCTCCCGACAAATACATCTGGCCTATCCTCAAAAGGTGAAACTCAGACTGAAAAAGGAAAGGTCACGGTTGATGATGCAACCTTGTTTATGACACGTTTTGCAAATGGGGCATTAGGCAGCTTTGAAGCGACTCGTTACGGCACAGGTCATCGTTGTACAAATTCCTTTGAAATCAACGGAAGCAAAGGCAGTGTTATCTTTGATTTTGAACGAATGAATGAATTACAAGTCTACTTCACTGAAGACAGAGATGATGTACAGGGGTTCCGACGTGTGTTAGCAACAGATCCTCCCCATGCTTATGCAGAGAACTGGTGGCCACCTGGACATACAATTGGTTATGAACATACATTTATCCATGAAATAGTAGAGCTAATGGATGCAATTAAGGAAGACCGTCAGCCTGTTCCAAATTTTCATGACGGTGTGAAATGTCAACAAGTTCTAGAGGCTGTTGATTTATCAATTGAAAAACGACAATGGATAACCGTTTCGGAAGTTTAATAGAGAGGAGAAAAAAGAATGAGTGAAAAAAACGCTTTAATTGTTTGGGGAGGCTGGGATGGACATGAACCTGAGCAAGTTGCTCAAATTTTTAAAACCATTCTCGAAGAAGAAAACTTCTCGGTAGAAGTATCTTCCTCCCTTGAATCTTACGCAGATCCAGAAAAATTAAAATCCTTTGACTTAATTGTTCCGCACTGGACGATGGGTGAAATAGATAAGAAATATGTTCTTAATATTTCAGATGCTGTAATAAGCGGTGTTGGTATAGCCGGATGTCATGGTGGAATGTGTGATTCTTTTCGCAATAATGTTGACTGGCAGTTTATGACAGGTGGAAATTGGGTTGCACACCCAGGTAATGATGGTGTTGAATATATGGTCAACATTAAGCATTCAACAAGTCCTCTTTTAGAAGGCCTTTCTGATTTTAAAGTAGTAAGTGAACAGTATTATCTTCATGTAGACCCTGCTGTTGAAGTACTAGCTACAACACGTTTTCCAGTTGTTGATGGTCCCCACGCAACAAACAAAGCAGTAGATATGCCAGTTGTTTGGACAAAACGTTGGGGACAAGGAAATGTGTTTTATAATTCATTAGGCCATAAAGCTAATATAGTCTCCATGCCAGAGGTTACTCATATCATGAGAAAAGGTTTCTTATGGGCTGCTGATGGTAAACAACGTGCTGAAGAGTTGGTTTTGTCTAGCAATGGAATTAGTCGTAAATACACTGGAATGGGTGACAGTCAATAGTCTTAATAACTCTGGAGGGTGTCTATATGAAAAAGCTAAAAATCGGAATAATCGGCTGTGGTAATATCAGCTCCATTTATCTGGAAAACTGTCAAAAGTTTGAGCATCTTGACCTTATCGCTTGTGCAGATTTAGATCAAGAGCGCGCCAAATCACAAGCAGCAAAATTCGGGATTCCTCATGCTTATTCTGTTGAAGAGTTACTGAATGACCCTGAGATCCAATTAGTGATAAATTTAACGATCCCGAAAGCTCATGCCTCAGTCTGTATTAAAGTACTCGAGGCTGGTAAGCATGTGTATACAGAAAAACCACTTAGCATAACTCGTGAAGAAGGTAAGCAAATTTTAGAAACAGCAAAGAAAAACAATCTCTTAGTTGGAAGTGCTCCTGATACCTTTTTAGGAGGAGGCATTCAAACAAGCATCTCTCTTATTGAAAAAGGAGAAATCGGCACTCCGATTGGAGCCTCTGCCTTTATGATTAGCCGTGGCCACGAACATTGGCATCCAGATCCTGGATTTTACTATGATGTTGGAGGTGGCCCAATGTTTGACATGGGGCCGTACTATTTAACTACACTAGTATCTCTGTTGGGACCGATTAAGCGAATTTCTGGATCAGCCCGAATTAGCTATTCCGAACGAATCATAACAAGTGAACCAAAATCTGGTGAAAAGCTGACAGTTAAAACACCAACTCATATTTCCGGTGTTTTAGATTTTGCATCTGGTGCTGTTGCAACTCTTACGACAAGTTTCGATGCAATGGGCGGCACCTCCCTTCCCCCAATTGAAATATACGGGAGTGAAGGTACTCTGCTTGTTCCTGATCCAAATACATTTGGCGGGCCAGTGCGCATTAGAAAACGTGGTGAAAAAGAATTCGTTGATATACCTGTAAAATCTGATTATATCGATAACAGCCGAGGGTTAGGTGTAGCTGACATGGCAAAAGCCATTTTACATGGAGGTAAGTTCCGCGCCAATGGAGATTTAGCTTATCATGTGTTAGAAGCTATGCATGGATTCCACGATTCATCTAGCAACAGTACTCATTATATAATGGAAAGCACTTGTGAACGGCCTGAATTGTTGGATCTTTAGTGTTATAGTTGTAAGTTGTACTGAACGAGGACGCTCTGACGATAGTTAGAGCGTTTTCTTCTGTTTATAGGCAGAGGATTTGACGAACCTACTCGTAAGCGACGCGACCTTCACGCATTTTGACTTGACCTCTGGTCTTTTTGACGTGACTTTTTACGGATTTGACTTAACCACAGGCATTTTTGACGTGACAATTTGTAAGTGACGTGACTAACAAGCATTTTGACGCGACCACTAGTCTTTTTGACGTGACTTTTTGCGGTTTTGACTTAACCAAATGTATTTTTGACGCTACAACTCGTACGTGACGTGATCAACACGCAATTTGACTTGACTTCTGGTCTTTTTGACGTGACTTTTTGCGGTTTTGACTTAACCAAACGTATTTTTGACGCGACCACTCGTAAGCGACGCGACCTTCACGCATTTTGACTTGACCTCTGGTCTTTTTGACGTGACTTTTTACGGATTTGACTTAACCACATGTATTTTTGACGCGACAACTCGTTCGTGACGTGATCAACACGCAATTTGACTTGACTTCTGGTCTTTTTGACGGGACTTGTTGCGGTTTTGACTTAACCACAGGCATTTTTGACGTGACAACTCTTAAGTGACGCGACCTTCACGCATTTTGACTTAACCTCTTGTCTTTTCGACGGGACTTTTTACGGATTTGACTTAACCATACGTATTTTTGACCCGACAACTCGTAACTGACGCGACCTTCACGCAATTTGACTTAACCTCTAGTCTTTTTGACATGACTTTTTGCGGTTTTGACTTAACCAAATCCCTTTTTGACGCGACAACTCGTAACTGACGCGACCAACACGCAATTCGACTTGTACTCTAATTTTAAAAACTAAAAGAAAGAAGCCCAAACCAGGCTTCTTCCACAAAACATATTTAACTCTTCTCCTCTAGTCCCTCTAAATATTCAACAGCTTCAGACAAGGTTGCTACTGGCACAACTTCTACCTCATAGTCATTCTTCTCGACTTCTGCTATAACCTCTTTTTCATTTTGATCATAAGAAGTGATGTCTTTCGGTGCAAAGAAGATGTCAGCTCCGTCTTCATAGGCTGCTGTAATTTTATGAGAAATCCCGCCTATTTGCCCTACGTTTCCGTTATGATCAATTGTCCCAGTTCCGGCAATTTTATAACCTTTAGTTAAGTCTTCAGCTATTAGCTGATTGAGGATTTCCAAGGAAAACATTAGACCTGCTGAAGGACCGCCAATATCATCACTTTCAATTTTAACATCTCTAGGGACGGTTGCCGTAAAATCTTCTTCAGGGGCAATACCAATTCCCACTTTATTAGTTGATGGGTCCAGTTTCACCATTTCTACTGTTTTCTTTATTTCGTCTCCTCCGCGAGTAATTGTTAGTGTAGCTTGATCACCTTCTTTTTTATTTTGTTCTATATACGAAATAAATTCAGTTGCCTCATACATTTTTTTACCATCGATACTTGTGATGACATCTCCTACTTGAAGAACATTTTTTGCTGGAGAGTCTGCCAAAATTGCACTAACAAAAATTCCATGATAATCAATCTTAACCTCTTCTCTAGCTTGTTTAAAACCAGCAACTAGCGCATTTTGCTTAGAATTCTTCATCATAAATTCGAGTAATCTATCATACTCCTGATCTGTTAAATCCCCTTTAACATCCTCTTCCTTTACAATATCAGTATGCGGAGCTACTAGCCCATAAGCCAATATGTATGGATTCATTGCCTTGATCGACAAAATTGTTGTTAAATGAAAGCTTCCATCTTCCTTAGTGTACCCATCCTCTACCTTAATTTTTGGCTGTAACGCTTCGATCGAACCTGGTTGGTAAAGGTAGTAAGGCGTTGGAATAAAAGCCACAATAATTAATAAAAGCATAAGTAGAAGGGGGATTTTTAAATTAAACTTTTTATGTTTTACCATATATGTACTCTCCTCAGGTAGTTATGACTTACGTGCCTTGTTGGTTATGAATTCATGTTACCTTCATTATATTCTTTTCTCAATTAACTTGCATAAAAAAGAGACCTTTCCTAATGATGTGCACCCAAAAGTTAGGCGAACCAATTCTAACTTTTAGGGTTCAGCACATAAGGAATAGTCTCTTCTACTTTCAACCTGTTCGACTGTAATCTTTCTTAGCTTGTAGGCTAAATTCCTGCTGAAGTAGGTTTACCTCAAATAATTTTAAAGGATCATAAAAGACCTCAGGATTTGATCTCATGTTATCCAAGCTTTCTTTTCCATCCTGGATAATGGTTTCTGTTTCAGCAATCGTTTCCTTCACCTCTTGAATGGCACCTTGGAAAAAGGATGTAACATCTTGACTTAAGCCCTTTTCAAATAATTCAAATGGCAAAAATAGTTTATTCGCAATAGAGGCTGTTACTTCTTCATATGTTTCATTTTCAACATATTTCTTGTATTGATTATAGAGCATATTGTTGCTTTGATTCATTGTACCCAATAGCCTACCAGCACCTTTTAATAATAACTGAGCAGGTTTTTTCTTTAACATAATGTTTTCTTTTTCATATTGAATTCGACCTGTCATTCTGTCTAAATCTCGGCGCCAATCATCTAAAAGCGCAAAATCACATTGTAAAGAAAGCTTTTTCTCTTGATAAATATCATTGAACGTTTCACTCATCTCCACTAAGAAAGATTGACTTTCAAGGAATTCATCGTGAGAAGCTGATACCCAGGTATCCAGCTGATGATAAACGGTAGGAAGTAGTGTTTCTTCAATATACGATTGTATTTTTTCATTCATCTTCTCATTTAAGTTTAAGTGAATTTCTTTAAAATCACTATCTTCCTTAATATATTCTGAGCTTTCTTTTAACAGCCTTGGAATGGTTTCCATTAACTCTGTTTTACTTTCTTTTAGTAAGGTTCTGTATGCAGCAATAATAGTCTCCACTTTTTCATGTTGAAGATCTTTTAATTTTAGACTCAAGCCTTTTAATCTTCCTAAAATGTCTTCATTCCATTGAATGGAATAGATAAAGCCTTTCTCCATTTCTTCTCTTTTATGAAGCAAATCAGTTAGAACATGTCGAATTAACGTTAGCACATTAGCTGTTCTTTTGTTTGGCTTTTCTTTCATATCAAAAGGATAATGTGTGTTTACAAACGTGTTAAGCTTGCTCGATTGCTGACTAAATGGATGTAAAGAAGAATATGGCAGAATATCTGCCTCTGGATAAATATTTACAACTTTTCTTTTTATATCATTAATGGTTGCTTGTGTATTTGCGTCACTCGCAATTAAATCTACCTTATTTAAAATAAAATGAACATTTATATCTGGAGCAAATTTTTTCATTTGACATAATACATTATACTCTTCATCTGAAAGAGGATCAGCTCCGTCCAAAACAAAAAATACTCCATCTGCTAACAATAATGTGTCAAAAAATTCATTTCTAAAACTACCGTTTAAGGAAGGTGTGTCAATAATGGCACATTGATTTTCATGTAAAAAGATACATGGTTGCTTTACTTGGAATAAAGAAGTTTCATCCATATGCTCAAGCATTTCACGTTGGTTTTCAAGAAAACGATGTCCCGTACTTGTGATCTGACTGAATGACAGTTCATCATCATCGTGGAAAATGACCATAGAAGCTGTTGTACCTTTATACGGTTTTTCACCTAGGAGTGAGTGCATAAATGTTGTTTTTCCACTACCTTCGAATCCTGCAAGTAAGAAATGCTGCTTAATATTCGAATTAAGTAATTCCTCCAACCACCATACCGTTTTATAATCAACAGTAAGAGAATGTCCTTCCGCCCACTTTTTCACTGTTTTAAATAATTGTAGAGCCTGCTGCAATCCACTTTGGTTGTTCTCCACTTCAAAAATAATTGCTTCTGCACGATATATACTATCGTGAATAATGTGACCAGAAAAAATTTCATTCCAGGCTAAAACAGTGGCAGCTGGCGTTAACCCATTTTCTCTTGTTGAGAGCTTTAACCAGCAAGATAATAGATTAGGCATCACTACTTGAAGGTCTTGTAGAAAGTAGCGTCCATCTGTTAATTCAATAAATGTTTCTTCATAAAGTTGAACGATTTGATTCCACTCAAACTCCTCTTCATGTTGAACAATCATAAACAACTCATTAATCGTATTGATCCATTGAAGATATGACTCTTCATTTCTATAACTATTCCATAATGCATGAGTAAAAGAGATGAAGGATTGTTTATTAACGTCATGAATGGTAAGTAAAGCATCTGCAAAAAAGTCTGGTAAAAAGCTTTTGGTGTTGCCTGCTTTTACATATGAGGTAATAACTGAAAACCATTCTTCTTTTTCAGTACGAATAAGCTCATCAACAGCCAGTTTAACAGCATTCTCATCATCTTCATTTTCTTCGTAAAAATCGCGTGCAACTCGTGTTACATTTGGATAATCCGGATCCAATAAAACCGCTTTTTTTATTGTTTCATAAGCATGTTCCATTTTTCCTCTTTCCTTATAAAGAAAAAAGAGCTTTAAAGCAACCTCACTTTTTAATGTATCCTCACTTGTCTCAATCGAATTATACATATCCTCTGCTGCAGATAACAATCCAAGCTGAGAGTAGGCATCACCTATATTCATCTTCGCCCAAGGCTCCAACTCATTTTTAATATTTTCCCATTTAAAAATAGCAGCCTCATAATCCAAATCATGAAAATAGATTTCTCCTTGAGCAAAGCGAATATATGACAAATCAAAGCTTTCTTCTCGATTTTGTTCCTCAAAATAGGCCTGACCAAGGATCCGTGATGGACGCCTGTTATCACCATCAGATAAAAATGTTTCATAAAATGATTTTTCAATTAGTTGATCTTCTCTTGTCATATTTTCCTCCTGCAATCCTTTTAAATTTAAACTGAAGTAAAATTCGTATAAATTCGAAAAGATTAGAAAAATGTATACGAGTAATAACCTCATTATGTAAGAGGCTTATTGGTTTATTTTAACAGAAAATGTTGTAAAAGAGCGAAACGACTGTTGTACCTTTCCCTCAATTTTTTATAGTAAAACACTTACCCTAACTCGCTTCCTAGTACTAATACGAATAAAAAAACCAATCCCTTCACATAACAATACGCTTAGGAGCTTGGTTTTATTAGGGTATTTTTTTGACAATAAAGTGTCAGTTTAAGACAATTTTAAAATACTAGCTAAATGACAAAAAAAGCGGTAAAACCTTAGTTCCCCCGCTTTTTTCTATTAATATGTTAATGATGCAGCAATGATAAGTCCGATTGATATCGACAAAAATAATAAAAATAATCCAACAGCTTGGTTATCATCGTCGATTGCTTTTGTAATATTAAACTTTGGTGTTAAAAGCTCTGCTAAATAGAAAATAATAATCTGCATCACAATCGCAATGCTTCCCCAAATCACCATATCAAAGATATTAACAGAATTAGAGATTGATGAATAAAGAACAATAGCAAGCCCTAAAATTCTACCACCAAACGCATAAACAGCTGCTTTATTCCCGTTTTTGATTAGTTCAAATTCTTTGTTCTTTGTTGTTATTTCAAACAAAATAATCCCAATGATCAACAAAACAATAGCCAATCCAATATAAGAAACCGTTGATAAAAATAAGTCTAAAAATGTCATCTTCTCATTCCCTTCCTTTTTTTATTCCTAAAGGTAAAAAGTAGGCATTATTGTCTGTAATTTGCTTGCCTGCTCTTAGTCCTATTCCACTTGCTTTTCCGTTAATAAGGAAACTTCCTATTAATACTTTTCCTTCAAAAATACCATTCATCGTTTTGATCTGTTGAGAGGGAAGGTCCACATATTTTTGATAAACTGGTAGAGATTTCTCATACGTTTTATGTTTGTCCTCAAATAGTTTTTCAGTCCCTTGAAACACAGAAACTGTATCTCCTTCTCTACCAAAACTAGGTTTTTTCACATACTTCATTCCATTTTCAATAAAAATATCTTCCTCAAGGTATGTTGGTAAAAAATATTGATAAATCCATTGTTTTTCTGTTTCCGTAAAATAAGGCGAATCAAGCTCCTTCATCCCCCAAATTGCTGCCTGAACAGCTTTTGATTGAAGGAGAAATGCTGAAATTGGGTTTAACATAATCAACTTATTGGAACAAACAAGTTGGAGTAATTGCTCACCAATCGGATCTCCGGACTCTTCACTCACATCTTCAATTAAATGCTCCAACGGATAGGTCTGACGATACAATACATCAATTCTGTTTCCTTCATCATCATATAGCCCTTCACCCTTTTGAATCCTTAATTTATGTAAGGGAACATAATTAGCTCCTACATTTGCCAGATCTTTTAGAAAGATCGTTGTGAACTTATCTTCCTCATGTTCTTCATGGGATGTAAAAACAATATACGGAGGTTCATTATGTTTGCTGCGATGTAGGGCTTCAGCTATCGCTTTTCTCATTTCACTCCCAAGCTGTTCGGATAGCCCCTCATTTGGGTCATCAACTCCAAATTCTTGGCATAAAAAGCTGTTCACATCAAAGACTTCTTTTTCAAATGTGGGTGTATCGCTATTTAACTCAAGTACCTTTAACCCTTCACTTGTTTTAACTAAATCAACCCTTGATATGACAGTATCAATTGGTAGAGCACGGTGTCGGATGAACGGAAGCATATTCTTTGGAATATCAAGCTGAAGCAAAGATTCATCAGGAGAGCTTCTAAGTAAATTCCCCATTTTCAAAAAAATATGGCCAATGCGATTTGTGGCTAGGCGTATTTCCTCGATTTCTTCACTAGTCATTAGGGCTATATCATATAATGCATATTCACTTTCATAAAGGTCGTGCCAGAAGGAATCGAGTTTTTGATACATTCTTTTTCGGTTGTGTTGATGTTCTGTTAGGTTAAATGGTTGAGACATTACCCACCAAATCCTCCACTAGATCCCTTTCCAAAGCCCGAACTAGAGCCCCCTCCTTTAAAAGAACTGCTAGACTGATAGCTTTTATAAGCAGAGCTCGATTTAAGGCTGCTTTTCGTCGAATAATATTTTCCCCCATAATAATAGTGGCCGTAATGTGATGAATAGTCGTCATCACATTCCCAAACGCCTTCATCCGCTTCCCACTCCCAATCGCCACATTCTGAATCTTCTGGGACGGGCGGTAATGATTGATTATTCCCACAACCTGCTGCCGTAATCATCGAAGCTGAAATAATGCCAGTTAATAGCTTACTTGTTTTACTCAAGAAAACACCCCTCCTTAAAAAGCATAAGAATTGTATCAATAAATTTTGACAAGTTTTTGGAAAATTCCCCCGTCATGAACTACCCTTTTATAGTATAGTAAAAACAATCACAAATTTGGAGGTAAATATGAAAAAAAGTTATAAATTGGAATATCGGCTAAATGATGAACGCAATGGATATCCAGCTTTATATCATTACGAGTTTGCTGATCCATACGAAATTTACTGTCGTCGTTTATGTGATTTTTTTATTAAAGGAAAAAAGGTTTATCAAAAAACCTCCTCAAGTCTTGAAGAAGAATATTATGTCATTTATGTCGAAGAAGACACTGATGAATATGTTTTTGATCAAGCCGATCGCTATTCACATGTTACACTTGAAGTCAGGGACTTCAAAGAGTTCAGTGAGTCACCCCTCATCTTTACATATGATTTATATTCACATGAAGAAGCATTATCACTTCTTGGAAATGATTATTTATGGATTCAAAATGAAGAGTACGAAAAGATTTCTGCGGAGATAGATGAAGATCGATCTACGTATGTGATGTATATGAGTAAGACATCTTAATAGTTATTCTGAAGCCAACAAAAACCTCACAAACCTAAGAATTTCGTTTGTGAGGTTTTATCTTTGATTTATTAAAAAGTAAAGAAAGATTTAATCCAGTTCCAAAACGAATTCGATGATTCTGAAGTTGTTTGATTCGTTACTGCCATTTCTTTGTTGGCTCGATCACTTCCGTTATTCGAAGGTGACTCAAGACCAGTCGGTGCCTCAGATAGCTCAACTTCTGAAGTTGTTTCAGTTGCAGTTATTGTATCTGACGTTGTATCTTCTTCTACATCCTTATCAAACACCAATACATATGTTTTTCGGTCAGTATCGTTACTCACTTTTATGGAAATGGCTGTTGTTGCTTGGTCCGGAAGGCTAATTGTCGTGCTTGTTCCACCTTCGATTTCAATTTCCGCCCCACTATATTCTGCAGTTGGCGAAATTGTCACACTGCTAACATCTGCTGCTACAGCAATATGATAGGTATAAGTATCCGGATCAAACGATTTATTCCACGTACCTGATGTGGTGTTTAATGCGGCTAAATTTGCAGTTGTTGATGTTTCCTCTAAAGTACTATCCCCTTTTGACGAAGCACTTGTGCTCCCTGTAATTGTTGAACCTGTCATATTTGCTAGGTCAGAGGAAGAACGTGAAGAATTGGTTCCTGAGGTCGGAACGGCATTAGATTCAGTTTGTTGTTTCTTTGATGTTGACGAAGAAGTATTTTCTGTTGTAACCGTATCGTTGTTCGTGTCTTCTATTCTCGTAATTGCAACAAAATAAGTTGTCTGGCTACCATCTTCTGCTGTGACAACAATAGAAACTTTTGTTTCACCTACTGGGAGATTGATAGAAACTCCCTTATTAGGGTCCACTTTTGTTCCATTCACATGAACTGTTGATGTATCCACAGCTGTAGTTGGTGTAACAATTAAGGAACGAACTGCATTTCCGACATCAACAGAGTAGTGTTTAACAGTTGATGAAAAGTTTACTTTTCCTTCAGATAAAGTTAGATTAGATAAACTGCTATTTTCATTTTGTTCACGCACAACTATTAAACTGTAGGTTGATACTTCGCTGTCTTTCGTTACAGAAATTGCAAACATATTTTTACCTGTTTCAAGAGAATAAGCTAGTTGCTTGTTACTATCGACTTCCTCTCCGTTTATCGCGATTACCGCACCTTCTGTTTCGGTGTTTAATAGAATATTCATGGTTTTCATTTCATTTGAAACCGTTGCGGTGTATTCACCTATATTGCTAGAAAAGGTTTGATCTAACTCGAATTCAGCGATTTCTAGAGCAGATAGTCTGGTAGAGTTTGCTATTGTTACATTTTCTTCGGCTTTCACTTGTTCTATAGGAAAAGAAGAAAGTGTTGTGAAGGTGATCATTGATCCCATTACTATTACATTCATTCCTTTTTTTACTTGCATCGTTTCGCACCTCTTTTTTTATCCCTTTTTTTAAAAGTTCACCTAATACCCTAAAACTTGATTTAAGTAATTTGGGTTAACGTTATTCCTGACGCAATGCTTGAATTGGATTTAGTTTTGACGCTTTATTTGCTGGAAAGACTCCAAATACAACTCCGATTAATAAAGAAAACAAAAACGCAAGTGATGTAACTGACAGAGAGTATGAGATGGTGATGCTTGAAAATAACTCCATCAGCTTTGAAACACCTAATCCTAAAAAAACACCGATTAAACCACCAAGGGTACTAAGGACGATGGCTTCAATTAAAAACTGCAGTAAGATCGATTGACGATTTGCACCAATAGCTTTCCGGATACCGATTTCCTTGGTTCTTTCAGAAACAGAAACTAACATAATGTTCATAATTCCAATTCCCCCGACAAGCAAGGAAATACTAGCAATTCCTCCAAGCATAAGTGACATTGTATTTGAAACGGAGCTCATCGTCTTCATTAAATCTTCCTGTGTTGATACAGAATAGTAGTCACTTGAATTAGGGAAAAGTGTAGTCATTAAGCCTTGTACTTGAAATTTGGCAAGATTAATACGATCTTCACTTTCAGCTTGAAAATAAATTGTACCTATTGTTGTATTCTTTACTACTCTCTGAGTTGTTGAAAGAGGAGCAACAATCACACTATCCCCACTCATTCCAAGCGAAGTTCCGACAGATTCAAGAACCCCAACTACTTTGAATGATACTCCTTCAACCTGTATACTCTGCCCTACTGGGTTTTGATTTGGAAAAAGAGTGCTAGCAGTATCTGAACCAAGTACAACTACTTTTTGTCGCAATTCATTGTCCATATCTGAGATAAATCGACCTTGACTGAGCGTTAAGCTTCTAACAGATAAATAAGTAGAATTGGTACCTGTAATCGAAACTTGAGTAGAATTTTCTCCATTCTTGCTACTGACTCTACCAGTTACAACAGGGGCTACTTTTGAAATCCCCCTTAATTCTTCAAATTGTGTAAGTTGGTCTTCCTTCAGCTGTACTGATGTTGTATCATTAACACTCAAGGTAAGAAGGTTTGTTCCTAAGCTACCAATATCTTCCGTTACCGATTGTGAGGAGCCCTGACCTACGCCGACTAGTGTAATAACCGAGGCAACTCCGATAATAATACCAAGCATTGTTAAAAGTGCTCTTATTTTATTGTTCTTGATACTCTTGAATGCCATCTTGATAGACTCGACTAGGTTCAAACCAATCACCTCCATTTTCAAACAATTGTCCATCCTGAATTCGAACGATCCTGCTTGCTTCTCTCGCAACTTCTAAATCATGGGTAATAATAACAATTGTTTGTCCTCGTCCATTTAATTCCTTTAACATGCTTAACAACTCTTTACTTGTTTTGCTGTCGAGTGCTCCAGTTGGTTCATCCGCCAGCAAAACAGGAGGATCCCCTGTTAAGGCTCTGGCAATCGCAACTCTTTGTTGCTGTCCTCCTGATAACTGTGTTGGTAGGTGATGGATTCGTTCACCAAGACCAACTCTTTTTAAGCTTTCAATCGCTTTTTCTCTTCGTTCCTTAACGCCTATTCCTCTATATACGAGTGGTAGTTCTACATTTTCAAGTGCCGAAAGCTTATTTAGCAAATTAAAGTGTTGAAAAATAAAACCAATTTTGTTATTTCTTATTGCGGCAAGCTCCTTGTCCTTCATACTGCTAACTACCTTTCCATCTAGTAAATATTCACCTGAATCTGGTTTATCTAAGCAGCCGATCATATTCATAAATGTTGATTTTCCTGAGCCAGACGGTCCTATTATTGAAAGGAAGTCCCCTGCATCTATTTGAAGGGACACCTCTCGCAAAGCCTTAACTGTTTCACCACCAAGTTCATAGGATTTGGACATTTTTTGTATTTCAATAACTGGTTTTCCCATTATTCTCCGCCTCTTCCCATACCATTAGGACGTGTACCAGTCTCACCTGTACCTCTTGGGAACTCACCTGCGCCACCGGTTGGAATTCCGGCTGCACCATTACCTGGGAACCCTCCTGTTTCTTCAGTTGATGAGCTGCTTTCAGCAGAAATTGTAATCGCCAGTTGAATAATTTGTCCTTCTTCTAAACCAGAAACAATTTCAATATTTTGATCATCATTAATTCCTGTTTCAACAACTTGCCTTGTTGTTGCCGCATCTTCTTCGGTTGCCGATTCAGAATTTTGAACTGTCACATATTTCTCGTTCCCTTGCATTTTCACTGCTTCAATTGGAACATATATAACTCCTTGTTTACTTTCTGTTGTAATACTTACCTCGGTTGACATACCAATTAATAGATTTTTTGAATCATCAAATTGCACAGCTACTTCAAAGCTTGATACACCATTCTCAGAGGTTCCTTCTTTTGAAACACTCGTCACCGTTCCTGTGAACGTATCATCAGGAAATGCACTAGCCGTTATTTCAGCTGTTTGTCCTTCTTTAATACTGGCAATATCAAGCTCATCTACAGAAATAACTGTTTGAAGTGTTTCATAATCAGTTATGTGTGCCACCACTTGACCATTTTGTACATTGCTTCCACTTTCAACATCCAAGGTCGTAACAGTTCCAGCATGTGGAGCTGTAATTGGATCACTTCCATCTGTGAATGTAATAAGCTCTGTTCCCTCTTCCACCACATCGTTTTCACTTACAAGAACCTCGTCTACCTCTCCACCATAAGAAGATGTAACATCGTTGCTGTTAATAGAGGAAACAGAACCAGAACCAGTTACTTGCACCTCAATATCACCTTTTACTACTGTTGTCGTCATCACTTGCGCACTAGCAGTAGTTACTGTTTTATTTCCTTTATACAACCAAAAGCCCCCACCTGCTAAAATAAGCACGACAACACCAATTGAAATCCACTTTTTCAATGCTTTTTCCTCCTTAAATGAAATGATCATTTGATAGGGTAATTATTACGACTCAACCTTAAAAAAACCTTAAAGAAAATCTTATAAAATCATTTTTCTTAGGAGTCGGGAACTTACAAATGAATTGATAGGGATAACAATCATCATAATAAAGGTAGAGATTGAGAATATTTCCATTTAGCGATCAACAATTTCATATAAAATCACCCGCATTTTAATGAAATTGCTTTAAAAAAGTTTTGACATCCCTTCAAAAATGATGTAAATTACCTAAGGGACGAACAATTATATTAGTAAAAACTTTTAATATTCGTATTTAGGGGTGTTATACAATGGAAAATGTATTTGACTATGAAGATATACAACTAATTCCTGCAAAATGTGTGGTTAATAGCCGTTCTGAGTGTGATACGACTGTATCATTAGGGGGACATAAATTTAAATTACCTGTTGTTCCAGCAAATATGCAAACAATTATCGATGAGAAAATTGCCACTTATTTAGCTGAAAATGGATATTTTTATGTGATGCACCGCTTCGAGCCAGAGAAACGTCAAGATTTTATTAAAGATATGCAATCGCGTGGATTAATCGCATCAATTAGTGTTGGAGTGAAAGATGAAGAATATGATTTCGTTCAACAATTAGCTGAAGAAAAGCTTGTACCAGAATTTATTACAATTGATATCGCCCACGGTCATTCTAACGCGGTAATCAAAATGATCAAACATATTAAGGAATATTTACCACAAAGCTTTGTCATTGCTGGTAATGTTGGTACTCCTGAAGCAGTAAGAGAACTAGAGAATGCAGGTGCTGACGCAACTAAAGTTGGGATTGGGCCAGGAAAAGTTTGTATCACAAAAATCAAAACAGGATTTGGAACTGGTGGCTGGCAATTAGCAGCACTTCGCTGGTGTGCAAAAGCAGCAAGTAAACCAATAATTGCTGACGGTGGTATTCGTACACATGGTGACATCGCAAAATCTGTTAGATTCGGTGCGACTATGGTTATGATTGGTTCCCTATTTGCTGGTCATGAAGAATCTCCAGGTCAAACAATAGAAAAAGACGGAAAACTTTTCAAAGAGTATTTTGGTTCAGCTTCTGAATTTCAAAAAGGTGAAAAGAAAAATGTTGAAGGTAAAAAAATGTATGTAGAGCACAAAGGTGCGCTACAGGATACATTAACTGAAATGGAGCAAGACCTTCAATCTTCTATCTCATATGCTGGTGGCACTAGCTTAGACGCTATTCGTCACGTGGATTATGTTGTTGTGAAGAACTCTATTTTTAACGGTGATAAAGTTTATTAAAATAAAGGGGAGCTAGTACGAATTTGTACTAGCTCTTTTGAATTGGCTATTGGTTAAAAATATCATCCTATACTATAACTACACTTTAGTTTCCACTAGTACATTAAAAAAGGTACGTTGTCATTAACGTATCTTTTTTTGCCCTTTTATGAATAAGATGGTCTCCTAAGAGAGCATTTACTAGCTTCTTCACTTAAACTAGGTGCATAATAGCTTAGCTTTTTAATAAAATAACAGGTTTCTGGGAAATGATGTTCAAGAAAGCGAAGTGTTGATTTATTCAAAAGTTTGTTTTCCTTATATCTAATCACCATACTATAAATAAACTGACTCATTTCAATCGTGGTCTTGCCTACATCATTGGCAAATTCTTTTTGTCGTGCAAAATTTGGTTCCTTAAATCGTAAGTAACCTTTTAAATGCCGATTTTGTACAATAAATGCTTGGTACCTGTTAATATAGGTTTCCGCCTGCTTAGTTGCAATTAATTCTATCGGATCTAGTAAGTCCTCAAATAGAAGAACGTGTCCTAATTGATCTTCCAACCATAAATCCATTAAATCTGCAAGTGGAAGAGGTAGGGGTTTCTTCCCTTGAACTAAGAAAGTCAAAATACGTAAATATTCCTGATTTTCAGCAAGTGTACCATTCAAATACGTCGGAGATAAATTTAAATTCACTTTATTATCAATTCTAAGTGATTGTAAGTTCCCCTCAAACTCAAAATAGCCTTTTACCACCGGCCATGCTTTTTTAGCAAAAGAAATCATTCCTTCATCATTATAGTAAACTTTTCGTGGAATCGAGTTTAATAAAGAAATAAGTTCTTCAAAAAGATAAATATACTGCTGAGATACACGAACATAGTCAACTTCACTCACAGAGAGATGATCTCTAACAAAATAAGCATGATCTTGCAGAACCTCTAACCAAAACAAATGTTCATCCCACACGGGTATCAAATTATCATTCATACTACTCCCTCCCCTATTATGTATATATTTACGATAAAATAGGGAAAGAAATGATTTGATCTTCAAATATTTACATATTTCAATTTAAATTTGGAAAAATAATGATATACGAATAAGAAAAAAAGGGTGTTTATAAATGCGGCACACTAGACTATACATCACCTTAATGACTATATTACCTTGGCTTTCATTACCTTTATTAAATAAAAAAACATTTAAACGATTTCTGCCAGGTTCACTATTTATGTGCTTATACCTGATAGCAGAAGGCTCTTTAGCTCAAAAGAGAAAATGGTGGTGGTTTCCGTTTTCAATAAAGCCTAATGTTTTAGCTGAGCTACCATTAATAATTGGACCTTTCTTTATAGGCTCATTATGGGTTTTTAAATACACTTTTGGAAAATTCAACTTATATATCTTTATTAATATCATCATCGACTCTATTTTTACTTACATTGCAATATCTTGGTTTAAAAAAATTGGATATGTGTCTCTTGTAAGACTTACAAAATTCCAGCTTTCTCTTTTAT
The DNA here is from genome assembly GCF_003667825.1 of Metabacillus litoralis. NCBI lineage: Bacteria > Bacillati > Bacillota > Bacilli > Caryophanales > Bacillaceae > Metabacillus > Metabacillus litoralis. The sequence goes on along the minus strand of NZ_CP033043.1, from coordinate 276,633 downwards.
TTTTAGCGAAATCTATTTTTATGTATGGATTTCAGGTACTTTACGAAAAGCTTTTCTACCGAAACCAATTCAATTCTGCTTCTGAGTAGTGAACATCCGTTAAAATTATATTAAAAAAAGTCTTCCCAGTTATTAACAAGGAGGACTTTTTTTGATCAATCTTTATTCATTAATTCTTCTATTAATAACATTGGGTGGCTTCTCCATCCATTTCGAATCATTTTATGCTGTTTCAATCACTAAATCATAAAGATTTGAAAAATGCTCTAAACATACTTGAGCAAATTGTCTAACATCTTGAGGTTAATCACAAATTACAATTTTTTACACTTTTACAAAGCTAGGAAATATCTTCACTCAAAGATAATCACTATAAAATTTAACTCAATGTATCAATCAATTATTTCTTTTACTCGACCAACAATTCCACTTTGAAGCATAACTTTGATACCATGTGGATGAGATGAAGAGTTTGTTAAAATTTTCGCAACAACTCCTTCAGTTAATTTGCCTGTACGCTGATCTTGCTTTTGTACGACATTCACTTTTATACCCGGTTTTATATGTTCTCTTATTGTCCCTGACATAATATCTATCTCCTTTTATGTTTGTAAAATAGACGCATTTCAATTCTAAAAATGCGTCTATAACTGTTTCATTCGAATTTAGATTTTAGATAGTGATATACCCCATCTTCATCACAAGTGTATTCAGTTATCTCTACAGCTAGCTCTTTAATGTGATCTGATGCATTTTTCATTGCAACTGGATATTTTACTAACTTTAACATAGGTATGTCATTGTCACTATCACCGATTGCAAGAGTTTCATCAACTGTCACACCAAATTTCTCTAACATTTGTTGAATGCCAGTTGCTTTGTTTACATTTGCGACCATGACCTCAACATTATGATGAGATGAAATAGATGTAGTGAAATTTATGTCTTTTTTAATTTCATCAAGCTCATCTTTCCACTTATTAATATTCTCTTTTGATTTAGCAAAAAAATAAAATTTAGAGAACTTTTCACCCTCTACCTTTTCTGCCCATTCAATTTCTTCTTTAATCGCTTGTTGCCTTGAAAGCCACTCATTAATTCCAACACTTTCAGGTTTATCCCCACTAATCTCAGCTTCAACATACTCTTGATCTTGCTTTAATGTTACACGAGAAGACCCATACGGAAAAAGCTCATAATATATTTTATGATCTCTTGCTCTTTCTATAATTTTTTCAACTAATTTACGCTCAAGTGAATGTTCAAAAAGAGATTCTTCACCTACATATCCTGACATTCCATTAGATGTAACAACCCCATCTACTTCAAATCCTTCCGGTACGACTCTTTCTATTTCATCAACAGCTCTTCCTGTTGCAATGAAAACATAAATCCCCTTTTTTCTTATCTTATCAATGATTTCCTTTGTATTAACACTCACAAAGTTTTGATGGTTTAAAATGGTCCCATCCATGTCTAAGAAAATGGCTTTTGGCTTGAATTCCATACTGTTCCCCCTCATGCAATTGAGTTATTTGCTTAGTATACACCCAGCGAACAAACTGCTCAAATATATCATCCTATTTCAAGTTTTGTTTATACTATATATAGACTATTGTATTAGAAAAAAGGAGGAGTAAGATGAACTTCAAACATATTACAGTTGCTGGTGGTGGAGTTTTAGGAAGTCAAATTGCTTATCAAACAGCATATAAAGGTTTTCAGGTATTTGTTTATGACATTAATGATGAGGCGACTCAACAAGCCAAAGAAAGAATACTAAAATTAACACAACGTTACCAAGAAGATTTAGGAGCATCTAAGGAAGAAGTGAATGTTGCTTTTGACCGAATTTCGTTTAGCTCTAATTTATCTACAGCTGTGGCAAATGCAGATTTAGTTATTGAAGCCATACCTGAAGTTGTGCAAATTAAAAATGACTTTTACAAAGAACTAGGAAAAGTGGCTCCTGAAAAAACAATTTTTGCAACAAATTCTTCCACACTTTTGCCAAGTATGTTTGCTGAAGCAACTGGGCGACCTGAAAAATTCTTGGCTTTACATTTTGCTAATGAGATTTGGATAAACAACACGGCAGAAATTATGAAACATCCAGGCACGGATATGAATGTATTTCAACAAGTGATTGAATTTGCAGAAGCAATTGAAATGGTTGCTTTACCACTACATAAAGAACAACCAGGCTATATACTGAATTCGTTACTAGTGCCATTGTTGGAGGCTGCTCAGATGCTGCTAGTAAATGAAGTGGCAGATCCAGAAACAATTGATAAAACATGGATGGTCGCAACTGGTTCACCAAAAGGACCATTTGCTATTTTAGATGTTGTTGGAATTAAAACGGCATATAATATTGCACAAGGAAAAGCTGAGGCTACTGGCAGTGAGCAATATACAAAGCTCGCTAAACACCTAAAAGAAGAATATATTGATAAAGGTAAACTTGGTGTTGAGACGGGAGAAGGATTTTTTAAATATACAAAATAACAGCAAAAGAGGTGCCATTTTTTCAGGCACCCTCTTGCTCTATTAATTCCGAACCTGACCTGTACCATAAACAAAAAACTTACTAGATGTTAATGCTTGTAACCCCATAGGGCCTCTGGCATGTAATTTTTGAGTACTGATTCCAATTTCTGCACCATAACCAAATTCAGATCCGTCTGTAAAACGTGTTGAAGCGTTATGGTAAACAGCTGCAGCATCCACTCTATTAAGAAACTTTGTTGCATTTTCCTGTTTTTTTGTCACAATTGCTTCTGAATGATTTGTTCCATATTTATTAATATGAGAAATCGCCTCGTCCACATTTTTTATAACCTTCACACTTACTGATAATGCAAGATATTCTGTATACCAGTCTTCTTCTGTAGCTAGTTTCGCAGAGGTAAAGGCACTTTGAACAGCCTCATCCCCATAAATTTCAACCTCAAGCTCAGCCAACTTTTCTAAAAGATTTTTCCCGTACTGTTCAAACCACTTTTCTTCTATTAAGATTGTTTCGATTGCATTACATACAGACGGACGTTGAGTTTTACCATTCACTACAATGTTTTCAGCCATTTGATAATCAGCAGTTTCATCGATAAACACATGACAGTTTCCAGCGCCTGTTTCTAATACAGGTACGGTTGCTTCTCTCACGACTGTATCAATTAGATTTTTTCCTCCACGTGGAATAAGAACATCTAAATATTCTTTAAGATGAAAAAGCTCTTTTGCTGTTTCTCTACTTGTGTCTTCAATAAGTTGTATCGCATTAATTGGAACATTACTTTTTTCAAGCGCTTTATGAATTGATTTCATTAAGGCTTGATTTGAAAAGCTAGCTGAAGAGCTGCCTCGTAAAATGACTGCATTCCCTGTTTTCAATGTCAACGTAGCTGCATCAACAGTTACATTTGGTCTTGCTTCATAAATCATCCCAATCACACCAATTGGTACTCGATTTTTCTTTATACGCAGACCGTTTTCTTTTTCAATTGTTTCAATCGTTTCGCCAACCGGATCTTTCAGCTCAATTAATAAACGAATTGCCTCAGCCATATCACCGATTCGTTTTTCATTCAACATAATTCTATCTAACACACTATCATTTAATCCATTTTGCTTCCCTGCTTCAAGATCTTTCTTATTTTCTTCAATAATAAAACCTTGATCTAAAATTAGTTGATCGGCAATTTTAGATAATGCTTCATTTTTTTCCTCTGTTGAAATATCAACCAATGCAAAGCTAGCTTCCTTTGCCGCTTTCCCCTTCACTAAAACCTCACCCATTTTTACAACCTCCCTATGCTTTTACCCATTTATTTCTGTGAATAACTACAATAGAAGATAATACATCTTTACTTAGTTCCTCACTTCTTTTTCCCATTGCTGCTTTTAACTCACCTGATGAAAAAAGAACCTCTCCCTTACCAAGTAAGCCATTTGGGCCGACTACTTCAACAACTTCATTTTTTTGAAAAGTCCCTTTAATATCGTAAATACCTGCAGGGAGAAGACTTTTTCCTTTATAAAGCAAGGCATCCTCAGCACCTTTATCAACATAAATGGTACCGGATATTTCAGAATGGAAAGCGATCCATTGACGACTGTTATTAATCGATTGCAATCCAGCCTTACCAATGTAAGTACCATTTCCTTGTCCGTCGATAATATCTACAAGCTTGGTTTTCCCTTTACCTAATCCAATAAATACCTGAACACCAAGTGATATCGCTGTTTTGGCTGCCATTAGTTTTGATTTCATTCCACCTGTGCCCACTTTAGAACCTGAGCCACCAGCAGCACTAAGCATCTCATCAGTTACTTCTGATAGAAAGTCAATTCTTTTGGCATCAGGATGTTTAGTAGGATTCGCATCATACAGTCCGTTAATATCAGTTAAGATAATAAGCTGATCTGCATGGATTAACCCGCTAACGAGTGCGGAAAGCATATCATTGTCACCAAAGGTAAGCTCCTCAACTGAAACCGTATCATTTTCATTAATGATCGGTAATATCCCTCGTTCTAACAACTCTGTTAAAGTTGCATAGGCATTTTTATAACGCTCTTGTTTTGAGAAATCTTTTCGAGTAAGAAGAATTTGGGCTGGAACAATGTTAAATTGACTAAATTGCTCAATATAAGATTGAACAAGCAAGCTTTGGCCTACAGCTGCAGCAGCTTGTTTTCCCTTTAACGTGGACGGACGAGTTGGGTAACCTAAACGAGCAAAGCCGGCTGCAACTGCACCTGATGAAACTAATAATACCTCATGCCCTTCCTCACGTAATGCTGCGACAGCTTGAACATGATCAGTAAACTTTTCGTGATCAATTTGCCCCTTTGAGTTTGTCAAAGAGCTGCTTCCGATTTTGACAACAATTCGCTTTTTTTCCATGTTCTTCTCCTCCACTTCTCTTCGTTCAATTAGAAAAACTTAGCTTATCACCAATTCCTAATGACGAAAGCATTATCGCACAGAAAATTTTTATACTTTATGATCGTACAAAAAAGCCCCAATCATCCCTATATAATAAGGACGAAAGGAGCTTTGCTTCCGTGGTACCACCTTGATTGGATGTTTTTTCAACATCCCACTTAACCCTATAACGCTAGGGATGCGCCTATGTTTGCACAGGACTCAAGAGGTAGGTTCTGCGGCTTTTCAATATGAAGTCTTTCAGCTACTAAACTTCACTCTCTGAATTGATAAGTCCCCGCATACTGGTCCTCTTTTTATAACGTTCCATTTTATTTTAATTTATTATGCCGAGTATTTTTCGTGGTGTCAAGATTAAGATGAATTATTTATGAGCTGCTCTTGAAGGCTCCAGTTCAATTTTATTCCATTTCCCAAACTTATAATATCCAAAAGCAATCACACTGCTTATCACAAAGCTAAGCCCCATTCCAACGGCAATTCCCTTGTCACCCAGCCATAAGGAGCAAAGATATGAAAGCGGGTATCGTAGTATCCAAAAGGAAATAATGTTTAATACAAGTACCTGGAACATGGCGCCTGCAGCCCTCACAATGCCATTTAGGATAAAATTAATACCTAAAAATGGGTAGAAAAAGGCAATGATACGTAAATATTCTTTTCCGAATTGTAAAGCATCTTGTTCATCGATAAAAAGTCTAACTGCCATTTCTGCACAAACAAATACGATTGTACTGATCGCAATCATAATAAACAAATTAAATAAAACACCATATTTTGCTATATCGTGAACACGGCTCCATTTATTGGCCCCAATATTTTGACCTGCCATACTGTTTACAGCTGTTCCAAGTGCCATTGCCGGCAGCATAATCACACTGTCTAACCGTTGTGCAGCACCAAAGCCTGCTACAACATCACTTCCAAATGAGTTAACAACACTCATGATTGCCATCACACCCGCTGATATGACAGTCATTTGCAATCCTGAAGGTAACCCTAGCTTCATAATCGTTGCCACTTCATCAACTGTAGGCAACTTAGGAAAAATAAACGGAACTAATCCTCTTTTTATTGCGTCAAAAACACCATATATAAATGAAATCCCCTGAGATAAAATCGTTGCATACGCAGCTCCCTCAATTCCCATATCAAACACATACAAGAAAAGTGGATCTAACACTGCATTTAATATCACAGCAATCATGACATATCGAATCGGTGTTTTACTATCTCCTAATGCTCTTAAAACGGTGCTAATAAAGTTATAACCAAACAGAAAAAGTATTCCAATAAAATTAATTTGGAGATAAGCAGTTGCTTCCGGAATCATTGCCGGTGGTGTTGAAAGCCATGTTAAAATCTTTTCAGATAGAATGAAGCCGATTATACCCAACAAAGCCGCCATAGCTGTCAAGACAACGATAAAGGCATTAATATAGTTTTTTAATCCTGCTTCATTTTGCTTCCCTTTTTGTTGAGAAAGAATGGTCAATGTAGCATTATTTATGCCGATAATAAACGATAAAATCGTAAAAATGACTGTGCCCGAAACAGCAATCGCACCTAATGCAGTGGCACCGAGTAAATTTCCCACCCATAAGCTGTCGATAAATTGATAAGAAACCTGCAATAAGTTTGTCAGCATAATTGGAAGTGAAAAAATCCATATTTGTTTAACAATATTTCCGTTTGTAAAATCATGCTGTTGCTTCATTATTTACTAACTTCCCCTCGAGAGTGAATATTAGAATACTACTACTATTCACTTTTTGATTGCTTTTATGTTATCACAGACCTTTGTCACCTTGCACAAGGTATGATTTGAGGCTCAAGAGGAAGTTTCGGTTTGAATTTTCACTTTAAGACTATTGAAAAAATGATGAACATCATGTTTATCTTAGATTTTTGGAAGTTTATCTTCGATTATTAAACTTTTATCTTCGATTATTCAAATTTATCTACGATTTTTAAGCTTTTATCTTCGATTACTCATATTTATCTACGATTTCTTTTTCGGACTCTTATCTTCGATTATGATTTTACTTTTTGCCATCTCTAACAACTTATCCCCCGTTTTTCATTTTATGAATACCAGCTAAAAAACTATCAATTAATAAATGAAGACTATGATCAAGATCAAGAGGTAAACCGAATCCACCCTTATGTTCGAGTGAGGAGAAGCCGTGTAATATACTACGAATACCTCGTACAGCATGGATGACTTCATCATTTTCAAGTCCATACCCATTTAATACTTGAACGGTTAAGTCAACAATTCGTTTCCCTGCTAATTGAATGTCGTGGTCATCTGGATCTGATGCATTTAATGTTAATTCATAAAGTCCTGGGTGTTTACGTGCAAATGCAATATATGCATCGGCCACACTATGAACAGCATCATCCTGTGACCGCCCAATTGCAGCTTCGGCTAGCTTGTTATAGAGTAACTCCATACCATGAACAGCTAATTTTTTTCGAAGTCCTGTTAACCCTTCGATATGATTATATAAGGACGGAGAACGAACATTAAGTTTTTTAGCCAATGTTGCTAGCGTAACGGCCTCTATTCCTTGTTCATCTGCTATTTCTGCTGCAGCTTGTAAAATTGTTTGTAAGTCAAGTCCCATTCTAGGCATTCGTGCATCTCTACCTTTCCATTCTTTCTTAATTTGTTACTAATTTCTTTTCTGCTTGATCAATAGCAAGCTGGATAGATTCTGCTGGATTTTCAATCATTTCACCGTGACCTACGGCAAGTAAACTTGGCTGTAATGCTTTAATCTTTTTCACACTTTCAAGAGCTGTTTCTTTGTGCCATGTAGCCATTGCCGGAAACGGAAAAAACGGACGTATCTGACCACTTACTGCAATTCCTCCTCTAGTTTGAAGGGCATCTCCCGCAATAACTGCTTGATCACGCGTATCAAAAAAGGAAATAGAGCCAGGTGTGTGCCCAGGTGTTGTAATAACAACTAAGGAGCCAATTTGATCTCCTTCCTTTAAAAGCTGTTCAGGAACTAAATTAATATCCTTTGGAATACCACCTTTTATAGGAGCTTGCGGCTCATCTTTATCTATAGATGTGTCACCTCTTAATAATCGGCTGTCACGTTCTGAAACAGAAATAGGTATGTCTGGAAATTGATTTTTCAATTCAACTAAGGAGCCAACATGATCTCCGTGAGCATGTGTTAGCATAATATTTTTAAGTGGCTTACCGACGGTATTAATTATCTTAACAATCCCTTTATAACTATTAGGAAGCCCTGTATCTATTAGTGTAAGGCTTGAACCTTCTTCAATCACATAGCAGTTTACCGGAAAGAAGCCTGGTAAAAACGTTAATTGATAAACATTCCCTATCTTTGTTACCTTCATTACGATCCCTCTCCCTTACTAAATTAGCATTAAAACTAACATTATTAGTTTTATGATAAACTAACCCCATTAGTTTTACAACCATAATTTACTAAATGAATTAAAAAAGGCATATCACTAAAAGTAATATGCCTTCATTAAACATTAAACCCAATAAACCCTTGTTTCATAAGGTCTTAGTTCAAATTTTGATATTGCTTGATGTTGCTTCACTTCATAATTGGAAAGAAGCAATTGATTTGATTCAACATTAAATTCTAGATCTTCTTCCCAAGTTGCCGAGTCTCCCGTAAGGTTTGTGAGAATAACAACTTTTTCATTCTCTAGCGTTCGGGTGTAAGCAAAAATTTGAGAATGATCTTCTAAGATTAAATCATATGCTCCATACGTAAACACATCATTTTCCTTTTTAACCTTGATCATTTTCTTATAAAAATGTAGAACAGATCCTTCGTCTTGTTGTTGTACTTCAACATTAATATGACGGTAGTTTTTATTTACACCAAGCCATGGTGTTCCTGTTGTAAAGCCTGCATTTTGCTCGGAGGACCATTGCATCGGGGTTCTTGAGTTATCACGACTGGATGACCAGATTACTTCCATGATCTCTTCATGCGGAACGCCTTCTTCACGCTTAATTCGGTACATATTTCGATCGGCTACATCGTTATATTCCTCAATCGAGTTGAACTTCACATTTGTCATCCCAATTTCTTGTCCTTGATAAATAAAAGGAGTTCCCTGCATGAGGAAGTACATAGCACCAAGTGCCGTAGCGCTCTCATACCAGTATTCCTTATCATTTCCCCAAGTTGAAACACGGCGTGGCTGGTCATGATTTTCTATAAAAAGAGCATTCCATCCGTTATTTTCGAGAGTTTTTTGCCACTTTGTTAGAACGTTTTTTAACCCTAAAATATCTAAGCTATTCTCTTTTGTTGCGTTCCATAATGATAAATGCTCAAATTGAAACACCATATTGAATTTACCATTTTCCGTTCCAACCCATTGATCTAAATCTTCGTGATCTTCGACTTTGACTCCATTTGCTTCACCAACAGTCATGATGTCATATTTCGAAAACGTTTCTTCTTTTAATTCTTGCAGGTAGGTATGGATGCCTTTAACGTTCATATGCTTATCAAAAGAAGGAACATACTTTAGTCCTTCTGGATTTGGCATATCCTTTAATCCTTCTTCTTTATTAATATGACTAATTGCATCAACACGGAAACCATCTATTCCTTTATCAAGCCACCAGTTGACCATATCGTATAGGGCATGACGAACTTCAGGATTTCTCCAGTTTAAGTCCGGTTGTTTTGTTGAAAAAATATGCATATAATATTGCTCTGTTTTTTCATCATATTCCCATGCTGAACCACTAAAAATACTCTCCCAGTTATTCGGCTCTTTTCCGCCTACACCATCTCTCCAAATATACCAATCACGTTTTTCACTATTTTTAGATGTGCGTGATTCAATAAACCAAGGATGCTCATCACTTGTGTGGTTAATAACTAAATCGATTATTAATTTCATCCCTCGGCTATGAACTTCTTTTAACAACTGATCAAAGTCATCCATCGTTCCGAAGTCTTCCATAATGTCTTGATAATCACTAATATCATAGCCATTATCATCATTAGGCGATTTATACATTGGGCAAATCCATATAACATCTATTCCTAAATCTTTAATATAATCTAATTTTGAAATCATTCCTTGAAGATCACCAATTCCATCACCATTTGAATCCATAAAGCTTCTAGGATACACCTGGTAGGCAACCGCTTCTTTCCACCATATCTTGTTCATGTTACTTCCTCTCTTATGCGAATTAATTTTCTGTACTGTTCATTTTCCTAGTTTTTTCTCCATTATCTTGAGGCATACACATTAAATATTATGTGTATGCAGAACTGATCATGTTATAAAAGAAAAGGACAAATGATCAAATGTATGTACACATTTCAATACATTGCGATCAATTATCCTTTTTACTAAAGCTTATTTCTTTTTTTTACATGATTTACGCTCAATAAATTTAGTAGGAATTGTAATTCTTTTCGGCAAAGAATCTGGTTTGTTCATTTTCTCAATTAAACAATTTGTTGCTTCTAAGCCTAGTTGATAAATGCATATATCAACTGAAGTTAAAGGCGGTTTAGAATGCTCAGAAAGCATTAAATTGTTAAAGCTTATAATAGAGATATCATTTGGAACATTTACATTCATATCCTCTAAATGACTAATCATTTCATATGCAATTAAATCATCTTGGGTCACAAGTGCCGTTGGTGGAGAGTCTAAGGACATAAGAAGCCTGATCGCTTCTCTTCCGTTTTCCTTAATATATTCTTCGTGAACCATATATTCTTCATTAAACGGAATATCAGCTTCCTCTAGCGCCAACTTGTATCCATTTAAACGATCAATGGTTACGACAAAATGGAGACTACCTCCAACAAATGCAATATGACGGTGTCCAAGTTCAATTAAATATTTTGTTACTTGTTTTGTTATATAAATATTATCGTTATCAACAAATGAAATTCTTTCCTCATTTTCATAAGGTCTACCCACAACAACAAAAGGGAAATTTGAGTCATGTAAAAATTTCATTGTTTTATCGTTAATTCTTGAATATAGAAGGACAATGCCATCAACACGTCTACCTTGAACCATCGATACAACTTCATTAAAGATTTCGTTTTCATCCGATCCTGTAGACAAATAAATTCCATATTTATTTTCATGTGCGCTTGTACTAATCCCTCTTAATACTTCTGGGAAAAAGGGATTTTGAAAGGCATAATACGCTGAGTTTGGCATAACCACGCCGATTGTTTGAGTACTTTTTGCAACTAAGCTGCGCGCCTGAAAATTTGGATGATATCCTAGTTCCTCCATCACTTCTCGAACTCGTTTTTTAGTTTGCTCACTAATACGAGGACTGTTTGCAATAACCCTCGACACAGTTGAAGGAGCTACATTCGCTCGTTTTGCAACATCTTTAATTGTTACGATCATTGCTGCCTCCTTACTAATTGCAGGTGTTAGAAACACCAATTCTTATTTCTATCATAATACGTCGAGAAGGATAATGGAAACGCTTTTCTACTTTCACTTCAATTATTTTACTGCACCTTCAGAAATTCCTTTAATAATTTCGCGTTGTGCAAAGAAATACACGATAATAACAGGAATAATCGCAATTGTTAAGCCTGCAAGAGCTAAGTGCCATTGCTTTGTATATTCACCAAAGAAGAAGAACATTTTTAATGGTATTGTTTGAAGTCCTTCTTGATTTATAACTAATGAAGGCAATAGATAATCATTCCAAATGTAAATGATATTTAGAATTGCGACTGTTACAGTGATAGGCTTCAATATTGGGAAAATGATGTACCAGAAAACCTGGAACTTATTGCATCCATCAATTGTTGCAGCTTCATCCAATGATTTAGAAATTCCATTTAATGAACCGTGGAATAAGAAAATCGATAAACTGCTACCAAAACCTAAGTACATGAAGATTAATCCAACTCTGTTTAGCATTTCAATTTGTCCAAATACAGTAACAAGCGGAATCATTACTGACTGGAAAGGAATTAACATTGCCGCTACAAATAGCATAAAAAGAATGGTACTTGTTTTGCTCTTATTTCTTGAAAGTGCATAGGCTGCCATTGATGAAAAAATAATGATAATCGCAACACTAATCACTGTAATAAGTAAAGAGTTGAAAAATGTTTGAATAAAGTCAAGCTCTTCAAAGGCTTGAAAATAGTTAGCAAGTGTAAACTCTTCTGGTAACTTCAAGACATCAGTAAAGATTTCTCTCTTTGTTTTTAACGAGTTAACAATCATTAAGTAAAAAGGTGCTAACCAGATAATCCCTAAAACAACACCCAAGATTTCAACAGGAAATTGATATTTACTTCTCATTATACTTCAACCTCCTTCTTCTTGTTCATATACACCTGAGTTAATGAGATGACCGCAACAATAATAAAGAAGACAACTGCTTTTGCTTGAGCGTAAGCCATATCTCTTTCACCAAAAGCTGTTTTAAAGATTTCCATCGCAACCATTTGTGTTGAATTATAAGGTCCACCACTTGTTAAGGATAAGTTCTGATCGTATAGCTTGAACGAGTTTGATAGAGTTAAGAACATACTTACTGTAAATGCTGGTGCAACAAGTGGGAAAATAATATATCTGAATCGTTGGAAAGGTCCTGCTCCATCAATCTCAGAAGCTTCAAGTAGCTCACTTGGCAGACCCTCTAAGTAAGCAATATAAATAATCATGATATACCCTGACATTTGCCAGCTCATTAAAATAACTAATCCCCAGAATCCAGTTTCTGTTGTTGATAACCAGCCTTTTAATGATTCTATACCTAATACATCTCCAATTCCGGCAAAAACCTTAATGAAAATAAACTGCCAGATAAAACCTAAAATTAATCCACCAATTAAGTTAGGCATAAAGAAGATAGTTCTTAAGAATTTACTTGATTTAATTTTTGTTGTTACAATTAACGCTAAACCTAATCCAATAGCATTTGTTAATAAAACAGATACAACGGAAAACTTCGTTGTGAACCAAAGTGATGCTAGAAATTCTTCATCCTTAAAAGCATCAATATAATTCTCAAGTCCAACAAATGAACCAATCTTAATACCGTTCCAATCTGTAAATGAATAATAAACACCAATTAGTAAAGGTATGATTATAACCATTGCCAATGCAAACAGGACAGGTGCTAAGAATAACCAATATGATAGATCCCGAGTACGCATCATGTGAATCCCTCCAACACTTTTTTGCTTTTTTAATGTAGTAGTCAAGCGCTCAATCTATAAGTCGCTCCATAAACGAAGGTTATAGGCACCTTTGTTTATGGAGCAGCTTATAACAAAGCCACTCCTTACATGGATTAATAAAACAAAGTAGCAACAATCTGCTACTTTGCTTTATCCATCTCCACCTTATTCTTTAGACTCTGCCCAAGCAGCTTTTGAATCTTCAACAATCTCTTCCCAAGTAGCTTCTTCAGCTAAATATTTTTGGATATTAGCACCAAGCTCATTTTGACCCCAGTTTGCTGGATAACCCATAAATACCCATCCAATTGTTTTTCCTGCTTCTGCATACTCATAGACTTGTTTTGAAAGTGGATCTGTAATTTTTGAAGCATCGTAGCCTTCATAAGCTGGAACGAATTTGAAATCATTAAGTACAACTTCTTTACCTTCGTCAGATGTATATAACCAATCTAGGAATTTTGTTGCTTCTTCGATTACTTTTTCATCTTTATTCTTGTTTACAGCCCAGTACATTGGAACTCCTACTGGAATCGCATCTTCTTTGTATCCTGGAACAGGGATAGGTAAGATCCCAACCTTGTTGTTTGCTAGCTCTTCGTCAATTCCAGCAATTGAACCATATACCCAGTTACCTTGTTGAATCATCGCTACTTTTCCAGTAGAGAATAATTCTTCCACTTGTTGAGAATAATCAAGACTAACAACAGGTTGAACCGAGTGTTTATTTTGAAGATCAATAAAGTTTTTCATTGCATCGCCATATTTAAAATCAACTGTTTTTGATTCAAATGCACTTGTTACGTTTCCATCAAATTCTGGAGAAATAAATGCGTTTGATAAGTGTAAACCTGTTACCCAAGTTTCTTTTGCAGGTAGTGCAAATACTGCTTCTAAACCTAGGTCTGATTTCTTTTCATCTAAAGTTTTAACAGCTGCTTCTAAAGAAGCCATATCTTTAATATCTGCAGGGTTAATTCCCGCTTTTTCAAAAATTTCAGTGTTATAAATTAGACCATAACCTTCTTGGTTGAATGGTAAGCCTAGTACTTGATCATCTTTCGTTACACCGTCAAGTGTACCTTCAAGTGCCGCACCAGCTGCAGCAGAATCAGTTAAATCAGCTAAGCTATCTTCCCAGTCAATTACGTCAGTAGGACCACCAATATTGAAAATTGCAGGCTCGTCACCAGATGCAAATTTAGATCTTAACGCTGCACCATAATCTTCTCCGCCACCTACAGTTTGGATATTAATTTTCACCCCTGGATTAGCTTCTTGGTATTGCTCTGCTACTGCTTCAAACTGATCCTTGAATTCTACTTTGAATTGGAAAATATCTAGAGTTACTTGATCTCCTTCAGAACCTGATCCTTCATTTCCAGAAGAAGAGTCACTGCCGGAACAACCAGCTAATACAACGCTTACAAGAAATAGAATCGAGAAAAAGCTTAAAAATATTTTTTTACTTCCCATTGTTTTTACCCCCGTTTTATTTATTTGCGCTACTGCGCTGTTTTAGGTGAGGAAACGTTTGCACAAACATTTTTAAAAAAACATAGAGTTTCTTACTTGTAACCTCTTAATCTATTATTTCATTACGAATAATAAGGTTATCAAGAGAATTTATCTATGAGATATTGTGCAACAGTTTGCGAAATCGTTTGCACTAACCTTGCATAAAGAAATATATCATAGATTTTTTATTTGTACAACAAAAAATTATTATTTTTTCTAAGCTCAATTAAAACGCAGACGTTTAATAATTTTCTGAGTTTGGGAATATTACACATTAAGAATGAAAATGAGGAGGAGAACATGGAAAATCTTGATTACATAAAATGCTCTTGTCAATCTGAATATGACACCCTAAAAAAGGTGGTTTTATGTTCACCAGATTTTATGACAATTAAAGAACCAATTAATGAAATCCAAAAAAGGTTTTTAGAAGAGAATATCGACACAAAGCTAGCTCAAAAGCAACATAAAGACTTAGTCAAGACATTAAAAGAAAATGATGTGGAAGTGATTCTACTTCCCCCTAAAAAAGACTTTCCTGAACAGGTTTTCACCCGTGATATTGGATTTGTACTAGGTCATCAAGTTTTTGCGGCAGACATGGCTCATGATGTGAGAAGAGGTGAAGAAACAACATTTATCGATTACCTAGAAAAGGAGCAAGTTACATACACAAATTTGATTGGAGATAAAATCGAAGGTGGCGATGTTTTTATTGATCAAAACACAATTTACGTTGGTGTGAGTAATCGAACAAACGAAAATGCTATTTCACATTTACAAAGCCTGTTACCCACTTTTGACGTTATTGAAGTTCCATTTACAGATAAGTATCTTCACTTAGATTGTGTTTTTAATATCTTATCACCGGAAGATGCTTTAATTTTCCCTAACGAAATAGAAAAGAACAAGGTAGAATTGCTATCATCTCGCTATAACTTAATTGAGGTAAATGAGGAAGAACAAGCAACTTTAGGTACTAATGTTTTATCGATAGGAGAAAAGCGAGTATTGAGTTTACCTATCAATAAAGATGTGAATCAAAAGCTTCGGGAACGAGGTTTTCATGTTATAGAGGTTGATATTACTGAGATTATAAAATCAGGTGGGGCATTTCGCTGTTGCACCCTTCCGTTAATTAGGGAATAGAAAAAGCTTCAGTTCCTTTTAAAGGAATTGAAGCTTTTTTTGTTAGGATTAACATGATGATCGTTTTATTTAGTTACTCTTTCTAATACCGCCGCTGCTGTTGACTCATCAATGATAATCACATCAAGATAGTGACTATTAAGTGCTCCTATAACACTTTCTACTTTTTCCATACCTGTTGCAACACCTATAACAAATTCTTATCCAATTTTTCCGGTATCGAGACACATATTTGCTCTTTGCACCCTCGCTTGTCCCGATTCTCCTGGTATCCAGACACATATTTGCTCTTTGCACTTTTTCTTGTCCCGATTCTTCCAGTATCCAGACACAAATTTGCTTTTTGGATCCTTGCTTGTCCCGATTCTTCCGGTATCCAGACACATATTTGCTCCTTGCCCCTTTTCTTGTCCCAATTCTTCCAGTATCCAGACACATATTTGCTCTTTGCACCCTTGCTTGTCCCGATTCTTCCAGTATCCAGACACATATTTGCTCCTTGCACCTTTTTTGTCCCGATTCTCCTGGTATCCAGACACATATTTGCTCTTTGCACCCTCGCTTGTCCCGATTCTTCCAGTATCCAGACACATATTTGCTCTTTGCACCCTTGCTTGTCCCGATTCTTCCAGTATCCAGACACATATTTGCTCTTTGCCCCTTTTCTTGTCCCAATTCTTCCAGTATCCAGACACATATTTGCTCTTTGCACCCTTGCTTGTCCCGATTCTTCCAGTATCCAGACATAAATTTGCGCTTTGGACCCTTGCTTGTCCCGATTCTCCTGGTATCGAGACACATATTTGCTCTTTGGACCCTCGCTTGTCCCGATTCTCCTGGTATCGAGACACATATTTGCTCTTTGCACCCTTGCTTGTCCCGATTCTTCCAGTATCCAGACATAAATTTGCTTTTTGGATTCTTGCTTGTCCCGATTCTTCCGGTATCCAGACACATATTTGCTCCTTGCACCTTTTCTTGTCCCGATTCTCCTGGTATCCAGACACATATTTGCTCTTTGCACTTTTTCTTGTCCCGATTCTTCCAGTATCCAGACACATATTTGCTCCTTGCACCTTTTCTTGTCCCAATTCTTCCAGTATCCAGACACATATTTGCTCTTTGCACCCTTGCTTGTCCCGATTCTTCCAGTATCCAGACACATATTTGCTCTTTGCACCCTTGCTTGTCCCGATTCTTCCAGTATCCAGACACATATTTGCTCTTTGGACCCTCGCTTGTCTCGATTCCTCTTGTATCGAGACACAAATTTACTCTTTGCACTTTTTCTTGTCCCGAATCTTCCAGTATCCAGACACATATTTGCTCCTTGCACCACTTCTTGTCCCGATTCTTCCAGTATCCAGACACAAATTTGCTTTTTGGATCCTTGCTTATCCCGATTCTTCCGGTATCCAGACACATATTTGCTCCTTGCACCATTACTTGTCCCGATTCCTCAGCTATCGAGACACATTTTCGCTCTTAGTACCTTTTCACGTCCCGATTCTTCCGGTATCCAGACACATATTTGCTCTTTTTCACCTTTTCCGGAGAACAATATAAGATAGTAGAAAAGAAACCCCCGCCTTCAAAAGACGGGGGTACGTAGAACACATTTATACTCTTAATGTGCATGGGGTGAAAATCATCTAACATATCTATATGGAGATAAATCTGCTGTGTCAGAGGTAAGTATTTTGAATGAGGAAATACTTTAATTAATGTTCATTAAAGTACTATAGAATTTACTGCACCCCACTTACTGGGGTGCAGTAAATCACCCTAGAAAAACAGCTCCATATCCCATCGCACCAACGATCACTAATGCAGGGTGCACTTTCACCTTTTCTAATAACAAAAAGCTTATCACTACTAGAAAAAGCGATTGATATATTCCTGTATCTTGATATGACGTAAAGAAAAAGCTAAATGCCATCATCCCTAATAACACTGCAATTGTAGGGCGAATGAATGTTGTCATTCTCTTTACTTTCGGAGAGTCCTTATACTTATATAGAAATCCCAATAAAACGATCATTAAGATTAATGAGGGAGCAACTGTAGCAAAAATCCCAACAAGACTTCCTAACACTCCCCCTTGTTGGTACCCAATATAACCTGCCATCTTAGTGGCAATTGGACCTGGAAGAGCATTACCTAACGCAAGGACCTCACTAAATTCATTTACATTCATCCAGCCATATCGATCCACTACCTCATTTTCAACAAGTGGGATAGATGCTGGACCACCTCCGTAACCTAATATCCCTGGTATAAAAAAGGCCAGAAAAATCTCCCAATATAGCACTAAGCACTCCCCCTTTCAACCTTCCGATCTTTATCAGGATTTTTATCTCTTTTTAATATCGCCGCAAGCAAAAGTCCTCCAATTAAAATGGCAGGGTGTAAACCAAGAATCTCCATTAAAAGAAAACTACCACATATAAGTGCTAAAGCTTTTACCCAGCCAAGTGACTTTTGAGATTTCTTAAAGAAGTCCCAAGTTAGAGTAGCTAACATGACTCCTACGACAGGTACGACTGCTGCTGTCATTCCTTGAACCCATGGATAATCTTTGACAGAGCTAATTGTTGTTAAAAGAACGATCATTAACACAATAGTAGGAAGAATCGTAGACAGTGTTGCATTTATTAAACCTAAAATTCCCGCGACTCGATAACCAATATATCCTGCCATTTTTGTAGCAATAGGCCCAGGCAATGTATTCCCCAAAGCTAACACATCTGCAAATTCATCATCATTCATCCATTTGTACTTTTCAACCACCTCTTTATGAACAAGTGGTATTGAAGATGGACCACCGCCATATCCAAGCATTCCAACCCGAAAAAACGCTAAAAAAAGCTGCAGGTGTTTCATTTGTAATCACCCTTCTACATGAGATTTTTCAATGTAATTCCCCTCGCTATTTTATTCTCCCCTTTTTCATTTAAATGTTCCTTTACGATATTTATGGTGGATCTTACCATTCATGCAATCACCATTACCGTTTGTTAGTTATAATTCTATATTGAATTAACAAACGGAAGATATTTATGATTATAAACCATATATAGTTAATTTTCTATACAATTTCCAGAAAAATTTCAACAAAAAAGAATGACCTTTGATAGTTCCTTTCTAAAGTCATTCTTTACAAATTTTATTATAGTTTCATCCCGCTTCGACTTTTAAAACGTCTAAGTAAAATGTGACTTTCCACTCTAGTAATTCCTTCAAGTGCATATAATTCATTGTTGATAAATTTTTCTAATGCCACAAAGTCATCTACTAACACATGCATATGTAGTGTACTAGGGCCTGTCATTTGATAGCAGCTTGAGACACAGGGATTATCCGCCAATGTTTCAGCTACCTCAACTAAATAAGCCGGTTCACAGTCAACCTCAAAAAAAGCTGAAACATTTTTGCCCATCTTCTCAGAATTGATTACAACACTGAACTTTTCAATTACATCATTGTTTATTAATTGATTTACACGTTCTCGAACGGATACCCGTGACAAATCTAGTTCTTTTCCTATATCTGAATAAGACATTCTGCCATTAATCGTGAGTAATTCAAGTATTTTTCTATCAATATGATCTATTTTCAATGAAAACCCATCCTTTAAGTATATATAGTCTTAGTATAATAAGAAGATGGCTTGGTTAAAAGTCTTACATAAAGAAAAATTATGTTTAACGAATACTATATGAAATATTTACTTTTCGAATACCAGACAAAATAGAGAGGAAAATTCCAATGCCTAGTCCAAATTTCGGGCCTGAAACAATCGTTACTGAGAAAGTTAAAAGAAGTATAGCTCCATTCAGTATATTGGTTCTAAGTAAGTGGATTGCCTCTTTTACATCGATTAACTTTATAACTGACACTAAAATGATAGAGGCAAGAACTGCTTTTGGAATAAATGCAAACAATGACGTAAAACAAGCTAACGTAACTATAACAATTGCTGCACTAAAAAAAGAAGAAAATTTTGTCTTTGCTCCTGAGCTATAGTTAACTGCAGACCTCGAAAACCCACCCGCTACTGGCATTGATGAAAAAAAGCCTCCAATCAGATTCGCAATGCCAAGAGACTTTAATTCCGTATTGGGACGAATTGAATATCCTTCTTTCTTTGCAATCACTTTTGCAATAGCGAACGTCTCAATAAAGCCTATAAATGCAATTACAATAGCAGTTGGTAACATCACAGTTGCTTTGTCCAAATTTAATTCAGGTAACACAAATGGAGGAAGCCCCATTGGAATTTCTCCGATAAGCACTACACCTTTGGTTGAAACATTTAATACATATGCAATCATTGTACTTATAAGTATGAGGATAATTGGTTGAGGGTAGTTTGGTAGTAACTTTTTTAATGACATAAGTGCAATGACTGAGGTAAGGCCAATTATGGCTGTTAATACATGAATATCTTTCAGATTACTTATAATCAATCCTAAGGAAGTAATCATATTACCTCGATCATGCAATGGCATTTTAATGATTGTGCTTATTTGATTCATCGCTATGATCACCGCGCATCCTGAAGTGAAACCACTAATAACACCATGAGGAACATGTTCAACAATTACCCCAACTTTTAATAAGTGTAAGAGGTACTGAATAACACCAACGAGAATCGTCAATATAGCAACATACTGGATATACTCGGGAGTACCAGCAACAGCATATGGTGTCACCCCACTGAAAATAAGAATTGAGACCATCGCAACAGGTCCTATTGAAACATGTGGAGACGACCCAAATAATAAATAGATAAGCACTGGAATGGTTGCTGTATATAATCCTATAACAGGTGGCAGCCCTGCTATCAATGCATAAGCTATACCTTGTGGAATGACCAATGCAGCAACAACTAGTCCAGAAGATAGGTCACCTCTTATATATTCTTTTTTATAATGTAAGAACGACAACTTAATTTCTCCCTTCTAAAGACCATAAATTTCTTCATTTTTATACATATTTCAAAATATTTATATATATGCTTTTCTACCAAACAAACGGTTAGCAATTTAGTTAAATTATTAACATTTGAAGGTGAAATTTCTTTAGAGTAGAAAAGTTGTGATCAAATTTCCGAATCAGTTTTGCTTTATTTTTACCTTACATGTCTGTTTGTGCTTATTACTGTGATTAACTCAAATCTTTTCAACTACTCGTAATACTCGTAACATCAAATCCAGCCTTTTTCCATTTGAAAAACCCGTCCTACCAAAGAACGGGCTCTCCTAAAGATTACCTTCCAATCGCGGCTCCATCGCTCCTAGGGTCCACCCCACCATGAACAAAGCCCTGATCATCAATGACTATTGCATTTGCATGGCCCATAATTCCGGCAAAATCTTCAACTTTATTAACAATATGTCCAGCTTTTGATAATTCCTCAATCACATCAATGCTGACTCGACCTTCAATTTTCAACTCTTGAGTTTGTTGTCCCCACGTTCTTCCCCAAACAAATCTAGGTTCACTTATCGCTTGTTGCGGATTCATGCCATAGTCAATCATTCTTGTAATGATAACTGTTTGAGTTTGTGGCTGACCCTCACCACCTTGTGTGCCATATAGAATCCTTGGCTGACCATCTCTTAGAGCCATTGCTGGCATAAGAGTATGGAAAGTTCTTTTTCTCGGCTCCAGGCAATTCACATCACTTGGGTTAAGCGAGAAAAACGAGCCCCTATTTTGCATAACAACACCTGTATCTCCAGCAACCACACCTGATCCAAATTCAAAATAAAGACTTTGTATAAAGGAAACGGCATTTCCTTCCTCATCAATAACAGCTGCATGTGCTGTGTCGCTGCCAACCGATTGAGTTTCTATATCATTAGTACGCTCAAATTGAATGGCACCTGCCATCTCTTTTGCATACTCCTTACTTAATAATCTTTTTATAGGAACGGAGTAAAACTCAGGATCTGTTAAATGTTTATTTCGATCTTGAAAACTTCTTTTCAATGATTCTACTAATAAATGATAATATTCATAAGATCCTTCGGAAATGGCAGTAAGTTCAAAATTTTCTAATATATTCAGTGCCATTAATCCCACAAAGCCTTGTGAGTTTGGAGGAACTTGATACATATTATACCCGCGATATGTAGAGGTAAGTGGTTCAGTCCATTCTCCTTTATGATGAGCCAAATCCTCAACCGTTAGCTTGCCACCCTTATCTTTTAAGCTAGAAATAAGCCGATATGCAAGCTCACCTTTATAAAATTCATCTCTACCAGATGATGCTAACTTTTTTAATGTTGTTGCTAAGTTTTCTTGTACGAATCTTTCATTTACCATAGGGATCTTTCCTGTGGGTAAAAACACATTTGCTGTATCTTTATCTTCTTTTAACATCTCTGCATTTTTGACTGTATTCTCATGCTGGTCAAGTGAGAATGGAAACCCTTTAGAAGCATACTCAATTGCTGGCTGCAACACTTGCTCTAACGAAAGTCGCCCATATTCCTTTAATACAGCATCCCAGCTATCGACCATACCAGGCACTGTTATCACACTCTCAATACCTCGAGTAGGAATAGAGCTTTTCCCTTCATATACTTCACGTGTTACATTTACTCCTGTTCGTCCACTTCCATTGTATGCACGTACTTTTTGATCCTTTTTACTGTATGTTAGCCAAAAAGAATCACCACCAAGTCCCGTCATATGTGGGTATACCACCGCAAGGCAGGCACTAACAGCTACTGCTGCATCAAACGCATTTCCTCCTTTTTCAAGGATTGTGTTTCCCGCTTGAGATGCTAAGTAGTGCGGACTTACGACCATTGTTTTTGAACCGACAATTGGTTTATTCATTCAACTGCCCCCTCATTTATTTTTAATAAACATATTCAATAATAGAAAAAACAAAACCTCTATTATTTTAAAAAAAGGCTTTGCAAATTACATATTTTATGAAGTTTTTACTTCTACTTTTATAGGTTTTACCCATTCCCCATAAGATTCTTGATCTAGAATGTTCCCATTCTCATAGATAATATTACCTCTATTAATTGTCCCAATAATCTTACAAGGAAACGTATGCCCTATATACAAGGTTTCCTTATGCTTCGCAAAGAAATTCTCTTTTGTTACTGTGAAGGAGTCTTCGAAAGAAACAATAGCAAAGTCGGCATCTCCACCAACCTTGATCTGTCCTTTATCAGATAAACCAAACCTATCCGCTGGCGCTTGTGCTGTCCACTTTGCAACTTGTTCAAAGGGAATTTGATAGCGAGTAGCAAGCTCAATTGCAGATAAAAGCGTAAATTGCCCACCACTAATTCCTCCCCATGCTTCAAACAAATTATATACATTAGGATCTTTCAAATCATAAGGACATGGAGAATGATCAGAGGTAAGCATATCGAATTTCCCGTTGATTAATAAGGTAATTAACTTCTCCTGCTCTTCTTTTTCTCGTAAAGGTGGTGCACATTTTGCCACAGTTCCTAATTCCCTTAAATGTTCATGGTTGTATAATAAATAATGAGCACATGTTTCCACTGTGATGTTTAGTCCCTTTGCTTTAGCCTCTTCAATCTTCTCAATCGCTTTCGCTGAGCTAATATGAACAAAATGAAGTGGACAGCCTGTAAGCTCTGAATAATAAATAGCTCGTTCAACTGCTTCTACTTCAGCTATAATAGGTCGTGTTTCTAAATAATCATCTGCACTTATATTTCCTTCTTGTTCCTTCTGTTCTTTTAACCAATTTGTTATTGCCGCACTTTCTGAATGAAGCGCTAAAATTTTCCCTAATTTGGCGATCTTCTTCATTCCATTAAGTAAAGTTATATCATCAACCGCTTCAAACTCTTTATTACCTGTAGTTGAGAGAAATGCTTTAAATCCGATTGCACCAGAATGCGCCAGTTCTTCTAAATCCGATTCGTTTCCCGGGACGAGTCCTCCCCACAACCCAAAATCGACATAAGATTTTTCATTACCTAATTTTGCTTTTTCATAAAGAGCTTCTTTCGTAACTGTAGAGGGAATTCCATTTAACGGCATATCAAAATATGTTGTACAACCACCAGCAGCCATCATTTGTGAGCCAGTATGGAAACCTTCCCAATGCTCTCTTCCTGGCTCACTAAAATGTACATGAACATCGATCATTCCTGGGAAAATGTATTGATTAGTAGCGTCCCATATGTTGAGTGTACTTTTTGTTATAGCTTTTTCTATTTCAGTGATTTTTCCGTCTTTTATTCCAATGTCCATTTTCTCTAGACCTGATGGTAGAACAACACTTCCATTTTTTATGATTAGATCTAACTGTTCCACTATTTCATCCCCTTTATATTTTAAAATGAAAGCAGTGCTTAAGGTTTACTTAAGCACCAATCCCTTTTTTACACTGCTTGATCTTCGATATCAGTTGATTGTGTAAAGCTCTGCTCAAATCCTTCTTTAACATACTCATCACGCTTTATTATCCATAGTCTCATAATTACTGTATAAACAACCCCAGCTGGAACAATTCCTAACAACCAAGATAGATCAACATTAATAAATGAAAAACAAGTACCTACAGCAATTGCAATAATTGCAGCTGGATTCCACCCTTTAAATGCTGGAAACAGGGTCTTCACATCATAAAGTTTGTTAACATTGTAGTTTCCTTTATGTACTAAATAGAAATCTGCTACCATCACAGCAAAAATTGGCCCTAAAAATGCAGAGACAATGGAGATAAATAGATTAAAAGTTGAATCAGTCATGATATACCATGGACAAGTGATTATACCTAATATTCCGACAATTACACATGCCTTTTCCCACGAAATCTTAAAAATATCCATTGCCACAAGCACTGGTGGCATTATATTTGCAACTAAGTTTGTTGTAATTTGAGCAATTGCAATAAACAATAAAATGATGATACTTGCAAACATACTTGAAATATGATCAGATATAATATCTACTGGATTCCATATTCCTACAGCAGCTGCACCAAGAATTCCAACGATAGGTAACAAAATCATTGGTGGAACTATACCTACTACATGCGACCCGATAAATGTTTTAGCAGAAGCTTTTCTAGGAAAATATCTTGTATAATCTGACACATTCAATAATAAAGCTGAAAATTGACCTATCAAAACTGAAATAGCCAGCCAAAATGGAATACCCCATGAACCGCTAATATTAGCCGTCTCTGTTACTTCAAAGCCAAATGTAGATAAAAATAAGAAGATTAAGTACACAACGCCTAACATAATGACAACAGAACCAACCACTTCAATCCACTTAATCGATTTGATTCCTTTAGCAGATAAGTATATTTGTAATGCTTGAAACCCGAAGAACCATACCCAAACATTATTAAAACCGAATATATCCATGAAAATTTGATTTAAGGCTTGTGCTCCTAACCAGCTTTGGACTCCATACCAAAATAGTGCTGGTATTGCACGCATTAACGAAGGTATTTTTGCTCCAACTGGGCCGAAGGATGAACGAAGTTGAACAACCATAGGTATTCCATGCTTCCACCCCACTCTACCATTTAATGCAAATAATAAGGCCGCAAGTATATTCGCCAAAACTAATCCAATTAATGCTTGTGTTAAGTTTAATTCACCGAATGGAGGAATAAGGCTTGATCCTAACATAAACGACCCAACCATAACTGCGTCTCCCCACCACATCGCCACATAAGCTTTTGGACCTAGTATTCGATTCTTTTCACTTAAAATTGGTTTTAAATCATAATTTGTCTCCATGTGATCCTCCTTTATCATCTAAATCTCTTATTGTAATACTTCATCACCCAACTATGTCAATAAAGTTAACATCTACTTACATTTTATAGTAGAATTTCCGATAAATCATTAGAGGATCTATGAATTGTTTATGTTCCCTTTGTATCATTTAACTAAAAATATTGCTGACAATTCTTCAGAAGTAACAAATCCTAACATAAACAAAAAGCAGGTATCTCTCCGAAGACACCTACTCCAATCGATTAACACTATATTTTCCTACAACTGAATTTCTCAACTCCTTAAACCCAGAGATTTCACATCCCACAACATCCCCGTCACGAATCAGAACCGATCCCGGAGTACCCGTCATAATGATATCTCCAGGATGTAGGGTCATTATTTCTGAGAAAAAGGAAACAATCCACCAAGGTTTAAACATCATGTTGCGGACAACGTTTTGATGCCTCGCACAACCATTTATACTTGTCATTACTCTTAAATCTTCTAAGTCTTCCCATTCATCTACTGTTAAAAAGTATGGGCCGAAACTAAAAAACGTATCAAAGCTTTTGGAGCGTTGTAAAAAACGTGGATCCTTTGCATGTATATCTTTTGCCGTCATATCTAACGTTGTTGTAAAACCAGCAACAACATTATGCGCTTCCTCTTCCTTAATATTTTTGCACGTTTTCCCGATAATAACACCAAGCTCAGCCTCCGCTGTAACCTGTGAAGATTGATCCGGCAAAACGATCTGATCATCAGGACCTATCACACTAGTAAGTGGCTTCATAAAAATAACAGGCTCTTCCCCAGGTGGACTTCCGGATAACTCAATGGCCTTTTCAACGTAATTCATCCCCACTCCCCATATCTTTCCTGGATTGCGATACAAAGGGCCAAATGACAAGTTATCAACATCCACTAACGAAGAACTTCCGAGTTGATCCAACCCTCCACTTCTATACCAGTCATTCAATGAAGAAAGTTGATTTTTTTGTAAAATATTAAAAAGGTCTTCACTCCAATTCACTCCAAGAACCCTATTAATCTCTCGAATAGAAACAGCTTTTTCAGCTGTAACAATAACAGCAAGCTCTTTACCTTCGTTCTTTATTGTTGCAAGTTTCATTAAACGGACCCCCTATCTTAAAATACTCTTTACCCAATTAAGAAGCTTAAGATCTTGATCCTGATTTGCAATAAACGATAAACCTATCGGAAGCCCATTCACTTCTGTTAAAGGAAGTGTAACCTGCGGCAAACCAGCCAACCCCGCTATACAGGAAAGTTGCATTGCTTTCATTCGATACTGTTCCGCTTTTTCTCCATACAAATTTAGGAGCGGCGCCGGACCTGGCGCTGTCGGAATACAAATAATTCCACTTTCCCCTAAGAGCCCAGATATCGATTGTTTCATATTCTCCCTAAACTGAAATTGTTGCCGACTCTCACTTGAGTTAAGCGTACTCGTCCATTGAAACCTTTCAGAAATGCCAGGTCCAAATGTTGGCTTTTCTTTTTTAATCCATTCTCCATGTTCATTCCAAATCTCAAGTCCTTGTAAAATTCTGAAAGCACTTGACCATTCAGATAATCCTTCTTCCGATATTTTGACCCATTCTCTTATTTTCGGAAGTTTCATTGAAGAGACAGTCTTTAACAATGCCTCTCTATATTCATCACCCAATAATCCCCATGCATCTTCAGCAAAAAACATTTCCGTAAAACTACCACTTGTATTTTGAGCTTCCAATAGCACTTCTCCGACTCTACATAATAGTTCCGGGTCTCTTGTCATCCATCCAACTGTGTCAAAGCTTCTTGCCAACGGAATTACTCCATCAACCGAAATAGCTTCATGAGTTGGGCGAAAGCCATATATTCCACAATAAGACGAAGGTATTCGAACAGAACCACCTGTATCGGTCCCTATAGCAAAATCAACTAAACCAGCTGCAACCGCAACAGCTGATCCACTTGAGGAACCTCCTGGAATTCGTCTCGGGTCCTTCGGATTTACAGGTGTACCATAATGGAAATTTTCACCATTTAAACTGTACATTATTTCATCCGTTTGTGTAGTTCCCACTAACTTTGCACCTTGTTCTAAAAGACATACAACTACCGGAGCATGTTCTTGTGATTCTTTATGAGTTTTTAACCAATCTGGATTTCCAGCACCATTTTTGTACCCTTTAATCGATATAACATCTTTTACAGCAAACGTTAAACCGTTTAATGTTCCACCTTTTGTTGGTTCCAATTCTATTTTTTCATCAAAAAATGCATTCCATCGATCACTCACACTGATCCCCCTTTACATTTAACAAAAAGATTCTGGTTGCTCTCCAGAATCTTTTCCACCAATTCTATTTAGCTACCAAATTCATTGATTCATAAATATCCAACGTAGCTTGCAAACCTTTTCCTACATGTAAGTTTGCTCCCAGACGAATTAGAACAGCTTCAAGAGCTGACAGAACAAATAAGACATTTTCTTTTCGACAGCTATATCCCATCGTTCCGATTCTCCAAATTTTCCCATGGAGAGGACCAAAAGAGCTTGCAATCTCGATCCCAAATTGATTAAGAAGTATTGACCGAACTTCCTCTCCATCAATGCCATCAGGTATACGCACACAGGTCACCATCGGAAGTTTCCACGGAACATCATTCAATAACTCTAATCCCATTGCTTTTATTCCTTCAACAAGTGCTTTTTCATGTAATTGGTGTCGCTCAAACCGTCCAGATAACCCCTCTTGTAAGACAATTCGAACTCCTTCACGTAAGGCATATAACATTGAAGTTGCTTCTGTATGATGATTCAGTCTTCTTTCTCCCCAGTAATCCTGAAGCTGGCTTAAATCGAAATAGTTACTACGAATTGATCGACCAACATTTACGTGATCATTTTCTGTGGCTATTCCTTTTTCTACTTTTTTTCTTTTCACTAAGATTTCTTCTATTCGTTCATTATACGTAATCGGCGCCATCCCCGAAGGAACAGACAAGCATTTTTGAGTCCCACCAATCACCGCATCCAGCTTCCATTCATCTACTTTTACTTCTGTCCCAGCAATTGTAGCCACCGCATCCACAATACATAAAACATCAAGCTCTCGACACGCAGGACCAATTTTATCTAAAGGCTGCATACACCCTGTTGAGGTTTCACCATGAACAATTGCTAGCACCTTAGGCTTTACCCTTTTGATTTCATCAATCACTTCTTGCTGATCAAAAACTTTCCCCCATTCGCAATCAATCGTATGGATTTCCGCTCCATTTCGTTCAGCAATTTCCGTTAATAAATGACCAAACCTTCCAAAAATCGGAATTAACACTTTATCTCCAGGCTCAATAACACTACACATCACAGCTTCAATACCTGAACGGGATGTTCCATCTATCGGAAACGCCCATTGATTTTTCGTTTGAAAAATCTGGCGAAGCATCTCCATTGTTTCATTCATCATTTCAGTAAAAGCAGGATCAAATTGCCCTAAAATCGGTGTACTCATTGCTCTTAACACTCTTGGATCAACCTCAACCGGTCCCGGTGTCATAATGGTTCGTAATGGTGCATTAATTTCTTGAAAAACACTCATTCTGATTCCCCCTTAATACGCTAGTTCATATAAAATTTTCATTAATACTTTTATACCTATTTCCAAATCCTCAGTTTTCGTAAATTCCAACGGAGAATGACTGATTCCATTTTGACTAGGAACAAATAATAATGAAGTCGGACAAAATGGACCGAAAATTTGGGAATCATGCCCAGCACCACTTGTCATCCATTTATAAGGAATTTGTTCTTCTTCTAAAATCTTCTCAGATAAATTATTTAGTTTTTCACTCATCTTGACCGGCTTTTCATTCATCCAATTATGAATAGTTAGCTTTGTTTGATGTTTATTCGCAATTAGTTCAAGCTCTTGAAAGACTTGATTACAAAACTGATCTAACACACACTCTTCACTATGCCGAATATCAACACTAAATGTTGCTTCCTTCGGTATAACATTTGCTATGTTTGGTTTTAAACTTATTTGACCAATCGTCACCACTAAGTCAGGTGAAGTTTCTTTCCCTCGATCTATGAGAGCTTGAATAAGCTCTGCTGCTGTATACATCGCATCTTTACGCCACATCATCGGAGTTGTTCCTGCATGATTACTTTCGCCAAAAACAGTAACATTGTATCTACGTTGACCAACAATATGACTCACTAAACCAATCGCCTTCTCTTCCTTCTCCAATACAATCCCTTGTTCAATATGAAGTTCTAAAAAACATTCAAGATCATTACGATATGGCTCCAAGAATTTACCTTGACCAAAGCCAACCTTATTCATCGCCTCTTCAAACTGAATTTCTTCTGAATCTTTTATATCCGTTATATCTTCAAAAGATTTAACGCCAGTTATATTCCCCGATCCCCAATAAGTCATCGGAAAGCGACTTCCCTCTTCTTCACACAAAGAGACAACCTCTATATTTTTCTTAGGAGTTCCATACTGTTCCTGCAAACGCTGAACAGCTATTACAGCTGCAATGATTCCATATGCACCATCATATTTCCCACCATCTCTTACCGTATCAATATGTGATCCTGTTAAAATTGTCTTAGCATCTTCATGAGTTCCTTTTAATCTTCCAAATAAATTACCAACATCGTCAAAATTTGTTATTAGGCCAAGCTGCTCCATTTTCTTTTTAAGTGCATGTTGAGCCTCCTGCCAAGCATCTGTATATAATAATCTTGTCACGCCACCACTTTGACTTCTTCCGAATTGAGCCAGCCACTCAACCATCTGTTCAATCTCTATGAATAAGGCAGATGATTCTCTCTCTTTCATAACCAATCCAATCCCCCCCTATTCTATTCTAAAAAATGATGTTATATTTATTGACACGAAAAGTAATATAATCTAATTTTAAAATAGACATGAATAAAAATCATTCACATATATGTAGAACATACATTAATATTTTTGTTTATTTTATACAAATAAACTTTGAATCTCTTAACCCGAGTTAATTTCATAATTATGACTCTTAAATCAAAAAACAAACATTTTTCTTCTTCTTGAACACGTTAATAAACAATACACAGATAAAAACATGATTAAAATAAATGTAAAATTCATACGTTTTTTGGTAACAAATAATACATTATGAAATCGATTCACCTAAGTAAATTACCTAACAAAAAGGATGACCATTTATGAGATTAATTGATTTACTGAATCTTTCTGTTTTTCACGGAGCAAAATTACTAGGTGGGCATCAAGGAACTGATCGTGAAGTGAACACAGTTAATATGATGGATGCACCTGACATTATTCACTTTTTAAAAAAAGACGAACTTCTTGTTACAACAGCCTTTCATTTTAAAGATGATCTTCATGCATTACTACAACTTATTAAGGAAATGGAGAAACAAGGATGTGCAGGATTAGGGATTAAAACGAAGCGTTTTTTGCAGGAGATTCCTAGAGATGTGATCACTCTCGCTAACAAGCTTAATATTCCGTTGCTAGAGCTTCCTGTTGATACATCACTTGGAGATATTGTCAACAAATCACTTAGTCATATTCTAGAAATTCGAACAAATGAACTTCATCATGCTATGGATGCACACCAACAATTCACAAATCAAATTATGAATGGACAGGGTATTCGTAAAATGTTAGATAACTTATCCAACCTTATTGATTCACCTGTCTTTTTAGTAAATGACCATTTACTTCCACTGACAAAACTAAATTGGCAAACAGATATTTATTTGTATTTGGATCAAATCGCAAATGAATATCTGTTTCATCTTTCAAAAGCATCATATACAGCTTTTTCACTATTAAATAACAACAAAGACACAGTTACCATTTTTCCGGTTTACACACATAGGCAGTCCAACTATCTTTGTGTTTTAGGTAACATCCCACCAACAGATCGTTCCACTATATTAACGATAGAACAAGCAACTAACGTCATTTCATTTGAATTAATGAAAGAAAATGCTTTAAAGCAAATGACAAGACGCCTACAAAATGAATTTTTCTCCAATTTCATTAATGATGCATTTTCAACACAAGATGAGATCATTAGTCGTGGAAAGGAATTCGGACTAATAGAGGATCAACGCTATTTATGTGCTGTGGGACAAATAGATTATGATGACAAAGACAAATCTTATCTTCAACTTCAGTCAGACAAGGAATTAATTTACGATACTATTGAATATGAGCTACAAAACTTTGAGGAAAAAATCCATCTCTTCACTAACGAACAGTCTTACATTTTTTTATTAGAGTTAAATGGAACAAGAAAGGAATATGAAGATTCATTTGTTCAGTTATTAGAAAAACTACAAATGCGGATAAGGAGTCATTATAAGGAAAATCTTTCATTTGGAATAAGCATGTATGCAGAAGAACTTACATCTGTTACAGTGTCATACAAAGAAGCAACAGAGGCTCTATATTTTGGAAGGATGTCAGGTAAAACACAATTTATTGAAATTTATCAACCAAAGGAAGTACCAGAAATTTTACGAATGGTTCCTTATGATCATTTAAAAAAGTTTTATGACGATACATTCCAAGCTTTTGCCAACGATTCTAAAAAGGATCATCAGGTCCTGCTCCATACTTTATCTGTTTATTTAGAAACACATTGTCAGCTATCAGAAACAGCAAAGAGACTATACGTTCATCGAAATACTGTTATTTATCGGTTGGAAAAATGCGAGGAAATGATTGGAAGAAGCTTAAAAGAACCCGATGAAACGCTACGCCTCCGCCTCGCTTTTAGAATTAAAGCACTACTTCACGGAGCAACTAAGAATTAAATGATACTAATGGAGCTTGGTGTCCCATTCCAAGCTCTCAGTTCGTTTAGAATACCTCACACTATATTTACTAATCAATAAACCTGAGAGCTCACTTTACCTTTCGGCAATCAGTGGTAATTTTACTGTAAAAGTTGTCCCTACGTTAACTTTACTCTCAACATCCACCACCCCATTATGCTGATTAATAATTCGATATGTAACCATAAGACCTAATCCTGTGCCATTTTGTTTTGTTGTGAAAAATGGTTCTCCCAACCGCTTTAGCTGCTCTTCACTCATCCCTACACCTTCATCATGTACAGAGATAAGAATAAATCCTTCATGATTTTCAAATGCAATAGTTATAGTCCCCTCGTTTTGCATCACTTCAATTGCGTTTTTAATCAAATTAATGAACACTTGCTTTAGTTGTGTACCAATTCCATTAACTGCTGTTTCTATAGCGTTATTTTCAACAACAAGAGATATTGATTTTTTGAAAGCTTCCGTATCCAATAAATCGATAACATCATTCACTAAATCTCTAATATCAACAGTAGTAAAATCAGTATTTGCAGGTTGAGCTAGCGTTAGAAACTCACTAGAGATAACATCTATCCTTTCCAACTCAGCCTCCATGATATTTAGAAACATTTCATTCGGTATCGTTCCTGAGCGAAATAATTGAACAAAACCTTTTAAAGCAGTTAACGGATTTCGTATTTCATGTGCAATTCCAGCTGCTAGCTGCCCTACGACATTCATTTTTTCCGCCTGAATCATCATTGAATCTGATTTTTTCTGTTCCGTTATATCTTGCATGATTAACTCATTGGCCTCTTTCCCCTGAAAGGTAGTAGGAATTGATACCACTTCCGTATGTATTTCTCTCCCACTCAGGGTAGTCCAAACACGATAAAGCCTAGGGTGAATTCCACCATTCTTTACAATCTCCTTACATTCCATATGAAACTCCGGATGCAACATATCATAAATATTTCTCCCTAGTAGCTCTTCCTTTGTTTTAGCATCAAAAAGAGTTAAAGCCGCCTTATTCGCAAATACCCATTTCCCATCTTGTAGGATTGTAATTCCATTCGTAGAGGATTCCACGATATTTTCAAACTGTTCCTTCGCCTCCCGAATCTCTCTTTCTGAATTTTTTCTTTCAGTAATATCACGACAAACTGAAAGCAGATACATTTCCTTTTCTACCTCAAACCTATGAGTCTTTATTTCAACAGGGATTCTATCCCCATTTTTACAAACATGAACGGTTTCAAAAGTGATTGAATCGTAAACATCTTTAATGACAGGCTTCAGTTCCTCTGTTCCACACCCATCAATTTGTTTTGGGGATAAAGTAAGCATTTCTTCACGCGTGTACCCTAATCGTTGACATGCCGTTTCATTCACCTCAATAAAAGTGCTCGTACTTCCATCATCATAAATCTTAAAATAATACACAGCATCCGTTAAATGATTAAACAACCTTTTAAACCTTTTATCACTTTTATCTGATTCTTGAACTCTACTTTCCTTAGAAGCATTAAGCTCATGCGTTAAATACTCAATTTCCAACTTTAATTGGTCATTTTCTTTTCTTAATTTTTCTGTTTCCTCACCGTGAACATTTACATTATTCAATATCACACCTGCTTCGTTAGAAATTAGTATTATTATATTTTCAACAATAAATGGAAATTCACCTCTAATTCCAAAGACATTTCTTATAAAAAATTTTAGTTATATAGAACTACTCATACATTCCTTTTAAAACAATTAAACAAAAATTACATATATTAAAAAGGGTGAAATCCTTAGACTTCACCCCTATCCATTGTTTTTGCTATTAACTTCCTCTGTACACTTGATACCCCCAAGGAGAAACAAGCAACGGTACATGATAATGTGAATCAGGATCTGATATCCCAAATCGCACTGATATTTTATTTAGAAATGGAGGTTCTGATAACAAAACTTCCATACCCCTAAAATAGTCTCCGATAAAAAATAGTAACTCATATTCACCCGCCATCATTTCTTCACCAGATAAAAGCGGTTCATTTAAGCGACCATCTTCATTTGTTATAGCTGTTTTTATTAAAGTGTGTGTTGAATCAACAATCCTCATTAATTGAATGTCTACACCCGCAGCCGGTGTCCCATGTGTTAAATCCAATATATGTGTTGTCAGACCTATCATTCTATCAAATCCTTATTTAGCAAGATTGTTTGATTCGGCATATTCTTTATTTCTTTGCACATCTTCTTTTGTAACTGAAAATCGTTGGAAGCCGTAAGGAGGGCGTGGCTCTGTATATACTTTTCCTTCTGAATTTGGAATTTCCTCCACCACTGAATCCCAAGTATGGTTTTGTGATTGAAAGTTAACTTCTTTTAATTGCGGGAATCTTTCCAGCACTCGACAACCAATTAAATAGATCAAGTATTGAATAGACGGTGTTTCAAGTTCATGGAAAACAGATGTCGCAATATCTTTTATCTGTTCTGCACAAACATAAAGGTTTGGTACAA
The DNA here is from genome assembly GCF_003667825.1 of Metabacillus litoralis. Lineage (NCBI taxonomy): Bacteria > Bacillati > Bacillota > Bacilli > Caryophanales > Bacillaceae > Metabacillus > Metabacillus litoralis. The sequence continues at coordinate 241,668 of NZ_CP033043.1, read as the reverse complement.
CTCCTGTCGAATCTTCTAAGTCCTCATATTCCCACCCGATATTTAAATAGATAAATAGCGGTCGATTGCTGTCCTCCGGTAATGTTGTATACTCATCCCTGATAAATCCAACAAATGAATTACCTCGCACTTTAATTAACTGCAAATCTAAAATCCCACTATTCTGTTCAACAACTTCAACCCCACTCTGAGTTCGGACCATTTCTATTTGAGCAACAGCCTTTTCATTCCGGGAATGCTTAAACACTAAGTCACTTTCAACTAGGCCATTAACTGAAAGTCTTGTTGAAGTCTCAAATGGAACTTCTTCACCGATTAATTTAATTATATCAATATGTTCATATTTCTTTAAAAACTCTTCGCCAACATATTGAATAAATCCTTCAATAGTGGACCCTTCATAGCTACCCAAGTGTCTTTGAACAAAATTTTTCATAGAATCTGTTGCAACGACAAGACTATTATCTCCTTCTGTAAATGAAGGAAGCAATTTTTCACCACCAACCTCTACTTTTACATTTACCCCAAAAACAATATTGTTTCTTTCTGTAAAATGAGATTCTGGAATTTGTTTCACTCCAATCAAAGGCTTCAAAAATGTACGATATGCAAATACATCACCTTTTCCATATGATACAAAACGCTCTTTTCCCATAAGTTCACTCCTCAATTTGAAATTAATTCACATAAACGAAATAGAGCTATTTTTTCTATTTCTGTTAAAGCTGTTTCAAACTCACCCTTCACACCGTGCGATATTCTTTTTTCCATAGAAGAATATATTTCGTCTTTCGTTCGTCCTTTTACCGCCATAACAAAAGGAAATCCAAACTTTTCCATGTACTGCCTATTTAACAGAGAAAAATGTGTATATTCTTCTCCTGTAAGCTCACTTAACCCCGCGTTAGCCTGTTCTTGCACTGAAGAATGACTCATCACAAGCCGTGTCCCCAAATTCGGATGTGCCTTAATCAACCGCAGCTTTTCTTCATCAGTTGCTTCAATTACTCTACCAACCATCTTTCCATATAAGTCTTCTACTGAAGAAAAAGGTCTGTCATTCCATGTTCGTTCAGGTACCCAAGGAGAATGTTCAAAAATATCTTTTAAAAGATGAATAAAATCAGAATGACTAACCTCATTAAGTTGTTTTATCGAAACCACCTTCTGTCACCTCTTCTTATTTATGCAATCGATTTGTTTTCATCTAATGGTACAGTGTTGCTTTTCTTACGAATCGTAAAAAATAAATTTAATAATATAGCTGTTATGCTTCCTGTAATAATCCCGTCACTTACAATAATGCGTAACGCTTGAGGTAACCCCGCAAATAAATCCGGTACTACAGTTGCCCCTAATCCTAATGAAAGGGAGCATGCGATAACAAGCATATTATGCTGATCACTAAAATCAACAGCACCTAGCATTTTGATACCTGATGAAATCACCATCCCAAACATGACAACCGTAGCGCCTCCTAATACAGGAGAAGGAATTATGGTTGCAATGGCAGCAATTTTCGGAACAAGTCCTAACCCTATTAAGATCATCCCGGCAGCCACCACTACATTTTTCGTTTTTACCTTCGATAATTGAACAAGACCTACATTTTGAGCAAATGTATTGTAGGGAAAGGCATTAAAGATTCCACCTAACGTAATCGCCAATCCTTCAGCACGATACCCTCTAACAAAATCCTTTTCCTTTAATTCCTGGTCACAAATTTTACTTAGAGCCAGAAACACACCAGTTGATTCGATAACAATCACTAAACATACGATCATCATTGTTAAAATCGGTCCAACCTCAAATGATGGAGCTCCAAAATAGAACAACTCAGGAAGGTGCAACCACGATGCTTCCGCAACATCTGTAAAATCAACTTTCCCCATCATTGAAGCAACAAGAGTTCCAGCAACGATCCCTATCAGTACAGATAACGCTTGAGCAAAGCCTTTCAGAAAGCGATTTAAAAATAAAATCAATGATAAAACTCCGAAGGATAATAACAAATTAGTCGAGCTACCAAAATCAGGACTCCCATTGCCTCCTGCCATATTTCGAATTCCTGTCGGTACTAATGAAAGACCAATTATTGTAACAACACTCCCTGTTACAACCGGAGGAAATAATTTAATTAACTTCCCAAAAAACGAGGCAAACAGTAAAATAAACAAACCACCCGCTATAATCGAGCCATAAATAGCAGAAACACCATATTGAGAGCCAATCGCTATCATCGGTGTAACAGCAACGAAGGAGCTACCCAGCACAACTGGTAAACCAATTCCAAAATATTTATTTTTCCAAGCTTGTAGTAATGTTGCTATCCCACATGTAAGCAAGTCTATCGCAACCAAATACGCTAATTGTTCAGACGATAAATTCAACGCCCTTCCTACAATTAACGGAACTAAAATAGCTCCAGCATACATAGCCAGTACATGCTGTAGACCTAGCGAAAAAAGTTTCAAACCACCTACACCGCCGCTCTCCACTCAAACTCCTCCCCCTCTAAAACTTAATGTCATTTTGTATAACATTAAGTGTTATATTAATTAACATATTAATCATTTTATGTAAAAATGTCATTGTAGGAAATGTACAAAATGAAATGAACTATTGTATAGATTAAATAAAATTTTCGAAAAATCAGAAATTTTATTTAAAAAAGCTCCCTCCCAACCTTAAAATGTACCCTTTGTAAAGGACAGTTTAAAAAAAGCCTAGGCTGCGTTAAGAAGATGATCTCTGTATTGAACAGGGGTCATCTTTTTTAAATTCCATTGATATCTATAGTAATTGTAGTAATTCATATATTGCTTAATTTCTCTTCTTAATTCATCTAGAGTTGTACACTCTTTAATTGATGCTTCATCTTTAAGATGACCAAAGAAAGATTCTTGAGGGGCGTTATCCCAACAATTTCCTCGTCTTGACATAGATTGGTGTAATCCTAATTTCTTTACTGCCTTCTGAAAGTCAGGATGTGTATAATGGACTCCTTGATCTGAATGGATTAGTGCATCTTTTGCTTTCTTGAAATTTCTATTTGTCTTTAACTTTTTGAGAGTATCTGTAGCTAAATTTAAGGTCATTCGATCTGATACATGGTAGGCTAGGATTTCACCAGTTGAACCATCCTTAATTGCTGATAAATAAGCCCTCATTCCTTTTCCAAAATGAAGATAAGTGATATCAGTTAAGAGTACTTTCCAAGGTATTCCTTGTTTAAAATGTCTATTTAAAAGGTTTGGTACAACCCGATGCTCCTGTGTGGCTTTCATCATTCTTCTATAAGGATTTGCTTTTCGAATGGGGCAAATTATACTGTATTTTTTCATGATTCGTCGGATACGTTTCAAATTGTAGACAACATTAAATTGACCCGCCAATGTCATTTTGATTTGACGTGCCCCTTTCTTGCGATTTTTAAAATTGAAAGCTTTTAAGATAATTTCCTTTACTACTTCATCTTTTTTATCATTTTGTATTCTTCGTTCCTGTGATTTCTCAGTGAAATAATTATAATAACCACTTCTTGAGACGCCAGCTAGCTCACAAAGATAGCTCACCATATTTTTCAATTGATATTTTTCAATTACTGAACGAATTAAAAGATACTTTTGAAAGGGAGGAAGGATTATTTCTTCATCCCCCTTTCCGCGAATCGTATCTTTTTTAAAAGTTCGTTTTCAGCCTTTAGCAAGTTGATTTGTGCTTCTAAGCGAGCATTTTTCTCCTCTAAAGAAAGTTCTTTTTCTCTAGGACGCCCGGAGTTATCAGCTCTGGTATCACGTAAACCGTCTATCCCACTCTCATCAAAAGCATCTTTCCATCTTCTTCTCGCTGACCTGATCCGTTGTTTTCCTAACACATTTATATCAAAACCATATTCTTCAAATATCTCTCTAGCAAACTTTCCTTTTTCTTTCTCCGAAATGAAGATATGTTTAAATTCATCAGTATAAGTGATTCCTTTAGAGCTAACAGATTTAACATATTTATTAGTAGATAACTGCATAATCTCTTTTTCTGTAAAAGTCTTTTTACTCATAAAAATATTTCTCCAGTCCCTGTTGTAATTTTCTCTAGATGTTTTTTTATTATACAAAAAAGTACCCTATAGGTAGACTTTTTTTATGTGTCTACTCTATAGGGTACATTTTACCTTTAGGGACAGAGCTTTTTTAATGTGTGTTTGATTGATTATCCGCTTTTTTTTCTTTTAAATGTTTCTTCACCTTTAATACTACAAAAAAGATAAGTATGACCATTTCTAATATAATCCCTATGGTTGTCCAAGTATAAAAGGAATACTCTAAGTGTTGGATATTTGACTCAAACAAAATAATCGCCAATATCCCCAAAAACAAACTTAAGGGAGGAAGTAACTCTGTAGAGTTTTTACCCTTTAATTGAAATAGCGCTTTGTGAATACAATATAATGTTAGAGCTAATTTACTTAGCAATGTTGGCATCCAGATGATGACAATGATTAAGTCTATGCGATCAAGAAAATCGGTAATATTTATTTCCTGAATCATGATTATGTTAGGGTATGTAGCATCGGATACTATTTGTTCACCTAGTACTGCAATGTCTGTAATGATTAGGACAAAGAAAAGTAAGAAACCTAAGCTAACGCCTAATAAAATTCCTTTATTTAAGTCTTTTTTCTTTCCTATAAATCTTACTAAATAAAAAGCAATAAATGCCTCACCCATCCATGGAAAAAAAATAAAGGAAGCTTTCATCATATTAAACATTCCATCTTTATTAATGATCGGCACTACATTTGTTATATCGATCTCATTTACAGTTAACATGGGCAACGCAAGAATAAGCACGGCTAAAACAACGAACTGAATCACTGTTATTCTAGCAATCACTTCTAGACCAGATGCACTAATATACAGTAAGGTTATTGACAATACGATTGAGATAACTTCAATTGGTGTATTCGGTAGTAAATAAAATGAAATATAGTCAATAAATGCCCTTAAGTCCCTTAAATAAGTAGTTAGTAGAAATATTCCTAGGATAATTGTAAATAGTTTATTCAACCTCGACTTTGGATCTTCATGTATTGAATGTATTTCTCCTTTAAAACAAAGCAATAAAATGAATAATACTAATGGGTACGTTATAAGTGGAACTAGCCATGTATTTTGTTCTGAAAGCTGCGTCATAATTTGTGGCAGAGTGATTAAAGAAGCTGTAATGATCGTGTTTGCAATAATTAACGCAAACTGAAAGACAGAAATATTATGCTTCATTACCCAATTACCACTCTAGTGAAGGTACCAATTACACGATTCATGTAGCTAGTTAATCCACTCAAGGAGTATGGTAAATAAAATAGCATGGATGCCCCCATAGTAAGAAGGGTAAAACCATATATGATCCACTTTTTCACTCTCTTACTCTCTGCTATCTTTTTGTGTTGAATAATTAAAAAACTTCCCAACGTAATAACAACCATTAATGTTGCAATCATAACAACTACTCCCCTATTTTTATTCCTGGATTAATTGTCCGCTTAATCTCAGCGTCTACCTCAACGTTTACATCAAGATCCTCAAGTAAGGATGCCCATTCATCTTTCCAGTCTTCCCATTGCCTATGTTCATGGCGAAATAAATACCAGCCGAAGCCATATATGTCGCTGCCTTCTTTATGTGAATGATCTAAAATAGCCAAGACTTCTTCTTTTATTTGCTTTTCCATCTCTGTTTTGACAAACTCATAAGTATCAGCTTCATTTAGGTTTAGATTAGGCTCATTTTGCTCCATCTTCGCCTTAACGTCTATTTTTAAAGAAAAGGATGGCTTTTGCTCATTTTTGTTATATGATGGATTTATTTTAGATTCTTGAATGTTTACATTTAATTCGTCTTTCTCCCCAACCTTAAATGTATAATTATTTCCAACTGCTTCGTTAATGAGCCAAAGTAAACCTAAGGTTTCTTGAGCTGTTGTAAAAAACTTAAGCTCATCATCCCTCAAAATCCCAAATCCATTTACCTTTATTTCTTCCTTTTTATCATCTGATTCAGCATTTTGCGTTGTAACAGTTTCAACAACAGGTAAATAAGAATCCTTACCTGGTCTCTCAATATCCACTAACAGATCTTTCACTGTAAGCCCTACACCCATTTTTGCCATTTCCCTAAGCCCTTCTGCAGGTAGTTTTTCAAAATGAGGTGTAGCATTTAAAATGTTAATGGCGTCTCCGTGTGTTATTAAGACATATGCCGAAAGTCGTGATTCTGGCTGCTCTAACACAACATCAAGTGTTTTATTAAATCCTCCACGGGCTAATTCTTCGCCTAAGACAAGTACTCTTCGATGAGCAAAATAAAGCCTCCTTGACATTCTTTGTTGTAGATCATCATTACCTTCACGTACATTTCTTCCAATACCTGAATCCACATAAAAAGGACCGCCACTCGTTCCCCCTCCACCACCAGAAGATCCTTCCCCTCCCATAGCCCCTGGTAATGGTACTTGAACAGATACCTTAAATTTATTTTCCTCTAATTTGTCAAAACCAGTTGCTATCACATATGCTAAATCATTTACCTCTACTCTGTCCCAACATCCTGATAACAGAATGGAACATATACATAAAAGAAAAAAAGCTTTATGTTTTAACATTCGGCATTTTCCCCCAGCTTGTCTTAATTGTTCTTCGGTGAAGGCTTTAAATTCTTTTCCTCTCTTACTACATTTTGACCTGTGAATTGTTCTGGGCGCTTGTCCATTTCCCACCAAGGAACACGTATAAATACATCTTTTAGCTCACTCCATTTAAGTGGACCAAGCGGATGAAAATAAGGAATTCCAAATGAACGTAGCTTATTTAAATGAGTTAGCAAAATAATAGAACCTATTACCACGCCAAATAATCCAAACACTCCTGCTAAAATCATCATTGGAAACCGTAAAAGCCTAATGGAAATCGCCATATTAAACCTCGGGATTGTAAAAGAAGCAATGCCAGTTAATGACACGATAATAACCATTGGTGCCGAAACGATACCCGCTTCAACTGCTGCTTGACCTATAACAAGAGCCCCAAGTATACTAACAGCCTGTCCGATTACTTTCGGCAAACGAATACCTGCCTCACGTAATGCCTCAAATGCCATCTCCATAATGAAAGCCTCTACAAGAACTGGAAACGGTATCGCTTCCCTGCTTGCTGCAATACTAAACAACAAATTAGTTGGAATCATATCCTGATGAAAAGTTGTAATAGCTATATAAAAAGCTGGAAGCAATAAAGCAAGAAATAAAAGGGTAACCCTTAATATTCTTAAAAAAATAGAAATATGAAATCGTTGATAGTAATCTTCACTCGACTGAATAAATTGCCAAAAGCTTACCGGCAGGATGAGTGCAAATGGCGTTCCATTTACTAAAATGGAAACTCTTCCTTCTAGTAAGTTGGCTGCAACAGTATCAGGTCGTTCAGTATTTTGAATTTGTGGAAAAAAGCTTGCTGGACTATCCTCAATTAATTCTTCGATATAACCACTTTCTAAGACAGCATCTATTTCAATTCGTTCAATTCTTGCTAACACTTCTTCAATCAATTCTGGTGGTGCAAGGTTTTCCATATACATAATAGCAATAGTTGTATTTGTTTGAGTTCCGACCTCTTTTGAAATTAGCTTCAGTTCTTTTGACCTAATTTTTTGTCTAATCAATGCAGTATTCACACCAAGATTTTCAGTAAAACCTTCACGCGGCCCGCGAATAACAGATTCTGTATCAGGTTCCGACACACTTCTACTTGTACCGCCCTTTGCATCAAGAACTAACGCTTTTTCAACCTTATCTACAAGAAGAATTGAACTCCCATGTAAAACCTGCTTTACTAAATCAGAAAGTTTAGTCGATTCCATTACCTGGTTAACAGAAACAATATTCTTTTCTAAATAGTCAGCTGTTAAATTTTCTTCAGGTAAATCTGCTAATAATTGCTTTAACGCATGAAATTCAATACTTTTGGCATCAATTAAGCCATCAACAAAAACAATAAAAGCATCATTTTTTCCAACCATTAAAGGTCGAAACTTCACATCAGAACATTTATCAAATTGTTGTTTCAAAATATCAATATTCTTTTTTACATCTCTTAGCACTGGTGTTTCTAAGGTTTCAGGTGCGTCTTGGTTTTGGTAGAGTTGTCTATGGTTCATAAATTTCCTCATAATCATGCTCCTGAACGTACATTATAATCATTCTTCTCATTACTATTTACCTTTAGAGGAAAAATTATGATAAAAAGAAAAATCAAAAAGCAGCATACCATTAAGCATGCTGCTTTTCTAACAAATTAATTTAGCTTCCTAATTCAACCGCAATTTTCGGCTTTTTCTCCATTGCTATAAAAGCTAACCCTAACACAATAACAAGACCACCAGCAATTTGGGCAACAAAGATTTGCTCGTTAAAAAATAACGCTCCAGTAACTGTTGCAGAGGCTGGAACAAAATATCTGTAAAAATTTGCTTTTGCCGCTCCAACTTTGTTCATTGACAAGTTCCACAACACAAATGCTGCCACGGTACAAAGAACAACATTGTAAGCAATAGCTCCCCAAACACTTATTGTAAAGTCTGTCATTTGAACTGCATGCCAACCACCAAGTGTTATAGGAAACATCAATATTGTTCCGAACAGCATATACCAAGATGATACCCTTAATGGAGAGTATTTTTTCATAAGTGGCATACAAGCTAAATTAAATAGAGCTCCAATTAAACTTATAGACAACGCCAAAATATTCCCCAACATATACTCCGAGCTAAAATCAAATCCATTCGATCCACCCAATATGATTAAAACTACCCCAATTAATGCAACAAGACCTCCAATAGCAAGCCTTGGAGTCATAACCTCCTTTGTAAAAAAAGGAGCAAAAAGGGCAGCAAAAATCGGCCAAGGTGCGACATTTAACAGTGAAGCGTTTGCAAGAGTTGTATACTTAATCGAATACATAACTAAAATTTCTAGAACGGTAACACCAAAAAATCCGATTAAAGCAAGCTTTAGAAGGTCACGTTTATCCACTTTCATGCTACCTTCCGTCCACTTTAAAACGGCAAATAATATAGGAACTGCCAGACCAAACCTAAAAAACGCAAAAATCTCCGGAGTAAATACTTCCATCCCAAAACGGGAAATCCCAAAATTCACACCCCAAATAACAGATACTAAAATAAGAGCAAGATAATAAACAGAATTAGACTTCACACGAATTCTCCATTTCTTTTACTTTATCTTTTTACTTCCTATAAATAAAAGGTCCTACCCATTTTAACTTATTCTTCTGAATAATTATATATCAATTCTTAGATAAAATTTTAGTTTAGTAGAATTCTCCTGCTGGGGATCATTTGCACCGGGGTCTTGTCCTAATAACTTACTTGAACGGGACATAATTATTGGCTTGAGAAGGGTTTTGTCTCGATTCTGCGCTCAATCGAGACAATAATTTTGATTTGAGGCTAATTCAGTTCTTATTCTCACACAAGAGACAGAGCTTTTACAAAGAATCTCAAAACTTCCTTAATTATCTACTTTTCACAAGCAAATTAACTGCTTCCTTCACTAAATCATCACTGCTTTCGCCCTTTTCCTCCGCCAATCGAACACATTCAATTAAGTTAGAGCTAACGATTACACCAATTGTTCGGTCAATTGCTGTTCTACTTGCTGAAAGCTGTGTAATAATATCTTTACAATCCTTCTGCTCCTCCATCATACGTAAGATTCCTCTGAGCTGACCTTCAATTCGCTTTACACGGTTTTTTATCTGTGCATCATACTCCATCTTTGAATCTCCCTTTCTTTAGCGTTTATTATTATTATACCCTAAAGGGTAACTAGTATTAAATAATCAGCTGCTTTTTCAAACAGTCTATGTATCCAAGCTAGTAAAATATTAACTATTCCCTTTTTATATTTGTCAATTTACCTGTTCTCTCTTACTTGCTATTTTTGCACAGCTTAACGCAAAAAAGGTATACCTCCAAACAAAATTGGTCGGTATACCTTGAGTAAATTTATTAAAATTGAAAATATTCTTTTGCGTTGTTATAGCATATCCCCTGAACAATTGTACTTAAAGCTTCTTCATCATAAGGATATTCTCCGTTTTCAACCCATTGTCCAATAAGGTCACAAACTAGTCTTCTAAAATATTCATGTCTTGTATATGATAAGAAGCTTCTTGAATCGGTTAGCATTCCAATAAAGCGGCTGAATAACCCAAGGTTTGCTAAAGCCTTCATTTGATCAAGCATCCCGTCTTTTTGATCATTAAACCACCATGCCGTACCAAACTGGATTTTACCAGGCGTCCCTCCACCTTGAAAACTCCCAATAACAGATCCGATTACATAATTATCTTTTGGGTTTAAAGAATAAAGAACCGTTTTTGGAAGAGCATCCTTTTGATCTAAAGAATCGAGCAACTGACACAAAGGCTTTGCCACTTCTCCATCATTCATACTGTCAAATCCAGTATCAGGACCAAGCTGTTTAAACATTCTGGTATTGTTGTTTCTCAGGGCATGCATGTGGTATTGCATAACCCAGCCTAAGCGTGCGTATTGTTCACCTAAGAAGGTTAATGTGTACGATTTGAATTTCTTTTCTTCTTCAAGTGAAACCTTTTCTCCCTTAAGTCCTTTTGCAAAAATTTCAGCAACTTCTTCCTCTGATACTGCTTCGTACATCATCGAATCGAGAGCATGATCTGACACACGCCCCCCAAGGGAGTGGAAAAATTCAATTCTTTCCTTTAACGCTTCAAGATAACTACTATAGTTTGTAACCGATTGTCCAGAAGCCTCAGACAGTTTTCCTACCCACTCTAAAAAACCATCACGATTGATTTCCAGTCCTTTGTCAGGTCTAAAACTAGGCAATACATTTACACCAAAATCACTGTTTTCTTGTAACTTCCGGTGATACTCTAAGTTATCAGTCGGATCATCTGTTGTACAAACAACCTCAACCTTTGACTTTTTTATTAATGCTTGAGCTGTGAAGTCATCTTGAGTTAATAATGCGTTTACCTTCTCCCAAATATCCGGGGCACTTTTTTCATTTAGAATTTCATTAATTCCAAAGAATCGTTGAAGCTCTAAGTGTGTCCAGTTATATAACGGATTTCCTATCGTCATAGGAACTGTTTTTGCCCATGCTAAAAATTTATCATAATCACTAGCATTTCCAGTAATATATTCTTCGTCAACTCCATTACTTCTCATCGCTCTCCACTTATAATGATCACCATATAACCAAGCTTCTGTTATATTTTTAAATCTCTTATTCTCATAAATTTCTTTAGGACTAAGATGACAATGGTAATCAATAATCGGCATTTCCTTAGCATATTTATGATATAACTCCACCGCAGTATTAGTTGATAGTAAAAAATCTTCTCCCATAAAGTCTTTCATTTCTCCCACCGTCCTTCTTAATTTTTCAAATAAAATCTCTCGAGACTTTTTTGAACTCCTAAAGTAACCATATCTTCTAAGTGATTAACAACCATTTCTTTAAGAAGAGAAATTTCTACTAAACTACGTCCCCATAGCTTTTCATCAGACAATATGATTGAAACCACTTTATTAAGGGACTCACTTGTTCCATCATATTGATTCCACGCCTCGGCAAACGTCTTGACCGCATCTTTGCTATCGCGAATTTGGTATTCCTGGAGATCTCTATTTCCAACCATATGTTCATCCCCATCAACTCTGATTGGTCGATAATAGGCAATTAACCCACTAAGAGAAAACACCATATGAACTGGTATTTTATTTTGTTTATCTAGATATTCAAAGAAAAGCGGCAACACTCTTGCTTTATATTTAGAGACAGCATTTTGACCTAAGTCCACTAAATAGTGTTTTACAAACGGATTTTTAAAACGGTCAAGTACCGAGTTTGTAAACTCATCCAATACTTTCGTTTCAAACGAAAGCACCGTTTTTATTTCATCCTTTATCGCATTTTCAACAAAAGAAAATAGCTCCGAATTCTCCATTACTTCATAAACTGTATTTAATCCAGATAAATACCCAAGTGAGTACATCATTGTATGAGGAGCATTTAATAAACCAACTTTTAATTGACGGTATGGTGTCACATCTCCCCACTTCACTTGTAAACCAGCTTGATGAAACGGAATACTCTCACTAATCGTTTTATCCCCATCAATGACAAACAAATGGTATGGTTCGCAAACAGCAAGAAGCTGATCTTCGTAACCTAACATTTCCGTAAAAGTATCAATATTTTCCTTCGGATAACCAGGTACAATCCGGTCTACAAGTGTGTTGCAAAATCGATTATTCTGTTCAACCCATTGAATAAATTCTTGTGGAAGCTCCCAATCATTTGCTATTTTCAAAACAATTTCCCTTAAAACATTTGCATTTTCTTCTACTAACTCACAAGGTATTATTGTAAGTCCACTATCCTCTGATCCGTTAAATACTCTGTAACGATGATAAAGAACCGCTGTTAATTTCCCAGGGAAAGAAAGTGGTGAAGCATCGGGTATGAACTCTTCCGCCAGATACGTTAGTCCGGCTTCAGTTGTATTTGAAAAAACAAACTGTATAGAAGGAGATTCTGCAGCTTTTAGCACTTCATCCCAATTTTCATAAGGATTAATTCCCCGACTAATAGAAGTAATCACTTCACATTTATTAACTGTTTTCCCATCTTTAATTCCTTGTTGCACAAGTGTATAAAGACCATCCTGTGCGTTAAGCTTTGGCACAACTTTTCCATGAGGTGTTGGTTGAATAGCTATAACTCTACCATTGAAAATTCCTTGTTTATTCATCTCATTGACCATCCAATCAACGAAGCCTCTTAGGAAATTTCCTTCTCCAAATTGGAGAATACGTTCTGGTAGATCATTTGTTAAATCAACTTCCGCTCTTTCAGTTAAGTGTTGATTTTCAAGTAACGTTTTGCGACATAATTGATCCATGAATTCTCCCTCCTCTTTGCGTCAAACGATTTTATAGAATAACGCCATCTTTAAAAATGGCAATTTCTTTAAATCCGAACTCTTCATTACGTGCCTTCTCATCACCTGAAGCAAGTTTGATGATATACTCAAACAATTCATCTGCTAACGTTTCCTTGTCTTTACCTGTAATGAGTTCACCTGCGTTAAAATCAATCCAATTTCGTTTTTTTTCAAAAAGTTTATTATTCGTCGATATTTTCACTGTAGGAACCGGTCCACCAAATGGAGTACCTCTACCAGTCGTAAATAACACAATATGGGCTCCAGATGCAGCGAGTGAGGTAACAGAAACTAAATCATTACCAGGTCCTTGAAGTAATGTTAGTCCGGGCTTATTAATTCTCCCGCCATATGGCAGTACATCAACAACTTCGGAAAAGCCTCCCTTTTGTACACAACCTAGAGATTTTTCCTCTAATGTTGTAATTCCTCCTTCCTTGTTCCCAGGAGAAGGATTTTCATATACCACTTGATCATGCTTTATAAAGTATTCTTTAAAGTCATTTACCAATGAAACCGTTTTAGAAAATACTTCTTCATTTACAGCACGTTCCATTAAAATTGTCTCTGCACCAAACATTTCCGGTACTTCTGTCAGAACGGTTGAACCTCCATGTGCAATAACTTTGTCAGAGAATGCTCCTACTAACGGATTTGCTGTTATGCCAGAAAGGCCGTCAGAACCTCCACATTTTAATCCCACCTTTAGCTTAGAAACAGAAACCGCTTCTCTCTTAAAGCGATTAGCATACGTGATAAGATCTTCAATAATTGAAATTCCTTCATCTAATTCATCTTCAACTTCTTGAACAGCCAAAAATTTCACACGTTCCTCGTCAAATTCACCCAGTACATCTGTGAATGCTTTAATATGGTTATTTTCACATCCTAAGCCTAAAACAAGTACACCTGCTGCATTAGGGTGTTGCACTAGATTTCTTAAGATCTTCTGAGTATTTTCTAAATCATCACCAAGTTGTGAACAGCCAAATGGATGTGGATAATGGAAAACACCATCCGTACCAGATGTATCTAACGATTTTTCAGCAAGTTTTACCAACTGCTCAGCTACCTTGTTAATACATCCAACTGTGTTAATAACCCAAATCTCATTTCGAATTCCAACATCTCCGTTTGTGCGTACATACCCTTGAAAGGTTCTTGTTTCAGTTGTTCCTGTCGAATTCTTCTGTTTTTTTGGCTTATATGAATACTCCAATGTACCTTCAAGCTTAGTTTGGACATTATGTGTATGAACCCATTGTCCTGAAGTAATATCTAGTTTAGCTTTACCGATAGGAAAGCCATATTTTAATACATCTTCCCCTACCCTTATATTATTAAGCGCAATTTTATGTCCCTCAGAAATGTCATCTTGAAGTACCAATGAATGACCAAGAACTTTTATCTCTTCTCCCTTGCTAAAGTTCTTTAAAGCAACGAGGACATTATCTCTTTCATCTACATGTACAAACATTGTTTGACTCAAAGATTCATCACTCCTCTCAAATTATTTGAGGTGAAAAACTATCAAAATAGCATATATTCAAAGGATAACCAAAATAACAACGTTGTTATTATTAATATTAAAGGAAAAATTCACTTATGACAACGTTTCCAATTAAAAAAATGAAATTTTTATAAGCATCCCACTAGGATTTCAATTGTGATCATGTTAACTTATTACATATATAAGTACTGAAGCTATAAAAACAATAACAACGTTGTAATAAAACTCCCTAACTGAACAGGTGATTACTATGAATGTAACAATTAAAGATATTGCAAATTTAGCAGGTGTAAGTTATTCTACCGTTTCAAAGGCTTTAAATGATAGTGATCTTGTTAAACCCGAAACAAAAGAGAAAATTTTAAAAATTGCTAAAGAATTAGGTTATGAACCTAATTTTGCTGCTCAACGCCTCGTTTCGAAGCAAACGAAAACAATCGGATTAGTTTGGCCTTCCATTGAAAGAGCTACTTTATCAACATTAGTCACAAAGATTAATGAAGAAATTAGCAAACATTCATACTCTATGATTTTATCTATTAATCCAATTAAAACATCATTCGAAATGTTTAAGCGCTTTCAAGTTGATGGAATGATTGTTTTTGAGGAAAATGATGAAACATTAACTGACCAATCTCTAACAAGCTCCATCCCTACCATTGCACATGGAGTGGCAGGAAATAATGTACTTCCTGTTATTGATGTTAATTGGCAGCAAGCAATGTATGATGCAGTTGAATACCTATACAAACTGGGACATAGTAAGATTGCGTTTATAGGTGATTTTACACCTGTTGATCGTAGACAGATGGAAAAATTTAAAGGATTTCAAAAAGCTATGAAGGAATTTAATTTATCAGTAAATGCAGAAAATCTTGTTAATTCAGGAGGTCTTGATTGGTATGACGGGTATGTGGCAACAAAAAAATTATTACACTCAACGTATAAGCCCACAGCTCTAATTGGAAGCAGTTATGACATCTCATCAGGAATTATTCGTAGTCTAAGAGAAGAAAACCTAATTATACCTAAAGATATGTCTGTTATCGGCTATGATAATATTCCACAAATGGGCACACTTGAAACTCCATTAACTAGTGTTGGGGTACCTATTGATCAATTAGCAGTTAAAATTGTTGATTCACTAATGAAGCTAATCAACGACAAATCATCTGTACCACATGTACAAATCATGACACCAGAAATTGTAGAGCGCGCATCTTGTTCGAAGTAACAGAAAGGTACCCACAACATATAAAGGGTACCTTTCTCCTTGTCACTCTGAAATATCTGTTTTAGTTTTCATTACCCTAGATTCCACTTATTCACAGTAAAGCTTACTTCCTTAGAAGCAGAAAATGAAATATGCTGGTCTGCAGGATTAGGGAAAAAACGAGAAGTAAATGTCTCTTTTCCATTATTAATAAAAATTTCAATTGATGATGTATCAATAAATAGTCTAAGTGAATTCAATTCCTCAAGCTTACACTGACGTTTTTCAGTTGTTCCGTCAACATAGCTTTTTCTTTCAAATGTAAATATTTTTTGATCTGAGGAATAGATCAATCTTCCGGCATCACTTATAGATATTTCCATCCAACCCTCATCTACTTCAATTTGATCTAACATTAACTCTATTGTTTTTCCACTAATGCCGTCTAATTCTCTACTTTCCTTATTCAGCTTCACCGAATAGCTTATCATTTCACTGTCTCTTAAATGTTCTAATTCTTTAACAGGTGTTTGATGAATCTTTCCATCAATCAAATTTAGTTCGCGTGGAAGAGTCATATTATGGATCCATTTGTATTCAATAGTCGGGTGTTCCTGCTCGTTCTGGTCTGGTACACTCATCCATGCAAAGAGAAGTCTTCTACCATGAGTATCAATAGTAGTTTGCGGAGCATAAAAATCAAACCCTCGGTCAAGCTCTTCAAAAAGTTGATGATCATACGCACCAGTTTGGCTGTTAAAATGTCCAACCACATAGCCAGCCTGATATACATTTTGGTAGTTCATCCCCTTTGGCTCTAAGCCTTGTGGAGAGAAAATAAGGATATCCTTTCCCTCAAGATTGAATAAATCTGGACATTCAAACATATAGCCAAAGTCACCCAGTTTTCCTTCCCCTCCACCTGCTAGTATTCCGACATAATCCCAGTTGAAGAGATCATTAGATTTAAGTAATACAACTGAGCCTTTTAAGTCTTTGGTTTGAGCTCCTACCACCATAAAAAACAACTCATCTTGTTGCCATACTTTAGGATCACGAAAATGAGCGGTAAAGCCTTCTGGTAAGGTAACGACCGGGCCTTTCTTTTCATAATGAATGCCATCTTTTGAAACAGCCAAGCATTGATAGGTTTCACGTTCTCCCCGTTCATTCTTGACATTCCCAGTATAAAAAACATAAAAATGGCCATCATGCTCGATCGCACTTCCTGAATAACAACCATTTTTTTCAAACCATTCTGATGGAGTAAGTGCAATTTCTTCATGCTTCCAATTCACTAAATCTTTTGAAGAATAATGTCCCCAGAATTTTGCTCCATGCCCTGTTTTAAATGGCATCCATTGATAATAAAGATGATACTCTCCATTCATTTGAATGAAACCATTTGGATCATTTAATAACCCTACAGGTGGCATAAGGTGATAATGCAAGCGATATGGATCCTGCTTAACAAGGTTACGATGGTTTTCGATTTCTTCGGCAACTTCTTGACGTAGTTGTTTGTCTTTATTCAACGTTCCCACCCACTTTTGCTAGTAGCATTTTTATCTGCTCTAACGTTGGTAGAGCTGTCATAGCCCCTTTTGTTGAAGCAGCAAGTGCACCCGATATCGAAGCAAATCTAGCCATCTCTACTGCTTTTTCTAATGAGAGTGTACGAATGTCTCCGTCATACTCATTGATCGAGTATAAAATTCCAGAAACAAAAGCATCACCGGCACCTGTTGTGTCAACAGCGTCCACCTTTAATGCTGGTACATGTTCGTATCCATCGGAAGTACATACATAGCTACCTAAAGCTCCCATTGTCACAATGAGTAATGGAATGTCATAGCTTTTCATGACTTCTATACCTCTGACAATCTCTTTTTCCCCAGTAATGAATGTTAATTCTTCTTCCGAGATTTTAAGAATATCTGCAAAGTTTATCATGCTTTTAATGGTTTCTCTCGCTGTTTTTTCGGAGTCCCAAAGATCCAAACGTAAATTAGGATCGTAAGAAACGATCATATTGTTCTTTTTAGCGAGCTCAACTCCGTACTTGGTCGCTTCCTTTGACGAATCACTGATCATTGATATTGAACCAAAGTGAAAGATTTTATGATTAACAAAATCCTCCTTATCTATTTCTTTTGACTCAAGAAACCGATCTGCACTTGGGTTTATATAAAAATCAAAGCTACGTTCTCCATCTTCAGCATTTGTTACAAACACAACACCTGTTTTATGCTCTGAAGTAAATACCATTTGATTAACTCGTACATGATGATTTTCTAGTGTTTCGTAAAGAAACTTACCTAGAACATCATCTCCTACTTTTCCTAAGAAGGTTGACTTTAAACCTAGCCTCGATATTCCAACAGCTACATTGGCTGGTGCACCTCCTGGACTTTTTTGATAATGATTATTTTGTTTATCTAACGGAATGAAATCAATGAGTGCCTCACCTAAGGAAATAACTCCACTTCTCATACTTTCAACCTCCCATATGAAAAAGTTGACTTTGAAACTTCAAAGCCAACCTCTATTCTCTTATTTTTCTTCCTTCCAACCTAATAATAAGGTTGCGATAAAAGCACCTATTGTTGCAATAAGAAAACCAATTCCATAATTAAGTGGATCCTGGACAATGGCAAACTGTGGGATGCCTGTTAAACCAATTCCGTTAGCCATTACATTCGTGAACACAACGTATGCTCCGCCAAGAGCTCCACCAATAGCTGCAGCAATAAAAGGTCTTCTGTACTTTAGGTTCACACCGAAAATTGCTGGCTCAGTTATGCCTAAAAAGGCAGATAAAGCTGCGGGACCTGCAATTCCCTTGATTTTTTTATTCTTTGTTTTGAATAATACGGCCAATGCTGCTCCCCCATGGGCAACGTTTGCCATCGCCCAAATTGGGAGTAAATAGTTACCTCCTACATTAGCTAATAGCTCTGCTTCAATGGCATGGAAGCTGTGATGAACACCAGTTAAAACAATAGTTGAGTAAAGTCCGCCAAATACTAACCCGGCAATTGGTCCAGCTGTACTATAAACTACATCTAATACTGTTGTGATCCCATTTCCTAGTACTCTTCCAATTGGACCAATGATAAGCAGGGCAACAAAACCTGTAAAAATAACAGTTATAAAAGGTGTTACTAATAAATCAATTGCATTTGGAACAATTTTACGTAAGCCTTTTTCTACTTTAGCCATAATATAAACAGTTAATAGAACAGGAATAACAGTTCCCTGATACCCTAGCATTTCAACTCCAAAACCAAAAAAGTCAAGTGTAGAAGGGACAGCATCTGTTAATCCCCACGGATTTAGAAGGGAAGGATGGATCATAATCCCACCAATAACTGCTCCAAGGTAACCATTAGCTCCAAATTCTTTTGCTGCACTAAAGCCTATTAAGATTGGCAGAATAATGAAAGCTGCAGATGAGAACATATCTAGCATGACGAATAAAGCACTTTCTGGGTCTACCCAGTTATACGTTTTCATTAATCCTAAAAGACCCATTAACATACCCGCTGCAACAATTGCAGGAATAATTGGAACAAATATATTAGATAAAGTTCGAGCAAAACGAGCAAAAGGGTTCATTTTTCTTTTAGCCGCATCGCTATGAGATTCCCCTTTGTTAGTTGATTCATCTTCCATTGAAGCTCCGACTAATGGAGCAAAGTGTTGATACACTTTATTAACCGTTCCTGTACCAAATATAATTTGAAATTGACCAGAACTTGAAAATGCTCCTTTTACTCCTTCTAGTTCCTCAATCCCGTTTTTATCAATTGAATTTTCATCCTCAATTACTAGACGAAGACGTGTTGCACAATGAGCAGCACTTATTACATTATTTTTGCCTCCAAGCTTCGCAACAAGTTGTTCTGCCACTTCACGATGATTCATGTTGTATTCCTCCCTATACGTTTGTAGGGTGTTACAGACAACAAAAAAAGACCTAAAATATATGGATAAAAAGGTAGCTTCAAAGAAGATGATCTACCTATGTCATCCTATATATTCTAGGTCTTGCCTGCGTTATCAGTAACAATCCCACATATAAAATTGTTGTTTCATTTATTCTATAAGAACATATTGAAACCGTCAACATAAAAATTACTATAATATAATTATTTTAATAGCCTTTGAATGTGTATCGCAATATATGCTACCTCTGATTCTGGAAATTCAATCTCATATTCTTTACTCAACTTGTCTAATATTTTTCTTGAATAGGAATATGCTGTTTGATATTTACCTTGTATGAGGTCCATCATATCTTGGTCAATCGGGTCAAATTTTTCTCCTAAAGAAATCCGATTTAAGGCAAAGCGAAGATGTGTAATAAGTCTCTGATAATTGATTGAAGATTCCTCGATCTTTTCTCCAACGAATTCTTCAACTTGTTGAACAAAATCACTTAAAATAGATGCTTGCTTTAAAGATTCACTCATAGAAGGAGCATCCAATTTAGCTGTATGAATATGAAGAGCGATATGCGCAACCTCATCCTCAGGAATTTCAATTCCGAGCTTACTACTAATTTCTTTCTTTGCCCACAAACCTATTTCAAATTCGCTTTTATAAAGCATCTTTATTTCATTTAATAGTTTATTTTTGATAGGTATACCCTGCTTAATTCTTTCTAATGCAAATGAAAGATGATCAGTTAAAGCAATATGAATATGATCACTAAGTGGTGAACTTAGGTATCCTTCTGCATAACTAATAATATTTTCAGCTAGCTCAATATGCTCTTCTGGTAAGGTAGCTAATAATTGCTGGAACTTCTCAGAGGATGCCTCGTGTAATACAAATATTTTTTCAATCTTATTTTTAGGAACAATATCATTTCTACTTTTTTGAAAAGCGATACCATTTCCCATAACAATTTTCTCCTGTGGCCCATCAATTACTACTACGGCATTGTTGTTCAAAATTCTGAAGATCCGCATAAAATCCCCCGTACAAATTTAATAAGCTATATATTATCATTAAAATTTAAATGAGCAAAGATTTAAAATAAACTTTGCTCTATTAGGGATTAATGGTCTGCTACCTTCACCCGGTATTCATTCGGAGTCATCCCAACGACCTTTTTAAACACTTTGCTAAAATACTTTTCATTCTGATAACCAACTTTAAACGATATTTCATAAACTTTTAGATGCGGGTTTTCTAGAAGCTCCTTTGCTTTATCAATTCGTATTGTTGTCATATAGTTTGTAATGGTTTCGTTGTATTGATGCTTAAATTTCCTTGATATATATTCACGACTTAAAAAGAAACGATCAGCAATTTCCTGCAGAGTGAAATCCTTGTCATAGTTTTCCCTCAAGAACGCTTCTATTTCTTGAATACTATTCTTTTCTTTTTGATATTTCACATGATTCAAAAGCTCAATTAATTCGTGGAATTCCTTTGTTTTCTCTTCCTTAAATTTTGTGAATGAAAAGGTTCCGTCTTCATCCCAATAATCTTGCCCATTGTAATAGGTGGTTTCTTCACTAAGCTGATATTCTTTTAACCAATTTTTACGCAGCACTTCGAATTGATTTTCCCAGTCCTGAATTTGCTCAAATGAAAGAAAATGCTGAGATTCTAGCTTGTGGAAAATGTCATTTATCACTTCATCCATTTGGTCAATACTTCCACTTTGTATTGTCCACTTTATTTTTTCAGCATAATCAAAAAGATGCAGTAATGGTCTTGATGTGATATCCTCATACGTCATAATGTGATTTTTCTTATGAACATCTACCATATTGTGTTTTAATAACGTTTTTTGTGCAAAATGATAAGCTTCCTCTAATTTTCCAGATGGCTTCCCAATTGCAATAACTGCTTTCGTATTAGTAAACCTCTCAATTTCCTTTTGAATACTTTCCATAAGTTTTACTTCGTTTTTATGCTTCCATAATAGAATAACAATTTCGTCTTTTTGGTTCCCATTCTTAAAACAAAAGCCGCTTTGGTCATTACGAACTAATTCATTGCAAATATTCAATATTGTAAAAAATGCTAGATTCTTATCTTCTTCAAACCTTTTGACAATTCTACCATTTAACAATAACAAGCAAATTGTACACTGTCCCCCATTAATATTCACACCATATTCTTTTTGAACTTTTTGAATAAGCTCAGGTGATGGAGGTGTGTGTGAAATAAGAGTTGTGAAAATATGATCCCAATAGAACGGCTTTGCTTCATTGATCACTCTTGTTGTTTCCTTAGTTGATTCCCTTTTTTGCGCTTGCTTTTTCCACTCATTCACTGCTCTTTCTAAAGTTTCGTTAAGAGCATCTGGTTCAATAGGCTTTAACAAATAATCAAAGCTTCCGTACGTAATTGCATTTCTCATATAGTGGAAATCATCATAACCGCTAACCACAATTGTTTTACTCGTTATTTCAGTTTCTTTCAGCCATTTTAGAAGCTGAATTCCATCTAATTTTGGCATGTTCATATCGGTAAAAATAATCTCTGGCTGATGTTCTACTATCATACTTTTCGCTTCTTCCCCATCACTTGCTTCAAACACTTCTTGAATTCCTAATCGCTTCCATTCTGCTAACAAAAGAAGACCGTCTCTTACATGTTTTTCATCATCAATTATGATTGCTTTCATTCGTAAGACCTCCTGATTCTACTGGAAGTTTAATTGTCACCAATGTACCATAATTCTCATCGTTTTCAATCTGCAGACTGGCTTGCTCACCGTAGTATAACTTTAGGCGTAAATATATGTTTCTTAGTCCTATGTTTGTACCGTTTCCACTGCTATTAGCTTTATTTTCTAAAAATGACTGATGAATTTCATCTAATCTACTTTCACTAATTCCTTTTCCATTATCTAAAACTGTAATAATTAGTTGGTCTTTCTCCCTCTTACCCACAATTTTTAATAATCCTATTTTTTCAATACTTCGATCAAATCCATGTTTAAAGTAGTTTTCAATAATCGGTTGAAGAATCATTTTAGGAACCATAATAAGCAAATCTTCTTTTGTGAATTCTATCGAATATTCAAACTGATCGCCAAATCTCTCTTTTTGTAATAATAAAAATGCTTTTGTATAATCAATTTCTTTTGTTAATGGAACAATATTTTCATCAATTGTCATTCCATATCTCATGATTTTTGAGAGATGGGTAACAAGCGTGTATACCTGTGGAACGTTATTTTTTAAAGCAAGCGTTCCAATTGATTGCAAGGCATTATATAAAAAATGAGGATTAAGCTGTGATTGAAGTGCCTTCAATTGATTTGTTTTGTTTTCTAGCTCGAGCTTATATTCCCGATTAATTAAGTGATTTAATTTTGACATCATTTCTTTAAACCGTTCACCAAGAGTACCAATTTCATCGTTTCCAAGTGAATCAAACTGAACATTCATATTTCCACTTTCAACTTGCTTAATATTTTGCAAAAGAACTCGTATAGGTGTTGTGATTTTAAATGAAACAAAAAGAGTCGCCAATACAACAAGAATTAATCCGATTACTCCAAATAAAATATTGATTTTTGCCACACTAAGAGCACTTTCAAAAACAGAGGTATAGGGAATTCGTTTAACAAGGAACCATCCTCCTGATGAATCGTCCAGCTTTTCGTAAATCATTAAGCCTTCAAAGGAGTCTTTCTTCCATTCCATCATCCCACTTGTATCTTCATTCTGAATCAGTCTTTTAATCCATTGCTGATCTTCAGATACTTCATAATTAGATCTAAAAATGAGTTCTCCATCAGGACTTATAATATAAAACTCTTCTTTATCTTTTACATATAATTTATGAGTAATATTAAGTAGCTGCTCTGAATTTATGTCTAATGAAATATAGCCAAGTAATTCATCAGATGGTACATTAACAATCGCTCTATGAAGGGAAAAAACATCTTTCTGTTTATTCGATTTATGATTAGATGATTCCTCTTGCATAATTTCCATTGGTTCTATATGGATATGATATTGGCTATCTAAAGCTTTTTCATAGTTATCACGATTGCGGAATTTATTTAAAGGGGAAAACACAACAGCTGACTTTTTAGATACAGAAACATTTTGATTAGGCTCAACCAAAGCAAAGTTTACTCTATTAATATTCTCTTCAGCATAAAGAATCGTTAATATCACATTTTTAACTGTTTCTTTTGCTAAATAATCATCTCCTGCAGGAGGATTTTGCAAATACCTCATAAAATCAATGTTGTTATAAAACGATAAAGTTAAATTTTTTAATTCACCTATGTAGCCTTCTATATTTAACTTTCCTTGATAAAGGAGGTTTACATTTTCTTCTACAAACTCATCTTTTAGCGATTCCTTTGTATATAAATATGTAATCACAATGGAAGTCCCAAATGGAACAATCGTAATGAGTAATAGAAGAACAATAAGTTTATTTCTTATGCTTGTTTTTGACAACTTGGAACCTCCAATCTTTTCATCTATTATTATCATTATAGACTAGAAATTACCTAAGCGAAATGTAAGCCCTACCAAACTCCGTACATATAGCTAAAAAGCATGCCTATTATAGACATGCTTCTTAGTTATTATGATTACTTCAGATTATCCCAAGTTGCTTGGAATTTTTCTAAAGCTTCTTCATAGCTGATTTTACCAGCTGCATATTCTTGGATTGTTGCAGCAAACTCTTTGTTTGCTCCATCTGGCCATCTGAACCAAGTCCAAGGAATTGTTTTCTCTGCTTTAGAGTATTCAAGAATTGATTGACCTAAATCACCTAAACCAGACGCTTCGATATTATCAAATGCAGGAATGAACGCAAATTCTTCCGTGATATAACGTTTACCTGTTTCAGAAGAAACCATCCAGTTCAAGAATGTTTTCGCTTCTTCTAAGTGCTCAGAGTTTTTGTTTAATACCCAGTTATTTGGAACACCAACTGGTAATACATCAGCATCAGCTTCATCATTTAAAGGTATTGGTAAGAAGCCCATGTTCATGTCTGGATTGATTTCAGTAATCATGTTTTCAGTCCAGTTACCTTGTTGTAGCATTGCCGCTTCACCTGAAGCAAATAATGTTACTTGAGTATTATAATCTGTTGTGATTGGGTTACCAACACCATTTTTCACTTCAAGATCAATTACTTCTTTTAATTGTGAGAATTGCTCATTACCAGCAAATTTAGTAGAACCATCATTTAAGCCTTCGATGAATGCAACAGGATCATCTTGTTGAGCAAAAGGAATGTTGAATAAATGTTGACCAATTACCCACCACTCGCCATAACCAGCTGAGAATGCTTTAATTCCAGCTGCTTCAAGTTTCTTAACAGCATCTTGTAATTCAGAAAGAGTTTTTGGTGTTTCTGTAATGCCTGCTTTTTCAAATAAGTCTTTGTTATAAATGAATCCATAACCTTCAAGGTTTACTGGCATACCATATAATTTACCATCTGCATCTGTTGTTGGAACTTTACCGATAGGAAGAACATGCTCTGCCCATGGCTCGTTGGAAAGGTCTGCTAAATGCTCTTTCCAAAGCTCAAGTTCTTTAAAGCCACCATTGTTGAAAATATCTGGCTCTTCGCCTGACGCAAATTTAGCTTTTAAAGCAGCACCATAGTCAGCGCCACCACCAACAGTTTCAAGTTTTACTTTAATATTTGGATGCTCTGCTTCAAATTCTTTAATCATTTCTTGAAGCTGATCAGCAATTTCAACTTTAAATTGGAACAGATTTAATGTTACAACTTCCCCATCACCTGAACCAGAATCTTTGTTACCTTCAGAAGCACCTTCTTGCTTGTTTGAATTACAACCAGCTAAGATACCTAAAACTAATAGCATTGACAAACCTAAAAGCATCAGTTTCTTCATTACAGTAGACCTCCCTAATTTATATCTTTATATTTTTATATAAATGTTCCATTTACTAAAGACCTAGCAATTGAACATTATATACGATTTTGATAGCTGAAACTATTTAATAGACCCAGCTGCAATCCCTTTAATGATGTGTTTTTGTAGGAAGAGGAAGAACACAATTACTGGTGCAATACCTAGTACTAATGCTGCCAATCCCATATCCCATTGTTTTGTATACTGTGCGAAGAAAGAGCTTGTCGCTAAAGGAATTGTTCTTAAGCTTGCATCTTGTAACACAAGTAATGGAAGTAAGTAGTCATTCCAAATCCATAATGTATTAAGAATGATAACGGTTACAGTAATCGGTTTTAATAATGGGAATACAATTCTCCAAAAAACTCCAAACTGTGTACAACCATCAATACTTGCAGATTCTTCAATCTCAAGTGGAATTGTTTTCACAAAACCATGATATAAGAACAGTGAGAGTGAGACTCCAAATCCAAAGTACATGATCACAATACCTGGGATACTGTTCATAATTCCAAGCGTACCACCCAATTTCATTAATGGAATCATAACCGTTTGGAACGGAATAACCATTGCTGAGACAAAGAAGATGAATAAGATTTTACTTAGTTTTCCAGGTGTTCTAACCATCTTCCAAGCTGCCATAGAACTAATGACAACAATACCAGCGATACTAAACACTGTAATAATTAAAGAGTTTAAAAACGCATCTTGGAAGCTGATAACTTCCCATACTTTTGCATAGTTACTAAATAGAACTTCCTTTGGTAACGCTGCTGCGTCAATTAGTATTTCCGAAAAGCCTTTAACTGAGTTGATTGCTACGAAGTAAAACGGTATAAGAAAAACTAGGCCGAGCATAATTCCTAGAACTTCTAAAACGAATGTTCCTTTTGTATAGCCTCTATTCATTATGCTTCAACCTCCTTTTTCTTCGTAAATGTTACTTGTAGTGTTGTAAACACAGCCACAACGATAAAGAATAGAATAGACTTTGCTGTACCTAAGCCATATCGGTTGTTCATGAATGCTTCTTGGTAAATATTAATCGCTACTGATTCTGTAGAGTTAAATGGACCGCCACCTGTTAAGGAAAGGTTTAAGTCGAATATTTTAAATGCCATTGAGATTGTTAAGAAGAAACAAATCGTAAAGGCAGGTAAAATTAAAGGAACAATAACGTTTTTAAGAATAGACCAGTTTGATGCTCCATCCATTCTTGCTGCTTCTAGTAAAGATGTATCTACACCTTGAAGTGCAGCAATGTAGATAACCATCATGTAACCGCTGATTTGCCAAGCGAATACGATAACAATTCCCCAGAACGCTGTTGCCTCATCACCTAACCAAGGTAATTGGAAGAATTTAATTCCTGTCATATTCCCAATAGATGCGAAACCTTTAACGAAGATAAACTGCCAGATAAACCCTAGTAGTAATCCACCGATAACGTTCGGGATGAAGAATACAGTTCTTAGGATATTCTTTGTTTTCAATGCTGCATTTAATAGTAAAGCTAATCCAAACCCTAAAAGGTTACTGATTATAACAGCAGCAAACATAAACTTTGTTGTAAATAGGAATGAATTAAAAAACTTTTTATCATCAGTAAAGATCGTAATATAGTTTTGTAATCCTACCCATTCAACATTCGAACTTACTCCATTCCATGAAGTAAATGAATAGTAAACCCCCATAATAAACGGGATAATTTGAATCAAAATAAAGAATAAAAGTGCAGGTCCTACGAATGCTGCATAGCCTAAAGCTTTTTTCATTCTCGTTTTTCGTTTTGCCTGTAATGCTTGATTCACATGGCTTTCTTTTGCTGCCAATTCATTAGTATTTATTTTGGCACTCACTCCATCATCACCACCTAGTTGCTTTTGTAACCGCTTGCTTAAACCAAGTATAAAGCGTTTTCATTTTTATTACGATAAACTCAATTGACTAAAAAGGTGCACTTTTTTGACCTTTGTGTGACCTTTATACTAAGGTGATGTTTATTTCACACAAAAAAATACCTAGATATCTAAATAGATATCTAGGTAAGTATTATTCTTAACTGTTTTTCTTTTACATATATTATTTTATCGTATGACTTGCCACCATGTCTTGATCATCTGTTGGATCAAATACTTCAAAGATTCTATATCTTGGCTTCTCAGTAGTTAAATTCTTAAGTTCATTTTCTAGCTGAGGAAATAGCACTTCATGAGCTTTTTCAGCAAGTTCCTTTGTATCCCAGTAATTAAGCGCTTTGTATTCACCATTTGGATCATCAAAAAAATAAACATTTCCTCTAAATCCATATAAATTCCTGCTTATTTTATCAAACTTCTTTGTTAATTCTTCTGCAGCCTGTCTTTGATTTGTTCCTAATTTATAGTGAATGAGTCGGGCATAGTACATATTTTTTGCTCCCTTCAGTAAAAAATCAATTATTTTATTAAAATATATGATTTTATTTTAAAAATTATTGGGAATAATAATTAGAAAGTAAATCATAACCCATTAATGATATTTACTTTTAGAAAAGCTTGGCTTATCGCAAAGCCCTAATGGCGGAAGCCTTAGCTTTTCTTATACCATCATCCATAAAAATTTTATCTTTCTGATAGTATAAAAAGAAAAAGACGTTAAAACAGACATTTGTTTTAACGTCTTTTTCCTATATTATGTTTAAGAATCAAACTTGCTCCAACCATTTATATTCTTCCTTAGTTAAAACAATCTTTGCTCCCTCATAGCATGATTGTAATTCTTCTGCATTTTGAGCACCAATAAGAGCACATGTAGGAAAAGGTTGATTAAGCACATAAGCAAGAGCAATTTGTATCGTACTAACTCCCTTTTCCTTAGCCATAATTTCAGCCCGACGCAATCGTTCCCAGTTCTCTTCGTTATAAAAAACGCGAACAAGATCCTCATTACTTCGATCTTCAGGAGTGTATCGACCTGTAAAAAATCCTCTTGCTTGCGATGACCAAGAGAGAAGTGGAATTTGATTCTCTTGATGCCATAGACAATCAGCAGAATCCGCCGAAACACACCCTGTCCAGAACGGTTCATTTGGTTTTGCTAAACTTAAATTAGGACTGCTGAACGTAAAACCAACCAAACCGTTATTGGCTGCATATTCATTTGCTTCCTGTAACCGCTGTGTTGTCCAATTAGATCCACCGATTGCCTTTATTCGCCCTTCCTGTATATGCTCATTCAATGCATCCATAATCACACTTACTGGTACTGCTGGATCGTCACGGTGCAGAGCATATAAATCGATGTAATCTGTTTTTAAACGTTCCAGACTTTCAAAAAGGTCTTTAGAGATTGCTTCTGGATTCACACGTGGACCGTTTTGGTCATGATGTGCACCTTTAGTCAGAATCACCACACCTTCTCGATTATCACGTTCTTCCATCCACATGCCAATCGCTACTTCACTTTCACCACCACAATAAATATGTGCAGTATCAATTGTATTACCTCCGATCGCAACATATTGATCAAGAACGCGACAAACCTTTTCATAAACACTTGGTCTAAAATAATCTGAGCCTTGAATGAGTGTTGTTACCCGCTTATTTAAGCCTGGAATACTAATCGTCTTCATCAAAAGTCCCCCTTTTATAACTCAACACGACGGCGTTCTCTTGCTGAGGTTAAACAAGCATCAATTACTTTCATATTTAATACTGCATCTTGCGAAGGAAATGGTAATGGCTCGCCGTTACGGATGCTTCTTCCCATTGCATCAGCTTGAAGTGCATATTGATTTAAATAAGGCACCTCAAGCTCTCTTTTGCCATCATTTGTGTGAACAATAATATGATCTTGTTCATTTTGATGTGTTATAAACGCTGAAGGAACCTCGATCCGACCATTTGTACCAAGAATTTCGAGTTCATTTCTAAATGCAGCCCACATTCCACAATCAAATGTTAAAGCTACACCTTTATCAAATTCCAAAATACCCGATGCCATCATATCAACATCGTCATGTTTCTCAGAAAAGAATGCATGAACAGTTGCTGCTTTAGGCTCTTCATTCAAAATCATTCTGGCCGCACTAATTGGGTAAACACCAACATCATATAAGGAACCTCCACCCCATTCCTTTTTATAACGAACGTTTCCACTGTCTTTTGCATTATTAAAAGTAAACGTTCCGTGAATACCCCGAATATCCCCAATTTCCCCTGAGTCAATTAATTCGTTTATAAGCTTATAACGTGGATGATAACGATACATAAATGCTTCTGCAAAAACGACACCAGCTTTTTCACAAGCAGCTACCATTTCTTCCGCTTCATCCGCATTTAATGCTAAAGGCTTTTCACATAAAACATGCTTACCTGCTTCTGCTGCACGAATGGTCCACTCTTTATGTAAATGGTTTGGAAGAGGAATGTAAACGGCTTCAATTTCAGGATCTTGGAGTAATTCCTCATAACTCCCATAAGCCTTAGAAATATTTAATTGTTCGGCCGTTTCTTTTGCTTTTTCTAATCCTCTGCTAGCAATAGCAACAACCTCACCTGTTTCTGATTGCTGAATACCTGGTATAACTGAACCTTTTGCTATATTTGCACTTCCGATAATTCCCCAACGAATTTTTTCCATAACCATTCTCTCCTTCTACCCTAAACTTAATATTATATTGTTATTATAAAAGACACATCTTAAAATAAAAATAGAATCATATTGCCTTTATAATAAAAGAATATTGTCCTGAAAGAGTGATGCAAATGCTTAGACAATTTTTATTACCTACATTACAAAACAATGATTTTATGATTCTACCTGAATCAATTGGCTGGTATTGGAATGAACCTGACCATGAAGTAAATCGAAAAGTTGGCACTTTAAATAACTTTAGTATTCACTTTGTTTTATCTGGATCGGGGTACGTGGAAATAGACGGCAGTCCAGTCATGATAAAAAGGGGAGACGCTTTTTTATATTTTCCAATGCAGGAGCAGCGGTATTATAGTAGTAAACAAGATCCCTGGAATATACGTTGGGTTCATTTTTACGGTGATGTGCTTAATCAATTTCTCTCGGAAAAAGGGTTTCATCAACACTCACTCTGGACTCTTCAAAAATTGTCTACTCTTGAAAAAGCACATAATCAGCTATTAATTGAGGCAGAAAAAAACAGCTTTTTGCATCTTTCCAGCTTGTCTACTTTTACCTACACATTTTTAATGGAATTTGTAAGAAATGCTGCACCAAAAACATCTGATCGCCGCCAAGAGCAGGATGATCGTATTCAAACACTCTTACCAAGTATGCAAAGAAGTGCTTGTGAACCATTTGACCTTGAGTACTGGGCTCAGAACGTGGGCGTCAGCACATATTACTTTTGTCGATTATTTAAACGAGCTACTCAAATGACACCAATGCAGTTTATCACCTTATGCCGTTTGCAAGCTAGTAAACAATGGCTGCTTGATCGTAAAGAAATGACCATAAAAGAAATTGCACAAAAGGTAGGTTATCCTAGTATAAGCTACTTTAATAAACGATTTATTGAGCAAGAAGGGATGACTCCTACTGAGTATCGTAAATTGCATGATTATGAGATAAATAGTTAAGAAAAAGCACCGCCCAATGTCCCTTTGTTAGGAACATTCAGGTGGTGCTTTTTTCATGCAGATTGCTTATTTTGATTAAACTTATCCCTAATGTTCTTTGACGGCGCCGGTGATACAATACTAACGAAATAACATGCTAGTAAACTGACAAAAAAGCCTGGAATCATTTCATAAATCGTTGCACTCAGACCTGGAATACTAGTCCAGATAATAACAGTACATGCGCCAGCAACCATTCCAGCAAGAGCTCCCCATTTATTCATCCGTTCCCAATACAAACTCAATAAAATAACTGGACCAAAAGCTGAACCAAACCCTGCCCATGCATAACCTACTAAAGATAGAATTGTTCCACTTTTATTGTAGGCAATTGCTACAGAAATAATGGAAACAATTAATACTGATAATCGTCCAATAACCATTAATTCCTTATCAGTTGCAGAACGTCGGAAAAATGTTTTATACAAATCCTCTGTTAACGAGCTTGATGTTACTAATAGCTGAGAAGAAATGGTACTCATAACAGCTGCTAACAAAGCAGCAAGTAGAAATCCTGTAATAATAGGATGAAATAATATATCACTTAACCCAATAAAAACTGTCTCAGGGTCTGCAAGATTCAGATCATTTTTAGAGTAATAAGAAAGTCCTACGAACCCAGTAAACATAGCACCTACAACAGAAAAAATCATCCAGCCCATTCCTATACGTCTGGCCTTCTTTATCTCTTTTACAGATGAAATCGCCATAAATCGAACGATAACGTGCGGCTGCCCAAAGTATCCAAGCCCCCATGCGAATAAAGAAACAATACCTAGGAAACTAGTACCCTTAAAAATATTAAAAAGAGACTCATCAATTGATTTTATTTCACTAAAAGAAGGACCAATTCCTCCTAACTCAATAATCGTCACAAGAGGAACAAGAATAAGGGCAATGAACATGATCAATCCTTGTACAAAGTCTGTCCAGCTTACTGCCAAGAATCCTCCAAATAATGTGTAGGATACAACCACTCCAGCAATGATCCAAAGTCCAACTGTATAGTCAAGATTGAATGTGGTTTCAAACAGCACCCCTCCAGAAACCATCCCTGATGATACATAAAACGTAAAGAAGATAATAATAACTAATCCTGAAATAAGACGGAGCATTTTAGATGCATCTTCAAACCTATTTTCCAAAAAAGAAGGAATTGTCATCGAGTCGTTAGCAGCCTCTGTGTACATTCTTAACCGTGGTGCCACATACAACCAGTTTGCATACGCACCCAGAGTCAAACCGATCACAATCCAAGAGGCACTTAAACCTTGTACATACATAGCTCCAGGAAGACCCATAAGGAGCCATCCACTCATATCTGAAGCTCCAGCACTTAGAGCGGTAACAGCGGGACCTAAAGACCTTCCTCCTAACATATAATCTGATAAGTTAGTGGTCCGTTTATAGGCGTAATAACCAATAAGTAACATCCCAACCATATAGACAACAATGGAACCGAGTAACTGATAACTCATACTATTCCCTCTTTTCAAATAATTTTATTGGAAAAACTTAGCTTATCGTCAAGTCCTAATGGCGAAAGCCTTAGTTTTTCCTATACTATCATCCATAAAAACTTAAACTTTCTGATAGTATAAAAATAAAACCCTCGCTAGGCGAGGGTTAAATTCTCCTTAGCTTATATTTTCTTTTTAAACACATGACTTTAAGATTTTTATTATTTGATAATACTTTTTTCATAGCTATTACGTCAATAACTTTATAATAAGAAAAGTTTTTTAAAGAAAGCAGACTCAAATATACAGTCTAAACAAATTAAATATCTGTTCTATATCTTTACAAATATTTTACAATTTTACATGAGTTTTCTACAATGTAGCATAGATACAAAGATTTAGGTTCCTGCTTGTGTAAAACACACAACACAAGAGAAAGCGCTTGCATTTTGGTCGGAACTCTAAAAAAACAATCCGATTATATTTGTTATCAAAAATTATAATAAAAACCGGTCAATTTTAGCTACTAAAATAAGCGGGGAAATTCCTCTTAATGAGGAAATATCACGAAAAATGGATTAAATAGACGGAAAGACTCCGTCTATTTAATCGAAAAAGATAAAAATGGACCATTTTACTTTGCTTAACCGGAAAAATTCCGCTTATATCCCCCAAATCGAGTTCCATTCTTCGTATAGCCGGAAAAACTCCGTTTATTTAAACTATAGGTTACTCAATTAAGGATAAGCAAGAAGGTCAGCTTTATTTATTCGCCCCTCAGAAAAAAAAACAGTCTTATTCAGTTGCGAACAGGACTGCTAATTGGTGCTAGTGTAGTTTTGTATTCGGAAACCGACTGTTACAATTATTGCCCGTAACTTCCATTATTATCATTCAACTGTTAAGCTTCTGAGTCCTTTAGTGACTTTTGTAGAACTATCATCTCTTTAGCCAATACGTGAATTCGATTCGAAATATCGTTATTAATTATTTCATTTTCTTTATTAAAATCTGAGTTTTGAAGAAATACATTACTAACAGGAACCACTCCTTTTAAATAGGTCAGGATTGGCTTTAGATGATATTCTGTTACAAGAAAATGTTTGTCTGTACCAGCCGTTGTAATCATTCCTGTCACCTTTGACTTAAATGCATCAATAGGTAAATGGTCAAACAGATTTTTCAAAACACCTGGGATGGAAGCCTGATAAATTGGAGTTCCAAACACAAGAAAGTCGGCTGATTGAATTGTGTTTACAACCTTAATTGTGTCTTGATTGTAGGAAGACAGTGGAGTCCCCTTCACAAATTCAACTTCGTAATCCTTTAAATCAATTAATTCAACTTCAAGATTCTGATCTAAAGCTTTTGCTGCCATTAATACTTCATGAACTGCCTTTGCTGTTTTTGTGCCAATGATTGAACCTGATATACCAACAAGTTTCATGTTTTAGCCTCCTATTTGAAATAGCCTGTGTGTGAAGCGATAAAATGTTCCATAGTTAACAATAACATGCTTAACTTCCATTTTCTTCTTTTTTCATCTTTACTAACAAAAACAACCAAGTTACTTCTGTTTCACATAAGGAAACTTTCAATATAACAGCAAATAAGGTGTCTTTTTAGACACCTTATTCATAAAACTCACTGATTATTTATCTAGTTTTTTCTAATTTTTCTGCTACTACATCCCAATTAATAATGTTAAAAAAGCTTGAAATATAGTCTGGTCTTCTGTTTTGGTAGTTCAAATAGTAAGCGTGCTCCCAAACATCAAGTCCTAGAATGGCTTGTTGACCATCCATAATTGGATTGTCTTGGTTAGCTGTACTTGTTACCTGAAGATTTCCATCTTGATCAACTACTAGCCAAGCCCAACCTGATCCAAAGCGGGTTGTTGCCGCTTTGGTGAATTCCTCTTTAAAGCTCTCAAAGCTTCCAAATGCATGGTTAATTGCAGCGGCTAATTCTCCTGTAGGAGTTTGGTCATTACCAGAAGGTGCAATGACTTCCCAAAATAATGAATGATTTAAATGACCACCACCATTATTTCTTACAGCCGTTCTAATTTGTTCTGGAACAGCATCTAAATTACTTAATAACGCCTCTAGTGATTTTGCTTGCAAATCTGTTTTTCCTTCAAGGGCAGCATTTAAGTTATTAACATATGTTTGATGATGTTTCCCGTGATGAATTTCCATTGTGCGCTGATCAATATGTGGCTCAAGTGCATCAAAGCTATAAGGTAAAGATGGTAAAGAATAAGTTGTCATTATTTACATCCTCCAATAAATTTATATTTTTATACTTAGTAGTATAATAAGTATAAATAAAGAATAAACTAAATTTTTTTATAGATCAATTAATTTGCTTAAACATTATAAAAAAGTCAAAATCAGTTAGATGAACATTTCTTCAAACATTTTATACTATATGGTATAATTATATTTTAACTTTATCTTCTCCACATTTTTAAAATGGAGGTGTTAGTATGAACACGACTCGAAATAGTACAACAAAGGACAAGATTCTTCACTTATTAAAAAAAGAAGAAACAATGACTGTTAATGAGTTAACAGATGAATTAGGGATTACTCACATGGCTGTAAGAAAGCATCTTTTAAGTCTCGAGAAAGAGGGTTTCATCTCTTCCAAGGAAGTAAAACAGCCGATGGGTAGACCTCTCCAAACATATTCTTTGTCAGATAAATCGGAACAATATTTTCCTAAAAACTATGAAGGAATCAGCCTTGAATTTCTTCATGATATTAAAGAAATACACGGTGAAGAATCTATAGAGCTACTATTTAAAAAGAGAGAAACACGTTTAATTAAAGAATATAGTGCCAAAATGATCAATATAACTACACCAGCTGAGAAGGTGAATGAACTTGTAAAGCTTCAAAACGAAAAAGGATATATGGCTGATGTTGCTGAAATAGATGATCGTACATTTGAATTAACAGAATATAACTGTCCCATCCTCTCAGTTGCAAAAGAATTTAAAATGGCATGTCGATGTGAAACAAGCATGTTCATAGACGTTCTTGGTGTTAATCAAATAAATAGAACTTGTTGCCGAACTGAAGGTGACAATCATTGTAAATTCATAATAAAGTTTGGTGAGTAAGCTTTTGCTTGGAGGTATAATGAGATTCCTCCTCACCAACTTTACTTTCTGTAATTAGTTGTTATAGCAACTACCTATTCTGAAAGCTCCTTAATCGTATGAAATATACAATCCGGTTTCGTGTAAACATTAAAATATTTCACATTATATCTTTGAAGAAGTTGACTAATTTCCAAAAAATCCTTTGAATGACTATAAAGTATAATGTGGTGCTTTGTTGAATAAAGATCTAAAATTTGTTTTAAGTTATCTACTTCTATATCTAACAGGACAACTACCTTTTTAAGTCTATCAAGCATTTTAAAGGCCTCATGCTGATCATCATTATTGTAAATCAAGTTAAAAGTTGAATGAGCATGAATGAATAAACTTAAGCTTCTTTGAATATGCGGGTTCTTTGAGATTATCGCCACATCAACCATTGTAACTACCTCCTTGATCTTACTATACAATAAAATCATTTTGAAATATTCCTTTAAAAGAATGATTTTACAGGAGGTTTTTCTACGACTTTTGTCGTAGAAACCTTCAGTAAAGCAGCTTGTTTTTTCACTATTTTCATCTAGCTGCCGGCCCAAATTTTCCATTGTGGTAATCTCGATATGCTTGTTTGATTTCTTCCATTGTATTCATCACAAAAGGACCATATGGAACGATTTCTTCTTTTATTGGTGTTCCTGAATATACAAGTACTTTTGACCGCCTGCTATTTGCTTTTATCACAAACTCACTTATGTTCTCTTCGTTTCCTTCATCGTTATAAGTTAATGTACCTACACCATGCTTTTTTAACTCTACCTTGTTTTCTCCAAATGTCATATCACCTGATAAAACGTAAAAGAAGCTATTATGTGTTTCTGGTAAACAATGAACATATTGAGCTCCTTCTGATAAAGTAATTTCTGTTAATGTTATCGGAACAATGGAATTCATTGGACCCTTAACACCTGCAATATCTCCTGAAAATACTTTTACCGATCCTCCTTCAATAGAAACAACAGGTGCATCCTCACTATAAATATTTTGATAAGATGTATCTGTTTGTTTTAAATGTTTCGGCAGGTTTAACCAAAGCTGTAGGGTATGGGCAATATCATCCTCTACACCTTCCTCAGCATCCCTTGCCGCCCACCCGGCGTTCATATATTGAACATCTCCCGGCTCTAAAATTTCTCTTCCTCCAGCATTATCAATATGCTCCAAACGTCCATCTACTACATATGTGATTGTCTGAAAGCCACGATGAGGATGATCGGAAAATGTCCCTCTCTTAAACCAATCCTCAGCCATTAAAATAAATGGATCAAAATCCTGCCAACGGTCAACGGGCAATATCCATCCCTTTTGAATCGATGGGAAGCCTACCTCTTCATATTTAACATACCAATGGTCTTTTACACTTCTTTGAAGTGCTTGTGAAGTTTCTCTAGTCAATATAATCACTCCTAAAATTGATTTATATCTCATCTTCCTTACCTATAACAATTACTTCTGTTTCTAGGTTAACACCATATTTCTCTTTTACTGTTTTTTGAATCACGTGAATGAGATCTGTATAGTCCTTTGCAGTTGCATGATCAACATTTACGATAAATCCAGCATGCTTCGTTGATACCTCTGCCCCTCCAATTCTCAATCCTTGAAGACCAGAATCCTGTATTAGTTTTCCAGCAAAGTAACCTGGTGGTCTCTTGAAGACACTTCCACACGATGGGTACTCAAGCGGCTGCTTTTGCTGTCGTAGTCTAGTATTTTCATCCATTTTTTCTTTTATTTGAAGATAATGACCATGCTGTAGTTCAAATTCTGCTTGTAACACAACATAGTTATTTTGGGATATAATGCTTTTCCTGTAGCCTAACAAAAGATCTTTTTTTTCTAAAACGAGTAGCTCACCTAATTCTGTTAAGACTGTAGCTTTTTTTAATACATCCGATATTTGGCCACCATATGCTCCAGCATTCATACACAGTGCCCCACCTACTGTCCCTGGAATTCCGCAGGCAAACTCAAGACCAGATAATTTTTCATTCAACGCGATCCTTGACACCTCAATAATGTTAGCACCTGCTTGTGCTTTTATGATATGATCCTTTACTTTTACTTCATTTAGCTTTTTCAAGCTTATAACCAATCCAGCAATTCCACTATCTTTTACAATTAAATTTGTGCCATTTCCGATAATTGTTATTGGAACTTTGTTTTCTTTCGCTTTTCTATAAATCAATTGGATTTCTTCAAATGTTGACGGTGTAATCAATACATCTGCTTCCCCACCAAGTTTTGTAAAGGTATAATTCTTTATTGGTTCATAAAACCTTATATCGTTAATATCCAACACGTCATTTAACATGCTTTTCAAGTTGATTAAATTGCTCATGTTGCTCACCTTTCATCAAGAATTTTCATTTAAGAAAGAGGTATACCAAATTTGACGTTAAGTAGTTGCTGTAGCAACCTTGTTTTTTCTATCTATCTAATAACAATTTAGAACGATATAGTTTTTATATAAATTGGTATAAAAAGTGAACATCTATATTAGATCACATGGTTATTCTAATTGCAAATATTAGATTCCAATTGTTTTATTCTTTAACTGACCACATACCTACTTTTATTATAGTTATTATGACTAGAAATGTGCCCTAATTAAAGATCTTATTTTAATGAAGAAACCCGGACTACACTTGTCCTACAAAAAAGGGTGGTGAAAAATCACCACCCCTTAAAAATTAGTAAGAAGGCCATCCTTGAGAATCCCAATACAAATCATTGATTAATAGGGTTGGCATCCCGTTATTTTCAGCATCATAAGAATGTCTGACAATGACATTGTTGTTATAAATGTCCTGATGGCCTGGACCTTTCCATCTACTATTTCCGGCATCTAAAATTGTACCTCCACCATTCATCATACTTACTCCATTTTTATCAAGATATGGTCCAGTAATATTTTTAGATCTTCCGTAGGCAATTTTGTACGTGCTATCCACTCCTTGACAACATCTGTCAAATGAAACAAACAAATAATAATACCCATCTTTATAACTAATGCTAGGTGCTTCGATTGCATTATTCGGGGAGTTTGGTCGCGTTGCAATTGAATAGACAGTACCAGTAGGTTTCATTGTATTTTTATCTAAGCGTGTAAGCTTAATCCCACTCCAAAAAGATCCGTAAGATAGCCAAGGATTACCGTCTTTATCAATAACAAGATCCCCGTCAATAGCATTAAAGTTACTTGAACTTGTTGAGCGAACAACTAATCCATCGTCTCGCCATTGTCCAGAAGCTATACTTTCCGTTGATAAAAGGCCAATTAATGAATTATTCGATCCAAAACTAGAAACTGAATAATAGAGCCAATATCTTCCATTGTAATATTGAATATCAGGTGCCCATTGATTTGATTCATGGTTCGGTACATATGTTTTCCACCATGAGGGTGCTGTAGGAAAAATAACAGGTGTAGTGTACCAGTTAACACCATTATCAGAACGTAATACACGAATTCCATTTTTTTCTGCTTCACCAGTTCCAAATACATACCATGAATTACCTTCTTTAATAATAGAAGGGTCGTGAATCATTTTTTCCCCTGTTACATTCCAAAATGCGGCACTTGCTGTTACTTGTATATTTAGCACACACAAGATAACCGAAAGAATGAGTAGTTTTTTTATTTGCTTCATTAAATCATCTCCTCCTCACATTTATTCAAGCTATTGTTAACACGAGTAATGACACCCATCACCTCCTTAAAACGCTTTCAAACTAAAGTAAAAAAGATATACATCTTTGCCCAGAAAATAGGGTAACAGATGTATATCTTATGCATTAACAAGATGTATAAAATTCAGAATTGAAGACCTACCACTTAGCCCCTGCAGGATTTGGACAATTTTTACTTGTAAACTTGGCTCTGTACTCCACTAAACATCCACTATATAAACAAGTTGTTCCATAAAGAAACGAAGGGCAATCATAACAAGCTTCTAGACGCTTTTGGTAGATCTCATCAGAAACAATTAAGTTGTCTGGTAATTGTTTAGAAAGGATTCTATCTACTTCTTCTTTTTTGATAATGACATTTCCAGAACAGCCTTTACATACGTTGGTTGCCATAATCAATTACTTCCCTTCTATATTAAATCGTTAACAAGACAACAGACATCGGAGGTAATGTTACATCAAGTTGACCATTGCTTACAGTGAATTGTGTAAATTCAGCTGGAGCTACTACTTCTGGCTGCTCGAACGTATTGTGTGCATCAATCGTGTCAGCTGTTAAAATCGTACCAGTGATACTACTAACCTCTTCTTTCAATCCACGAAGCTGAAGAGATAATGATGCAGATTCTTTATGATCAATATTGTATAAACTGATGTTTACTTTGCCATTTTTATCTTGAGATGCTGAAACAGATACTTGATCAACTTCTTGACCATTGTATTTGTATTTTCCAACAGCAGCGTCAACTGAGAGTACTGTTGCATCTTGGTGTACCTTATACATATCAAATACATGATAAGTAGGAGTAAGAATCATTTTTTCTCCTTCTGTTAGTACCATCGCTTGAAGAACATTTACTGTTTGGGCAATATTTGTCATTTGAACACGATCACTATGCTTATGGAAAATATGGAAGTGGACCGCAGCAACTAATGCATCACGAATAGTGTTTTGCTGATAAAGAAACCCTGGATTTGTTCCTTCCTCTACATCAAACCATGTACCCCATTCATCTATAATCATCCCAACACGTTTTTCAGGGTCGTATTTATCCATGATCGTGCTATGCTTTGTAATTAACTCATCCATATGCAGTGCTTTTTGCATCGTGATGAACCACTCATCCTCTGGAAAACCTGTTGCAGATCCTTTACCTGTCCAGAATTCACCAGGAATTGTATAGTAGTGAAGACTTAGTCCATCCATTAAGCGCCCAGCTTCACGCATTAACACTTCTGTCCAATTATAGTCATCTACGTTTGCTCCACCGGCAATTTTATAGATTTTATTATTTCCATAATTCCTTACATATGTTTGGTAACGACGGTATAGATCTGCATAATATTCAGGACGCATATTTCCGCCACAACCCCAGTTTTCGTTACCTACACCAAAGTATGTAAGCTCCCAAGGTTTTTCTCTACCATTCTCTTGGCGCCAGTTGGCCATTGGAGACTCACCGTCAAATGTCATATATTCAACCCATTCAGACATTTCTTGAACAGTACCGCTGCCAACATTTCCGCAAATATAAGGCTCACAACCTAGTAAATCACATAGCATCATAAATTCATGAGTTCCAAAGTGATTGTTTTCAACCACACCACCCCAGTGGGTGTTTACCATTCTTTTTCTTTCACTCCTTGGTCCGACTCCATCTTTCCAATGATATTCATCAGCAAAACAGCCTCCTGGCCAACGAAGCACAGGAATGTTAATTTGTTTTAATGCTTCAAGCACATCGTTTCGAATTCCGTTCGTGTTTGGAATTGGTGAATCTTCTCCAACCCAAATACCTTCATAAATACAACGGCCTAAATGCTCGGCAAAATGTCCATAAATATTACGGTTAATTTTCCCTTTACTAACATCTGCATTAATAACAATTGAATTTGTCATTCTCTATTCCTCCCATGCTTTTTAGTGATAGTAGAAAGACGAGGAAACTAGAAACATGACATTTCATTTTTGTTTTCCTCGTCTTTAAAATCAATACCTATTACTTATATACAACGTCATTCCAACGTAACTCATTTTTGAAGCTATGCTTATTTGTATCATTATTAATAAGAACACATTCAACTCCGACTAGCTCTGCCCAATCTCTAAGCTGGTCTGTTGTTACTTTATAAGAAAAGACTGTATGGTGTGCTCCACCAGCAATGATCCAGTTTTCTGTTCCTTCACTTAATGAAGGCTGAGGCGTCCAAAGGACTCTTGCAACAGGAAGGTTTGGTAAATCCTTTTCTGGTTGCACAGCATCGACTTCGTTTACAACAAGACGGAAGCGATGTCCTAAATCGATAATTGATGCATTTAAAGCAGCACCGCTCTTTCCATCAAAGATGAATCGTGCAGGATCTTCTTTTCCGCCAATTCCTAAAGGATAAACAGCAATCTTTGGCTTAGTTGCTGAAATAGTAGGACAAATCTCCAGCATGTGTGAACCTAACACTAATTCATTTCCAGGTTCAAAGTGATACGTATAATCTTCCATAAATGAAGTATCTTCGTTATTTGCCATGATCTTTAAGATGCGGAGTAAACCAGCTGTTTTCCAGTCTCCTTCACCAGCAAAGCCATATCCTTGTGCCATTAATCGTTGTACAGCTAGACCAGGAAGTTGTTTCATACCATGAAGATCTTCAAACGTTGTTGTAAACGCCGAATAACCACCTTCTTCTAAGAACGATTTCATTCCTAGTTCAATTCTTGCCTGATAGCGAATAGAATCTCGTACTGGACCTGCTTCTTGGCCTTCAGCTACAATATCGTATTCTCTTTCATACTCTTCCATTAATTGATCAATTTCTTGTTCAGAAATATCATTCATTCGTTGAACTAAATCACCGACGCCGTATCCGTTAATGGTCCAGCCTAGTTTAATTTGTGCCTCTACTTTATCTCCCTCAGTTACAGCAACTCTGCGCATGTTATCTCCAAAGCGCGCAATTTTCAAATGCTGACCTTCCATAAAAGCAACAGACGTATTCATCCAACTACCAATTTTGCTTCGAACTTCGTTATTTTCCCAATGACCAACAACTACTTTTCTTTTTACATTTAGTCTTGTTGCCATAAATCCAAATTCACGATCACCATGTGCAGATTGATTTGTGTTCATAAAATCCATATCAATGCTATCCCATGGAATATCACGGTTAAATTGTGTGTGAAGATGAAGCATTGGTTTTTGTAAGCTTGAAAGTCCGGCAATCCACATTTTTGCTGGAGAGAATGTATGCATCCATGTAATAATACCTGCACAGTTTTCATCAGCATTTGCTTCTAAACATAATTTACGAATGGAATCTGCATCCTTTAAAACTGATTTAAATACTAACTTATATGTTAATGTAGAATCTTGGTCAAGACCTTCTGTAATCACTTTTGAGTTAGCTTCAACTTCTCTTACTGTTTCTTCTCCGTATAAATCTTGACTACCCGTTACAAACCAAAACTCGTATGGTTTCACTGTTAGCATAATGGTTTCCCCCTAATCGATAGTTACTGTTTCACTTCTTTGTTTTTCTGACCATAATAAGCATTTGCTCCATGCTTACGAAGATAATGTTTATCTAACAAAAATTGATCGATTGGACCAGCAATTGGATTTAATTGATACGTGTGTAATGCCATCTTGGCTACCTCTTCTAAAACAACTGCATTATGAACTGCTTGACTAGCATTCTTTCCCCAAACGAACGGTGCATGACCTGAAACGAGTACACCTGGCATCGCTATTGGATCAATATCTTTAGATTGAAATGTTTCTATAATGACATTTCCTGTTTCTAGTTCATAGCCTCTAGTAATCTCATCTTCTGTTAAAGCTCTTGTACAAGGAATTTCTCCATAATAATAATCAGCATGAGTTGTTCCTAATGCAGGAATGGGACGGCTTGCTTGGGCCCAGCTAGTTGCCCATGGTGAATGTGTATGTACAACTCCACCAATCGAAGGAAATGCTTTATAAAGTGCTAAATGTGTTGCAGTATCAGATGATGGGCGCATGTCTCCCTCTACTATTTCACCATTCAAATTGACTACAACTAAATCTTCAGCCTTTAGCTCTTCATAAGGAACTCCACTAGGTTTAATGACTACAAGTCCTTTTTCTCGATCAATTCCACTTACGTTTCCCCATGTAAAAGTAACCATTTTATATTTTGGTAACTGAAGGTTTGCCTCTAAAACTTGTTCTTTTAATTGTTCAAGCATCAGTTGTCTCCCCTTTCTTTTGAAAAGTGGGGGCTAAAGATGGATGCCCCACTTCAGAATAGAGTGATAGATATTTCGATTTATTGTGTAATCTTCTCTTTTGCTTTGTTAGACTGAGCATGTTTGATCTTCTTTAAGTTTTTCATCACGTTATTTTCACCACGACCGAAATAATCATATAATCTTGCATATTCAGAGAATAGTTGGTCGTAAACTTGTGAATTCTCATGATTAGGTTGATAAACATAATCTTTTAATCTAGCCATTTCTTTGGCTGCATCTTTAATATCATCGTATCCGCCACGTTCCTTACCAGCTGCAACTGCTCCAAACATTGCAGAACCAAGAGCTGGGGTTTGAGATGAAGCAGATATTTTGATATCCATTTTTAATACATCTGAATAGATTTGCATCATTAATCCATTTTTCTCAGCAATACCACCACATGCATATACTTCATGAATCGGCACTCCACTATTTCTAAATGCCTCAACAATTGTTCGTGTGCCATATGCTGTTGCTTCAA
Organism: Metabacillus litoralis; assembly: GCF_003667825.1. Taxonomy (NCBI): domain Bacteria; kingdom Bacillati; phylum Bacillota; class Bacilli; order Caryophanales; family Bacillaceae; genus Metabacillus; species Metabacillus litoralis. The sequence continues at coordinate 197,275 of NZ_CP033043.1, read as the reverse complement.
TTAGAGCTCGATAAATTTCCTCAGGCTTCGTTAGTAATGTAGCTCCTAATAAAACACCTGTTAAATCAGCATCTACAAGTGTAGATCGATTTCCATTCCACCAGTCAAGTGAAATTAAACCGCTTTCACCAACCTCCAATTGAGCTGCTTTTTCTGTTAACAATTGGTGGATGTTCATTCCTTTTTGTTGTGCTTCTTCATAGTAGCTAGCAGGTACACAGTTTTCAGTAAACCATTCAAAATGATCTCCTACACATGATTGACCTGCTTCATATCCCATAAATCCTGGAATTACTCCATCTTCAACAACACCACACATACCTGGTACTACTTCTTCTTTTTCTCCCAGTAAGATGTGACATGTAGATGTTCCCATAATCATCAGAAGCTTACCTGGCTCAGTAATTCCAACTGCCGGTACAGCAACATGTGCATCAACATTTGCTATAGCAACTGCGGTTCCTGGATTCAATCCAATCATTTTAGCAGCTTTCTCTGTTAACTCTCCCGCTTTAGAGCCTATTGGATAAATATTAGTAGATAACTTTTCTTCAACAACATTTTCCAAGCGAGGATCTAATGCTTTAAAAAACTCTTTTGATGGATATCCTTCTTGCTTATGCCATATCGCTTTATATCCAGCTGTACAACTGTTTCTTTTCAAGTCACCTGTAAGCTGATAGGTAACCCAGTCTGTTGCTTCCACAAACTGATCTGTAGCATCGAAAATCTCTGGTGCCTCATTAAGGATCTGCCATAATTTAGGAACGAGCCATTCTGATGAAATTTTCCCACCATACCTTTGTAAAAATGCTTCTCCTCTTGTTTCTGCAATTTCATTTAAAGAGTTTGCTTCATCTTGTGCCGCATGGTGTTTCCATAACTTCACATAGCTATGAGGATGGTTCATATGTTGTTCTGTTAAACATAGTGGTGTTCCGTTTGTGTTAATAGGTAATACCGTACAAGCTGTAAAATCAATTCCAATTCCAATAACATCGTCCGCTGAAACGTTAGCTTGTTTTAGGACATCAGGAACTGTTGTTTCCAAAACTTCTATATAATCTGTAGGATGTTGCAAAGCCCAGTCATTTTCTAATTTGGTAACTCCATCTGGTAAGTATTCATCCATTACACCATGAGTATAAGGCTTTACCGAGGTTGCTATTTCTTTTCCTGTTCCGATCTCCACAAGAACGGCTCTACCAGATTGAGTGCCGTAATCAACACCAATTGAATATTTAGTCATTTAAAATCCCCCCGACTCTTCCAGCTACATTTTTTATTAAACTATCAATTTATTAATAATTTATTATTATCATACGTACAAATTTGAGATAATCATTACAATCTCTTATACAACTTAGTTAATAATACTAAAAATTTTAACTTATACGTATAACCTTAATTAAATTTTAGCACTTATTTCATATTTTTCAATACAAATTTCATTATTTTCTAAGAAATTGTTGTATTTTTGTATTAAAAATTTATAAATCAGCAAAAATTCATCCTTACAAGTTTGGTGATTTTTCTACTTTTTTCCCTACAATTACATCCCCATTAGAATTTTTCCCTGCAAATACCATAGTCGGTCTCCATAAAGTCCAATCCCAAGCTGCCAATACTAACACTTGGTAAGTTCCATTGTTAGAATTCAAGAAAAACTCAAAATGATTTTCCCCTTTATGTGACCAATATCCATCCTTCGAGCCCTCAAACCTGCCGTCAAATAACAGATGAAGTGATTCCGATTGTATTTGCTCATGGTATTTGTTATCCATGTGAATAATCTCCCAATTTCCAACCATAAATGTTGAATTAACTGGTTGCTCCTTTTCACCTGCATATCTTTCTGGAGATATTAATGGCCATCCATCATCCGTCCAAAGAATTCTTCTAATATGAAGTGCGTGATGTTTTCCGGTCCTCTCACCTCTTGCATGGTGACAAACATAATAGTCTTCACCATCTTTTAATACCGAATTATGTCCAGGCCCAATCCAACCTTCTTCTTTACCAAATTTATATCCTCCCAGCACTTTCATCCCAACTTCATTTGGAGGCAAATCAATATTGGTCATTTCGTTTCCATTACTATCTAAATAAGGTCCTTCGATTTTATCTGCTCTTGCAACACGTATATGGTAATCTTTAAATAACGAATCATATGATACAAATAAGTAATATTTTTTAAAAGTAGGATGGTAGACAATATAAGGCCCTTCAACAGCTCCCTCAACTGAAAGATGTCTCTTAGAAATTAAGGTTCCATTGCCCTTCTCCTTTAATTTTCCAGTATTCTCATCTATACGAGCAACATAAATCCCACCAAAAAAGGACCCGTATACCATCCATGGATTTCCTTCATCATCAAACGTGATATTCGGATCAATTGCATTTGGCTCACTTTCGCCTTGTTTTGTTTTAATAACCTCACCTTGATCTTCCCACGGACCTTCAATTGATTTACTTGTTGCAACACCTATAAATGATTGGTTTTTTCCAAATTGCGAAGCAGCATAATACAAATAATAGGTATCTCCATATTTTGTTACGTCAGGCGCCCATAATCCCTTTGCACCAGTCCAATCGTAGGCATCTTTAGGAATAGTATCAAATGCATGACCGACCCATTCCCAGTTGACTAGGTCCTTAGATTTCCGAACTTGTATGCCTCCTTTAGGCACGCCTCCTACTTTTGCATCTGTTGAAAAAACATAATAAGTATCTCCATCTTTATATAATGCAGGATCATGGACATTATGGATTGTCCATAATTCTTCTTGATCTGTAATTAATTGATCGTACAAGTCATATTTTACTGGTTCTTGTGGAAACAACATATTTATCCCTCACTTTTTCACTCTTGATTTATACCTTTCCAAAGGATTATTCTTTCCTAGTGTTTTTTCTAGTTCGTCGATAAAAATTCCATCAAAATAAAGTGATAATCTAATTACTTAACCTACTATCTTCTTCATCTACATACAGAAAGGCTGAATATACTTCAGCCTTTCCTATTTCTTAATTATTTACTTTTTTAGCATCAGGAACTGGTACACCAAAGTGGGGTGTTCCATCTTCATTCCAGGAAATTGGCTGAACTCGTGTATGTCTGTTCGGATCATACAGTGGGTCACCTTCAATTTCTTTATAATTTCTTGCGTGATAAACGAGAATATCTTGTGTTCCGTCCTCAGATACTGTGAAACTATTATGACCTGGTCCATATTGTCCTGTTTCTTCTGATGTAACAAAAACAGGTTCAGGCGTTTTGTGCCAAGAAGCAGGATCTAATAGATCACTATTTTCATCGGCTGTTAATATTCCCATACAATAATTAAAATCTGTTGCACTTGCTGAGAAAGTAATAAATATTCTGCCATTGCGCTTTAATACTGCAGCTCCCTCATTTACTAAGAAGCCTATTTTTTCCCAATCATATTCAGGTGTTGTAATACAGACTTGTTCACCTTTAAGTGTCCATGGATTTTCCATTTCAGAAATGTACATGTTTGAGTTTCCAAAAATCTCTGGATCCTTTTGTGCCCACACTAAATATCTAATACCTTTATGTTCAAAAGAAGTCGCATCTAATGCAAAGGATTCCCATTTCGTTTTTATTTGACCTTTTTCAATAAATTCACCTTCTAATGGATTAGCCGATGAATTTTCAAGAACAAACATACGGTGGTCAAATAAACCATCATTCGTTTCAGAGGTTCTCGCAGCCGCATAATAGATGTACCACTTTTCATCGATATAGTGAATTTCCGGTGCCCATATATTTGCGCTCATTAAACCGCTCTCATGTTTTACCCATACAACCTTTGCATCTGCATTTGTTAATCCTTCAATTGTTTGCGATCGACGCAGCTCAATTCTGTCATACTCAGGAACAGAGGCAGTGAAATAATAGTAACCATCTGTATGTTTATAAACCCAAGGATCCGCACGTTGCTCAATAAGTGGATTTTTAATTGTGCATTCTGACATAGTAATCTCTCCTTATAGTTAGTAAAATCTTAGGATTCACATTGTAATCTGATCATGTTCCACGACATTTTTGGCAGCTTAATTTCTAAGTGATCGCCCGTTTTGCTCGTAGAATCAATTTGACTAGGTTTCACATTATCAGGAGTTTCAAAAGTATTAGTCGCATCAAGATTCGTTCCATCCATGACCAAATGTTCGATGACTTTCACCTGACCAAAGGATCGGAATTGTGCATCAAGGACAAAGTCATCATCCTCAGAGCAGTTTAGCGCGAAGATACTTAACGTATTGTCAACTGAATTATAAGTTGTTGATGATTGCACTAACGGAATTTCACCGTGCTTATTCGTTTCAATCTTTGGTGATTCTACTAGGGAATTCAACACTACCCCTCTTCCGAAATTGGATACTTGATAGAAAGGATAGAAGATTGCTTGCTTAATGGCAGGGCCACCTTTTTGAGTGAAAATTGGTGCGATAACATTCACCAATTGAGCAAGGGACGCCATTTTGACTCTGTCAACATGCTGTAATAGGGTACATAATAGTCCACCAAAAACTAGTGAATCTAACAATGAATAATTGTCTTCTAAAATAGGTGGGGCTATCTCCCAATCTTTTAATTCCACCTTCTTTTGATACCATACATTCCATTCATCAAAAGAAATGTACATTTTCTTTTTACTTCGATTTTTTGCTTGTACATAGTCTGCTGTGCTAGCAATTGTTTTAATAAAGTGATCCATATCTGCAAAAGAACCTAGGAAATCATTAATATTACCAAGATTTTCGTAATAACGATGGCAAGAAATATAATCAACATGTTCGTATAAATGCTCTAAAACAACACGGTCCCATTCAGGGAATGTTGGCATTTCTGCAGTCGAGCTACCACATGCAACTAGTTTTATTGTAGGATCAACCCATTTCATGATCTTCGCTGCTTCTCTTGCCTTTTTCCCATAGTCTTCAGCATTTAATTGACCAATTTGCCAAGGTCCGTCCATTTCATTTCCTAAACACCAGACTTTTACGTTATAAGGATCTTTTTGACCATTCTGAATACGAAGATCACTCCAATATGTATTTCCTGGGTGATTGGTATACTCAACAAGGTTACCAGCTTCTTTTGGTGTACCTGTTCCCAAATTAACCGCTAACATTGCTTCAATATTGGACTTGTTCGCCCATTTCATAAACTCATCGATTCCAACTTCATTTGTTTCTGTTGTTCTCCATGCAAGATCAAGCCTTGTTGGTCTATTTTCTTTAGGACCGATACCATCTGTCCAGTCATAACCAGATAAGAAGTTTCCGCCTGGATAACGGACAATCGGTACATTAAGTTCCTTTACAAGATCCATTACATCTTTTCTAAATCCATCTTCATCTGCAAGAGGATGTTCTGGCTCATAAATCCCTGTGTAAACTGCACGACCTAGATGTTCAATGAAAGAACCGAATAACTTAGGGTCAACTTCACCGATTTTATAATTTTTATCTGCAAAATAACTAACACGCTTCATCTTTTTTCCTCCTTTTTTTAAGTAAAGGAAAAGTGGCTACAATTATAGTAAATGAGCCACCTTACATGATGTTTTAATGTTGTATGATTCTTTATCCTTTTACACCTGAAATAGCAACAGACTCAATAATTTGTTTCTGGAAGATAATAAACACGATTAGCATTGGTAATAGTGACACAACAGATGCTGCCATGATTAATGGGTAATCACTTTGGATAGCAAAAGTTGAGTTGAAGTTAGCGATTACAAGTTGTAATGTTTGTTTCTCTGGTGAATTTAAATATAGAATCGGTCCTAGATAATCATTCCAGATTGTCATAAACCATAGAATTAACTGAGCTGCTACTGCAGGTCTAATTAATGGAAAGATAATCTTATAAAAGATTTTAAAATAAGAGCATCCGTCAATCTTAGCTGCTTCTATAATAGAATTCGGAATGCTTGTTAAGAACTGCCTTAAAAAGAAAATCATAATAATGTTACCAAATATCGCCGGAACAATAAGTGGAAGCAATGTATCAACCCAGCCAATATTAGAGAAGAACATAAACTGTGGAATCATGACAACTGGATAGGGAATCATCATTGCTGTTAACAGTAATAAGAAAATCTGATTTTTATACGGGAAATTTAACTTCCCAAATGCAAATGCTGCTAAGCTTGATGTAAACGTTCCTATTATTGTGACTGATAACGCAACAGTTAAGCTATTTATAATCCCACTAAATAATGGGCCTTTTTGCCAAATTTCAATATATTTTATTGGATCAAATGTTTCAGGAATCCAAACCGGTGGTAGAGCGTATACTTCTTGAATATCCTTAAAAGATGTTGATAACATCCATATAAGTGGTGCTACCATAACAATAGCCCCTAATGAGAGAAAAATGAAAATGATAATATTGGTGATTCTTGTACTAGATTTTACTGATCTCATCTTTGTTTTAGTTTCTACTTTTGCATTTACTCCAACTTCCATCCTTTACACTCCCTTCTTTCTTATATTAGTCAAGTTCAAATGAAGACTTTTCATTTAATTTAAATTGAATAAAAGTAACGATAAAAATAAACAAGCCGAGTACAACTGCCATTGCAGAGCCATATCCCATTTCAAAGTTACCAAATGCTTTTTGCCAAATATAAAATACTACTGTTGCTGATGAAAATTCTGGTCCACCAGTCGGTGTCATAACTTGGATTTCTACGAAAATTTGCGCTCCTGCAATAATGTTTGTTACAACAATGAAAAACGTAACTGGTTTCACCATTGGAAGAGTTATGTTCTTAAATACTTGAAAAGCATTAGCTCCATCAAGTGTAGCTGCTTCGTAATATGTTTTTGGCACACTTTGTAAAGCAGCAAGATATAATAACATGCTATAACCGAGGCCTTTCCAAATAGTCATAATAATCAGGGCTGGCTTTACAGTATCTTTATCCATTAACCAGCTAGGACCATCAATTCCTAATTTTTCTAAAAATTGGTTTACCAATCCATAATCACCGTTATAAGCCCATTGCCATAAAATTGCTACGGCTGCAATGGATGAGATTACAGGGATATAATAGACAACTCTAAAAAATTGCGTCCCAAATATTGCTCTATTTAATCCTAGTGCTAGTAATAAAGCTAAAATAATACCAATTGGAATACCTAACATTAGAAATAATGTGTTGTACATCGATTTATGGAAGGACTCATCACTAATTAAATCAATATAATTCTGAAGTCCAATAAAATTCATTTGACCTAATCCATTCCAGTTTGTGAATGAACCATAAATGGAATATAACGCAGGTACTAGAATAAAAACTAAAAACCCTATAACTGGTGCCGCAATAAATAGATAGGCATTTCTTCGCTCTTCCCGATAAAGCTTAGACGTAGTTTTCATCTTTCCTCCCCATTTCTCTTAAAGGGTACTGACACGAATAAAGTAGCTTAATACTTTAAAATAAGGTGCTAGCTAAATCTAGCACCTTATTTATTTTTATTATTTCTGAGATTGTTTCTCCTGCTCAATTGCTTTATCTAATAATTTTTGCATTTTAGGTTGCGCTTCTTTTACGTATTCTTCAGCTGTTTTGTCACCATCAATTACAGGTTGGATATTTTTGAAGAACTCATCATACCATTCACCTGTGTAAGTGAAGTTCGTTGGAAGATCACGTCCATGCTCACCTATAATCTGTAAGAATTCTTCTTTATTAGCTGGTTTAATTGATGTATCAGCAGCCCATGCTTCAGCTACATCAGTGTTGTTAGGTAATTGTACCTGCTGATCCACTAGAGCCTGTTGACCTTCTTCATCAGCTGATAAATATAATGCAAGCTCTGCAGCTAGCTCTGGATTCTTCGTTTTTTCAGAAACACCAATTCCTAAAGAACCGATCCATGCTTTTGTTTCACCAGTTTCACCAACCGGCCATGGCGCTAAATCATATTCGAATTTTAAATCATTGTATGCTGGCATATCCCAAGGACCAACTGGGAAGAAACCGATTTGTCCTTGCATCCATCTTTGGTACGTATCAAGTGTTTGAGCTTCAGCAATAGATGGTGTTACACCATGAACGTTTTGTAAATCTGCAAAATATTGTAATGCTTCAATAAATTTAGGATCATCAACTGTTACTTTTGTATTTGTTTCGTCTAACCAATCTGCTCCATTACTCCATACAAATGGTTGTAATGACCAGTTTACATTAAGTCCTGTACCCCATTGATCAAGCTTCCCATCACCATCTGTATCTTTTGTTAATTGCTTTGTAACTTCTACAAATTCTTCCATAGTGTATGGTTTGTCTGGATCAGGAAGTGGAATACCTGCTTCTTCAAACATTGTTTTGTTGTATCCAAACGCGAATGGCCCTAAATCTTTTGGAACCCCGTATAGAGCACCTTGTCCCATATTAACTCCATCATAACGGTATTTGTTTATACCAGATTCCCAAATTTTAGTTAAATCTACACCTTCAGCATTTTCAACTAAATCAGTAATATCTTTTAAAACGCCTGAGTTAACATATGCTTTTAAGTTACCAGGATTATAGAAGAAAACATCCGGAAGACTGTTACCAGCAATTGCTGCCTGTAATTTAGTATCATATTGGTCCGGTGCTGTTACAACAACTTTAACCTTTACTCCAGGATTTGCTTCTTCGAATTTTTTCACAACTGCTTTATAAGCTGTTTGTTCTTGTGGTTGACCACTAAACATAAATGTTAAGCTTTTCCCATCTTCTGCTCCGCCGCCTGAACTACTGCTGCTACAAGCACCTAAGACTCCTCCTACAACAACAATTAACATACTGACTAATAAGAATCTACTTAATCTCTTTTTGGATTTCTTGAACACTTTTATTCCCCCCAGATGCTATTTGATAGAAAAGGAGACTTACTTAACAAAGGAGTACGATCAATATTTTGCAAGCTTTTCTTTTTGTTATGTAAGCGCTTCTTTAATCTTATATTATTACACCTGTTCGTACATGTCAACAACTTTTTTAACAGTTTTTTTGCACATATTTGCACAAAGCGATTTATATGTACGTACGTGTGTGATTTTCCGGCAATGATACGACGTTTTTCTACGTTTTTCTGCCTTTTTCTCTAATATACCATTTATGAACTTGTGGTGATTAAAAATTCAGAAAAAAAGACCAAAATCCATAAATTCATAGATTTTGGTCTTTTTTACATATTCTTTGTCGTTTACACATATTCGTGTAAACCTACATGCTCATTCCAAAACTTTAACATCGTGTAACGATCCCTTAATTTATGTGCTTTCCTTAAACTGTCTGAAACAAGTTCCGATGATATACCAAGATCCGAAGGAGTAACTGCCCCTTGCAATGATTTAAGCATAGCCGCGATATCACTAGAATGTGGTAACGCCTTTAATATTTGAACTAACTCATCTTGCTGTTTAAGTACTGCGACTGCTTTATTCGTTGATAATTCTTGCAGCCTATCGTCCGAGGAAACAAGTTCTAACATCTGATTCTTGTATAAATCTAGTACTAACTGGGTAGAAACCCCTACTTTTGCTCCATGAAGAACCTGCGGTTTATCATTCGCTATAAAATCCATTTCCCAGAAATGTGAAAGATGATGTTCTCCACCTGAAGCCGGTGATGAATGACCAACTAACAGCATGGCTAAACCTGATTGAATGAGCGATTCCATTAGAATTTTTATTCCATCTTTCTCCGCTTGTATGATTTGTTCTATAGAATTTGCGCATCCCTCTAGTGCTTCTTGTGTTAGTCGTGCAGACAAGGAACAGTATGGTTCATCTGCAACAAGATGGGAAAACTTCCAGTCGGCTAACGAGGTATACTTTCCAATCATATCAGCAAAACCAGCTGCAATCATTTCTTTTGGTGCACGTTTAAGGATAGAAAGATCAGCAAAAACAGCAAGAGGCGATTGCATTTGATACGTTATTTTTACACCCTTAATAATGACAGGGGCGCCCATAGAGTTAAAGCCATCAACAGAGGGGGCTGTTGGAATAGAAATGAAAGGTTTCCCCATTTTAAAGCTAGCAAATCTGACAATATCATGAATTGTGCCGGATCCAACAGCGATTACAACATCAACATCCTGAGGAATACCTAACATACTTTCAATTAATGCTACTTCATCAGCAACAACGTCTCCCTGAGCATTTGGCTGAAGAATCGTTTTAGAGTATAAAATGTTGGCTTCTTTAAGATGAGTAGAAAGTATTTTTGCTGCTACAATATCGGTATGTTCATCTGCAATGATAGCAACCTTTCGAAATTGTTTATTTTCTAAATATGGAACAACTTCCTTTAATGCTTGATCACTAATAACAATGTTATCAATTAAAATATCATAATGGTTATTTCCACATGTGCATGCTTTCGATTGGTGCTTCAGCTCATTTAACGTAATCACTTTTATTCCCCCTAACAGTTTAATACATCTTGATAGAAACCACGCTTTATATGATCACTTGTTTTCTTTCAACTGCTGGTTTAGATACTGTAGAAGTAGATTTTCTTATCACTAATTTAGGATCATATACTTTTTGCTTATTTTTGAACTCTTCATTTTCACGTTTTTCTACTGCATCAACAATCCATTTCGCGGCTTCAATTCCCATATCTGTCTTAGGATGTGTGACAGATGTTAACTTTGTCTCAGAGGCTTCTGCTAAGTATGAATCATCATATCCTACAATAGACATTTGTTCAGGAACTTTAATTTTAAGATCTCTTAAAAGGTTTAATACCTGTAAGGAAACTTCATCATTGTAGCAGACAATTGCTGTCGGTCGAGTAGAGGAATCTTGAAGAAGAGTCATCAATTTAAAGATAAAATCTTTTTCTTCTGTTGTGTATGTTACAAACATATCTGGAAAAAAGGGGATGTTGTTTTCTCTAAATGCGCGAATAAACCCTTGCATCCGATTTAATCCTTGTAAATCATCGCTCTTGAACAAGCCTATGATTTTCTTATGCCCCTGTTTAATCAAATGATCAGTCGCAATATAACCACCCTTTTCATCATCTAAAATAATGCTTACAGGGTTTAACTGAGGATAGAATTGGTTAATCATAAGATATGGGATGTTTTTTTGTTCCATTTCCAAATAATAATGAAGATTTGGATTGTAGCTGCTACTTCTTGTCGGTTCCACAATTAGCCCATCTATATTATGGTTAATCATCGTTTCAATGCATTGCTTTTCCTTTTCAGGGTCATTGTCAGTACAAGCGAATGTTAACGAATATCCCCGTGTTGTTAAGTATGATTCAATTCCTTTGATAATAGATGGGAAGATATAGTCAGAAATATAAGTGGTGATGACACCGATCGTTTTACCGGCTGCATCTCTTCTCGATTGTGGATGTCCCTGAATTAATTGCGTCGAACAAAAAGTTCCTGCTCCTTGTTCTCTATACAACCAACCGTCATGCACGAGATCACCTACTGCTTGACGAACTGTATGTCTACTAACCTCGAACATTTTCACCAATTCATTTTCTGAATAAATTTTCTCTCCTGGTAAAACCTTACCATCAACAATCCATTCTTTAATTTTTTCCTTGACCATGCCTACCTTTGTTTGCTGTGCCATTATGTCACCACTTTCAGCTTGTATGTCTCTTGTTAGACTCATTCGTACAACTAAAGATATTATACAACATAAACGTACAAATTTGAAATAAAACAATAACTTATTCAGTTTTTGTATGGTTAAATTGTATAATAGGTTTTGAAAAAGACTGATTTTGACTACCAGTAGTCAAAATCAGTCCTTCTTCATCTACTTATAACGGATGATTAATCATTCTTAAACCGTATATACCACCTGCAATTTTCCCTTCAGTTGAAACAAACTTCACTTCAATCTTTTCTTTACCTTCTGTTAATGAAAATGGTATAGGATATACAACAGCAAAAAGCTTATCAGACTTTTCACCTTTAAGTGTTTGCCGTACAAGTTCTGTACCATCTATTAAGATATAAAAATCTCTTTCATACACTTTTCCATCTAGATGTAAAACTCGATCTCCGCCAAAGTAAGTAATATGCAAGTACATCTCCTGTTTTGGATCAACAGCTAACTCGTAGCTAAAATACCCTTCATCACGACTATCTCGCCAGCCTCTATGAACAAGGTTTAAATATCCTGAATGAGAATTTACTGTTTTGATCGCATGATCCACTTCAGGCTGTTGCTCATTCGGTTGGACAGCATCTATTGTGATACTTTCTAGTTTCTCCGTTTCGCTTTGTTCTTTGTTTAAAAACTCAACATATTTTTCGTTGTCCATTACATCCCAGTACAACGTATACCTTTGATGATGAAGAGCATAAAAAGGGATAAGTGTCATCTTAAGATTCCCTGGTTGCCCAATTGCCTCTGTTTCAAAACATAACGAGGAACCTTCGAGTGGCTTGATCACTTTTGTTAAATCTTTTTCGCCTGTTACAAGAGTTGGAACATCGATTAATGGATGATTATTAAGCTTTAAATGATCATCTAGAATATCGCTCTCAGGGAATTTTTCTGTTCCTAACGCTCCTGCAAGGACGATAGGACCATACATAAACGCCAATTTTGTTTCTTCATCTTTCGATTTGTATGAATGAAGGTTCATTGGAATAAGCAGTTCAATTACATCTCCATCATTCCAACGTCCGCTTATTTCTAGATATCCAGTATCTGCTCTAGAGATTGTTTGTTGGCCATTAATAGTCGCCGTTAGTTCACCAGATATCCAATATGGTACGCGAATCTGAAAAGTCAATAACTCATCTTTTGCACCTACAATCGTTAGCTTTGATGTAGGGGCTTCAGGAAACTTAGTTTCTTGCTTAATTAAAATGTTTTTATCTACTAGATTTATTTCAGAAGCAATAAATAAATTTACAAATAATTTGTTTTCTACCTGATGATAAATACTTCTTGTATATCTAGCCGGGTTTTCCATTCCAGTCCCCGTACAACACCAGAAAGAATCATCATGGGAGCAATAAACCTTAAAATGCCCCGGCTGAGTTGATACAAAGTATGTTTTCATTCCTGTCTCTGGATCCTGCGATGCTAGAATATGGTTATATAATGCTCTTTCATAATAATCCATATATTTAGATTGCTTTGTCCATTTAAACAAATGCTCAGTCAGCTTCATCATATTATAGGTGTTACAAGTTTCGGTTGTTGTTATCCCAAGCTCCTCAGAGTTCTCAATACCAAAATGTTCATTTTTTGAATTTCCGCCTATTACATATGAGCGATTTTCTGTGACTTGCTCCCAAAAGAATAACGAAGCATCTCGATAATATGTTTCTCCTGTGATTTCATATAGTTTTGCAGCACCGATAACTTTTGGAATTTGTGTATTTGCATGTTTTCCCTCAAGTTCATCAATTCCTTTTGATAAGGGATCTAAAATAGCGTTATGGCAGAATCTAATGGCAAGGTCAAGGTAGTCCTTGTTACCAGTAATTAAGTAAAGATCTGCCATTGCTTCATTCATACCGCCATGTTCACAAATTAACATTCTTTGAAATTCTTCATCTGTTAAGTTATCTGTTCCCTTTTTGGCCCAATTCGCTAGTTTCATTACAACTTCTAATGCCTTCTCATGATGACAAATGTTGTACACATCTATAAGGCCAGCATATATTTTATGAATGCTGTACCACGGCACCCAAGAATCTCCTAAACTAAAGTGTGATACTTCAAAATCCCCACCTGCAAAAACTCGATCATAGCAATCTCTTGGAAAACCACTAACATATCCAAAGGGATCCTGTGATTGAACATAGGCTAGTTCATCTACAGCGTAATCCAATTTTTCTTTTAATTTTTCATCTCTAGTAACTGAATACATCGTTGCGGTAGCTGATAGCCAGTGTCCAATCGAATGACCGCTAATCCCCATTGTTTCCCATCCACCGTAGCGAGGTTTTTTCGGAGTTAATGAAGCAGCAACATAACAAGACGCAACAAGTCGATCTACATCTAAAGTAAGAAGAAACTCTTTTCCAATTCTTTCTGAATCTTTAAAAATACCGTCTAAAAGTTTAACATTACTCATTAAACGTCACCTCTTATCATTTTTTTGAAGATATTTTCGACAACTTTAAGTGATACTACTACTCTATTTGTCTATTTTTAAAAGTATTGATGCATGGGGTGCCAAATCATAACAAATCTCACTGTTAACAGAGGCTAACTGCCTTTTATTCCATAAATCTCTTGGCTGAACTTCCTCGGAAACGTGTAGCTCGTCAAGTGAAATAGAAACCGTTTGTTTTCTATCAGATATATTAAAGAGTGCGACATAGATTTCGTGATCACCTTCTGCAGCCCATACAACTTTGTCATGTTTGCGATATACCTGTCGGGCACTATGACTTGTTCTATGCATGTTTAGTACTTCTTCATTTGTTAGTAGAGACAGTGTCCAATCATCGTTATCTCTTAATTCTCCACCAAACATTAGAGGAGAACGAAAAATTGACCATAGCGTCATCATTGTGATTTGCTCATCTTTTGTAAATCTTGTAAATCGGTCGCTCGCTCCACCATCAACAGAACGAATTCCAATATGTCCTAGTGGTAGCATATCAGCATCAGGCCAAAATCCTTGACCACAATTTTTACTCCATTTATAGCATCGATCGAACATGTTATATAAAAGCTCCCAAAGGTCCCAAAAATCATCTGTCATTCTCCACATATTTGCATTTTCTTCTAATAAGCTTGCATGCTCTAATGGAGCAGGTCCGGGTGATAAACTTAACACCATTGGTCGCCCGCAACGATCGATTGCTTTTCTAATCATTTTTATTTCTTCTGTCTGTGCTCCGTAAAGTTTTGAATCGGCAATATCATCTACCTTAACAAAATCAACTTCCCACTCAGCATAAAGCTTAAACAGGGAATCATAGTATTCTTGCGCACCTTCTTTTGTTTCGTCTACACCATACATGTCTGTATTCCATGGACAAATAGAGTTAGGCTTTGCAATCTCTCTTGCTGTTTTATCACTTCCAAGTATTTTTGTATTTTGATGAACAGCTTGTCGAGGAATTCCTCTCATAATGTGGATACCAAATTTCAAACCAAGGTTGTGTATGTAATCTGCTAATGGCTTAAAGCCGTTTCCATTCTCAGCAGACGGAAACCGATTGATTGCGGGAACTAACCTTGAATATTCATCCATTTCTAACGGAACAAACGGACGATAAGCGGAAGAAACAGCTCCCGGCTCTGACCATTGAATGTCGACCACAACATACTCCCATCCATATTGAAGCAGATGCTTCGCCATGTAATCTGCGTTTCCTTTCACCTCATCTTCTCTTACTGTAGCACCGTAACAATCCCAACTATTCCAGCCCATTGGAGGTGTTAATGCATATTGATGATGCTTCAATTTCATCCATCCTTTCTAAAATATTTGCGATTAGTTGAAAAGGTATAACCTCTTGATGATGAGAAGTTATACCTTTCTAATATTTTAAAACAGCAGTTTTTTCGGTTATTTTTTTCTTTTTAAAAAGATAAATAGGCCAACGCCAAAAACTATAATTAATCCACCTATCATTACTAGATTTAATGAATTCATAGCAGTAAATGGTACATTCTCACCATCATTTTCTACTTGGCTTCCCCAAATAGAAACCCCCTCCGATGATTGTGCAGTAAACGTCATGCGGTAACTCTCTGATGTTGGCTCCCATTGACGCACAAATACTCCGTTATACGTTTTACCATCTAGTTTCAATACTGCCTCATGATCACCATCTAAAACCCATGTACCTTCAGCTCCACCAGTAATCGTGCCATCCTTATTTAGACTAACGGAAACCGATTCTTTTATTTCTGAACTAATATCCTTACCGTGGTTAATAAAGAGATAATCACCGTTTAGCTCTGATTTCTTTACTGTTTCTAACTCTTCCCCTGCATAACGATATGGTGAAACAACCGGCCAGCCTTGAGAATTTATATACATTTTGTGTACGCGCACCTCATGTTGTTCTCCTCTTTCTGGGAAACGGGTATGAAAAATTAAATATTGCTCACCTGTTTTTTCATTATAGTAGACAGAATTATGACCTGGTGAAACATATCCAGTTCCACCTTCATCTTCTTTACTTTCAAATAAAAAGTTTCCCATTAATTTCACACCGTAAGGCTCAATTGACGCATCATCAAATAATGGGAGTGATGGATCCGCTTTCACATGAATCATGTCATTGCCTTCTGCATCCACGTACGGTCCATCAGGGTTTTCAGACCTAACAACTCGCATGTTGTAGCCCCCTATTGCATCAAGGCCACCAAATGATAAATACATATAATAATAGTCAGTTTCTTTGTTGTATTGTATATATGAAGCTTCTATTCTACTGTGATTTCCTCCAAGGAGCTTCTTACCATATCCTTGATCTGGCAGAGGCTTACCTGTTTTCGGATCCATTTCTAGGATGAAAATTCCTCCTGAATAAGAGCCATAGGTCATCCACAGTTTTCCATCCTTATCAAAAAATGTATCCGGGTCAACTGCATTTGGATGAACAGTTGCATCGTAAATTGTTCCATCTTCACTTTCTTCATCCCACATACCTGATTTAAGAATAATGCCCTTGTCTTCATAAGGTCCTTCTACTGAATCAGCAACCGCCACTCCAAGTGCTGAGCGTGGCGAATCACCTTTACATGCATTGTAATACATGTAGAACTTACCATCCTCAAGCTGAATAACATCGGCAGCCCATAATGTATCTGATTGTGACCATTCAAACGTTTCTTTCAATTCTTCTACAACGTTTTCAAATAATGGATTTGCGGGATTCACTTCAGATGAGATTTGCTCCCATTTCATAAAGTCTTTTGTTTTTGCCGCAGCTAAATGAGATCCAAATATATAATAAGTGTCATCTACCTTTAAAACAGATGGATCATGTACAGAAACTTCTTCAAAAACAGGAACTTCGTTTGCCTGAACTTTATGACCTGAGGTAATGGCAGTTCCTGATATAACAAGACCAACTGCACAAAATAACACTAAAAATCTTTGATAAATTGACCTTTTCATTCTCCCCTTCTCCTCTCTCTCTTATGATGAAGTTACATCATCTTGTATGAACATGCTTAACTTTCTACCTTTCAAAACAATATAACTTTTTAATAGAAATTAGCTTAACAATCTTATATGTAAGCGTTTTTAACATTATTTTAATCATATTATACATATACGTACATGTCAATTAATTTTGTTAATTCGTATGTACAAGATGAACAAAAAAGAAACTTCAATCCTTATGTAAAGATTGAAGCTTCTTCTCATTAATTAAGTATAACTTCTGCCGGAAGAACGAGAGAATCCACTTCCATCATAGCAAAGCTTCAGTTCCCGCTTGATCAGCATCCATTTTGATTCCTTACTTTAATTCCTGCCATTTTTCGATCATCAGTTCTGCTTGATTTGTTAAAGTTGATTTTGCATTTGCAGTGATTTGATCTTTCTTCTTTCTATGATCTAGTTGTTTGACAAACTTCTCGATAAACTGAATACCTTTTTTATAAGATCCCTTCTCTGCATGATGCTGAGCTTGTTTTAACGAGTTTTTTAATTGTGATTTAACTGATCCAGTTATTTCTCCGTTTTCAATATAGAGATTCAATGTATAGTTCAGCTCATTTAGTTCACCTGGCACATTTATCTCTGGTACTGAAACATCTTCCCAGTTAGTGTCCGAAGCAAAATAATAGCTGGTATAAGATGGTTGATTATAACCAACGTTTTGCCACGCGATTCCAGTCCGATATTGTGGATCATGCATAAGTGTGTGTAGCTTACGATCTGTCACCTCTGTACTTAAGTAAATTCGAATTGACTGACTATCTTCTGTTCGAACTAGAAGTTCTTCTCTCCAGTCACCAAAAATATCAGCAACTAAAGATGGATTTCCTTTTGTGTGGTTGTTTGTTCTTGTACCAGAAGCTGTTAGCACTGTTCCCTTTTGCCAATCATCAATCGTAGGTGTTTGATCAATTGCCCCATTTATAATTTGAGTGGTCATATCAGCAGCCCATTTGATATTCATATTTGTTCCAGGAATCTTGTTACTCTCTATCTTTTCTCCTTTTGCTGTCCGTAAATCAACAGCCCAAGTTTCCAAACCTTTTTTAGTTGGATCTACATCGCCAACCATCCCTCGACCAGTATCTCGACCAGTATAGCCGCCATATATCACTTCACCTGTTTTAGCATCTCTTAACGCATAACCATATGGGGCGTATCGTCCACCTTCGTGCACCATAAAGATCTCCAGTCCGTCTCGGTTTGGATCAATATCCCCAACATGCAATGCATCACCATGACCTAACCCTGCTGTAACCCCGGGAGTTGCACTTTCTGGTGGCATGACATCACTTGAGCTATATAATAAAGAGCCATCATGATCAATCGTAGATGAACCATAGATAATTTCTTGTTTGCCATCACCGTCTACATCTGCTGTGCTTAATGAATGGGCACCTTGAGTTGTTAAGGAACCAAACTCCTCATTCGTGCCAAGACGTCCATGTGGCCCATCATTAAATGGATTTGTCATTGGTGTCCAACCACTATCAACATCCCATTCTTCTTTAAGGTGCTTTCCATCCCAAGTATAGGAAACCATTGTTGCTCTTGTATAGTAACCACGTGAGAAAATAGCAGCCGGATTCTCTCCATCCAAATAAGCAACACCTGCTAAAAAACGATCAACACGATTTCCTGGCTCGATGCGTGACATTGCATAATCGCCCCACATAAGTCCATCATCATGGCGTTCATATTTGTAACGGATGGTTTCCATCTCTTCTCCTGTTTCACCATTGAAAACACTTAAGTATTCAGGGCCTTTCACTATAAAGCCTTCAAAGTCTCTTAAATTATTACGACCGCTTCTACTAGGGGCATATTCGTCAATAAAGTAATCTGCTAAGCTTTCGGCATCCTCTGTAGAAAGTGGATAATCATATTGCTTTTCAATTCCAAAGCACTCCTCCAACGTTTTAGGCCAGTTACCATTTACAACTTCTTCATGATTATGCCAATTTTTAAACATCTCTACTACATGATCATAATAGTCTTCACTGCTCATTCTGTAATCGTCTGAGTTGCTGTAACCGGCCTTTTTATCTTCTTTAAGCACCGTAATAAATTTCTCTGATTTTATTTTTCCATTTTTATCATACTGAATCACTTTCGTACCTGGAGCTGTTTTAAACATTAATTCAGATTTACCGTCTCCATCAAAATCGTATACTAAGAATTGTGTGTAATGAGCTCCTGAACGAATGTTAACACCTAAATCGATGCGATAAAGCAAAGTGCCATCCATTGTATAACAATCTATATAGGTATTACCTGTATACCCCTTTTGCGATACATCCTTTGAGTTTGTTGGATCCCATTTCACAAAAAACTCGTATTGTCCGTCACCGTCAACATCGCCAACACTCATATCATTTGCCTTATATGAATAGGATTCTCCACTAGGAGTAACCCCGTCTGCTGGCTTTTGAAGTTTTAAATCAACATAGCCTTGGCTCCAAGGTGTTGCTTCTACGCTTTGATCAATTTCTTTTCCATCCTGAACAGCCTTTACATAATATTTAGAAGATGCTGAACCACCTTTATCTACAAAATTCGTACTATCCTCGACGGTTGCAATTTTCTTACCATCTCGGTAAACATTAAAATCCACTCCCGTTAGCCCCTTATCGGAACTTCCATCAACTTCTGTCCCTAACAGGCGCCAGCTTAAAAAGATTCCTTGTGATGTAGTTGCGGCAACAAGTCCTCTATCAAGATACTCTAGTTGAACGCCTTTACTCTGCTCAAACTGTTTATTTGTCTGTGAAGATGCAGCCGAGGCATCACTTTGTAATCCTGTTAAAAGTAGTGGTGTTGCTAGTGAAAGCGTTAATAGTTTATTCGTAATAGAACGTTTCCTCATTTTCTTCATCACCTTTCGATATTTTAATAGAATAAGTGTGTTGTAATTGAGGCAGGATGATTACGAAATAGTTAAGATGAATATGATAGGATGTTAAGATCATTACAACAAAAATTTTCTGCTCAGTGAGTAACTCTTAATGAAAGTTGTTACACGAAATTAACTAACCAATTCGTCAAAACCTACTTTACCATCACACCTCCTCACTATTAATGTAACCCCTTACATTTTTAATCAACCCAAGCTTTAAATCTCTTACAGTTTAATGCAAATGCTATAGAGAAAACATGTAAATAACAGGGTTAAACGTATAAAAAACAGTGATGATCACCATAGGGAATCTATGTTTTTTTATAAGTGATTCTTATGTACCTAGTAATTTTTTTAATGGGTAGAAATGGACTATGTGCCTACTCCCGCAGTTTGTCAGATTTTGTCCCCTTTCACAAAACAAAAAAGACGCTCACTTAAACATAAAAGTGAAACGCCTAATCTAATCCAATCAATGCTGATCTTTCTCTATCAGTTTACTACCCAGTACATTATCCATTAATTGCTTTGTTTTATTTGTTAGCAGCATGACCTTTTTTTCCTCAGGATCTGTTAGGTATTCCTTTTCCCAATTGTAGAATGATGGTCCATCACCAAACATTCTTATCGTTCTTTGAACTGTTTCTAACGTATATAGAGTTAATGACACGTTCGTTAAACAATCATTATCGTAAAATCCAACCCACTTCTCATTCATTGGCTTTTGCATGATGTTCATTGTTTCTTTGAGTTCTCCTATCGCCTGATGAATAAATAAATAAGCATGACTATACTCTTTTGCTCGAAACCTCTCAAATGCCTTAGAAAAATAGTAGAGTGCAAAGCAGCCATTTTTATGAAACTGCACTTGAATAAGGAATTGATCACTAATTCTTTTTTGTTCGATACAATCTACTTTTTTTACTAATTCCTTAACATTTTCAGTTAACGTCTCCCACTCAGAAAGTTTTGACTCGACTTTCTGCTTAAACCACTCAAATTGTTCTGTTATTTCAATTTCCCCTGTAGCCCACCATAAATTTTTACTGCTCTGTTTTCCATGAGAAACGATCCATTGATGAGCAAGGTTACGAATTGTAAAATGATAGAATTGCTCACCTGCCCGTTCATCTTCAGCAATTCCGTACTGAATAATAGCGTCGAAATAAGCCTTTATATAATGACTCATTTCATCACTAGAGGCAGGATAATATTTCGAAACATATTCGTTTAAAAATGCATCACTATCCACTCTACCTTTATTCCACATGCGGCTAACGAATTCGAGAAAATAGATATGAGGTCTAATATTCCCACAGTTTACAATTAAGAATTCACTCATATGATGATCAAAAGCTTCACCCAACTCACTATTAACAAAAGCTGTAGTGTTAGGCAGCATCGTTAAGTGGTTTGAAGCTTGCAGATCATAGAAGGTTACATGATAGTAAATACCATGTGGACCTACATCTTGATGCTCTGGTATAGAAGGGATCCTAGGATTATGGTTTCCTTGTCTTCTAGACACCATTTTCCCATACCCACTGTCAGCCCATATTTTGATCACTCCTGGGGGTAATTCTAGCAATCCTTTTTTATATAATTCTGTTATCTCACCGTATAAATTCACACAGCAAATTGGATCCTTTTGATAGTGTGCAATCAATTCGTATTGATCACTCATAATTTTAGAAATGAGTGACCCACGTTTGTCGTCTGTATCGAAAGTAGGATCATCAGCCCAAAATGGACGATCCCCCTGTCCTCTAAAGCCAATATTCCAGATGACCTTATCATTCTTCTGCTCAATGATTGCATCCTTCCATAATTCCTTAAATAAATCACCATTTTCACTATAAGAAGGATTTTTATCTGGATACACCCTAGAAAACATGTGAGCTCCAAGGGGCTCTGCATGGTGATGCGTGATCCAAAGCCCCATCTTCCTGGCAATATCTTTATAAAGAGGATTTTTAATGTCTGTTCCAGGAATGACCATATTTCCATTGCATCTTAACAATGCCTCAAAAACCATTTCCCATACGTACGTGTTGGAATGATGGTATTTCCACGTTGAAATAAGTACTTCATCATTGATAAACCAGCCCCTGAACTTAACCTCCGCCACATCTGATAAATAAGGAACAGCTTTTATCTTAACGTTTGCTTTTGGTTTAGGTTCACAATCATTCCAAAACCAGAACTTATCGACACCAAGATAAGCTTCACTTATATGAAGAATAGCATAGATCATTCCTAATTCATCTGCAGACATCACGTTCATTTGTGAAAAATCAGCAGAAAATTGAATGGAAAACTGCTCTGTAGTTAGGTTGTCATGATTCTTCTCATCTAGAATGAATATAATAGTTGTACTTTCATTCCCTGTTTCCTCTTGAAATACTTTGTTTTTATCTCGAATTAACACACTTAAAAAATACTCTATACTTTCTAGTTTTGGACCATTATACTCGATACAAGTTTCTTTACTGAAAAGAAAGAAAGGATCTTTAATCATTGGCTGTTCCACTCTAAATAGCCCACCCTGGTAAATATTTCATCGTGTTACTAAGCATCTCATTAAACAACTTTTCCGCTTCTTCGCGACTAATGGTCAGCAATGGCTCGTTTACAAATGTATTCAATGCCAACTGTTTATCTTTTGTTAAAGCAGCTTGCAAAATAGACTCTTGATTTAACACATGACGGTGAACCATATTGTGAATATCAGGTGGAAGCTTCCCTGCAAACACAGGTTGAACTGAGTCATAGCGGAATAATGCATTTGTTTCTACAATCGCTCCTAAAGGCAACCCTTCAATCTGGCCTTTATTAGGATAATTAACATTCGTGACAACCTCTTCAACACCTAACAACGCTAAAATAATCTTAACTCCTTCTTCTCCTGAAGAATTGATCTCAAACTTCTGATTTCCTGCAGCTAGCCCCTCATTCTCACTGATTCTCTTTTTCAAGTTCTCCTTACGAAAATCAACTGATGTTAAATGAAACTTCCAAGAAGAAACTGTTTCTGGATCTTTTAAATAAATAGGTGGCATAAACTCAGCTAAATGACGATCACCAGCAGCAGCTATAACCCCATATTTCCTAAACAAATCAAACTTCACTCGTTGACAGGAGGAAAAAACACTATGCTTCCAGCTTCCTTCTTCTTTTTCGAAGCCTGATTCAGCATACTTCTCTACAAACTGCTGATAATACGGGATTAAGTCAATATTTTGATAGCTTGCTTGATTAACCCATGTAAAATGATTGATTCCAAGAACGTTTACTTTAATGTCTGAACGCTGTGATACCTCTTCGTTTAAAAATTCCTTTACAACCTCTGCTAAAAGATTTTGGGTTTCAAATACTTCATGACAGCAACCAAATGCCTTAATCTCCGGAAACACCTCATATAGTGTCCGAGTACAAAGTGACATTGGGTTCGTATAATTAATTACCCATGCATCTGGTGAATGTTCCTTAATAGAATTTGCTATTTCAACGTACATTGGTATCGTTCGAAGTGCTCTGACGAAGCCACCAGGTCCGACTGTATCGCCAACAGATTGATAAATACCATATTTTTCAGGGGTATGAACATCGGATGCCATTTCCTCAAAAGAACCAGGTAAAATTGATATAATAACAAAATCACTTTCAGACAGTGCTTCTTCCATAGTCGCAACAGCTTCATATTTCCAATTACTTTTTGCTTCTTCAAGCTGTGAAATTTGATTTCCGATTTGTGCATTTTGAACAGCCGCCTCATAGTTTATATCATAGAGAGCTACTGTGCCTGATATTCTACTTTCTAAAGCAAGATCATTCATCAGACTACGTGCCCAGCTTTTTGAACCCCCACCGATATAAGCAATTTTAAGTGAATCTAGATTTGTCATTTTCCCTTTTCCCCTTTGCATGTATTTGTTAGAGTTGAATCACTTTGTGTTCATATGGACCGATGATGCATCTACCCTCGGAAACTATTCTTCCTGTGATAGCATCCTTTCCATCGTTTGGAAGGGTAACAGCCCCCCCCTTGCCGTCCATATTAACAATCACCCAAAGAATTTCACCCTTTTCCCCCACTCTTGGTGCTACAATTGTTCCCTCTGTAACGTCTGTTTTTACTAAAACATTAGCTTCTTCCGCATAATGAGTTACACATTTCTTCAGTAAAATATCTCCTTCATCACCAATTGGTAATGATCCAAGCATAACTATTTTTCCTTTGCCACGCTTATGTTCAGTTATAAAAGCATGACCTTCTGAGATTCCGTCTTGTATTCTCCCGACTATTTCTGCTTCCTTAGGTTCAAAAACTGAGCTCCATAAGCTTAACGGAGCTACCGATCCCATAAATTCTCCTTTAGACTCTGTCCCATCCATTGGATACGTATATAAAGTTTCAACACCTGCAAATTTCTCTAATGTGCCCAACGCTGCATTAGTATGAATTGTATGGTTGGCGGTTCTTCCCCCAGTAAGAGGGCCAACAATCCAAATACCTCCACTCTCAACAAATGCTTTTGCTTTCTTCAGATAGTTTTCTGATAGGTAGTGGATGAAGGGTGTGAATAATAGTTTATAACCTTGCAAACTGGCATTCTCAGGTAGAAGATCTCGATGGAAGCCTGCTGATAGTATTTTTTCATAAAAATCAATGACAAGTGACCGATAATCTAAACCAGCATGTGGCTCTGTTTTTAAGAAGGCTTTCGCGACATCTGAATAAGTTATGGCTACTTCTGCTTGTAAAGGTGTTGAAGTCAAAATAGTAGATTGAATTTCCTTCCTAGCTGCTTCAACCTCTTTAACATTTTCAAACCCAACAGTTGGTTTCCCCCAGGCACTGATTATCGATCCATGTGGTTGTTCACAGCCCGTTCGCTGCTGTCTCCAAAGCCAATAACAAAATGCTTCTCCTCCTAATGCATAAGCTGCAACTGCTTCAGCTTTTAAATAACCATTTTGATGCGGTGCTGCGTGACTTTCAAGTGATGCACTGTGTGAAGGACTTGTTTCCATAATCCAGTAATCTCGACCAGATTTAAAATTTCTCCATAAATCACAATTAAATAGATATGAATGGAAATTTTTTCTCTCTGCATACGTATCAAATGATGCAAAATCAAGGTTTTCATATAATCTCTCATTATTAACATGAAAAAATGTAGTGCTATTATGGGTGATTGGTGCTTGTGAATATCTTCGGATAATGGCAGCTTGTTCATCAGAAAATTCTGCTATTTTTTCATATGAAAATAGTTGATACATCGTTTTCAAAGATGAATTATGAAGAAACGGTGTTGTAACAGGTTGAGGAACTTGCTCAAATCGGTGATAATATTGACTCCAAATATGAGTACCCCAGGCTTCATTCAGATGATCAATTGTTCCATACCGCTCTTCCAACCATTGATGCCACAATCCTCTGCAAGTTTCACACATACACTCACTAACATGGCATTTAAACTCATTATCAAGCTGCCATGCTATTAAACCAGGAAGATGACTAACCGCCTTTGCGATTTCCTCCGTAATAATCGCTGCTTTTTCACGAAAGTAAGCATTATTTGTACAAATATGCTGCCGTGATCCATGTCCCATTACACGACCATTTTCATCAACAAACATCCGCTCCGGATGATTATGAGTTAACCAGATAGGTGGTGTCGGTGTTGGGGTACACATCACAGTCTCAATTCCATGTTCATTAAGTCTTTCGATGATTTCCACAAAAAAATCAAGCTCTATCTTTCCCTCTTCCTTTTCCATTGAAGACCAAGCAAATTCACCTATTCTAACAACATTAATGCCTGCTTCAACCATCAGCTTTAGATCTTCTTCAATCGCTTCTTCATTCCATAGTTCAGGGTAATACGCTGCACCATGATATAATTTTTTTCTCATTCTACCGAACTCCTACTATAAGAATTTTTTCTTCTTTCTTAGACTGGTGTGTTTTATTTCTTCTTAATCCATCATTTCTAAAAAGTAAAAACCACGAAAACGTGGTTTAAAATTATTGTTTTAAATGAGAAACAACAGGCAATTGAAGCTCCTTAATGCCTTCTATAACCAACTTCCCAATTTCTAGGGCTCCGACTTCGCTAAAATGGGTGTTATCTTCAATCCCATCTGGATAATTATGATGAACATTAGGTAGTAAAATTGTGAATAATCTTTTAGAATCCTCTATCCCTAACCGTTCGTATAGTTCTTTCGTTTTTGCCGACATATCGATTAAAGGTACATCTAACCTTGCTGCTAATTGCCTCATCGCATCTGGGTAATCTCCTAATGTATTCTCAATTTTTCCATCTGCGGAAAATTTCCTTCGTTGGACAGAAGTTAGTAAAATAGGAATCGCTTTCTTTTCCCGAGCACCGAGAATATAATGAGATAAATGTTCCTGATAAGAGGTATAAGGCTCTGTTCCATACGACTTTTGATCGTTATGGCCAAATTGAATAAATAAATAATCATCTGGCTGAATCTGTTCCAAAATAGCTTGAAATCTTCCTTCCTCTATAAAACTATTAGAACTTCTTCCTCCCATCGCTTCGTTGCGAATTCTAATGGTGTTCATGAAAAAGGTGTGAAACAATTGTCCCCAGCCAGCCATTGGTGCCTCTTGCTCAGGACAACTAGCAGAAGTAGAATCTCCTGCTATATAAATCGTTTGTTTATCAACAGTCACTTTTTCAGCCCTCCTCCCTGACATTTCATCTCATTAGCTATAGACCTTTTTATTACTTTTCACTAATTCGGCTAAAAAGACGAGTGTTAACCCTTGGCCCCAACCTTGAATACGTTTATACGGAACATTTTTATATCCGTCTGCATCATTCATAACGGCTGTTCCAGCTGAAACCTTTGAGACCTTTCCATCTTCTTCAATTTCGTTGACAATACCCTCGATCGATTTTTGAATATACTTATTATAAAGACTTCCTCTAGTAAGAAGAGCAGCTGCAATGGCTGATGAACCCGAGATTTCATAGTACGAAGAAGGATCATCAACAATTGTATGCCACAATCCATTTTCACCTTGAAGCCTCACTAACGCACTTAATTGATCTCGTAACGAGCAGTCAATAATCATGTAAGAAGGATCTTGAACATCAACTAACTCTAATGCTTTCGCCATCGTCAATGCTGCCCACCCATTACCACGAGCCCAATAGATTGATGACATATGATTTTTTGCAATATTGTCCCAGCCATGATAATAAAGATTTGTAACAGGATCTTGTAGAAAATCTTCATGGCCATGATATTGCTTCAGCCCATCCCTAAAGTAATCTTCACGGTCTAGCAATCTACCAACTTTTAGTAGAAATAAACCTGCCATCATCATCGTATCAACCCAAGCCTGTTCTGGAAAAACATGCTTTACTGAATTTACTGTATGTTGAAAGATTCCATCAGCAAAACGTGGCGCATCATGTTGAAGGTATTCTGCCATCTCTTTTATAACAGTTAAATATTTTTCATCTTCTGTTACATTGTACAAAGTAATAAGACAATGACCGATCGACACTCCGTTTATAGAAAGTTTCGGTAAACCATCTTCTAGCCACTCATCAACCCAATTCTTTAATAGATCAATATATTCTTGTTTTTCCGTTGCTTCATACGCTGCTGCTACACCATAAAAAGCAACACCTCCCGGCCAATCCCAGCTAAAATCCATTTCAAATGTACGTTTGACGACTCTATCTAGCAACTCAGTTATGTTTGCTTCCTCAAATTGTAGTTTTGGCATGTAAAACCCCTCCGTTAACTATTGATTAATTTGTAAGATTTCGTTAGCTTGCTTTCTAAATTTTTTTGCTCCTTCTTCAGGAGTTATCTTCCTAAATAAAATCTCATCAGAAATATCTTTCAACACCTTCATTACTTGTGAACTCCCTACCGGATCTGGTGGGTAAAATTCATCTGTCATTGCCTTTGCTTTCTCTACATAGTTGAGAATCTTCATTTCCCCCTCAGTAAGAACTGGTTTAATGGCTTCAGATACTTTTGATGAAACCGGCACTCCTCGTTCGCCCTTCATTAATTTATTCGCTTCAACATTAGAAACGAAATAATGAATAAACTTCGCTGCTTCTTCTTTATGTTTTGAACTTTTTGGAACGGAAAATAACATACTAGGTTTTAAGAATAATGCCTTATTTTCAAGGTGTTCAGGTGGCAAGTGCAGCGTTAACGGTGCATTTGTTAACGGATCAAAACTAGCATATTGATTGGAATAATTCCAGGTGATTGCTGTACTTCCGGTTACGATAAAATCTGTTTCCATCGTTCTTCCTGCAGCGACCACCTCATCAGGGGTAGGAAATGCACCTTCATCAATTAACCTTAGTTGTCTATTAAAATAATCAATAAACAATTGATCATCAGAATAAGCAAGAGCTGTTCCTTCAATATTGTAGAATTGCTCTCCTTTTGTTCTTAAATAATATGGAAAGAAAATATCTGGTGGGTGCATGCCATTAGAGCCATAAACTCCTGCTGTTTTCTTTATATCCACCGCAATCTGCTCCATATCATTCCATGTCCAACTATCTTCATCAATCGTAACGCCAGCTATATTCATTAAAATGTCATTAGAAATAACAGATAAAACATTAATCCCTATCGTAAATCCGAATAACTTATCACCTACCTTACCGCTGTTAACTATGCTTTCATCAATGGAAGAAACATCAATGATTCCCTTCTCGACATATGGAGATAAATCTTCTAGTAAGCCTTTCTCACCATATTGAGACAAAAACGCCATATCCATCTGAAGCACATCTGGAAGTTGATTCCCCGCAGCCATCGGTTCTAAATTATTCCAATAGTCATCCCAGTTTGCAAACTCTGGTTCAATATTAATGTTTGGGTGTTCAGCTTCAAACATTTCAATAATCTTGGTTGTATATTCATGTCTGGGCTGACCTCCCCACCATGCTACTTTAATCGTAATATCCTCTTCCTCCGTTACACCTCTTTGTGATTGCTCCTCTTTACTGCATGAAGTGAGGGTAAACATTACTATAAAAGCTAGGGTAAAAGATAAATATTTATTCACTAAGACCACCCTTTTTGTAAGTGTTTACAAAATATAGTTTAATTGGTTTTCTATCTACTTTTAATGTAATTTCTAGAGAAGAATGTTTAAAAAACAGAGTAATATGAAGAAAACCTATTATCATTGTAAGCATTTACATTAAGTAGGTCTACTTGAAAAGAACCAATTATTCCTAATTGACAAGATCCTGCCTCTTCCCATTTTGTGCTATACGTTCTTGTTGCTTGACATTAATTTTCTGAAAAGCATTCATTGCAGGCTTTGTCATAAGAAGAGCTAACAAATTCCCACTGCAAATAAGAAGTAATGGGGGAGCAAAAGACAGCAAGATCACCAAACCGACTCCACACACTAGCATCATCAAAGTTGATAATGGATTCATAATCATAACAAAAAAAGAGTTTTTTATAATTTGCAGGACCTTCATCTCATAATGTACGTACATAGGAAAAACATAAAGCAACATACATAAAAATAAAATAGAAAGAATTAAAAAAGGAACGGATAATAGCTGTTGAATTGTTAAGGAAGCCTGCTTCAGATAGTACACATCTATTATGAGTACAATACCTATCAATGTGAGAATCATCCCAAGAATATTACTTTTTATAAACTCTTTTTTATATGCCTTCCAAAAGGTTGAAAAGATGGAAAAGTCCATTTCTCTTAATGACCACCTTCTCACAACCGAAAACATAGCAGCCGTTGCTGGAAAAAAACCAAAAATCCCTAATCCAAGGATAGAAAAGAAGATCCATAAAATATTTAATAGCGCTAATCTTGAAATCCATTCTAATACATTATGAACACCACCTAAAAATCCATGAGTCTCCATTCTAAATCGCTCCATTCCTTTTTTAATACTTTCATAAAAAGTGTTAGAGGGTTAGCTACTTTAGCTTAACCCTTTAATCCACTTGTACTGATCCCTTCCACAACATGTCTTTGGAATAAGAAGAAAACAACGAATACGGGTACTAATGTGACAATAGACATCGCAAACATGGCACCCCAGTTTGAAACAGTTTCATTACTTAAAAACATATTTAATGCCATGGAAACTGTATATTTATCAGGGCTGTTTAAATATAAAACCGGTCCTAATAAATTATCCCAAGTCCAATAAAACGAGAAGATTGCTGCTGTAGCCAAAGCTGGTCTAATTAATGGAAGGATAATCTTATAAAAGATTTTAAATGTACTACACCCATCAATTGTCGCTGCTTCATCAAGCTCTCTTGGGATAGTCCTGATAAATTGGACTAGTAGAAAAATGAAAAACGGATGTCCGAAATAGGCAGGTACTGCAATCGGCTTAATTGAATCAAGCCATCCTAATTTAGAAAAAATAATGTATTGCGGAATCATAACAACCTCATAAGGTAGCATTAATGTGACCATCATAATCGCAAACCAAAACTTCTTCCCTACAAACTCTAATCTCGCGAAGCCAAACGCGATAAAGGCAGATGATATGACTTGACCAATCATCGTTAAAATAACAAGTACTACTGTGTTTTTAATAAAAACGCCAAATGAATTACCACCGATTCCTTCCCAGCCTTGACTAAAGTTAGTTAAGATCCAAGGATCAGGTATTAAAGATTGTGCTGTTACAAAGATTGTTTCACTTGGTTTAAAGGAGCTCATTAACAGCCAAATCACAGGATAAAGCATTAACAAAGCAAATCCGCCAACCAGGATATGATAAATCCACCATTTTGGTTTTTTCATCTTAGGAACAGAAACCCCTTTTGTTTGAGGGACTGTTTTTACATTCGTATTTGTTTCCATAAAAGTTATTTCCCTCCCTCAGATTCATAGTGAACCCAATACTTCGATGAGAAAAATATGAGTGCAGTTAATAGTCCAACAATAATTAACATCACCCAGGCCATTGCAGATGCATATCCCATATTAAAAAATTCGAAGCCTTGAATGAAAAGATAGAGTGAGTAAAGAAGTGTACCATCTAACGGACCACCTGTACCCTTTGAAATAATAAAGGCAGGTACAAATGTCATAAATGCAGCAATTGTTTGCATAATTGTGTTAAACAATATAACTGGACTTAGCATAGGCAGTGTTATTTTTGTAAACTTTTGCCAATGGCTTGCACCATCTACGCTTGCAGCCTCGTAATATGTTACTGGAATGCTTTTCAATCCAGCTAAGAAAATTAGCATCGATGATCCAAACTGCCATACAGATAATAAAATCAACATCCAAAGTGCAGCTGTAGGATCGCCAAACCAACGAACATCGGGAATACCTAAAAACCCTAAAAGTAAGTTAACAATTCCCTCATCACCAAATATATTTCGCCACATGATTGCTACCGCTACACTACCACCTATTAAAGAGGGTAAATAAAACAACGAGCGATATAAACCAACTGCTCTTGATGCTGTATTTAAGATCATAGCGATCATAAGAGCGAATCCTAAACGTAGCGGAACACCTGCAAATACATAGATAAGAGTAACTTTAAGAGATTGCCAGTATCTTGGATCCGCTGTAAACATTTTTTTATAGTTTTCAAGCCCAATCCAAGTTGGGGGAGCAAACAGATTATATTTTGTAAAAGAAAAATATAATGAGGTTAAGATTGGGATAAACGTAAACGCTAAAAACCCAATGATAAAGGGACTGATAAATAAATAGCCTTTTACACTTTGCTTCATAGCGCGTGCACTCATAGAATCATTTCCTTTCTCCAGAACTGAATTGGCAGTAAGACTGATAGCTGATCGTACAATTGATCAGCTATCCAGTCATTAAGCACTATTTATTTTGAGCTAAAATGCTTTCTGCTTGCTGTCTAAATTGTTTAGCTGCATCTTCTACTTTTAACTGACCATAATTCATTTGTTCTGATAAACTGTCTAGCATCTCAATAATTTCACCTGCTCCAACTGGATCTGGACCATCAAATGCCGAGCTGTTTTGTTCAGCCCACTCAACACTATCAAACACTTGAACTTGTTCAGGAGAAAGTACTGGTTTAAGAGCTTCTTTCACCACAGATGAACCAGGGATACCACGGTCACCTAAGATTAATTTGTTTGCTTCCTCATTGTTTACAAAGAAATCGATAAATTTAGCTGCTGCTTCTTTATGCTCGGAGTTTTCAGCAACAGACCAGAACATACTTGGTTTCAAATATAAACCGTCACTTGTGTTAGGCCCCGGCATGTTTTGAATTTTCAAAGGTCTGTTTGCAACTTGTTGTAATCCTACGAATTGATTTGACCATTGCCAAATACCAATTGCTTCTTGTTTTACAACAGGATCATCTTCAAGACCTTTTAACTGAGCTAAGTAGTCAGGAGTAGGTGCTGCACCATCTTTCACGATATCAGATGTCATCGTAAAGAAATCAACGAACATTTGATCATCATCATACCCTAAAGATGCGCCATCTTTACCGAATAATGATTTTCCTTGCGTTCTTAAATAGTAGTTAAAGAATACGTCTGCTTTCATCGTTGTATCTACAAATATTCCAGCATCTTTTGCTTTTGCTGCTAATTCCTTGTAATCATCCCAAGTCCAATCTTCAGCTAAAGAATCTACTCCAGCTTTCTT
This sequence comes from Metabacillus litoralis, assembly GCF_003667825.1. Taxonomy (NCBI): domain Bacteria; kingdom Bacillati; phylum Bacillota; class Bacilli; order Caryophanales; family Bacillaceae; genus Metabacillus; species Metabacillus litoralis. Next base: position 164,526 of record NZ_CP033043.1, on the reverse strand, counting down.
TAATAATTCTTCATCATAATGGAAACCAACAACGTTAACCCCTAAGTTAAAGCCGTATAACTTGTCATCAAGTTTTCCACCATTGATATAATTGTCCGTAAAATTCGTTGTATCAATTTGATTTCCAACATAAGGCGATAAATCAGCTAACTGACCGTTTTCAGCGTACTGTGAAAAGTACGAAAGATCCATCTGAATAATATCAGGTAATTGTTGAGCAGATGCCTGAGGTGCTAACTTCTTCCAATAATCATCCCAGCTTGCATATTCTGCTTGAATTTTGATACCTGGATTTTCCTTTTCAAACATTTCGATTACTTTTAGAGTGTAATCGTGTCGTGGTTCGGAGCCCCACCAAGCAATACGAAGTGTTACTTCCTCATCTTTACCACCTTCAGATTTCGTACCTGAGTCTGAAGAAGATTCACCAGAAGTACTACCGCTACAAGCAGCTAATGTAAATACCATAAAAACCGACATAAAAATTGCTAACCACTTCTTCATTTAACATCCCCCTTGTATTCATTCTTTGAAATCTTTGTTAACGCTTACAACCTTTATTTTATAGGGTTTACAAAGCTATTAAAATGTAAAAAACAGATAAGAGTGTTTAAAAAACAGTGAACTCTTACTACTTTTTTAAACAAAAAAGGACTGTCTACTCAAAGAGACAGCCCTTTTACCCAAATCTATTAATTTACTTTTTTATATTCAGACGGAGAATATCCAGTAAACTTCTTAAACACCTGACTAAAGTATTGGGGATTTTCACCGAATCCGATCATCTCAGCAATTGCAAATACCTTTACATCATCCATTAATTGAATTTGTTCAATCGCCTTCTTAATTCGTTCTTGTGTAACATAGCTTGAAAACTTCTGCCCTGTTTCTTGCTTAAACAGTTTACCTAAATAGTCCGCATTCATATAAACCTTATTTGCCACCCACTTTAGGGACAGCTCTGGATTTCCAATATTCTCTTCTACAAGATCAATCATCTTATGAATAACAGCTGAATGATTTGATTTATGTCTTTCATAGTGACCTTGTGTAATTTCTTTTGCTGTAGAAAGAAAGAAATGTTTCATTTGCTGGATTGTATCCATATCTACTAACACAGACATTTTATCCATATATTTTTGCATGCTCACTGAGTCTGATTGTTGAATCATCACTAAAAAAATCTGCATCACATAAGAACGCACTAAACTAATTGATAATCTACTTTCTGTTAGCTCATTGAAAAATTGAGAAATTTCACTTTCCACTTTTTCTAAATTGCCCGATTTTATAAACAAACATAAACTTTGACCATCATATTCATAGTCATTTATTCGATTTTCATGTGTTATGTCATTTTTCGTAATGATGCTTCCTTCACCTAAATAAAATCTATGCCCTAGACATTCAAGTGCTTCTAAATAAAGCCTTCTTACTTGTGTAATACAATCGACTTCACTTATTGCTACCGTCATATCCATTTTATAAATATCAAAAAAATGATCTCTTAATTGCTCAATTTTTTCCTGAAGATTATGAAAATCTTGCTCGTTTACAAGAAAGAGAACATTTTCTCCTATACTCGTTGATAGGACTGATTCTGAAAAAAGATCTTCACCCAGGTTTTCAATAACAAACATATGCTCATAATGATAATCACCTTCTATACGAAAGATAATTAACCTTATAAAATCTTCTTCGAAATTCACTCTTAATAGCTTTTCATAAAAATGTATTCCTCTATTGCTGTCAAACTTGCTTGTGATAAACTCTTTTAATAATTGCTTTTTTACATAAGGCTGTACTTGATCGAGACGACTTTTTGTTTCTAATAGAAATTGCTCTCTCTTTGCATCTCTTTTCAGTTCATCAATCACTTTGTTCAAAGCATCCATAATACTATTTTCATTACATGGTTTTAATAAGTAATGCTTGACTCCATATTCCATTGCTTGTTTGGCATAGTTAAATTCATTAAAGCCTGACAAGATAATAAACTTTATGGAAGGTTTCTCTACTGCCATTTTTTCTACTAATTGAAGTCCGTTCATTCCTGGCATTTTAATGTCACATATCACGATGTCAGGTTGTTCTTTCATGATAAAGTCATAGGCTTCCAAACCATTTCTGGCTGTACCAATTAAACTTGTTCCCAATTCCCCCCAGTTGATGATCCTTGAAATTCCCTCCAAAATAATTCTCTCATCATCAACTAATAACACCCTATACATAATCCCACCTCGTTTGATATGGAATAACGATGCATACCTTTGTCCCTTTGTTTACCTCACTGTCAATTTGCAGACCATACTCCGAGCCAAAAACAAATTTAATTCTGGAGTCTATATTACGTAAGCCGATTCCATTTCCTCTAGTCTTTATTTCACCTTTTTTAACTAATTCGAGCTGCTGCTCATCCATACCAGGTCCATTATCCTCAACGACCAGACGGAGCTTATCTCCTTCTTTGAATGCTAACAAACGAATTTCACATGGCTCTATCATCATTTCCAGCGCATAATGAATGGCATTTTCAACAAGTGGCTGCAAAATCAACTTTGGTAGCTTAGCATTTTTCACTTTATCGTCCATTACTAATGAAAATTCCAATCGCTCTTCAAAACGAAACTTTTGAATTGTCACATAGTGTTCGACCATCTCTACTTCTTGCTCAACTGTAATCACATCATCTTTTAAGCTAATAGCATTTCTTAATAAATAGCCTAAAGATTCAACCATTTTGGATATTTGCTGCTGCTGATTTACCTTTGCCAGCCAGTTAATAGATTCTAGTGTGTTATACAAAAAATGAGGATTGATCTGTGATTGCAATGCTTTAAATTCTGTATCTTTTATTAATAACTGTTTTTCATAATTTTCATTAATTAACTGGTTAATCCGTTCAATCATAACAAAGAAATTTCGATGTAACATTCCAACTTCATCCTGATATTGTGAGGGCTTAAAGTTTTCAGTAAGTTTAAAATCCCCTTTTTGAACAAACTTCATCGCTGAAACTAAGTTTTCAATTGGATTCGTAATTCTTTTAGAAAAACCAATTATTAAATATATAGAAGAAATAGAAATAGCTAAGAATAAAAAGATAACAAGAAACTTAATCATCGTAACCTTTGCAAACATTGTTCCAAAGGGTAGGACATTCCAATATGTCCAATTTGCATATGGAGATTCTGAATACGTAACAAAAAAGCTTCTTCCATAAATATTTTGTATTTGATATCCTTGTTTATTGCTGGCTGTAAAATCCAACTTATCAACATTAGTAGAATTTCCTTCTGAAAAGAAAATATCGTCTCCTTCTGAGATGGCAATATAACCTTCTTGATCTTCCCACTCTTTTGGTAGCTCTTTAACAATCTCGTGTAACTTAACATCAATTACTAATGTTCCGACCTTTTCAAGACTTAGATTTTCATAGGATTTTAGCTGTCTTACAGAAAAAATAGAATTTTTTGAGCTTTTTAGTGAAATCCATACATTACTTCCATTTCCTTTTGCAGCCTTTTCAATCATTTCATCTTTATGATCATACAAGTTTGCGGAGGGTACTCCTCCTGCACGATATTCCTTCCCAAAACGGTCAAAAAGATGAATGGATTGAATATATTTTTCGGAGCCAATATAGCTAGTAAGGGTTTCCCAAATTTCCTTTTCTATTTGATATTGATCATACTTTGTTAGGCTCTCGTCCTTTGAACGAAGCAATGCGTTTTGAATAACATCATCGCCCATTATTTTATAAGTAACTTCTTCAATATTCTTTAGCTCATCTTCTATTCTATTAGAAGACATAATTAAAACTTGTGAAGATTTACGATAAATTTGTTCATCATAACTATTAAATGCATATTGAAATCCAATGATAATAAACGTTAAACAAACAATTAATAAAATAGAAATAAAGACGATTAATTTATACTTAATTCTTAAATTCTTATATCTTGTTGAAATTCTTCGGTTTAAGTTCCTCATATATTAGAACTCCAATATCATCATTTTAATAGTAACCGCTTTCAATTCATTTCAAAGGATATCCCATTGTAGACATTAGCGCCAATCCTGGTTGAGTTGAATCTAATCGACTATACTGAACAATTATTGGCAGATCACTTTCCACTTCAATTGAATAAGGAACCCCTGTTGGAATAGTTTCCCCATTGTGCTCCAATTCTGTCGTACGTAAATGTTTACTTCTCTTCCCCTGAATAATGACAGGAATTTTCTCGATTGGATCACGGTCCTCAAAATAAATCGTAACTTCAAGTTTTGCATCTTGACCATTGCAATTTAAAATACAAATAGATTCATGGCTAATAAGTTCTCCTGAGCTTAATGGTGGTATATATCCATCTGGTATGATCCAATGTTTCTCGCCTTTTTGATTATTCAATAATATAACCTCCTGTAAGTTAGTATACTTTTAATATTTTTTCTAAAAACTTTAGGATGCGTTTGTCTCAACTTTCTTAACTACTATATTGCGCCATTTTCCTTGTCTCCACCTAAAAAGCATGAGAACTCCACGTAACCATTCATCAACAATAAAGGCAATCCAAATTCCAACAAGTCCTAAACCAACATGTATTCCTAACATATAAGCTAATGGAACACTTATCCCCCACATTGAAAGAACTCCAATAAAAACAGGAAAATTCACATCACCTGCTGCTCGTAAAGAGTTGATGACTACAGCATTAAAAGCACGACCAGGCTCGACTAGAGCAGTCAATAAAAGAAGGATACTCCCTAATTCAATAATATCATGATTGGTACTAAATAAGTGTAGGATCTTGCTACTAAATACATAAATGATAAGCCCTACTACTGACGTGATGCTAATAGCGATAATTAAACTATCTATACAACGCTTATAAGCATCATCATATTGTCTTGCACCAACTAGGTGTCCGACAATAATTTGTGTTCCTTGCCCGATAGCAAGTGAAAAAAGCAAGATAAGCATTCCTATATTCTGTACATAAACCTTTGTTGTCATAGCTTCTGTTCCAATCATCACAATAAATGCTGTGATTACAAGTTGAGAACCATTAAAGGAAAGATGTTCTCCAGCAGATGGAACACCGACCTTGAGTAATTTTTTTAATTCATCACTTGGGAATTTTCTAAACATAGTAATTGGGTATAGATCTTTACTCAATCGTTTATGAAATAGGAATAAAAGAATGAATAAGCCAATTGTTCTGCTAATAACAGTAGATATGGCCACACCTGTTACACCAAGCACTGGAAAACCAAAAATACCGAATATAAAAAGAGAATTCCCTATTATATTCACAAAATTAATTCCAAGTGTGACAAGCATAACATCTTTCGTAAAACGATAACTTCGCAATATTGCTCCGATTGTCATCATACCCGATTGCAAAAAAATTCCTCCGCCTACAATTTGTAAATAAAGAGTGGCATCATGAAGAATATTTTTTGAAACACCCATATACATTAACAGTTTACTGCCAAAGAAAATGAGAATAAAGCTAATCATAACTCCTAATAAGACATTGAAAAAGAGCGATACAACTGCAATTCGACGTGCGTCTTTTGGAATTTTTGCACCAAGAAACTGAGCAATTAATACACTTGTTCCTGTTACAATGAAGCCAAACATAACAATCATAATAGATAGAATTTGATTTGATACTCCAACAGCTGCAACTGCTTCATCTGAATACTGACTAAGCATGAGTGTGTCTGCATTTCCCATCAGCATATGCATGGTGGTTTCTACTAGAATAGGCCAAGTAATTGCAAACAGAGAGAGCTTTTGCAGTGAGTTATCCTTATTCTTCATGCAGATCATCCTTTGAAAAATTATTGCACCATTCTTCTCCTGTTTGCTTAAACAATTGTAATGTTTAGTTATGTTTCATTATAATAGAAGCACTTTCATTAAAACATTTAATTTTCCGACGATAATGATTAGAAAACAGTGTTCATGATAAATAAAATCAAAAAAAATCTCCTCCAAAAGAGAAGACTTCCAACTTATAAAACAAATGCAAAATAGGCAATAAAAATAAGTGCTAAAACATAGACAATTGGACTGATTTCCTTCTGCTTTTTCATTGCAATCATTGTAATCGGGTACATGATAAAACCAAGACCGATACCAGTTGCTACACCGTAAGTTAGTGGCATCATGATGATCGTGACAAAAGCTGGAATCGCAATCTCAAAACGCTCCCATTTAATATGACGTACTTCACTTGCCATTAATGCACCAACAATAATCAAAGCAGGTGCTGTTACCTCTGACGTAACAATAGAGAGTAGAGGCGCGAAAAATAGTGCAATAGCAAACATGCCTGAAATCACAATAGATGTAAAGCCAGTTCTTCCACCGGCTGCTATCCCTGCAGATGATTCAATGAATGATGCTGTTGTTGATGTACCTAGAACTGACCCTGCAACAGATGCTGAGGCATCTGCTAATAGTGCTCGTCCAGCATTCGGAATTTTGTTGTCTTTTACTAATCCCGCTTGGTTAGCAATCGCAATCAATGTACCTGCTGTATCAAAAAATGCTACAAATAAAAACGTAAACACAACAGCTACTAACTCAATTGAGAAAATATCTCCTAGCTGCATGAAAACAACCCCGAATGTTGGCTCCAAGCTAGGGATCCCACCAATAATAGCTTTTGGCTTATCAATGATCCCAAAAAACATTCCTAAAATAGATGTAATCACCATTCCGTAAAAGATGGCTCCGCGTACATTTTTCACCATTAGAATAACGGTAATAATAAAGCCAACAACCGCTAATAAAGTTGGACCAGAGTGAATATTTCCTAACATAACAAAAGTTGCTGAATTTGCGACTACAATCCCTGAATTTTTTAAACCAATAAACGCAATAAAAAATCCAATACCGCTTCCGATTGCATATTTTAAATCCTGAGGAATCACTTCAATGATTTTTTCGCGAATTTTAAAAATACTTAGCAAAACAAACAGAACACCTGATATAAATACACCTGTTAAAGCTGTTTGCCAAGGAATGCCCATCCCGATGACAACTGAATAGGTAAAAAATGAATTAAGCCCCATACTAGGTGCTATCCCTATCGGATAGTTTGCTAAAATCCCAATTAATAACGTACCGATAATCGCTGAAACAGCTGTTGCTGTAAAAACAGCCCCTTTGTCCATACCTGCTTCTGATAGTACAATTGGGTTTACAACTAATATATAAGCCATTGATAAAAAGGTTGTAATACCAGCAAGAAACTCTTGGCGATAAGTTGTTTGTCGATTTGAAAACTGAAAGAACTGCTTCATGTTGACCTCCTGAATTATGCTAAAAAAGCTTTAGAGTTGGATTACCCTAAAGCACACATAACAAGAATTACATATCGACAATTCATATGTAATCCTTGTAGTCATGCTATTTAAGGTAGCTTGGTAGAAACGTTTAGGCCATATCCCTAAACATATACAAGGTTGATATATTATATTAATATAAGTTGATATTATAGAGAAAAATAGCAGATGCGTCAATGTAAATATTTTGTATTACACGTCAACTAGAGCTACGTGACTTTGACTTTGAACAATAACAAAAACCTCAGACGAGCCAAAACTCATCTGAGGTTTTTCAGTTTTTTATTTATTTTATTAACAGAGTATAAATCAACAATGAACACTAAAACCAACTATTTCTTCCTGTTTCTTTACTCACACAACCTTGCTAATCTCAAAGTGACGTTCTAGTTTACGTTTTACACGTTGAAGAGCATTGTCAATTGATTTAACATGTGTATTCAATTCTTCTGATATTTCCATATATGATTGTCCGTCCATATATAGAGTCAATACTCTTCTTTCCAAATCACTTAGCAATTCATCAATCTTCCGTTCTATTTCGTTCACTTTTTCCTTATTAATAAGCAAAGATTCAGGATTTGTTACTTTTTCCCCTGCAATCATATCCAGCAACGTATAGTTAGAATCTTCATTAGTAAGAGGCTTGTCCAAGGAAATAGATGAATTTAATGGACCATGCTTTTGGCGAGAAGCAGTTTTAATTGCAGTTATAATTTGTCTAGAAATACAAAGCTCAGCAAATGCATAAAAAGAAGCCATTTTGTCTTCACGATAATCACGAATCGCCTTATATAACCCGATCATTCCTTCTTGAACAAGATCTTCTTTATCGGCTCCTATTAAGAAATACGGCCTAACCTTCGAGCGCACAAAATGCTGATACTTGTTAATTAAAAAGGACAATGACTCGCTGTCACCATTATGAGCCATCTCGACCAACACTTTATCCTCTAATCCAGCATAATCGACAATTGGTTCTAATACAGTGTTCATTGATTTGATTTCCCTCCATACTCTTCTTATTTTAAGCCCAGTTCGAGCTTTATTATTTTAAATTTTTAATAGTTTATAAGTTAACAAGAAATATATCTATACTAAATAATTTCTATACTATTTTTCCACAGACAAATGTGATGTAGATATAAGTATAAGGGGTCAAAAATAAAAACGTTGTCGAAATATAAACACTAACTACAATTTTTATAAATTTTTTGATTAGATCTATCATTCAATAGGTTTATTTTCAATTTGTTGCATTTTCATGTAAAGAAATGAAATGAAAACACTCGAAAAAATCAAATATATTGTCATTTAGAAGGAAGATAATTGTTCTAGTAATCATCTAACATTATTTTTCGGGAAATAATGACAAGAAATAAAATAAGCTCTCACCATTTTAGAGAGAGCTTACGATATACTATTTCAACAACTCTACTTTAAATAAAACACTTCCCTCATCGGTTTAATTGGTTCTGCCTCATTAAAATCAAAAGAACCTTCCACCATTTGTGATGTAATGGCATTCCACTTGTTACATACTTCACTTTGAGCGATATATTCAAAAGCAGCCTCTACATCATCACATTCAAAACAGTAGAAAAATTGATTACCATTTTGAAAGATGGAATAATTTTTAATACCTGCCTTACTATGCTCCTCCATCATTTCAGACCAAGGATTAAGATGTAGTTCTACATACTCTTCTAGGTCTTCTTCTTTGATTTTCCAAGTCCATGCAAACTTATTACTGTTCTTCATCGTCATATCTCCCCCTATATTTTTTTAATTGAAAAAACTAAGCCAAAATTTGAATGGCTTAGTTTTAAAGTATCATGAATCAATTAATAAACATCTTTCCATTCAGCGATGTTTTCAGCATCAAATTTAAATGGGTCGCCAAGCATAATTTGTGTGCCTTCTCCATCTTCTACTACTTCCTGGCTTCCTTGATCACCTGCTTCGAATGATTCTCCAACTTCTCCTTTAATTGTCCCTTCAACTAATGCATGTGCAGTATAACCCGCTACTTCTCCTACATCAATTGGATTCCATAAGTACATCCATGGTGAAACACCGCTTTCAATATAGCTAACCATTTCACTTGGAAGTCCTAATCCGGTCAGTTTCACTTTTCCTTGTAATCCTTTATCTGTTAATACTTTACCTGCAGCAGCGATTCCAACTGTTGTTGGAGCAATAATCGCTTTTAAATCAGGATAAGACTTTAATAAAGCTTCAGTTTCAGACACACTTTTATCTCTTAAGTCATCTCCATAAGCGACTTTTACTAACTCCATTTTGCTATACTCAGGCTTTTCAAGTTCTTTTTTCATCCATTCAATCCAAAGGTTTTGATTTGTTGCTTGTGATGTTGCACTTAAAATGGCAATCTGTCCTTCTCCACCAATCATTTCACTTACTGCTTCAATTTGAATACGACCAATTCTCTCTGGGTTTGCTTGATTCACATGAATATGACGGCTGTTTGCATTAACAGCAGAGTCTACTGAAAGAACTTTAATGCCTTGGTCCATTGCTTTCTTTAATACGGGCTCTAATGCATCTTGATCATTACCAGCAATGGCGATTGCAGCTACTTTTTGCGTAATTAATTGTTCAATAATTTGGATTTGCCCTTCAGCTGTTGGCTGATCTGGTGAACGTAGGATTACTTCTCCACCAAGCTCCTCTACAGCAGCCTTAAAACCATCCATCATTTTTTCCCCGTAAGGATTCCCAGTATTTTTAAATACAAATGCGTACTTATTTGAACCACTACCTTCTTCTGCTCCACCTTCACTTGATGCCCCCCACTAGAAGGTGCTCCTTGACTACAACCTACAAGGATAGAAGCAAGTAATACAACTGATAAAATCATTGATAAAAACTTTTTCATTTTATCTCTCCCCTTTTTGTCTTTTCATTTATACATAACAGTTAATAACTGCGTATAACGTGGTTATTTTCTTTTCATAAAGCTTGGTAACTTAATTTTTGGAACGGCCACAGCTAAGATAAGCAACGCTCCAACAACAATTAATAATGTTTGAGCAGGGATATTAATAAGCCCTAGTCCGTATTGAAGGTATCCAATAATAAATACCGCAATAACAGTACCAATTATTTTCCCCTTTCCACCTGCTGTACTAATACCACCTAATGCAGCCATAGCAATAACATCCAGTTCATACATGTTTGCTACATTAGGTCTCGTACTTCCCATTCTTGAAGCTAAAAATAATGCTGTTAATCCAGCCATAAGACCTGCCAGTGTAAATACAATCATTTTCATTCGGTCAACTTTGACACCAGAGAATCTGCTTGCCGTTGGGTTTTTACCCATTGCAAAGATTTGTCGGCCAAACGTTGTTTTATGAAGAAGAATTCCAAACAGGATAGCCATGATGATAAACAAGATTAAAATAAATGGAATTCCGAAAACATAGCCCCAGCCAAAAAATCCAAACCATTCTGGAAAAGTACCTGATGATTGATCTTCCAATATCACGTAAGCGATTCCACGATACAAGATCATTGTTCCTAAGGTAACAATTACAGCAGATAACTCTTTAAATTTCACAATTAATAGACCATTTATGAATCCACATAGCGCACCCACCGCTAAACAGATGACTACAGCAAGTTCCATAGGTACTCCTAAGCTGTTATACATTGTTGCCATCACAACAGATGACAGGGCAACCGTTGAACCAACAGAGATGTCAATATCACGCAAAATCATAATCATTGCCATCGGAAAAACAATAAACGCTTTGTCTAGAAAAATCATTGTGCCGTCTCGTAAACTAGCATAATTCAAAAAATACGGTGATAGATTTGAGTTGATAATCATAACTGCGAATAAAATGATGACTAACATCCATTCCCATTGTAAGAAAAATCTCTTAAGGCTAAAGTCTTTTTTATCAAGAAGATCTCGATGTATATAACCTTGCTGATCAAGTGATGTTCTTTGTTCCATGGCTTATATTTTCCTCCTCATCAGATTATTTCGATCAACACCTCTTTTAACTAGGGTGTTTATGATAACAGCAACGAGGATGATGAGACCTTGAATACCTGTTTGCCAAAATGGTGATACATTTAATAATGGCAATGCATTATTTAAGATTCCTAAAAGAATGGATCCTAGAATAATTCCAGAAATCTTTCCTGATCCCCCAGCAATACTAACTCCACCAAGGATACAAGCCGCAATAACCGTTAGCTCGTAACCGGATGCTGTATCACCTTGTGCAGATGCAAATTTTGAAACCCAAAGCACACCTGAAAGTCCTGCAAATCCACCCATAATGGTATAAACAAGTAATAATATTCGATCTTCCTTTATACCGCTTACTTTTGCTGAATCAGGGTTACTACCAACTGCATAAATTTGTCGTCCTGTTCTTGTGTGGTTAATGATATAAAAGAATAAAAGGTAAATAACGATAGCTATAAAAATTAAATTATTAATACCAAATGTTGTACCTGTTGCAATAGAGACAAAGCTTTCTGGCATTTGGTAAGAACTAATCCATTCTCCCCCGCTAATTTTAAATGTGATTCCTCTAAAAATATTCATCATCGCCAATGTAGCAATGATCGGGAGTAATCCGATTTTCGCAATTAACACCCCATTGATAGCTCCACATACCATCCCAATGACAATTCCTAACAAAATAACAAGAAAAGGATGTAAACTTTGATACGTACTCACTGTCTGAGCAGCAATCATTCCAGAAAGTGCTATCGTTGATCCAATTGATAAATCAATACCTCTCGTTACAAGTACAAGCATCATTCCGAGTGCTAAAATACTAAGAATGGCTGTATTTGTCATCATGTCATTAATATTCTCTCCACTTAGAAAACTGGAGTTTCGTAGCTGAACAGCTATTGATAGGATTATAATGAAAGCAAGTAAACCAAGTTCCCTGAATTTATATATGTTTGCTAGCTTCGACGTCTTTTCTGCATGCGGCTGTATACTTGTTGAGTCTTGTATGACATTTTCAGGCATACTCTTCACCTCTTTTTCTATATCAATCTTTAACCAACTTCTTTTTCTTTCCCTTCGCTCATTGCCGCTTCTAAGATGACCTCTTGTGTGGCATCCTTTTTGTCTAATACTTTCGTTATTCTTCCTTCTCTCATAACAACAATTCTGTCACTCATCCCTAATATTTCCGGCATCTCAGATGAAATCATAATAATCCCGTAGCCTTGAGCTGCTAAATCATTAATAATGTCATAGATCGCTGATTTTGCTCCAACATCAACACCTTTTGTTGGTTCATCGAGAATAATGATGTCTAAGTCAGCTGTAAGTAGTTTTGCTACAGCTACCTTTTGTTGATTTCCTCCTGACAAAGAGCTTACTAAGTCAAAAATACTTGTTGCTTTTACATGTACTTTTTCAGCCAATTTTTTTGCAAGTGTTGATTCTTTCTTTTCATTCAACCAACCTTTATTTGAAAGTTCCTTCAAAGCAGGCAAAGTAATATTTCTTCCAATTCCCCAATCCAAGACAAGACCCTGTAATTGACGATCTTCTGGTAAATAACCAATACCTAAATTCATGGCACTCTTAGGGTTTTTAATCGAAATCTGTTGACCTTTTAAATAGACTTCTCCACGGTCATAGCTTGTAATGCCAAACAATGATTGACAAACCTCAGTACGCCCAGCTCCAACTAAGCCTGTTAAGCCAAGAATTTCTCCTTTGTGAAGGGTAAAGGAAATATCTGCATAATAGCCCATTTTCCCTAAGTTTCTCACTTCAAGTAGTTTTTCACCGATTTTGTTTTTCTTTGTTGGATAAACTTGAGTAATTTCACGTCCAACCATAGCTACAATGAGTTGATCATTGGTGATTTCGTTAACTCCCCAAGAACCGATATATTTAGAATCTCGAAAAACAGTCACTTGACTTGCCAGACGATACATATCTTCAAAACGATGTGAGATAAAGATGATCGATGCTCCTTGGTCTCTTAACCGCTCCGTAATTTTATATAACTCTTCGCTTTCCCTTGCTGTTAAAGCAGCTGTCGGTTCATCCATAATGATAATTTTTGCATTTGTAGAAATCGCTTTTGCAATCTCAACAATTTGCTGCTGCGCCACACTAAGTGAACCCATTTCAGATTTTGGATCAATTGAAGAACCTAAATCTTGTAAAATAGCTCGAGCCTCTTTATGCATTTCTTTCCAAAGCAGGCGCTTCGTTCCTTTTTGAATCTTTTCGTGTCCCATAAAAATATTTTCTGTTACACTCAAATCCGGATAATTAGTTACATGTTGATAAATGGCGGCAATTCCCTTTTTCTGTGCATCCTTTGGATTTGTAAATGACACCTTTTCGCCATTTAAGAACATATCTCCTTCGTTAGGTGCGTGAACACCTGTGATGACTTTAATAAATGTTGATTTACCAGCACCATTTTCCCCCATTAGGGCATGTATTTCTCCTGCTTTGAGCTTAAAATGGACATTATCAAGTGCCTTTACACCAGGAAACTCCTTTGTAATTCCATTTAGCTCAAGAACATAGTCAGACATAGTTTCACTCCTAACCAGATGATATCGCTTATAATATCGTTAATTGCTAAACACTTTAGCTTGTAATTTTCTTTAATTGTTATCGCTTACATACATCTTAATAAACATTGAATTGTTGTAGTAGGAGACGATTTTCGGTTTAGGGGGTTAACTTTCTGATGTTTTTAAAAACAATAAAAAAACTCCCTTTTCATAGGGAGTCAGCTTTGGTCCAAAAAGACCTTCTCTTTATATTTTGATGGTGTTTCACCGTAATGCTTTTTAAATAGCTTACTAAAATATTTCGTGTCTGAATATCCAACTTTCTCTGAAATATCATAAATTTTAAGGTTTGTGTTTACTAGAAGATCTCGTGCTTTTTCAATTCGTGCTCTTGTTACAAAGTCTAGTACCGTTTCCCCGGTTTGATTTTTAAAGTATTCACAAAAATACGTTGGATTCATATAGACTTGACTTGCAATTTTTTGGATCGTGATGTTCTGTTCTAGATGTTTTATAATCCATTTTTTTGCTACATCAATGTGTTCAACATGTTGTACTTCATTATTCCGTATGATAATACCAAGAACCTTTTTAATCCAATGGTACACTTCATTTCTTAACTCTAGAAGGTTCCCGGTTTTCTTAATTAACCCGAACAACTCATCCAGCAAAGGTATTTCATCGTTTTCTTGAGAATGCTTCATAATATAATTGATCATTCGGATTCCAAACACTTGTAGTGATTGCTCAATTTCTTCAGGAGAGCTTAGTGTTTGAAACATATTTAAGAAATTGGAAATTTCGTGGTTTATTTTGCTTTGGTCTTTACTATCCAACGATAAAAGGATTTTATTTATCCTATTTTCAATTTCTTTACTATTAGATCCCTTTTTATTACTTTTACACTCTTCAATGGTCGCACTTGTAATGACCTGGTTATGCCCAAGAAGCAAACGAAATTGAATATAAGTAAGCAATTCTTCCTTCAAACTGGCCAGTAATGTGAGATCATTTATTTTTCTACTAACTGCAATTGAACATGTAAATGGCGTGTACTTCTTAATATTTTGTTTTACCTTATCCGCAAACTGAATTGTCTCACGCACAAAGGATTCTTCTTGGATAGAATCTTGACCATGTAGGAGCATCCAAAAGGATAAATCTTCTCCCTTCCATCTCCATATAATATTAAAAGAAGAACTTAAGTTCTCTGTCATTTCTTCACAAATATTATCTAAGGCAAAGCTCCACGCTTTCCAATCTTCCTTTTGAAATAACTTTGACTTACTTGATAGATTATCCATGCTTATATACATTAGCAGGTATTGCCCATTCGGAAAATCCTTTGTCCATTCAAGTTGAGACAAGTCCTGCTTCCAGGTCATTTCACTTAATAACTGCAATTGCTTCACATGAGTTAGTTGTGATGCTTTAAGCTGTACTTCCTCTAGATACTGTGAGTCATGCCAGTTGGAAACAATTTTGTTTTTTATCTTTTCTAATTGTTTGTTAAAATCATCGCGATCAATTGGTTTAATTAGATAATCACTTGCCCCTTCCCGAATGGCTGTTTGAAGAAATTGAAAATCATCAAAACCGCTAATGACCATAGCATGAAAGGAGGCTATTTGCTTTAGCTCTTTAATTAGAGTTAACCCATCAATCCCAGGCATCTTTACATCAGTTATTAACAAATCAAAGTGAAGGTTTTGCTCTTGAACAAGCTTCAAGCACTCGTCACCACTGCTAAAGCTTCCAACTATCTCCCAATCTTCACCTTGAGCTTTAACCAATCTTTCAACGCCACGTCTAAGTCGGGCTTCATCATCAACAAGTATTGTTTTAATACTTCTAGGCAATATCCTCACCTCCCGTCATGTCTAGCACTTCTCCTTCTGTTACCATCGGTAATTTTAAAATAACCTCTGTTCCTTCATATGTTCTACTATTTACTTCCAGCCCGTATGGTTCACCGAAAATCATCGAGATTCTTGCATGAACATTAATTAATCCAAAGCTAGAGTCTCGTCCTGCCATTGGGTCTTTTCGAAGAGAAGTATTCAACTTTTCTAATACCTTTTCATTAATTCCAGGTCCATTATCTTTTATTCTTATTACGATTTCATTATCTGAGGTTTTATCAATCGTGATGATAATGATGCATGTCTCATGTTGATCAAGACCATATTTAATCGAATTTTCTATGATGGGTTGCATAATAAATTTTGGAATATAAAACTGATTGGTATTAACGTTTTCATTAATTTCAAACGAAATTCGATCTTCAAATCTAAATTTTTGGATCGTTAAGTAATTGGTTGTATGAGTTAATTCAAATGAAATCGGAACAACTTTGTCCTTGTTATTAAGGGAATATCGTAACATTTTCCCTAATAACGTTACCATTTTTATAACAGACTCTGTTTCTTCTTCCTCAACTGCATATCCAATTGTTTCAAGCGTATTGTACATAAAATGTGGATTAATTTGTGATTGTAAGGCATATAGCTCTGCATTCTTCTGCCGCAGTTCAATTTTGTAATTCTTTTTAATCAATGTGTTGATTTCGGTAATCATCGAATTAAAGCTTTTTGCTAGGGTTCCAATCTCATCTCTTGAATGAATTGAAAGGTCCACATTAAAATTACCTTTTTCAACCTGCTTCATTAATTTTGTTAGTTTTTTTAAAGGATTTGACACATTCCAAGCAAGAATAATTGAAATAACAATGCTCAAGAAAACAACAATTATAAACGCAATGATTGTTCCATATCGAACCGCGTCTGTCTCCTTTGTTAGATCTTTTAATGCGATACTATGGAATACTCTCCAATCATATTGGTGAAAACCCTCCGTACTTATTAAATGATTTTCATCTAATAACGTCGTTTTAAAGCTTCCATTAATATTCGGATAGCTCTCATTTTTTTGATCATATTCTCCAATTAATGTAGGGTTTGTATGGTAAATAATTCTCCCATCAGGATCTGTTATCCAAATGTTTGAGTTCTTATCTTCCTTTAAATTGTTAAGAGCTTTTTCGAAAAAAGACAAATCTATTGCAATAAGAATCGTTCCGAGATTCTCCTGATTCTCATAATCTCTCAATTGTCGCATCAGCACAATGAAAGGTGGATTACCTTTAAATTCTAAATTTGTTTGATAAGGAAGAATGATTTCTTCCCTCCCATTTAGTTCAATATCCTGTCCGTAAGGTAAAGAAGAAGATTCTAGTCCTAATCCGGTAAACGATGTTTTTGTACTCGTAAATAATCTGTTTTTGGATAAAAGAAAGACACCGAGTATATCACTGTTTCCCCCATTAATATATGTTCTTGAAAGATAACTATTTACTAAGAATTCATCTTTTAAAATAGTAGACTTATTTTGAAAAGAATCCTTACGAAGAACCTCTATAACTTGAGAAGAATTATATAGTGCATCCGGCAGCTGTCTTACTTCATTTAATTGATTTTCAATATTTTCATTTGCTTGTTCTAATAATTTTGGGATATATTCTCCAACTTGCTTCTCGATTGACTTTGTATACTGGCTATAAGCGATATAACCTATTATCGAGATTGGAATAACGGTTAGAATCATATACGTAATCATTAGCTTTGTCATTAATTTATAGTTTCTTAAACTAAGATGTTTAAAAATCATATTGATCAACATTTTCCTTTGTAAAATCGATTGGTTCTCCCATTATGACAACATCGTCAATTCTTCTAATTTTTCCAACACCAGGAATCTCCTGATTATCATAAGGATAAGAACCCGTTACAATGTTCTTACTAAGTGCAACTGTTAAATAACCTAGCTTTTTCGGGCTCCATAATGTAATAATTTGAGCAGAGCCATCTTTTAAATATTCGTTCATTGGATTTGGAGGCGACAAACCTACTACCGCTATTGAACCCGCTTTTCCGGTCTCTTTTACTGCTTGTGCCGCAGCCGGCGGTCCAACCGATGAGTTGCCAATAATTCCTTTTAGGTTAGGATAATCTTTTATCAGCTGCTTAGCGATTAAGTATGCCTTATTAGGGTCATCATCTGTAGCAGCAATTTCCACTAATTTCATATTAGGATAGTATTCTTTTTGATGCTGCTTAATCCACTTCAACCATTCATTAAGATTTGAGGCTGAATTTGCTCCTGTCATTATTGCAAATTCCCCTTGTTCATCCACATTCCATGCGAGTGTATCCATTAAATGTCTTCCTAAAGTTTCAGGATTAACCATATTGATGAAAAAATCTCTTGCTTCCGGCATCGTATCTGCATCCCATGTAATGACCTTAATTTGATGATTTTGTGCTTTTTTTAAGACAGGAACTAGCTTTTCTGGATCATTAGCAGATACAGCAATAACATCTACTTCCTCATTTTGTATAAGTTCATCAATGATTTTTATTTGATGCTCGGAATCTGCGATGGTTGGACCTTTATAAATGACCTTTACTCCTAAGTCCTTCCCTGCCTCCATTGCTCCTTCTTCAACCGCATTAAAATATGGTATATTTATGACTTTTGGTATAATGGCAACTGTATAATCAGAAGGCTGCTGCTTTTCATCGTCCTGTTGTGATGGTTCATTTGTATACAAAACCTTATATTCATTTTTGTTAGCCGCACCAAAGTTGCAACCGCTTACAAATAACAACAATAAAACTTGAAAGGAAAAAAGCTTTTTAACCATCATTGTCCCCCTTATGAGACTTATTATCTATATATTATACTATTTCTTTTTATTTAAAGAATACCATATGTTTGATTTCTTTTGAATATTCTATGATTTTATTTGTTATGAATGATTTTTTATATGAGTCTTTCCAGCTATTAGTAAAGTAAATTATTCAAAATCGAAAAAGCACAACGCAATATCATTTTTGTTGTGCTTTACTCAATTTGTCTATTTAATTATCTTTGCGACAGAACTTCCTTTTCGTACTTTTTCACATCTTCCAACCAAGTTTCCTTTACAGGAACACCCATTTGCTCACAATAGTAATCCCAAATTGCTCCAAATGGATATGTTTTAAACTCTTCCATTAAAGCTAATCTTTCCGTAAAGTTTCCTTCTTCTTGAAGCTGTTTTAAGTGATTGTTTGGTACAAGCATTGCGTATAGTAAAGATTTAATCATATTACGAGTTCCGATCGTCCATGCTGCTACACGGTTAATGCTTGCATCGAAGAAATCAAGACCAATCATCACTTTGTCTAATGCATCATTACGAACGATTTCAAGTGAGATTTCTTTTAGCTCGTCATCAAGTGTAACAACATGGTCACTGTCCCAACGAACTGGTCTTGAAACATGCAATGCTAGTTTATCGCTGTATAAAAGCATAGAAGAGATCTTGTTAGATACCATTTCAGTTGGGTGATAGTGTCCAGTATCTAATAAGCATAGCTTGTTATTTTTTAATGCGTAACCCATGTAAAATTCGTGAGATCCAACAACATATGCCTCTGAACCAATGCCAAATAATTTACTTTCTACAGCATCGATATTGTATTGCTCATCAATTTCAACTTCAAAAATTTTATCTAGAGACTCTTTTAATCGAACTCTTGGTGTTAGACGATCGCTTGGTACATCTTTATAACCATCAGGAATCCAAACATTCGTCAAAGCTGGTGTTCCTAATTCTTTCCCAAAGTATTCAGCAATTTTTCGGCTAGCAATGCAGTGATTAATCCAAAATTCACGGATTTCTGGGTCTGGATGTGATAGTGTTAGGCCATCAGCAGATTTTTCATGTGAAAATAATGTTGGGTTAAAATCAAGTCCTAGTCCGTGTTCTTTTGCCCAGTTCACCCAGTTTTCAAAGTGTTTAGGCTCTAATCTGTCACGCTCTACAGCTTCACCATTTGTTTCAGCATAAATAGCATGAAGATTTACACGGTGTTTTCCTGGAATTAATGATAAAGCCTTTTCTAAGTCACTTCTTAATTCTTCAGGTGTTCTAGCTTTGCCAGGGTAATTTCCTGTAACGTCAATTCCTCCAGATAACTCCCCTTTGTTTACTTCAAAGCCACCAACATCATCGCCCTGCCAGCAATGAATTGAGATTGGTACTTGTTGTAGTTGTTGAAGCACTTCATCAACATTAATTCCCCATTTTTCATATTCTTTCTTTGCTAATTCATAGCTTTCTTTAACTGACATATTGATCATCCTCTCACGTATTGTTGTTTATATGTTTTTACTTCGAATGAATCTTTAATTAATGCTCTAGCTTGTTGAATATCTTCCACTTCTTCTAACGCCATTAGTTGTGCCACAATGTTTCCAATAGCTGTTGCTTCCACTGGACCAGCACATACTTCTTTATTTGTTACATTTGCAAGTAATTGATTAAGCATTTCGTTTTGACAGCCACCACCAATTACATTCACTCTTGGAAAACTTTTCTCAAAAATTTCCTCTATTTCACTGATCGCACGTTTATAGCTATCTGCTAAACTATCATACACACATTTTGCAATCTGTCCTGGTGTTTGTGGGATGTGTTGATTTGTTTCCTTACAATATTTTTGAATTTCACTTACCATATTTTCAGGCTTTAAGAAGCGATCATCATCCACATTTACGATAGATTGAAAATCCTCTTCTTTTTCAGCCAACTCTACAAATTCAGCAAAAGAAATTTCATCATGATAGTTACGTTTTACTTCTTGAATCATCCAAAGTCCCATAATATTTTTCAAGAAACGATAGCGATAGTCGATACCGCCTTCGTTTGTAAAATTATATTGAAGTGCCTTTGGAACACAAATTGGAAAACGATTTTCCACTCCAATTAATGACCATGTTCCAGAGCTTAAATAAATCGTATCCTCTAATTCAGGAACTGAGATTACAGCAGAACCAGTATCATGTGTTGCAGGTAAAACTACGTTCATATCAAAACCAAATTCACATACTAGCTCTTCTGACAATGTTCCTAAAACGGTTTTAGGAGGCAGTATTTCATGAAACATTTCTTTGTTAATACCTAATTTATCAAGCATTTCATGATCCCACTGCTTAGTAAATGCATTTACTAATTGTGTTGAAGTAGCATTTGTATATTCGTTAGCCTTTTTACCAGTTAGTAAAAAGTTAAGATACTCAGGGATCATTAAAAATGATTTTGCCTTTTTCAGCACATCAGGTGATTTTTGTTTTAATGCATATAATTGATAAATTGTATTAAACTTTTGAAATTGAATACCAGTCTCAAAGTATAGTTTTTCTTTTGGAATGATAGTAAATACTTCCTCCATCATGCCATCTGTACGAGGATCGCGATAGGCTACGGCATCTGTTAATAAATTGTCATGTTCATCTAATAGAACAAAGTCAACCGCCCATGTATCAATGCCAATACTGTCTGGCTTTATATTAAGGTCATGACACTTTTTAATTCCTGTTTTGATTTCAGAAAATAAGGTTTCAATATCCCAACAAAAGTGATCATTCTTTTTCACGATATTGTTTTCAAAACGGTGTATTTCATTTAGTTGTAATTTGCCATCTTCAATATGGCCAAGAATTAATCTTCCGCTTGAAGCCCCAATATCTACCGCTAAGCTATATTTTGTCATTTTCTTCACCTCTTCATTGAAAACGCTTGCTTTATTACATAATAAACTAGTTTTTAAATGTTTCCTATATCGTGATTAAACATTTTTATTGTCCTTATTTGCCAAAATCTTTAAAAACAAAAAAGCTATATCCCCTACTAATACCTAGTAGTGATATAGCTATCCTTTTGTTAATTGTTCGCGAAACTGCTTTGGTGTATATCCGTATTTGCTTTTGAACACTCGATAAAAATAACTAATATTTTCATATCCAACCTCTTCAATAATCGAGGTAATAGCTAGTGATGTATTTTCTAATAGGTCCCTTGCCACGCTTAATCTTTTTTCTTGTACAAGTTCCTTAAATGTATAACTAGTCGCTTTTTTTATTTCTTTACTCAATGAGTAATGAGGCTGCTGAAGTTTTTCTGATAACTCATATAAGGAGGCGTCTTTGTATTTTTCTTCTATATATTTTAATGATTCAACAATCAGTTGATGTCGATGAGTATCGTCTTTATATTTTACTTTATCAGAATTCTTTATAAGCTCAACCATAAGTAAACCCATATACAATTTTATCGTTGATTCCGACATCATCGAAGGATTCATAATTTCAACGATAATTTTTCCTATCAATTCTTGGATACTCTCTATTTCCGATACAGCGAAATAAAGATATTGTCCGTTTTGCGTGTGATCGAATAAACTATTAATTAAAAAATTCGTTATTAAATTCTCAGTCGTTAAATAAGAAAAAACAAACGAGAAAAATTCAGGCTTAATAATAAAATTAATAATAATGTCTTCTTCTCCACAAGCTTCGAGTTCATGTTCAATATGCTGGTTGAGAAACAAAATATCACCTTTTCTAAGCTCTAACCTTTCGTTCCCGACCGTTTGATTCAATGAGCCGTTAAACACATAATTCACTTCAATATAATTGTGCTTATGCTTTGGAAAATGTATAAATCTCGTATGCTTCCTTACCATAATCATCGTATTATTGTTTAGAAATTTCTCACCTTCAACAACGAAGCTTTCTTGGCTCGTGTAGAGCTCCTTTTGAACTTCGTGTTTTTGCTGAAGAATCAGTTTTTCTTCATCATTAAGTTGGATGAGCTCTTGTAAAAGATTGGATTTCATCTTAATCCCTCGTTTTTGAGATATATGTGGTTCTGGTACTGTTTTTGTCTCGATTCCGGTACTATCGGGACAGATAATCGCTCTTTGGTACTGTTTTTGTCTCGATTCTCGCACTATCGGGACTGATGATACCTCTTCGGGACTGTTTTTGTCTCGATTCTGGTACTATCGGGACAGATGGTATCTCTTCGGGACTGTTTCTGTCTCGATTCTGGCACTATCGGGACAGATGTTACCTCTTCGGGACTGTTTTTGTCTCGATTCTGGTACTATCGGGACAGATGGTATCTCTTCGGGACTGTTTCTGTCTCGATTCTGGCACTATCGGGACAGATGATACCTCTTCGGGGCTGTTTTTGTCTCGATTCCGGTACTATCGGGACAGATGGTATCTCTTCGGGACTGTTTCTGTCTCGATTCTGGCACTTTCGAGACAGATGATACCTCTTCGGGACTGTTTTTGTCTCGATTCTGGTACTATCGAGACAGATCCTCACTCTTCGAAACTGTTTTTGTCCCAATTCCGGTACTATCGGGACAGATGATCGATCTTCGGGACTGTTTTTGTCTCGATTCTCGCACTATCGGGACAGATGATACCTCTTCGGGACTGTTTTTGTCCCGATTCTGGCACTATCGGGACAGATGCCCACTCTTCAGTACTGTTTTTGTCTCGATTCTCGCACTATCGGGACAGATGCTACCTCTTCAGAACTTTTTTCGTCCCGATTCTCGCACTATCGGGACAGATGCCCACTCTTCGAAACTGTTTTTGTCCCGATTCTCGCACTATCGAGACAGATGATCGCTCTTTGGTACTGTTTTTGTCTCGATTCTCGCACTATCGGGACAGATGATCGCTCTTTGGTACTGTTTTTGTCTCGATTCTCGCACTATCGAGACAGATTCCCGATCTTCAACTCTTTTCTTGTCCCGATTCCAACACTATCGAGACAGAGACAGATTCCCGATCTCCCGCTCTTTTCTTGTCCCGATTCCTGCATTATCAAGACAACTGCTCGCTCTTCTTCTCACTATTTCCCCAGTTCATTCCACTAAAGAAAAACTCAACCAGCACTCACCTCAAACATAGCTTTTAATGATCCTAAAAACTCATTAAAAGAGTAAAAAGCCCTTCATCGCTATCAGTAATGAAGGACAAACTTCCCCTATATAAATTCGCTTAAAATAGAGGTGATTTTAAAGTGAAATCCAGATAACATGTAAAATGTGTTATCCGTTTACCATCACTGTATTAAACTGTACACCTTTTTCCTCTAACCCACTGATATAGCTTTCTTTGATTAGTGAGTCAGTGATTACATAGCTGATTTTCTGGATTTCTGTAATTTGTGCAAATGTTCGTACTCCAAACTTCGTAGAATCAGCCATTAAAATCGTTTGATCTGATATTGACATCATTTGTCTTTTTAAAAGAGCCTGCCATTCGTTTGAGTCGCTTAATCCTGCTTCAATATGAACACCTTTACACGAAATAAATGCTTTATTTACGTGATACATATTAAGTGATCTTTCTGCTAATGGCCCAACATAGGATAGTGACTTTGGCTGAAGCATTCCACCAGTGGAAATTACACGAACTTGTTCTTTTTTACTAAGTTCTACTGCTACTTTTATAGAATTTGTTAACACAGTTAATGGAACGTCCGGCATTTCTTTTGCCATATACCATGCTGTTGTGCTTGCATCTAGCACGATCTGATCACCAGGCTGAATGAGCTTTACCGCTTCTACAGCAATTGCTCTCTTTTCAGCGGCATTCGTAATTTCTCTTTCGGTATAAGAAACTTCTGTTTGTTCGTCTTGTATACTAACTGCACCGCCATGACTTCGGCGTAGTAGATTTTCTTTTTCTAATTTCTCCAAATCGCGTCTGATTGTTTCCTCTGTTACCTTAAAAAGCTTACTTAATTCAGTAACTCGGACACTTAATTTTTCATTTACAACATCGACGATTTTCCGATGTCTTTCTGCTACAAGCATCTCGGTTTGCCTCCTAAAACTCACACTGAAAAATTTTAATTATGAGATGAGCTTACTTGCTTAAAGAGTCAGCTCTTACGCTTGTAGGCTCTAGATATTATTATGACATAGAATAGGGTAGAACGCATTGTTTTTAGTGCTTATGCGCTTACATTATTGTCTATAAAACAAGGTGTAAGAGAAACAATCTTCTTTTACACCTTGTTTGTTTTTTTTATCTAGTAAATGCTGCTGGAACTCCACCATCAACTGTTAGCATACATCCAGTTGTTCTGTCTGATTTAGATGAGGCAAAGAATAAAATGGATTGTGCAATATCTTTAGGATAGATGTTCACTAGTAATGTTGTACGTTTACGATAGTGCTCTTCTAGTTGATCCGGGTGAATACCATATGCTGCTGCACGTTCTTCCCTCCAGCTTGATCCCCAAATTGCTGATCCTTGAAGCACTGCATCTGGAAGAACTGAGTTTACACGGATACCAAATTCTCCACCTTCAGCTGCAATACATCTTGCAAGATGAGTTTCCATTGCTTTAACAGAGCTGTATGCTGCTGCATTTTTACCAGCATATACAGAGTTTTTCGAACCGATAAACACCATGTTTCCGCCAGTACCTTGTGATTTCATTTGTTTGAACGCCTCACGTGCTACTAAGAAATAACCAGTTCCTAGAACGTTCATGTTTAGGTTCCATTCTTTTAATGATGTTTCATCGAACGGGCTTGAAGTTGCTAAACCTGCATTGTTTACGATAATATCTACACCACCGTATGTTAAAGCAGATTGCTTGAATGCTTCTTGTACCGCTTCTTCACTCGTAACATCCATTTTCACAGCTAAAGCGCGGCCTTCTCCGTATTGCTCATTGATTTCTGTCGCTACCTTTTGAGCACCTTCAAGGTTAAGGTCTGCGATCACAACATGAGCACCCTCTGCTACAAATTGTCGGCAAGTTTCGCTACCAATCCCACCAGCACCACCTGTTACAAATGCTACCTGTCTTGAAAACTCAGCTTCTGCTGGAGCTAAAGATAATTTATAAAGCTCTAATGGCCAGTATTCTACATTAAATGATTCATTTTCACTTAAAGAAACAAAGTTTCCTAAAGTTGTAGAACGTTTCATAACTGCGATTGCACGGTGATATAAAGCACCACTTACGTTAGCCATAGCTACGTTTTTACCCGTGTTCACCATTCCAATACCAGGAATTAAAATAACACGTGGAGCTGTTTCAGAAATTTTGTCACCTTCGTTTTTGTTTCTTTCGAAGTATGCTTTGTATTCTTCTTTAAAGCTATCGATTCCAGCTTTTACTTTTTCTACTAAGCTAGCAACATCCTCAGATTGTGGATTCCAGTCAATGAATAATGGTGTCATTTTTGTATGAACTAAGTGATCTGGACATGCTGCACCAACTTGAGATAATTCTGGAGCATTATGGCTGTTTACAAATTGAAGAACATCTTCTGCATCATCATAAGTTAAAAGCATTTTCTTCTCTTCGCTAACTGCACCACGAATTACTGGCATAACTTGTGCTAAAGCGTTTTTACGATCTTCTTCAGAAAGTGCTTCGAATTTTTGTCCACCAAATACATTTTCTTCTACTAATCTAGCTTGAATATATTGCTCTGCCTCGTTAATAACAGAAATTGTTTTTTCATAGCTTTCTTCAGCTGTTTCTCCCCAAACAACAAGACCGTGTTTTTCCATTAAGACTAATTCTGCGTTTGGATTGTTTTTAACACCTTCTGCGATCATTTTTGAAAGTGTGAATCCTGGGCGTACATATGGCACCCACACGAAACGATCTCCGTAAATTTCTTCAGCAATTTGGCGGCCATTGTCTGCACAGCAAAGACCGATGATTGCGTCTGGGTGTGTATGGTCAACATGCTTGAACGGTAAGAATGCATGTAATAGAGTTTCGATGGATGCACGTGGATGCTTGCTATCGATCATGCAATGTGCAAGGTAAGCAACCATCTCTTCGTCTGGCATTTCGTCACGTTCGATTAATGGACGAATATCTTCCATTCTTAAGCCAGTAAAGTTGTGTGCTTTCATCGTCGCTAAATCTGATCCACTACCTTTTACGTACATCACTTCTACGTCACGGCCACGGAAATCTTTTTCAATTGTTTTCATTGAAGTGTTTCCACCACCCCAGTTACATACAGCACGATCTGAACCAATTAAATTAGAACGATATACAAGCTCTTCTACTCCTTGAGATATTGAAGCTGCTTTCTCTTTATTCCATAAACTTTGTACCACTGTATTTCCTCCTCTATTGTTTCGTATCTGTTTTTGTTTGTTTATCTGTTTTTTATTATATACTATGTTTGTTTATTTTTGAATAAGTTTTTTGTTTATTTTTGAATTTATTTATCCCATTCTTAACGGGCAGTAACCCCCCACCTAAAGATTCTAGAGAAGCAATGAAGATAGGTGGGGGATAACTGCCCGTTAAGATCCGATAAGTCTCGCTAACCATGAATGGGGATAACCCCCCCACTCATGGGAGTCTCGCTGTATCATCAACAAGAATATATGTTGCTTTAATTGGTCCATGAACCCCAACGATAAGGTTCAATTCAATGTCAGCACTATTACTTGGACCTGTAATAAAATCAATACAAGATGAGATGTTTTTGCCTTCCTTTACTTGTTTGTTAATATAAGCAGTTGCTTGTGTCATTCTAGGAACTAAAGTACTTTTAGGAACAATAGCAATATATGTTTTAGGTAATAAGCTAACAGATCTCCCTTTATTTTTGCTAC
The DNA here is from genome assembly GCF_003667825.1 of Metabacillus litoralis. Taxonomy (NCBI): domain Bacteria; kingdom Bacillati; phylum Bacillota; class Bacilli; order Caryophanales; family Bacillaceae; genus Metabacillus; species Metabacillus litoralis. The sequence goes on along the minus strand of NZ_CP033043.1, from coordinate 137,097 downwards.
TGAATAATACAACTGTACCTGATTCTGCTAGAGTAATATCACTAAAGGTAATCCCAACATCTGCTTTTTCTGCTGCTTCAATATTTTTCTCTTTAAGAACAGGATCCCAAATATGAACGTCAATATTTTCTTGAGGAAGTTTGTCTAATAGATTCTCTTCTAACCCAAACTCTTTATGACGTTCATCTTTCCATGTAACAACACTGGCTACTTCGTACTGTTCAAAAACCTCACGAATTTTCTCTGTTAGTTTGTCCAAGCTCGTTTCAATAAACTGAGTATGAATTACTTCACAATGCTTCTTAAGTACTTCCACTAATTCATCCTGTGAAGCATCTTTCAATACATCATACTGAGGGGTTGTTGTCCATTGTGGTTTTGTGACTGTTTTTCTCCTTTCTCTTCCTAGCTTTTCAGCAACCGTACTAAGAAAGAAATCTCGATGATGAATTTGTCCTTCTGCCATCTTATTTCCCTCCCTTTTCTCTCTTTTTATACCAGTCTCGGAATCTTTCTTTACTTGGAGCTGGAAAATCACGTACATCTGTCCATGGCTTCATTGGGCCAGGTCCTTTTTGGATATTATTTTCCTTTGTAAAAGGTGCCATAACGGAAGAAGCTGATTTAGTTCCTGTTTTATAAAGACTTGGTGAACTCGCCGCAAGCTGAAAACCTTTCATTGCTAGCTTTTCTCCAAATGGTGATTTCTTTTCATCTTCTACAATTTTTCTACGATGCTTAATTAATAGTTCATGAAGAGGTATTTTTACAGGGCAGGCATCTGTACAGGCTGCACATAATGATGATGCATAAGGCAGTTCCTTGTAATCCTCATATCCACCAAGCAACGGTGATAATACCGCACCAATTGGACCTGCATAAATTGAGCCATATGAATGTCCACCAACATGGCGATAAACAGGGCATACATTCACACAAGCTGCACAACGAATACAATGTAAAGCACTTTGGAATTCTGTTCCTAAAATATTTGAACGTCCATTATCGACGATAACGAGATGGAATTCTTCAGGTCCATCAACGTCACCCTCATCTTTTGGTCCAGTTAGTCCTGTAATGTAGCTAGTTAATTTTTGTCCAACAGAGCTTCTGCAAAGTAGACTTACCATGATATCAAGTTCTTCCCATGTTGGAACGATCCGCTCCATTCCCATAACGGTAATTTGCGCTTTGGGTAAAGCGGTTACAAGACCAGCATTTCCTTCATTCGTTACGAGACTAATAGAACCAGATTCTGCAACTGCAAAGTTACACCCTGTAATGCCTAGATCCGCACTTAAAAATTCTTGTCTTAACTGTTCTCTAGCAAAAAGAGCAAGTTCTTCTGGAATTTCTGATTTATCATAGCCTCGTTTTTCTTTAAACGTGTCACGAATTTGTTCTTTGTTTTTATGAAGAGCAGGTACAACAATATGTGATGGTGGATCATGATCATCAAGCTGCAGAATGTATTCACCTAAATCTGTTTCAACCACTTCACAGCCAGCCTTTTCTAAAGCACTGTTTAAATGAATTTCCTCTGTTACCATTGACTTTGACTTAACCACTTTTTTGGCTTGCTTCTCTTTCGCTACCTTTGTAATGTACTCATTTGCTTCTTCCTTTGTTGAAGCAAAAAATACATGACCTCCACGTTTTACAACGTTTTCACTAAGTTGTTCTAAATAGTAGTCGAGATTTTCTAGTGTATGAGTTCTAATTTCTTCCCCGAGCTTTCGCCATTCTTCCCAATTCCCAAGCTCTTCTGTTGCAGCTAGCCGTTTTCCTTGCATTCTTTCTTGAGCGGATGCAACAGCACTGCGCATAAATGTATTGTTAACACCTTTTTCAACACGATCAAAGAATTTATCATCGCTAATTTTCATGGCCACCTTACTTCACCTCGCTATTCAATACTTCGGCTATATGCATCACCTTAATAGGCTTACCTTTACGATTAATTCTACCTCCGATATTCATTAAGCAGCCACAATCAGCCCCAATGAGTACTTCAGCACCTGTTTCTTCAACATGTCGGACCTTTTCATCTACCATTTGCTCTGAAATAGGGACCATTTTCACTGAGAATGTTCCCCCAAATCCGCAGCAATCATGACTATTAGGAAGAGGTTTTATATCCAATCCTTCCACCTGTTCTAAAAGCTTTCCTGGAGCATCTTTTACTCCGAGTAAGCGTGTCATATGGCAGGATTTATGATACGTTGCACATGCTGGTAAACTAGCATTCACGCTTTCTACTTTTAAAACATCAACGATAAATTGAGTTAATTCGTAAGATTTATCCGCTAGTTTTTCTGCTTTTTCTTTCCAAACGGGCTCATCTTTAAATAAATGACTGTATTCATGAAGCATCGCTACACAAGATCCAGAAGGACCTACAACATAATCTGATTTTTCAAACGTCCGAATCATATGCTTAGCCACTTCTTTTGTTTCCTTATGATATCCGCTATTATAGGCAGGCTGTCCACAGCATGTTTGTTGCTCTGGAAAATCCACTTCACAACCGAGTTTTTCTAAAAGCTCTACAGTATGCTTACCAACATTGGAATAAAACACATCGGCAAGACATGTAATAAAAAGAGAGACCTTCATTCAAATAACCCCCACTCTTATTAAACCAATCCTTTTGGTTTCTTTATTATCGATTATACTACTTATTGTTTTGTTTTAATACCGTTTATTTTTGTTTATATTAAATTTTACTGGTTTTATGTTGTTTTAATTTTGTTATCGACAAAATTTATTGTTTTCAATACTATTTGAATGACATCAAAATCGCAAATAAAAAGGGTAGAAGCATTCCCATACCTCTACCCTTAAAAATTATTATTTAATTTTCATTCATTTGTGGTCGCTCACTCATAATTGGAATCTCCACGCCTAGTTCTTCCAGCTGAGCTTGAGCTTCTTCTTGAGTTATTTCACCTGATCTTTGTTTTTCCATAATTGCTTCCACTTTTTCTCTTGTTTCTTCATCCATGTCTGCAAACATGTCGCCTCTATTGCCCATTTGCGGTCTTTCTCCTGTTCCACCAGCACCTCCACCAAAGCCACCTGGACCTCCCGAACTTTGTGCAGTTGTCACTCCTGATTCATTTAACCAAGTTACTGTATCAGTAATCGTGAAATCAACTATTTTTGTTCCGGCTTCGTATATGCCATTTGTGTATAGTCCATCTACTTCTTCCCCTGTAGCTTTTCCTCCTGAATAAAGAGAATATGAGCTTTCCTTCATTAATTGTGGTGAACTAATGAAAACCGCTTGATAGTCTTTAGCTGGAGCAAAATTTAGAATACTGTTCCCTTCGCTATCTTCCAGGTGAATAAGTGTATCAGCTGCTTGTGTTTCTGGATATGTCATTAAGATTCCGTTTTGTGAAGACTCTTCTGCAATAGCTTGGAGCATTCCAGAGCTTCCAGCTGCTACTAAAAACCCACCACTCATCGTAAAACTTCCACCATAGTCAAGTGATCCGTTCCCATTTCCGGTTGGACCATCTACAAGAACAGTTCCATCTGTCATTTCAATATATCCATTCGAATCGAGGCCATCACCTTCTGCATTTACTACAATATGACCACCATTAATTTGTAACAAGTTATTTTCAGATGCTGCATGCATATCCATACCAGAACCATCATTACCTCCACCAACATTAATGCCGTCATCACTTGTTGTGAGGTTTATGTCTCCACCATTGATTGTAATTAGCTGGCTTTCCATGCCTTCATAACTTTTCGTAACTTTAATCTTTCCACCTGATGTGACAAGTGAAGTATCTGCGTGGATTCCATCATCACCAGAGGCTACCGATAAGTCCCCACTAGCTATGGTTATTGTATTATTACTGTGTACAGCATCATCTTTTGAATCAATTGTAAATATTCCTCCACCAACCACTATATTCGTAACAGCTTTTAATCCCTTGTAACTTTCGGATTCAGTGGTAGTAGTTGTTGTTACTTCACCTTGTTCACCCATTTTTCCCATCATATCGTTAGCAACTGTTATTGTTTCAGGACTTCCGCCACCAGTCGTTATGTTAAAAGTACCATCTGATATTAATAATGAAGCAACAGCTTGTACTCCATCATTTTCTGATACAATATCGTAAGTGCCTCCTTCAATGACAATAGATCCTTTTAAATCATCTTCATCATTAGTAGACCTTATTCCATCTCCTCCTGCATCAATTGTTACTGTTCCTTCCTTTACAGCAACAAGGTCTCGTCCAATTATTCCATCATCAACAGCATCAATCTGAATATTTCCACCTGTAATCTTTAGTTTATCGTTACTAGAAATTCCATTATTATAATTTCCATGCACGATAAGTTTACCTGTTCCATTTATCGTAAGATCATCTTTACTATAAATGGCTGAATTTGGCTCGTCTTCAGAGGAATTTTCATAAACATATTCTGAAGCATCTGTTATGACGTTTTCTGTGCCTTCAACTAGTGAGATGGTTGTTTTTTCAGCGTTAAGTACATATATAGCAGAGCTTGTTGTGGAACTGATCGTAACTCCGTTTAGCACAAGCCTTACCGTATTTTTATCCTCCGCATCCACAACGATTTGACCGTTTTCCAAATTTCCGCTTAACACGTAAGTACCACCTGTTTTAATTGTTAAGGTATTTTCTGAATAGAGAACCGATGCATTAGCATCAAAAGAGACATCAGAACCATTTAATTCGATGTACGTTGGATTTTCTTCTTCATAGTTCGTATAGTAGTCATCGTCCTTATAAGAAACAGATTCACTAATTAAAGTGTTAAGTTTTTCTATATCCGCACTTGCTGTTTCAGTTGTTGTGCCTGTTGTGGATGTTGAATTATTTGCACATGCAAATAATAGTGCTGATGACATTAGAATGGAGGCTACTTTTAAAAGCTTCATATTTTGATCTCCTTTTTTCTTTTATTAAGATTCCAGAAGGGCTTAAACAGAATCTGTTTTCCCGGTGATTAACATTATCTTTTATGAACCTTAACAAAACCTTAAAAAACTTAATAATATTTACATTTTCTAATTTTTTAAATTTGATTATAGATTGGGGATGGTCAAAATGTTATTTGACCTCATTCGAGTATGAATTTTTTACGTATGAACGACATTCACCTTCTGTTTCTTACTTGGTTTGTCGTTCATCAACGCTATGAACGACATTTCCCTTCTGTTTCCTGCTTGGTTTGTCGTTCATCAAATGGATCCACTTAGTTTTGCCCTGCAGATCCACCTACCAAATGTGGAAAGCATAAAAAAACATTTTGCATTTTCATTCATTACCTCTATAATCAAATCTATTCAAGGATGTCATTAGAAGAAAAATAATAGAAGGTGAACACGAATATGAAGTTATTAATTATAGAGGATGATCACTACTTATCCCAAACAATAAAAGAAACAACGCAGGAAATGTTTGAAACAGAACAGGCTTTTGATGGTGAAGAAGGATTATTTTTCGCAGAGCAAAATATTTTTGACTGCATTATTTTAGATATTATGATGCCAAATATGAACGGGTACGAAGTTTTACAGGAATTAAGAAAAAAGCAAATCACCACACCTGTCATTATACTTACTGCTAAGGATGCTATTGATGATAAAATTAAAGGATTTAAGGTTGGAGCAGATGATTATCTTGTCAAACCGTTTCATCGGGAAGAGCTGCTCCTAAGATTAGAAGCTATTGTTAGAAGATCTGGCGGAGATTTAAAAGAAAATGTCATTTCCTTCAAAGAATTAAAAATAAACCTAAAATATAAAACAGCTTCTATAGGCGAAGAACTTGTTAAGTTAAACGGCAAGCAGTTTGATTTACTTGAATACTTCATCAATAATAAAAACACGATATTAACAAAAGAACAGATTTTCGACCGAATTTGGGGATTTGAATCCGATACTTCAACAACAGTTGTTGAGGTTTATGCAAGCAACTTAAGAAAAACATTAAAAAAATATAACTATGATCAATACATTAAAACTTTTCGTGGATTAGGCTACATGTTATCCGACAGTGGTGATGATCTTGGGTAAACAAAAGGTTTTTAGAAAAGAACAGCTAAAGTTCATGATTTTTAGCTTCATTTCATTCACGGTGATTTTCACTATTTTTGGTGTTATTATTTTTAGTCAGGTAAAAAGCACCCTTTTTACAAAAACAGACGAGGAACTTTTAGCATTTAAAGAAAAAGTGAGCGATGATCTTCCAAATGAAGAAGCACGCCCCCCTCGCTTTGAGGATGATGATGGTCCACAAAATCCTAATGATAGAAAGGGTCCCAATAATCCAAACCCAAGAATTATGATGCTACATTGGAATAATGAGGGTGAGATCGTAAATCAAAATGAAATTGGAACAACCATTTATGAAAGTTATTTTCAGGAGTATGAGCTTGATAAAGAAAATGTAAATGTAATCACAAATATGACCATTAATGATCTTTACAACTTTCGATCTATTGTTTTTGAAGATCAGACTGAGGGTGACGATGTTGAGTATGTACAGCTCTTAATTAATACAGATCCAGAACAAACTATTTTAGCCAATTTTGGGAACTTAATTATTATTTGTTCTTCTATTTTCATCATTCTATCAATCTCAGCTAGTTATATTCTTTCAAAAAGAATGATGAAGCCAATAATTAAGTCCTGGAACAAGCAAGCAGAGTTTGTTGAGAATGCATCACATGAGTTAAGAACACCACTTACAATTATTCAAAACAAACTAGAGCTATTGCTTACAGCCCCACATGAAAAAATTATGAATAAGTTTGAAAACATAGCCCTTAGTCTTTCAGAGACTAGAAGATTATCAAAGCTAACATCTGATCTTCTAACATTAGCAAGAGCTGATTCAGCAGAATCACAGCTTAATAAGCATTCTGTTAGCATAGACAATTTTATTAAAAAGGTCTGCAATCCTTATATGGACATTGCTGAGTCTCAAGAAAAACATGTGTGGCTAAAGTTAAATAGTAAAATTGAAATAGAAGCAGATGAGCAACGCCTTCATCAGCTCTTAGTTATCTTACTTGATAATGCACTAAAATACACTTCTGAGAGGGATAGCATTGGAGTAAAAACCTATAATGAGGATCACAAAGTCGTAATTGAGGTGACTGACACAGGTATCGGAATTGATAAACAAAACATGAAATATATATTTGATCGTTTTTATCGTGAAGACCGAGCACGATCGAGGGAAACTGGCGGCTCCGGACTCGGTCTTTCCATTGCTCAATGGATTGTCACACAACATAACGGCACAATTAGTGTTAGTGAAAACCAGCATAACGGTACAACTTTTATCGTGAAATTACCCAAAAAGTAAACAAAGTATTTTAACAGGCTATCATTATCTTGATAGCCTGTTTTATTTTTCTAAGCCCTGTCAGATAAGACCAGACACCTGTCTAATTCTCAAACTTCATATATTTAAAAAACATTTTTTATAAAATTTAAAGCTTTTAAGGTTTGTTTAAGGTTCGTCCTTAATAATGGGTTTCAAGGAAGTTGAGAAAAGGAGACATGAATCATGAAGGCTATGAACTTAAACGGAACAAAAGGCCGAAGAGAACTAAAGCATGAAATGACCCAAATGGAATGCTACCTGCTTCGGAATAAACTTAAACATTATATGGAAGTAGATCCTCACGCTAATCGTGATGGAAAATATTTAATACGAAGTGTTTATTTTGATAACTTCGAAAATAAAGTGTTAAATCAGAAAAAAGAAGGTTACTACGAACGTGATAAATTTCGCGTTAGATTATACGACTTTAATATAAGCTACTTGAATTTAGAAAAAAAAAGCAAACGTAACAACCTTACTTTCAAACAAAAATGCCGAATAACGGCTGAGGAATATGAACAAATACGGTTTGGAGACATTAGTTGGATGGAACATGATTCAAGATCACTCATACAAGAGTTATACCATCAAATGAATCTATTTCAGTTAAAACCAGTAACCGTTGTTGATTATGAAAGGGAGGTGTTCATTTATAAACATGGAAATGTTCGCATTACCTTTGATAGCTCTATTCGAACGAGCTTTCGAAACAATGATGTTCTTAACCCAGATTTGGCGATGATCGATACAAATCCTGATATTGTCGTTCTCGAAGTCAAATTTGATGAATATTTGCCAAGTATGATCAAACATTTGCTTCAAGTAAGCAACTTAAGAGCAGGCGCTTACTCGAAATATCAAATTTGTAGAATGTACGGCTGAAATAGATAAATAAATTAAAAAGAAGAATTGCACCTTGGAGGAAATATAAAATGGAAAACTTAAACTTTAATGATATCTTCAAATCTAGCATTTTAGAAAAAACAAGCAGTTTCTCAGTAGTAGATTCACTGATCGGGTTACTTGTGGCATTTGCTGTAGGACTCTTTATATATTGGGTGTATAAGAAAACATTCTCTGGTGTTATTTACTCACACACATTTAATATTTCGCTAATTGTTATGTCGATGGCTACAGCTTTAATTATCATGGGGATTTCATCAAACGTTCTATTATCTCTTGGTATGGTTGGTGCGTTATCGATTGTACGTTTTAGAACACCTATTAAAGATCCTATGGATATTGTGTATATTTTCTGGGCAATTGTTGCTGGTATCCTATGTGGCGCAGGCTTTATTCCTCTAGTTATTATTGGCTCGATCTTAATTGGAGCTGTATTACTTATTTTTGTTAATAAAATTAAAATTGAAAATCCTTACCTTTTAATCGTGAAATATAATGATATATCTATTGAAAATTCAATTGAACATGTCGTGGCAGAAAGCTCACAAAAGCATACCATTAAATCTAAATCTGTTATGCCTGGTGATGACTTTGAAATTACGTACGAAATTCGCGTGAAAGAGTCTGATTTAGGATTTATTAATAATATTTCTGATATGGAATCAGTTAAATCGGCAGTTATGCTAAGTTATGATGGCAATTTCACTGCTTAAGTGTATATACGAGCTTAGACTCCAAGTCTTTGCTCGTATTCTTTTAAGATAGGTGCGATTTTTTTGAAATTCATCTGGTCAGGTAATTAGGTTGAGTTAATTTATTCATCATTCTTTGTTTTCCTCAAAACTTGTTTTCCCTTAATTATTCATTTCAAGGTAATTCTCCTTATAGATTTAGAACTTTACCGAAAAAGCTAAAAGGGCTAAATCATCAAGATACTTACACTACACAAAATATCCTATAAGACATCTAATGGTATTACACCGAAAGGAGGAATTAAGATCATGCTAGCAAAACCGTATAAATGGGCTAAATTAAACTCGAAATCATGTCAGTCAACAAACAATGATTCTTACCAAGAGGTGTTAGATGTAAATAATTTCTTCGTTGAAGACGATAAAACAGGTTCTCAAGGTAGTAATCAAATAAATGAAACAGAACAAATCTCTTCTGAAGCAATTATTATAAGAGACTCTTGTGAGATTGAAGTATCTTCAACTGATACTCAAGTTGCTGCTTCTTTACAGGTTGCTATTCAAGCTGCTATCGCTCTAGTTGTTAACCTAACAATTGCTGATAGCGACCAAGCAGAAAAGATCACTCACCAACTACTGCAGGAAGCTGATATTAAGCAATTAAATAAACAAAACCTAGTTATTAAAAACTCTAGAAATGTAAATATTACAACTACTGATACAGATGTTGCAGTCTCTCTTCAAGCTCTATTACAAGTCCTTGTTGCTTTAGTTGCTGACATTGACATTCTTTAAATAGTTAATATAAAAATACGCAGCCCTTTCAATTACCCCCGAATAGTAGACACTATAAGTTGACTATTCGGGGGTTGTTTTTGGCTTGTTGACTTATTTAGTCTTCTACTTCTCAATTTCAAATCTTCAATTTTTCCACCACTTAATTCTATAAAAAAAGACCAGTATCTCTACTGATCTTCTTCCTATTACTTGGCGACGTCCTACTCTCACAGGGGGAAACCCCCAACTACCATCGGCGCAAGAGCTTACCTTCCGCGTTCGGACTATCAGCTTGCGATAAGCGGCGAATCTCCGCGTCAGCTTGTTCGTTCAGATCCTCATGTGCCAAGACCGCACACTCCGGTCTTCATTCCCTGCGCTTCCTTGAACTTCTTGCTTCTCCCAAGCCTCTGGCTAGTAGTCTTATTTAGTCTTTCACTTCTCATATTCAAATCTTCGATTTTCCCACCTTTTTATTATACAAAAAAAGACCAGCATCTCTACTGATCTTTTTTCCATCTTACTTGGCGACGTCCTACTCTCACAGGGGGAAACCCCCAACTACCATCGGCGCTGAAGAGCTTAACTTCCGTGTTCGGCATGGGAACGGGTGTGACCTCTTCGCCATCATCACCAAATAATATTTAGTTTGAAGGATGTTCCTTCAAAACTAGATAACGATTCACAATTCAATTCACTAAGCTTACGCTTTTATTAGGTTAAGTCCTCGATCGATTAGTATCAGTCAGCTCCACGTGTCACCACGCTTCCACCTCTGACCTATCAACCTGATCATCTTTCAGGGATCTTACTAGCTAATGCTATGGGAAATCTCATCTTGAGGGGGGCTTCATGCTTAGATGCTTTCAGCACTTATCCCTTCCGCACATAGCTACCCAGCTATGCCTTTGGCAAGACAACTGGTACACCAGCGGTGCGTCCATCCCGGTCCTCTCGTACTAAGGACAGCTCCTCTCAAATTTCCTACGCCCACGACGGATAGGGACCGAACTGTCTCACGACGTTCTGAACCCAGCTCGCGTACCGCTTTAATGGGCGAACAGCCCAACCCTTGGGACCGACTACAGCCCCAGGATGCGATGAGCCGACATCGAGGTGCCAAACCTCCCCGTCGATGTGGACTCTTGGGGGAGATAAGCCTGTTATCCCCGGGGTAGCTTTTATCCGTTGAGCGATGGCCCTTCCATGCGGAACCACCGGATCACTAAGCCCGACTTTCGTCCCTGCTCGACTTGTAGGTCTCGCAGTCAAGCTCCCTTGTGCCTTTACACTCTACGAATGATTTCCAACCATTCTGAGGGAACCTTTGGGCGCCTCCGTTACATTTTAGGAGGCGACCGCCCCAGTCAAACTGCCCACCTGACACTGTCTCCCAGCCCGATCAGGGCTGTGGGTTAGAATTTCAATACAGCCAGGGTAGTATCCCACCGACGCCTCCACCGAAGCTAGTGCTCCGGCTTCTCAGGCTCCTACCTATCCTGTACAAGCTGTACCAAAATTCAATATCAGGCTACAGTAAAGCTCCACGGGGTCTTTCCGTCCTGTCGCGGGTAACCTGCATCTTCACAGGTACTATAATTTCACCGAGTCTCTCGTTGAGACAGTGCCCAGATCGTTACGCCTTTCGTGCGGGTCGGAACTTACCCGACAAGGAATTTCGCTACCTTAGGACCGTTATAGTTACGGCCGCCGTTTACTGGGGCTTCGGTTCAAAGCTTTGCTTGCGCTAACCTCTCCCCTTAACCTTCCAGCACCGGGCAGGCGTCAGCCCCTATACTTCGCCTTGCGGCTTCGCAGAGACCTGTGTTTTTGCTAAACAGTCGCCTGGGCCTATTCACTGCGGCTTTTCCGGGCTATTCACCCTAAAAAGCACCCCTTCTCCCGAAGTTACGGGGTCATTTTGCCGAGTTCCTTAACGAGAGTTCTCTCGCTCACCTTAGGATTCTCTCCTCGCCTACCTGTGTCGGTTTGCGGTACGGGCACCTCTCACCTCGCTAGAGGCTTTTCTTGGCAGTGTGGAATCAGGAACTTCGGTACTATAATTCCCTCGCCATCACAGCTCAGCCTTCACGACAACGGGATTTGCCTCATTGTCAGCCTAACTGCTTGGACGCGCATATCCAACAGCGCGCTTACCCTATCCTTCTGCGTCCCCCCATTGCTCAAACGGTGAGGAGGTGGTACAGGAATTTCAACCTGTTGTCCATCGCCTACGCCTTTCGGCCTCGGCTTAGGTCCCGACTTACCCTGAGCGGACGAGCCTTCCTCAGGAAACCTTAGGCATTCGGTGGAGGGGATTCTCACCCCTCTTTCGCTACT